>NZ_CP102118.1:0-1567375 GCF_031205055.1 Wolbachia endosymbiont of Listronotus oregonensis | reverse complement strand
GCAAAGGTTTAAATTGTCAAGATGCATGCACATCGAACATTGCAGACCAAAATTTGGGGAGATTTAAAGAAAATATAAAAATACTCTTAAAGTTGATATTTAAAGGGGAATTTGACGTTCACTATAACCCTGGGGTAGCGAAGAAACACTAAAGGATTATTTCTTTTTTGATTATTTCCATCCAACTGCAGAACTTCATCATGAAGTTGGTAATGAAGTGTATGAGTTGATTTGACACAGTTTTTTGAACATTCCCTAGATCCCAGTGTCCCTATGATGTCATCCCAGTGCTTGACACTGGGAACCAGAAAAGTTTGCTTGTGAACAAGCAAACTAGCACAGAAAGTGATTACAACATTTTCGATGAGATTATATGGAAAACTGGATCCCAGTGTCTGGGCACTGGGATGACATCGTTTACTATGTGCCATATTGCAATGTTCGTACAGCTGTGAGTCACGCACTTTGCTTCAATATTTGCACATTAGCCACTCCTCTGAACAGATACAGTCAGTTTAGCTATAACTTCCTAAGTTTGCTCACAATCTCTTGACTTGACCATATGTTTTTTTCCCAAATGTTACTATCTTCCTCCTTTTCCTTTCTCAATTTGTGCAACCATTTCCTTAACACTTACTTGTGTGGGGGGGATTTTTTCTGACATGAGATTTTGGATAATTTTGCTGTTATGTGTTTCGTTGCAGATCTTTTATTCTCTGTTAGAAATGAATGAGATTGTTTTTTCTTCACACCGATATCCGCTTGTGCTGCTGGGGTAGTTTTGCTTTCAGCAAGCCGTACATTAGCATTTCCTTTTGCTTGATTTTGCTCAAATTTTTCTTTTAATGCCTTTACTTTACTGCCCATCTCGCGATTAGCTCCTCCTTTCATAGTAGCTGCTGCTACTTTTGGTATCGCCTTACCAGCAGCTTTTTGTGCTGATTTCCTATTGTCTTGATTTTCAGATTTTAGTGGTACTGTAGGTTTACTTTAGCTGATTTTTTAAGAATTACTTCTATACTTTTGGCTCTGTGCTTACTTTTTTATCAGCACGGTTTAGATTTTTAGGCTTTGGCGGTACTGCAGGTTTATCTTTGACTACCACTTTCGATTCTTGTCTAACTTCTTGACCAGTAGTAAACATTTTTTTTGGCACTTGCGATGCTCTTGGTGGTTTTGGTAGTACGAGGGATTGAGGTTGTTGTTTCTGCTTACGTTTTCTTTTTGCCTCTATATGTTCTTTAGAAACTGTTGCATAAATTGGCTCTTCTTTGGGCGATTTTGAACTCTGCGAATTTTCTATTAAAATTTTACTCTTCTTCTCTTATAATTTGATATGTCTTCATATTCATGCTCTTCATTTAATAAACTTCCATAGCCTAAATCTTCTCTCTGCTCATATAAAGGATTTTCCTTTTGCTTTTTCTCTTATAATGTGATATGTCTTCATATTCATGCTCTTCATTTAATGAACTTCCATAGCCTGAATCTCCTGCTTGTAGATCATATAAAGGATTTTCTTCTTGCTTTGACGCTGTTCTATCCTCTAAGTTCACTCCATACAATCTATGTTCCTCCTGATTTTTTTTACTTTGCTCTAAATCTGAAATTTTCTTTAAAACATTTAGGTATTCGAATGTTATTTTTTCAGCAAGACTGGGCAATTTATCATTAGCAAAATTTCTTATATCGTTATCCTGAATTGAAGCATCTTTTCCCAAGATTTTATTAAATGTTTCCTTGAATATTCCAAAAAAACCTGATGGCTTTTTGTTCACCGGTTCTATATAATTATTCAAGTCACTACATATAACAAACTTAGCTACATCTTCTGCCTTATCTGTAAAACTCTCTAATGTCTGGGATAAATCTCTCACTGTTTTATTATATTGTTCACCAATATTTTTCAGCTTTATAGCTTCTATCAAGGAGTCGAGATTTTTTTTATAGTTCTCACTTTTAAATGGATCATTCATACTAATTACAGCTCATTATTTATTAAAATATAGATCTAAAATATTAAGATCTAGTAAATATTACTTTTGTAATTCATGTAGAACTATAGCTATAATAAGTAATACGTCATACCGCCGCGGTATCTCTTAGCCGCTAACACGTAGCGGGATGACGATTGTCAGGGTGTCATCCCAGCGCCCCTATGATGTCATCCCAGTGCGTGACACTGGGATCTAGTCTTTATCATGCAGCCACTTATTTAAAGTTAAGTTTTCTGGATTCCAGTGTCTGGGCACTGGGATGACACCTGTAGCCCTACGTCATACCGCCGCGGTATCTCCAGATCCGCTAACACGTAGCGGGATGACGGTTGTCGTTTAGCCATAAATATTTAAGAAATTTACCAAACGAAAAAAAAGGCAAAAGAGGCCCTGGTCATTGTCTATTTTCTGTATTGGCGTTTTTTTAAGTCTTAAACACTGCAATTTAGCTGCTTTTAAGTGCAGCTCACCTTAGTTCAAATGTTTAAGAAATTTACTAAGCAGAAAAAAAGGCAAAAGAAACCCCGTGTTAGCTAGTTATCACTCTCTAATCCTGCAAATTGGCGTACTATACTGTCTTAAACGCTTTATAAGCGCGTTTCAGCTTGTGTAGGTAAAAACCTAGAAATGTTGTGAAGACATAAGGTGCACATAGTGCAAAAAATTAAAAATAAGACGCCAACTACGTTGTTTTTTTGCTGTTTAATCTGCACAGATGAAGATAACTGAATACCTTCAGTTTCATGATAAGGGGGCTGACGGAGTTTGTCAAGTAGGTTTTATGGCCTAGCGTCACGCGCTGGAATGACAATTTCGATTATTTCATACATTGACTTCGGTAAATCCAAATTATATTAGCTACATCTAACGAATTTTACACTTGCTAAGATTGCGCTATTTGAGTATCTTTAACTGAAAGAAGTTATTTTTTATCCAATATGAAAAAAGCCTTTATATTCACATCCTTAATAGCAGTTGTATTAATAGTCATTACTTTTTTGTATAAAAACAGCGGAACTGACAATTCACAAGTAGTGAATGTCTATTCATCGCGCAAAGAAGAATTAGTACGTACTTTATTTGATGAATTTACAAAAAATACAGGCATTAAAGTACGTTACATCATTGATGATTATTCTCAGCTACTTTCACGCATGGAAAATGGCGGTGAAGCTGACTTGCTTTTAACTGCAGATGCAGTGAACCTGATTTTGGCAAAAAAAAGAGGGCTTTTATCTCAAGTGGATTCAGAGATTTTAAAAAGTGTTATACCTGCAAAATTTAGAGATAGTGAAGATTATTGGTTTGGCCTTACAAAAAGAACCAGAATATTAGTTTATAATAAAGAGTCAGTAAATCCTAAAAACTTAAGTACTTATGAAGATTTAGCAAATGAAAAATGGAAAGGAAAAATATTAGTGCGTTCTTCTACAAGTCCATATAACCGGTCATTGATTGCTTTTATGATTGCAAATAATGGTTTTGAAAAGACGAAAGAATGGGTAAGTGGAATTGTGAGTAATATGGCAAGAAAACCAAGTGGTGGTGATACTGACCAAATTTATGCTGTAGCTGCTGGTGAAGGAGATGTTGCAATAGTAAATAGTTATTACTTTGCAAGAATTCTTTCATCAGAAAATAAAAAGAATGTTATAGACAAACTAGGGGCTTTTTTCCTAATCGCAATGATCACGGCGTAATGGTAAACATCAGTGGTGCAGCAGTAACAAAAAACGCAAAAAACAGGGAAAATGCTATAGTCTTATTGGAATTTTTAGTAAGCAAGCAGGCTCAAGAGCTATACGCTAAAAAAAACCAAGAATACCCTGTTATTGAAGGCGTTGAAACTTCCGATATACTAAAGTCTTGGGGAAATTATCCACAAAGTGATTTACCTCTAAGTGAACTTGAGAAGCATCTTCTTGAGGCTGTTATGATAGCGGATGAGTGTAAGTGGAAGTAATCCCCAGTGCCACTGAACACTGGGATGAAAGATTTATGCTAATGTACCTTACTCTTGACTCGCTGAACTTTTTCTTCCTTCTAACTTAATTTTGACTTTACTATCTTTTTCTGTTCTTTCACCAAAACAATTGCTGCACAAAGGTCTATTGAAAAACAATAATAAGAAAGTAGAATAGGTTCAAGTAGTTGAAAAGGAAACTATGCACAAGAGAAGGAATTTGTTAAACATTCAGACCTTACAGTCGATGATGTAGAAAATATAACTAAGTTTTGAAATAGCAGCAAAAAGCCTTGGAGCAAATGTTGTAACTTTGCCAATAAGATCTTCTTCTATTAACAAGGGAGAAGATCTAAAAGACATGATCAAAACATTAAATGCAATGAATCCTGACTATATAATAATCAGGCAAAAAAATAGCGGTATTGTTAATATGCTGGCTAAGAATGTTAGCTGCTCGCTAATCAACGCAGGCGATGGAAGCAGTGAACACCCAACTCAAGCTCTTGCAGATTATCTTGTAATCAGCAGTCATAAAAAGCAAATAAAGGATCTCAAAGTTGTGATATGTGGAGATATTCTGCACAGCAGAGTTGCAAGGTCAAATATAAGGTTGCTAAAAATGTTTGGAGCAGAGATAAGCTTGGTCGCACCACCAACTTTGATTTGTAAGCATTTTCCTGAAGTAGATTCAGTCCATTATTCATTAATTGAAGGTATAAAGGATGCTGATGTAATCATGCTTTTAAGACTGCAGAAAGAGCGCATGAATAATAGTTGTTTTGTTCCTTCAGAGAAAGAATATTTTCATTTGTATGGACTTGATTCACAAAAGCTATCATACGCAAAACCAGATGCGATTGTTATGCACCCAGGGCCAATAAATAGAGGGATTGAGATTAGCAGCGATGTAGCAGATTGTGTTATTTTACAGCAAGTAGAATTTGGATTGGCAATACGTAAGGCAGTGCTGCACTATTATAGGCCTTGTTAATATTAAAAGATGCTACACAACTAATGCGAAAGAAGGGTTTTTTCATGAAATGACGAGAATGGTTTGAGAATGGCCATTAAGATGTTAAGGCCGAGGATATAGTGTGGAAGTTTTTACGAAAGCCTGAAGTCAATCAACAACCTTGCAGAACGGCAAATTAGACGGCTATCGTAAAAACAGCTTTTTCACCTGGTTGGAACGTGGGGAAAGGTTCGTGGAAGAATGTTGTCGATATTTTTGACATCACGTCTCAATGGCCAAAATCCCTTCCAAAAGTTACGACTGCTTAGTTCTTTATTCATTCTCACAATCCGTGAACGGTTACTTGTTTTTAGCGTTAAGCAGCAAAATTAATAATTTGAGAATTTTCCTGAAAAAACTTACCACAAACTGGTCACAATTTTCTGTGAAAGACAGATATAGAAAGACTAGAGTATCCACCTTAAGTTCATTGAATTTTCTTACCTTTGCTTCTTAACTTGACGCGTATAGTTTATTTAACGCTCCCTAAGTTCGCCATTGCCTGAACGGATACAATTATTTTAACTATAAAAGCGTTTTACTTTTTGCTCAGCATATCCATCATAACTGGCTTACTTTTAGTGATTCATGGAGTTAAAAAAGTCAGCATTGCTCTTTGTTAAAAGTAGTTTGTCACGTAAAAATTCCATTGCTTCAACAGATCCCATAGGATTGAGTATTCTACGCAACACCCATATTTTATTTAGTATAGCCTTATCAACTAATAGCTCTTCCTTCCTTGTTCCGGATTTTGTAATGTCAATAGCTGGAAATATACGTTTATCAGAAAGTTTTCTATCAAGTATAATCTCAGCGTTTCCTGTACCTTTAAACTCTTCAAAAATAACCTCATCCATTTTTGAACCAGTGTCTATAAGAGCTGTAGCAATGATTGTCAAAGAACCACCATTTTCAATATTACGAGCCGCTCCAAAAAAACGCTTGGGTCTCTGCAGTGCATTTGAATCCACACCACCAGTTAGAACTTTCCCAGACGAAGGAATAACAGCGTTATAAGCACGTGCAAGTCTAGTAATATTGTCAAGTAGGATTACCACATCTTTTTTATGCTCAACCATTCTTTTAGCTTTTTCTATTACTATTTCAGCAAGCTGTACGTGACGGTAAGCAGGCTCATCAAACGTAGAACTCACTACCTCACCTTTTACAGAACGTATCATATCTGTTACTTCTTCAGGTCTTTCATCTATAAGTAACACTATTAATTCTATTTCAGGGTGATTTATAGCTATAGAGTTAGCCATTTGCTGAAGCAATACAGTTTTTCCTGTGCGAGGTGGAGCAACTACTAACGCTCTTTGCCCTTTTCCAAGAGGAGCTACTATATCTATAGCACGCATGCTTAAGCCTTTTTTATCATCACCACTATTACACTCAAGTACTATGCTTTCCTCAGGATAAAGAGGAAGCAAATTATCAAAATGGACGTACTTTCTTAATTCACTGACTTCAGTAGAGTTTATACTTTGAACCTTAGTTAAAGTAAAATATCTTTCTTTATCACCAGGTGGCCTTATTTCTCCACATGCCATATCTCCTGTACGTAAATTAAACTTCTTTATTTGCCCGTTAGAAATATAAACATCATCGGTACTTGGAGCATAATTTGCACTTGCTGAACGTAAGAAACCGAAACCATCAGGCAATATTTCCACTATTCCACTCCCTGTGGTTATGCCTCCTTCTTCGCTCATTTTCTTCATTAAGCTGAATATCATTTCCTGCTTTAGCATTCTACCATTGCTTTTACCGTTAGTTGAAATTTTTCTTTCTTCAGCTAACTCTAACAATTCTTCTGCTGTTTTCTCTTTTAATTCGCTCAGATCTAATGTTTTTCTGTTTTTCTAGTACCTTCATTGACCATCTGTTTTACTGTATCGTTATTGTGAATTTGCTCACTTTTTTCAGGTTGAGCTGTAACCTTTCCTTTTGCCAAAACATCTTCATTGATTGTTGTCATAATCCTCCAAAAATTTTAATTGATGCTTACTAACCTAAAATGTGACTATAAGATAATAAATTAGGCTGAGCTAGTTTTAGTGCGTATTAAGCTTAATTATTATTAAACCCCGTACTTTACTTACATTATACTAATAAACACTAGCAAGTCAAGTTAATTTAATGTTAACAAAGCACAAAAATTTGAGGATTTTCAATAGCTATTCTTTATATTTTTTAACCTTTCTTGCTTCTCTTCTTCTACTTTTGCTTTTTCCACTTCTGCTTCTAAATTTTCTTGACTACATAAGCCAAGTAGTACAGGATCTTGGGGTTTTATATTTTGCATGTTATGATGAGATCCATCTCTTACTTGCTCAACTGTGTAATTTGTTGTACTAATTAATTTAGCTATAACGTTATTATCCAAGATAGGAAATTTTTTTACTAAATAATAAATCGCATCAGGTTTATCTCTACGCCTTGCCGTAGAGGCAAAGCCAAGAATGCTACCAATCGCTTTACTCCTTTTTTTATATTTTTTATAATCAAATTTGGTACACGGTTTGAATTTTTTTTGCAATCATCGATTTCTTTTTCAGTAATTACCCCAGAAATAATAGGGTTATATTTTTCAACTTCTATTTCCTCATCAGCTATGTCTTGTACTTCTTCAAGGGCCAACCTACAGCATTGTGCTATTTGATTAAAAGTTAAACCAGTGTTGTCTACTAACCAAGCAGCTATTTGCATTAGAAACTGTTTATTTCCATCGTTATTGCCCTTAGAAGATTCCATTGACATCAAAAAAGCATCTCCCATTTAAAGTATCCCTTACTGTTATACAGAGCTAAAATATAAGCTATTAAAACTAAAAAAGCATTAATTTTGTCATTCAATGACTTTTTGTTTGTCACTTCCCACCTCTTAAGTTAATTAAATGCGCTTACGTTTAAGCATATTTCAAACGATTCAAAAAAATATTTTCCCTTCTTAAGGTATAGTATAACTTAGTCAAACATATGTTTCTATTTAAGAAAAGAGTTAAATTTTAAGTTAATATATTGTAATATTATATATATTGGCTAATAAAGCAACAGGTTTACAAGAATTAAATTATCACTATTCTATAATTAACCATTAATTAACTGAGTTTAAAATGAATGTTAAAAATTTTTTCACTAAAGTAACCGTTGTCCTTTTAGCTTGCTTATTAGTCTTCATGGGAATTGGCAACCTTTTATCAGGTGATGATGAAAAAGAAGAGGTAGCTAGGGTTGGAAAAGAAGTTATAACGTCAGATGAGTATAAATCACTATATCAAAATTATGAAAAGCAAATTTCTGGATCTGATGCGAGTAGAGAACAAGTAAAAAAGCTGAAATATGATTTGCTTAACGCACTTATAGAGCAAAAACTATTGTTTAACCTAATTAGTGAGCTGGGGTTGACAGTTGAGAAGAGTCTATAAAAAACCATATTAAAAATACCAAATACTTTCAAAATGATAAAGGCGAATTTGACAAAAATAAATTCCATGAAACGCTAAATGACCTGCATATGACAGAGAAAGAGTATATAGCAAAGCTAGAGAAAGTTCTGCCTGCAATGATGTTCATGACTTCGTTATTTAAAGATAATTATCCGGTAACTTTTGGCGAGAGAGTTGATGAGCAGATATACAAAAGTCGCTACCAAACTAGAGTGGTTGATATTGTTAAAATAACTGAAGATGCAGTTACAAACATTCCTGAACCAGATGATCAAGCATTACTTGATTTGTACGAAAGAAATAAATCCCATTTTTATTATCCTGAGTATCGAACTGCGCAATATATTTCCCTAGGCCAAAAGTATTTTGAAGATCAAATCAAGATCTCAGATGAAGAAGTTGATGGTATAATAGAACAACAGGAACTAAAAGATCAAAGAGATGTATTCAATGTAATATTTTCTACCAAAGAAGAAGCTGAGACAGCAAGAAGAGCATTTGAGGAGGGTAAAACAAGCTTTGAACAGATAGTAGGAGAGTTTGGCAAAGCAAAACTTGAGGAAACTAGAGTAAATAATATAACTAAGGATTTTTTACCAGAAGACGTGAGGGAAAAGGTATTTGCTCTCAAAGTAGGTGAAGTAAGTGAAGTTTTAGCAAGCAGTTTTGGTTGGCATATAATAAAAGTGGAAAGTGCGCATCAAATCTCTGATGAAGACTTAGTTGATTTAAAAAAAGACATAAAGTCAGTTCTAACTAACCAAAAGTCTTTTGAAAGAGTCAATGATTTCATAAACCAAGTGAACTATAAGATATACAATGGTTCAGAAATTGAAGAAATATTGAGTGAATATAATTTACCTATACAAACTATTGGTCCAGTAGATGCGAGTGGAAAAGATCAAAGCGGTAATAACGTAGGAGATTCTGGTGATTTGATTTCTTTCATTTTTTCGCGAGAAAAGGATCAGAAAGGTTATTTCAAGGGCGTTGGGGACGCTGTTGTTAGTGTAAAAATCATTGATATCGTTCCACCCAAATTGCAAAGTTTTGAAGAAGGCAGGGCATTAGCGGTAGAGCTTTGGTGTAGTGAGTTTATAAAAGAAAGAATGTTTAAAATTGGGCAAGAGGTTGCAGTTCAACTAAGAGAAAAAACAGATTTGGAAGAAATTCAAGGTGTGGAATTAGTTAAAGGTCAGCAGATGCAACGCAATGAAGTGGATCAACAAAACTACCCCTTTTCTTTTGTAGAAGAGATTTTCAATATGAAAACAACTGGTTCAGTGACAGACCCTATTCAATACAATAATGAAATTATAATAGGTGTTCTAAAAGAAATGCATTCATCAAATGGTAAATTAAACACGCTTGACACCGGAAAACGTGTGATGATATCGCTAAAAGAGCAATTAATTAGCTATCTGGAATCAAAGTATAAAGTCGAAGTTAATCACGCTATACTTGATGATATATAGTCAAAAATCTTATAAGTTGCTTCAAACGCATCCAGTGCCGAGACACACAACTGTACGAACATTGCGATTTGAGAGCAATCTTCACTAGGAAGGATGTCATCCCAGTCTGGGATCCAGGAATTTTATTAAGTATAAAAGTAGCCGTTTTATGTTAAAATACAACGTTTTAATGATTATGAAAAGGCTGGATTCCAGACTGGAATGACACCATTTGCTGTGCAATTTACCTTCAAAAATGAATGTTCGTATAGCTGTGCGCCCGGCGCTGCCCTACATTATTGGTAATTATATTATAAGGTGCAAAAGTTGTATAATTCATTTGACTTAAAACGGCTCATTGTATAAAATTGTGACTAATATATGAATAAAGGTTAACATGGTAGTTAAAATAAGGTTGGCAAGGTTTGGCGCAAAGAAACGCCCTTTTTATAGGATAGTTGTAGCTGATTCACGAGCACCAAGAGATGGGCGTTTTATTGAGAAAATAGGACAATATGATCCAATGTTACCAAAAGACAATAAAAATCGTGTTGTGGTGAAGGCTGATAGATTAAAACATTGGCTAAGCGTAGGCGCGCAAGCAACTGAAAGAGTACTATGGTTCATTAAAAAAGGCATAGTAACTTTAGAAACAGAACCAAAGAAAACAGAAAAGAAGAAAGTAGAGAACGAGAAAGCACAGGGACAAGAAGCATAAGTCTCTTTAAAATGCTAAATACTGATTTAACAAATAATGGTAAATTAGACGATGTCGTATCTTCTGATCTATCAGCTATGAAGGACTTTATCTTCAAAAATGTCAATGATGAAGGTGCTAAGCTTGCTACTGATATTATATCTCATCTTGTTAGTTCAGGTGGAAAAAAAATAAGGCCTAAACTAGTTTTTATTATATGTAAAATGCTAAACTATTCTGGGGAGGATAGGATCAACGTTGCTGCATCGGTAGAGTTTATACACAATGCTACTTTACTTCATGATGATGTGCTCGATGAAAGTGAGGCACGCCATGGAGTTAAAACAGCGAATAAGATTTGGGGAAATAAATCAAGCATTTTAGTTGGTGATCTATTGTTGACTCTAGCATTTAGATGGCTTATAGAGTGTGGAAATTTAAATATTCTCTCTATTTTATCTAAAGCATCGCATTTACTTGTGAAGGGTGAAATAAAGCAGATGACAACACGTTTTGACCCCCACACAGTCAGGGAAAATTATTTTGATATCATTGGAGAAAAGACAGCATCTTTATTTTCTGCATGCTGTGAAGCTGCATCTACAGTATCTGGTGCAACAAATGACGAAACAGAGAGGCTAAAGAATTTTGGTTTTAATTTTGGTATGGCATTTCAAATAGTTGATGATATGCTCGATTATACTGCTAATCAAGGCACTTCTGGAAAACAAGTCGGAAAAGACTTTTTCGAAGGTAAAGTCACCTTACCTGCTATTATAGCATACGAAAAGGGCAGTCCAGCAGAGCAAAAATTCTGGGAAAAATGCTTTTCTTCAGCTAGACACAATTTTGACCAAGCATTACACTATATTAATCACCATAATGCCATTCAGCTTTCTATGGAAAAAGCTAGATACTACATTAATATGGCACAAAATGATATTAGTACTTTTTCTGATTCTTTTTATAAAATTACTTTAATTGACTTTTTAAATGCGAGCATAGAAAGACAAATGTAGCTGGTGCTTGATATTTTCGAATTAATTGCTATATATTTATTAGATTCTTAAGGATAGTGATATGTCAGACAGTAGTAAAGAAAAAAAGAGGAAATTTGCCGATATGGTAAATAGGCAGAAAGGTGACGACCAACAAAGTGATAACCATAAGCAAACTGATGATTTAAATGAAGATCTCAATACATTAAAAGAACGTGCAGCTCAGCTTGAAGATCATTTACGCCGTGCTGTTGCAGATAATGAAAACGTCAAACGTATAATGCAAAAGCAAATTAGCGATGCAAGTGACTATGCAGTCACAAAATTTGCACGTGATATGATCGACTCGTGCGACAATTTAAAAAAAGTAATGGAAATTTTGAAAGACGGTGATCCTGTTCATGAGGGGATTAAAGTAGCTTATCAAAAAATTATAAATGATCTAAAAAAACATGGAATAGAGGAAGTAGATCCACTTGGTGAGCTTTTTGATAGTAATTTACACCAAGCTGTTGTGGAAAGAGAAGACAATGAAAAAGAGCCTGGCACTATTATAGAAGTACTACAGACTGGTTATACTATCAAAAATAGGTTGCTCCGTCCTGCAATGGTTATTCTTTCTAAGAAATCTGCTGATTGTGGAAGCGATTAGCATGAGGTAAATGTATAATGACAAGTATTGTCTTTTCAGGTATCCAGCCAAGTGGCGTACTACATTTAGGTAATTATCTTGGTGCAATCAAACAGTGGATAGACTTACAGCATAAATACAAATCTCTTTTTTGTATTGTCGACCTACATGCAATCACAGCAAATAAGCTTCCCGCAAGTGAATTAAAAAGTAATATTTTCAAAACAGCAGCAGCTTATATTGCATGTGGAATAGATCCAGAAAAGTCCATTATTTTTAATCAGTCCACGGTTAGTGGTCATGCAGAACTGGGCTGGCTGCTTGGGTGCTATACACCAATTGGTTGGCTTAATCGCATGACTCAATTTAAAGATAAAGCTGGCGGCGATAAACAAAAAGCCTCTCTTGGATTATATAGTTATCCAGTACTTATGGCTGCAGATATATTGTTGTATCAAACTAAATACGTTCCTGTTGGTGATGATCAAAAACAGCATTTGGAGCTTGCACGTGATATTGCATCAGCTTTTAACAATCATTATAAACTGGATTATTTCATCGTACCTGAAATCTTAACTTTGGATTGCACATCAAGAATAATGAGCTTAAGAGATGGCACAAGCAAGATGAGTAAATCTGACCCTTCAGAATATTCGTGCATTAACCTTGATGATACGGATGATTTAATTGTCAAAAAAATAGAAAAAGCAAAAACAGATTCAATTCTAGGCTTTGATTTTGCTACTTTAGAGTGCCGACCAGAAATAAGCAATTTGATAAACATTTATTCAGTGCTTAGTAATGTAAATGCGGAAAAAGTATGTGAAGAAGTGAACAAACATGACATGAAGCACTTCAAAAAAGAGTTAGCTGATTTAATTATCAGTGTTATATCACCCATACGTGAGAGAATGAATGATCTTTTAAAAGACCAATTCCATTTACGTGAAATATTAAAAAAAGGTACAAAGAAAGCAGCAGAAATTGCAACCCATAATATAAAAGAAATCAAGGATATTATTGGATTTGCTCAATAGACCTCTTGCATAACCTAAGGAATCAATTCAAAATTGTAAAAACAGGCAATAAGGAAATGTTCAAAAAAGTGTGTCAAACCGCATTTTTAACTCAACTCAATTTTCAATCTACCAGGAAAGAAAATATCAAGTTGAGATATAGTTAAAGCCCAATTAGGATAGTCCAATTTTGCTCTGCCTTTTTTATAGCACAATATACCTGTTTGTACAAGCTAGTAAATGAGCCCTTAGTTTTAGTGAATTTTCTAATCTGTCTATGCAGTCCCTCAATAGGGTTGGTAGTATAAATTAGCCTCACGCGAACTTTAATTTTTATATTCCTTCATTAGCATAATATAATTTTGTGCTGATTGTGTAATATGTTTAATTTCTTCATTCGACATTTTTTTGAAGAACTTTGCTGGCCTGCCAGCCCATATTTCCCCACTTTTTATTACTTTTCCATGTGTCACTAGCGAGCCAGCAGCTACCATAGCTTCAGGCTCCACAACTGCATGGTCCATCACGGTAGAGCCCATACCAATAAACGCTTTATCATGCACCATACATGCATGCAACATACAAAAATGTCCCACTGTTACCATATTGCCAATAGTTGTATCACCACCTGGGTTTCTATCCACATGAATTACCGTTCCATCTTGAATATTTGTTCCATCACCTATTTTTATTGATCCAACGTCCCCTCTGACCACACAATTAAACCAGATGCTCGCATCTTTTCCTATTTCAACCTTGCCTATGATATGCGAACCACCTGCGATGAAAGCACTTTCGTCTATTTTTGGTTCATAATCTTTGTATTTTAAAATGTGATACATATTAAGCCCACAGTTTTATGCATATGCTAACCAAAATAAGGTAGGCAGTAAATACATACTTAGATTCCAAGCTACTTGGGTGACAGATGTTCTTGACTTATGCACTTTATGCTCCTAAAATTTTTATTTTCAGCTCTATCTATAATGTCAGTAGCGGTATTAAGTATATTTCAAGTAATATTGGTTGTTGTGTTAGTAATTTTAGTGCTCTTGCAGCCGCCTGGGAGTAGTTCGTTAAGTGGTTTTAGTAATACACAACAGGGAGTCAATTCGATGATTCCGGTAAAATCTTCTGAAAACCCGCTCAGCAGAATAACGGCTATTGTTGCTGGATTGTTTATTATAAACACATTGCTATTGTCAGGATTATATTCAAAAGACGTACATAAAAAATCGATTGCAGAGAAAATTATATTAGAAAAAAAGCAAGAAAGTGAACCTACTTCTGTTCCATTTGAAAATTAATGAAGGAAGCTAAATTTATCTTTGTCACAGGTGGAGTTGTGTCATCGCTTGGTAAAGGCTTAGTTGCTTCAAGCGTTGGTGCGCTTCTTCAAGCTTACGGTTTTAAGATCCGTATCAGAAAACTTGACCCGTATCTCAACATTGATCCTGGGACAATGAACCCAACTCAGCACGGAGAGGTGTTTGTTACCGAGGATGGTGCTGAAACTGATTTGGATCTTGGGCATTATGAGCGTTTTACTGGAATTAAAGCAACAAAAGATGACAATATAACAACTGGTAAGATATATCATGAGTTGTTGAAGAAAGAGAGGCGTGGTGATTATCTGGGCAAAACTGTGCAAGTCATTCCTCATGTGACAGATTTAATCAAATCGTTCATTTTTAATGGTACGGAAGGTTTAGATCTTGTAATATGTGAAATAGGCGGAACTGTAGGTGACATTGAAAGCCAACCATTTTTGGAGGCTATACGCCAAGTTAACTACACATTAGGAAAACAAAGAGTTATCCTTATTCACTTAACTTTAATACCATATCTTGCCGCAGCGCAAGAATTAAAGACAAAACCAACGCAGCATTCAGTTCGAGAGTTAAATTCCGCGGGGTTACAACCAGATATTATATTATGCCGCAGTGAGAAAGAAATTTTCGATAATCAGAGAGAAAATAGCTAAGCTTTGCAATGTTTCTTTGTCCAATGTGATACCTGCTCCTGATGTGAGTCATATATATGAGTTACCGGTGTTGTATAGCCAATGTGGGCTTGATACGCAAATTTTGGAGCACTTTCATTTAAGTGAGCCAAAACCAAGCTTGATTGAATGGGATCAAATAGTGCATTCCATAAGGCACCCAACACAGGAAGTTACTGTGTCTATAGTGGGAAAATACACCGAATTCCCTGATGCGTATAAATCACTAGTTGAAGCATTAAATCATGGTGCGATTAGTAATAAAGTCAAAGTAAAGATAAATTGGGTTAACTCAAGAGAGAAGGAAGAAAAACCTATAAATGAAAAGCTTATAGGGGAGAAGTTACAGAATTCTCATGCAATTCTTGTCCCAGGGGGGTTTGGTGATGACGGAGTAGAGAGTAAAATATTAGCAATAAATTATGCCCGTACAAATAATATCCCATTTTTCGGAATTTGCCTTGGTATGCAGCTTGCAATTATTGAGTTTGCTCGTAATGTTGTTAAGCTTGAAGATGCACACTCTGAAGAATTTCATAACTGTAAACATCCAATCGTTAAGTTAGCTGGCGATCAAGATGACGATCTTGGTGGAACCATGAGACTTGGGGCATACAAATGTAATATAAATGCAAGCTCTAAAATGATGGATGCATATAGTAACACTACTATTTCAGAAAGACACAGACATAGATACATAATCAATTCAGATTATAAAGATGATTTGGAAAAAAATGGGCTGCTATGCAGTGGCATATCAGAAGATGGAACATGTATAGAGGCAGTGGAGTTAGAGAGTCATCCGTGGTTTATTGGTGTGCAGTTTCATCCAGAGTTTCAATCAAAGCCGTTTTCTCCTCATCCTCTTTTTATATCGTTTATTAAGGCAGCAGTTAATAAAATTTAAAAAAAGAAGATTAGCAAAGGAAAGTGTTCAAGTATCAATATATGGAGCTTGCCATAGAGCAAGCCAAACTTGCTCAAAAAAATGATGAGGTTCCCATAGGTGCCGTAATAGTTAGTGGAAGCAATGTCGTTTCTTCTGCACACAACATATCCAACGATCCAACTGCACATGCAGAGATGTTAGCGATCAAGCAGGCATGTGAGTTGCTCTCAACTTCAACGCTTTATGATTCTGACATATACGTAACATTAGAACCATGTCCGATGTGTGCTCAAGCTATTTCCTTTGCCAGGATTAAACGATTGTACTTTGGAGCTTATAATCCAAAAGGTGGAGGAATTGAAAATGGTGCTAAGATATTTCAATTTTGCAGCCATATACCTGAAGTTTATGGTGGGATATTAGAAACAGAATGCTCTTTTTTGTTAAAGGATTTTTTTGAGAAACTGAGAGACATTTGACAAACCGTCATGCTACTTGTTTTCCGATACAAATTCGTCATCCCGCTACGTGTTAGCGGGATCTATGCTAGGAGATACCGTGACGGTATGACGGTTAAGTAATTCGTCATTCCAGCGCGTGACGCACAACTATACAAACATTGTCCCACCAGCAGGGTGTCATGCAAGTAGCTGACACATAGCTGTACGAACATTCATTTTTGAAGGTAAATTGCACAGCAAATGGTGTCATCCCAGTGCCCAGACACTGGGATCCAGAAATTTTGCTTATAACTGAGCTGATGAGCTAAAGGTAGTTGTCTTACGCTAAAACAAACGTTTTTAATTAAGTTGCATAGAAGCTGGATCCCAGTGTCTGGGCACTTTAGACAATGTTACAAAAAATAATATCATAGAATTCAATAGGATAATCCCTAGAGAATTACTCATCTACAAAAAGGCAAATCGTGTTAATGCTGTTTAGATGTAAAAGATAAGCTAAATCTTTACATGGAATTTAAAACAGTAGAATACCTTTGATTGAAAGAAAGCACCAACTTTATGGGGTGAGCAACTGCAACTACTACCACTAAATCAATAAATCTTAATAGGGGAAAACATTATGAAAACGTCAAAACTGACATTAGTATGTGATATATATGAGTTAACAGATAAAGATAGAAAGAATATACAAAAACTAGCAAGAAAAATAGAAGAAGGGGAAGGTGTTGCCGAAAAGTTCAAAAATGGAATATTCAAAAAGTCCAGCTATAACGCAAGCACAATTCTTTTAGCAAAAATAACTTACGAGTATCATGGTAGAGAGGAGACGTTGTCACTACTACATTATGCTATAAGTCATAAAAATAATCAAGCTGTAAAAGATCTTTTAGAAGAAGCCAAAAAACAAAAACTATTAAAGGAAGTTCTGAATGAAGAGATGACCACAAAACATTCAGATGGTCGGGAAGAAATTCATACAATACTTACAGATGCTATATCACGTAGAGACAATGACATGATTAGAGCAGTGTTAAAGATCTCTGAGGAAAATGGTATTTTGAAAGATATTCTAAAAAAGAGAATAATTATAAAACATTCAAATAGCAAGGAAATGACTTACACCCCATTCACCTATGCTGAAGCGTGTGAAAATAGTGAAGCTGTAAGAGAACTGGGAAATATTCTTAATAAGAGAGCAACCCAGCAGCCCACTGTTGTAACAGCCAAAACTACTACAGCTAGAAGTGAAAAAGTGCTTCAAGATACTATCGGTAATATCGAGGCACCGGCTAACGCATATGAAAATAATAATGAAAGTAGTCTTGAAGAATCTATAGAACATAAATATCTTGAGCCATGCGAAAATAGTAATGAAAGTAATACAATAGCTATAGAGCACATCGCTGCTTCAATAGAAAAGCTCGATAATACTGGAATATGCGAAAAAAATGAAACTGCTGTAACAGAAACTGACATACAAGAGCCAAATGCTTCCAACAGCCTTTCTTCTGCTGCATGTTTTGATAATGGATCTAGCAAAGAAAATACTGCAGACAAAAAAGAAAAACCATCAATGCAACAAAGACGAGCAATCTTGGCTGGTAGTGTTGGTGCGGCATTACTAGTCTGTGGTATTGTAGCTTGTATATTGAAAATGTATGCCATAGCGGTGATTGGGGGAATAGTTGGATTAGCGTGTATAGGTTTTGCACTGTACAATTCGTTCAAGCCAAATACCAAGCTCGAGAAAGTGAGAGATGTAGAACAGCCAATTATTGAATCTTCTTTAAACCCAATATAAATCAAAAAAAATGGTCATAATCATCAAGTAAATTTTTTAAAAAAGTAAAATGAGATAATTTCTTTGGAAGAATCTATAAATCATTAACTTATAGCCCTTCTCATAATAATCCAAATTAGGTAAGATACGGATTCATGGCTATGGTGGAAGTCAGTAGGCAAGCAGCGTATAGTGATCGGATTATTGTGAAAAGAGCTATACTATAAAACGTCTCAACTTTCTCTCCACTTTTTCTGGGTAAGGTCACTTAAGTGATAACCTTTGATTATTCATTATTAATGATAGCCCTAGCAATACTAACAACAAACCAACTAGTAAAAACATTATATCAATCGTAATAAAATTGGTTAACAATGCACCAATTAAAGGAGATATAATCATGAAAAAGTTTTGAATAGATTCACTGAATGCAGAAACTGAGCCTATTATATTTTGTTCAACTTCCGTCTGTAATAGAATAGCGTATGGTATATTAATAAGTGCTCCTGTTATCCCAAATAAAAGCCATATTAATACATAAAAATATACAGACAAATTTATCTGATAAAAAGCCAATAACCCTAAAAGCAATAATAATAACCCACCAAAGATTTGCCCTGCAGAAATTAATGCAATATATCTAAAACGGGCAATATAAGTAGTAACTATTACTGAACCGACAACACTACCTACTCCAATAGCACTTATTGCTATTGCATATATTGATGCATTAAAATTCATGAATTTGTTTAAAACTATTATATAAAAATCGAATACAAATATTATGGCAAATCTTAATGCACTGTTAATAATAACAACATTTAAAAGTTTATTATTTTTAATTGTATTGCCCACATTTATCAGCTTCTTATATATAAAAGACAATTTACTAACCTTATTATTAGTTAATTTTGTTTCTGTAAATTCCACAGGTAAGCTAATAGCTTTAATAAAGCATGCAGATACTAAAAAAGTGAAGGCATTAACAATAAACAGAAAATCTATATCACAATATAAGATCAACAAACCGCCGAATGCAGGACCAATAATTTTTGCAAATTGGTTCGAGGTATGCAAAAAACCTGATGCTCTTGGCAATAAATCATTAAGAACCATTACTTTTAATGCTATTTGTCTAGAAGGTAAGAAAAAACAACGGCATATTCCCTCTAAGAATAGTAGTAACAAAATTATCTTATAATGATAAGCTGAAAAATACAAAATAATAGATAAAGCTGCTCGAAAAACATCAGAATAAATCAAAATAGGTATTGGATTTTTATTATCTACTGATACTCCTATAATTGAACCAAAAAAGACGCTTGGAGCTGCCATAGCAATCTCAACAATAGCGAGCATTTGTGATGGTAAGCCAATATCATAGATGAATAATGAGGCAATAATGGGTATTATCATCCAATCACCTAAACTGGAAATAAAATCGGCAATAAGTAAGTTGACGTAGTTAGCATTACCGATCAAACGATGGGAGTGTTAAATAAACTGTGTCAAACCGAAAAAAAAGTAATAAATTGATATAAAAAAATGGAGGTTTGACAATGAGTCAGAAAGTAGTAAACAGAACTACCGGTTTGGTAGATTATAAAGAATTAGAAACAAATATCCTGTCGTCTATACGAGAAGGAAGACCGTTGACAGGAAGAGATGGAGCATTAACACCGTTTATAAAAAAGTTGCTGGAGGTAAGCCTGGAAGGTGAAATAGAAAACCACTTGTCGGCTGAAAGCGAAGAGAATAATCGAAGAAATGGGAGGAATGCAAAGACTTTACGTACAAGCGCAGGGTCATTTGAGCTTTTGACGCCAAGAGATAGGGAAGGAAGTTTCGAACCACAAATAGTCAAAAAAAGGCAAACAAACTTACATCCAGAGCTTGAAACGAAGATTTTGAGCACATTTGCCAGTGGTATGGGCTATAGAGATATAGTGTCACATGTTGAGGAAATTTATGATCACAAAATATCGGTGGCAGAGATATCAAGTATTACTGACAAATTGCTACCAGTAATCAACGAATGGCGTAGTCGCCCGCTGCAGTCTGTATATCCGATAGTTTTCATGGTTTTTTAAAGTCAAAGAGGACGGGCATTGCGTAAGTAAATGCATGTATAACATATTAGGCATAGATCAAAATGGCAAAAAAGAAGTATTAGGTTTTTATTTGGCTGAAAGTGAAGGAGCTAACTTCTGGTTGGGAGTGCTAAATGACCTCAAAGAAAGAGGAGTAGAAGATATCCTTATTGCCTGCGTTGATGGGCTGAAAAGCTTTCCTGCAGCTATAAACAGTGTCTTTCCTAATGCGGAAGTGCAGATGTGTATAGTGCATCAGATACGCAACTCACTGAAGTATGTGGCCAGTAAAGATGCGAAGAGTTTTTTGAGCGATTTAAAGAAGGTATATCAAGCTTCAAGCAAGGAAATTGCCGAGAATTATCTGTTGGAATTGGATGAAAAATGGGGCACAAAGTACCCTATGGTTATAAAATCTTGGCAGAATAATTGGGAAAACTTGTCTGGTTATTTTAAGTATTCTGGTCCAGTTAGGAGGATAATCTACACCACCAATCCCATAGAGGGGCTACATAGGCAAATTAGGAAATTCACTAAGACCAAAGGCTCATTTACCAGCATAAATGCCTTGTATAAGCAGGTATATTGTGCTATAAAGAAGGCAGAGGAAAAGTGGACGATGCCTGTACATGATTGGGCATTAACTATCTCTCAACTTGATGTTTTCTTTCCTGGCAGATTGAAAATTGAGTTGAACTAAAAATGCGGTTTGACACAGTTTATTTAACACTCCCTCTGTTATTCCAGGACTATATGTTCTGGTTTTGTTGCATATTTGTTTTTTAAATGAGCTATACTCCTTAATATGGTCCCAACTGAAAATTGATTTCAGGAACATTTGTTCTTGTTTTATTGAAGCATTTTGAGTTTTTTAGATGGTTTTGTATGTAGATTTAAGATTATCACTATTTTTGTTATATAATTAAGCCTTTAATACTGATTTCCCTCAATTTTTGAAGTATTGGTTTTCTGGCACATACTCTTTTCGATCTGTTGCTTTTATAAATCAAGACCATAGAATTTCTCCATTTGCTCACTCCATAACACCGGTATTTCTCTCAAATCCACTAACTTCAAGCTTCTTGGCTGTCTCCCATTTATTATGTCTTCCTTAATCTTCGGAGCTAAATAATTCAATCTTAAAATTTGTTGTATTCGTCTTGTACCTATATTAATTTTGGTACTCAGCTCCTTCACACTTGCATATTTTTCCTCTTCTAGTTGCCGTTTCCACAGATGGGCCCTTACCACTGCTTTCAGTAGTGCATTGTTTGTTTTACCTTCTGGTTCTACTACTGTGCATTTATTTCCTTTCTTTTTTAACCCCATTGGTATAAATTTTTCTTCTGACTCAGAGTGCACCTCTATTCCATCTTCTTTTACCATTACTCCCTTTATTAACTTTTTCACTACTTCTTTCTGCTTTCCAAAACTTAAATTTTCCCATTTTTCTTCGGTCTTTTCTCCCCATTTTTCATATAAATCTTCTGCTCTCTTCATTGCTTCTTTCTCTACTTTTCCCGCTACTATTGTTCGATTTACTGATTCACAATTTTTTCCCCTTAAATGATTGTTGCATACGTAATATCGATATCTCTTATTCTCCTTTTTTGAGTACGTCAGAGTCATGTTTACATCACAGCTCTTGCACTTAATTATTCCCCTAAGCAACGCTTCCTCATATTTTGCTTTTCTATATGGTTGATTCTTTATCAATTCCTGCGCTTTTTGCCATTTTTCCTCTTCTATTATCGCCTCATGCTTTCCTTCATACTGTTTTTCATAATGCCGTACTTTTCCCATATATATCGGATTTGTTATTATTCTCCTCACCGTTGCTTTTTTAAAGATATCTGACTTTGCTTTCGTTCGATATCCTTCTCTGTTTAACTCCCTTGCCAACTCTGCCATTGACTTCAGCTCTACATACCTTTCAAATATATGCTTCACTGTCTTTGCTTCTTTCTCATTTATTATTAATTCTTTATCTTTTACATCATACCCTAGTGGCAAAGTTCCTCCCATCCATAGCCCTTGTTCTTTCGATGTTGCTATTTTATTTTTTACCCTCTCTACTATCATTTCTCTTTCTAGTTGCGCTGCTCCTGATAACACTGTTTGCACAAATTTTCCCATTGGCGTATTATTGTCAAATATTTGTGTTACCGCTACAAAACTTATCCGGTGCCTTCTAAAAAATGACGTTACCTCTATGCAGTCCTTTGTTTCTCTTGATAACCTGTCTAGCGTATACACTACCACACAGTCCACTTCTCCGGTTTTTACATCTTCAAATAATTCCTTTATCGCTGGTCTATTTAAATTACTTCCTGAATAGCCTCCATCATCGTACCTTTTGGCCAGTGCTACCCACCCTTCTCGGCTTTTTATATATTTTTCACATGCAACCCTTTGCGCATCTAAACTATTAAACTTTTGCTCTAGACCGTCTTCATTTGATTTTCGCGTATATATTGCACATCTTACCTCTTTTAGCATTTTTTCTCCTTTTCTCTCATTCCAAACAAGAGCGGTCCATTGTAGCTCATTCCCATTATTTTTCCTGCTACTGCTGATAATGACGTATAAAACTCTTCTCGGTAGATCAATCCTGTATTTGTTACCATTACAACGTGGACTTCTTCTCCTCTCTCTAATATCAACTCTGTTCCCTCTACTGGCAGTTTATCGCTACTTATTCTTTTTCCCTTCTCTAGCCGATCTGCTAGGTATTCTAGTCTTTTTGCCCCTTTTCTTGATATTTCTCCATACGCTTTCTCCTGTAACCTATATGCTAACCTCGATATCAAATATTTCTTTGTGTATTTAGGTGCTTCTTCCCCAAATACCTTTCTCCATATTTTCCTCAGCTCTTCCAACGCTTTTTTCTCTAAACATTTCACTTCTTTTTCTACTTTTTTTTCCATATAATCACCTTTTCAAACACAGCACTTCTGAATTTTTAAACGCTATAGCACTTTCTCATCCACAAGCTCTTCTTTTACACCTGCTGTCGTACTTTCCCTTGTTTTTTCTATGAACTCCCTCTGTTTATTTGCGATTTTTACGTTCTCTAACACTTCTTTTATCTCTTTATTATTTCTCGCATAATCCATTGCCGTTTTGCCAAATTTATCCTTTTGCTCTACATTTGCTCCCGCTTTTACTAGCTCTTCTACTATTTTTACCTCACTTACCATGCATGCCAGGTGTAACGCGGCAAATTTGCTACTTCGTTCCACTGCGTTTACCTCTACTCCTGCCTTTATCAGCTCCTTTGTATTTTCTACACGTTGTCCCATTACTGCTAAGTGCAATGGTCTATATTGTCCCGCATCTGCCACATTTATATCTGCTCCTTTTTTGATTAATAACCTCACTTTTTTTGGATCTGGCATTCCCACCGCGTAATGCAATATCGTCCTTCCTTTTGTGTCTTTTTTATTAATATTTTCTATTGAGTTATCTAATACTTCTTTCCACGACTTATTAAACTCTTCTCTTTCTTTCTTACTAAATTTTACCATAATGTTCCTCAGCTATTAATGCAATTTAAAGTGCCTCCAATTTGGCTCACTTTAGCGCTTAGCAAATCTTGTTTGTTTACTAGCTACTTTTTCACTTAGGGCTGTTTTGGCATAAAAAGCAAGTTTTTTTTACAAAATATACACATTTTTTTCGCATATTAGATTAAGATATAAATCTATATACTTAATCTGTTAAATAATAAGCGGTTCCTCTCCTGCTGTTGTCAGCTTTTTCTTTTAAATTTAGGCTTCCTATTTTTCCTATTATCTTGTAGCCAACCCTTTTACTCCCTTCTCTTACAGAAAGCTCTTTTTATAGCCCTTTTATCTTCTCATCCATATCTTCTAGCTCTTTTTCCACTTCCATCAGTGCCTTCTTGACCAATGGCGCTTCTTCTAACTTTTCCCTTATTTCTTCAAACCTTCTTTCTCCTTTTTCTTTTAAATCTAGGCTAAATATCGCATCTACTGTCCGCTCCGACAACTCCCTTAGTTTTTCTAGCAACTCTTCAGTTCTCGCATAATACATTGCTGTTTTGCCAAATTTATCCTTTTGCTCTACATTTGCTCCAGCTTTTACTAGCTCTTTTATTATCTCTTTTGTTTCTCCTGTCTTGCATGCTATATGTAGTGGTGTATATCCTTTTTGGTCTTTCGCATTTACGTCACCTCCCGCTTCTAATATTGCCCTCACGTTCACTATTTCCCTCATAAATACTGCTTCATGTAGGGGGTCCTTCCTATGTAGTTCCCAGTATTAACATTCGACCCTGCTTTTATTAGCTCCCTTACTGTCTTTTCACAACTCATTAAGCTCGCACTATGTAATGCCGTATATCCTCCATCATCTATAGCATTTACATTTGCTCCTCCTTCTATCAGTGCTTTTACATTCTCTACCTTTCCATAGAATGCCGCTAGGTGCAATGGTGTCTCGCCTCTATTGTTTCTATCGTTTGTACCTGCACCTTTTTCTATTAATAACTTTATTACTTCTGGATTTGACACTTGTGCTGCTCGGTGCAATATTGTGCAACCTGCTGCGTCTTTTTCATTTATTCCACGAAATGAATTCTCCTTTAATTTTTCCAGTCTTTTATTTAAATTGAACATTTTAGTTACCCCACTATAAAAACATACATAAAGTCGCCAATTTGGCTCACTTCAGTGCAAGATCAATTTCTTATGTTTACCTACACCTACCTAATTTATAGCTGTTTTGGCATGGAAAAGCAACTTCTTTTTTTCAAAAAACACACATTTTTACCGAATGTTAATGTAGTATATGAAGATATAAATATATGTATTTAATTCATTAAGCATATAGGTTGTTTTTCTTCCCAGGACCTGTTCAAATGTCGATGTTCATGCCATGTTAGTACACCTGGGTAAAACACTAAAATGTAGTTTTCTAGCTCGTATGTTGCATTTTTTTGCTTTGAATCCAATTCGTTTTCAAAATGAATGTAGTGTTCTGCTACGCTAAATCTTATTATTTTGGGGGTAGAGAAATTCTTTACTTGATAGTGGTGAACGGCAAAAAATCTTTCTAAAATTGGCTTGTATTTTAAATTCCACAGTTGTTCAGATAGCTTATCACTTCCTAGTAAAAACCTTTTTCCCCTCTCTTCTATACTACTTACTGGAAAACATGCGTTTATTTCTCCTAAACTCCAACTGTCCGATAATACTATCTGCGCTTTAGCAAACTTAATCTCAGGTAATAAGCTCTGTGGTAGCGGATATAACGTTTTTAAATTATTCCACTGATGACTTCTTTCATAAATACCGTTATAATTCTTTGTGTGAGGCTCGGTTTCTCCAAGTATTGCTACATCTAGCCTATACAGATCATTACTTAATGCCTGCTCATAATGATCGCGTAGATAGTTTTCTATAATCCTAATAACTGGACCACTAGACCTGAAAAAATTTACTCTCCCAAATGATAACACTGGTCCATCTTTTTCTATTTTTACCCCCGAATAGTCAGAAAGAAGATCTCCAAATAAACTCTCATCCAATATAAATCTCTGCGCATTATAATAATCGTTAAAAATCCTCATTAGCCGTGATCTTGCTGGCAATGATAGTTTTGCTAATTCTACTACTGCATCAACGAAGAAGTCGTTCGGAACATCTTTTATCCCTATCTGTAATTCAAAAAAGTGTTCTCCGGGTGGCTCTTCAATAATTGTAATATCTTCTATATTTGCCCACTTCAGTGCTATTTTCAGCGATGCTGGTGTTCCTCTCAAACGCTGAAATTTTATTCCTTCTTTTATCGCCTTTCTTTTGTCTTTTACCCAGCGTAGAATTTCCCCCAATCCATATTCTTCAACCAACCACGGCAATATTTTTTCCCCTAGGCTAAATTTAAATCCTTTTACACAGCTTGGGTCTACTTTGTAATCGATTGCATCAATCAGCGCTTTTTCTTGCTTTGTTGCGTTTGGTGGTAATAGCATTAATTCAACTCAACATTTAAACTTCTTAAGGCAGCACACTCATTCCCCAGTACCACAACATCCTCTCTTGGCTCGATTAATTCTACGTTTTCTACCCCATCCACAAACAGGTTGGCTATAATCCATGATTTCGTTACTTTCCATCCTAATCTTTTCGTTGTTTCAAATTTTTCTATAAATTGCTTCTTCACCGTTTCAATAATATCTGGTCTTTTAATGCTAATTTTACTGTGGATATCTATTTCTATAATATTGCAACTTACCACTTCTATTGTATCTGTTAAAATCCTCACATCCTCCCTGTTTAGCTGATTTCTGACAATTTCTAGTAATTCTTCTGGCAGTGTGGATAATTCTGTGGATAAGATTGAAACTTGTACTTTTCCTGGTACAGGTGATTCTACTAATGCATCTTTTACTCTCGTATCTGCTGATAATGCATAATACCGATAATTTCCTCCTGTGCTTGAGCCAACTATTCTTGCCTTGATTCTTTTTCTAAATCGTTCATCCTTTTCCCCGTTCTCCCTTTCCACTCCGTAAAATTCAGCTAAATCATCAAGTTCTTCTCCCCTTGCAAACTTAAGTAAGTTGCCCCTTGCTGCTTCGTTTATTCTTTCTCTCAGCAAAAGTTCTCGCCATGCTGCTACCTCTAAAATCTTTATTGCTGGGTCACTTTCTACTAATGCTGTAAAACTTGAGTCTCGACGTATCAACTCCTCCTTCATACGTGAAAAGATTTCTTCGAAGTTCAGTGGCTCAATAATGTTAGGCTGCTCCATCTTTATACCACAACTCCATCAAAGCGAATCTTTTCCCCCATTGGTAAGTACAATCCTTCTAGGTCAAGCGTTACTTTTCCTTCTTTCACTTCTGTTATTTTTACTTTTTCTAACTTAAATCTCTTTTCCCACTTTTGTAGTGCTTCTGCTGTTGCTGCGTAAATTTCTAACGTAAAATCACGATTGATTGGCCGGTCAACTAACTCAAGTAATCTTGACCCATAGTTCCTGCGCATTATTCTGCTGTTAATAGGAGTAGTTAAAATATTAACTATTGATTGCTTTAAATGTTCTATTCCTTCTAACTCTTTTCCAGTATTAACGTCCATTCCTCGCATAAACACGTTGCCTTTTGTGTTATATCTGTTTAATCATTTTCTTCTTAGTACTTGCGTGTTTTTCACGAGCTATAGAGATAGCTTTTCTCAACTTCTCCTCAAGGATTTCCTTAGGAGGCAACTGTCTTAAATACTGTGCAACATGAATATTAGATCCTTCAAGCTCCAGGTATTCTATATCTTCTTGATCCTTATCAGCACACAAAATAATCCCTAGGGGTTTTTCTTCATCTGGTTTTCGTTCATTTTTATCTAACCAATTTAAGTACCATTCCATCTGTCCTTTATAAGCTGGTTCAAATCGACCAATTTTTAGTTCTATTGCAATAAGGCGCCTTAATCCCCTATGAAAAAATAGCAAGTCTAAATACCTATCAATTCTTTCGGTACTCATCCTTTTTTGACGTGTCACAAAACAAAAATCATTACCAAACTCTTGTAAAAATTTTACCAATTCATCCAAAATCGTATTTTCTAGATCAGTCTCACTATGACTTGATGGCAATTCCACAAAGTTAAGGAAGTATGGATCGTGAAAAATGAATTCGGGGGCTAACGTATTTTCTTCACGTAACTGTTTGATGCTTTGTCTTATGAAGTCCTCAGGCTTTTTTGCTAGTGCTGTACGTTCATACAACATGGTATCGATTCTACTACGTAGTGCTCTAACACTCCATCTTTCAATACGACACATTTCTATATAATAATTACGCTTCAGCTCATCAGAAATTGCAATAATTTCTACAAAATGTGACCAACTCAATTGTTGTGACAGTGTCGCGACAATTTCTTGATCGGGAAAGAATTTGGAAAATTGCACCATCCGAAACAATGAAGCTCTATCAAATCCACGTCCATATTTCATCTGAAGTTCTTTTGCAAGTTGGGAGATGATTTGCTTCCCATAATCTGCACGTTTGTGCTTTAGGATATCTTGATCAATTCTGGAGCCAATTTCCCAGTTTAACAATACTAGAGTAGAATTGAATTGAACAGAAAGATGATTCTTTGCTCTATCTATTAAATTACTAACGTCTCCTAATAGGCTAGTAGTTATATCCATGTTCATAATTTTACTTTTGGTAAGTATAGCACATGGTTTATTTTTATTCTGAAAAAACATTACTACTTCCACTTATTACCTTAAAACCACAAGATACTGAATCCCCAACTCTTCCTATACCATGACCATTTGCAAACACTGTTTTTGACCCTTGTGCCATTACCTTACCTTCTGTAAAACTATCTCCTTGCCGACAAACTGGTCTTCCGTTTACAAATATATCTCTGCTTCCACTTATACAAAAATGCGGCAACGCTTCCCCGCAGTGATCTCCTAGGCATATAACTGATTTATTCATTCCTTTTCCTAATTTAGATTTATTCTTTGTGCCTTAAGTTTTATTCCATCCTTTGTCATCTCTACGCTTGATCCTTCTACTTTCAACGTTATTTTATCTACTACTTCAATCTCAAGATGATGATTCTCCTTGTCGTACGATAATTTTGTTCCATCTTGAAATTTTACACTATTTATTTCCTTTTTATTCTCCGGAGGCGGATATTTCTCCTGATATATTGCCGGTAACACCACTCCTAATGATAATTCCCCAAATGGTGATAACACTACCACTTGCTCATCAATATTCGGTGGTGACCAGCTTTCAGCTCGGCAAGTAATCCATGGTAACCAATCTGTTAAAAATTCTCCTACTTTGACCCTTACTCTTGCTTTTTCATAGTCGATTTCTTTCACTAGACCTATACGAATAATATTCGCTAGCCTTCTATTTAGCTCTGCAATGGCAAAATTATGGTCTAACATTTATATTTCCCACGTTTATGGTATGTGGCTTAATTTTTCCCTCTAACCAGACTGATTCTCCCAAATGCAGCTCGTGAACCCATTCAACTAACCACACTAAATACGCATCCAACTCTGGCCTAAATCCGTCAATTTCCGCAGATATAAATTCTCCTGGCGAAACATTTTCCACGTTCCAAGTATTTTTACTTACAACCCTTGCAACTTCCGCTGCCAGTGACCTTACCACTACCTGAGAATCCTCGACTGTTCCATCAACTACTACTCTTGCCTCAAATCTTGCCCTCAACGCTAATTCCTCAGTCCCCGGATCTTTTCCTGGTTCTAAACTTGCAAGCTCTACAAACACTGCTGGCGCTATTATTTCCCGACGTTCTGCTCTATACATTTCGCACGTTTGTATTGCTGGGATTTCTTCTTTTAGCGTTTTACAAATTGCCTGATGTAAATTTCCCCAGAACATTATTTCATATAACTCATTTGCTGATCAAAATACTTCTCAAATACTCTCTCTACTTCATTATCAACTAACTCTTTCATTATTTCCCGAGCTTGCGTGTTTACTTTAATTTCATCTATTGGTATGTACCTTCTTTTCTATATGACCATTTTTCATTGTTGCTATAAATGCTCCTTCATACATACGGCTTCCTACTTTTGCTCCTATCTTTGTCTGTTTTATACTCCCAAGTTTTGCTACTCCTATCCACTGCGAACTCAGCTTCACTACTGACCATAAACGCTTTCTATTTGCTTTATCCACACTTAACTTTTTTCTCATTGCTTTTTTTGGTATTTGTTTTTCTTCGCTAACTTGTTTGACAGTTTGCGATCTTACCCATAGTGCTGTTTTGTTTAATGCCCTCACCGTCGCTTTTTCCACTTTTTTCCTTTCAGCATCTATACTTTGTATTACCTTTTCAATACTACCGGTAACTTCAACGTTAATACGCATTTACACCCCTGACGCTTGAATTTTCCAGATTATTCCTGAATTATCCCTAAGCGGCGGTGAGTGTACTCTGTATCTACAACTACCTATGGAAAAAGTATCTCCCACCATTGGCTTTAATACATCAAACACACTTACTTCTAAAGTCAAAATTTCTCCTACAAATTGTCCTTCACCAATCCCGTATAATTTATCTGGCTGTTGCTTTAATATCTGTACCTTGTATGACTTATCCTTTGACTCATACAACGCTTGCTCTCCCAGATGTGCAAAACAATCTTTAAATAATCTCTTAATATTTCCTTGCATTCTTCCTTTATACTTACTAAACTTCTAAAGCTTGTGTAGGTAGCTTTTTCGTACCTCTTTTCTTGTAGTTGCTCTGCCTACAAAAACCATTTGCACATCTTACCTTTATATAGTAATTTAAGAAGCACGCTAAGAAAGTGGCTACATTGGTAGGAGAGTTTGATTAAAGTCATTCTCTCCTTTTTGGCTCCTCTATGCTGCAACGATTTTTACTAATATCCCCGGACGGTGGCACATCGGCAAAGGGTTTGATTGGGTATGAAGGTCAGTTCCTCTATCAAATCTTCTTGGCTCTTGTTTTGCATAGAGCGGCTGTCCTAGTGTATTTACTGTTTCATTGAAGTCCGCTGGCGCAAAGTAAGTAGTAAATGTGTTTGCTGTACCAAGTGGAAAACAGTGCCCCGTATCTTTTTCTATAAACCTTCTCACATTTCCTTCAGGGTCAGTTGCTTGTCCTCTGTACTCCTCAAATGTTATTCCACAGAACGTAAATCCTGATCTCATGTCGTTCCGGAGTGCTGCTCCTTCTTGCCATCTCTCGTATGCTTCTTTTACCTTGGTATGAGAAGTTAAAGCGTCAAAAAACTCTGGGCTTACCAGCGCATGAATCCCGGTCATATATTCACCACTTAAGTTGTCCTCAACATGCCTCAATACTTCCAGACACTTACGCTTGACATCGGTGGTTGCTGTTCCCAGCGCAAAATTTACTACTTTTGGCGTAATTTCAAATTCGTTGTAAAGGTTTAATAACTCACTGCCATCAGCATCCAGAATAATCCCTTTTAACGCCCCCATCCGCAAATGTTCTAACGTTATTGCGTGTTTGTTTCTCATCAATTGCAAATGATCGGTTACTACATCTGCAAGTGCTTTTAGTTCACTCTCTGACCCAAATGCCCTTATTCCTTGTACTTCTTCAGGCAATACTACGTCATCATGGGGAATATGTGGTATCGTAAACGTCCTTATTTTCCTTTTTCCTCTTTTCCCTACTGTTGCTGGTGCTCCTGGGACTTGTGTTGGTAATAAAGTTAAAACTCCGTGGTGTTCTTCTATCGTAATATGTCGAAATCTTACCGATCTACTTGGAAATAAATTTAAGCTTTCTGTTCGACCATAATTTATCGGCAATATGTTTATTGCTTTAGTTAATTCCGTCATACTAAATGCTGGATTTGTAAATGGATTTTGCATTCTTTCCCCCTTTCCCTTTAATGCTGTGTGTTTTAAGTTGTTTCTATGTAAGTTGCTGAGTCTGGTAGCTCGTTAAACTCCCTTGCGGATGATAACGCCTCGTGCTTCAAGTTGCTTTATTGCTGCAGCTTTCTGCTCTTCTGTTATATTTGCTGGCCACACAACCGCATGATCTGCTAGCATTGCTATACGAGTAATGATTACTGCTTTGGTGGTTTCCGTTGCGTTTACATCACTTGTTATTACACCTATTGCTGTTTGTGTGCCATCTGTGGCTGTCGGATTTATTATCTTAATCATGTTATCTTTATCATAGCCAACAACTGTTCCAAGTTTGAGGTTTTGTCCTTTGACTACGGTTATTTCCTCTCTTGTATAATCTCTATATACTTCATATTTCAGAAGATCACCTTATATGTTAAAAACAAGTTCATAAATATTACAAAGTGGTAATATTAAGAACATGCAGAGAAGAGGAACCGTAGATCGCCTTGGTCATAAAGGACCGTAATTTAGCAAGGTTCTCTTCCCTGATTATTTACTGAAAAGTTCCGAACAACTGATTGAGCTTTTAGGCTCGTATATAAGGGTGGAAAATGCAGTATTACATGTTATTCTATGGAGGAATTATGAATTTATCAAATATCATTGCTGGCATTGATGTTAGCAAAAATAAACTAGATATCCACATTCATCCACTTGGACATTATAAAGTATTTGAAAATAACGTTCAAGCTATTGATCAAATACTCGACTTTTTGCATTTACATAATGTAATCAAAGTTGGACTTGAAGCAACTGGTGGGTACGAAAAATTATGTGCTTATACTTTACTAAGCCATGGTTTCGAAGTATATGTAATTCAACCTAGATGGGTGAGAGACTATGCAAAAAGCCTTGGTATTGCTACTAAAACTGATAAAATAGACTGCAGCATTATCTCACGTTATATTAATAATACAGATATGCGCGTTACTCCTTTAAAAGTTAGTAATGTTGACTTCTTGAGGCAAAAGCTATCTCGTAGAAATCAACTAGTAGAAATGGCAAAAATACAAAAAACTCAAGCTCATCAAGTAACTGATATATCCATAATCAAACAAATGGAAGAGCTACTTGTCATATTACAGAATCAAATTCAAGTTTTAGAAGATGAGATGATTGAGTTGATTGAACAAAGTCAAGAGCTTAAAAAAAAATACATATCAATAACTAGTATACCAGGTGTAAGTAAAATCACAGCTATTACTATTATTTGTTATCTGCCAGAATTAGGAACTCTTCAAAGAAAGCAAATATCTAGCATTGCCGGAGTTGCACCTTTTAATCGAGACAGTGGTTTTAATAAAGGAAAAAGGTGCATTCAAGGCGGTAGGTCACAAATTAGAACAGTCTTGTATATGTGTATTCTTAGTGCGCGGAAATGGAATTCTTTCATAAAAACTTTTTTTGATAGGTTACATAATCAATATAAAAAACCATATAAAGTTGCTTCCACTGCTGCTATGAGAAAGTTACTTTTACTTGCTAACTCTTTAGTAAGAGATGACAGGGTTTTTACTGAGGAATACAGCCCTAAGTCTGCTTAGATCCAACACTAGCAGATTAGTGTGGATGTGGATAAGTGCGCTTACACAGACTGAAAGCACTTATCCACATCCACACTTTTTAAAAGAATTTAAATCAAATATTACAACTTATTTTTCCAACAGTTGCTGGTGCTCCTGGAACTTGAGTTGGAAGTAGTGCTAAAAAACCGTTTTGTTCTTCAATGGCAATATGGCGAAACCTTACTGATTTACTCGGAAAAAGTTTTAAACTTTCAGTTCGACCAAAACTAATTGGTAAAATATTAATAGCTCCAGTTAATGCTGTCATATTGAATGCTGGATTTGAAAGTGGATTTTGCATAATGTTTAGCTCCTATTAAAAATTAATATAAAATTCAGATTCCTTTACGGACAATAATACCCCTCTCTTCAAGTTGTTTTATTGCTGCTGTTTTTTGCTCTTCAGTTATATTTGCTGGCCAGACAATTGCATGATCAGCAAGTAAAGCTACGCGAGTAATGATTACTGCTTTAATATCTGCATCTTTACTATTTACATCGTTTATAATCACACCTATTGCTGTTTGAGTACCATCTGTGCCTAGCGGATTTAGAGCTCTTATAAAGCCCCCATCATCTGTCTTTTTGCTAACCACTGCTCCAAGCTTTAGGTTTTGTCCCTTAGCAACAGTAATTTGGTCACGTGAGTATAGATTTGATGCCTCATATTTTAAGAGGTCACCAAGATTATTTGGTTCAGTTATACAAGACATGTTTTTCTCCTGGAAATTTTGGCTGATAAAGTTATTAATTTTGTTTTTTCCGCTGAATTTGTAGTTGCTATAGTCCGCGGAATAGCTTTAGCTTTGTAGGTTTATATATTTTGTCGTGCCTTGGCTGCCTGCATCAATAAATCCTCCGAAATTACGTAAAATATGTTAAAAGCATCTTTGGCTTTATAGCCCACCAAGTAAAAATTATTTTTCAGTATTTTTCATTTCTCTATTGACTTTTAACACAACTGCTAAATTATTTGTTTCAGTTATACTTGTCATGTTTTTTCTCCTATATTTGTTACTTAAAAAAACTGCTTAAGTTTTTCTAAAATTTTGATGTTAAGTTAAAATAAATCTTCTAACGTAATCACTTTGTTGATTATATCTTTCAAGTGCTGGTTTTCAGTCGCTCCGTTTGCAGCAATAAGTACCCAAAATATTTGTTTCTTTGACCTAGTTTTCTCTTTATAAATTGCCTCTTTTTTTCTTAACTGTTCTATATATTCTTTTGTTATCGTATAAGGCTTATCACTGTATTTTATTTCACAAAGTGTCGTACATCCATCCTCTCGATCAAACACCAAGTCTATCTGAGCACCACTTTCTTCGCTGTCTTTCTCTGGGTGATATTGCCACTCACCACATACAGTTAGTATATGTTCCATCTCTAGTTTTCTTTTAATCGTATTGGCATGTTTAAAACACACTGCTTCAAATGCTTGTCCTGTCCATGTTAGCCAAGCTGGTTTTTTTATTGCTAACTCCCAATAATGAACATCACTTGTTATTGCCTTTTTCATTACTTCTCTGAATGGTTCAATCCACGTTAGATAAAATAACACATATTCGTCCATTACCCTGTAATATACTCCTCTCTTTGCCTTATTCAGTGGTAAAAAACCTCCAATAAATCCTGCTGCTTCTAAGCTCCTTAGTTTAGTAGTTAAGTACCCACCTTCAGTGATTTTAGTTGCTTTTATAAGTTCTTTCCTGCTGATCCCTTTTGGCTTTCTTGCAATCGCACGAATAATATTTATATATATTTCTGGTTCTTCATACAACGAGTGGAACAACATATCAAATTCATCAAATAACAAACCTTCCTTCTGAAAACAGATCGCATTAATATTTTGTGCTGCTGATAATCCTTGACTTACTTCCTTAAGGTAGTGTGGTATCCCTCCCATGTCCATATAGATCTGTAATATCTGCTGGTGATTAAGATTGACTCCTGAATACCTTAGATACTCTTTAGTTTCACTTAAGTTAAAAGGCTGCAAAGGTATTCTTGCAGTAATACGGTTATGTAATCCTCCTTTATTATAGATTAAATTTTCTAACATCCATGATGCTGCTGAACCACACACGATCAATATAAGCCTTTTTCGATATGTCCAATATACATTCCAGTAGTGTTCCAGTGCTACTAAAAATCCAGATTTTCTTGCAGCAAGCCATGGCAACTCATCAAAAAATAAAACAACCTGCTCATTTCTATGAATATCAATCGAAAGAGTTAATTGATGCAATGCATCCATCCAGTTTTTAGGCAAAGCCATTCTTACACCATTGTAAAAAGATCTAGATAATGATTCTGCAAAGATCTCAAGCTGCTCCTTCAAAGCACCTTTGTTGAGACCTGTCTGCTCAAATAGGATTACATCACGTTTGTTGAAAAATTGTTTTATTAAATATGTTTTTCCTACACGACGTCGACCATACACTGCGATAAACTCGGCTGATTGGGAAAGAAGCTTATTTTCTAGGATGGCTATTTCTTTTTCTCTACCAATTATTGGTTCACTCATACAATTTACCGCGGCGTATGTTAGCATTATATACCGCGGTTATAAGATGATCAACTTTATTTTACCGCGGCGTATGTTAGCATTATATACCGCGGTTAAGACCATCAAATGCCCCGACTTTTCGCTACCTGCATCATCAAGTCTTCCGGTGTACTTTGCGGTATTGTACTCAAAATCTCTGTCTTCTTCGTACGCTCTGCTAGTATCGACATTAATATCTCTTGCGCTTGTTTCGCATTTACATTCTGCTCAATAAATTCTCCTATCTTCTCTGGCATCTTTGATAAATTACATAATCGTATTACCTCTAATACTTCCGTGCGGCAGCTCTCGTACCCTAAACATCTTCCTTGCTCAATTAGATCATCAATATCTATTGCTTGTTCTTTTATCTCAGTTTTAGTCATATTATTTCTCCTATAATTATCTATAAATTCAGAAAACGTTGTGATTCCATCAGCAAGACCTATTTCTATTGCTCTCTCACCAAAATATAGCCCTGCTTCCGTTGATTTGATTCTTTCCGTGGACAAATTTCTGTTTCTTGCTATAAGCTGCAAAAACATTTCATATAGGCGGTCTACTTCCTCTTGTAAGCTTTCCAGACTTTCTGATGTTATTGGCTCATGCGGGTTTAAATCGTTTTTTCGACTTCCTGCAAATACTGTGGTATATTTTATCCCTTGTTTTTCATCAAACCCACTTTGATCTATATGACTTGCTATTACTCCTATGCTTCCTACCCCAGATGTTCTGCTTACAAATACTTTTTCGGCACTTGACGCTATTGCATACGCCGCAGAATACGCATCATCATTTGCTATTGCTATGATCTTTTTTAATGCCCTTGCTTCGTAAATAAAGTCAGCAAGGTCGAATAAACCGTTTACTTCTCCTCCGGGGCTGTCTATGTCCAAAATTATTATTTCTACTTCTTCATCTATTAAAGCTTCTTCTATCTCTTTACGTATCTTCTCATACGATGTCATCCCCAACACATCATCAAAAGCTTCTGAATTCTTCGTCAAGATTCCATGTATTGGTATTACTTTTATTCCCCTTTCACTATTTCTTACTGCATGTTTTATGTTTTTAAACGTTGGATGCTTCTCTACATGTAATGACAATAAATCAAAGCTTCTTTGCTCTATCATCATCGGTTTATTGAGCCAGCTCACTTATATTATTTCAGTATTAGAATTAAAACTACTGACGTCCGAGTCAAAACTTAAGTTGAGTGAACTAGCACGTCTTTGATCTTCGGCAATTTCTTGGTCTATTTCCTCTACATCATAACCAAGTTCTGATACCACTTCTGACCTGCTCTTAAACCCATTCCTTACCGCCATTTGCTGTGCTTGCTGGTCTTTTAGCGGATCCACCCAATCAAATCCTTGTGGTATCCATTTTACCTCTTTCGCCGCTTCTTTTGCCCACTTTTCACCTATGTCTAGTTCTCCAGATAGTATTGCTAACTCTAACCACCTATCCCATACTGGCCGGCAAAATTGAAATACCATTATGTTATGCTGTAACATTCCGCACCTCCGGCGAAACTCTATTAACCCGGCTCGGATTGATGAATAATTGACATTTGTTAAGTCACCTGTTAGCTGCTCATAAGTTATTCCCATGCCTACTGCTATTGCCCTGAGCTGCTGTTTCATGAATGCTTCATAACTTCCTCCAACATCTGATGGTTCCGAGAACTTAATATCTTCTCCGGGATCAAGTAATTGCATAATCCCAGGTTCTAAGCCTGACAGCGCTACTCCTTGTTCATTACTCTCTCCTTCTCCCATGATGTTCGCTTCAGGATCAAGTCTGGTAATAAATCCCGCAAACATTGCTGCAGTCTTTTTTCTCACTAATTCCGCATCGTCATATTGATCAAGTTCATAGAGCTTTAACAGTACACTGGACAACCACGGTACTCCTCGAATCTGCCCAGGTCTTAGTGGTCTATAGATATGTAAAACATCATTTGCTGGTACACGAACTGATTCGCCAAATGATCCTTCTCCAGGGTGTTCTCTAAATAGGTAATATGCTTCTCTTTGCCCAAGTCTATTGAACTCAATGCCGTTTCTAATTACATTACCATTGGCAAGGGTTTGATTGCTCTTATTGTCTAAATGCTCTGATTCCAGTACTTGCAGTTGCAACGGCACACAAAGTCCATCTTCTCGTTTTCTTGTTCGGAGTCTTACAAAACATTCTCCTCCTTCTATCATGCTCCTACAAACCAAAGCTTGTAATCCATAAAAATCACTCACTCCGCTACTGTCTGCTTCATCTGTCCATCTCAGCCATAACTCTTGGACTTTTTTCCGAAATTCTGCATCTTTCGCCTTTGACTGCGGTTTTATCCCTGTTCCAACGCAATTACTCACTATCGTATCGATTATGTTTGCTGCATAGGAGTTCTTTCTTACCATATCACGAGACCGACTACGTAGGTGCTCAAGGCTTTGAGACAGCAAATTGTTTATACTTCCTGACTCTGGTTGAAAGTGCAATAATCTCCTTCCTGAACCTGATGCATCCCACGCTGAGCTCTTGATTTTTGGTTTCCGGAATAATTGTTTGAATGATTTCAATAACATTTAGCCTCTGATTGTTTTAATTATGCAGCAGGTTGTTGCACAAATTTATAGTTTAATATTGAGAAATTTCAGCAAGCTGCTGGAGAATTTGGTCATTATAGTGCATTTACCTCGGGAGTGTTAAATAAACTGTGTCAAACCGCATTTTTAGTTCAACTCAATTTTCAATCTGCCAGGAAAGAAAACATCAAGTTGAGAGATAGTTAATGCCCAATCATGTACAGGCATCGTCCACTTTTCCTCTGCCTTCTTTATAGCACAATATACCTGCTTATACAAGGCATTTATGCTGGTAAATGAGCCTTTGGTCTTAGTGAATTTCCTAATTTGCCTATGTAGCCCCTCTATGGGATTGGTGGTGTAGATTATCCTCCTAACTGGACCAGAATACTTAAAATAACCAGACAAGTTTTCCCAATTATTCTGCCAAGATTTTATAACCATAGGGTACTTTGTGCCCCATTTTTCATCCAATTCCAACAGATAATTCTCGGCAATTTCCTTGCTTGAAGCTTGATATACCTTCTTTAAATCGCTCAAAAAACTCTTCGCATCTTTACTGGCCACATACTTCAGTGAGTTGCGTATCTGATGCACTATACACATCTGCACTTCCGCATTAGGAAAGACACTGTTTATAGCTGCAGGAAAGCTTTTCAGCCCATCAACGCAGGCAATAAGGATATCTTCTACTCCTCTTTCTTTGAGGTCATTTAGCACTCCCAACCAGAAGTTAGCTCCTTCACTTTCAGCCAAATAAAAACCTAATACTTCTTTTTTGCCATTTTGATCTATGCCTAATATGTTATACATGCATTTACTTACGCAATGCCCGTCCTCTTTGACTTTAAAAAACCATGAAAACTATCGGATATACAGACTGCAGCGGGCGACTACGCCATTCGTTGATTACTGGTAGCAATTTGTCAGTAATACTTGATATCTCTGCGTCAAAAGCTCAAATGACCCTGCGCTTGTACGTAAAGTCTTTGCATTCCTCCCATTTCTTCGATTATTCTCTTCGCTTTCAGCCGACAAGTGGTTTTCTATTTCACCTTCCAGGCTTACCTCCAGCAACTTTTTTATAAACGGTGTTAATGCTCCATCTCTTCCTGTCAACGGTCTTCCTTCTCGTATAGACGACAGGATATTTGTTTCTAATTCTTTATAATCTACCAAACCGGTAGTTCTGTTTACTACTTTCTGACTCATTGTCAAACCTCCATTTTTTTATATCAATTTATTACTTTTTTTTCGGTTTGACACAGTTTATTTAACACTCCCGAGCTTGGACCAGTATTCAATTCATCAGAAGACTCAGCTACTAAATTAGAGGCTTGAGATTCATGTATATCATGATTAATTGACCTACTTTCACTTCTTTCTTTATTAGTTTTCTTTCTTGATTCTCCTGAAATCGTCTCATTAGCTCTTGTATTAACTCTTTTTGGCCCTCCATTAACTCTTTTTTAAAATCTTCCTTGTCTTGCTTCATTTGATTCATCCCTTCTTGATGTCTTTCCTCTGCTCTTTTCCTTTCTTGCTTCATTTGATTCATCTCTTCTTGATGTCTTGTCTCCGCTTCTTTTTTTGCTTTAGACATCTCTCTTATTAACTCTTTTAAGTTCTCTTGTTCAACTTTAGAATTCTCTCTTTCCTTTTTATACCTTTTTTCATCTTCCTCCGCTTGCTTCATTAAATCTTTTATCCCTTGTTCTAATTCATTAATCAACGCTTGATTCCTTCCCCCTGTTTCCTCCCCTTTTTTAACTGCTTCTTTCAACAGCTTTTGCAACCTTTCTGTTTCCTTTTGCAACTTCTCTCTTTCCTCCGTAGACTTTTCTCTCTCCTCTTTAGATTTGTTAATTGATTCATTAAGTTTGTCTGTTAGATTTTTGTTTTCTTGTTTTATTGCTGCGATTGCAGAATTACACTCCTCTTTAACTTCTGTCAATTGTTTCTCAAAACTTTCTAACATTTGCTTATTCTCAGCTTCTAATTTTGATATCATTTCTTCCTTCTGAGATATGGTATTATTTTGCACAGCTATAGCGTTATCCTTCTCAGCTACAACATCCTCTAGTGTAGCTATAGTATTATCTCTCTCAGCTATAGCTCGATTTCCAGTAGCACTACCAACAATACCACCTAACACCACCAATAGCACTACCAACTGCAGCACCAGCAACTCCAGCAGCAATAACTGCAGTATCCACTCCAAACATATAACCTCCTCTTAAAATAAAAATTATTATGTATAACAAAATTGATTAGTAAGTCAACTACCTTTTTCAAAAAATACTTTCAATAAAAATGTAAGTCAATTAGCACCACAAAAAATCTAATTATTGACTTTTTCTAAAATTGCAAAAAAGTACCTACCTTTGTGAGAACTTATTGGGTAAAAATAGGGTTGTGCAAATAAAGGTGTGAAATTTTTGCAATAAAGCTAGGTACGTTAGTTCGCACCTAAATATCACAAAAATAGGCTAATATAGCTGATTTTACGATATAGTAGAATTATTATATAGAAAAGTTCGCACAGAACAAGCGGTAGACCATGCCATCCCAAGAAAAATAGTTCTCACGGTCCTTGATTTTGAGTGCTGAGAATGGCCAAATTACCTAGGTTTTCAATATAATATATTGATAAATTAATAGTCTGTCATCTGATAATGAGATAGGAAAATTACAATAAGCCTATCATAAAAAAAATTTCAATTTGAATAAATAAATGTTGCTTTCATCATAATTCTTATTATTCTACCTTTGGAATATTATAGAGGTTTATATGTTTGCAAGTAAAAAGCTAAGTCTAAATGAGTGGAAAAATTGGGCTATCGGTCTTGTGGGTAATACTATGTCTTCAATTGATCAAGCTACCTCACGTTGGTTTTGGAATTTAATTAATGGTCTACCTCGTGATTACTTTGCCAAAACATTTGATCAAGTTAATTACCTTGATAAACGAGTTTGGGAAGGAATGTTTAGAGCAAGGATAGATGAAATAAAGGAACAGCTAGAGTTGGAAGTATCAGAAAGTATTTTTGAAGCTGATCTTCTGAAGTTGCAGGGGTTAGTCGTTAAGTATAGTTTGTCTCCTGTTACTTATGAAGATGGACTTGAGGAATTAGAAAATTTTATATCTACCTTGGGTAATGGAGATAATTATCTCAAAATATTGAGAGAAGTAAGGAATGAGTTTAGGGAAGAATTAAAATTACAACCTGCACTATTAAAAGAATGTATCGAAGGCGAAGCTAACTTAGGAAGAAAGGAAAGTGAGTATTATAAATCTCTATTGGATGATAGAAGCTTAAAAAACACAAGCCCTGAAAGGGTTATTAGTGAATCGCCAATTTTAGATAAAGCTGCTGTAAGCAAAAGGGGAAATAACAATTATAAGTTAAGGAATATTAGCAAGTTGCTTTTTAGTAATCCCGGACAAGCATTAACTCTGTTTTTAGCCGCTCAATCAGCTTTTGCTAGCGCTGCTAATATTCAAATGAGTAATTCTACTGGACTTGCTATAGGAAATGATACTTTATCTTTTGATAATAATCTTTCTAATTTATCTGAGTTTAAAGGGAGAATAAATGAAAATGTTTCTCCCAATAGTATTTCCAAAAGTAGCAATTTTAGGAATAGTAACAAGGTAAGAAAAGAAATTGAAGTTGTTGAAAGAGACCTTGATGGTAGGTCTACAGAAATAAGAAGAGACACCGGTGAGCTGGTAGAAGTTTTAACATATGTAAAGAGCCAACGCTCTAAACGTGCTGCTAACGAGTTAGACTCAGAGATGGAGACTGTGCCTGAGAATCAAGAGGAAATCATTATCGGGCTTGAAAATAAAGTGAGAGAGTTAAAAAAGGAGATTGAGGAGATAAAGAATTCTTCTTCTGCTTCTGATGAACGTTACAAAGAACAAATCTCCCCGCTTGAAGGGCAACTGTTTTTTTTACAACGATCGTTCAATGATATGAAAAGGCGGTTTAATCAAACACTAACACAAAGAGATGGTGAAATATCCGGGCTGAAGGTAATTGTGGAAAATCTTGAAAAACAAGTCAAAAATTTGAAGGAAACAATTCAAGAAAATGAGCGAAAGTACCTATATGTTGAATGTACTAAGGATATAGAAGCAAGGAAGTTTAAAGATGCAGAAAAAAAACTAGCACAGATTAATAATGAAACTGAAACTTCTAATATAGTAAAAAATGTATATAGTGGCCGGATAGATAACTTTCCTTTGTTGCTTGAGTTTGGTAAGAGTGTCGGGGATACCAAGTTAGCGTTTTGGGTTTACAGAGCTTTAGATTATGAGTTGAGGGACACTCACAATGATGATATTTTAAAAGTCATTGAGTTAGCTGGGGCTGTAAAATCAGAAGTACTTGAGCAACAAAACACCACTCCTCATCTTGGGATAGAAGCAAATAATCTTTCAAGCAGCTTAAAAGATTTAATAAAGATTATGGCAGTAAAAAACTTAAGTGATGCTATAAAGGATAAAACTTATGCTCAAGGAGAGCGAAATGTTTTTGAAATCTCTAATGCGATTTTTTCACTGGAGAAACAGTTGTTCAAAGAGTTAATTACAAGTGTTATTGATGATGTATATGGCAAAGTGGATACGTATGGTGGAATATTAGGCTTTATATCGGAGAATCGTGATATTTCCCAGCGTGTATATGAGTATGAAGCGCTGCTTAAAAAAATGAAAGTTCAAAATCATCTTAGCTATGATACTGCAGCAGTTGAGTTAGCTTGCTGTATTAAAGACTTAATAGCTGATGTTAATCTTTCGCAAGAAACACGAGGTATACTTTTGAAGTTACAAGTTGAATTACCTGAAACTCTCAAGATTATAGTATTTGCAGAAAAAGTATGTATTAAAAATGTTGGATTTGGTGAGTATCTGTATGCTGCCTCTGATGGTTTCAAATATGGTGAGAAACGTAGGGTTTTTACTTGGCGGTCTCGAGATGAAAAAGTTACGCAAGGCGTATGGGAACTCGAACGTCATGGCAAAAATTATTACATAAAAAATACTCAGCATAATGAATATTTATCTTCTGGTAATATGGGTTATGACTATATTGGAACTCCATTTACTTTGCCTAGAGAAAAATTTCAACCTTATGAATGGGAGCTTAACCCTACTCATTCTGGTATTGAGATACTTTATCACAGTGAAGGCAAAATTACATCTGGTTTATGTATCTGGAGTGTTGAACCATATGACAATGGAAGGAATAATGTAATGGAAGGAGATAGGAAAGGATCGTTATGTATGTGGAAGTTTGAAGACTGTAGTAATATGCGCAGGCGTCGTGATGTACAAAGCTACTCAGAGCCTTCTTCTTACCTCAGCGATGTTACTTTAGATAAAGCAAAAGGTACTAATTCTTCTTCTATTGCGAGGTAACTACTTGTTTTCATAGGTTTTTTAATGGATTTCATATGCCAAATTTTTATAAATTGAGTTTTACTAAACAAGTCTTTCCTTTTGATGAAGGGGTACAACTCTATCAAGGTGATAGCCCGTTACAGTTCTATGCTCCTCATAAAGGAGAACTGGGTAGATACGAGTATAACAACAATACTTGGAAAGAGACATTATCTATGAAAGGTCTTCATGCGCGGCAAATCTATTTTGCTGACGTATTAGGGAATGGGGAGTTGATGTTGATTGCAAAAACTCAAGAAGGAATTAGTTTTTACCAACACAAAAATAGTGAATTTAGTCTTTTAAGTAAAACTGAGAATTTTAGGAACAATGCTTTTGGTAGTACCCGTGACTGGGATAAACCTGACAGTATTATAAAGTTTGGCCATTTTTACCGTGATCAAGGCTTGGTTGGAATATTAACTTATCGAAGAAATTATGGAACAAAGCTCTTTTTGATTAGGAAGGATTTGCTTCAAAAACAGCAGTATCCAATTCATACACCTAAGTATGATTATGCTATTCCTGGTAATTTTTCTCAAGCTAAGTTTGCCTTATCTGATTTAAAACAAAATGGCCAGGAAAATATTATTGTTCATGGTAATAATGGTTTTAATATATATTCATTCAATCAAACTCACCGACTAGAACATCTGATGCAGGTACCAAGTAGTGCCAAGTCTGATGATTCTGAAGAGGAGTTATTCTTTCCTAATTTAACCGGCCAGTCTTATCGTGATATTGTTGTATTAAATTCCAGCGGACTGTTTGTTTATCAATATAACAATAGTATCAATAATTATGGACTGATTGATTATCAGCCTTCATTCTCAAAGTTAAAGGGCTGGGAGCAAGAATATATAAATTCCATTCAATTTGAAGACATAGATTTAGATGGCAGAGAGGATATGCTCTTTACTGGCCCGAGTGGAATAAACTTACTTTCATTTAATAATCGTACTAATCAGTGGCAGTCCTTGTTGGACAATTCTGAGCTTACTATTTCTCAGCGTCATAGTGATGTAGTGAAGGTGTTCCCCGCTAGTCCTCCGATTACAAAATATCCGATAGTTTTTACAAAGTATAAGAATCAATTACACTCGGCAAACATTGTCGAAATTAAAGATTCACTATCTTTAGAAGAGGAACTTGAGATACACAGTACTTCATCTCAGGTGGCAACATCAAAGGTAGTGCCACAAGTATCTAAGGTTCATCTTGAAGAAGAAAAGCCTCCTCTTTTACTGAGGGATCAATTAGATTACTCTTCGATTATCGATGCGGTTAATAAGAATACAGGAAAGCTAAATTTTAAATTGCCATTAATTGATTTATCAAATCTTTCATCTGATCTTAAGTTGGATGTGCTTTATGATGGTAATAGTCAAATATTCGGTAACTTGGGACTTGGTTGGTCTTTACCACAAAATTTCATAATGATGGATCACCAATTGAGTATTTTTCCTGAAGATAAAAAGTATTATGTTATTCTGCAAGATTTGCCACAGCAACTAGTATTTGATTCTAAAAATTCAACTGATAACGTTTATTCCTTTAAATTATCGAATGAACAATCTGATGTACAGGTACGTTATTATAGAGACAAAGAAAGATGGGAAATAGATAGTAAAGATGTTAAGCAGAGTTATGGTGGTGCTCAAAGTGGTGCTGTTAGTTGGCAATTGAAGTGGAAAAACTGGCGAGGTGTAGGTAGTAGCTCCACAGGACAAGAGCAATTTGCCAATGTTTGGTATTTAGCTCAAGTAGAGGATAAAAATAATAATGTTCTGCATTGTACGTATGACGCAATTAACGTTGAAGTAGCCGGTGGTAATAGTTTTACCAGGGAAATTTACTTAAAGACCATTAGTGATGATCAGGGCAATAATATTACCTTCAATTACTCTGATAAAGACAAAAGTGAGTATGATTTACCTCCTATAGTAGATAAGCAAGGCAATATCGATACACAAATTGTGCAAACTCGTTATCTTAGTGGCTATAAGGTTAGTACCGCAAGCTATCAACAAGATATCAGTTTCGTTTATGAAGTAAAAGATAGAAAGCGTTTATTATCTAAAATTAAGCAAGAAGGTGATTCCACTAATCAGCCGATTCTACAATTTTCTTACAGTAAATCACATATGTTAGAGAAAGTTGTTTTACCAACTGGTGCGAGTGTTCAATTTGACTACCAATTCTTGGAAAAAGACTCCTCAATTAATGAGAGGATTGGGCAAAGGTATGATGTAGGGAAAGACTACAGAGTAGACTATGTCTATGATTGCCTACTTGTGAGTTATCTCGATAGACAAGAGCGAGTAGTACTTAGAATGTTTAATCAAGAGGTGACAGAGGAGTTGTACTCTTCTCTAGCATGGAAAGATTCATCAAAATTGCCGCTGTTAGGAAGGGGTGGAGCAAAATCTTATGAGATTGTTCTCGTAAGTGGATTTCTTGCCGTTGTTTTATCTTATAGCACTGATCAAGAGTTGCACTTACTACGCCGAGAAGAAGGTAAATGGGTATCCAAATCTTACACTTTTAGTGAAAAAACAACAATCAATTCTGGCAAGGATTTTATGGTTGTAGTAGATAATGACTCTGCTATAGAAGTAATTAGCTGGAATAAAGATTCAAAAGAGTGGAGAAAGGATAAACCTTTTGCTGAGTCAGAAGCACCACTATTGCTCAAAGTGTTTGGTAGAGGGTTTATCTTTTATGATAACGATCTTTTGTCAATAGGATATAAAGATTATGAAGACCGGTGGCGGTATAATACAATTGAAGCAATACCTGGAGTGATTAATGATATAGAGGAAACATTAGATAAATTTGATTTAGATAGCAAGCGGCGTGATAATTTTTTCGCATTCTTCAAAAATAATGCATTGCAAGTCAGTAATAATTTGTTGTTTCTAAATAGATGGAAAACGGAGGGAATGAAGCTTTATTCTGTAATAGACTTATTTGTTCTGGATAGTAGTTATAAATTAGCTAAACACGAACAAAAAAAGATTCTACAAGATGATTTAAATCAAATTTCAGATTGGTTGGAAAATGGTAGTGGAAGTTCTTTCAAACTTGCTTATCAAATTGTTAACGATAAATTGAAGGTTGTTGCTAAGGATGTTCGTGGTAGTATTGTTGATGAAATACATAAGCAAACTGATAATTCTAATCGAAGAAATGATCAAAAAGATGAGGTTCTCAAGGATACTACTAAATTTCTGGAAGATCCTGCAAAAAAGCCTTTTCTGCTGAATCCTTATAAGTATCTTGCAGCTCTCAATTCACAAGTGGTGATATGTAACAACACGAAGCTTACTTTTACTGGTGATAACTGGAAGGAAGATAAGGTATCTGAAGAAGAGTTAAAACAGTTGAAACAGGAGAAATTTTCTATTCCACTTGGTGAAAAATTTGTTTTGAAAAAGGAAGATTTAAATTTTTCCATCAAGCTATATAAGAAGTCAAATGATAAAGAGGAGCTGGTTAAAAATCTAGGAGTCAATCAATTGAATCAGACTGTGATCAGATATCCGATTTACTTAGCTTATCAGCCAAGGGATCAACGGGTAAACGTGATTAAGTTTGCAAATGATGGTAGTATTAGTAGAACTGATGAATTGTCTTGGTTAGAGAAATTAAGTCCATTCAGTAGTTATCAAACATTAGTAACGAGTGAAAATAGTGGTAAGACTTTGGTCTTTCGCAAACAGGCTGGACATTTATTTCCTGATCCTGTTATTACACAAGTTACAGTGAGTTTTGATGATGGTAATAAGCGTATTACTGGATATGAATATAGTAAAGCAAAAGCGTTAGGTAATATTATATATTATGAAAATGTTTCTGTAGTTCCAGGCAATGATAAGGGATCTTTTGGTTGGATAGAAGAAACCAGAGATCTTGGCAACCAATCTAGAACAGAAAAAAGAATTTTTAACTCACAAAAAGAGTTAATAAAAACTGTAAATTTTGAAGATAAGCAAGCTAATGCTACCGCAGTAGATAAGGAGAATTTATACTTAAACACTACCTTACTGGATAGAACAGGAAGACTGGAAATAGCACAGTTTTTTCCTTACGAAATAGCAGGTGAAGAAGTTGGTTACTATGGCTTTGAAGGTTATGAGATAAATAGAATTGGTAAAAAGGATTCCACATTTGAAAAGAAATGGGTATTTGATGAAAAGGATATAATAAGAGAAGGTTTTTCATTTACTGGAAGAAACTATCTAAGCTTATCAGGAAAGTCCTTGGTAGGGAAGTTTCAGCCAAATGATCAAAATCAGGAATACATAGCATCATGCTGGGTAAGGCCACACAGCGAAATGTTTAAACTTGGTGATATTGTTCCTTATCTAAAAGCAGTTGTTTCAGCTGAAAACAAAAATGAGACGGTTTTACCACTTGGTGAGGTTAAGTTGCAGTTTGGTAATTGGTTCTATTTAGAGGTAATTATAGATTTATTTTATGCGAAAGAGGTTTTGAAAAATTTAAATGAAGTACAGACAAATAAAACTCTAGTAGAAGAAGAGAATGTTAAATTAACAACATCTATTATTGTAGCTCCTGGTACAAACACTACTATTGATGTAGATCATGTTCGTTTCTCTCCGCTCAAGAGTAGTTTTAAAGCTAATGTATATACCAAACAGGTGAAAGAAGTAATAAGTGCTAGTGGACTGGTTGAGAGACAGATTTATGATAAATATCAAAAGCAAGTAGGAAGCATCAGTGGATATGGTGAGCTTAAAGAGCTTAGCACTTACACTAAGTCTTCAAGTATTGGACAAATTTTAACAGAGCTAAAGAGTAGTGTTATGATTCAGCCTGAAAATGGTTTTTACGAGGATTTTGCTCCTGACTCATTTAACGAGCGCTGGAAAATAGATAGTGCTGATGCTTGGCAAATTTCTCCTGGTCGATTACACCATTTAACTAATGATTCGCATACATTGCAGTTAGGTTCAAGCGATATAAATCGTAGTTCATGTGGAATGAGGTTTTATTTCTCACTACAGTCAGATGGTAGTGTAATCAAATTTAACAATAATCTCAAAGCAATGCGCACAGGAAATAAAGCGGAGATTACATTCTCAGGGAGAGATCAATCTATACCACTTGATGGTGAACTACTAATAGTTGCTGAGGGTAAGCGGATATTCGTATGGGTAGATGGAGGTTTATACTTTGATGGATTTTTGAATGTTTCCCTGTTCAATTTAGAAATTAGCGGTAAAGCAAGAATAAGTGATGTGATTGTCTTTAGTCAGCCAAGTGTTGAAGTAACTTATTTGAATAAACTGAATGAAAAATTACAGAAGATTGTGTTAGAGAGTGAAAATGTTTCAGTAATAACGCAATATCTGCATAATGAGCTTGGTAGACAATCTATTACCACACAACCAGCAGGCATAGAGAGAGCTAACCCTCTAGCTTACTATTCTAATTTTGTTACAAATGGTAATCCTTATACAGCAAATTCAGTATGGAAAACTGGCAAATTGGAAGGTGATGCTGCAAGAATTGTAGGAGAATATGGTTACAGTCAGGTTAAATATTGCGATAATCCACTGAATGAGGAGTGTGTAGTAGGTTTACCTAGCAAAGAGTTCTCTATTTCAGGTCCTTATGCAAAACGTTTTTCTTCTTCATTAGATAATTTGTTTATCAGCAATCTCTTTCCTGCCAGCAAAAATTATAGTTACCGTGTAGAGCATAAACCTGGAAACGTGAAAGATATTTCTGTTTTTGACAGCAAGGATAACAGAGTAGCTTGGTATATCTCCACTCCAAAAAGTGTTGGTCTACTAAGCACTTATGAGTATGATGAGAATGACAAACTAGTAAAGAGTTTACCGCCTATTTATCATGAGAAGGTGGGTACTTTTTACAAAATGAATTCACAGCTTAATTCTACGTCTAGAGAGGAAAAGACTTTGCAAGATTCTTTAGGCGTAAATATAAGTTATGACCAAAGGGGAAAAATCATTAGTAAAACAACGCCAGATTCAGGGAAAGTAGAGAATTTATACGATAAGGATGGATTGCTAAGATTTGTTTTACACTATTCTAATAATGAGAAGATTGATAATACTGTATATTTTGATTATGACGAACTAGGAAGACTGCAAAGTACGGGTGAAGTAATTTCTTCAACGCCTAATGAAGAGCTGCTGAGTTTAGAGCTTTCTGGTAACAATACAAGAGCATATCAGGAGTTTTACTATAGCGATGCTGAACGTCAGCCTGTTCTTCGTGGAAAGGTAGCTAGAACTATTACTTTTAACGCTGGTGAACCTCTGATTGAAGAATCGATAGTAAATATAGATGAAGAAACCATAAGTAAGCGAATTTTTATTCCAACTAAAGATGGAGAAAAGCCTTTATTGATTGGAGTAAATAAAAGATATGGAGCAGGGAAATTAAGGGAGGTAGAATATCCAATTGATATTTAGGATAGACCTTTGAGGATTAACTATCAGTATGACAAGCTTGGTAGGATTGAAGGTATTGGTATAAGGGGAAAAGAACACCTGTTTGCAAGTTTTACCTATAATTCTTATGGACAGATCAGTAGTGAGATGCACTTACCAGATTTAGAAAAGAACTTTACGCGTCAATATAGTTATAATTCTGCAGGCTTTTTAACTGAACTAAAGGATAAATTTTTAACGGAGAGGGTTTACTATACCAATGGAAGTTATGGTGGTTATGGATATGGTGATGGAACTATTACACGCACTGAATTTCAAGCAGACTGGCATGAAAATTGTGATGATAGTAAACTTGGATTGAATGAGAAGTCATTTGTAAGTGAATATGTCACTTCTGAAGAATCAGCACTTTGTTTTCGCGAGCTAAAGAAAGGAGGTTATCTGAATGACAATGGGCATCAAGCAAAAGTTTCTTCTACCATGAGGGGCGAGCTCCCAATTATTTGCAGGTATGGTTCGACTGGTCGTCACATTCAAAACACCTTGGGAAGAGAAGGATTTCCTAGAGAATATGGACATAGCTATGATTATGGTAATTATCAAGAGTTGACTAAGGCCAAGTATTTTGTAGGTAAGGAAGCGCCTATGCCGCTGCAGCCTGATAGTTTTGCTAGAGAAATTCCTAGAATGAATGAAACGGCCTCACGTGATATTTGGAAGAGGTTAAAAGAGTCTTGGTATCTGATAGAAGACAATGAAAAAGTTGATCTATCTTTAGGTCATGGTAAAAGGGGAAAATCTTTTATTAAAGGCACACTGCTTGATGATCTTAAAAGTGTTAATGCTGATTATGAACGGTATAAATTACCTTTAGAAGAGGTATTGATTGAATATTTTGCTCAAAAGCGGGATTTATCATCATTGAAGGTAAGTTTGCGAGATGCATTTGTAAGGTGGGGTAGTATTGAGGAAGCAAATGCAAATAAGATTGTGAAAATGTTAGAAGAGAAGGGATACTTAAAGAACCCTTTTGCAAAAGAGTTTAATGAGGTAATGGAGCGGTATCAGCCATATGTTCACGAAATAGTTAGTGTTTTATCGGAACATTTTGCTAAACGGCTTGGTGAAGCAGAGTTTGATGTTGAGTCTTATAGTATAGATGCAAATGGTAATCATGGTCATTTTTATACTGGATTTGATCGTTATGAGATTGGCTATCGTAATAATACCAACCAAGTTAGCAATGTGAAATTTCAATCTTTTGCTTCATCTGAAAGAAAACAAAATTTTTTAATGAAACATGATAGTCGAGGAAATGTTATTCAGGCTTTGCACAAAGGCATTGAGCAAATTGATTATCATCCGGTATCAAATCGTGCTACTAAAATTAAATTAACCGACGGTAGAGTGTTAGAATTTTACTATGATGCACGTGGTGAACGTGTACTAAAGAGAGTTTACGATAAAGCAGGGGAAGCAACAAAAGAAATACACTATATAAGAGATGAGTTTGGTCGAGCATTAGTAGAAAGGGAAGTTACTTATATTGCTGGAGGTTTGAGACCAGACGTATCAGTAACAGCATACATCTATGGTCCGAGAGGGTTGTTTGGGTTTATTAGGAATAATGAGTTTTATAGTGTAATAACTGACCATGAAGGCTCAATAAGGTTAGTGGTAAAGGGTGATGAAGTTGTAGCAGCGTATGATTACTTACCATATGGTAATTTAATGCGTAAGTACGAAAGTGATCCTGAAGGTAAAATTTCATATCGTTATACAGGTCAAGAATGGGATGAAGAAATAGGTTTATATAACTACCATGCAAGATTTTATGATCCGAGTATTGGCCGTTTTTATCAGATTGATCCGAAGGAGCAGTACTTTAGTCCATATAAATATGCTGGTAATTCGCCGGTATCAATGGTTGATCCAGATGGAGAGCTTGCCTTCCTGGTTCTTCTACCATTTATCATAGCTGGAGCTATAGCAGGAGGGTATTTAGGTGGAGCTGCAGCGAATAATAGATGGGATCCCACGGTATGGGATTTTAAAAGTAAAGAGACTTGGCTTGGTATAACAGGTGGAGGTATTGCTGGAGGATTCTTGCCAGTAGGATTTGCTGGATCTGTGCCTGCTTTGACTACCATGGGATTGTCAACTGGAGGAGCTATTGCTACAACAACAGGGTTAGGTCTTGGTGGTAGTTACTTGGGCATGAGCGCAGCTAATAATGAATGGAATCCTGGCAAGTGGAATTATGAATCGCCTGCAACATGGAATGCGGGATTTCATGGGTTTGCATTAGGCTCTAGCATACCAGCTGGAATCCATGGTGCTAGAATAGCTTACGGAAAGTTAAGTTCTAGTTTGAGTAGAGGTGCTTTCATTGGTGGTGGAGGAACTTTCGGTGTGGGGTCATTTGTTAAGAGTGGATTTGACAATCAGTGGGATTTTTCAAAGCCTGGAATGTGGTATGGTGGGCTACAAGCATTTGATGATGCTACTAATTTGCCGGTGTTTGCACGAAGCTTTTTTAAATCTGCGCGTAGGGGTTTTAAGGATATAGCAAAGGGAATGGGTGGTGGTCGTTATAGTTTGCTTGATGAGACACATAAGATGTATGGTTATCCGTACGCATCTTATACTGCGGGAAAGATGGCTTTAAAGGTGTTGGGAGTGTCTGTGCCAGCCTTCATACTTACTGCACTGAGTGAGGAACTGGATATGAGTAACCCAGGGACTTATTTTTCCATAGTTCGTCAAATGGCTATGGTCAATCAAAATTGGCTGATTGGTAAATCTTTTTACCGAAAATCAGGATTTAAAAAAAGGTTAGAGATTAATGAACAAAAAAAATTATTGTCTAAGCGAATTGCAGACGATGCTATTGATTCATATAGGAGTGAACTCAGAAGTACACCAGGGAGCAGTAGTGCTGACAATGCCATGATTCCCAACAGAGCAGTTGCTGTAGGAATGAGTGATAGATATGCAGTAGTTGGATTTTCGGGAAACAAAGGTAAGGGATTTATAGCGTTCTATCGTCATAATAAATTCAAGGCCTATCAGCCACTAGATGAGTTATACCTAGAAAATAATAAGTATATTGCTAATAGAGAAGTAAGTGCAAGCGATGATCCTGTTCGTAATCTAGAGATTATCACAGCAATTAATAAAGTTCAAGAGGATATAAAAAGGGATAATGCAAGATTGTTGAATGATATTAGTGCAGAGGATTTATCTAAAATGTTACCTGGTTTGGGGGTGGATTTGAGGGAGCGTGTGGTTCAAGAATTGAAGGCAACTCTAGGAAAGGGTGTGATGATAGATAAGGGTGATTTAAGCAGAAAAATGGTAGAATATCTAGAAAGAGTGAATACCAATTATGTAAAATATTTACGTGAAAAGATTAAACAACATCAAAATAGAATGAAAGAGTTAGGAAGAGATGTCAAACAAAGTACAGGACAAGAAAATAAAATCAAGGAACTAAAAGGGTTGCAAAAAGAAGTACAAACCCTCAATGGCTATCTGAGAGAACAGAAAACTGATAATCTAAAAAAACAAGTTGATTCGTACCTGAACAGAGAAAACGGGCTTGTTGAGATAATTCACAGCCTTGATGATAGGCTGACTCATTGGGATTACAACAACTGTGCTGAGCCTCACGTCATTACAGCGTTATCTAGGGGTAGGGAAACTTTCTCTAATCAGGCGTTAAATATCTATCAAGCATTCAAAGAAGACATAAAATTTTTGTCTACTTATAAAATAAATCGTGAAACAGGAGAGTTAGAAGATTTTCCTAGGTGTGATAAATGTATGATATCAACTCAAACAATTCGTAATGTTATAACAGATCCTGATTGGTCTGCCTATCTTAGTTACAACATAGACAATTATAATAAAAAGTTAGGGCGTTATGGTAAGAATGTGCCACATTTCCTTCTGACTATAACAAATAGTTCGTTGAAAGCAGAAAATTCTAGTTCAATCAGAGGAAAAAGATCGGTATTTGTTGGACAGGGTGAAGTAGAGACGATATCTAACTCTAAAATTAGAGCTGGTAGAGTAACTTCCATTTCAAATCAACTAAGTAAGGAAAGTATTATTGATATAAACAAAAAAATTACAAATAGTGCTACTCGAACGTCTTCATGGATAAATGATTTATTTGGTTGGATAAGAAGCTCTGTGAGTGGGTTATTAGGTTCTGAGTTACCTGAAGTAGTATCAAGTACTAAAAGTCCAATCTCACAAGTTGATGCAAAAATGGATGTAAACGGTACGATAATGTTACTTGACTTATTAATTAGAAAGGTTACAGGTCAAAAGTATATTTCTACAGCAGATCAGTCTATATCTCCACTAGAGGCACAGGGATATGCACTCAATATTACAAAGGGATTTGAGAAAGTAGTAGAGCAAGCTGCATTAAAAAGTGGCATATCAATGCACCGGTTAAATATTGATTATATGGGAATGCAGAAAGAGATTACTAGGAAAGTCATGAGTGGTAAATTTAATGAAATTTCAGGGACTTTAAAATCGTATGTAGAGAAAGCATTTCCTGGTAGAGAAGCTGGTAAATTAAGTTCGAAAAAGTTTGACAAGTTTATGGTAGAGTTTAATAGCGGGCTAAATGTTGTACTAAATCAATCAATAGAGCAGATATTACACAACGGAGATGGTAGATTAGAAGTTGGTGGTGCAAAGGAAATGAGTTTAGAGCCTCAAAGTTATTTAAGTAATGCTTCCGTTCAAGGCCATTCAAAAGTATCAACTTGTCTTTCTGACATAGGAGTAACTAAGCTTGTGAATAACCTCAGTAGGTAGACTAAAATATGAGAGATGGAGGTATAATATGCAAAATAGGGGAAAGTTTACAATAGGATTTAAAGTAAAGGTAGTCAAAATAATTAGGGAAACCAGTAGCAAGTTTGATGGTCTTAATAATAAAATGGATGAAGTAGACGTTACAGGTAATAATGCTAAGTGGTTAATGTGTTTTCCATATTGAACTTACAGTACGTAGCTTTGATATAGAAGTTTGGGTAACGTTATGATAGTAATTTATATAATTCTTTGTGCAATCTTTATAGCTGTTTTAGACAGTTCATTAGACTCTTAATTAGGGGATATGTCTAACTTAGAGAAGGTTTTCATAAATATTGAAGTGAATAAGTAGGGATTTATGTTTTTTCTTTGAGTTGTGAAATTTCAGAATGAGAGAGACCAGTAATTTGAGCTATAACATCAATAGAGACACCGGCCTTGAGTGAGTTTTTTGCAACTTCAATTTTACCTTCAATTTTACCTTTTTGATGACCGATTTGGATGCCTTCTTGTCTACCTTTGTGAGTAGCATCATCGAGTTTTTGTTCCAAGATAGCAGCTTCTTTTTGTAAATCCATTACCCTTTCTTCATAAGCTACAAGATCTTTCTCATTCCAATGAAATTTATCTAACTCGTCATACGCTAACTTTATTATCGGTGACTTTTCTGCTATTTTTCTTAAATCTTCATCCGTAGTTTCTTCTGCATATTTGAAGAAAAAGAGCCAACGATCTACTACATTTTCTAGCTGATCTTCTCTGCTCTTAGGAAACTTTGGCAGCTCAATGAAGATAAATTGAAAATCTTTTAAGTCATGCTCGTTAGTTTTTTCATCTCTTATGGTATGGCTAGATATATAATCAGGCTTATCAGGAAATAAATTACAATTGGAAATAGCAATAAAGAAAACCTTCTTTAAATCAATGTACTTACCACCTTTATCAGCCTGCCTTGAGTAAGCCTTAGCAGCATAAAGTTGAGCACGTTTTTCGAAGCCTTTATCACGAGCGAGTTGCATTTCCGCAATATACCTATTTCCATATGAATCCTTACAAAGAACATCAACAATGCTTTGTTTATCAGAAGCAATCTCAGGATCCATAATAGTGCTAAGGAACTCAACATCTTGAATAGTGTTAACCCCAGTAAAGCCTAAGATGTCATTTAAGAAGTGAATAAGGATATTCTTATTTTTCTCAGTGCCAAACACTCGTTTAAAGGACAGGTCGAATTTTGGATCAAGAAACTTAGAAAGAGCCATAAGAAAGTAAGATAAAAAGCATTGATAATTATACACAATTATGAAGAAATATTCAACTAAAATTGAAACGTAGAAGTTTTTGTATATCTTTTATTTGGTAGTATTAACCTATATAATATTTATGGTAAATATCTCAATAAGGTATCAGATAGCACAAAAAGTAAGGAGCTGGAGGTTAAAGCGAGGATATACTCAAAAAGATTTAGCGGGAAAAATCAGCGTAACGTATCAAATAGTACTACAATATGAAAAAGGAACACGTAAAATTTCGATTGAAAAGTTGTATGCTATAGCAGAGATATTGTCGATTGGTATTGTAGACCTAATTCCTGTATCAAATGAAAAAATCTGTTTTGAAGATGAGGGAGAGGAAATATTAAATCTAGTAAGAAAATATAAAAAGATTAATGATCAAGAGTTGCGTAGAATGTTATGTTTTTTAACCAAATTTGTTCAAGTTAGTGAGAAAAGTAGTAAAAAAGCAGAGAAAGTAAAAATTGCAAAGGATTTGGTTAAAGCAGGAATTTCTGTTGATACTGTTTCAAAAACAATTGGTCTCTCTGCTGATGAATGTGTTGAAGAAAAAACGGGTTCTATCTACTGCCAAATAGGAAAAAAGATAAAAGAATGGAGGGCAGTACGGGAATATACTCAGAAGGATTTAGCAGAGAAAATGGTTACAACACGTGATGAAATAAGCAATTATGAACAAGGAAGGGTTGCTGTTCCACTTGATAAATTATATGAGATAGCAAAGGCATTATCGATTAATATTATGGACCTACTTGAGCTAACAGAAGATGCAGATGATAAAGTGGTACCTGATTTAATAAAAGAATACAAAAAAATTGAGAGTCAAGAATTACGCTATGCGCTAATAAAATCTCTGTTTGAAAGCATACAAATTTGCGAAGAAAAAGTGAAAAGAGCAGAAAAGATGAAAATTGCAAAGGATTTAGTGAAAGGAGGAATTTCTACCGATATTATTTTGCAAATAACAGGCCTCTCTTTAGGAGAAATTCAACAGATTTAAAATAAAAAATCAGTATATATTAATATCTTTACTCTTAGATGAAAAAATAAGTAAAAAAGATTGAGAAATTGATTTGACTTCACTCGAAAGCTATGGCTTTATGCCAATGCTGATAAAAAAACAGCAGTAAATATTTAAAAAAAGTTTGTTGTTAGTGAAAGGTAAATTATATGAATAAAAGTAAAGAAGAAATCGAATTCAGAATATTAGAAAGCAAAGGCAAAGCACTACTTGATCGTGAAATAATGGAAACGTTTTTAAGTGCAGTACATGAAAGGCCACAGGCTCAAGAAATTGCTAAAAATCTGGTGAATACTTATACGGGAGTAGGAAAGATTTTAGGTAGAGAAATGGATGACCTGAAAGTTATAGAAGGAGTAACTGATTCTGCAGTAGCAATGATTATGTGTGTTAAGGAAACACTAGAAAGAGTACTGAGAGAAAAGCTCAAGAGTGAGCCAATAATGGACTTACAAGGGCTAGTAGAGTACTTAAACGTAAGTATAGGCCACTCAGAAAGGGAATGTGTAAAAATACTGTACTTGAATAAGAAGCGCCAACTAATTGGAGAAGAATCCTATATTGGTGAAATGGAAAAAGCACCAGTGTACATAAAGGAAATTATAAGAAAAGCATTAATAAAGAATGCAACATTAGTAATAATGTCACACAACCATCCTGGGGGACGCTTAGAACCATCAGAAGAAGATCAAGCAGTAACAAAGAGCTTAGCAGCAGCATGTAGTACTGTAAGCGTTAGATTATTTGATCATATTATTATCACAAGTGGAGGCTATTTCAGCTTTCGAGAAAACGGATTGTTATAGTAGAAAGTATTTGCAAATATACTCACTATAATTTATAATGAGTAGTAGAGTGTATAACAACTATACACTTAAAAAGTATATTTAATAGCGGAGGCTAATATGGGTAATAAGATAATTGTACCTTTTAATGATAAAAAGGGAGGTACTTACGAATTAAACATTGATCTTGATAAATTATCAAAAGGTGAGATGTTGAATGCTATTATAGGAATTGGTCGTGCTAAAGAGCAGTCCACTTTTGTAAGCAAAATTAATAAGGCTAAAAAACCTGGAGAAGTGCCCTTCCCTAATAGAGACGTTCAAATCAACTACGGAAAGGGACTTGATTACATATATGGCACAAAACCTATAAGTGATCAAGAAGATAAAAATCCATTTACCTCTGCCTTGCAAAAAATAAAGCCAAGTAGAGGTGAAAGTGAAAAGTTGAGCTGGTTTAAGAGTACTGTGGTAAGAGCAAAAAGTCCAAATGAACTGCACAAGGCTGTAGACGAAGCACTAGCTGCTGGAGCAAGGCTAAATGCATGTAATGATAGGGAATGGAGTTTTGCAGCAGTTGTGTTAAAAGTCAATAGAAAAATTGATGTAGCTGTGAATAAGTACTTAAAATTTGTGTGGGCGTACTTATTCACAGCTATGCTATTGCTATATAGAAGCAGTTTTAGGGCTATACTCCTCAGTAAACAGTCTACCGTCTCTTACTAAAGAGTTAGCAAGGATAAGTAATTTTCTCATTGCAGCAGTAGAGGTAACTTTATATGGTTTTTTATATTGATTGTATAGCCTATCAAAGAAGATTTTTATATAAGAATTGTACCTTTGCGCACTAAGAATGCACATATGTAAAACCTTTCTAATTTGTGATCTACCACCCTGAATACACCTTTTTCCCTTACTAAAACCACTATCTCGATTAAAAGGTGCAACTCCGGAAAGGCTGGATATTTCTTTATGTTGGAGAGTTCCAAGCTCGGGTAGATAACAAATAAAAGTAATAGCTGTTATTGCACCTACACCAGGTATACTAGTTATTGACATATACTTTTTTTTAAGCTCTTGATTTTTATCGACTAATTCCATTATCTCATCTTCTAAGACTTGAATTTGATTTTGTAAAACTGCAAGTAGCTCTTCCATTTGTTTGATTATAGATAAATCGGTTACTTGATGAGCTTGGGTTTTTTGTATTTTTGCTATTTCTACTAGTTGATTCCTGCGAGATAATTTTTGCTTCAAACAGTCAATACTACTAACTTTTAAAGGAGTGACACGCATGTCTGTATTACTAACATAACGTGAGATGATGCTACAGTCTATTTTATCAGTTTTAGTAGCAATACCAAGGCTTTTTGCATAGTCTCTTACCCATCTTGGTTGAATGACATATACTTCAAAACCATGTCTTAATAAAGTATAAGCACATAATTTTTCGTATCCACCCGTTGCTTCAAGTCCAACTTTGGTTACGTTATGTAAACGCAAAAAGTCAAGTATTTGATCAATAGCTTGAACGTTATTTTCAAATACTTTATGATGTCCAAGTGGATGAATATGGATATCTAGTTTATTTTTGCTAATATCAATGCCAGTAATAATATTTGATAAATTCATAATCCCTCCATAAATAATGTGTATACTGCATTTTCCACCCTTATATACGAGCCTAAAAGCTCAACCAGTTGTTCGGAACTTTCAGTATAATAAACCAGAGAGGAGAACCTTGCTGCAAAACGGTCCTTATGACCAAGAATATGTACGGTTCCTCCTCTCTGCGTGTCTTTATACCGCTATTTCGTAACATTTATAAAGACTTGTTTTTAACATATAAGAATATGTGTAGATGCACTTTCAGTGAGATTTTTGCGTTGCCGCACGTAACTGCGCAATACACACATCTGATTATCTGGCCTAAACGATCCATGAAGCAGTCCGTAGCTATGCAGTTGTTGGAGCCATTGGCAATCTTGAACGTCAGACTTCCTACCAGGTACATTCTTTACATGCCGTGCATTTTACCTCGAATTTGTATGACTCAAGTATTTGAAATAAAGGAATCCAGTATACTCCTGTTGATTCCATAGCTACTGTTGTAACTTTACACTTTTTCAACCACTGTGCTAAGTTATGAAGGTCTTCAGTAAAGCAGCCAAATTTCTGAACGCGTTGTTCATCTCTTCCTTCAGGTACACACACATAGTGTACAGCTGAACCAATGTCTATTCCTGCTGCATTAGGATTCACTATTTCTAATTTACTTTTTGCTTTTTTCATGGTAACTCCTACATATAATTTGTAATAGGGAAACGCTTCAGCTTGGAACGGTTGATAGTACAATCTCCTAACCGAGGTAGTCTAAATGACTCCATCAATGATTTGACCGTTCCTTCCAAAACCATGCTTGCATACGGGCACTTAGGCACCATTGAAAATGTCGGTCATAACTGCAGAGGCGCTCCCTGTACAACTATACTTGAAAACTACTAAAAACTTAAATTTGTGTGTTTCTTTCTGATTTGACAGATTTCGTCTGTTCGATGCTTGTATCTTGTCAAAAGCATCTAATGTTTTAAGCTTAAGCATTAGGTGGAGAAGGGAGGAACTCTGTGCTTCTTCTTAGATATAAAATCTGTAGAGGAGATAAGAATTCCCTTCTCAAAAGTATAGGCTGGACGGTATCGTAGAAAGACCTGAATGGTTCTAATTCTGTATTCACAAGACTAGCCTTACTTTTCATTTTTAATGGTAACGTATGGGGTTATATATGATCAACAACTTTTTGGGCATAGATATATCAAAAGATCGCTTTGATGTTTTTCTCTCATTTATAAGCAAAAAAGGAAAGCGTGAAACTAGAAAAAGAAGCTTTAAGAACGATGGTTTCAAAGTCTACTGAATTTTCTACACAAACATAATGTAGAAAAAGTAAAAACCTGCATGGAATCTACTGGTTGTTATAGCGAAGCACTGGCTGAATTTCTACACAATGCTGGACATTTTGTAAGTGTTGTAAATCCTTATTGCATAAAATCTTATGCAAGGAGTAAGCTGATACGACAAAAGAATGATCAGACCGATGCAGAAGTTATTGCTGATTATTGCCAAAGACAGGAACCTTCTAGTTGGACACCACCTTCTCCTGAAATGAAAAAATTAAAACATCTTTATCGTTGCTCAGTTGCGTTAAAAGATGAGTTAACATTAGTAAATAACCACTTAGAAAAAAAGAGAGACTGCCTAAAGAAGTTGCAAATGCTTGGGAAGACCTTGCAATGAATATAGCTCAAAAAATAGAAACAATAAAAAACTCCGTACGTGAACTATTAAATCAACACAAAGAATTGTTGGAAAATTTTCAACTTCTATTGACTATTCCAGGCATAGGAGAAGAATCAGCAATAGCTATTTTAGCTGAAGTTTCTGATATAGAGGTTTTTAGAGATGCCAGGCAATTGGCAGCATATACAGGAGTTATACCACGAAATATGACGTCAGGTTCCTCTGTATATGCCAAACCCAGATTAAGTAAATCCGGTTCACAAACATTACGTAAGGCACTTTTCTTTCCTGCCATAGTAGCTTAAGAATCACAATCCTATCATTATGAGCTTTTGCCAAAGATTAAAGGAAAAGGGTAAGCATAATATGGCCATCGTTGGTGCTGCAATGCGTAAGCTACTCCATATCATTTTCGGTATTCTGACATCCAAAAGTGCTTTTGATCCTAACCATATCAAAAACTACAGGGCTAGGAGGTTGACTGAAGGTTTAGTACTTTAAAATCAAAAATGCTTCCTATCTATCTTATGTAAAGTGGTATCTTACACAAATTTATTGAATGTTGTTGGTTAGTGGATATGTTGATAAGTAAATTAGTTTTATACGCACAAAACAGATGAAGTTTACTTATCAACATATCCACTAACTATAATCTGTGTACTGTTACACAATTGGAAGTATTTTTTGATTTTATGATGCAACTTGGGAAATTTTTATAATTTTTTTGTTGACTAACAAGACGGTATCTCCTGTCATCCCAGTGCTTGACACTGGGATCCAGGAATTTTAATTGTAAGTAATGCATTGGGTTTGGTGAGTATGGGTTTTGCGTTATAAAATGAAGCACTTTTGGTGAATTTGTAAAGAAAACTGGATCCCAGTGTCTGGGCACTGGGATGACATCCTCCTAGTAGAGATCGCTTTTGTAATTGCAACATTCGTGCAATCTTTAGCTATAAATATTTAAGAAATTTACCAAACGAAAAAAAAGGCAAAAGAAGCCCCATGGTGGTTGGCTATTCACTATGTACTAAAATATCGGCGTTTTTTTTATTCTAAAACGCTTGATTAAGAGCGATTTAGCTGCTTTTAACTTGCAACTAACCTACACCGCAAGTGTTTAAGAAATTTACTAAGCAGGAAAAAAGGCAAAGAAACCCCAGGGTAGCTAGTATTCAAATTCTCCCTTGTCTATTTGACGTTTTTTGCTGTCTTAAACGCTTTATAAGCGCGTTTCGGCTTGTATAGGTAGAAACCTAAAGTTTTATAAAGACATGAGGTGCACATAGTGCAAAAAATTAAGCATGATTTACGCCAAATACATTAAGTTTTTTTGTCATTAATCCACTGTAGAGATTGCGAAGATAAATAAATAGCTTCAGTGTTATGATAAGGGGGCTGGCGGAGTTTGTCAAGTAAGTTTTTCGTTTCTATGTTGTCAGCTACTTGCATGACACCTCTGGGCACTGCCGTCATAAAGGAACCAGTGTTAGCTACTTGGATGACAACCATTGTATTTGAGGCAAAATTGACTATCACTTCTTTTTATAGAGCTTGCTCCAAATTCTATTGTTAGTTAATACAAAAAACACTGTTAAAATTATAAAATACGCCACTACTTTTAATCCAAGTTTATGCCGGCGCTCTAATTCTGGCTCTGCTGCCCATTGTAAAAAATTTATCACATCATACGCCATATTTTCAACTGTGGCTTGTCTTGCACCATCATATTCCACCATTCCTTCAGAAAGTGGTGGCGCCATAGCTAACCTGCCTGTTGAAAAGTAAGGGTTGAAGTATAAATCATTTTCATCGTGCTCGCCGTTTTGATAGCCTGTTAACAGTGAATAGACATAATTTGCACCATCATGCCTTGCTTTAATAATTAACGATAAGTCTGGTGGAACTGCACCATTATTGCTTGCTGCAGCTGCTTCTTTTGTATCAAAAGGTGCAATAAAATAATCCGAAGGTACTCCAGGTCTATCGAACATTTCACCCAAATCGTTCGGACCATCTTTAACTTGATAAGAAGCTGCAATCTGTTTTATATCTTCTTCAGAAAAACCAACATCTTGCAAATTACGAAATGCTATCCTATTCATTGAATGACAAGCAGCACAGACTTCTTTATACACTTTATAGCCTCGTTGAATTGACTCTCTATCGAAAGATCCGGTAATTCCATCAAATTTCCAGTCCATTTTTTTATTTGGTGATGGCTTGAATTCTTCTGCATACACAAAATTAGCAAAAAACAATATGCAAAGTATAGCTAACATACTTCTCATCAGCATTACTTCATCTCCGGCACAGAATCACTTAAGGTTTTTGGTGGTTCTTTTGGCTTTTCATATTTACTAAGCAGTGGTAAAATTATTACAAAATATGCAAAATAATAAAGAGTGGATAGCCTACTCATAGTGATGTAAGGCTCTTTCACCTCTTGTCCTCCAAGCCAGGCAAGAAGTGCAAAATTTATTGCGAAAACCCAAAAAAATTTTTTGAACACTGGGCGATAAGCACCACTTTTAACTTTTGATTTATCAAGCCAAGGTAACAAAAACCAAACTAAAATAGACGCAAACATGGTAAGCACACCAGTAAGTTTATCTGGAATTGAACGTAGCATTGCATAAAAAGGTAAAAAGTACCACTCTGGCACTATATGTACCGGAGTGACCATAGAATCAGCTTCTATATAATTGTCTGGATGTCCAAGATAATTAGGAGCATAGAAAACAAATGCAAACAAAACTACAAAAAACAGACCAAAAGTTATGCAATCCTTGACTATATAATAAGGATAGAGAGGAATGGTATCCTTATCTGATTTTACCTCCACTCCACTTGGGTTACCAGAGCCAAACCTATGCAGAGCTATCACATGAAGCATAGCTAAAGCAATAATAATGAAAGGCAGAAGATAATGCAGAGCAAAAAAACGGTTAAGTGTTGGATTATCAACGGAAAAACCACCCCATAACCATATAACTATTTTATTGCCAATTAAAGGTATAGCTGAAAATAAGTTGGTTATGACTGTTGCACCCCAGAAACTCATTTGTCCCCAAGGCAATACATATCCCATAAAGGCAGTTGCCATCATTGCAAAAAATATAAATATACCAACAAACCACACCATCTCTCGTGGCCTCTTGTAAGATCCGTAATATAATCCACGCATTATATGAACATAGACTACCATAAAGAAGAGCGATGCCCCAACAGCGTGAGTGTAGCGTATTAACCACCCGTAATTCACATCTCGCATTATGCGCTCTACACTATTAAACGCATAATCAACATGCGGAGTGTAGTGCATAGCAAGAAATATACCTGTTATTATTTGTAAAATTAGCGCTATACCAGCCAAAGAGCCAAAGTTCCAAGCATAATTTAAGTTTTTTGGCACTTGGTAAGAAGCAGTGTGTTTCAAAAAAGAAAATATAGGCAATCTATATTCTATCCACCCTAATATGCCTTTTTCTTCTTCTATCGTTGTTTTTTTTTCTGCATAACTTAAAGCTTTCTCTACCTTTAACTCGTTTTATTGTAGCAACTTATCCTTTACACACAAATAAAAAGTTTAAAGCGATATTAATTACTACCTCTTCAGCAACCTATCACGTGCCGCATTTAATTTCTGTGCAAAATACTCTGAGCCTCCTTTATCTGGATGAACTAATTTCATTAAATTTTGATATGCTTTATTAATTTCATTTTGACTTGCCTCAGGATTCAGCCCCAGTATCTTTAATGCCTCATCTTTGGACATGTTATCACCAGTGTAATTTTCAGTATAACTTCTACTGCTATTAAATTCGTTCAAAAACTTACTCAATATAGAGTTCATCATGAAACTTATGTTATTTTTTTTTGTCAGGAAAAGAAAAAATACAACAACGCTAGGCAAAACAAATGTAACTACTATGAATACTAAAAAAAGAAAAAAGATGAATGACATGTATATTTTTTTATCATTTTATGATTAAATAGTAACAATTATAATTGTCATGGTAAATAACATGTTCATCCAGATTGAAGAAACACCAAATCCAAACACACTGAAATTTCTCCCTGGATTTGCAATTCTAAACGAAGGAGAAACGGCTGATTTTTCAAATGCAGATGAAATAAAAAACTCCAAGCTAGCAGCAAATCTTTTTCAAATAGAACATGTGGTAAGAGTGTTTTTTGGTCATGATTTTATTTCAGTAACAAAATTGGGTGGAATTAATTGGGATACATTAAAAGTAGAAATTTTAACTACAATCATGGATCACTTTACTTCAGGTGGAAGAGCACTAGATAAAGAAGGAGTAAATGATAATAATATACCGGATGAAGAATTTTTTGATAAAAATGATATAGAAATTGTAAATAGAATAAAAGAATTGATGGAAAGTTATATCAAACCTGCAGTTGCTCAAGATGGTGGCGATATCAAATTTCGTGGCTATAAAGACGGGATAGTCTATGTTGAGTTACAAGGAGCTTGCTCTGGATGCCCAAGTGCTGCAATTACTTTAAAGCAAGGAGTGCAGAATATGCTGAGCTACCACATACCAGAGGTTGCAGGTATAGAGACCACACTATGACTAATCAAACGGTTAGAGGAACAAAAGATCTCCTGTTTGATGAATGGTACAAGTTTAAACACATAGAGCAAACAACAAGCAGAATCTCAAGTCTATATGGCTTTTTGCCTGCTCAAACTCCGATATTTGAATATACGGAAGTTTTCACAAAGACTTTAGGTGATAGCTCAGACATCATCACTAAAGAGATGTACACCTTTAATGATAAAGGGGGAAAGAGCATAACTTTACGTCCTGAGTTCACTGCAGCGGTTGTTAGGCTATTAATTGAAAAAAAACTGCAAACGCCGATAAAATTATTTTCAACAGGGCCTGCATTTCGTTACGAAAGACCGCAAAAGGGAAGACAGAGGCAATTTCATCAGATAAATTTTGAGGTTTTTGGTGTAGAAGATTCAAAAGCCGATGTTGAATTGATATCACTCGCTCAGCACTTACTAACTGAATTTAGCATCAATAAAAATGTAAAGCTGGAAATCAACTCTTTAGGTGATAGTGAAACAATAACTAAGTATAGAGAAGCTTTGATCTTATACTTTACAAAGTATCAAAACGATCTATCAGAAGATAGCAAAAATAGGTTGATCAAAAATCCACTCAGAATACTGGATTCTAAGGATGAGAAAGATAGATTAATAATTTCTGATGCGCCTAAAATCAGTGATCACTATACAAAAGAATCTTCATATTTCTTTGACCAGGTGTTAAATGGACTGCAAGCTCTTGGCATACCTTACACTGTAAATAGCAAATTAGTTCGAGGTCTAGACTATTATTGTCACACAGTATTTGAATTTGTCACAGAAGATTTAGGTGCACAAGGGGCAGTTTTTGCCGGTGGAAGATACGATAATTTAGTATCTTCAGTAGGTGGAAAACACACTCCAGCGATAGGATTTGCAGGAGGTATTGAACGCATAATGGAGTTAATCAATTATTCTCCGAAAGAAGAGCGACCTATTTACCTAATTCCGATCGGCAGAGAGGCTGATGAACATGCTCTAACACTTGCGAATGAATTGCGCAGAAATGGTTTATATGTAGTCTACGAATATAGCGGAGCACTTAAAAACCGAATGAAAAAAGCAAATCAAGCAAATGCTAAAGCTGCTTTAATCTTTGGCGATGAAGAATTGAGTAGTAAAACTTTAAAGATCAAAAACATGGATACAGGTGAAGAAAAAATAATTGCTCGCGATAACACAATAGAAAACATCAATTAAGAGCAATGCAAATGTTTTTCTTAGTCAGCTATAGAAGAAAATTCGTCTGCACAAGAATTTTTCATAGCATTCAATGTATCATAATCTGTAAAATCTAATTTTACTGGTGTGATAGTAATAAATCCTTCTTTTATTTTATTTACACTACCACTGCCTGAGTGCTCTCGAGACCAATTTAAGCTAAAAAAGCCATTCGAATTTTCAGTAAAAGTTAAATCCCCATCAATGTTATATTCACCTTGTTCAGCAAATTCTACTCCTTTTACTTTTTCCGTAGCAGGAAAATTTACACTCATCACTATGTTTTTAGGCCAACCAACCTTAACTAGCTTGGCAATAACCTTTGGTGCAAAAACCTTTGTATTGTGCCAGTCTATTTTATCATGATAAACTTGGCTCAGCGCAATAGAAGGTATAGAACTTGCAGCACCTTCCATTACAGCACCAATTGTTCCTGAATAACAAATATCGTCCCCGACATTTGATCCAATATTTACTCCGGACAATATTAAGTCTGGTTTTTTATTCATAACTTTATTTAGCGCAATAATGACACAATCTGCAGGAGTACCAGACACACTAAATTCCCTTTCACTATGTTGGTTTATTCCAATAGATTGTTTCACTGGATAATCAAGAGATCTTGCAGCCCCGCTTCTATCAGTATCTGGTGCCACTATCCATATTTCTGACGCAAAATTCCGTGCAATCTCTTTGAGTAATTTTATTCCTTCACTTCCAAAGCCATCATCGTTTGTTATCAATATTATCATATACAATACTCAGCTATACAGTTCCAAATTATGTAAATCACTGGCTGTAAATAAACTCATGAGGCTTTAAGTTTCTTTGCATAACTATGAACTGTAACAAAGAACCTGCTGTAAATCAATAGATTTCTTGCACAGGCTATAACTGTCATTACAATAGAAACGAAAAAACCTACTTGACAAACTCCGCCAGCCCCCTTATCATCTTACTATTACCCACAAATAAAAACATAGTATTGTATTTACTCAAATAATTTAATTTTATTAACCTGAAAGCTTATTGGATTAAAATTATTAAACTAAGAGTTATAATTTTAGCAACTAAAAGCTGTAAATTGCACCATATAAACAGTTATTTCAAGCAAAAGTTATGCCATTAAGAGCTATGCAACAAACATTTATATTTGTGGGTAATAGTAAGCTTATCATGGTACTGAAGGTATTCAGTTATCTTCATCTGTGCAGATTAAACAGCAAGAAAACAACGTAGTTGGCGTCTTATTTTTAATTTTTTGCACTATGTGCACCTTATGTCTTCACAATATTTCTAGGTTTTTACCTATATAAGCTGAAACGCGCTTATAAGTCGTTTAAGACAGTATAGTACGCCAATTTGCAGGATTAGAGAGTGAACACTAATTACCACGGGGTTTCTTTTGCCTTTTTTTCTGCTTAGTAAATTTCTTAAACATTTATGACTAAAGGTTAGTTGCATTAAAAAGCAGCTGAGTCGCGGTTATTAAACGTTTAAAACATAAAAAAACGCCAATACTGAAAATAGACAATGACTAGGGCTTCTTTTGCCTTTTTTTTTGTTTGGTAAATTTCTTAAATATTTATGGCTAAACGACAACCGTCATCCCGCTACGTGTTAGCGGGATCTCTTGTTAGCGGCTGAGATACCGCGAATGAATCGCGGTATGACGGTTAAGTAGGGTGTCATTCCAGTCTGGGATCCAGTCTTTATTATGCAGCCACTTGGTTAAAATTAAGTTTTCTGGATCCCAGTGTCTGGGCACTGGGATGACAAGAAAGAGGCTACTCGGATGACACCCTGACACCCGTCATCCCGCCACGTGTTAGCGGGATCTATGCTAAGAGATACCGCGAATGAATCGCGGTATGACGGTCTGCGGCGATATGACGGTTCGCGGTGGCATGACGATAACTTCGTCATCCCGCCACGTGTTAGCGGGATCTATGTTAAGAGATACCGCGAATGAATCGCGGTATGACGGTCTGCGGCGATATGACGGTTCGCGGTGGCATGACGATAACTTCGTCATCCCGCTACGTGTTAGCGGGATCTATGCTAAGAGATACCGCGAATGAATCGCGGTATGACGGTCTGCGGCGATATGACGGTTCGCGGTGGCATGACGATAACTTCGTCATCCCGCCACGTGTTAGCGGGATCTAGAGATACCGCGGCGGTATGACGGTGTAGATAGTAATTCGTCATCCCGCTGCTTGTTAGCGGGATCTCTTGTTAGCGGCTGAGATACCGCGAATGAATCGCGGTATGACATGTTGCTTGGATCAGCTATAGTATTTCTTAAAATTAATAATAAATTTCTTGGCTAGCAAGAAGCTGTAAATTTTTTTGCGAGACCTAAGCCGCTTTTGATATAGCTAAAGGTTTACTGACAATCGTCTCATTCCACTACCTGCTGACTTACTTTCTGCTTAGCATATCCATCAAATCAGATTCTTTGAGTTTACTATGGTCAACTTTACTGAACTTATTTACCACAGAGCTCATTTGATTATACTGCTTAATCAGAAGATTAACTTCAGTTACACTTGTTCCGGACCCCTTAGAAATTCTAAGTCTTCTTTTGCCATTTAAAATATCTGGATTTTGCCTTTCTTTTTCGGTCATTGAGTTTATGATGGCTATATATTTTTTCACTTTATTGTCATCTGGCACACTGCTACTTAGCTTTTTTGTGAATGAACTAGGGATGAATTTCATTATGTTGCTAATGCCATCCATTTTACTCAGAGTTTTTAACATTCCCACTAGGTCGTTTAGGTCGAATTTACCCTTTTTTACTTTCTTTTGTAACTTATCAATTTCTTCCTGACCAACAATCTCAGCAGCTTTTTCAACCAATGAGACAACATCACCCATGCTAAGTATCCTTTTTGCAATTCTATCGGGATAAAAATCATCGAGGTCACTTAATTTTTCACCACAAGCAATAAATTTAATTGGACAATCGGTGATCATTTTCATAGAAAGAGCAGCACCACCACGTGCATCACCATCAACGCGGGTGAGAATAATGCCGGTTACACCTATTACCTCATTGAATGATTTGGCAATGTTGACCGCATCCTGGCCTATCATTGCGTCGGCTACTAAAATAACTTCTGCAGGTGAAGCTATTTCCTTTACGGCTTTCAACTCATTCATCATATTATTGTCAATATGAAGCCTGCCTGCGGTGTCTAGTATTAATACATCATAATTATCGTTCTTTGCTGCTGCCAGTGCCCTTTTTGTAATTGCAATAGGCCCCTCATTTATTACTGTAGGTAAAGTTTGTACGTCTATCTGTTTACCCAGCACCTCAAGTTGTTTTTGGGCAGCCGGCCTATAAATGTCTAAAGAGGCAAGCATCACTTTTTTCTTTTGCTTTTTTAGCTTTAAAGCAAGCTTTCCTGAGGTAGTTGTTTTACCTGCACCTTGTAAGCCCACCATCATAATCACAGCAGGGGGTTTAACTGCTAGATTTAAGTCACTTTTCTCTGATCCGAGAACTGCAACTAAATTATCCTGCACAATTTTAATTATCATTTGTGCTGGAGAAACACTTTTTATGACTTTTTCCCCAATCACTTTATCTTTAATGTCGTTGATGAATTTTTTTGCAACTTCAAGTGAAACGTCAGCTTCAATTAAGGCTATGCGTATTTCACGCATGGCAAGATTAAAATCATCTTCAGAAATGATCGACTTTCCTCTTAGTTTACTAAATACAGAATTTAAACTTTCAGTTAACGATTTAAACATAATAGCGTTAGTAGAATACTCATTAAAAGAGAGAAGAAGCTGAAACAAAACTCACTGAGTTATAACCCAGCACTTCTTTAAGTTTAGTAATATTATTAAAGTATAAACTAGTAAGTGAATTAGTCAAGTTTTGCACTACGCTGGCAAATATTTCTCTAGTTTTAGAGACTAACTGATTGAACAGCAAGACAATATAGGGTATGAAAGCTCTAAAAGTCCAATCAACATCCATTTTAAAATTTATTCTCGGGTAAAATAACTTGCGTAAAGGAATAAACAATAAAGTGGTACATAATAACAAATTAAATTGCGACAAAATATTTTTTGTGTTGTACACAAAATCGAAAATCGAAGATTTATTGTAAATAGGTAAGTAAGGATTGCCAGTGATTACGCATATAAATGCTAAAATGATCATAGTCATTTTGCTCCCCCTCTCTGCTAAAGGTTTTGACTTACTTTTTGCAATAAATAAGTAATAAAGAAACTTTAGCCCCACGCTTAAATGAAGCAGCAAATTTAGAACCTTATATAAATTTTTATACCCTTTTAAGGCAACAGTGTTCATTTCAATTTCAGCTGTGATATATGATTTACTGATAAATCCAGCGGTTCCAGGAAATGCAGCCATTGTAAGTATTGCGATTATAGCACACATGCCTTCCACTGACATCAGTTTACCTACTCCATTAAAACTAATTGTTTTTGTTCGTGAAATAATCGAATTGCTGACCACAAACAATAATGATTGATAAACAAGAGAGAAGATTATATGCAGTATCAAAATTGGTATTGCCTTTTCCGAAGGGCTGAGTAAACCTCCTGCAATAATCAGCAAGCCCATTTGTCCTACAATATTATAGCATAAAAATCTACGAATATTTTGCTCAAGAGAAGCAAATATAATGCTGTAAATTGCAGTGATGGCGCCTACAAGCGCTAATATTTCAGTACAATCTTGCCATAGGTTATAAGTGTGTAAAAGCATCACTAAAAAAGAGACTTTAGTGGTAAATAAAGAGAAATATGTAGTGCCATGTAGCGATGCAGCAGGATATGCATCAACAACCCAAAACGAAAAAGGGAAACAAGCGCAGTTTATCAATAAACCTAAAATTATCAGGTTAGTACTTTGCAGTGCCAATCCTGCTGTTAATATAACTCCAACGAAAAAGTGTACACAAGCGTACCTTATTGCAGGTCCACTATCTCTACAGCCAGCTGCGATAGTAAAAAATGCACTGACGGTCATTAATTCACAGAATATTATAACCAATATCATATGTTCAGATAAAACTGCATAAAGTGAACTAATAGTGTAAGCAGCAAAAGATAGCATCTCTGAAAAAGTCAAATTTTGTGCTGGTAGAACAGCTAAAAATGCAACTGATAAAAAAGATATTAGTATGATACGAAAAGATAAATCAAAATCTAGAATTGGGAGAGACCAATTTACTGCAATGCTCAAATTTTCAGGTAATTTTAGGACTATAACTATTAATATAGTCAGTAGGAGTAACAGTGACGATTTACAAAGTTGCACAATAATTTAAACCAATATGGTTTATGCTATCTCAATATATGAATAAAATCAATTTGCATATTAACCACTAATTAAACTAATTATCATATAATTATATCAGAGTTTAGAGGGTTATAGAGAAACCGGTCAGATTAGGTTTTTAACCTAATCTGACCGATAGCTTTAATAGTGAGGTAAGCTTTAATATAGCATTCTTAATTCACAATGCTACACTCGTGCATAATTTATTTTTAATTTGTGCACGAGCGTTAGTAAATTATTTACTTTTTGAAATAAAATTTGGCATCACTTTAATATCCAGACTTAGTAAACCTCAGTTGGGCTTCCAGTTGGACCCATAAGAATTACTTGTTCACCTTCTTTAAAACATTTACATAAATTAGTGGAACCGCCAGTTTCAAGCACAATAGTGGAAATAATTCCTTTTTTTTGTCTACTTCAGTGCCGGTTACGGCTATACCTTCCATAGCAAGGTTTGTATTATTGGCTTTTCTGCTATTGGTTTCAAAATTTTGCAACCTAAAGAATTGTCCAGGTTTAAAATTCTTTGCCGCAAGTGGTGCTTTGATCACTATTTCCACAACTTTGTCTGTTAAATATTGAACTTTTATAACCTTTGCAGTGAATTGCTCTTTGATTTTATTGAAAAATTCTTTGTTAGCCAGATCTTCAACGCTTGACCACGCATTTTTTTTCTGGATCTCAGTGTCAGCTACTTGGATGACATCTTTTTTGGTGAAAGTTACTCTTACATTACAACATTCATACAATTGTGCATATGACTCCGAGATTCTAGCTGGAGTGACAGAAACGAAGCTATTAACTCTATTCAAAAGCTGGGAAATAATAGGGTAGCCGTTCTTAGCACTTGCCATAGCTTTCACGACGCTGCCGCTATACGAAGGATGAAGATCACCAAAAAAGCTAATTGTTTTATTGCCTTGCTTATATACTAATATTCTGTCTTTATTCTGCATCTTAGGAGAAAATATTGGATCTATTTCTTTTCCTGATGAATTCAAATGAGTAAAATACCCATTGCTTAATTTAAAATGCTTTTTATCTTCTGTTGCAATAACTGTATTTGGCTCAGTACCTGCTGCTATAAAAATAGAACGTGCTTTCATGCATTTGATTTCGCCGGATTTTGTGTCTATTAGTTTTATTGATTCAGCATGATTATATTTATCCGTCACAACTTCAACTGGCTCTAAGTTTTCAATAAAGTAAATCCCTTCTGACAGTGCATTTTGCACCTCTTCGCTATTTAATCGATAACTTGGCGAATCTTTTAGCTCTTTTCTATATACAACTTTCACTCCCCCCAAACTCTGCATTAACTCTAATATTTTTATTTCTCTACTCTCTTTTTTTGCTAACTTTTGCTTTTCTCGGATCAATTGTGCGTGCGATATAAACTCATTCGCAATTTCGCGCTCTTCCTCTGTCCAATCTTTTTCAACATAGTCTTTTCCATATTTACCAACCAATACCTCGTAACGAAGAAGAAATTTTTCTACTTGAATTGGATAATACGCTAAAGCTTCAGTAGCAGTGTCAATTGCAGTAAGCCCAGCCCCTATTACAACTATCGGCATACGAACTTGCAGATTTGCTATAGAATCAAATTTAAGAGCGCCAGTCAGTTGTAACGACATAAGAAAGTCAGATGCCATACGCACTCCACGAGCTAGCATATTCTTTATTTTTATCATTCGAGGCTTACCTGAGCCAAGCGCCAAGGCGATGTGATCAAAACCTAGATTGAAGCTATCTTTCACGGTAATTGTGCCACCAAAACGAATGCCGCCATAAATTGCAAAATTTTCACGTCTTTCTAGTAATAACCTGATAATTTTTAAGTAATTTTTATCCCACCTAGAAGTAATGCCATATTCTGCCACTCCACCAAACCCACCTGCCGTGCGTTCACTCAATTTTTCGTGTTCAAAATCTTTAATTAGCTGGAAATTATCGATTAAAGGTTCAATCTTTAGTCCATCAATGGCGATAACGTTATGCCCATCATTCAACAAATGATGAGCTAAATTAAAACCAGCAGGACCAAGGCCTACAACTAGAACGTTTTTTCCGGTGTTTTCTCTTGGCAATGAACGCTGAAAATTTAAAGGATTCCAACGGCTGAGCAGAGAATATATTTCAAATCCGTACGGTAAACTAAGCACATCATCCAAAATCCTTGTTTCAATCATTGGCACATTCACGGGTTCTTGTTTCTGATATATGCACGAGTTCATGCAGTCATTGCATATTCTGTGCCCAGTAGCCGCACATAATGGGTTATCTATCATCACAATTGCAAGGCTTGCTATGCTGTAACCTTCGCTTTTCACCAGATTCATTTCTGATATTTTCTGTTCTAGTGGACAGCCATGCAGCTCAACTTTTAGTGGGGACTGTTTAAAAGTATTGTCGTTATTAATTAGCCCCTTTGAGCAGCTGTCCTTATTTTGCTTATGACAGAATATGCAGTAGTGAGCGTTATCTAATGCTTTGTTCAAACTCACCTTTTTGCTTGTTAGATCAAAACCATATCGTCTTTTTACTTCATTTGAATACAGCACTTCAACTTTGTCTACTTCTTTTTTAGAAAATGGTATGAGATTTTCATGGTCAATTTTCCTATGGATACTAAAGAGTATACTCCGTTTATTTTTTACTCTCCACACTGCATATTGTGCCGCAAGTTCTATTTCTTCTTTGTGATTTTCTTTATCTTCAAACCAATGCATCACCTGCTCGGCAAAATTTTTTTCTGTTGTTGGCAAAGTGAGAAAATGACTTAGTTTGTTAGTAATATCTATATTCGCCACATTAATGTATTTCTTCAATGCGTAGCGTTGGACAAATAACCTTTTGCATTTATATATCACAGCAAAGTCATTGTGTTTTTTCTTTAGCTCTTCTATTTCTTTTTCAATGTTGAAAAGTTTTGCAATAAACTCGTCAAATAAATATGAGAGGTCTATTATTAACTGGCTATCACCAATCTGATTTTTCCTTGCTTCAATTAATGAACAAAACAAGCTTTCATCACATGATTTAATATAATTCAAAAATGTCTCATCCAATTTTATTAATCCACTGCGAGTATATAAATTTGAAAATGAGATATTAAGCTGCATTATACAGTATGCACACTGTCTTTTGTATATTACGTATTTTGTAGCATAGCTAAAATCGTTGCTTCTGCAACCTTTTCTTCACCAACACACGCAATACACTCAAATTTACATGCACTTAAACGTGCGTTTTTAACATTAGCTTGCAGAATCAGTGTGTCCCCTGGAGTGACTGGCTTTCTGAATTTTGCATTTTCAATAGACATAAAGTAAATAGCTTTGTTTTCTATTGTACCTTGACTTTCTTTACCAAGAACACATATAGCAGATGCTTGAGCTAGCGATTCAATTATCAAGACTCCTGGCATTATTGGATGACCAGGGAAATGACCAATAAAAAATGGCTCATTAAAAGTCACATTTTTGATTGCTTTTATACTTTTACCAGGATCACACTCTATAACCCTATCTACTAAGAGAAACGGATAAGAATGTGGTAGTATTTTTATAATATCACTGATATTAAATTGCATAAGCCTACTCAATGCCTTTTAAAGCAAATTCAGGTATTTCCTTGTTTATATTGTTTAATACCATATCCGATAAATCAACTTCATCCATAGAGTATAAAACTTGTTTCTTTTTTGAAATAAATAGTACTAAATCTATGTTGTTTTTTTCTGCCGTTTTTTTAGCAACTTCTTTTATCTTGTTAAAAACACTCTCTACTGCATCTCTATAACTTTCTTCTAAATACAACATTTTTTCAGCGTAAGCATCTCTAGCATTTACAGTATGCTTATTAAACTGTTCTGTCTTTTCCTTTTTTGCTTCTTCTGACAAAAGTTCAAATTCTTCTTTTGATGGCTTAAGTTTTTCTAACTCACTTTCAAATTCTTGTTGTAATCTAGAATTCTGCTCCTTTATTTGTTGTTGTATGTTTCGCAGAGCAAGAGATTCATTGATAACTTTATCACTATCAATAATGGCAGCCTTTGTGTTCTGAGGTTGATATCCTGCAAACTTATACCCCACAAATAAGGAAATAATTAAGGCAATAACTGATATAAATAACTGTATATATTTCATTCAAATCCCCGCTTCAATAGAAAATTTAACATTTGGTGATGGTATTATATCATAAGATTCCTTTACTAAAGGAAACCCAAAATCTAATCTAAGTCTACCAAAAGGAGAAGGCATTGAAAAGCCAAAACCTGGTGACACTCTTATAAGCTTACTATCATTATATGGATCTTTATATTTCTCATTTTTATCATCTAAGCCAAAAAGTGTTGCATAGTCAACAAATAATGAGCCTTTGATACCAGCATAGTCATATAGTTTTGGTAGTGGAAAATCTACTTGCTGTGTTAAATTAAAATAAGTTTTGCCTCCCAATGAGCTTTTATTTTTGTCTTCTGCTCTTGGTCCAATGCCGGAAAGGTCAAACCCTCTAATCTCATTACCCCCTTTAAAAAAGTGCTGGCCAATGTTTAGATCTTCATCGGTATAAGAAAAAATATGACCTGCTGCCATCTTAAAGCGTAGTATTATGCTATCGTCAATTTTACTTAATATAGGATGCGTGTAAAAAGACAAGAACTCAGATTTTAGGAAGTTTACATTCCCTCCCAATCCTGAAATATCCTGACTTAAGCGCAGTAAATACCCTTCTTTTGGAGTATAGAGGTTATCCAGTTTATTATACGCTAATGTGTATCCTACTGATGAAATCTGATGTTCACCTTCTTGCCCCTTTATTATATCAGAGATGTCATTGTCTTTTCCATCCTTATTATCCATATGTATACGGTTATACTTGTAAGAGTAGCGAATGGAATTAGTTAAGTTTTCTATAACTTTGTATGATAATTTGGTTGAAAATCCCATGTCACAACTGTCGAAGCTAGTGTGTGGTTTATCTTGTTTTTCATAAAATACGCCCACACCTAGTGATGTATCAGAATCGTTAAAATTATTTTCAACAACCTCTACATTAGTAGAAAGTGAATATTGATTTTTCTCAAGAGCAAAAGAGAGCTCTTTACCACTACCAAATAAATTACGATCTGTGAAATCAGTTTTTACAAATGCTCCACCAGGAAAGGACATACCTCCTGCTAAAGATAATGAAGCAGTTCTTTTTTCTTTAACATTTAAGTCAAGATTTACTGCATTGTCATTAACTGCGTAACTATTTACTTTCACTGTTTCAAAAAAATCACTACTAATTAGTTTTTTACGTGATTTTTGAATCTCAGATATATTGTATGCATCACCTTCTGCTACACTTAGCTTACTTCTGATCACTTTATCTAAAGTGCGATCGTTACCATCAATTGTAATTTGATTTATATAAATCTTTTTACCCGGCAGCACTCTGTAGGTCACATCTACAACATTGTCACGTTGTGCATACTCTGGATTAACTTTTGCAAATATATATCCTTTCTCATTTAAATACTTGTTTATTTTTTCTACTGTATTATTAATTTTAACTCTATTAAATATCTTATCGTTTTCCTCTGTTATAAAGTCCAATATTTCTTCTTTTAGGCTTAAATCCTGAATTTCAGTTTCAATATTAACCTCATTATTTCCAAACAAATATTGCTGTCCTTCGTCAATCAAAAAAGTCAATTCTATCTGATTGTTATTATCAATCTCAACAATCGGTTGAATATTATTTTGAATATATCCCTTAGACGAATAAAAACGATCGAGCAATTCTGTGTTAATCAATAAATATTGTGGTGAATAACGAGTTCCGCCCTTAAACATGGCTCTAAATAACTTACTAAATATGTCATTACTATGCACTTTAATAGCTTGCTCTAGCTCGTTTTCAGAAAAGTTTTTGTTACCTATAAATCTTATATCCTTAATTTTAGAGGTTTTACCTTCTTTTATTTTAAAAATTAGATTGACCCTATTACTATCAAGCTTATTCAGCTCATATGCAACGTTAACACCAACCTTACCGTTATTTCTATAAGTAGTGATTAAATTCATTAAATCGTTTTGCAATTTTGTTTCAGTGAAAATAGTTAGCGATTTTGATTGAATTACATTATTTAGCAGCTCTTTGCTGTTAAATAATTTATTACCCTTTAATATTATCTTGTTAATTAGTGGATTTTCTTGAATTTTTACTACTAAATTTTTTTTATCATCGATATAAGCGTTAACACTAGCAAACAACTTTGTTTTATATAAACCTTTTATAATCGAATCTATATCATCGTCGTCTACATAGCTACCAGGTTCTAACTTTATATAAAACCCTATTGTTTGATTGCTTACTCGCTCATTGCCAATGCATTTGATATCTTTTATCTGTACTTTTTCCTTATTTTCTAAAGCAACAAGTAGAGCGGGAAAGGAGATAAAAATTACTATTAGTATGTAAAATAGCTTTTTCATATTTATTTTAAAAAAGACTCCTAATATCATTCGAAATTGCAATTGCCATCAGCAAGAACAAAATGAAAGTACCAAAGGTAGCCTCATATTTTTGATATTTCAAACTTAAATCTCTACGTATAACTGCTTCTATAATATAACGAAATAAATGCCCACCATCCAGTAGCGGAATTGGTAGCAAGTTAATCGCAGCTAAATTAGCTGAAATAATTGCCATGAGATACACAACCATAATAAATCCTTTTTTGGCTGATTGCCCTGAATATTTTGCAATTTTTATTGGTCCACCTATTTCACTTGCACTTCTCTTACCAACGATAATTTGAAAGATAGCTTTGATCGTTAAGCACATAGTGTGGTAAGTTTCACTTACTGATAAGCTCACAGCCCCAAGAAAAGATGACTGCTTTAATGTATTGACTGAAATAATCCCTATAGTTTCTCTTTCTATTATGTTGCCAAAAACATCTCTACTCTCAATTGTCAATGGAGTCAGGCTAGTTCTACGCTCCTCATTATTTCTGCTATATTTAATTTCCATTCTCGTCTTGGGGTGCGACATTATCACACGTGAAATATCTTCAAAGTATTTTATTTTATGTTCATTGATTTGTGTAATAGTGTCACCTGGTAATAGGCCAGCTTGTTTGGCTGCACTTCCTTCAATTACATCCCTAATCACCGGTGGAGTGCGGTAATAACCTGCCGTGCTAAAAAATATTGTAAAAGCTATAACAGCAAGTATCATATTTGCAAAAGGTCCTGCAAAAACCACTGCTGCTTTTTTATACCGCGGTTTTGTATGAAATGAATACAACTTTTCTTCTTCAGTTAATTCTTTTTGATCAGCTGGGACACTCACTGCATTAGTATCCCCTAACATTTTAACATAACCACCCAATGGAACAGCGCTTAGTTTCCATCTAGTTCCAGACTTATCGTTAAAACCAAAAATTTCAGGACCAAAACCTATAGAAAAAGATTCAACTTTAACTTTGCATGCTTTGGCAACAACATAATGCCCATATTCATGCACAAACACTATAACAGAAATGATTAAGGCAAATGACAAAAAACAATATATTCCATCGCTAAATTGATGAATAAGATTAGAAATTAATTCCACCTGTATATTTAGATCTTAAACAAATGTTAAGTATATTAAAACGCGCCTCGCTTGACAAGTATTTAGTTTAACTTTTAAATTAAAAAAAAGTTTAATTGTAATGACAGATACCTCACTACTCAGAAGAAAATTGATGTATAGAAGCTGGCATAGGGGTTGCAAAGAAACCGATATACTTTTAGGGCATTTCGCATTGAAATATCTTGATAAATTTTCCTTGAGCGAACTAATCGAATACGAAAAAATAGTTGATCTTGATGATTACGAATTATATTGTTACATAACTCGTAAGACAAACCTCCCTCCTGGCTTAAATAGTCAGATAGTCAATTTAATTGCTTGCTTTATTGAAGCTAATCCTTTATGCACTCAAGATTAGTGATAATCTTATTTACCTTATCTAGTACCTCAATATATTCTATTCTTTTCTCGTTTCTATACTTTTCGCGCTCTTGATTTGCTTCATCCAACCGCTTTGTTAATTCTAAAATTTTATCCTCAAGAATTAGCGCTGCAAGTAAGAAATTTAATGCATCCGAACCCTTACCTCCAGTTTTTTGAGATACAGAACCAACTAGCTTGTCAAAACTATTAGCAAGACGTAATAAATGGCTCTTTTTCCCACTTTCGCAAGATATTTTGTATGTGTTATTACGTATAACTATTTCTACTACTTGCATATGGTGCTAAAAATTTCTATCGTACAGTATAAACTCAAACCCCTACTTTCATCTTATTTATGGTATAAATTTTTATTCATTTATCAAATCAGATAATTTTTTACTGCTACGAAAATATGTTTTAAAGTATTGATTCTTTGTAAACTTCTGTAACATTAAATGGCTTGTTTCTTTCAAGTTATAACTTCTAACTGAAAAAGAACCAAACCCCCTAATTTCAACTCTATTATGATGCTTCAATGTGCTTGAAAGTATCCCAAAAAATCTATCAACTATAGCTGCTATAACAATCTTATCTAAAAAAGGATGTCTTTTTGCTACCCTCGCTATTATATCAGACTTTGTTGCCATTTATATGAAGCCAAAATAAGTAAACCTTATCACTTAGCAGATAATACTATGTTATATTCTTCAACACCCAATACTTCAACTTCTATTTTTTCTGATATAGAGAACTTTTTATTTTCCGGTAAATGCTCTTGATCTATTAGAAGGGTTACATCGTTCTCAACTTCAACGACCAGTCCATTATCTTCTCTCTTACCTACAATAACCTGTATTTTATCGCCTACCTTAACTTTCTTTATCAGTTCTTCAAGAGGATCATACTCTATTTGTTTTATTCCAAGATAAATTCTTGCCCGATTCACGTTAGCCCTTATTACTTTTGCTTCTATTTTATCACCTACATTATACTTCTTTATCTCATCTGAGCTATTTTTAGACCAACTTAAATCTTTCACATATATTGTCCCTTCTACGTCCTCATCTATTTCAGAATCATTGAAAGCAACAGATACATATGAGCCGGTATTATTCTTCACTTCACCAGAAACAATAGAACCAGGAGGATATTTCTTGATAAATACTTGCCAAGGGTTGTCTACACACCTTTTCATGCTTAAACTCATCCTACTCTTAGCAATGTCAATACTGAGAATTTTTACATATACTTCTTGTCCCCTTGTTACAAGACTACTAACTGGTAAATTACTCTTAACCCAAGTTATTTCTGACGAGTGCACTAAACCTTCAATTCCAGGTCTAAGCTCAACAAACAATCCATAATCTTCTATGCTTGTTACATAACCCTTATGCACACTATCAACTGGATATTTTGACTCTGCATCTTGCCAAGGGCTATCTTCTAGCTGCTTCACACCCAAGGAAATTTTAGCATTTTCCTTATCTATTTTTATAATTTTAACTTTTATAGTCTGGCCACAAGCAAAAACTGCAGATGGATGACTCACTCTACTCCAAGAGATATCTGTAATATGTAGCAATCCATCTATAACTCCCACTATATCTGATTCATGAATACCGACAAATACACCGTAATGAGTGATGCTTTTTATTTTTCCTTCTATTATATCGCCTTCATTTAAAGATTCTAAAAATTTAATTTTTTCACCAGCGTGCAATTTTTCTAACACCAGCTTTCTTGATACTACAATATTACCTTGCTTCTTATCCATTTTAAGCACGATGAACTTTTGTTCAGTTTCAATAAGGTGCTTCGCGTCTTTTACTTGCTTCAAATCCACATGACTCAGCGGTAAAAAAGCGCTTATTCCGTCACCAAGATCAACAATAAAACCACATTTAATTGAGCGTTTAATAACTCCTCTTACTTCAGCTCTTGTAACTGTATCTTCTTCCAACTTATTCCATTTCTCGTCTCTAATTGCTTTTTCACGGCTAAGAACAACATTACCATGATAATCTTCAATTCTTTCCACATAAACTCTAATTTTCGAGCCAATAATGATCTCATCATTACAACCGAGTTCCTTGATCAGAATTCTCCCGTCAGACTTTAAACCAATATCAACCACAACGTCGTTAGGGTTTATTCTTGTAATTACACCTTCTACCACATCTCCTTCTTTAATTTTGTTAACAAAAGAATCTTCAAACAAGGCATTATCTTGATCCTCAAATTGGCCTTGACATATCTCTTCTATAAACTTGTTTGATGATAGCTTTCTGATAGTAACCGGTAGATTTACAACTGGATCATTATTATTCATGCAATGTGACCTTTAATTTAAACTTTATTAGAACTCATATATTATATAATATTAATAATTATTGACAAGTAATTTTTCGTTAATTCATTTCGAGAATTGTTTAAGCTATATAAAATATAGTGAGAAAATTATATATGTATCAAGAATATGCTATTTAAGAATAGCAAGTGGATTAGATCGTTCTCCAGAAGGTCCAGGTTAAAACCGGATGTTGATGAAATATTGGAAAAATATTCTATTCAAAACAGCAAGGAATCTATAGAGAAGATTGTAAATTCACGAAAAAGAATATGGGTAGAAATAGGCTTTGGCAACGGTGAAAATATGCTTTACCAGGTGCTCAATGAACCTGATCTATTATTTATAGGATGTGAGCCCTACTTAAAGGGGGTTTCTCGCTTGCTAACAAACATAGAAATACAAAACATAAAAAACATTTTAATATGGACAGAAGATGCAAGAGAATTGATTGCAAATTTTCCTGACAACAGTGTTGAAAGATTCTTTATTCTCTTTCCAGATCCATGGCCAAAAAGAAGTCACAATAAAAGACGATTAATTAATACGGAATTTTTAAATTTATTAGCAAAAAAAATACTTATAACAGGGGAAATATTCATTGCAACCGATCATCAGGACTATGCAGAGTGGATAGCATCACATATAAAGCAGTGTAACTCTTTAATCTATAGGGAAGACGATTTCACAAGTTATACTCTTACAAAATACCACAAAAGAGCGCTCAAAGATCAGCGTAAAGTAAGGTTCTTTAAAGTAAGTGTTATTAATAATTTGCAGACTATGGATCAATAGAGTTTTTGCATATCTCTTTTACGTTAACTATAGATTAAAAATAATAAAAAAGAGGGAGAAATAGAGTAAATTCCTTTAACTACTTCTCCTTATGAAGGAATAGACTTCTTGCATAACCCAAACTAATACCAATTCTCATTGTTGACCAGTCAAATAGGAGACATTGGTATGACTACTTGGATCCAGCCTTTCCATCCAAGACGGCAGTGCCCTGACTACTTGAATCCAGAAAAAAGAATGGTGTCATGAAAGTAGCTGACACTGGCTTCCATCCAAGAGGGTGTCATCCAAGTAGCCCTTTGTTGTCATCCGAGTAGCCCCTTTCTCGTCATGCCGCCGCGAACCGTCATACCGTCACGGTATCTCTTAGCCGCTAACAAGCAGCGGGATGACGAGTTACTATACCGCCGCGGTATCTCTTAGCCGCTAATAAGCAGCGGGATGACGAGCTTATCGTTATGCCGCCGCGAACCGTCATACCGTCACGGTATCTCTTAGCATAGATCCCGCTAACACGTAGCGGGATCTATACCGCCGCGGCGCTAACAAGTAGCGGAATACTTAACCGTCATACCTTAACATAGATCCCGCTAACACGTAGCGGGATGACGAGGCTTATCGTCATACCACCGTGAACCGTCATACCGCGATTCATTCGCGGTATCTCTTAGCATAGATCCCGCTAACACGTAGCGGGATGACGAGCTTATCGTCATGCCGCCACGAACCGTCATACCGCGATTCATTCGCGGTATCTCGGCATAGATTCCGCTAACACGTAGCGGTATGACGGTTGTCGTTTAACTATAAATATTAAGAAATTTACCAAACAAAAAAAAGGCAAAAGAAGCCCTAGTCATTGTCTACTTTCAGTATTGGCGTTTTTTAAGTCTTAAACACTGCAATTTAGCTGCTTTTAAATGCAACTCACCTTTGTTTAAATGTTTAAGAAATTTACTAAGCAGAAAAAAAGGCAAAAGAAACCCCGTGTTAGCTAGTTGTCACTCTCTAATCCTGCAAATTGGCGTACTATACTGTCTTAAACGACTTATAAGCGCGTTTCAGCTTATATAGGTAAAAACCCAGAAATGTTGTGAAGACATAAGGTGCACATAGTGCAAAAAATTAAAAATAAGACGCTAACTACGTTGTTTTCTTGCTGTTTAATCTGCACAGATGAAGATAACTGAATACCTTCACTATCATAATAAGGGGGCTGGCGAAGGGTGTCAAGTAAGTTTTTTCGTTTCTATTCCCAATAAAAGTTCGTTATATGGTTATGCAAGAAGTCTAATAGCAGATTTTTAAGTTTCTCTTTAACTCTTTAACCAGCGGGCTCCCATGAGGAGAGGAGAGTAAAGATCTTTTTTCATAGATATCTTAACACTTTTTTCTTCTTTTGTAGTTGGCGGACGAGTAAGAAAGTGAACCTTTGGTGCACCACTAATTATTGCCATTGGTGTTTGCTCTGCCCCTTCTCCCATAACTAAAACAGCAGATGTTGCCAGTGCATCAAGAAGATTGACTTGTGTTACTTGCAGTGATTGATTATAAAGATCTGGCTTGCCTATATAGGAATAAAGTGGTTCAAATCCACACCAACCAAGAGCAACGCCCGTAATCCCACGACGCATAGGTGTTACATTACTATCTGTAATCAAAATACCAAGATGTTTTATGCAGTGTTTTGTCTTGAGATAATTCCATATTGACAGAGCTGTTTTCTGAACATCTTTTGGATATAGAATATATACCTCATTACCATTTGATTCATCAATACCAGCAGATGGAATTAAGATATTATCTTTAATCGTTAAACAGATACTGTGAGCCACATCAACAACTGCATCAGCTTCCCTTTTGATTAGCTCTTCTTTAGAACAAGCAGTTTTGCAAACCACTTGTTTTTGACAAATGGAAATGATTTTTGATGTGATAGCAAGAACAACTTCCTCTTTTAACAAATTTGAAACATAGCGATCAAGAACTGCTTCTAATAACTCGCCGCATTCAATACGATGGGTGTAAATTGCTTCAACATGCATATTAACGTGTTAGCCTGCATATAGTATAATCTTTTGTTTGAGCAAGAGCGGTTTTATACCATCCATCAAGAAGTGTTAAGTTGAAATATACATCACCTTTATAAAGTCTGTGAATTTCTGTTATGATAAACTCTGAGATTAGATCATACTCCAAAAAAAGGTGCGCTATTTGTGCTCCACCAATCATAAAGACTTTAGAACTACTTTGGATTGACAAAAACTCTTGCATAGAAGAAATAATAGTGCACTTTATACCTCTATTAAAACAAGAACTTAACTTGTTACGAGAAAAAACAACAGGGATACGATCCTTCAATATGTTTTGGGGTACTATTTCAAATGTTTTTCTTCCCATAACAATAACTTGTTTGTCAGTCACCTGACGAAAATGATCTAACTCACTTGGATAATGCCAGGGCAATCCATTATTTATTCCAATTACCCCCTTGGGATCAACAGCCATAATTCCGATAACTATCATCCCTGTAAAGCAGCTTGAGCTGCAAAAAATCGCATGTGATCACGCACATTATGCACTCGAAGGAAATCAACCTTGTTGTGCAATGCAGATGATAAAGCAATTGTTTCTAAATCTCGGTTAAAGACAGGTTCTGTAGAAAAAGAAGAAATAAATGACTTTCTAGAATGGCCAACCAGAACTTTGCAGCCAAAATTTTGTAACGTTTCTATACTGCGTAAAATCTGGATATTCTGGTACATAGATTTGCCAAAACCAATACCAGGATCAATAATGATCGAGCTTTGATCAAAACCTAGAGCTAGTAATCTATTAATGTTCCTTTCTGCCCAATTATTTATGTTATCAATTGGATCAATGTCACTTGGGATAATGTTGTCTCTATGTGGTGGTATGGAAAGTGAGTGCATAATAACGATGCCACATCCACTGCTAGCAATTGCTTTTAAGGTATTATCATCTAGATCTCCCTTCTGATCGTTTACCCAGGCAATGTTGTAGTGCTCCAAAACGTTCAAAATAACATCTGGCCAGAAACTATCAATGCTGACTTTAATATCGCCAGCTTTCATATAATCGCTAAGATTATCAAGTACTGGCTTTAGACGTGCATACTCTTCCTCTGGGATCTGCATTAAAGATCCAGGTCTTGTTGATTGAGCACCAAGTTCAACTATGCTTGCACCATCTGATAACAGCCGCAGTGCCTGCTTGGTTGCTTGATCTGAATCATAATAAAGACCACCATCTGAAAATGAATCAGGAGTAATATTGACAATACCTACAAGTTCTGGTGAAAGCGTAAAACTCCTTAAAAAGCAATCCTTAATGTTAGGGTTAACAGTACCAAACGTTTTGTTAACTACTGCCATGGGGCTCAGCATTGCCATCAAGTGAAGCAAAAATGGTCTGTTTATCAATTCTGGGTGAGGAATTCTAAGGTAGGGTGTATCGAGCGTTAGATCATCCCATAACAAAATATCCAAATCAATAACGCGAGGTGCCCACTTTTCATAGACCTGCGAACGGCCAATATCACACTCAATTTGTTTTAGACCTTTTAATAGCTCTTCGGGAGAAGAAGAACAACTTCCATAGACAATCATGTTGAGAAATGGCTTATCCCACTCAGGTGGAGCACCGTTTGGTAAAATGGCCTTAGTTTCTAGAATGATCGAAGACTTTAAATCTTTAAAATAGCGTTCCTTTAGTAACTGAGCAGCCCTTTGTAAATGGGAAAAGCGATTTCCTATATTTGAGCCAATAGAAATATAGATCATTAGTTATCTTCCTGTTCTTGTAATGTATTACAATAAGTAAAGAGAACACCTCCATGCACACCGGGAACGGGTGGTGCAACTTTGTGAGTAGTCACTCTTATGGAAGAAATAATATGTTTTTTTTGCACCAAAAGATTATTAATGGCTCTGTATATATCATGGGTTAAGTGCTCGATTAAATTGAATTGCTTGCTTTGAACGAGAGATTGAATACTCTGAACTACCTCCAAGTAGCATATAGTATCCTCAAGCCGGTCAGTTGTAAGTCCTAAAGGGGGGATTTAAAGGTAAAATCAATATTAACACTAACTAATTGAGAATGAAACTTCTCTTCTGCACTACATCCTAAATGAACCCAAAGCCGCAGGTCAGATATAAGAAGATTACATTGCATTTTAATATCACTGAGTTTAATCTACTTACAATTAATGACACACACTAGCGTTCATCATCCCGTCAAGAAAACCCCACAAGAGTTTTGCTCCTTTTTTAGCGCCTTGCATGGCTTTCTCTTGCTCTTCTTCGCTTAAGTCTGCAATAAGATTTGCACATTCCTCAGAATGCCATTCATCAGCATGCATATGAACCGTAAAAAATTGAAGAGAACGCTCATCACTTATTGAATAGTGTTTTTTTAAACCTTCAATTTTAGACTTAGAAACCTCTGGAGTTTGACGTTCATAAGCATAAAGTGCACCCAAACCGGAAGCAAAGTCTGATCGTACAATATCAAAGTAACCATCAACTAACTCCTGTGTCTCTTTAATCTGTGCATCCTTATGGAGATCAGACCGTGTTACACCAAGCCCTTCAGCAAAACGTTTCCATAACTCTGGGTGATTTTCATCACCTTGTTCTTCTTCTATCAAATTACCAAGCAAAACCTGTCGCATTTTTAGATCTGGGCACAAAAAATGTATACCACTGATATAACGAGGAAACGCAGCAACGTGGTGATAATATTCTTTAGCATAGGTTTGTAAAGCTTGCAAGCTTAAGCTTCCTGTATTCCATGATTGGTAGAATGGATGATTTAGTAAGTGCAACTCATCTAACTTATTATTCAAAGATTTAGTAAATTCCATTATTTCCTCTATTATATCAACATATAATTCATATACTATAGTTTTCTCATTGTTACGATCATGCTAAGATCAACACAATGGTGGGATTGGTAGGACTCGAACCTACGACCAATTCGTTATGAGCGAACTGCTCTAACCGACTGAGCTACAATCCCTTTTATCAATATTTATAATACACACAAAAGCAAATTTGTCTATTAGCTTATTTCACTATCAACCCAACTTAGCAAATCATTTGTTGCACCAATTTTGCGTGCAATTTCCTTACCATCTTGAAATATGATTAAAGTGGGTATAGATTGCACTCCATACTTACTTGGCACTTCAGTCCCTTCATCTATGTCGAACTTGCAGATCTTAATCTTGCCTTTTCTGTCTTTAGCCAACTGTTCAATACGCGGCATTAGACTTTTACATGGCCCACACCATTCTGCCCAAAAGTCTATCAGAACAAACCCTTTATAGTCAGTGACTTCAGATTTGAAATTTTGATCATTTACTGATATAATGTCATCACTCATAAAATACCTAAACTTAGAACGATTGCTTGTAAAATATAGCGCATCAATCAACAGTTAATCAACTAAATTCTTCTGAAAAATTGCCCTAAAGTGTCTTGCACAAACAAAAAACTTCTCACAAATGGTTATATCTGATGATTAAAGATATCCACGTTTTCCCAACCCATTAAGTCTAACTCAATGCGAGTAGGAAGAAATTCAAAGCACTTTTGGGCCAATTCTTTTCTATTTTCACGTTCCAACATTAAATCTAGCTTTTCCTTTATCTTATGGAGATACAAAACATCAGATGCAGCATAATTTTTTTGTTTGTCTGTCAAATTTTCATTTCCCCAATCAGAAGATTGCTGCTGCTTATTTAATTTGGTATCAAGTAGTTCTAAGCACAATTCTTTTAAGCTATGATTATCTGTGTAAGTGCGAACTAAACGTGAAGCTATTTTTGTGCAATAGCACGGAAGTGCCCAAATTTCCAAGTAATAACGTATTATGCTTACATCAAATCGCGCGAAGTGAAATATTTTAGTTATATTTTTATCCTCTAATATTTTTCTCAAATTTGGCGCTGTGTAATCGTTCTTGAGTTGAACTAAGTGAACGTTGCCATCATTAAAAGAGAGCTGCACAAGGCATAATCTATCTCTGCTATGAAGTAGCCCCATTGCCTCGGTATCAACAGCTATAGAACTTATATCATCTGGTATTGAACTAGCTGGCAAGTCGTCTTTATATAAAAATATTCCCATAAAATTAATACATTTTTTGGCACAATTGAAAACCTATGATAATCAAAAATGAGCCTTAAGTATACGAAAAGATCATAGAAGGAACCACGCAAATTTATGGGCTCTCACATTTTTCGTGTACACGGGGTTTACAAATCGCTGTATATGCCTATAATTAAGTAAATTTAGGTTAATTTAATTGCGGGAGTAGCTCAGTTGGTAGAGCGCAACCTTGCCAAGGTTGAGGTCGAGGGTTCGAACCCCTTCTCCCGCTCTTTACTTTCAAAATCATTTCGTCAAAAATCCCTTGACATATTTCGCCAGCGCCCTTATTATGACAATAAGGGTATTTATGACTCAAAACTTGTTTTTGACCTGCAGGCTCAATGACAAAATTCAGTAAAAAACTTAGGGTATTTATTGGCGGATTACATAAAATTATAGCGGCTGCATGTCTTTTTTATTTTTTCTACATTCAGCCAAATCGCGCTTATTTTAAGCGTTAGCACATTATTACAGCGCCACTTACAGTAATATAGAGTCAAAACTCGCTACTCGGGGCTTCTTTTGCCTTTTTTTTCATTTGGTAAATTTCTTAATGTTTATAGCTCAAAGAGAGGTGTCATTCCAGCACTTGATGCTGGAATCCAGGAATTTTATCAAGTATAAAAGTTATGTTAAAATGCACCATTTATGGAAAACTAGATCCCAGTGTCTGGGCACTGGGATGACGAGAAAGGAGCACTGGAATGACATCATAGAGACCGCTGGGATGACATCATAGGGGCGCTGGGATGACACCCTTTCCTAGATGGAGATAAATTACAATGTTTGTACAGTTATGGGATTGCGCAGTGGATGCAGTTTAACATAAAAAGCTTTGCTTTTTGAAATTTTGGGTTATACTTAGCTTAAGATATTCCAGTAGGAGGTTTATTGTGAATAGAAAGGAAGCTTTAAAAATATTAGGCTTTAGTCCAAGTGATAATCCAAGTGAATACGAAATTAGAAAAGCATATAGAAAATTAGCTCTTGAATATCATCCTGATAAACATTCAGGTGAGAGTAAGGATGTGCAAAAACAAAACGAGGAGAAATTTAAAGAATTAGGTGTTGCATATAACCTTTTCACTGGAAAAGATACGGAAGAAGTTACAAAACTGACTGATGAAAATTTAGATGAAATTAATTCTCCTGAAGATTTAAAGTTTTATCTATATGAGGCTATCTCAGAGGGAAATACAGCATTTCTGAAAAAACTTTTTTCCAAGTTCAAGAGCAGTAAAGATGGAAAATTTGGTGATTATATTAATGATAATATATATGCCTATCCAGCACTGATGCTTTCTGTGCTTAAAGGGGGGGGGGAACATTAAAATTATAAAGCTACTCTTGGAAAATGGTGCTAATTGTAACGTACAAGACGAATACGGTGACACTGCGTTACATCAGGCTTGTAGTGGCTGTTATGATGAAGTTGTAGAATTACTCCTGAAACATGGTGTTAACCCTAATATACAAAGAAAAAATGGTGACACTGCATTATTTGCCCATATTATGTTTGGGTTACCCCGTAATGCGGATAGTAAAATTACGGAACTACTTCTGAAACATGGTGCTGATCCGAACATAAAAAACGATAACGGTGATTCTACATTATACTGGGCGTGTTATCGCAGGAATAGCAAGGTTGTAGAGTTGCTATTAAAGTACGGTGCTGACCCTCTTGCCAACAGTAATTCTGCACTATACTCAGCATTTCGAAAGTGGTACAACGAAATTATAGAGTTATTACTGCAATATCGTGCAGACCCTAACGTTATATTAGGTAGTGCTTGCAGAGGAGGTGACGTTAATCTTGTAGAACTGCTTTTAAAATATGGTGCAGATCCTAAAGGAAAGGTTTATGACTGTGATACGGGTGGCCTAATAGAGCTAACTTCTGCATCTTTCAGAAACAGTAAAGTTAAAGTGCTACTAGCACAATATAGTGGTGTTGAGAAGCACTACCTGCGTAATCGAACAATAGAAGCTCTGGTCTGTTGCTGTTTTGCAGCAGGTTTTACTGCCTTAGGTGTTATGTATTCCCCTTGGTGCTTTATACCAGCAGTAATTTGTGCCATTTTTACATGTCTTGCTGTAAGAGGTATTGTGAAGGCAGCATTTCTCACAGAAACAAAAGAACCTTCTCCTGAATTTGCTGAAGTTATTACTGAAAAAGTAGTAAATAATGTTGAGCTAAATGCTGAGGACAATCTAAAAGAATTGACAATGCATTAGCTTAATCACAACTGTACGAGCATTGTTATTTAAGAGCAATCTCTACCAAGAAGGGTGTCATTCAAGTAGCTGACACTGGAATAACGTCCTCCTTTGTCATCCAAGTACCCTCTTCTTGTCATTCCAGTGCTTGGCACTGGAATCCAGGAATTTTATCAAGTATAAAAGTTATGTTAAAATGCACCATTTATGAAAAACTAGATCCCAGTGTCTGGGCACTGGGATGACATCATAGGGGCGCTGGGATGACACCCTTTCCTAGATGGAGATAAATTACAATGTTTGTACAGTTATGGGATTGCGCAGTGGATGCAGTTTAACATAAAAAGCTTTGCTTTTTGAAATTTTGGGTTATACTTAGCTTAAGATATTCCAGTAGGAGGTTTATTGTGAATAGAAAGGAAGCTTTAAAAATATTAGGCTTTAGTCCAAGTGATAATCCAAGTGAATACGAAATTAGAAAAGCATATAGAAAATTAGCTCTTGAATATCATCCTGATAAACATTCAAGTGCAAGTGAGGATGTGCAAAAATACAACGAGGAGAAATTTAAAGAATTAGGTGCTGCATATGACCTTCTCACTGGAAAAGATACGGAAGAAGTTACAAAACTGACTGATGAAAATTTAGATGAAATTAATTCTCCTGAAGATTTAAAGTTTTATCTATATGAGGCTATCTCAGAGGGAAATACAGCATTTCTGAAAAAACTTTTTTCCAAGTTCAAGAGCAGTAAAGATGGAAAATTTGGTGATTATATTAATGATAATATATATGCCTATCCAGCACTGATACTTGCTATAAAAGAAGGAGGGAACATTGAAATTATAAAGCTATTCTTGGAAAATGGTGCTAATTGTGACACGCAGGACAAACAAGGTTGTACTGCGTTACACAAGGCCTGTAATAAATGTTATAATGAAATCATAGAATTACTCCTGGAGCGTGGTGCTGACCCTAATAAAAGAGATCAAGAAGGTAAATCACCACTTCATTATGCTATTTATAGTTGTTGTGGCATTGCTCGTCATAAAGCTGTGGAATTACTTTTGGGTAAAGGCGCTCATCTTAATATGCAAGATAATCAAGGTAAGGCACCACTGCACTATTTGTGCAGTGGACATTTTTTCGGCGGTAGCGTTGAAATTGCGAAATTACTTCTAAAAAAAGGGGCTGATCCAGGTTTGAAGGATAAAGATGGCAAAAAACCAGTGGACTGTGTTGCTGGTGCTAGCAGTGATGCTGGAGAAATGTTTGGTGCTATTAATTATGAGAAAGCATTCTGGATTGGGTGTGCTACGCTATTAACTACAGCAGGTAGTATTGCCTTGATTTCTGGGGTTGCAGACGCGTACATAGGTAAAGTTTGGTGTTCTACTCTTGCAGTAGGTATGGCTGCTGTTGCATTATGTAGTGCGTGCTGTGCAATAAAAATTATGTTCTTTTCAAGACCCTCAACTGAGTTTACTGAAGCTAGGGCAGAGTTTCTTAATAGTCAATCACCAAATCCAGCAGGTGCAGCTTAATAATTATAGCTAAAGTAATCTAGGTTTACCGTCATTCCGCTACTTGTTAGCGGAATCTATGCTGGGATACCGCGAATGAATCGCGGTATGACGGTTAAGTAATTCGTCATCCCGCTACGTGTTAGCGGCTAAGAGATACCACGGCGGTATGACGTAGAATTGCTGTCATCCCGCTGCTTGTTAGCGGATGAGATACCGTGACAGTATGACGGTTCGCGGCGGTATGACGTAGGATTGCTGTCATTCCGCTACGTGTTAGCGGGATCTAGAGATACCGTGACGGTATGACGTAGGGGTTGCCGAGAACTTGTCATTCCAGTGCTTGACACTGGCATCCAGTTTTCTTTATAATTTCCTTTGTGAAAGAACAAAAGTGCTTATTTGTAACCATAGCTGGCTTACCAAATGCTGGGAAGTCTACATTAATTAACAGCATCATAGGCAAGAAAATTGCAATTGTTACACCCAAAGTGCAAACAACAAGGACGCAAATAAGGGGTATTGCAACATGCAACAACACACAAATTGTCTTTACTGACTCCCCAGGAATTTTCTCAGCAGAAACAAAACTTGAAAAAGCTTTAGTCAAATCTGCATGGTCAGCAATCAAGGGTGATGACATCACTTTGTTACTTGTTGATGTAAGCAATTATTTGAAAAATATAGAAAGAATTAAGACTATATTTACGCGGCTGCAGCGCACAAAAGGCAGATGCATTTTGGTTATCAATAAAACTGATTTGGTAAAAAGGCCAGAACTCAAGATGGCGCATGAGCATCTGAATTTGCTTTATAAATTTGAAAAAGTTTTTACGATATCAGCATTAAAGAATGATGGACTTTCTGATTTGATGAATTACTTGTCTGAAGTTGCACCGGTGAGCCCTTGGTTTTATGAAGAAGATCAAATAACCGATTCCTCGACAAATTTTTTATCAGCAGAAATTACGAGAGAAAAATTATTCTTGAACTTGCGTGAAGAATTGCCATACTCTACAGCTGTTATAACTGAACAATTTGAGGAAAAAAAAGATAAGAGTTTAGTCATCAAACAGATCATATTCGTGTTGAAAGATAGTCATAAAAAAATAGTGCTAGGGAAAGATGGCAGTAATATTAAAAAAATTAATATCGAAGCACGTGCTGAACTAGAAAAATTATTTGAGTGCAAGGTTCACCTCTTTTTGTTCGTAAAAGTGCGACCTTGGATCGACCGTCCTGAGGAGTATATAGGCAATGCTTAATTCTTTGTTAGTATTTGATATTGAAACTATACCAGATGTAAATTCCTGCAAAAATTTACTCAATATTAGTGATGATAGTAGTGTAGAAGAGAAAAGGGATGCATTAACAAAATACCACCTGGAAATAACAAACGGGCAAAACTCTTTTCTGCGTCAGCCCTTCCACCAAATTGTAGTTATCAGTTTTTTACTTTGCAATATAAGCCACCAGAGCGGTTATGAGGTGTTCACACTGCAAGAAATAAGATCTGGAGGCACACTAAATTCCAGTGAAAAGGAGCTAGTGAAAGGATTTTTTAACTACATATCAGAGAAAAAGCCAAGATTAGTTTCGTTCAACGGACGCACTTTTGATATACCAGTACTGAAGTATCGTGCTATGGTCCATGGCATTCAAGCAGAATACTTTCATAAAGCTGGTGATAAGTGGAATAGTTACAATCAGAGATATAGTAGTGATTGGCATTGTGACTTACTTGAAACCCTCTCTGATTTTGGAGCCTCTGCAAGAGTAAAAATGAACGAAGTTTGTGCAGCATTTAACCTTCCTGGCAAGATTGGAGTTGATGGGTCACAAGTTATGGGCTTATATGATAGCGGCAAGATACAAGAGATTCGAGATTATTGTGAAACAGATGTGATTAACACTTATTTGATTTACTTGAGGTTCATGCATCATCAGGGAAGGATTACTACTGAAAGCTACAACAAAAGCGTGGAAGAGCTGCTTTTAGAGTGCGAAAAAAAAGAACATCTAAAAAAATTTAAAGAGGAATGGTTGTGGTGGAAATTTTTATATTGAATTTAAATGAATAGATGTTATGGAGCAATCTAATAATTGCTCCATAGTAATAGTTATAAACTCCTTGCAGTAGACAAGTAATTCTCATATGCTATCTTGCTTTGCACAACTTCTGCTTGTTCAATCTGAGAAGAATTTTTATTTTTTACTTCTTCGAAAAAATTTGACCCACCAAAAATATAATTTACTGCATTGGCAGCGTAATATTGAGCATTACCTAAAACTGCAGAGTTAATTCGATTTAATATCCTAACAGGATAGTAAAAGAGAGATACGTTATTATTTGATCGAAAATCACTTTCATCCATCCTATAAACGGCCTCATGATAACCATCTATTCCATGCAAATAACTTACTAGACTAGAATATCTTTCTGGTGTCGATACTCTTAATTGTGCACCTACGTGAGCATAACCAAACGAACCAGGGCACAATGCTGGCACTGGATCTCGCTGATGGTGAGTGACCCTTATGGTTTTTTCCTGAAGAGCGTCATTATAAATTTCACTGGCAGTCAGGTCAAAAACCCTTGGATCAGCAAAAGTTGCAACATGAACATCTTCAGCGCCTTCTGTTTTGTTGAGGCATAAAGCAGCTATCTTAGCAATAGCTCCTCCCATACTGTGACCTGTGAGATTGATTTTAAAATCTTTGATTTCTGATCCTTGTTTTTCAGCATGAGATTTCAAAATGCCATAAAGATTAGGCCATGAATCTGTAAATGAATTATAAAAACCACGATGAATTCTTCCACCGTCAGGTAAAAGTTCTGAAGTAGTAAAAGATGCATTTAGATCAGTGATTGCATCATTTAAGCCACGAGTACCGTGGTAAGCTATTGTTATTTCTTCACCTTTTATGAAAACATACCCAGCATCTTCTTCGAAACTATTACCAAATGGAATGATTTTATAACCTTCGCTAAAAAGTTCAGCTCTAGTTTTATACATTTTTTTAAATTCAAAAATAATATCCTCAGAAGGATTAGTTTCTTTGTGCATTCTCCCATCTGCTTCAATAGCTATAAAATCTTCCTCACTTACATTTTTACAAGTTAATATATGATGTTTTTTTTCATCTAACTTATCGTCACTATCACCATAGCTTATTTTACAGAAATTACTCATTTCCAATAATTTCTCTTTATCAAACCCTGCAATTTCTGCGATACTTTCATCTATCTGGTAAGCAGAAGGTAAAGAATGTGGTTCATTTGGGTCAGCAGGATTTATAAATTCATAATCTTCAATGATCTCAAACTCATCATCCACCTTATATTTGCCGTTATCTGCTAAGATGGAGCTTGATTGTTCAACATCACCTAATTGTGAATCTATACTACTTGCACTAGTACCTGTGGTGCTAAACCAATTGCGTAAAAAACTAAAATCCATAACTACCTCAATCTACTATCAGCTAAACAATTTATTTAACTATAATGTAGATTGATATTATTGTCAATAGTATTTTCTATAATCTTTCTATTGCTAGAATAAAAAAATTTTACTTCCATAGAATAAATAGTAGAGTTATAATGCACTAGTAAGCAAAAAATATTAACCTTTGTGCTAAATTTTGGTTAATATAAACGTTAGGCATATTAAAAAAGTTGTTTTTAAGGTGTTGCACTTTACTTTTGTTTTCGCTATAAGATTGCTTTAAGTTGAATTTTCAACATTTTTATATATTTACATTTAAGACAATGATTTCGAAATTTTTTGGGGGCACTTCATGAAAAAATCTATTTATACTAGAACTGCTCTAGTTTCTTTATTAACTTTATGTTCTTTCAGCAGTTTTGCAGCTGACTTTCCTGATGAGAGTATGAAGGAAATAAAAAAGCAAGAGAGCACAAAAACTTCTGGAAAAACAGAAGTTATGAAAACATCAAATAAAAAACTGAAAGAAAAGATGGACAGAATATGTAATGCTGATCCAAGAAAAAAGCTGAAGAGCTTAAGAAAAAAGAGGAGCTAAGATTAGCAGCCGAGCAGAAGAAAAAAGAGGAGATCAGGCTAGCAAATGAGAAAAAAGCAAAGCTTATAGAGGATTCAAAAGCGAAAGCTCTAAATGCTAAGAATTCTAATATAGAAAAAGGTAAAGTTTCAAAAACTAAGGCTTCTAAAACTAAGAATGCTAAAATTAAAGCTAAAGATGTAAAGAAGGATGTAAAAGTTGTTAACAAAAATACAGAGGAAAAAGGTAAGGCAAGTCCTGTTGTTTCAGTTGGTGGAGTTGATATTATCGACACCAACCAAGGAAAAGATGGCTTAAGAATAACTTTTGGTGGTGTTGTTGATGCTCAAAGCTATGGCAAAGCAGGGCCAAGTGGTGAAGAGTATAAACGTTACAACGTTATGCCAAACAGATCTATAGAGTATTATACTGCCCCTCAGGATAAGATACAAGGAGCAAATCCCGTATTCCCTAGTGGAATAGGAAATATTGGTGATTACAGCAACGATATGGGTATGACTGCTGATGCGATATTACACCTCAGAGCAGAAAATAAAAATGAAGATTTAGGTCTTCTTTATGGTGCTGACGTGCAATTTCACGTCCCAGTTACAGAAGGCAAAGGGGCTTCACAGGGTGTTTACGCTGCAAGGAGCAGGAGTGCACATGTATTTTTAAATTCAAAACATGGTGATCTAAAGCTTGGTTATCAATTTGGTCCTGAGGCTCTGATGAGACTTGATGCAACAAGAATTGCAACTGTTGACGGAGCTGCAGATAGTGACTGGTTCAGAAAAGTGAACTTAGAAGGAAGCGCTGCGAGCTTTCCATTTTATGTAACACCACGTCTTTACACTGAAAGTTTTTCGAGTGAAAGTGAAAAATTCTCTTTCCGCATGGCAGGGAAATACAACAAAGATGTTATGACTACACTGCCATTTAGAGTTGCTTACTACTCACCAAATTATATGGGCGCAAGATTTGGTATCAGCTACTCACCTCGTTATGATAGTAGCTTGTTTACTGTAAAAGAAACAGTTCCTTTCAAGGATAGTACAGATAATGATAAAATAAAACATAAGGAAGAGATAAAACATGTCGGTCCAGACTATGAGCACATAATAAGTGCTGGTGCATCATATGAATATGACTTTGATAAATATAAGGTGAAAGTTAAAACTTCTGCAGTTGGTGAGTATGGTCAAGCAAAAAACCAAGTAAAGATAAGCATCTTTATAAGGAATTTGTAGAGTACAATGACCTTATGGGTGTTAATTTGGGTGTAAGCGCTGATTATAAGATTAATGAGGATCAAGGCATAAAATTTGCTGCCTCTTTTGCATATCTGGGCAAATCTGGTCAACCAAAAGGTATTGAAATACTGACAAAAGATGCTAATAATAAAATTGAAAAATATGAACTGCTTCCTGATGCTAACAAAAGAATGAAAGGGCTGAAAGCTCAATTTGGTGAAGATAGTATGGACACCATGTATTGGACTGTAGGAGCTGGCTATCAATATGAGAATATCTACACAAGTTTGACGTACTTTGGTAGCAGAATGAATGATGGAGATATGCTTCACGATGGCGCACTTGGCGTTCAATATGATCTATCTCCTGCATGCAGTAAGAGCAAATTTGTTCCTTACGCAGCTCTCCATTATTTTATGACTAACGAGAAACAAAACGCAAATCATAAGATTACAAAAGCAGGTAGTACCACAGAAGAGGCACCTTCTAACCAAGGAATTCTCCTTCTTACTGGTGTGAAGTTTTCTTTCTAACCAGCTAGTACACACCACAATTTAATGTGGTGTGTATCTTATTTGTTAGTGTTTATTTGTCAATCAAATAAACATATAGTGTCCTCTCTCCTGTCATCCCAGTGCGTGACACTGGGATCTAAGTTATATGCAAAATTATTACGTTTACATACTTGCAAGCAAGAATAATCGAACTTTATATACAGGTATAACATCAAATCTGATTAAATGAATCTGGGAACATAAGAGTAAAGTTATTTCTGGCTTTACATCAAAATACAATGTACATAAATTAGTTCATTTTGAAGAATTTCAAGATATAAATTCAGCTCTTAATAGAGAAAGACTGTTAAAAAGTTGGAAAAGAAAATGGAAGACTGATTTGATCGAAAAAGAAAATCCAAATTGGGTAGATTTATATGATAACATAGTCAGGTAAAATTAGATCCCAGTGTCACGCACTGGGATGACACCCTATGGTTACTGGAATGACACCCTATGGTTACTGGAATGACACCCTATGGTTACTGGGATGACACTCTATAGCTACTCAGATGACGGGAAAAGAACACACTGGCTTATCTACTAGCCGTATAGCTACTTTCAAATTCAATCAATTAAACAGGAGGCCCCTATGCAAACCACACTAAAAAATCATTTAGCTGGAGAATTACTTACCACTGCTACGTGCTGGAAATTAACGCTTGCAGGTGGAGAAGTAATGGGATTCACTGACTATGATGAAGATTTAAATATTAATAATATACTCTATAAATCTTCAAGTGGATTTACAGCCAGTAGTATAATATTAAACAGCGATTTAAAAACTGATAATCTAGAAATTGAAGGGATATTAAATAGTGGTGATATTAAAGAAGAAGATGTTTTATCAGGAAAGTACGACTTTGCAAATATTGAAATATTTCTTGTGAATTATAAAGACTTGACCCAGGGAACAATGAATCTACATTCAGGAACTTTTGGTAAAGTGACATTAAGTAGTGGAAGATTTATTGTTGAAATTAGAGGGCTCTCAGCAAAGCTTGAGAGAAGCATAGCAGAATTATACTCTCCTGCATGCAGAGCACAATTTTGCGATGATAAATGCAAAGCCGATACTAAAAAATTTAGTAAAATAAGTACAATCACTAAAGTAATAGACGAAAGAAGATTTGAAGACACGAATTTAGCTGAGAGTGATGAATATTATAAGCACGGAGTAGTAAAATTCTTTGGCTCAACAGCATTTGAAGGTGTAGTAAAAGAATATAAAAATAAAGTAGTTACGTTGTTTACTTCGCCTCCATACCAAATTTCTGCTGGGGATAAATATTCAATACTCGCAGGTTGCGATAAAACATTTCCAACTTGCAGAAGCAAGTTTAACAATACTGTAAATTTTCGTGGTGAACCCTATATACCAGGTTTTTATATTGTTTAGCAGCACAATTTTCAATATTATGAATATGCATGGAAAGGTGGCTGAGTGGTCTAAAGCACACGCTTGGAAAGCGTGCACATATGAAAATATGTCGGGGGTTCGAATCCCCCTTTTCCGCATATTACTTCTAGAATGGTATAAAACCCTCGGTCGCGCGCGCAACTCTATTCCTATAGTGAGTAGCTCCCTCTTATCTCATTTATATCATATTTTTAACTTACCCAATAACATAAATTACTTTAGCTATGCTATAGCTAAAGTGACTTAGGTTTACCTACAATTTGAAAAACAACAAATTCGTCATTCCGCTACTAGTTAGCGGCTGAGATACCGCGAATGAATCGCGGTATGACGTAGGGAAACCTTTCTTGGGCTAGCTATATCAATAGCATTGCTTTAAAAAGAGTGCCCATATTTTCAGTCAACCTTAAGAATTCACTAAAGATCCTATTCCTTTGTTCATCACTTGCGCTTTTCATTAAAGCCTGGGTTCTTTCTTTTATGCCAAAAAGATATAAAAATTCTCTTTGAGTTAAAATCTCGCAATCTACGTGTTTTAATGAATCTTTTAATGCTTGAAAGTTCACAAGTGCAGTAATATCACTATTACCAACATTCTCAAGAAAATTAGCATACTTATGTTGTTTTATCGATTGCAAAGTGCTCTTATACGCGGGGTATACATAACCGTAATCTATAATCAAAGCAGCTCCTTTATTATTATGTATCTTCTTCTCAAGTTTTTTTAATATTTCAACCCCAGTTGAACATATTTCCACCACTGCACCATCGAAACTCCCTGTCATGCAAGTAGCTGACACTGGAATCCATGATTCTTTTTTTCTGGATTCCAGTGTCACGCACTGGCATGACACCAAGAGACTGCCATCATCTTGTTTTGTCACCCTATTTTCATACCACCCCTCATCACGATATACAAACTGATCTATCGGAAGAGCGTCAAAGAACTCATTTGCTAAAAAAATGGTTGGTTGTTCTGGTAGGTTGTCAATATCTTTGTGCCAATTAACACCTAAGCCTTTTAATTTTTCCTTTTGTATCTTCCGTAAAGTAGGGCTTATTTCAACTAAGTGGATCAACATTGAATTAAAAAAGCTGCTGTATTTTTTAGTGACTCTTATTATATCGTGAATGAGTGTTCCTTTGCCTGGCCCAAGTTCAACTAGAGAAAATTTTGATGGCTTTCCTAATTTTTCCCATGTATGCATTATCCAAACTGCAATTACTTCACCAAATAATTGGCTGATCTCAGGTGCAGTAGTAAAATCACCATCCTTACCAAGTGGTAATCTACTCGTATAATAGCCGTATTTTTCATGGTACAAAACGGCATTCATGAAATCACTGATGGATATTGATCCTTGACTTTTGTCAATTAATTCGTGTATATAAGTGAGCATGTTATTAATAAATGTTTAACTATAGCGTGCCATAATATAAAATAGTAGAGTATTTATATATATAGTATAAACTTAAGTTTGTGAGTAATAGTGCTTCAGTTATGGACGACAAAAACACCGATTATGTTGCCCTTATACCTCAAGATGATAGTATTGAATACAAATTTGAAGAAGCTGTCAATTTTATAGAAAACAAGGTTATAAATGCTGATGGACTAACTTTAGCGGAAGTGTTTCAAGTGCTAGTTCAAATGCTAGATGGTGATCTAGAATTGGTAAAAAAAGTACTAGCATATGCTAATATTATGGCAAAGCATGGAATGAAGGTAGCAAAAGAGTCGCAATTAAGCAGAGCTGATGTTCGCCGAGCTTTGGAAGGTAAAGAAAGTGTTGTCAATAGACAAGATTTTATAAAGAAACCACCTCTTCCACCTGCTATAAAATCGACCAAAAAGAAAAGTAGAGGTCTTTAGATGGCTGAATCTATAAAAAAATTTACTGTACAATGTGACTTCAAAGGACAAAGTTCACCTTTTGCAATATATATAGGAAATCCAAAAAGTGATGCTCATCCAATTCATCATCAAGATTCCTGGCTTGTAAAAGAACGTGGAGGGAATATCCCTAATAAAGTAAAAGAAAGTCTACAAAAATTATATAAACTATCTCAAGAAAATGGAGTCTCTTTCTCAGAGTTATGTGCGTATGCCATTACTGTGGTTAGTAATAATGATAAAAAAAGTGACGACAAGCAGTGAGATAGTTTAATCCCTCAATATTTCATTTATAGAGGTTTTCGATCTCGTCTTTTCATCCACTTTTTTTACTATAACTGCACAATAGGTTGAAATGTTATTTTTAGATGGAATAGACCCTGGTACCACTACAGAATAAGGTGGCACTTCGCCATAAAATACCTCGCTAGTTTCTCTATCAATAATCTTTGTTGATGCTCCAATAAACACACCCATGCCAAGGACTGATCCTTCTCTCACTACCACACCCTCGGCTACCTCGCTACGTGCTCCAATAAAGCAATTATCTTCTATAATGACAGGTGAAGCTTGAATAGGCTCAAGGACTCCACCTATTCCCACTCCACCGGAAATATGGCAGTTTTTTCCTATTTGCGCACAGCTACCAATCGTTGACCAGGTATCTATCATTGTTCCTGAATCAACATATGCACCAACGTTGATAAAACTTGGCATTAGAACAACATTTGTACCTATATAAGCAGATCGGCGGACAAAACACCCAGGAACTGCTCTAATTTTTAACTGGCGAAATTTCTCCTCATTCCATTCACTAAATTTGTTACCGATCTTGTCAAACCAGCAATTGGTATTGTCTATTATTTTGTTTTCTTCAGTGAGAAAATGTAATAATATTGCCTGCTTTATCCACTTATGTACTACCCATTCTCCACTTGATAGCTTTTCTGCTACTCTAATTTTGCCACTATCAAGGAGCTCAATTACCTCTTTAATTGCTATTCTTGCTGTTTCCTTTAGGTTACAGTCATTAAATTTTTCTCTATTTTTCCAAATATTTTCTATCTCACTTTGTGTTTTTTTTAGTTGCAAACCTTCCATTTGTTATATATATTAATATTAAATTTATAGCTCTGTATCATTTGAGCTTGTTACCACTTTATATGTAAGTGCTATGAAAATACAATGTAATAGTTGTACTAAAACTTACTTAGTATCTTCTGAGCAAATTGGTGCATTTGGAAGAAAGGTAAAGTGTACGAACTGCAATCATATATGGCATGAACATCTAGAAGAAGCGTCAAACAAATCGCACTCTGCTAATATACAGGAAAAAAAAATTAGTGGAAGGAATTTTTTACAAAATCTAGCATTTACCACTCTAGCTTTTGCAACAGCTACAGGGTTATGCGTCGTAATTGCTAATGGCATCTTTCCTAGAGAGATGAACAAAGCATACAAAACGATCAGTTCATATAAGGATTCAATAAGCTATAAATTAGGGTACAAAAAAGAACAAACAGAAAATCCAAATGTAAAAAAACTTGTTGTAAATAAGTTTTATCAAGACTACCTTTTTTATCTAATTTAAGATCTAGTTAAATAGGCATAAATCATCGCCGATATCGGTATCCAGTTCCTATAGCTACTCAGATGATGCAAATAGTATTAGGGTGACAGAGTCTTAAAAATAAGTTATTTTTTAGTAAAAAACAGCTCATGAGTATTAAAATTGCACCTTCTATACTTTCAGCAGACTTTGCAAAATTAGGAGAAGAAGTAAGAAAAATTAGCGATTTAGGTGTAGATTACATACACATAGACGTTATGGATGGGAATTTCGTTCCAAATATTACAATTGGTCCTAGCGTTGTCTCTGCAATACGTAAATATAGCAATCTTCCTTTTGATGTGCATTTAATGGTCAAATCTCCTGGTAACCACATTGAAAGCTTTATAAATGCTGGTGCTGATATTATCACTGTACATGCAGAAGCAGAGATACACCTTGAGAGGTTGATAAGAAAGATAAAGTCATACAAAAATGTAAACGACGCAAAAAAAACGATTCAAGCTGGAGTCTCAATTGTTCCTTCAACTTCCCCAAGTGTGCTTGAATACATAATACATGAGCTAGATATTGTGCTGATTATGACAGTCAACCCTGGCTTTGGAGGGCAGGAATTTATTCATTCACAGTTGAACAAGATATCTACTATAAAAAAAATGATACAGGAGCGTAATCTTAAAACACAAATTTCAGTAGATGGTGGAATTAACTTTTCTAACGCAACTGATATAATAAAAGCAGGTGCTGATATTTTAGTTGCGGGATCGGCGATATTCAAGGCTGAAGATATTAAGAAGGCCGTAAATGATCTTAAAAATCCATCGTGGTAATCCTATATAGCTAGTGCAGCCCTACGTCATACCGCGATTCATTCGCGGTATCTCAGCCGCTAACACGTAGCGGAATGTTGGCAAACCTAAGATCTTTAGCTAGTTAACACAAATTATTTCTATTATCTACCAATTTGAAAAAGTCTCTGGTCCAAGTAGTCAAGCTACTTGGATGACAAGAGGTAACGCAAGAAGTTTACTTTTAATAAAAGCCTGATGATGAATCATTATTACCAAATTTCGGCTTATTTCTGTTGCTGAAACCAGAACGAGGACGAGAAGGCTTCTTATGGTAACTTCCTCCAGGTTTTCTATTAAATGAATTATTGTAATAATTATCCCTGTCATTTGGACCATCTTTCCTTTCCTCGTTGTAAAGCTCACCTTCAAAAAACTCTCCCGTCTCTTGATCAACTCGACGTCTTGACAACTTTGGACACCCACCTTTTTCGAAGTCAATTACTAGTGCTTTGAAAGTATCATCTTGTTTAAGTATGCTCTCTATAGAATCTATGTGTTCATTAGCTACTTCACTTATGTGCATTTTTCCTTTTCTGCCATTAAGAAATTCAAGCTCTACAATAGACTTCTCTATTTTTACAACTTTGACATCAACTATAGAACCTTGTTCTAGTTCTGTTATTGAATCAATCATCATACTCTTTGCAATTTCAGCTTCAGTGCCACTCGTGGCAAAAACAGAAACTTTACCATCATCTCCTATTTCAATTTTTGCATTACTTCTTTCACACACACTGCGTATATTTTTTCCTTTAGCACCAATAGCTGCAGAAATTTTGTCTTTATCTATGTAAAATGATAACATCCTTGGTGCATGGTCTTTGACGTCATCACTGTGTTCTGAAATCACTGCATTCATTTTTTCTAAAATATGTAATCTTCCAGCTTTTGCCTGTTCTAAAGATTTTTCAACAATTTCAAAGCTTATACCAGAAATTTTCATATCCATTTGTAGTGCCGTAACCCCTTCACTAGTTCCTGCTACTTTAAAGTCCATATCACCAAGATAATCTTCATCACCCAATATATCGGAAAGTATCACATACTCGTCTTTATCTTTAATAAGGCCCATAGCAACTCCAGCAACAGGGGCCTTTATTGGCACACCCGTATCCATTAAAGCAAGAGAAGTCCCACAAACTGTTGCCATAGAAGAAGAACCATCAGACTCCAAAATTTCGGACACTACTCTTATTGTATAAGGAAATTCAGATTTATCGGGTAAAACAGGATGAATTGCTTTCCAAGCAAGTTTGCCATGACCGATTTCTCTTCTTCCTGGTGCACGTGCAGCAGAAGTTTCTCCAACAGCAAATGAGGGAAAGTTATAATGCAACATGAAATGCTCACGTCTATCCCCTTCAATATCATCCACAATTTGCTCATCTTGAGTAGTACCAAGAGCAGTAACAACCAATGCCTGAGTGTTGCCTCTTGTAAACAGCGCAGAACCGTGAGTTCTGGACAGAATATCAACTTCAACTTCTATCTGACGTATCTCATCATGCTTACGACCGTCTATCCTTACACCTTTCTTCCTAATTATTTCACGTACTAAAGATCTTTCAAAGTTTTTTACTGCATACGTAATTAACTTTTCATCTTTTCCAGTCTCTTTAAGAGTATTCAATATATTCTCCTGACCGCTTCTAGAGCTTGAACTCGCTCTTGTTTTACTGTTTGCGAATATGCTTTTTCAAAATCTTTACCGTATTTTTCGAGCTCTTGTGTTATATCTGATGTATCAACAGGAGCAAAGCTTTCAGGCTTATTGCCAACTGTATCAGCAAACTCTTTTATGAGCTTAATGACAGGTTTAAGGTGTTCATGGCCAAATTTTATTGCATTAAAAACATTTTCTTCAGAGAGCTCTTTCACTTCTGACTCAACCATTAAAATCGAATTTTCATCACCAGACAAAAACAGATCCAAGCTGCTTGCTTTCATCTCTTGAACAGAAGGGTTGAGTATATAGTTATTATTTTCATCACAACCAACTATCACTCCAGCTATAGTAAAGTGAAAAGGAACACCAGAAATCGCAAGAGCTGCAACAGCACCAATCAATGCTGGCACTTCAGGAGGATTGACTGTATCATAAGTTAATAGATTACACATCACACTAATTTCATCATGAAATCCTTCTGGAAAGAGTGGCCTTACACTCCTATCTATTACTCTTGAGATTAAAGTTTCTCTATCAGATGGCTTGCCTTCCCTTTTAAAAAAACCACCAGGGATCTTACCCATGGCATAGCTTTTTGCGATAAACTGCACATTTAAAGGTAGGAAATCAACGCTTTCTTCCTTCTTTTTACGTACAACAGTTACTAAAACAGAAGTATCACCGTAATTTACAACTACTGAACCATGAGCTTGGCGTGCTATTTTTCCTGTTTCTAAAGATAAGGTACGACCACCCCACTCTATAGATTTTTTTATAATTTTAAACATACTAAATTCCTCGATTATTTTCTAATGCCTAACTTCTCTATTAATTCCTGGTAGGCTTCATTACCAAATTTACGCTTTATATAATTTAAGTGCTTGCGTCTTCTACCTATCAATATAAGTAAACCACGCTTAGAGTGATGGTCATGCTTGTGCACTTTAAAATGCTCAGTTAAGTTACTGATCCTCTCGGTCAAAATTGCACATTGTACAAAAGATGAACCTGTATCATCCTCTTTAATCGCATATATATTTATCAAACTCTTTTTCTTTTCGGATGTTATCGACATCTAAACCTCATTTTAAATATTAAAAACACGAATAGGTTTCACACAACCATAAATAAAACTGCAGATTGCAATAGGTACACTACCCACTATCGTACAACAAATATCATAATTCTTTAAATTACGCAAGTTATTTAATACAACTTCCTGACCTTTTCTGATTTTCCCCGCATCTTCTGGGGAAATTTCAATTTTGAACATCGATTTTAAAGCCGATTCAATGGGAATGATGAAACTTTTTGCATTACTCCCTGTACCTTCTATTACTCCAGTATCACCTTTTGTTATCGGAGAGTAAGTTATTGTGTTTCTTTCAGCGAGCTGTTCAATTGTCACTGATTCGTTTTCTCTAAAGTCACCTACCATAGTTCTTCTTAATTTCGTAATGTGTCCAAAACAATTTAATGCAATGCCAAGATCCCGAGCAATTGATCTCACATATACACCACTACCGCACATCATAGAAAAATTTGCACTATTATTTATGGTGTCCACAGATATCAATTTCAGCTCATGTATTTTGACTTGTCGGGGTTTTATATTTACCTTTTGCCCACTTCTTGCCAATTTATACGCCCTTGCTCCTTTAATTTTTATTGCTGAAAATTGAGGAGGAGTCTGCTTGATCTCACCAATAAAATTTTTAATTGCACAATTTATTTGATTATATTCGGGTTTTATATCGCTAGTTCTAATGATATCACCACCCAAATCATCCGTTGTTCTTTGTTCGCCCCATTTTATTGTAAAATCGTATGCCTTTAAGTCACAAGATAAATACGGTACAGTTTTTGTTGCCTCGCCAAGAGCAATTGGCAACACACCTGAAGCTAAAGGATCAAGTGTTCCCAGATGACCAGCTTTCTTAATTCCAAAGATCTTTTTAACTTGGGTTACAGCTTGTGCAGAACTAATTCCTATTGGTTTATCGAGATTCAGCCAGCCGTGTATCATATGTGAATTATATACAGCTGATGACAGTTTAGGAAGCAGCTTGAAATATATACTTTAAATAATAATGTAAAAAATAGCTTGACTAACATGCATCTATTAACACATACTTAATCCTTTTAAGGGGACTATTATGACTATAAATACAAATAAAAGCATATTGAAGTGGGAAAACACTGCACATATAACAAAAATGAGTATTGAAGGTTTAGTTGCACTTGCATCTTTAGCGGGAGCAATAACGGCAATATTAATTGCTACTAAAGTAATTGCTGGACCTGCATCTTTAGCACTTGTTGCTAGCCCTGCTGGAATTGCAGTTCTATTTATTGCCGCTGTATATTTTGCCGCAGCAGCTTATGCTTCATATCAGCAAATGCAGAAGAATGAAGAAATAGGAGTGAACGGTAAGGATGGTAAGGATGGTAAGGATGGTAAGGATGGTAAGGATGGTAAGGATGGTAAGGATGGTAAGGATGGTAAGGATGGTAAGGATGGTAAGGATGGTAAAGATGCAAACTTTGCTACTCTTGTCAAAGATGTGGTAAAGAGTGGTACGATTGTTGAAGAAACAGTTAAAAAAGACGGCGATAACGATGTTCAGCAATTATTCCTGACACTTCCAATTGCTGATTACAAAGAACTAGCAAAAAATAATGAACCAGTTCACATATTATTAGCAGATGGGAAAGTTGTTAAGCTTGCACACGTAGCTCCTGAAAATAATGCTACTGAATATAAGGTGCAAATAACTAAAGTTGCTGAAAAAACAACTGTTGCTGACATGAAAGCAGAGTTAGGTATGACTACTGATTCTAAGCCATCAAAAGTTGCGGTGAGTAATGAAGCTTTGGAAGCTTTAAAAGGTAAAGTAGCAACTAACTTAGCAGATGTTGCATTAGAAAATGCTATATCAAACGCTAAAAAAGTTTAAAGTTAATGAAAGAAGAGGTAGAGGTGGTTCTGCCTCTTTTTTTCATTTGAGAAGAGTTACGGTAATCTATCCCACATCTCAACTACATCCTTACTAAACTCTATTATCTCTACTTTTTTAAATTGGTAACAGTTGTTGATGGATTGAATTCCTAAATTCCCTATAAAGGGGATGGCATCATTACCTAAAATTTTACCACTGCGGCAGATTATCAGCCTGTCGATTAAACTATGCTTCAGTAGCTCTGTGATTAACACTCCTCCACCTTCAACTAATAGCCTTGTTATACCAATTTCTGAAACAAGTTTTGATGCCATGTCTTTTAGGCAGACTTTATCGATAATGTCAGGCTCCGATGTCATTCCAGCGCGTGACGCTGGAATCCAGTTTTCATTATGCAATTGCTTGAAGTTTTCTGGATCCCAGTGTCTGGGCACTGGGATGACAGGAGAAGGCGTTAGAATGACAGGAGAGTGTGTTGGGGTGACATCTGGAATAACAGGAGGTTTGTGATTTGAATTGACTATCAAATAATTAATGTTTTTTATTTTTCTCTCTATTTCTCTGTTTGTAATCACCCAAGTTATTACTTTATCTGCAGTCTTTGCAATATTATGCTCTTCCTGCAATTTTTCCTGGCTATCAATAATTAGCCTTATTGGCGATCTACTTCCGAGTTCTGGTAATCTGCAAGTTAAGAGTGGATTATCGTTAATAAGAGTATTGCTGCCAATCATAATTGCATCATATTTTGCTCTGAGCTCATGCACCCAATTTCTCGTATCTTCACTTGTTATCCATTTGCTATCGCCTGTAAATGTTGCGATTTTTCCGTCAAGAGTTGTTGCAATTTTGCAAGCTATAAATGGTCTATGAAATTCTTTAGTGGTGAAAAAACCGACATTCAGTTCTTCTGCCTCTTTTTGCATAATACCTTGCTCAACTTCAATTCCTGCTTCTTTCAGAGCTTTAATGCCTCCACCTGAAACTCTGCTATCTGGGTCAATAGTTGCAATTACTACCCTTTTTATTCCAGCTCTTATGATTTCCGCAGTACATGGTCCTGTAACTCCAAAGTGGCAACATGGCTCGAGCGTGATATACATAGTTGCACCATGGGTTAAACCTTCTGCACTTTGCAAAGCAACCACTTCTGCATGTGGGCGCCCACCTACTCCTGTATATCCCTCACCAATGATTATACCATCTTTTACAATAACACACCCGACAGTAGGATTTGACGCAACATTCCCAAGATTTTTTCTGCAAGCCTTAATGCAATTGACATGAAATGATCATCAGTCATTAGAAAGAAGTCATTTCATATGAAGTGTCGAATATTCTCCTGTGCTCATGTATAGCAAATCTATCTGTCATTCCCGAGATATAGTCGCATATTACTATTGAACGCTGGGATTCACAAGCAAGTTTGCTCCACTCTGTGGGAAGTAATCTTGGATTTTCATAAAAACATTGAAAAAGTTCCTGTATTATGCGTTTCGCTTTGTTCATCGTTCTACTCAGTTTATAGCTTCTGTATATTTTCTCCATGTTGAATCTTTTCATTTCTTTTGTAGCATTCGCAACTTCTGGTGAAAATGTGACTAGCATTTTATTTAGACTTCTTACGTCTTCTACACTTTTTATTTTATGATCTTCAATATTTCTTTCAGTCTGAGAAACAACATCACTTATCATAGTTCCTATAGTTCCACTCAGTGATTCATGTATGAGTTTGCTCTGAGGTAATTCTGAATATCTGCTCCTTATGTCTTTAAACATTTTTTCAATTAAAGGAACATTCAGCAAATCTTCGATGGTTACTAAATTTGCTCTGAGTGCATCATCAAGATCGTGAACACTGTAAGCAATATCATCGGCAATTGAAGCAACTTGCGCTTCAATGCTTGAAAATTCCTCAAGTTTTAGATCATATTTTTCATTATATTCTAATAACAGCTGATTATTTGTAGAAGACTCCGCGTTTTGACCAAGCAAGGGACCATTATGTTTTGCAACCCCTTCAATCACCTCCCAACTTAGATTCATACCATCAAAATCAGCATGTTTTTGTTCAAGATAAGTTAAAATCCTTATAGCTTGAACATTATGATCAAACTCATACTTCTCACTATCAACTTGAACTAGAGCATCCTCACCTGTGTGACCAAATGGGGGATGACCAAGGTCATGTGCAAGCGCTATGCATTCAGTGATGTCCTCATCTAAGCTGAGCCTGCGTGCGATGGATCTTGCAATTTGTGCAACTTCAAGGCTATGAGTCAGCCGAGTGCGATAGTAATCGTGCTCGTAATTGATAAAAACTTGTGTTTTGTACCCCAATTTCCTAAACGCATTAGAGTGAACAATGCGATCCCTATCACGCTGAAAGCAGCTGCGATTCTCATCTTCTGGCTCTTTGAAGTATCTCCCTTTTGTTTTGCTTGGAAAGCATGCATAACTTAATAGAAAATTATTGTTTGACATGTAAAATTTCTACTATAATAAATTATCAATAATAAACGGTGGTTACTATGTCAACAAATTACAACATCAACTTAACTGATAATGCACTAAAAAAAATCCACTTTCTTGCAGAGCAGGAAGGGGATAAGAGTTCCGTTTTGCGGGTTGCAGTTTCAGGCGGTGGATGTTCTGGCTTCAAATACAATTTTCTTATGGATCAAATGAATAAAAATCTATCTTTGGATGATGAAGATGATGATTACGATGATGAGTTTGATGACGAAGACGAAGATGATGACTATGAAGAAAGCGAGGACTATAGAAGCCACTCCAATTTTAGCGAAAAAGGTAAAGATATAGTAATTAATGATGAAAATGGAAACCCTGTATTAATGGTTGATAATTGTTCAGCAAAATTTTTAAATAACTCAGTTATAGATTATACTGAGGATCTCAGTGGTTCTGGTTTTCAAATAAAGAATACCCTTGCTAAGTCTCAATGTGGTTGTGGTAACAGTTTTTCGGTTTAATTATTACCAAAATTTAGATGCCTTCTGGGTCTTTTAAACATGGGTGATAATGTAGCTCTAGAACTAACTTCTGTAGATAAAAGCTTCAAGGACAATTCTGCTGTTGTAAAAGACATCAACCTAAGTGTCACAAGAGGGCAAGTAGTAGCGCTGATTGGCAATTCAGGTGCAGGAAAAACAACTATATTGCAAATCGCAGGCTTGTTGGACAAGCCAACTTCAGGTATAGTTACGATAGATGGAATAAATTGCACACAAGCCAATAATAAGCATAAAACCCATGTAAGAAGAAATTTTCTTAGTTTTGTTTATCAATTTCACTATTTGTTACAAGAGTTATCGGTGTTGGAAAATATTATGCTTCCTCAACTTATTGCAGGAAAAAGCAAAGCTGAAGCAAAAAAAAATTCGCAAGCAATGTTGGAAAAATTTGGTCTGGAAAACAAAGCAAGTAGCATGGTATCTGAAGTTTCGGGTGGGGAAAGGCAGAGAGTTGCAATTGCAAGAAGCATTGTAAATTCTCCAAAGCTTTTACTTGCAGATGAGCCAACAGGAAATTTAGATCCAACAAATTCTTTTAACGTGTTTTTACTGCTACATTCATACGTAAAGGAAAATAACAGCTCTATGCTTATAGTAACGCACAATCATCTCCTTGCAGAAAAGGCAGACTGCATTTTCCAATTGAGAGATCGATCATTAGTGAAGTTGTGAATAGGAAAAATAGCACAATTTAAAACTACCTATGCCTTATACTTATCTAACCAATGATCATTAACAGAGTACAACTCGCATGAAACGCTTTCATTGCTTTTTATACACGGACTTTTTAACTTACGCTGTTTACTTAGGGAACACCCCGATAACATAAACACAGCTAAAACAAAAAATAATAGCTTTTTAAACATAACAAAACCTTTTCATTTATATTACTACACTCATTTCTCTTGTTTGTAAAGGTTAGGCATATTCTTTTACCCTTACCTCTTTTTTGACCTTTTGAGAAGAAATAGCTGCACTGTTTAAGCGCAGTTTTATATAACCATCTACGATTTGAGTCACTTCCTCTTCTTTATCCCTTAGAAAGTGATTAGTATCGTCTATTATATGGTATTTCATGTGATCACTTTTTACTGAATTTATTAACCTTTTTGCTAATTCTGTTACATCGCTTTCTTCTGAGATTGTATCGTTACTGCTTTGTATTATAAGCCCAGAAACTGGACAGGGAGAAAGAAAAGAAAAATCGTACTTAGTTACCGGAAGAGAAAGAGCAATAAAACCCACTATCTCAGGGCGACGCATTGTTAGCTGCATAGCCACCCATGCTCCAAAAGAAAAACCAGCGATCCAAATTGGAACGTTGCTAGGATTATGTTCCTGAAGCCAATCAATAGCTACCGCAGCGTCAGTTAATTCTCCTATAACCTTATCAAAAGTTCCGGTAGATTTTCCCACACCACGAAAGTTAATTTTCAATGCAGAAAAATTGTTATCGATAAAAGACGTATATATACCATGTACAATTTTACTACCCATATTACCACCATATTGAGGGTGATGATGTAAAACCAGCACAACCGGCGCGTTGGCATCTTTGCTTTGGTGGTATTCACCTTCTATCTTTCTTGTTGCATTATTCAAAAAAACTTCTACCACGGTAACTCCTAATAAAAACCTGCTTGACAGGTATTGATGACATGAATTATTAATTATGTATTAATTTCGCTGTTTTTGCAATAAATTTTTTATCGTGTTAAAGCTAACGTACATAGTTATGGCTATAGTTGATGGTAAACTTATTTAAGTGACAGATGAGTCCATTCTCTTTAGAAAATAGTGGTTACGTATATGCTGATTACAATGCAACTGCTCCAATTAGTGAGAATGTAAAAAAAAGTATATTTGAGGTCTTGTTAAAACAAACGCTCAATCCATCATCACTACATAAAAGAGGACAAGAAGCGAGGAAGATTCTTCAGGATGCAAGAGATAACATACGTGATGCTCTTGGTGTTCCAAGTGATAAAGAAATAGTTTTTACGTCTGGTGCGACTGAAGCGAATAACCTTGTTATGAGAGGAATAGCAGGCTATCTGCATGTAATTTCAGCTATAGAGCATCCTTCAATTCTTAATTCTGCATGTAATCCATATATAATACCCGTTAATCAGGAGGGCATTGTTGACTTTTTAGAGCTAGAAAAAATTCTAAGCGAACTTAAAGGAAACAAAGCAATAGTTTCAGTTATGATGGCAAATAACGAAACCGGAGTTATTCAGCCTGTTAAGGAAATAGCTGAAATAGCACACAAATTTGGAGCAATTTGCCACACTGACACTGCTCAAAGTGTTGGAAAAATTAAAGTTAATATGGAAGATTTAGGAGTGGATTTACTCACTTTATCCGCCCATAAATTTGGCGGTGTAGCAGGCAGTGGAGTTTTAATATTCAATAAAGAACTTGCGATAGAACCTATTATAATAGGTGGTGGACAAGAGAAGGGATTTCGTGGTGGTACGGAAAATATTGTTGCGATTGCAGGCCTTTCTGCTGCACTGCAAAATATTCCAGACCTTCTATTAAAAATGGATGAAGTAAAGGAGCTACGTGATCAATTAGAGTGTGAATTATTAAATCTTGCCAGTGATATAAGAATCTTCGGTAAAAACTCTAAGAGGCTGCCAAACACAAGTTTTATTTATATGCCAGGAGTAAAGAGTGATGTGCAGCTCATGCATTTTGACTTGAATCATATTGCAGTTAGTAATGGTTCTGCATGTTCTTCTGGAAAAGTTGAGCCTTCCCATGTTTTGCTTGCAATGGGGGCAACAAAAGAGCAAGCAGAGTGTTCAATTAGAATCAGTATAGGTCCAGAAACTAAACCACAAGACATAAAAAAAATAGTGGATTGTTGGTATAATATCTACAAGAAGAACACCTTGGTATAGATAATACGTGGTATCATGCAGGGAGCTATAAATTAGATGTAAAAACTTACTTGACACCCTTCGCCAGCCCCCTTATCATAACAGTGAAGCTATTTATTTATCTTCGCAATCTCTGCAGTGGATTAATGACAAAAAACTTAATGTATTTGGCGTAAATCATGCTTAATTTTTGCACTATGTGCACCTCATGTCTTTATAAAACTTCTAGGTTTCTACCTATATAAGCTGAAACGCGCTTATAAAGCGTTTAAGACAGTAAAAGACGTCAAATAGACAAGGGAGAATTTGAATACTAGCTACCCTGGGGTTTTTTTGCCTTTTTTCCGCTCAGTAAATTTCTTAACGTTTATAATTTAGGTTAATCGCATTTAAAAGCGGCTGAATCGTAGCGTTTAGAATAAAAAACGCCAATATTTTGAAGTACATATAAATAACTAGTCACCAACGGGGCTTCTTTTGCCTTTTTTTTCGTTTGGTAAATTTCTTAATATTTATGGCTTAGGTTAGTTACAAATTAAGAGCAATATTCACGGAAATGGTGTCATTCCAGTGCTTGACACTGGGCACTTTAGACAATGTTACAAAAATAATATCATAGAATTCAATAGGATAATTCCTGGTGTACAGTCCCAGAGTGTGATGGTATGATAAAATATGAGAAAACAATACCATCAAAGGAGGAATTATGGGACCATACACCTAGAGGCTGTATTACAAGAATTTTGGGCGAACTTAGTTATGTGTAATATATTATCGCTTCATATGTGTGATGCACAAGGGCCTTGGAACCCAGATCAAATTACTGAGTATCGTTTAAATTTTTCAGTTTTGTTTGGTGTAATGAGCAGAAACTCTATCAAGTACTTATTGCACCAAAAAACTTTCAAGCCCTTTTTAAGCATGCGTGCTAAAGTTAAAATTCGACCAGGGCAGCCACAATAAGGTAGATAAGCCCAAACGCCATCATGTTTTTAGGAGAGTTTGCTAATGGAGGCTCTTAAGTTGACGCCATTGGCTGAACGGATACCTCTTAACTTGACGCGTATGGTTTATTTAACACTCCCAACGGTTACAAATAATTCACCATTTCTTCTGGTTTCACTATCCTTTCAAACTCCTCCTCAGTGAGCAGTTGAAGTTTTGCTGCTGCTTCTTTTAGAGTGATATTTTCTTTATAAGCAAGCTTCGCTATTTTTGCTGCATTGTCATACCCTATATGCGTATTTAATATAGTGACCAACATTAACGACTGATTCAGTAAATCTTTTATCCTCTCTTCATTTGCCTTAATACCAACTACACATTTTTCTGTAAAATTTAAACTTGCATCAGCTAAAAGTCTTATAGACTGCAAAACATTGTAAATTATCACTGGCTTAAACACATTCAATTCAAAATGACCGTTTGAACCACTAATGGTCACAGCAACATGATTTCCCATAACTTGAGTGCACACCATAGTTACTGCTTCACACTGAGTTGGATTCACTTTACCTGGCATAATTGAAGAACCAGGCTCATTTTCCGGTAACATTATTTCCCCAATTCCACATCTTGGACCAGAACCAAGCAACCTTATATCATTTGCAATTTTCATTAAACTGACTGCTACTGTATTGAGTGTTCCACTGAGCTCAACTAAAGCATCGTTTGCTGCTAGCGCTTCAAATTTATTGCCTGCTGAAGTAAATGGAAGATTAGTAATTTCTGCAACTTTGCTTGAAAAACCTTCAGCAAAACCCTTTTTAGTATTGAGTCCTGTGCCAACCGCAGTGCCACCTTGTGCAAGCTCGTATATACCACTTAAAGTTAATTTTACTCTCTCTATCCCCTTTTTAATCTGGGCTGCATAGCCAGAAAACTCCTGTCCCAGTGTTAGGGGCGTTGCATCTTGTAAGTGAGTACGTCCTACTTTTATTATATTTTTAAATTCCTGAACCTTATTATCCAGCACCTTATGCAATTTTTCAAGATTTGGAATAAGCAAGCAGTTTATTTGCTCTGCTGCTGCTATATGCATTGCTGTTGGAAAGGTGTCATTTGATGACTGACCATAATTCACATGGTCGTTTGGATGTATCGGAGATTTACTACCCAAATTACCACCTAAAATCTCTATTGCGCGATTGCTGATCACTTCATTCATATTCATATTAGTCTGCGTTCCGGATCCGGTTTGCCAAACAACAAGCGGAAATTCATTATTAAATTTGCCATCTATTACTTCCCTTGCGGCTGCGCAGATTGCGTCCCCTACCTTATTATCTATGCTACCCTGCTTCATGTTAACACGTGCTGCTGCAAGTTTTACTATTGCTAATGCTTTAATCAGAGGCTCTGGCATTTTTTCTGTGCCAATCTTAAAATTTTCTAAAGAACGTTGAGTCTGCGCTCCCCAGTAATGTTCACTTGGTACTTTTACTTCCCCTAAGCTGTCTGATTCTATTCTCGTTTTTCTATCCATATTTTCCTTCTTAGCGTCATGCAAACTGGTTCACTACATAATTTTTTCATGTCTACTTCTTGGTTAATTAAATCATACTAGATCCAAGTAGTCAAGTGTGACCTTACCCAGAAAAAGTAGAGAGAAAGTTAAGACGTTTTTGGAGTAAAATAAAACGTTTTTTCAAAATATGGCAAATAGTTTATTCTCTTTGTAAAAAACATTCCAAACTTTCTCTCTACTTTTTCTGGGTAAGGTCAGTTCAGCTATAGGCAGCAGTTTTCTGTATTTACTTTAAATTGAAGAAAGCTCAAATGAAAGATCGTGTTTTGCTAAAAATCACAGAATGCAGTCTGGTTACAATTATTTATCACTAGTGCCTAAAGTGATCTCCTTTATCCTCTCATCTGCTAGTATTTTTAATTCCTCACCGTATCTATAATAATTTCGCTTTATAACGTGTAACTCATCAGCAGAAGAAGAATCTAATTTAGGGTAATATTCGTAATCGCAATTTTCTTCGATGTCCTCAATGCTTATAGATGATGCTAAAAGTGGAAATAGAATTAATAGTAAAGTTAGTAGGATTCTTGTACACCACGTCCTGGGTAGCGCGTGACCAGAGAAAAAAGATATGGATCCAAGTAGTCAGGGCACTGGGATGACAGAAGATAGTGCAAGAAATTTCGTAAAAAGCTTTTCATACCAACTATTTAAACTCAATTGTGTTATAAATATATTAATAGCGAAAAAAGAAAAACAAGGTTTAATTTTCTTTTTTATTTGCGATTTATCTATTAATTAACCGTGAAAGGTTACGTGTAATGCTCCTTCACATAATTATCAATAATTACCTTAAATTCTTCAGAGACATTATCACCTTGTAAAGTTTTGAAATATTTGCCGTCTTTGTAGACTGCTGAAACAGGTTTTTCTCCATATCCAGGCAAGCTGATTCCCAAATTTGCGTGTTTGCTTTCTCCAGGACCATTTACTATGCATCCCATAACAGCAATGCTCATATGCTCTACACCTGGATTTTTTTTCTTCCACATCGGCATATGAGTTTTTATATAGCCATTCACCTCTTCAGTTAATATACGAAAACGATCGCTACTCGTGCGCCCACAACCAGGACATGAATTAACCTGAGGGTTAAAGTGTCGCAAGCCTATAGACTGCAATATTTCCTGACACACCACCACTTCATTAGTACGCGATTCACCAGGACGTTGAGTCAAAGAAGCCCGTATTGTATCTCCAATGCCATTTTGCAATAAATAAGTAAGCCCTGCTGCGGTATTTACCACACCTTTATTGCCCATACCAGCCTCAGTTAAACCCAAATGTAGTGCATAATTGGAAGATTTTGCAAGTGCCATATAAACTAAAATTAAATCTTGTACTTTGCTAACTTTACATGAAATGATTATTTTGTTTGAATTTAGACCAATTTCTTCAGCTTTTTTTGCACTATCAAGAGCAGACATTACAAGTGCTTTGCGCAGTATAACGTCAGAAGGCCTTGAATTACTAAGCGAAGAGTTTTCATCCATCAATTTTTGCAAAAGGTATTTATCAAGACTACCCCAATTTACTCCAATTCTAACCGGAAGATTGTGCATTATTGCATACTCTATAACCCTTTCAAACTTCTCATCACGTTTGTCGCCAAAGCCTATATTGCCTGGGTTTATCCTAATTTTACCCAGCATTTTGATGTTGTCTGGATAATCTTGAACTAATTTATCTAGCTCATACTGACCACAGCCTACCAATATTTTACCGTCAAAACCTTCTTTATTTATCTCTTCTACTATATAAGGTATTGCCCTTGCTACTTCCTCTGAATTCAAGGCAATTCGCACCAATTCTGAACCTGTACGCGCTAGTTCTGTTATCTCTTTTGCATAATGTTTTGCGCTACTTTTTATATTATCAGAATCTATATGCACGCCAAGCGCCATAGATTGTACAACTATAGGATTATTTCCACCTATCTTTACTTTTCCAACTTCCACAACATGAGTTTTGTGCCTGGAAATCGGCAATAATTCATATGCATCATCATTCAATATCAGGTCTTTATCTAGCATATTATTAATGGCCAATATTGTGATACTATTTTACTGTGTCAGCTACGCTGCCAAATGAACTCGAACCATTCAAACTATAAGCATCTACGTTATCCAAATTAGCAATAGAATCATGTGAGCACGTTTTTCTTGATGGATTTTCTTTTATAGTGACATTTATAGGAGAAACTTTTTTTTCTCGTGTTGAAGTAACTTTCTTCCCTTCTTGTTGTTCACTTTCATGCTGCTCGCTTTCATACTGGGAAACTGGCTCTTGATCTATAAATACAGCACCCTTTAAACGTGCGATATTAATACCATGCTGATTTATCATAGCGCTCTCTTCATCGTCGACTATGCACGCTTCCATGTCATTTGGCTCATTATCAAGACTAGCAATTTTTTTCTCTTTTAATTTTTTGATTAGATCTTCTTTATTTATAGCTCGATCTTGTGACTTTTTTTCTTGAGCAATTCCCTACGCTTCTCATACAGTTTATATGACTCAGCAAAATCCTCATCTGTATGAAAGTTTGCACCACCAGGGTTACCAGGAGGTATGTATCTCTTACTGAGCTTAGATTTAGCTTCAGCACTATGCACAGTAAAAAAGCTAGAAACCAAAAACATTAATATAAACAAAACTTTAGAAAAAACCCTAAGCATATGGTGCTATAGTAAATATCGTGTTTTAAAAGATAGCAATTAACAAACTTTAAGTAAACCAGAATCTTTACTAACTTTACAATACAAATATTTTTCTAAAAAGTGATATACTTACTATCAAAAACCTACATAGGCTAAGAGAAGAGTAAGGTGCTACAAGTTGCGTAACACCTTCTCAAGAAGAGTGTTATGCAACTTAGTCTGGCATTTGCATATGCTTCTTTTCATTGCCATCGATAGCATCTACATTATTAAGTTTTGCGTCTGGTGTATCTTTAGACAAGTTCTTTTCTTTCTCCCTTTCACACTTAACTCCCTGATAGATACAGAATGCAACAAAAGAAGTTATCGCTATTGCGGCAACAGCACTGACTATGGCACAAATTAGTAGTGTTTTTTCTTGATCTGCTACTGCTTCTGTGAGTGTTTCCACTTTTTCTTCTAAACCTGTGAAGTTTTCTTGCAAGCCTGTAAACTTTTCTTGCAAACCATTGAATTTATCTGATAGATCTGTTGACAAACCGTCAAATTTACCTGACAACTCTGTAAATCTTTCTGATAAACCACCGAATTTATCTGACAGTTCTGTTACTTGTTCTGGCAAACCTTTGAAGTTTCCTAATAGCTTCTCTAGTTCTTCTACTTGTTCCTGCAATTTTGTTATGTCTGTTATGTCATTGCCAGACAAACTATACCAAGCATTACTCAAAATATTTGACATTTTTACCCCCTAATTAATTAATATATTACTATTGTACGTTCTCAGTACTTAAATTAGTATTAAATCAATTGTCATTATGTATTGATCTTTTAATAATTTTGTTTTACTTGCTTTTTGAAAGTGCAAAAACTTAAGTTAATGTATTACAAGGTTGCTATTCAACCAATATCTCTCTCTTTCCTGAGTAATTTGGAGAGCTGACAATTCCTTCTTTTTCCATTCTTTCAACAATATTTGCAGCTCTGTTATAGCCTATTCTAAGTTGTCGCTGAATGTAACTGGTTGAAACTTTTTGATCTCTTTGAATGATGGCCACTGCTTGATTGTAGAGGTCGTTTTCTTCATCCTCTGTTTCACCTTCTGATTCCACAGAAGAATTTTCATCTTCTTTGGTGATTTCCTCCATATAATTTGGCTCACCTTGCATTTTTAGATGATCAACTATATCTTGCACCTCATTATCACTTACAAATGGGCCGTGAACTCGAATGATCTTACCACCAGAGGCCATATAGAGCATATCACCCATACCGAGCAATTGTTCAGCTCCTTGTTCGCCAAGTATTGTACGGCTATCTATCTTAGAAGTAACAGCAAAACTGATTCTCGTTGGAAAGTTCGCCTTTATCACACCTGTGATCACATCCACAGATGGGCGTTGTGTTGCCATTATGATGTGTATTCCTGCAGCACGAGCCATCTGAGCTAAACGTTGAATAGAGCACTCTATCTCTTTGCCAGCAACAAGCATCAAATCTGCCATTTCATCCACGATCACTACAATATACGGAAATGTCTCCATCTTGATTGGTATTTTTTCAAACAAAGGTTTGCCTGTTGTTGAGTTAAAGCCAATCTGCACAACGCGCTCCAATTCTATTCCACTATTCATCGCTTCTGTGATTTTTTGGTTATAGTTTATTACATTGCGTACATTTAAATACGACATCATGCGATAGCGATTTTCCATTTCTTTCACTATCCACTTAAGAGCGATAACAGCCTTTTTTGGCTCTGTTACTACTGGCGCCATTAGGTGCGGTATTGCATCATATATTGAAAGCTCAAGCATTTTTGGGTCGATCATTATCATCTTACATTCATCAGGACTTAATCGATAAACGAGCGAAAGAATCATAGTGTTAATCGCAACTGATTTACCCGACCCTGTGGTTCCAGCAACGAGCAAGTGGGGCATTTTAGTCAGATCTGCAATAACTGGTTTTCCACTTATTTCTTTGCCAAGGGCAATTGGGAGATTTAAGTTTGCATTCTGGTATTCTGGTGATTCAAGCAAATCACGCAGCATTACAATTTCTCGTTCCTTGTTCGGCAACTCTATTCCCATAGCATTTTGCCCACGAATTATTGAAATACGTGCAGAGAGTGCACTCATCGAACGTGCAATGTCATCTGCAAGGCCAATTACTCTTGCAGATTTCGTACCAGCTTGTGGTTCAAGTTTGTATAAAGTCACAACCGGCCCATAGCATACACTGATAATTTTTCCTTGCACGCCAAAATCACTCAGGACTTGTTCCAGCAGAGATAAATTTTTATTGCTCTCCATTTCATTCAGCTGCTTTCTCTGCAAAGACTCCTCTGCTTTAGAAAGTAAATGAATGCTTGGAAACTCGAACTCACTGGAAGGTTTAAAAATTTCTTCGGTAGCTTTTTTCTGTCTTTCTTTTGGTTGTTGTTTAGTAGTGATTTTAGTTCTATGTTTTTCTTCTACTACTAATGGTGCAACTGAATATTCAGCAGTTTTATGTGATCTGAAGAATGGAACATTTACAAATAAGCAAGCTATTTTTTTACATAAGAAGAATAGAGAGTAAATTGCTCTCTTCCAACCAACCGATCCTACAAGACCTATTGATGTTACTATCACAAATACATAAAATGGGCAGTTATTAACGAGTGCATTCCCTATTATTCCACTGTGTCTGTACCTTGCAGTGATGCCTAGCGAAAGTTGTGGTAATATAGCACATACCCCTAAATTGATTAATATTAAATAGAGAATTTTCAGCAGTATTTTTGCTGGCCTGAAGATCAACAAGTAAACTATGGTTGTAGCTATTGTAACACTAGTTAATCCAAGAAATTGAACCAATATATCAGCTAAATATGAACCTACTATTCCACCTAAATTTGTCACTTCCTTATTTGTAGCCGTGTTTAAGGAAGGATCTTTATAGTTGTAGCTAAAAACTGATATATATACATATATTAAAAGGGATAGATATATTGCTGATTTTAGATATTTTTTTAACATCTACCTAAAGTAGTAAGCTACTGTATATTTTACAAAGTGAATTGTTATTAGCAATATCATTATAGATAAATCTAATCCATTGAACGGTGGTATATATCTTCTAATAATCTTTAGTGGTGGATATGTCAATTGGTTCAAGATGTGCATTATGCTACTGACAGTTTCATTATATATGTTCACCATATTAAGTTTAACCAGCCAGTTTAAGACAACCCAACATATTAGAATGAAGCTATAAAGATCAAGTAACGTGTTGAGTAGATATATAATTGGATGCATGCATATCTATTACACGAAAGTTATAATAAAGACAAGTATTTAGCCTTTTCAAACTCAAAATGTTGTTTTTGCTGAACCAAAAAAAACTTCATTTTTTGAGCTGCACCTAAGGTAGGAGGAAGGAGGGCTGTATAAAATATATTTAATGTTTCAGTAGGTCCAATATTGCCTGCTTGTAAATATTGTCCCTGTGTCCTATTGAAACAATAATTACTATACGTTTTGCAGTATTTACACGATAGACAATACGGTAATCATCAGCAACTTTTATTCTTCTATGTCCCTTTAATCTCTTGCGTAGCAACACACCGTTACCAATAGGATCAATCTCAAGATACTTTTTTATTGCGTCTTTAATACTTGGCTTTACATCTTTCGGCAAGAAAGGCAAATTTCTTTTAAGAACATGCTTTAGATATTTAATGGTGTATCGCTTATTTCCAGATGTCTTCACTATCCTCTACTTCTTCTGCATCATCAGCATTTAACTCCCTAATAATTTTGGAAAATGCAATATCTTCCGCTTCAAGTTCGATTGCTTCCTTGACTAGCTTTTCTGTTAATTTTTGAACAGACTGCTTAGTGGCTCTAGCTAGTTCAACAAGATGCTGCGAAGTTTTTGGGTCAAAAGTTATACTAATTCCTGAATCTGCCATAAGTTTTACCGAAGCCTACTACCACAACTATTTTACAACATTTTTCTGAATTTTTCAATAAAGAAAGTTGATGATATGTAAGAAAAATTTTGCCACCTGCGTTAATAAACAATTAAAGATTTAGCATATTTGTCTACGATAGTATTCCTCTATTCTATTACTTAAGTTAGACCACTTTTTTCTATTAATATTTTTTGTTTACAAAGATGAGCAATTACTCATCACGCAGTTGATCTATGGATATAATACTACCGTTTGATAATTTTTCAGTACATTTTTCACTTTTGTATTCTTTATCAGAATCGATACTGATTTTGTCAAATATTAAAACATCTCCTGAAATTTTATCACGAAACTCACTAATAGCAAAAAACGGTATAGTAATTCGCTCTTGTTTTCCTTGAAAACTCAAACTGACGCTAAATTTATCCTCAGAAACTTTTAAATCATAGAATTGATGCTGTAATATAATAAGCATTTGAGTGGGGTATGACTTTTTCAAATGATCTGGCATGGTTACACCATTAAAATATGTGAAAAATAATATTTCTAAATGAGGGATAAAACCATTACCTGATATAACATCTAAAGTCTTTTTGATAACTTGAAACTTAGCAGAATTAAGCAATTTTTTGTAATCTGTTTGCTCCATATAACTTTCACATACATAAATTTTTGGGGAACTTCTGTTACCCGGCGTTCCCTGAACCGTGCTTATAGCAATGAAGTTATAGTGCTTAAATTAAGCAGCTATTGCAACATTGTCTTCAGCAGCAAAATTATCGTTTGCATTTAAATTATGAACTCTTAGCGGTGGTGTCTAACCGAGCAAAACTACCATCTTTACTATGCATGTCGATCCTTATTCGCCCCCATATAAATTAAAAATATGGTGGAGGCGCCGAGTACTGCCCTCGGGTCCAATACACCTATTACAGGGTGATTTTATTGCTATAGTACACAAAATGTACGTAGCTATTATATAGCAACATTAAATAAATGTCAAGATATTATGACCTTAAGTTGATTTATTGCTAAGACAAAATTAAGATTTCCAGTAAAAAATTCTGTGACCTTACCCAGAAAAAGTGGAGAGAAAGTTAAGAAAATTTTTTACAAAAAGAATAATGAATCACAATGTTCAGGAATGCAATAATTAATAGCAGAATGCCTACGCTGTTTTTTGTAAAAATTTCTATGTATTCAAATATAGCAGTTCTAGCTTGTTAAACAGAGTGCTTAGGTCCAAAGTGTGATGGTATGATACATAAGAAATTGCCATCGAAGGAGGAATTATGGTTACACCTTTACAACTTTGTTATATTACGCAAAAAGACTCAAAACTCTCAAAACCTTATGAATTTATATGTAACCAGTGGACACAAGCATCCTGAATTATTTATACTAAATCCATACCATCACACTTTGGACCTAGTTCCTTATTCATTCTCACAATCCGTGAACGGTTACAAATACTGGAGTTTACCCTTTTTCTTGTTATTTTTTTAATCTATAGTTAGCATTCAAAACCATATTCGAAAAGTATCTCATATATTTCCAGATTTTTTCAATGCTGTTTATTTCATCCTCAACATTGTCTCTACCTTTATGAACTAAGTTACAATTTAGCAGCATTAAAAATTATAACGTATTCCTACCTCCAGAGTTGCATCTGGTATTTGTAATGCTTTTATACCACTTAGTTGCCCGCCTGCAGCAATACCAACTGCACCAACTATCTGTGGAGCAATTTCATAATCAACACCGACCTTCAGTTTATAGGAAATAGAACCCAGTATTTTATCTACTACAGATGCCTCCTCTGCAGCAGCTCCAGTAACCTCACCTGCACTCGAAGTAGTGGTAGCTCCTGGATCTTGAGGTTTTGAATCTTTGCTTTTACCACCTTCACCAAAGCCAAAAGGTATTACTTGTAAGTATCCTCCTAAACCTCCACTGACATATAGTTTAACGGGATCAATATCAAGGTCAGGGTAATAACGATAATTTGCCAATAAGCTAGCCCCTATTTTCCTTGTATCCTTATTAGCAATATCACTCATGTTAGCAAGAACCTCAAGTTCAAACTTAGAGTTTTTGTCATGATGATAACCAAAAACAACGCTAGGTTTCATTACAAAGCCACCACCCCATCCAGCACCAAAGTTTAAACCTGCATAGTACTGATCTTCTGACTTACTTGCACTATTATTAGCTGCACCTGCTAGAGATGAAGTAAGCAACACAGCCAAAACGCATAATCTCTTCATTTTCATATAACTCCTCATACAAAAAAATATATAATGCATAAGTATATATCCTTTATATTAAAAAAGATATAACCGCATGTCAAAAAAAGTATACCTACAAAGTAAAGGATGTGCTACTCGGATGTATCCGTTCAGCAGAATGGCAAAATAGGTAGACAAGCTAACGTATTTGTTAAGTTATGTGTAAACAGGAGGTTATGAGAAACTTGTAATAAAGTTGTATAACATAGCTGTTCATAGAGCTCACCCAAATCGGGCATATGCATTTGCAAAAGCCTGCAATCACTTTGCAAAAACCGATAAATTAGATGCAAAACTGTTGGAAAAGTATGCTGAATTCATCGCAAAAAACGATGGGGTAAAAGACTTACTATTACCCACAAATAAAAACATAGTATTGTATTTACTCAAATAATTTAATTTTATTAACCTGAAAGCTTATTGGATTAAAATTATTAAACTAAGAGTTATAATTTTAGCAACTAAAAGCTGTAAATTGCACCATATAAACAGTTATTTCAAGCAAAAGTTATGCCATTAAGAGCTATGCAACAAACATTTATATTTGTGGGTAATAGTAAGATCTAAATCCGATAGAGCATTGTTGGCACACCATCAAAAGTCGCCTCAGACCTCTAATGCATCAATGTACAGACTTACACCTTTTAGTTGGTAATACCATTTTAGACGTTTATCATTCGTTTTAGAAAATACTATAGAATCCAGAAAAAAACATGCCTAGACGAGCTATTTGAATGACATTAGTTGTTAGTTATGCAGCTAACAGCTTCACTATTACAACATTTGTTTACTGTTATGTCTGTAAGATACCCTACTACCACCTAATGCTGCACCTGCAATTCCTAATAATACAGCAGTTGCAACTACTCCAATAGCAACAATCTCAGGTATAATTCCTATTGCAGCTAGTGTGGCTCCTACAGCACCAAATAATAATGCTAAGCCTATAACTCTTGGGGAAATTCCTGAAGCTTGTTTTTGTGGAGAATGATGATTCTTATTATCTGTTATAGGTGGCTGAGCACTTTGCTTTTCCACTGTATGTAAGTTATTGTTAGTTGCTTTTTCTTTGTGTTCATTAAATAATTTTACAAGCTTACTTTTCTTTCTAAGGTCGGCCCAACATGATGCACTGGCGTTTGACTCCCCCTTTTCTTTTTGACCACAAAATTTAGGGTCAGCGTCTGCCTTCAATAGTAATTTTGCAATTTCAATATCATGATCAGTTTCCACACTATTACTGTAAGCAATACATTGTAACATCTTACTTTTTTGCCTATTAGATGCATACGGTAAAAGCATTTCTACTGTACTCTGACTATATTTTGTAATATTGCCGATAATTAACTTTTCTTCTACAGAACCTACACCAATTTCAGCACCGTGTTCAAACAGTACCTTAACAACATCATTTTTGCTTTTTTCTAGAGCATAATACAGCGGTGTAAATTCAGATACACTACATGTATTAGGATCTGCTCCATGCTTTAGAAGCATACTTATGACATCAAGATTACCTAGATCACATGCAATATATAAAGGGGTGCCAATACCTTCCATCAAAATATTAACATCTATTGCGTTAAGTTGTGAGCATAGCTCGACACTGCTATTATGAGCTGATATTGAATTGTTAGCGCTATACTTTGATAAAACTTCTTCAAGTAGCTCTATCCAACCTGATTCAAAATTGCTGCAGGAATTTTTTACAATGTAGTGCAATATTGACTTCCCAGTCCATAAATCAAAAGGTCTGGTTTGTGAATTGATATTTTTGACTTTTTCTAACAAAATTTTTGTCTTGGCTAGATCTTTATCATCAAGAGCCTTAAATAAATCAACCTCTTCTTCACTTAGATGTGAGCCGTAGCGCTCTCTAAGAAGTTCTTTTGCCAAGTTGTCAATCCAATCATCATTAGGCTGTTTGCTAATGAATTCTTCATTCATCTCGCCTATTGATATTTTATATGCTACTGATATTTCTTTAAACTTTTCTGTTGCTGTCTTTTGCTCTTCTTGGCTTTTATCTGACCATTTGTCGGGATGCCATTTCAATGCAAGCTTGCAATATGCCTCCCTAATCTCTTTTGTGCTTGCACTCTCTGACAATCCTAATACTTTGAATGCCTCTTTACGTATTTTTGGAATCATACTCACTCCCCCAATCAAATTAATTTAGTATAATACTATACCAGTTTAATCCACAAAAATCAAACGAATATTTTCAAAACAGTGCTAAACTTAGGCTGCTATGACAAGAACAGTTGATGTATTACTACCACTTCCAATTGATCAGTTATTTTCGTATGCAATTGAGGAAAATACTGAGATTTTACTTGGAGATTACGTAGTGGTGCCATTTGGCAAAAAACGCTTGATCGGAATAGTTTGGAAATATAGTGACAAGAGTGGTCGAGCATTAAAATTTATTGAGCAAAAAATCGATTTACCAAATATTAGACCAAAATTGATTACATTTGCAGAGTGGGTTGCGCAATACAACTTAATACCTATTGGTATGCTTGCCAAAGTGATAATGGGAGGAGTGTTAAAAGTAAACCAAATAGATAAATTGGTTTGTGCTAAGCAGAAGCAGGAAATAAGTGAAATAAGTTGCCAATTAAACCCTGAACAGCAGATAGCTAGCGATAAAATAATAAGCAGTTTGAATGAGTATTCAGTGACTTTGCTTGACGGTGAGACAGGATCTGGAAAAACGGAAGTTTACTTATCCGCAATTGCAAAATTGGTAGAAACTGTAAACAGTGCACAAATTTTAATCCTCTTGCCTGAAATTGTTTTAACTTCACAATTGGTAAATCGTGTTCGCGGTCAGATATCAAAAAACTTAGCTGAATGGCACTCAGGGCTCACTCCAAAAACTCGCCGGAATAATTGGCTCAATATAGCAAGTGGAAATGCGCAGATAATTATTGGTGCACGGTCAGCGCTTTTTTTGCCTTATAAAAACCTAAAATTGATTATCATTGATGAAGAGCACGACTCATCTTTTAAACAAGAACAGGGAATTATATATAATGCTCGAGATATGGCGATAATCTTAGCCAAATTTGAAAATATTCCGATTATTTTATCATCAGCAACTCCACTGCTTGAAACGATTCATCATGTTAAAAGCGGGAATTATAATCATGTAAAGCTAACCAAGCGATTCGGTGGTGCAGAATTGCCACTCATTAAAGTAGTAGATATGAGGAACAACAAGCAATGGATCTCCTCTGAGCTTTTTGAAAGCATCAAACAAACCATAGAGAAAAAACAGCAGGTTATGCTCTTTTTAAACCGCCGAGGGTATGCACAACTGGCAGTTTGTAAAAAGTGTGGATATAAAATTTCCTGCTTAAATTGTGCTGTTTGGCTTACATATCACAAGAAAAAAAATGCTCTTTTGTGCCATCATTGCTCTTATCAATTAAAACTCCCAGAAAAATGCTCTGATTGCCAGAGTGAACAGTCATTTTCCCTTTATGGCGTAGGAATTGAAAGGTTACTTGAAGAAATGGTGAAATTAATACCAAACGCAAAAACTGCGATGATAAGCAGCGATCAGAAGTCGGTTAGTAACGTAATTGACTTGGTACTGAAAGAAGAGGTGAACATTATAATCGGCACACAAATAATTGCTAAGGGGCACAATTTTCCTAAATTAACTTTGGTTGGAGTAATGAATGCAGATTTGAGTCTCGAAAATTCTGATTTAAGAGCAGCAGAAAAGACGTATCAATTGTTGCACCAAGTTGCAGGCAGGTCAGGAAGGTTCAATGAAAAAGGAATGGTAATAGTGCAAACCAATAATCCTGAAAGTTCAATAATAAAAGCATTGCTACATCAAAAAAGGGACTCATTTTATGAAATTGAACTTAAGTCAAGACGCGAAGCCAAAATGCCACCATTTAGCAGATTAATAGCGCTTATAATTTGTGGTAAGAATCAGATTGCGACACAAAAAGCAGCGAATGAAATAGTAAAATCTCTTCTCTGTCATACAAGTAGCTCAACTACTTGTATTCAGGAAAAAAATGTAAGTGCAGACAAAAAGGAATTTGAAATTCTTGGTCCATCACCAGCAGCAATAAATTTCTTAAATAATAAGTATCGGTATAGGGTGTTGCTAAAAATACACAATAAGCACAGTCTATCTATACAAAAGAAGCTGAAATGTTGGATTAAAAATTGTAACTTGAATTCGAGTATTGCAGTGATAATAGATGTTGATCCTGTGAGTTTTTTTTAACGAGTTCCGTTAAGCCTTCTTGCCAATTACCACAACATTCTCACTGGGAAAAAAATAATCAGGTACAACCATATTTTTTGGTGCAGGTCCCCCAATTACTCGGCCTGATGTGTCATAATATGAACCGTGGCAAGGGCAGAACCAACCGTTACCATCTTTTGTAGCGTGATCAATCGGCACACACCCAAGATGTGTACATATTCCGATCATGATTAACCATTCATCTTTTCCTTCGTATACTCTCTGCTCATCTAATTGAGGATCCCTCAAGCTCTTCACATTCACAGCTCTTGCAGCCTCAATTTCTTGCTTTGTGCGTCTACGAATGAATACTGGTTTACCTTGCCACTTTACTTTTACTCCGTGTCCTTCCTGAATTCCAGACAAATTCACCTCCACTGTGGAAGTTGCTAAAACTTCAGCAGAAGGATTCATAGACTTAACCAGTGGCCAAAGTCCACTTGCAGCTCCTATACCTGCCATAGCGCATGTAGTTAATGTTATAAAATCTCTCCTACTCTTATTTTTAGTAAGATCTTTAACAGGAGGTGTTTTTTTATCCTCTTTATTTGCCAGTGGTTTTTTATTTTTAGTTAAATTTTTGTCCATTGATCTCTACTTAGCCATAAGTATATATTTTAAATTAAATACTGCGTATTAATCAACAAAAACTTGCGCTTTTTGTTTAACCTGTACTACAGTTGAGAAGAGATAGAGTTTTCAACTTCAGAAATACTATCTTCAGTGGAATCAGGATCTTCAATTTTCGCTACTGACACCACCTTTTCTCTACTCTCTGTTTTAAACAGAGTGACTCCTTGAGTGCTACGTCCTGCAATTCTGATATCATTTACTGAAATACGAATTAACTTTCCTTTATCTGTAATAAGCATGATATTATCACCCTGCTCAACTGGAAAACTAGCAACAACATTACCGTTTCTGTTGGTAGTAAGAATATTGGTGATACCAACACCACCCCTGTTAGTTATTCTATACTCATACGCAGAAGTTCTTTTACCAAAGCCATTTTCGGTAATAGTTAATATAAACTCCTCATTCACTGCAAGTTTTAAGAACAATTCGTTATCTATTCCTAAATCATTCAAAGTCTTTTCCAATTTAGAATCAATGGAGTTATTAATTGCAGTCCCCAGTCTTTTTGCAAGTGGAACTTTTAAGTAAAGTTCTTTTGTTTCTGTTGCTACACCTATCCCATTTAATATGGTCATGGATATCACGCTGTCATTCTTTGCAAGTTTGATACCTCTTACGCCATCTGAATTGCGACTTTTAAATTGACGCACATCACTTACAACAAATCTGATACTTTTGCCGAATCTTGTTGAAAGAAAAACATGATCAATTTCATTGCATACTTTAACTGATATTAACTTATCTCCTTCATCGAGCTTGATTGCTATTTTTCCATTGCTTGGAATATAGTGAAAATCCGCTAAAGAGTTGCGCCTTATGTTCCCATGAGCAGTAGCAAAAACTATGTTTTGATTTTCGTCATTTTCACTTGGTAATGGCATTATATTAGTTATAGTTTCACCATCGCTAAGCGGGAATATATTAACAAGTGCTCTTCCACGTGCAGTTGGCTCTGCAAGAGGTAACTTATAAACTTTTAATCTATAAACTCGGCCAATATTAGAAAAGAATAAAAGGCTAGTGTGGGTATTCCCAACAAATAATTTTGTGGTTACATCCTCTTCTTTTAATCCTTGTCCTAGCTTTCCTTTTCCACCACGACGCTGAGTTCTATAATGAGAAAGCTTCACACGCTTGATATAACCATTCATAGTTACGGTTATCACCATATCCTCTTGTGGAATTAGATCTTCAGCTTCAATGTCCGTATCTGATTCCTCTATTGAAGTTTTTCGCGGCACAGCAAATCTGTTCTTTATTTCTTGTAGATTGTTTTTTATTTCTTTCATCAACTTCTCTCCTGAGCCAAGAAAAGCGATATATTCTTTTATCAGGTTGATCATTGAACTTAGCTCAGCTTCTAATTTGTCTTTTTCAAGGCCTGTTAAACGTTGCAATTTCATGTCAAGAATAGCTTTCGTTTGCAGCTCAGTTAATCTATACACTCCGTCTTTCAAAAAGCTTGTGCTGTCTGAGATTAATCCAATAATTGTGTTTATCTCAGCTGAAGTTTTCCATTCTTTATTTAAAAGTTCTCTACTTGCTTCCGCAGGATCTTTTGCACCACGGATGATTTTTATCACTTCATCTATGCTCAAGACCGCAATGTAGAGCCCTATATATATATGAGCTTTTTCCCTCGTTTTTCTTAGACGAAATTCTGTTCTCCTGATTAATACTTCTTTTCTAAAATCAACAAAAGCAGCTATGATTTCTTTTAATGACATAAAAGCAGGCCTGTTGTTGTTGAGGACTAAAGTGTTAACACTAAAACTACTTCTTAGTGGAGTTAGTCCCAATATTTGATTAAGTATAAAACTTGCTTCAGCATTTCTTCTGAGGTCAATTACTACTCTAATACCAGACTTATCAGACTCATCCCTAATTTCTGTTATGCCATCAATTCTTTTTTCTTTTACAAGCTCACCTATCTTCTCAATTAATTTTACTTTATTTACCTGGTAAGGTATTTCATCAATCACTATTGCTTGCCTATCTTGTGGCAGGTCTTCCATGTGAGTCTTGCCTTGCACAACAATTGATCCACGACCCGTTGCAAATGCTGATCTTATTCCAGACCTTCCAAGAATCGTTCCCCCAGTTGGGAAATCCGGCCCTGGCATCACTTCAAGTAACTCATCCAAAGTAACTTCAGGATTATCTATATATAACATACAAGCATCTATTATTTCTCCAAGGTTATGAGAAGGAATATTGGTTGCCATACCAACTGCAACACCGCTTGCACCATTTACCAATAGATTCGGAAATTCTGCAGGCAGTACAACAGGCTCTGTTTCATTTCCATCATAGTTTGGCCTAAAATCAACTGTATCTTCGTCAATATCATTTAGTAAGAAGTGCGACACTTTGTGAAGCCTTGCTTCTGTATATCGCATCGAAGCGGGTGGATCTCCGTCTATCGAACCAAAGTTACCTTGTCCATCAACAAGTGGTAAAAGAAGAGAGAAATCTTGGGCCATTCTAACCAAGGAATCGTAAATAGCTGCATCACCATGTGGGTGATATTTCCCCATTACATCCCCTACTATACGAGCCGCCTTTTTATATGGCTTACCAGCATCGTATCCAGCCCTTGACATTGCATATAATATGCGCCTATGAACAGGTTTAAATCCATCTCGCACGTCAGGTATAGCCCGGCTTATGATAACGCTCATTGCGTAGGAGAGATAAGAATCTTCCAGCTCTTTTACTATTGAGATTGGTACTATATTATCCTGCATTTTCTATATTTTGATTGAAGTAATTAATAATATTAACATTCAGTTAAGCAAATGGGCAATGACAGACTTGAACTGCCGACCTCCTCGGTGTAAACGAGATGCTCTACCAGCTGAGCTAATTGCCCCTTTAGATGTAATTCTATAGCTCAATATTATTATTGTAAACAAAAATAGCGATAAATTAGATTTAGGTAAGCTATAAGCTTTTATGAAATCTTTGGGTGCGTGCTGTGGAGTTTTATAAATTTTAGTCTTGCTGTCACTTTGTATAAAGGTATTTTTTCACTCACATCTTTCGAAGTTGTAGCCATGTTCAACAACTTTAAGTAGAATATTGTAGCATTTTTAAAATCTGAAAGTTTATCTAGAATAACAGCTAAATTATAGGTATAAAAAATATTGTTTTCATCAAGGGAAATAGCAGTTGTCATATACTCTTTACCTTTTACATAATCCTCCTTTTTCATATAAATCAGACCTAAATTTGCTAATAAAGGAGCATAATTTTTATGTATATCATACAATTTCAACATTTCACTCAACGCCAGATCAGGATCATATTGTGAGATTATCGTCAGAAAATTTTTTAATATGTAAGGGTTACTAGGGTATTCTTTTAACAGTCTTGTGTAAATCTCTACAGCTTTTTTGTATTCTTTATTAGCGTAATAAATATTTCCCAATCCAATTAAAGCATTTTTATGATAAGGAAACTTTGTGATGATCTGATTAAGGAGAGAAATAGCTGTTTCATTATCTCCTGACTCAAAGGAATCTTTTGCTTTTTTTAAAGTAGAGTATATGTCAAAACTCTTGCCAGAATTCTGCGCAATTTTGATATTAAATTTGTCACTTTTTCTCTCAATAACATCAAGATCTTTATACTTTTTATCAGCTTTTATATGCTTGACAACACTATCAAAGGCCTTCTGTATCTCCAAATTTTCACTAGCATAGGTAACAGAAGACCTCCATAAAATCACAACGCAAATTAACATGCAGACAAACATAGATCCTAGTGTTGTGGCATTGGCTGCAGCGTGTAACCAGTAAACCTTATTTCTTTGAGCTATGCGTAACACATTACAAATTCATAAATGCTAAATTACCTATCTCATACAATAATAAAGATATTATTAATTAGCGATGCTGCGTAGAATGCACTTATCTTTTGTCTTCCATATTTCGCTCTATTAGACTTCTTGCATAACCCAAACTTAAGTAGAAAAAAGGCAAATAGTTATTATGGCTCTAAGTTTACCGACGATAAGAACCGTCATTCAAGTAGCTCCTCCCTGCCATCTAAGTAGCCTTCTTCTTGTATCTTGTCAAAAGCATCTAATGTTTTAAGCTTAAGCATTAGGTGGAGAAGGGAGGAACTCTGTGCTTCTTCTTAGATATAAAATCTGTAGAGGAGATAAGAATTCCCTTCTCAAAAGTATAGGCTGGACGGTATCGTAGAAAGACCTGAATGGTTCTAATTCTGTATTCACAAGACTAGCCTTACTTTTCATTTTTAATGGTAACGTATGGGGTTATATATGATCAACAACTTTTTGGGCATAGATATATCAAAAGATCGCTTTGATGTTTTTCTCTCATTTATAAGCAAAAAAGGAAAGCGTGAAACTAGAAAAAGAAGCTTTAAGAACGATGGTTTCAAAGTCTACTGAATTTTCTACACAAACATAATGTAGAAAAAGTAAAAACCTGCATGGAATCTACTGGTTGTTATAGCGAAGCACTGGCTGAATTTCTACACAATGCTGGACATTTTGTAAGTGTTGTAAATCCTTATTGCATAAAATCTTATGCAAGGAGTAAGCTGATACGACAAAAGAATGATCAGACCGATGCAGAAGTTATTGCTGATTATTGCCAAAGACAGGAACCTTCTAGTTGGACACCACCTTCTCCTGAAATGAAAAAATTAAAACATCTTTATCGTTGCTCAGTTGCGTTAAAAGATGAGTTAACATTAGTAAATAACCACTTAGAAAAAAAGAGAGACTGCCTAAAGAAGTTGCAAATGCTTGGGAAGACCTTGCAATGAATATAGCTCAAAAAATAGAAACAATAAAAAACTCCGTACGTGAACTATTAAATCAACACAAAGAATTGTTGGAAAATTTTCAACTTCTATTGACTATTCCAGGCATAGGAGATACCGTCTTGTTAGTCAACAAAAAAATTATAAAAATTTCCCAAGTTGCATCATAAAATCAAAAAATACTTCCAATTGTGTAACAGTACACAGATTATAGTTAGTGGATATGTTGATAAGTAAATTAGTTTTATACGCACAAAACAGATGAAGTTTACTTATCAACATATCCACTAACCAACAACATTCAATAAATTTGTGTAAGATACCACTTTACATAAGATAGATAGGAAGCATTTTTGATTTTAAAGTACTAAACCTTCAGTCAACCTCCTAGCCCTGTAGTTTTTGATATGGTTAGGATCAAAAGCACTTTTGGATGTCAGAATACCGAAAATGATATGGAGTAGCTTACGCATTGCAGCACCAACGATGGCCATATTATGCTTACCCTTTTCCTTTAATCTTTGGCAAAAGCTCATAATGATAGGATTGTGATTCTTAGCTACTATGGCAGGAAAGAAAAGTGCCTTACGTAATGTTTGTGAACCGGATTTACTTAATCTGGGTTTGGCATATACAGAGGAACCTGACGTCATATTTCGTGGTATAACTCCTGTATATGCTGCCAATTGCCTGGCATCTCTAAAAACCTCTATATCAGAAACTTCAGCTAAAATAGCTATTGCTGATTCTTCTCCTATGCCTGGAATAGTCAATAGAAGTTGAAAATTTTCCAACAATTCTTTGTGTTGATTTAATAGTTCACGTACGGAGTTTTTTATTGTTTCTATTTTTTGAGCTATATTCATTGCAAGGTCTTCCCAAGCATTTGCAACTTCTTTAGGCAGTCTCTCTTTTTTCTAAGTGGTTATTTACTAATGTTAACTCATCTTTTAACGCAACTGAGCAACGATAAAGATGTTTTAATTTTTTCATTTCAGGAGAAGGTGGTGTCCAACTAGAAGGTTCCTGTCTTTGGCAATAATCAGCAATAACTTCTGCATCGGTCTGATCATTCTTTTGTCGTATCAGCTTACTCCTTGCATAAGATTTTATGCAATAAGGATTTACAACACTTACAAAATGTCCAGCATTGTGTAGAAATTCAGCCAGTGCTTCGCTATAACAACCAGTAGATTCCATGCAGGTTTTTACTTTTTCTACATTATGTTTGTGTAGAAAATTCAGTAGACTTTGAAACCATCGTTCTTAAAGCTTCTTTTTCTAGTTTCACGCTTTCCTTTTTTGCTTATAAATGAGAGAAAAACATCAAAGCGATCTTTTGATATATCTATGCCCAAAAAGTTGTTGATCATATATAACCCCATACGTTACCATTAAAAATGAAAAGTAAGGCTAGTCTTGTGAATACAGAATTAGAACCATTCAGGTCTTTCTACGATACCGTCCAGCCTATACTTTTGAGAAGGGAATTCTTATCTCCTCTACAGATTTTATATCTAAGAAGAAGCACAGAGTTCCTCCCTTCTCCACCTAATGCTTAAGCTTAAAACATTAGATGCTTTTGACAAGATACAAGTAGAAGATATCCTTATTGCCTGCGTTGATGGGCTGAAAAGCTTTCCTGCAGCTATAAACAGTGTCTTTCCTAATGCGGAAGTGCAGATGTGTATAGTGCATCAGATACGCAACTCACTGAAGTATGTGGCCAGTAAAGATGCGAAGAGTTTTTTGAGCGATTTAAAGAAGGTATATCAAGCTTCAAGCAAGGAAATTGCCGAGAATTATCTGTTGGAATTGGATGAAAAATGGGGCACAAAGTACCCTATGGTTATAAAATCTTGGCAGAATAATTGGGAAAACTTGTCTGGTTATTTTAAGTATTCTGGTCCAGTTAGGAGGATAATCTACACCACCAATCCCATAGAGGGGCTACATAGGCAAATTAGGAAATTCACTAAGACCAAAGGCTCATTTACCAGCATAAATGCCTTGTATAAGCAGGTATATTGTGCTATAAAGAAGGCAGAGGAAAAGTGGACGATGCCTGTACATGATTGGGCATTAACTATCTCTCAACTTGATGTTTTCTTTCCTGGCAGATTGAAAATTGAGTTGAACTAAAAATGCGGTTTGACACAGTTTATTTAACACTCCCCTTCAATCTCACTAATAGAAAGGCCAGTAAACTTGACAATAGTGTTGACATCAACATTATTAGCCAGCATTGCTTTTGCGACTTCAATTTTCCCTTCAATTTTCCCTTTCTCTATACCTTTTTGTATACCTTTCTCTTCAGCAAGATCAAGTCTGTATTCAAGAATGGCTTCTTCTTTCCGTAGATCCATTATTCTTTCTTCGTAAGCTACTAAATCTTTTTCGTTCCAACGAAACTTGTCTAATTCATCATATGCTAGCTTTATTATTGGCGCTTTTTCTGCTATCTCTTTTAAGTCCTCTTCTGTTGTTTCTTCTGCGTATTTAAAAAGAAACACCACCTTTCTACTATACTTTCTAACTGCTCTACTTTACTTTTTGAAAATTTGGGCAATTCTATAAAGATAAATTGAAAATCTTTTAAGTAATGGCCGTTAGTTTTTATATCACGTATATTGTGAGTAGAAATATAATCAACTTCTTCAGGAAGTAAGTTACAATTTGATATAGCAATAAAGAAGACTTTCTTTAAATCAATGTAGTTGCCAGATTTATCTAATTGTCTTGAGTAGGCTTTAGCGGCATATAATTGAGCGCGTTTTTCGAAGCCCTTGTCTCTAGCGAGCTGCATTTCTGCTATATATCTATTTCCGTGAGAATCCTTGCAGAGAACATCAACAATACTTTGTTTATCAGAGGCAACTTCGGGATCCATAATAGTGCTAAGAAACTCAACTTCTTGTATTGCATTTATCTCAGTAAACCCTAAAATATCGTTCAAAAAGTGGATCAGGATATTCTTATTTTTTTCCGTTCCAAAGATTTTTTTGAAACACAAATCATTGCGAGGATCGAGAAATTTTGAAAGAGCCATGGCAAAAATGCTTGAAAATATTAATAATTATACACTATTATTAACAATTATTCAACCATATTTTTGAAGATAGCTATAGCTATGCTGCCGCGGTATCTCTTAGCATAGATCCCGCTAACAAGTAGCGGGATGACGAGGTTATCGTCATGCCGCCGCGGCGCTAACTAGTAGCGGAATGACGGTTTTTCAAATTGTCGGTAAATCTAAGTCAGTTTAGCTATAGGCAGCAATTTTCTGTATTTATTTTAAATTGAAGAAAGCTCAAATGAAAGATCATGTTTTGCTAAAAATCACAGAATGCAGTCTGGTTACACATATAGTTGAAGTAATTCAGATTTGTAAGATATGTTTATCTGCAGTTATAGCTTCAACAGTAGGCGTTACTCTTGATTACCTCAACATTTTCTCTTGGCAATTCTTTAATGAACCGAGAAGTGCGCATCGGTTGCCACTGGTTGTTAATTTCCCTCCTATCTGCACATGAAATGATTAACCTTTCTTTGGCTCTGGTTATGCCAACATATGCGAGTCTCCTTTCTTCTTCTAAAGCTTTACCACTTTTATCTTCAAAAGATCTTTGATGAGGAAATAATCCCTCTTCCCAACCAGGTAGAAACACGCACGGGAATTCAAGTCCTTTGGCTGCATGAAGAGTCATAACATATACGGTGTCATCGTTATTCATATTATCCACTTCCATCACTAGACTTATATGCTCCAAGAAAGTTGTGGCATTATCGAAATTTTTTAAAGATGAGATGAGCTCCTATGCTTCTTTTTGGCCGATTTACGATCCTTTCGAAAGCTAAGTCATCGTTATTGTTTGTAACGAGTCTTAAATATGCAATTATATCCCTGACTTCCTGACGTTCGTAGAATTTTACGCCACTTATAATCTTGTAGGGAATTGAATATTTTATAAAATACTCTTCGAGAACTCTAGTTTGAAAAGTGGCCCTTACCAGCACTGCAATGTCACTAAATCTGTATTTATTGAGCTTTAATATCTGTTCGCTTATGAACCTTGCTTCAGCTTTTCCGTCCCATAATTTTATTAGATTTACCTTTTCCCCTTCAACGTTTGTTGTCCACAATTTTTTTTCTAGCCGAGTTTTATTGTGATTGATAACATATGACGCAGTTGCAAGTATGTGAGATGTTGATCTATAGTTACACTCTAGTTTGACAGTTTTTGCATTTTTAAAATCATCAGAAAATTTTAAAATGTTTTCAACTTCTGCACCACGCCAACTGTATATTGACTGATCGTCATCTCCCACACAGCAAATATTTGAGTGCTTTTTTGCAAGGTATTTTAGCCAAAGATATTGTATTGCATTTGTATCTTGATACTCATCTACCATGACATACTTAAACTTGTTTTGGTAGTAGGACAGAACTTCGGTCTTTTGATTAAAGAGTTGTATGTTATATAGCAATAAGTCACCAAAATCGACAGAGTTAAGGAATTTTAACCTTTCCTGATACTGGTGATAGACTTTGAGTGCAATCACGTATACTGATCTAAATGATTGAACGTCTTCCACTTCAGATGGCAACAAACACTTCTCTTTCCATTGCTGAATAATATTCATAATGGTCTTACATTTTTCTGATAGGTAATCAGGGCTGATTTCATTCATGATGTTTTTTATTACCTGTAATTGGTCATCCACACCAATAATTGTAAAATTGGAATTTAGCCCCACGACTTCAGCATGATGACGTAGAATTTTTGCTGCAATTGCATGGAAAGTGCCAAGCCATGGTATGTTTGTGCCTGTTAGCTCAAGTACCCTTGATACCATCTCATTTGCTGCTTTGTTTGTGAATGTCACTGCTAATATCTCATCAGAGTAAGCGTGACCGTTCCTAATTATGTGCGCTATTCTTGAAGTGATCGTTCTTGTTTTTCCGGTTCCGGCTCCTGCCAATATTAAAACCGGTCCATCTATGTTAGTTACAGCTAATTGTTGTTCTGGATTTAGCAGTGAGAGATAATCGTTCATTTGCAGCTCTATAGATTATAACTTCGTAAAGTTAAACCTATGATCGAAATATTGTAAAGGTTTTATTGAATAGAACAGTTAAAGAATGTCCTAGGTGTATGGTCCCACCATACCAATTTATTGTACTAATTCTAGTATAACCTGCCGGGACAATCTATTTCAGTTCCAATACCTTACATTATAAGGATACAAGTCAATAATTGACAATCACTGAGATACAGGCTAAAATGTTTATATGATAATTCTTGTGAGGAGGAAAAATGGATTTTGACAAATATATTAAAGGCAATGCACTTTTTATACATGGATGTGTTGCTGTAGATATAGTGGTTAAAGAGCTAGTAAGGTTTTTACAAAATGAAACACACATTACAGAACTTGGTCTAGAATGGTGTAAAATTGATGATGAAGATGCAAAAGAGTTAGCTAAGCTTACACATCTTACTTCACTTGATTTATCCATGAACAACATTAGTGATAAAGGTGCAAAAGCTTTAGCTAGTCTTACCAGTCTGACTAGACTTAACTTATTGAGTAACAATATTAGTGTTGAAGGTGCAAAAGCTTTAGCCAATGGCAAGCTTAAAAATCTCAAGCAGCTTAACTTAGAAAACAACAATATTGGTGATGAAGGTGCAAAAGCTTTAGCCAATGGTAAGCTTGAAAATCTCAAGCAGCTTAATTTAAAAAACAACAATATTGGTGATGAAGGTGCAAAAGCTCTAGCTAACGGTAATCTTACAAGTCTTGAATGGCTTAAATTATCATGTAACAAAATTGGTGGTAAAGGTGCAAAAGCTTTAGCTAATGGTAAGCTTGAAAATCTTAAATATCTTGATTTAACGCAAAATAATATTGGTGCTTCTGAAGGTGCAAAAGGGTTGGCTGAAGGTAATCTTATCAATCTTGTTCAACTTAATTTAACCCGGAATAAGATTGGTAAAAAGGGCGCAAAAGTTTTAGCCAATGGTAAGTTTGAAAATCTCGAGCAGCTTAACTTAGAAAACAACAATATTGGTGATGAAGGTGCAAAAGCTTTAGCTAATAACAATCTTACAAAGCTTGAATACCTTAGTTTAAAAGACAACTACATTCGTAATGAAGGTGCAAAAGCTTTAGCTAATGGTAACTTTACAAAGCTTCAACATCTTATCTTAACCGAAGGTGTTGGTGATGAAGTTAGAAAAGAGCTAGAAGCTAAGCTTACAAATTGTACTGTTGTTGTACATTACCATAATCAAAATCTACCATTCAGTCCTGAAAACAATAGCAAATATTATGCTGGCTACAGTACAGCAATTGGCTTATTTTTAGGTTTGAGCATAGCATATCTTGCAGGAGCTGCTGCTTTAACTCCTGTTGTTGCTGTTGCAGTATTTATTGCAGCCACTGTTGTTGGTGCACTGGTGGGTTATGGTATTGGAAAATTTTGTGAAAAGGTCAGTGAAGAGAAGCAAAATGATCCTGATATGAGTATGTGTACTGCAATTAAGAATGTCCTTATCCCTGAGTGTTTAATCCATAAGGTAGGCATTTAGTATTGACTTTACAACGATAGTCACTTTAAATTAGTAATTGTTGTTGCAGTTAAAGTATCGATGCCTTTTTTCTTTTATTTTTTCGCAATTCTTAGCATTTTATCTGCTGTTTGTGTAATTAGTGTAAGAAATCCTGTGCATGCAGTATTATTTTTAATTTTCACCTTCGTTAATTCTGCAGTTCTTTTTATTCTCCTTGGAGCTGAATTCATTGCTATGATGGTGCTGATAGTATATATCGGTGCGGTTGCAGTGTTATTCCTTTTTGTAGTTATGATGCTCGATATTGACTACATAAGGTTGCGCCAGGGTTTTGCGAAGCATTTCACTCCTGGTGCTATATTATGTGTTGTGTTTTTTCTGATTATCAGTTTTGTAATCCGCAGCTCAACGCTGAATATAAGTAATGTTATAAACTATAATGCCAATAACGTGAAAGCTATCGGTAATTTGCTCTACACTGACTACATGTACGCTTTTCATCTTTCTGGTATTCTGCTGCTTGTTGCAATTGTCGGTGCAATTGCTCTTACTTTGCAGGACAAGAAAAAGGAGTTAAAAAACAGAATGTATTAAAGCAATTGACACAATCTTCATCTGTAAAATTGGTTAAGGCTAAATTTGGAAAAGGAGTAGAATGGAAATAGGATTAAATCATTTTTTGATAGTTGCTGCTATTTTGTTCACTATTGGGGTGTGCGGTATTTTCATTAACCGTAAGAGCATAATCAATATACTGTTATCAATAGAAATATTATTGCTGGCGATTAACATCAATTTAGTTGCTTTTTCTGCCTTTATGAATGATATAGTTGGGCAAATTTTTGTGATGTTTGTGTTGACTGTTGCGGCAGCAGAGTCAGGAGTTGGGCTTGCAATATTGGTTGTATATTATAGAAGTCGTGGCAATATAGATGTTGAACAAGCGAACTTAATGAAAGAATGAAAGTATGATGGATATACTGAAATTAATAGTATTTTTGCCACTCTTTGGTTCGCTATTTGCAGCACTTTTTAGAAAAAGTCAGTTAGTTACAACGGCAGGGATTGGAATATCTGCAGTTTTATCTTGGTATGTTTTTCTCACCTTCTCTGAAAACTATCATTTAGTTTTATTTCCTTTGTTTTCATTAAGTGTATTAAAAGTAAATTGGGCAATTAGTGTGGATGCTCTCTCATCCTTAATGCTTATTGTTATTACCACCGTTTCACTAGTAGTCCACCTCTATTCTATCGGTTATATGGAGCATGATAAAGGGAAGTCGAGGTTTTTTTCTTACCTATCGCTATTTACGTTTTGCATGATTGTGCTGGTTGTAAGCGATAATTTCGTGCAGCTTTTTTTGGCTGGGAAGGGGTTGGCCTATGTTCTTATTTACTCATAGGATTTTGGTTCCAAAAATATTCTGCAAATAATGCAGCAATTAAAGCATTTGTTGTAAATAGGGTAGGAGACTTTGCACTATTAATTGGAATCTTTCTTATTTATTATACATTTCACTCTTTGAAATTTACTGAAGTTTTTGACACAGCTGATCTTCTTGGCGCACAGAACATTAGGGCATTCTGCTGTGAATTTAAAATAATTCATATAATATGCATATTACTTTTTATTGGCTGTATGGGTAAATCTGCACAGCTTGGTTTACATGTTTGGTTGCCAGATGCAATGGAAGGGCCAACCCCTGTTTCTGCACTCATTCACGCAGCAACGATGGTAACAGCAGGTATATTTTTAGTAGCAAAATGTTCTCCATTGTTTGAGCTATCAAATGTGGCACGAGAATTAATAGTTATTGTTGGGGCACTTACTGCTTTTTTTGCAGCTACGGTTGCGATTACTCAGAACGATATAAAAAAAATAATTGCTTATTCAACCTGCAGCCAACTTGGTTATATGTTCATGGCATGTGGGCTTTCTGCTTACAATGTTGCTATTTTTCATTTAATGACACACGCTTTTTTTAAAGCTCTACTATTTCTTGGTGCTGGCAATGTAATTCATGCAATGCATCATGAGCAAAACATTCAGAAAATGGGAAATTGCTGGAAGAAAATCCCTTGCACTTACACTCTCATGTGGATTGGGTCTCTTGCGCTTTCTGGAATATTTCCATTTGCAGGTTTTTACTCAAAGGATTTGATAATTGAACATGCTTATAGCACGGATAGCTTTGCTTTTGTAATAAGCTTAGTTGTTGCATTCTTCACAGCGTTTTACTCTTGGAGGTTATTGCTTCTTGTGTTCCATAGCCAAAAACAAAGTAAAATTAATATACATGAAGCACCGAAGATTATGCTTATACCATTACTGATACTTGCTTTTGGATCGGTATTTTCTGGAGTGTGGGGAGCAAATATTTTGAACATAACTAGTAATGCGTTTTGGAAATCAAGTTTAATGGTGATTGATGAGCATGGAGTTCATAATTTCTTTATAAAACTACTACCAACCTTGGCAAGCCTAAGTGGAATAGCTCTTGCGTACCTGATTTACCAATATCAAGTAATTAGGCAAATTAAGAGTAAATTTTTACTTAAGTTTTTGCAGAATAAATGGTACTTTGATGAGGTGTATGAGTTTGTTATAATTGCACCGATAAGGTTTATATCTAGGCTTCTATGGAAGTTTGATGTTAAGGCTATTGATTCATTTGGACCAAATGGTGTTGTAAGGTTGGTTAACGAATGTTCAAAAAGTTCTATAAAGTTACAAACTGGTTATATATTTGATTATGCATTTATTATGTTTGTTACTTTAATAATCGGTGCTTTATATATTATTGGAATTAAATAGAAGGTGTTGTTACTTAGTATATTCTTGCTTCCACTGATAGGAGCGTTGATTTTATCCTCGATCAGGATTAATCATCAATCTATACACTTAAGATTCCTTGCCCTATTTTTTGCTGTACTTCCATTTTTGCTTAGCATTGTAGCTTGTATAGAATTTGATTATAACAATGCGGACTTTCAGTTTGTCAGCTATCCAGTAAGAGATATTGGAATAGGGGTGGATGGAATATCGTTGCTTTTCCTTCTACTTACGACCTTCTTGTTTGTTATTTGTATGCTCTATAATTGCAAAATGAGTTATACGACCCTAAAAGCCTATATGGCATTATTTCTACTGCTTGAGAGTTTTGTAGTCGGTTTTTTCGTTTCACTGAATGCTATAAGCTTTTATGTGTTTTTTGAAGCTGTCTTAATACCAATGTTCTTTATTATTGGCATTTGGGGAGGGAAGCAAAGGATATATGCGACGTTTAAGTTATTTCTTTATACATTAACTGGCTCATTATTATTTCTACTTGGGTTGGTATACATCTATAGTGTTTTTGGAACGTTTAGTATACAAAAATTAGCTACATTAGTGCCAAGCCTTGATCTTGAAGTGCAGTCATTGCTGTGGATTGCATTTTTTATTTCTTTTGCAATAAAAGTACCTATGTTTCCATTTCACACTTGGCTTCCTGATGCGCATGTGCAATCACCAACTTCTGGGTCTGTGATTTTAGCTGGCTTGCTTATTAAAATGGGGGGATATGGATTTTTAAGGTTTTCTATTCCAATGCTTCCTCAGGCAAGTTTGTATTTTTCAAATTTCGTTGTTGTGCTGAGCATTATTGCGGTGATATATGCTTCTCTAGTTGCGTTTGCTCAAGATGATATAAAGAAGTTAATAGCTTATTCTTCAATAGCACATATGGGAATCGTTACCGCTGGCCTCTTTTCATTTTGTGAGGAAGGAGTACTGGGTAGCATATTTCAAATGATTAGTCATGGCCTTATTTCTGCTGCTTTATTTTTGTGTGTTGGAATGCTATATACTCGAACTGGAACTTTGGAGATTGCAAAGTACTTTGGCATAGTAAATACAATGCCAAAATTTGGTTTTATGTTCATTTTGTTTTCAATGGCTTCAATAGGGCTACCTGGAACATCTGGGTTCATAGGTGAGTTTTTGGCTATGGTTGGAATGTTTAAGAGCATAGGTTTTTTTACAGGATTTATCGCACTTGGCACTATTTTAAGCGCAGTTTATATGCTGAATTTATGTAAGCAAATAATATGGGGGGTTAGCTATTCTAAATTATTAAATAATCGCTTGGATAGCATAGAATTTTCTGTCTTAATTCTGCTTGCAGTGTTTGTTATTTTGCTTGGATTCTACCCAACCCTTGCACTGAATTATTTGAAGCCATGTATGGCAAATTTGTTAGTCAAATATAATGCGCTATGAATTATATACAGATATTGCCGGAAACGTTCTCTATTATCTCCTCGTTAGTGTTGCTACTGCTTGGAATTATATTTAACCGCCGAACTATCAACTTATTAGCACTTGGCTGCACAGTGGTAACTTTGATTATTTTAATTATTTCGGCAGAAAACAATGAAATTTTTCTCTTTAATTCGTTGTTAAAACTCAATTTATACATCAGGTCAGCCCAAGGGTTAATTCTCAGCACAGGAATTTTAATACTTTTGATGCTGAATTTATCAAAATATGACTATAAATATGAATTTTCAATACTGATTCTTTTTGCGCTATTTGGCATGATAACTTTGGTTTCAGCAAATAGTCTGATTTCTTTTTACTTAGCTTTTGAGTTGATGAGTATATCTTTATATGTTCTTGCGAGCTTTAATAAAGATTCAGCTTATTCATGTGAAGCAGGAGTGAAATATTTTACACTTAGTGCACTATCTTCCTGCATTATGCTATATGGAATGTCGCTGCTTTATGGATATACAGGACAAGTCAATTTCTCTGAGCTCTGTTCATTCTTGCAAAACCATCAGATAACTTATGGAATAGTTTTTGGGTTAGTTTTTATCCTTATTGGTTTGTGTTTCAAGCTTGCTATTGCTCCTTTTCATATGTGGGCTCCAGATGTCTATCAAGGTGCACCTACCATAGTAACTGCGTTTTTTTCTACGGCCCCAAAAGCTGCACTTGTAACATTTTTAATTCGATTGATGAATGAAGAGTTAGTAAATGTAAAAAGTTATGTTCAGCCTATTTTCTTATACGTTTCAGCATTGTCTGTGCTTATCTCAGCTTTTGGGGCCTTGCGTCAGCAAAACTTAAAAAGGCTGCTTGCTTACAGTTCAATTGGTCACATTGGTTTTATATTTGCTTCACTTTCTATTTTTACACAAGCAGGAACAGATAGTGCCTTAATGTATTTGGTGATATATATCATCACAAGCATAGGACTATTCTCATATCTCGTACAAATTGACGATGACGATTGTGATATTGCAAATTTATCTGGTATAGGGAAGAAACACCCAATTGTAGCATTTCATCTTTCTGTACTGTTACTCTCGATGTCGGGAATACCTCCACTTGCAGGTTTTATCGCTAAATTTTTTATATTCAAAAGTTTAATAAATTCTGGCTTTATCAGCCTGTCTTTGATCCTTGTAATAGCGAGTGTGATATCATGCTACTATTATTTAAATATCATGAAAGTTATGTATTTTGATAAAGCTAGTGGTAATAAGGTTGCTTATTCTAAGGGTCTATTCATTATCACTTCAGTGGCTTCACTTATCAACCTCGTTCTTTTCTTATACGTTTTACTCACTCATTGAACTAAAGGGCTGACAAGGTGATCCCTAAGGGCTTTCATATTCATCATTACAAAGAAGTTTCAAGCACTAACGAAGAAGCGTTAGATTTAATTGATAAAGGAATATCAAATGAAACTGTCATTATTGCTGATAAACAAACAGAAGGTAGGGGACGCACTGGAAAAAGCTGGATTTCTCCAGAGGGTAATCTCTATGCGAGTTTGATAATTAACCAAGAAACGGATGTCAGCAAATTGACAGAATTGACTTTTGTTACTGCTCTTGCTGTTGGCAACACGTTACTATCATTTATAAGTGACAGTAACGTTCAACATAAATGGCCAAATGACATTCTAATCGATGGCAAGAAAATAAGTGGAATATTGCTTGAAAAAAGATCCAATTCGAATTGGCTCATTATAGGAATTGGAATTAATGTCAATCATGCACCACTTCCAGGAACAACGTGCATTAGCAATTACGGTGAATCTGTGTCTAACATGGATCTGTTAAAGGAATTAATAATAAATTTTAATAAGCTAAGAAAGCAATGGCTATTTGATGGGTTTTATGCTATAAGAGAAATGTGGTTAAAAAAAGCATTCAAAATGAATGAGCAAATCAGTGTAAAGTTAGCTGACAAATTGTATGAAGGAATTTTTGCTGATATAGATAAAAGTGGTAAATTGGTGTTGCAGCAAAAGGATGGAAGCTTAATTTATTTTGATGCAGGTGAGTTATTTATTGATAATGCATTATGAATACATATGTAATTTTTGCTTACCTTATTAGTTTCACGCTGATTGCTGGAGAGCTAATTTTTACCATTTCTTGCTATATTAAAAGTAAAAAAATCTTAGAAAGCCTTAAAAGTAATAATGAAGAAGAAACATAAGCGATTACTTATAACTTCAGGAATTTTCTGCTTTTTAAGTTGTGCAGTTTTTTTTATTTTAACAACGCTCAAAGAAAATATCTCATTTTTCTATACAGTAAGTGAGGCAATAGTTTTACCAAATAATCAAAAGCCAATCCGTGTTGGTGGAATGGTTGTTGAAAATAGTGTGATACGGAGCGAAAGCGAAGTGATTTTTCAAATGACAGATTTTAATAAGAGCGTTATGGTGAAATATCAGGGAATACTTCCACCAATGTTTTCAGAAAAAAGTGGTGTTGTTGTGCAAGGTAAAATGTTTGATAATAGTACTTTTCTTGCAGATACAGTGTTTGCAAAACATGATGAGAACTATATGCCGAAAGTTTTAAAATAGATTCCCTAATTCAGCTGTATTGAAACGATATGTAGAGAGTAACAGCCTGCTAGCAAGCTGTTACTTTCCTAACTACTATAATATATCAGAGTGAGTTGGCGCTTCCCATTCATCTATGTTATCACCACCAGTTGTTCCTGTTTTTAATTTTCCAACCTCTTCGTTTAGGTTGTCAAAGTTTTCTTTCAAAAATTTAAGATCCTTCTTATTATCCATAACTAGCTCTTCAACCCTATTTGAATTATCATACAATTCATCCATATAATCTTGATGACCTTTCAACACGTCATTCAATTTAGGAACAAATGTGTCATTTAAATCTTTGACTAGTTTATCTAGAATTTTGTGGACGTAATCGACCGACGCATTCTTTTCTTTATTGCCTTCAAAAGATTTAGGCTTAATTTTGACCTCTATGTCATTTATTATTCTACGATTGGTACCGCTCATTCTGCTTGTTACTCCAAAGTTGCTTTCGCTTTCTTTTACACTGTAATTACTCATATTAACTCCTATAAAAAATTAGAATTTAAAACTAACTAGTTACCTTGAAATGGTATGTGAAAAAAGTAATAGCCCACTGGGCTATTACTTTTTCTTATTTTTGCTAATTATTAGCTATTTTCTATCCTAGTGGATTTAACTCTGGAGAAAAAAAGGTGTTGGGATTTGTTATGTCAGAATCCGTGAATGAATCTACTTCATCTCTCAATTTATCGATTTTCCCAATTAAACCTGAATCTTTATCACCAATTTCCTTCTTTATTGTAGATAAGTGCTGTGTGGTTTGGCTTACTACATTATTGATATGTTTTATTATGGGATTGACTGATTCTACAAATGTGTCAGCTTTTACCATCCCTTTAGTTCCTGTTATCTCTTTTAATGGTGCCTCAATTAACTCCACATTAAATTTTTTATCTTCTGTTGAATTATTCATGTTTATTAACTCCTTAAATAATAATATTAAAAATAATGTTATTCATTATCTTCTGTAATCTGCTAAACAGATATGGAGTAATCCTGAACAGTATAAGCATCATTACTGTTAAGGTAATACTCTTCATTTACTACAGAAGAATGTTGATAGCTAAATTGATTGGGGTTAACTATATCATCACCTTCCAGCAATTCCTTAAGTTCTTCAAGTTTTTCTTTCATTTCCTCTTGTTTCTTGTTTTGTTCATCAAACTTCTCTTTTAATGCATCAATAATAGCTTTAGACTGATCTTGATTGCTGAGATCACCAATCACAGCTGTCACTTTCTCATAAGGCAGTTTGTGAATGATGTCTTTAAGCTCTTCTGCGCCTATGTTATCCAAAAGTTCTTTAAACTGCTCATTAGACATATTGCGAGCAAAAGCTTGAAGTTTGTCTGGGTTATCAACTAAAGACTTAATGATAATCTGAATCTTATTAGGATTAGTTAAATCTCGAGCTACTATTGCAAGTTTCTTGTGGTCTAGCTTATTAATTAAATCATGTAATCTATCTCCTTCTAAATTGTGTACTAGGGCTGGAAGTCGATTTTTCAACGTTTCGTCCAAAATAGTGTTTATACTTTTCTCATCTGCATCTTTTATTAGTTCTACAAACTGATCATTGCTTATTGTCTTGATAGCCTCCAGAAACTGATTCATTTTAAGGTGAGGGAAAATTTCTTTTACTTGGTCTAGATTTAAGTCTTTCACTAGGTTTGTAAGCTGATTTTTATCTAAAAGAGGAACAATTATTTGTAACTTTTCTGGATTTAGTTCCTGAGCAAGGGTTTTTAGCTGGTGATTGGTTAGATGATCCACTAAAGCTTGGAGTTGTTCATCCATTAAGTTCTCTGCTAAGACCTGCAACTGGTTTGAATTTAGTTCAGGAATTATTTTTTGCAGCTGCTCATTCGTTAAATTCTGTGCTAAAATCTGGAGTTGATTTGAATTCAGTTCAAAAATTATTTTTTGCAGTTGAATAGGTATATCAAGTAACATATTATTCACTATTTCCTTTATTTCCCCTGCATTACAAGGTGCTACGTTTTTTTGCAGCGCTGTATTGTAAGGTGAATCGATAATATTTCCTTTTTTATCTGAGAAATAGTATTTACCACTTTCGTCTCGCGTTACGTATTGATACGATACAGCTTGTGCAAGAAAATCCACACTACTGTATCTTTCACTGTTATCTCCTACACTAGTTACTACGTTTACTAGCTGATCATTAAGGTATATAAGAGAATTATTAGTGGCATCTCGGTTATACCAGTTATTAGCGTTCAGACTTTGTCCCGATTCATTAAGACAAGTATACATTCCGTTATGAAATTGACAGAAGTTTACGTTTAGTGTTAGCACCTCTTCACTTTTATCATTCAGCGGTATAAAAGCAAGTTTAGCAATTTTGTATGGTCTACTCACATCAGCATTATCTCTGCCAGAAAAAGAGGTTCCTAAACAAACATTTTTGCCTGGATAGCATGTCATTCCTTCGCTTATCACAAGAGACTTTCCAGGTACCATCTTAAAAACATGCTTTTTTCCACTCATAGGCATTACCAATAAATTAACTGTTAGTATTCTAACATTTATTGATTAATTTATTATTAAATTGGTATATATTAGAATTATAATAACAAACATTACTTGCATAAAGAAAAGTTACAGAAAGAGGGATTTTTTAGGGAACTAGTATAAAATACTAATGGGCTAAAATAAGCTGACTTTATGATATGCTAGAACCTATATTGGTGGAGGCAAGCGGGATCGAACCGCTGACCTTCTGCGTGCAAAACAGATGCTCTACCAGCTGAGCTATGCCCCCAATTCTTGCTTAAAGCATAAATCACTCAGGCTGAAATGCAAGAAATATTTATCTGTTATAGCTAAACTGACTTAGATTTACTGACAATTTGAAAAACCGTCATTCCGCTGCGTGTTAGCGGAATCTATCTGCAGCAGTGTGACGTGTTAGCTATAGGCTATTGCTAAGCATTATAATAGTGCACAAATTCTGCAGGGTATATACAGTTTTCTATTTTTCTTATCTCCTTAGCGTTATACTTCACACCATCCAATAAAAATTTTTTAAATTATCCATAGATTTTTTAACTAAATTATCACTAACGCAGTATATTATATAATTTATTTAACCACACATGAAAATTTTAGTTTGATTAAAACGGATAAAAACTGTATTGATGTTTAGTATAGCTGAAAAATGAAATGATCCCGTAGCTCAGCCGGTAGAGCAACTGACTTTTAATCAGTGGGTCACGCGTTCGAATCGCGTCGGGATCACTCACAAATTTTGAAAAACATGCTAAAAGAACAAGACAAAATATTCACCAACCTAAATGGTAAAGAAACTCCACTACTTAAGGGTGCAAAAAAACGTGGTAGCTGGCAAAAAACAAAGGAGTTACTAGATTTAGGATCAGAAAAGATCATTGATGAAGTAAAGAAATCTGGTTTGAGAGGTCGAGGGGGTGCAGGATTTTCCACCGGCCTTAAGTGGAGCTTTATGCCCAAAAATCTCCCAAAAGCATATTTAGTAGTCAATGCAGATGAGTCAGAACCTGGTACATGTAAAGATAGAGATATATTGCGATATGAGCCACATAAGTTACTTGAGGGAATTCTCCTAGCCGGCAAAGCGATCAGCGCATCAGTTGCGTATATTTATATCAGGGGTGAATTTTATAATGAATATTTAGTTCTAAAAAAAGCACTTGAGGAAGCCTATAAAGAAAACTTAATTGGAAAAAATGCCTGCAAATCAGGTTATGATCTTGATGTGTTTATCCATAGGGGTGCAGGAGCTTACATATGTGGGGAAGAAACAGCTCAACTCGAATCAATTGAAGGAAAAAAGGGCTTTCCTCGCATGAAACCTCCATTTCCCGCAGGTGTTGGACTTTTTGGCTGTCCAACCACAATAAACAACGTTGAAACTATAGCCATGGTTCCAGATATTCTAAATCGCGGAGGAGAATGGTTTGCATCTCTTGGTAAACCAAATAATACTGGTACTAAGATTTTTTGTATTTCAGGACATGTAAACAACCCGTGTAATGTTGAAGAAGAGCTCGGAATTCCACTACGTGAATTGATTGAAAAATACGCAGGTGGAGTGCGAGGGGGTTGGGATAATTTACTTGCTGTAATACCTGGTGGGTCTTCAGTGCCATTAATTCCAAAATCTATATGCGATACTATTGAAATGGATTTTGATTCATTAAGAACCGCACAATCAGGGCTTGGTACTGCTGCTGTAATAGTGATGGATAAATCAACTGATATAATAGCTGCAATAGAGAGGTTATCACACTTTTACATGCATGAGTCCTGTGGACAATGCACACCATGCCGTGAAGGTACTGGATGGATGTGGAGGATTATGAAGAGGATGGTGGCAGGAGATATTAAGCCTGATGAAATAGATAAGCTGCTTGACCTTACAACTCAAATAGAAGGACATACAATTTGCGCGCTTGGTGATGCTGCAGCTTGGCCGATTCAAGGATTAATAAGACATTTTCGCCATGTTATCAAAGAGAGAGCGATAATTTAACTCTACTTATACTTCTTAAGCCGTTTTGCTACTTAGCAACCAAAGTTAAAAAATATTGATTTCCTTCTCTTTTAGGTGCTAATTCTACCTTTGCAATATCTTCAGTGTCTCTAATTAGCCGTTCTAATTTTTCCAGTCCAACTTCAGTGTTTATAAGCTCTCTCCCTCTAAATCTCATTGTAACTTTAATTTTATGTCCATGCACAAGAAAATCCATTGTTTGACGCAATTTTGTTTCGTAGTCGTGATCACCAATATTGGGACCCAGTTTAACTTCTTTTATAGTTAATGCTTTTTGTTTCTTTTTTGCTTCACTTGCCTTCTTTTTTGCATCATATTTTTGTCTGCTGTAATCCAGAACTTTACATACTGGAGGAGTTGAATCAGGTGCAATTTCCACCAAGTCTAAACCGACATTCTGAGCAGATGCCAAAGCTTGTTCTATTGGCACAATTCCGACCATTTCACCACTGTGATCAACTAAGCGTACCTCCTTAGCTGTGATGAGTTCATTAATTCTATTTTTATTGTTCTTTTTTATTTGCAAACTTTAACTCCCTTAATTCAAATTAACACTTTTTAACAGCGATTCAGTAGCCTTTTCCAAAGAAAAAGACTCCTGTCTTTCTGATCCTAAATTTCTCACTGACACAGTTTTACTTGTAACTTCATTTTTGCCTATAATCCATAATATAGGAACCTTGTTTGAACTATGCAAACGTATCTTATAACTAATTTTTTCATTGGTCAAATCAGTCTTGACTCTCACACCTTGTTCTTTTAAAATATTGCTAATTTCTGTGGCGTAACCGTCAGCTTCATTTGTAATGGTCAGAATAGCAAGTTGCGTTGGAGCAAGCCAAACTGGAAATTTTCCTGCATAATTTTCTATCAAAATTCCGATAAAACGCTCAAAAGTCCCAAGAATTGCCCTATGTAACATGACAGGGTGATGCTTGTGCCCATCTGCCCCTATATAAAAAGCTCCCAGACGTTCTGGTAAAATGAAATCAACTTGTAATGTTCCACATTGCCAATTTCTGCCTATTGCGTCTTTCAAAACGAACTCTAACTTTGGACCATAAAATGCACCTTCACCAGGGCTCAGTTCATAACTCAAGCCCGCTTCTTTAACGGCTTCAAGCAGCGCTTTTTCAGCTCTATCCCACACTTCATCATTACCGGCTCTAATATCTGGACGGTCTGAAAACTTCACAGAAATTTCATTGAATCCAAGCTCTGAATATACTTCTTTTAAAAGGTCACAAAACTTTACAGTTTCAGAATTTACTTGTTCTTCCATACAAAAAATGTGTGCATCGTCTTGCGTAAAACCACGCACTCGCATCAGTCCGTGCAATGAGCCTGAGCTTTCATTTCTATGGCATGTACCAAACTCTGCCATACGTATTGGTAGATCACGATAGCTTCTCGTGTGAGAATTAAAAATCTGCACATGACAAGGACAATTCATAGGTTTTATTGCTAGCTTTTTGCTTTCAGATTCATCAACAATGAACATATTTTCACGAAATTTATCCCAATGTCCCGACTTTTCCCACAGTTCTTTACTTACCAAAATAGGAGTTTTTACTTCAAAATAGCCATTATTTATCAATTTCTTTCTTATATAAGACTCAAGAACATTATATAGAGTATATCCTTGTTCATGCCAAAAAACCTGCCCGACAGCTTCCTCTTGGATGTGAAATAAATCCATATCCTTAGCAATTTTGCGGTGATCACGTTTTTCTGCTTCTTTGAGACACTCAAGGTAAGCGTTTAATTCATCCTTATTTCTCCATGCGGTGCCATATATTCGCTGTAACATTGGACCCTTAGAATCACCACGCCAGTATGCTCCTGCAACTTTCATAAGCTTAAACGCTTTGACTCTGCCAGTTGAAGGAGAATGTGGACCGCGGCATAAGTCAACAAAATCGCCTTGTCTATAAACAGTTAGGTTTTCACTCTCTGGTATAGAGGATATAATTTCAACCTTATATTTTTCGCCTATACCACTAAAGAAATCAACTGCCTGCTTGCGAGTCCAAACCTCTCGAACAAATCTGTGATTACTTTTTACAATCTCTTTCATTTTCTTTTCTATTGCAGCAAGATCATCCGTAGTGAAGGTACGATCTGTAGCAAAATCATAGTAAAAACCGTCCTGAATTGTTGGGCCAATAGTAATCTGAGTATTAGGAAATAGCTCTTTCACTGCCTGCGCCATTATATGAGCAGCATCGTGCCTTATTATGTCCAAACCCACTTCGTCACTCAGTTGTATCACCTCTATCTCTGTATCAGATTCAATTTCACGTGAGAGATCATACAACTCACCGTTTACTTTCAATGCAACTGCTTCTTTCAAAGCATCCAGTTGTAATATATCAAAGCCAGTGACTTTATCGTCATATTCTTCTATTCTTTTTTCAGCTGGAAAAGTAATTTTAATCATTTATCGACCCTTTTGTCTAACCCTCTCTTTGTCATCCCAGTGCGTGACACTGGGATCCATCTTATTTTTATAATGGAAATTAGTTTAACGTATGCTCCTAAAATCTGTTGTCCATTGCACAATTTACAAATATTTTTATACCTGGATCCCAGTGTCACGCACTGGGATGACAAAAAAAGGAACACTGAAATGACAGAAAAACAGCACCTGGGTAACAGAGGAATGATTTGAAAGCTATAAATTTTTAACATCAGTAGTACGGTCTATTCTTTTTTAACCTGAGTGCAATTGCGTCTTCCCAAACTTCACCATTACGCAATAACTTTTCTTTATTGTACATTAGCTCCTCTCTTGTTTCAGTAGCAAATTCAAAGTTAGGACCCTCCACAATTGCATCAACTGGACATGCCTCTTGGCAAAGTCCGCAGTATATGCATTTTGTCATATCAATATCATAGCGCGTGGTGCGACGACTACCGTCTTCTCTTTCCTCTGCTTCAATAACTATTGCTTGAGCAGGGCAGATAACTTCGCATAATTTACAAGCTATGCATCGTTCTTCACCGTTTGGATACCTACGCAACGCATGCTCACCACGAAACCTTGGACTTAAAGGGCCCTTCTCCATAGGATACCTCAAAGTAACCTTTGGCTTAAACATATATTTTAATGTAATAACAAACCCTTTAATTAACTCTACAAAAGACCAATACCAAGCTAATTTCTTGAGCATAAAATATTTAAAACCTATGTTGATAATTATAAATCATATTATCAGTTTTCAAAATAAATATTTTCACCTGAGTGACCTTTGCAGTTTTTTATATAATGTATTTATTAATATGATATTACTATAAACTAGCAAGATAGATAAAAATTTTGAATATTTTCAAATTAGGTATTTTGGTTTCTTAAGTGTAATATTGCTAAGTAGTTTATATAAATAATGACAAACACAAATGAAACTATTTTCGCTTTATCGACCGTATTGGGTAAGTCAGGAGTTGCAGTAATCAGAATTTCAGGCAACTACGCGCTTAAAGCTTTAAATCATTTTCATATTAAGAAAGAAATTAAACCAAGATTTGCTACTTTAGTTGATCTATATGATGATTCCAATCAATTGATAGATAATGGAATAATCATCTATTTCCCTGCTCCAAACAGTTTCACTGGCGAGAACGTTATAGAGTTACAAGTGCATGGAAGCAAGGCAGTCATAAAAATCATCTTGGAGGAATTATCAAAAATTTTCGTTATGGCCAAGCCTGGAGAATTCTCACTTAGGGCTTTTCTAAATAGTAAATTTGACTTAACGCAAATAGAAGGGATTGCAGACTTAATTGATGCTGAGACGAAAATGCAAGCTAAACAAGCGATTAAGCAGATATCGGGAGAATTGGAGAGACTATACAGCAATTGGAGGCAAAGATTAATAACGATACAATCCAAAATCGAAGCATATATAGACTTTCCAGAGGACATTTGGGCAGAAAAAAGTGAATTGAAAAAAATTAATAATGAAGTGCAATCTCTCGTGCAGTTGATACAAGAGCATTTAAATGATAATAGACGGGGCGAAAGGTTGCGTGAGGGTTTACATATTGTAATAACTGGTGAACCAAATGTCGGTAAATCAACTCTATTTAATTTCTTAGCCAAGCGTGATATTGCTATTGTTTCTGAATATGCAGGCACAACAAGAGACGTGCTTGAAGCTCATATTGACATTGGCGGATACCCAATCATTCTCTCTGATACTGCTGGAATTCGTGAGAGTTCAGACCCGATAGAATCAGAAGGCATAAGTCGAGCAAAAAGAGGTCTTTTGAAGCTGATCTAAGAATAGAACTATTTCCTTTTGAACAACGTTATAATATCAATTGCAACGTTGTAAATAGCGATACTATTTATGTATTGAGCAAAGCTGACGATGCAATTAATGACAGAAATATACTGATTGGCGATGTAGATTTTCTACCTATTTCTATTTTAAAGGGAATAGGTACAAACAAGTTGATCTCTCTCATAAAAAAGAAGGCAGAGGAAAAATTTGGGCATGATAGAGACACTCCTGTGATTACTCGGCAAAGACATAGGAGTCACATGCAGAAAGCACTGGAACATTTACAACGTTTTAATATCGATAATCCAATTGAGTTGATATCTGAAGATTTGAGGCTTGCTGCATTTGAACTTGGTGCGGTGATTGGAATTATTAATGTTGAGGAAATATTGAGTAGTGTGTTTAGCAACTTTTGCGTGGGCAAGTAAAGCTTTTATAGATTGCTTAAAATCAAATGTTGTGATAGAAAAGAAATGGACGGATGGCCGAGCGGTTTAAGGCACCAGTCTTGAAAACTGACGTACGTGATGAGCGTACCATGGGTTCGAATCCCATTCCGTCCGCACAGCATCCCGCGATGTTAGCTGATTTTTAGAGCTTATTTGGACTATGTGGTTCATAACGCTGGAAATCTTATCTAATCTAGCCACATCTTTTAAAAATACATCCCTTTGTAAATTGACCTTATTAGCGAAGAAAGCTAATATCTATAAATAGATTACCATCTGAATATGAAAACCGATATAGTAATAATAGGTGCAGGGCCTATTGGAATATTCACTGCTTTTCAAGCGGGAATGCTTGATATGAGATGTCATATAATAGATGTTTTGGATCAAGCAGGAGGACAATGCACAGCTCTTTACCCAGAAAAGCCAATATATGATATACCTGGTTATCCTGTAATTACTGCCCAAAAATTAATTGAGCAATTAATGGAGCAAGCTTCACCATTTGAGCCTGTTTACCATTTAAGTCAAAAAGTGGAAAAGATTTCGAATAACTGTGATCAAAGCTTTACTATCATAACTAACACAGGTACAGAGGTAAAATGTAAGGCTGTTATTGTTGCTGCAGGTAACGGAATGTTTGAACCTAACCGTCCACCCTTAAGTGGTATATTAGAATATGAAAATCAATCTGTATTTTACAGTGTAAATAAAATTTCTGATTTTCAGGACAAAACTATAGTCATTGCAGGGGGGGTGATTCTGCAGCTGATTGGACTGTAGAACTTTCTAAAGTTGCAAAGAAAATTTATGTGATACATAGAAGAAAGGAATTTCGCTGCACTCCTGAAACTAGAAATAAATTAGAATCACTTGAAAATGATGGAAAGATAGAACTGGTAGTGCCATATCAATTACACGAACTAGCAGGAGGTAATGGGCAGTTGAGCGCAGTGATAGTAAAAAACATTGCCTCTAAGGAAGAAAAAGAAATATCCGCTGATTCTTTGCTGCCATTTTTTGGATTGTCAATGAATCTTGGTCCAATAAACAGTTGGGGTATAGAGTTAGAACATGGCCGCATAATTGTCGACCCAGCTACACTTAGAACCAGTAGAGATAGAATATATGCAATCGGAGATATAGCTACTTATCCAGGCAAACTCAAGTTGATACTAAGTGGTTTTGCCGAGAGTGCCATGGCTTGTTATGACATATACAAAGTAATCCACAACTCTCCAGTCAATTTTCAATACTCGACTTCAAAGGGAATTCACGGAAAAGAAAAACTTACTTGACACCCTTCGCCAGCCCCCTTATCATGAAACTGAAGGTATTCAGTTATCTTCATCTGTGCAGATTAAACAGCAAGAAAACAACGTAGTTGGCGTCTTATTTTTAATTTTTTGCACTATGTGCACCTTATGTCTTCACAATATTTCTAGGTTTTTACCTATATAAGCTGAAACGCGCTTATAAGTCGTTTAAGACAGTATAGTACGCCAATTTGCAGGATTAGGGAGTGAACACTAATTACCACGGGGTTTCTTTTGCCTTTTTTTCTGCTTAGTAAATTTCTTAAACATTTAAACTAAGGTTAGTTGCATTTAAAAGCAGCTAAATTGCAGTGTTTAAGGCTTAAAAAACGCCAATACTGAAAATAGACAATGACTAGGGCTTCTTTTGCCTTTTTTTTCGTTTAGTAAATTTCTTAACGTTTGTAGCTAAACGACAACCGTCATCCCGCTGCTTGTTAGCGGCCAGAGATACCGTGACGATATGATGTAGGACTGCTGTCATCCCGCTACGTGTTAGCGAGATACCGCGAATGAATCGCGGTATGACGGTGTAGATGATGGTTAAGTATCCCGCTACTTGTTAGCGGCTAAGAGATACCGCGGCGGTATATTCGTCATCCCGCTGCTTGTTAGCGGGATCTCTTGTTAGCGGCTGAGATACCGCGGCGGTATGACGGTTAATTATTCTGCGGCGGTATGACGTAGGGTTGCACTAGCTATATCATGCATTTTATTAACCGACACTATAAACAACATCCTTACAATTATGAGATTGGACTACAACTTGCTCAAGCGTTAAGCTGCTGCGTTTAGCATCTTTACTGTGGTTTTCTCCAAGAACCTCTGTTCTTTCTTGTTTTATTTCTTCAATGAATTTCTTGTTAACGCTTTCAGTGTTAATCTTTTCCTGAGAATAATAAGGTTAGTGCAATTTGTTTTGTTATAATAATGCACGCCAAAACATACAACTAATAATGCAAGTACACCTGAGCCTATAAGCAATGATAACCCTATGTTATTAGTCAAAGGGTTTTGGTAAAATTTTTGTACGTTATTAACACCGCCTTCCGCGTACAGCAATAAAGGAAGTGCTATATTTGCAGCAACTACACCGGTCAGTAATGCAGTAAATAGTGGCCTATTGTTAATTACTGATTCTATTTTATTAGTTCTACTAATTACTTTTTCATCAATGTTAATGAAGTCGTTTTTAGATTCCCAAGCATTAAATATAAAATTTGAATGAGTGTTGTTGTTATACTCTAATCTTACAGATTTTATAGCTTTATTTTCTGGCTGATGCTTTAACACCTCATCTAAAATTCCATCCGCATTTTTTTCTTGAGTTTTATGCTCTGCAGTATCTCTAAATTGCCTTATTGCAAAAAGTATTGGACTAATTGCAAGCAACGCAGCAAGTGCGATAACTGGTATAGTGATATATTTTGGGCTGTTTGTAAAAAATGCAATAAATTTTGCTTTATCTTGTAAGTATAATAAAGCTGCAGATGTGCCAAGTATAATAGCACTTGCACCAAAAATTATAAAGCCCTTCTGCTGCATGGCATATTTTGCTCTTGGCCAGGATCTGTTTGTTTTTTTATTTGTTGTACTACCTATATCAGAATTTAGTGACAAAGACTCTTCAGAGTCATCTTTGCTTTTATACGATGGTGGAGGAGTTGGAAACGTACCTGGACTTTTAATATCCTGAGGATTCGGTATAGGTTCTCCAATCCATTTTTCTACTTTGCCTAAATAACCATCATCCGCTGCTCCGTCTGTTCCTGTTGTTGGCTCACTAGATACATTAATCCCTTTAAATGCAATATTGTTTATTTCCTCTTCCCTGACATCAACTTCCGCTATTTCTTGATCTATATTTTCTAAGAGACCCTTCATATCTTTTTCTAATAATCCTTCCTTGATGCTTTTATAAAAGTCATCAGCAGGATTAATGCCCCGCTGATTACCATCAACTAACATGACTTTTTGCGGTAACATACCTTTGTCTTTCTTATATGCTTTTAAAAGAGATAAAACACATAGATGTTTTCCAATTTGTGGATCTTGAGGCTCATTCATTCTTTTAGCTACTTCTGCTGAATTTAGTGGATCTTGACGCTTAGTCGTTCCTCCAACTACTTTAATACCTTGTGCCTGCTCTTCTGTTAAGCCTAAATGATTTTTCACTACATACTCTACTGCTTTTATGTATTTTGCAGACGATACAATAGCAACTTCTACTCCGCTTGAAAGTGCAGAATCTAATACAGACCTTAGCTTTTCTTTATTTTTGATTCCCGAGCCTTCCTTTTGTAAAAATTCTTCTATTTTTTCTTTAATTACTGCTTTTTCTTTGCCAGAATCATAATCATCATATCCCTTGGATGTAAAGAAATTGCACATAGACTTATTTGTAATTGTTTGATCAAAGTCAAATATTAATAGTGCATTCTCTTCAGACGATGGTAGATTCGTTACTGGTCCCATATTTACTCCAAAATTAATTACTATGTTGTGTTGATTACGCTATAGTTATTAAGATGTAGTAAATACCAGTTTACGGATAATTATGAAAAATTTAGTATAGAAATTGCCTATCAAAGATTCTTTCATTGAGTGAGTCGTCTTTGTCAAAAAGCAGAGTGATTGTGTTCTCATGGTCTTTTTGTATTTTTATCTGTGATATATTATGAAACTCTTTGTAATCTGATACTACAAGCGCTGGACGATTTTTTGTGTCGTTAATGTCAATTTGTACGATCGTATCATTTGAGATTAGTGCTCCATTCCAATGCCTTGGGTAATAGCTATTGATGGAGGTCAGTGCAAGTAAGTTTGAATTTAGTGGCAAGATTGGGCCACCGGCAGAGAAGTTATATGCAGTGCTGCCTGTGGGAGTAGATAATATTACTCCATCCCCTCTAAATTTTTCTACTTTTAGTTTATCATTAATAGTAATATTCATCTCTACTATTTGGTTTGCTTTCCTAAAAACATATACTTCGTTTACCGCTATATAGTGGTATTTCTTGCCACTTGTGTCTGTTGCTTCCATTTTTAGTAAAGTTAACTGAGTTGAAGTTGCGTGCTCTATATGATCAATTAAATCTTCACTGCGGCTAAAGCATTTATTCATCAAAAACCCAACATTGCCAGTGTTTACTCCGTATACGTGTGTGTTTTTGTTTTCTATAACGTAATTATGCAAGGTGCGTAGCATAAAGCCATCACCGCCAACAACTATCAATAGATCGATTTCGGACTTATTTTCTTCTGTTATATTGATAAAATTAAGTTTCTTTAATAGTTTAGATACTTCCTGCGATTTTGGTGACTCAGAAGCGATATAGCCTATATTTTTGTATTTATGCATGCTTCACTCTGAAAAAGAAGCGAAAAACTAGAAAATATCCCCATATTTATCGTTAAACTTAGCTAATTTGCTAGTTTTACTTGCTGACCCGCTTGTCAAACTTCCAGTCCATGCAGGGTGAGTGAGAGGATCCCTATCAAGTTTTATCTTATCACCTTCCTTTCCATAAGTGGAACGAGTTTCAAACTCTTGACCATCTGTCATGACTATAGTAACCTTATGATAATCAATTTCTGCCATTGTTGCTTATAAACTTTTAGTCAGTTAATATTCTAGTGAACTTAATTCACTAAGTCAATCATTATTCTAAAATATTGACAAAAAATAAATAAAATGTTATACTTAATAAGGAATAAATAATAGTTATCATGATTTTTGCTTTCCCTGGTCAGGGCTCTCAGTTTGTAGGAATGGGAAAGAGCTTATATAGTGAGTTTTCCGTTGCAAGACAAGTATTTAATGAAGTGGATAGCATATTGGGTAGAAAGCTGTCTCATTTAATCTTCAACGGTCCTATTGAAGAATTAACCATTACAGAAAACGCTCAGCCAGCTATAATGGCAGTGTCAATCGCGACGCTACGCGTTATCGAGCATGTGTTTGGTGAATCTCTTTTTCTAATTATGGAATTAAATATGTTTGTGGACATTCAGTCGGTGAATATACAGCGCTATGTGCTGCAGGGGCATTGACTCTTGAGTCTGCAATCAAGCTGCTGAAAGTTCGCAGCGAAGCAATGCATGAAGCTTCTTTGAAATGTGAAGGGGGAATGGTTGCGTTGCTTGGAGCAGAGATAAATGAAGTGGAAGATATATTGAAATCAGTTCAAATTGACGGAATTTGTGAAATTGCAAACGATAACGGTGGCGGACAAGTGGTTATAAGTGGTACTAGAGAGGGTCTTGAAATATTACCCGATTTGCTCAAGAACTTGAACATCAAGAGATTAGTTAAGTTACAGGTTAGTGGACCTTTTCACTCATCTCTTATGAAACCTGCTGATGAAAAAGTTTTGGAATTTTTGGAGGGTATTAAAATAACCCGTCCTATAGTTCCTTTGATATCAAATGTTACAGCTAAAGAGGAGAGTGATCCCAAAGTTATAAAAGCTTTACTTGCTAAACAAGTCATAAGCAGAGTGAAATGGAGAGAAATGGTTTTGTATATGGCAAGCCGTGGCATTAACAAATTTGTTGAAATTGGCCCTAATAAAGTTTTATCTAATTTAGTCAAAAGGATTGACCAATCTATCAGTACAAAAAGTATAGGTAATATTGGTGATATAGACAGCTTCTTTAATGAATCATTAGTACTAACAGCGAAAAATTTAAAAGTTGGGTTAAGTTAAAACACATCTATTTGCCAGCGCATGACGCTGCCTAGCTGGAATGACAGAGGGTAATGCAAGAAATCAACGAACTGCCTGTCATTTCATCCGGTTTCTTAATTCCAAGTAGCTGTAAAATAGTGGGAGCGATATCAGATAATCTTCCGTCTCTTAGTTTTAGATTATCGCAAGACACAATAAATGGCACTTTATTTAGAGTGTGCGCTGTATGAGGTGTATTATTTTCTTCATCGAACATACATTCCACATTACCATGGTCTGCAGTAACAATTAATGCAGTGTTGCTTGACTTTTTAACAGCACTCAGCACTTTCGCAAGACAATCATCTACAGCTAGCACAGCTTTCTCGGCTGCTTTTATATTACCTGTATGCCCTACCATATCAGGATTAGCGTAATTTACAACTATCAGTGCGAATTCTTGGGAGTGAATTTTTTCTACAAGCTTTTCTGTGAGCTCAAAGGCTGACATTTCGGGCTGCAAATCATAAGTTTGAACTTTTGGTGAGGGAATGAGTATTCTTTCTTCACCAGAGAAAGGTTCTTCTTTTCCACAATTGAAAAAGAAAGTCACATGAGCGTATTTTTCGGTTTCGGCGATGCGTAATTGTTGCAATTTATTGTCTTCTATTGTTTGTCCTAAAGTGTTAGCAAAAGATATAGGAGGAAAAATATAAGGAATTTTAAGATCTTCTTTATACTTCATCATACTTAGAATTGAAGAAAATGGTTTTCGTTTACGACCTTCTGTCGTACGAGTAGTTTGACCATAGATTCCAGCGTCACGCGCTGGAATGACACCTGATTGGTTTAGTAAAATACTTGCTAATTGTATCATTCGATCAGCACGAAAGTTAGCCAACAGCACTCCATCTTCTGGTTTTATACCTTGATAGTCACCTATTACTGCGGGCCTGACAAACTCATCAGTTATGTTATTTTGATAATTTTCATCAATCAACGATACTGCATTATCATGACGAGGTGCCTTTGCAAATGCGATAGCCTCATAAGCTTCAATTGTTCTCTCCCACCTGTTATCACGGTCCATAGCATAGTAACGCCCAGAAACAGTAGCAATTCTTATGTCATTTCCCTTTATACTCTTTATAAATTCTTGAATGCATTTTTTTCCTGAATTTGGTAATGTGTCTCTGCCATCTAAAAATGCATGTATCACCACTTTGATTCCATGCTGTGATATTTTATTTGCTAAAGTCGAAATATGCTTTTGATGCGAATGAACACCGCCATCTGACACTAATCCCACCAGATGGCATACTCCGTTCTTACTTTTTAGATTACTAATAAAGCTTTGTAGATTTGCATTGTTTTCTATTGTTCCAATTTCTTGATTAATGCGCTGAAGGCTTTGCATTACTACTCTACCACTGCCAATATTCATATGGCCAACTTCTGAATTACCTATTTGACCACCAGGTAACCCAACATCAGTTCCACAGGCGGACAAACTGCATTTTGGATAATTAGAGCTAATATATTGCCAACAGGGTGGATTTGCGTTGCTAATAGCATTATATTTACTGCTTTCTACTCCATTTCCCCAGCCATCTAGTATACATAAGACAACTGATTTAATGCCCATATAAGATTAACACTAGAATTTCACAGAGAAGAGCTCCCCGGGCCGGATTCGAACCAGCGACCAATTGGTTAACAGCCAACTGCTCTACCACTGAGCTACCGAGGAATAAACCGTCTTTAATTTATCACGTTGAACGTTGATTGTAAACGTTTTTTGTATACTTTGTAAGAGCCTGTTCAAATTCACTTCGCTTTATTACTTCAACAGTTGCACCAATAATATCTTTTATTTGAGTTGCAAAATTCTCTCCTGTATAGCCCGCATCAACCAGTATATTTTTAACTCCAGAAAGGTTTTCTTTTGCATTGTTGACCATTCTCACAGCACTAGTTGTTCCTGCAGTTGCTACATAAATTGCATGTCTTGAGTATCAACTGCGATATGGCCCTGAGATTTTTTTACCAGCGTCATAGCCTTTTTCTTCAGCAGTATCTGCGTTCTTTACACTCTGAGCATCAATTATGTACAGGTTCTTAGCTATATTTCTAGCTGTAACTATAAATGTATGGATTTTTTATCGTGCCATGTTATAATTAACGTCTTGCTAAAAATTAAATATTGATGAATGAACTAAAAAAGTTAAGTATTACACAAATGCATGACGGGCTCAAAAAAAGGAGTTTTTCCGCTGTTGAACTCGTGGAGGCGCACATCAGTGCGGTTGAAAATGAGAAATTAAATGCATTTATAACAAAAACCCCAGAGATAGCAATGAAAGCTGCTAAAGCTGCAGATGAACATTTCTCTAGGCAAAAGGATGATTTAATCTCGCCGCTCATGGGTATACCAGTTGGCATCAAAGATCTATTCTGTACAAAAGGAATAAAAACAACAGCATGCTCAAAAATGCTGGAAAATTTCGTTCCGACTTACGAATCTACGGTGTCTGACTTGCTTTTAAAAAGTGGAGCAGCCATGCTCGGTAAGCTTAATATGGATGAATTTGCTATGGGTTCTGCGAACACAAACAGCTATTTTGGCCCTGTTGAAAATGTGTGGATTAGAAAAAGTGATGGGGAAAAAGTTGTTCCTGGTGGATCATCTGGTGGATCTGCAGCATCGGTTGCTGGATTTTTATGCGCTGGAGCGTTAGGAAGCGACACCGGTGGATCTGTACGCCAACCAGCAGCTTATTGTGGAGTAGTTGGAATAAAGCCAACTTATGGAAGATGCTCGCGTTTTGGTATGATTGCATTTGCGAGTTCTCTGGATCAAGCAGGAGTCATTACTCGTTCTGTCTCTGATTCAGCATTAATGCTGGAAGCAATTTGTGGCTATGATAAAAAAGATTCAATATCGAGCGAAAAGCCAGTGCCTAAATTTTCTAGCTTTATAAATGGTGATGTCAAGGGTAAGTGTATTGGTATACCAAAAGAATATAGGATGGATGGAATTTCAGAGGAAATAGTTCATAATTGGGAAAGAGTTGCTTCCTATTTAAAAGAAAATGGCGCTGAAGTTGTTGACATTACTCTGCCACATACTAAATATGCAATACCGGTCTATTATTTAATCTGTTCTGCTGAAACTTCATCCAATCTTGCTCGTTACGATGGTGTGCGTTATGGATTAAGGGTTGATGCTGATACCCTTGAAGAAATGTATTCACTAACAAGAGCAGAAGGTTTTGGTAAAGAGGTGAAAAGAAGAATTTTAATTGGCGCTTATGCGCTTTCTTCAGGTCATTATAATGAATATTACGAAAAAGCGCAGTGCATTAGAGCATTAATCAGAAATGATTTTATAAAAGCGTTTGAAAAAATAGATTACATACTTGTGCCATCTGCTCCAACAGAAGCTTTTGGCTTAAATGAAAAGCCAGATCCGCTAATTATGTGCATCAATGATGTGTTTACCGTGCCAGCAAGTCTTGCAGGATTGCCTGCTATTTCTGTTCCTGTTGGGCTTTCCAATGAGGGTTTACCACTTGCCTTGCAAGTGATTGGAAATTATTATGACGAAGCTGGAATATTAAATGTGGCAAGTTTGATAGAGCAAAATTGCGGCAGAATAATTAGACCTCTTGCGTAATCTATTTTCTGATAGTAATTTTTGCATTAAAATTTGCTTATGCTCATCAACGTACTCTATGGCTCCATTTTTAGATGAATAGCAAAAACAGGGCATATTAATCTGTTTACAAAATTTTCGTGTAACAGTTCACACTTAATTAAACAGACTAAATTCTGTAATTTTGGGATGTTGAAAAATTCACCTTACGTTGTCATTCCAGCGCATAACGCATAACTGTACGAACATTGTGATTTGGGCCTACCAGAAGTGCAATGCCTCTTATCCAAGTACCCTCTTCTTGTCATTCCAGTGCTTGACACTGGAATCCAGTTTTCCATATAATCTCATCAAAAATGTTTATTTTCTAGCTACTTTTATACTTATCAACTCAGTATGCTTACTTACAATTAAAATTCCTGGATCCCAGTGTCAAGCACTGGGATGACACCCTCCTGATGGGCCAAAATCACAACGTTCGTACAGTTGTGCACGTGACGCTGGAATCTAGTCTTTATTATGCAGCCACTTATTTAAAGTTAAGTTTTCTGGATCCAAGTAGTCAAGCTACTCGGATGACACCCTCTTGGATAGAAACCAGTGTCAGCTACTTTCATGACACCATGACAACCGTCATCCCGCTGCTTGTTAGCGGGATCTATGCTAAGAGATACCGCGAATGAATCGCGGTATGACGATCTGCGGCAGTATGACGGTTCGCGGCGGCATGACGTAGGACTGCTGTCATCCCGCTACGTGTTAGCGGATGAGATACCGCGAATGAATCGCGGTATGACGATCTGTGGCGGTATGACGGTTCGCGGTGGCATGACGTAGGACTGCTGTCATCCCACTACGTGTTAGCGGATGAGATACCGCGAATGAATCGCGGTATGACGATCTGCGGCAGTATGACGGTTCGCGGCGGCATGACGTAGGACTGCTGTCATCCCGCTGCTTGTTAGCGGGATCTATGCTAAGAGATACCGCGAATGAATCGCGGTATGACGATCTGCGGCAGTATGACGGTTCGCGGCGGCATGACGTAGGACTGCTGTCATCCCGCTACGTGTTAGCGGATGAGATACCGCGAATGAATCGCGGTATGACGATCTGCGGCAGTATGACGGTTCGCGGCGGCATGTGACGATAACCTCGTCATCCCGCTGCTTGTTAGCGGGATCTAGAGATACCGTTACGGTATGACGAGGGAGAACAGTTGCTACTTGTTAGCGGCTAAGAGATACCGCGGCGGTATGATGTAGAGTGCTTAGAAGCGGTTATTTTGCTATAAATGGCTGTAATGGCATCATCTATTTTATTGCTATCACAGCCTGTTTGTGCAAGTTCAGCATTCCCACCACAGTTCTTTTCAACTGCTATTGATATTAGTTCTTTTGCGCTAATCTTATTGATTAAGTCTTTACTTACTTTAATAATCAAGACTGTTTTATCTTTTTCTGTTGCCGTGAAAGCTATTACCGTTTTTGGTTTTTGTTGCTGCAAAACAAACTCTCTTATCACATTTGCTGGAATATCAGTGAAAGTGTGGCTTATAAAATTTATTCCATTTATTTCAGTGCTTTTTATATTCTCTGCACTCACAAGCTTTTTATATAGGTTTCTTATTTTGGTTTCGGATTTTTTGTGTTCTTGACTTAAAACACTTAATCTGCTTGTTATTTCACTTACTGGCACTTTTACGAATTCTGCAACTTTTTTTAAGTTAATTTCATTATCACGTACATAATTGATTGCTTCCTGACCAGTTAAAGCTTCAATTCTCCTCACTCCAAAAGCAACAGAACTTTCTGTTACTATCTTAAATAAACCGATTTCTCCAGTATGTTCAACGTGCGTGCCACCACATAGCTCTTTCGAATCTCCAATATTTACAACTCTAACCTGATCACCATATTTTTCACCAAACAACGCCATGGCTCCTTCGTCTATTGCCTGATTCATGCTTTGAATTTTTGTAGATGCAGAAAGATTTTCTCTGATTAGAGAGTTTACCATATCCTCTACCCAGAATAACTGATCTTGAGTCACTTGAGTGTTATGGCTGAAGTCGAATCTCAGTCTATCTGGTGCAACTAGGGAACCTTTTTGAGTGACATGATCACCCAAGATTTTCCTCAATGCAAAGTGCAGAAGATGCGTAGCCGAATGATTTCTTCTTAAGGTTTGCCTTCTTTCCTTGTCGATGCTTGCTGTAACTACATCACCTTTACAAATTGAGCCGAATTTAACTATGCATCTGTGCAAACATAGGTCATTAACCTTATGGGTATTCTCGACTATAATAATACTTCTACCAGGTTTGATCAGACTGCCAGTATCCCCACCTGTCCACCTGACTCGCCATAAAAAGGTGTTTTATCAAGTATAATGATTATCTTTTCTCCCTCCTTTGCAGAATCAATTACTTCATTTTTAGAGGAAACTATAGCTAGTATTTTCGCATCACTTACTTCATTGAACTCATAACCAACAAATTTTGTTTTGCCAAATTTATTGATCAAATCAAACCATACTTGCTCAACAGATTTTTCACCAGATCCAGCCCATTTAGCACGTGCTCTCTCTTTTTGTTCTCCCATTGCATTATCAAAACCCTTCTGGTCAAAATTTATTTTTTTCTCTTTTAAAACATCAAGTGTAATATCCAAAGGAAACCCATAGGTGTCATATAGCTTAAATGCTGATTCTCCAGGTAAAGTATCGCCCGATTTTAAATCTGTAGTGAATTTCTCCAGAAGATTGATACCTTTCATCAAAGTGTCTTTAAAGTTTTCTTCCTCTGATTTTAACGTCGTTTCTATTAAGCTTTTGGCTCTGACTAATTCAGGATAAACATCTCCCATATAAGCCGAACTCGTGCTATCTATCAGCGCCGGAAAAATGCGATGGAGTAGAGAATCATTATATCCAAGCAAGTGGATATAACGCGCGGCTCTCCTAATTAATCTGCGTAATACGTAATTCCTGCCCTCATTTCCAGGAAGCACTCCTTCTGCGATGAGAAATGCAGCCGCGCGAAGATGATCTGCTACGATCTTATGCGCTATTTTATTTTCCGTTCTTCCACAGTACTCTTGAGATTTATTGATCAGAGCAGAAAATAGATCAATATCATAGTTATCATGGACATTTTGCATTACAGTAGCTATTCTCTCAAGACCCATTCCAGTATCGATGCATTTTTTTGGCAATTTGTGTAAATTACCTTCTTCATCTTTGTTAAACTCCATGAATACCAGATTCCAGATTTCAACAATTCTATCGTCGTCTTGTAAATTAGGACTCCCATGATCATAAAAAATTTCAGAACATGGACCGCATGGACCAGTGCTTCCCATACTCCAAAAGTTATCGTCCGTTGCAATTCTTATGATTTTATCACTTGAAAAGCCACTTATCTTACGCCAAATCTCGTACGCCTCATCATCAGTATGGTAGACGGTTATGGATAGTCTGTTTTTATCAAGAGATAACTCCTTAGTGATAAATTTCCACGCAAATTCTATCGCAGTTTCCTTAAAGTAATCACCAAAGCTAAAATTTCCGAGCATTTCAAAAAATGTGTGATGCCGAGTTGTATAGCCAACATTTTCAAGATCGTTGTGTTTACCGCCTGCTCTTAGGCACTTTTGACTTGAGACAGCACGTTTCATTTCAGTTTTTTGAGCACCAGTAAAAATATTTTTAAACTGCACCATACCAGCATTTGTAAACATGAGTGTTGGGTCATGTTCTGGAATCAAAGGAGAAGAAGAAACCTGTTCGTGGCCATTACTTATAAAAAATTTTATAAATCTTTCTCTGATTTCACTTAACTTCATTATTTTTATTGAGATTATTCATGAATAATAAGCTGCAATGGAAATAAAATCAATTACAATACCACCACTCTCTAGATCTCAGAACTTCTAGTGATATGCACCTTGTGGTAAGGAAAAATCAATATATTCACGATAAATTTACCTCATATCTGTGTTTTATATGTGGAAATTGGAATGGAAATTTATGTAGGCAAAGAAAAAAGAATAGCAAATGTGGTAACTGAGCACTGGAGTGACATAAAAGGACCAGACAGAGATTGGCCAGAAAGGCACGAAATAGACACTGCAGAAATAATGGAGTCATGGCAGCATTGTTTTATCATTGAAGTCAAGGATCAAGGTTATATTTGTGAAAATGCAGGAGAAAAGGCTGTTGAATTCTATGGTTTTGAGAAAAAGACGCGCATTGATAATAAGTATGCAATTGATGCACCATTTTTGCGACTATATAAAATAGATGCAGTTATTGATAAACTTGATGCTGTAATAGAGAGTAAATGCCCAATCAATGAAGAGGAAGAAAGTGAAAGTGTTAAAATGAGGCAAGTATTGTTGCCACTTGGGAATAAAGAAGGTATAACACACATATTGGGCGTAATTACTTTTAAACTCCTTTAATATACAATTTTAATTTGATTCTTTAATAAAATTATTTATACTAATGCTTAATTACTATTAAAGAACTCAATAGTAGTGTTTGTAAATTTATTTGGAATATGAAGAGAATAAAATTAAAAACCAAATCTTCTGTTAAAAAGCGCTTTCACCTTACAGCTAAGGGTAAAGTCATTTCTACTCAGTCAGGCAAAAGGCATGGCATGGTAAAGAGAAGTAAATCTAATATTCGTAATCAGCGCGGTACAACGATTCTTGGTAAATCTGACTCGCGTATAGTTAAGCTTTATATGCCTTATGATATTTAACAAAATGGAGGTAAAATAAAATGGCTCGGGTAAAACGTGGAGTCACTACTCACGCTCGTCATAAAAAAATATTGAAACTGGCAAAGGGTTATAGAGGACGTGCAAAAAGCTGTTATAGAATTGCATTACAAAGAGTTGAAAAAGCATTGCAATATGCTTACAGAGACAGAAGAACCCGTAAACGTGATTTCCGTAGCTTATGGATAATACGTATTAATGCAGCAGCAAGAGAGCATGGGCTTACTTATGGTAGGTTTATGCATGGTCTTACACTTGCCGGCATTGATTTAAATAGAAAAATTCTTGCTGAGATGGCCGTTAATTATAAGGATGATTTTGCCAAATTAGTAGAAGCTGTAAGTGGTAAATTAGCGGAGAATTCTTAAAGCAAAAACACTTGAAAGCGTGAGAATTATTTTCATGGGGTCACCGGAATTCGCTGTTAGTACGCTAAACTTACTATTGAAATCACAGAATGAAATAGTAGCAGTATACACCAAGGCTCCAAAACCTTCAGGACGTGGACAGAAGCCAACGAAATCTCCAGTACATGTTATCGCTGAAGAAAGTAACATAGAGGTATGTACTCCTATCTCTCTAAAGTTTTTGGCAGAGCAAGAAAAATTTAGAAATTTCAAACCAGACGTTGCAGTTGTTGCTGCGTATGGATTGATACTTCCAAGAAAAATTTTGAATATTCCTAAATATGGTTGTATTAATATTCATCCTTCATTACTACCAAGGTGGCGTGGTGCAGCTCCGATACAGCACACAATTTTAGCAGGAGATCAAGAAACCGGGGTTAGCATTATGCAATTGGATGAAGGATTAGATTCCGGCCCTATTTTAAAACAGGAAAAATTTCTTATCGAAAAGAACGATAACTACAAGACATTGCATGATAAATTGTCTGAATTAGGCAGTGATTTACTGCTGAAAGTGCTAAACGAAATTGAAAAACAGGTTCCCTTAAAACAGAACGATAATGATGCATGTTACGCTGACAAAGTGGAAGACTATAAAATTTATGCAAGTGATGCTTGTGAGGTTGCTTATAGAAAGGTTAAAGCGTTTTACCCAAAAGCGTTCATCAAGATAGAGAATAAACGTATCAGGATACTTGATGCTGACTTTGAAGCTCTCGCTTCAGAACAAGGTAAGATTGTTAACGATAATATGCACATAAGTTTAAAAGGTGGCACTTTAATTCCTAAAGTTGTACAAATGGAAGGGAGAAATCCTTACAGTATTGAAGATTTTATTCGTGGCTTGAAATCAAGCATGGTAAAAAAATTTATAGAATAGACTGCTTTAAATTAGTGTAGAAATGTAATAGCTAAATTTCCTTTTCTTAGATATAATCTTAAAAAACTTTCCGTACAAAAATGAAAATAAAAAGAGCTTTAATATCAGTATACGACAAAACGAATATAATTGATCTTGCATCGTTTTTAATGCAGCAACAAATAGAAATTCTCTCAACGGGAAATACTTATAAAGCACTATCTGATGCCGGAATAAAAACACAAGAGGTCTCAGATTACACACAATTTCCAGAGATACTGGGTGGTAGAGTAAAAACTTTACACCCTAAAATTCATGGAGGAATACTTTGCAATAGAGAAAAGCACAAAACGGAAATGCAAAATCTAGGTGTTGAGCCAATAGACCTGCTTATAACTAACCTATACCCATTTTGGGAGACAGTAAGTAGCGGCTCAAATGAAGATCAAATTATAGAACAAATTGATATCGGCGGAGTGGCGTTAATTAGAGCTGCAGCAAAAAACTTTTGTTTTACTTCAGTTATTTCTAGCATTCAAGACTATGAAGCACTAAAAGCTGAGATGATAAAAAATAACAATGAAACAACATTGGAATATAGAAAACATTTAGCAACCAAAGCATTTGCTCTCACTGCACACTATGATTCTAATATTCACAGTTGGTTTTTATCCCAGAGTAAAAATAATGAGTTGCCAGAGTTTTTTGCACTATATGGACATAAAGTACAAGAACTCAGGTATGGTGAAAATCCCCATCAAAAAGCTGCATTTTATAGTAATCAATTTACCAAATATCCGCTAGAAAAAATACATGGGAAAGAGTTGAGTTATAATAATATAGTAGATATAGAGTCCGCACTTAACATAATTTCTGAGTTTAAAGAGCCTGCAGCAGTGATAATAAAGCACAATAACCCATGTGGCACTGCTGTTAGTGATAATGCTTTGGAGGCATATGAAAAGGCCCTATCGTGTGATGAAGTAAGCAGTTTTGGTGGTATAGTAGCTTTAAATCGGGAGATAGATTTAAAGCTAGCAGAAAAATTAAACGAGATATTTTTGGAAGTAGTGATAGCACCTTCAGTCAGCAATGAAGCACTAAAAATTTTGCAAAGAAAGAAAAATTTAAGAGTGATTATTCATAAATCTTTCCAACAAAATGTGAAATACCAAACTAAAAATGTTGTTGGTGGGTTTTTGGTGCAAGAAAATAATGACCACACAATAAAAGCAGAACAAGTAACAGAATGTACTACAACAGAAAAAGAAAAGGAAGATCTTATTTTTGCCTGGAAAATATGTAAACATGTGAAATCCAACGCAATAGTTATAGCAAAAGATGGTTGTGCTATTGGCATCGGTGCAGGGCAAACAAGCAGAATAGATAGTGTGAACATTGCAGTAAAAAAAGCAGGTGAAAAATGTAAAGGTGCAGTGCTTGCTTCAGATGCATTTTTTCCATTCCCAGATAGCATAGTAGAAAGTGCAAAACATGGAATTACAGCTATAATTCAGTCTGGTGGCTCGCTGAAAGATCAAGATGTGATAAAAGCTGCAAATGAAAATAAAATTGCTATGTTTTTCACTGGCGTTCGCAGTTTTTTCCATTAGGCTTTGTGTCTTATGGCTAGAGATTTTTCCATATCATACCACCATAACTGTACGAACGTTGTGATTTGAGTCCACAAGGTAGGATGTCATTCAAGTAGCCTCCTTCCCCTGTCATCCCAGTGCCCTGACTACTTGGATCCAGATTGGACACTGAGCTGGTGAGTATAAAAGTATAGCTTCTACGTCATACCGTGATTTATTCACGGTATCTCACATAGATCCCGCTAACAAGTAGCGGGATGACGATTCTTCAAATCGTCAAGGTGTCATCCGAGTAGCTTGACTACTTGGATCCAGGAAACTTAACTTTAAATAAGTGGCTGCATAATAAAGACTAGATTCCAGCGTCACGCGCTGGAATGACAAGTTCGCGGCGGCACCCTCGTCATCCCGCCACGGTATCTCTAGATCCCGCTAACAAGCAGCGGGATGACGGTTGTCAGGCTAGCTGTCATCCCAGTGCTCCTTTTTGTCATCCGAGTAGCCCCTTTTGTCATCCCAGTGCTTGACACTGGGATGACACCCTACTTAACCATCATACTGCCGCGGTATCTCTTAGCCGCTAACACATAGCGGAATGACGAAGTTATCGTCATTCCACCGCGAACCGTCATACCGCGATTCATTCGCGGTATCTCATCCGCTAACAAGAGATCCCGCTAACACGTAGCGGGATGACGGTTGTCGTTTAGCTACAAACGTTAAGAAATTTACCAAACGAAAAAAAGGCAAAAGAAGCCCCGTGGTGCGAGTTTTGACTCTATATTACTGTAAGTGGCGCTGTAATAATGTGCTAACGCTTAAAATAAGCGCGATTTGGCTGAATGTAGAAAAAATAAAAAAGACATGCAGCCGCTATAATTTTATGTAATCCGCCAATAAATACCCTGAGTTTTTTACTGAATTTTGTCATTGAGCCTGCAGGTCAAAAACAAGTTTTGAGTCATAAATACCCTTATTGTCATAATAAGCTTACTATTACCCACAAATAAAAACATAGTATTGTATTTACTCAAATAATTTAATTTTATTAACCTGAAAGCTTATTGGATTAAAATTATTAAACTAAGAGTTATAATTTTAGCAACTAAAAGCTGTAAATTGCACCATATAAACAGTTATTTCAAGCAAAAGTTATGCCATTAAGAGCTATGCAACAAACATTTATATTTGTGGGTAATAGTAAGCATAATAAGGGGGCTGGCGGAGTTTGTCAAGAAATTTTCTTATTTCATTTAAATTGCTTGTAACCTTCTTATACACTCGTCTTTACCAAGAATCACCATGATATCGATGATTCCAGGTGCATCCATTACTCCAGTTATAGGGGCACGTAATGAGTGGTATACACTGCTTATTTTCATATCATGTGATTTTGCACATTCCTTGATCTGAGAAGATAAAAAACCCTTATTCCAATTTTCATCACCGATCTTTGACAGAAATGATGCGAGTAACTTAATTATATTGAGGTTAGATTTGACAATTTGACAAGCTTCTTCACTTAAATCAAGTGGCGGATCTTGAATATAAAATTTTGCTAAATCCAATAATTCGGTCAGGTAGTTTGCTCTTTTTTTCAGCTCTGTCAGTCCCTGCAGTAAATAGCCCTTTTTTTTGTCAGTTAGAGTATTTTCTCTAAGCATTAGAGTCAGAATATCTTCATTGCTCATATTACTAATATAGTGGTTATTCAAATGCTCCAGTTTTTTGAAATCGAGCCGTGCAGGTGAACGACCAATACTTTCTAAATTAAACCACTCTATTGCTTGCTCATCGCTAATAATCTCATCGTTGCCGTGACTCCAGCCAAGTCTCAGCAAGTAATTACGCATCGCTTTTGGCAATATTCCCATCTTTTCATAATCGCAAACGCTTGTGGCACCATGCCTTTTGGATAGCTTATTCCCATCTTCCCCATGGATAAGCGGTACGTGTGCAAAACGTGGAACATCAAAATCAAGAGCCTGGTATATTAGCAATTGCTTAAAAGTATTAGTGAGATGGTCAGAACCGCGTATTATATCAGTTATTCCAGCATCATGATCGTCAACTACCACGGCGAAAATATATGTTGGAGTGTTATCAGAGCGTAAGATCACTATATCATCAAGCTGGTCGCTATTTACTTTGATTTGGCCGTATATTTTATCATCAACGACGATCTCTTGCGAGTCTGGCACTTTGAAACGGATAACTGACCTCACACCCGATGTCATTCCAGCGCGTGACCACATATTTTTTCTGGATCCCAGTGTCGAGCACTGGGATGACAAGAAGGAGGTTTTGTAGTACATTTATGCTTGTATATCTTGCCCTCTTCTCTTGCTTTTATTTTCTTTTCTGCAACTTCATCTTCAGGGCAGTAACAGTGATACGCCCTACCCTTCTCAACTAAAAGGTTTGCTACTTCTTTATGCCGCTCTATTCTTTTTGACTGATATACTATTTCTCCATCATAACTCACACCGAGCCATTTTAGCCCTTCTATAATTGCATCAATTGCTTCTTGTGTTAAACGTTTTCTGTCGGTGTCCTCAATCCTTAGCAAAAACCTGCCACCATGGTGCCTCGCGTAGAGCCAATTAAATAAAGCAGTACGAGCCCCTCCAATGTGCAAAAACCCTGTTGGTGATGGAGCGAATCTAGTGACTACGTCTGGCATATTTGTCTATTACAGTAATGTAAATGATGATAGCTAAAATTTATGCTTGCAACAATGTGGAATTTATTTATTCTGAGAGATAAGATTTACTTGTTTTTCATAAGTTATGTTGTATAATTTATTATTGGTTGAATATAGCGAGGTGAGTTATGGATGGACTTGTAGATATAGCAAAATTGCTTTCAGATAATGAAGCTACTGTCGGTTGGCGTTACACCGGCCCTTTTGATAAAACAAAACAAATAGTACGGGTAGATAATCTCTTGCATCTAGCTGCAAGAATACCAAAAAAAGATAAATTTGTAGACATTTGCAGGAAGAACATTGCTTCTGTAACTGCGCATAATGAATATGGAAATAATCCATTTCATGAAGCAGCAAGGAGTGGGATTTTGCTGCCTGCAGTAAAAGAGATTGTGCATTACTTAGAGACGGAAGCTGATAACAAAATTACAAAAGCAGAAGAAGCTGGAGATCGGAAAGAAGTAAGCAGATTGAAAGAGGAACTCAAATGTAATAAAAAATATATTAAAGATGCGCTCTGCAGTAAAGACCATGCTTTTAATAAGAAAAGGGAAACTCCTCTTTATTACTTAGATGCTGCACAACAGAAAGAAATTAAGCAAATCGCAGACATAAAAGACAGCTTTATATGTAATCAGAAGTTTCACCTGTGTTTATATATAGTAGGGGCTATAGCGTGTATTGCTGCCTTGTGTTTATCTTTATATTTTCTGTATCTATCTTCTCAGACTTTTGCACTAAGCTCGATGGTTGCAATAGCTTCTGGCGGAGTCACATACCTGTCAGTTAAGGCATGTAACGAGATACATGCCTTGCATAACGAAAGCACTTTAGTGGAAACTAATGTACAACTTGCAGGAGAAGGTTTGGGTGTTTGATGAAGCTAGAAATTACTTGCAGGCAATGATATAGAAATTTACTTTCTTAACTTAAGAAAGTATACTGATACGATGACGGAAAAGAAGTACAGTAAGATTTTAATAGCAAACAGAGGAGAGATTGCTTGCAGGATTATCAGAACTGCCCATAAGATGGATATATCTTGTGTATGCGTATATTCGGATGCGGATATAAATTCTGTGCATGTAAGGCAAGCAGATGAGTCGAGGTATATTGGCCCTTCGCCATCTTGCCTCAGTTACTTAAACATCGAAAAAATATGCGAGGTAGCAGTTGAAACAGGTGCACAGGCAGTTCATCCTGGTTATGGGTTTTTAGCGGAAAATCCAGATTTTCCACGTGCTCTTCAAAAACATAATATAGACTTCATCGGTCCCAGTGCAGAAACAATAGAAGTTACAGCCAATAAAATAACGGCAAAAGAAGAGGCAAGAAAGGCTAGAGTAAATGTAGTACCAGGATATATGGGCAAGATTAAAGATGTCGCTCATGCAGCCATCGTTGCTGAAGAAATTGGCTTTCCGGTTATGCTTAAAGCTGCATCAGGCGGTGGTGGCAAAGGAATGCGAATTGTAAATTCCAAAAAAGAAATTGAACTAGCGTTCACATCAGCAACAAATGAAGCAGAGAAAAGTTTTAAGGATGGCAGTATCTTTATAGAGAAATATATAGAACTACCAAGACATATTGAAATACAAATCATAGCAGATAAATATGGCAATATAGTGTGTCTTGGAGAAAGAGAATGCTCGATACAAAGGAATAACCAGAAAATAATGGAAGAAACGCCAAGTCCATTCATTAGTGAAGAAGTAAGACAAAAAATGTATGTCCAATGTGTTTCTCTGGCAAAGCAAGTTGGCTATTTTTCAGCAGGCACTGTTGAGTTTGTTGTAGATAAAGACCAAAACTTCTATTTTCTTGAGGTAAATACGAGATTGCAAGTTGAGCATCCAGTAACAGAATTTATAACTGGAATAGACATAGTAGAAGAAATGATTAGAACTTCCTGTGGAGAGAAATTGAGATTCAATCAGGATGATATTAAACTTACTGGTTCTGCAATAGAAAGTAGAATTTGCGCTGAAGACCCATCGAAGAAATTTTTCCCTTCCAGCGGAAGAATAAAATATTACGATAAACCGGATGAAAATGATTATGTAAGAATAGATGATGGAGTTGCTGCAGGTTCAGAAATTAGCACGTTCTATGACTCAATGATTGCAAAAGTTATAACATATGGAAAAGATAGAGTAGAAGCGATCAGTAGAATGCAAAAAGCATTGTCTGAATGCTATATAGAAGGAGTAACAAATAATATAGAATTTCTAGAATCCATCTTCCATCACCCAAATTTTATTGCAGCAAAGCTCCATACGAGATTCATTCCAGACCATTACCCTAGTGGGTTTCACGGCGATTTTGTTACAGAGGAGTATATTAAAATATTTATTTTCACTGCGTTATATGTTCATTTGGAAAATGAAGAAAGGTACCATCATAAAGCAGTGAATGAAACACCTCAGGTGTCATTCCAGTGCGTGACACTGGAATCTAGTAAAAAGAAGGGGCACCAGTATCAGCTACTCGGATGGCAGGTGACCGTGCAAGAGATTTATTCATAGTGAATATAAATGACAATGAGTACTCCGTAAGTGCAAGATATCAAGATAATATATTAACAACAGTATATAACCACAATACATACTCTGTAGTAGGCAAGTGGAAATCAAGTCATAAGTTACTATATATTACAATTAATGATGATGCTGATATAACATTTAAAGTAGAAAAACAAGGCAGCAAATACTTCATAAGACATGCAGGCATGAAAGCTGAGTGTTGTATATTTAAGCCTCATGTAGCTGAATTAATTAGGTTAATGCTAAATAATGAAACAGAAGGGATTTCAGCAGATGCTGTAAAATCCCCAATATCTGGCTTATTAGTTAAGTTGCACGTAAATATAGGAGATCAGGTGGAAATAGGACAACCTTTATTTGTGGTGGAGGCAATGAAAATGGAAAATATCATATGTGCTGAAGCAGCAATGGTGATAAAAAATATTCTCGTTCAAGAAGGAAAAAATGTGCAGATTGGTGATGTAGTATTAGCTCTGCTTTCTTAAATAACACAAGAAGTATAAACTTGACCCAAACAAGATAAATGAAAACACTTGATGAGCTATGGCAATGGCTATTGGTATGTGCAATAATAGAGTAATTACACCCAAAATGATCTGAATGATAACGGAGAGCAGCATAATATATACCGGTTTTACGCTAGCATTTTTTACTGTGAGTATTACTACCAAAGCTAGTATTAGCAATGCCAGTGCTCGATGTATAAATTGCACTGTTGCTCTGTTCTCAAAGATATTCAGCCATATAGGGTGTAAGAAAAATAAATCTTCTGGAACGATTTGTCCGTCCATTAGTGGAAAGGTATTGTAAATCAAACCAGCATTTAATCCCGCAACAAACGCACCGAAAATTATTTGTATTACAATTAGGGCCAAAATCATCCCTGTGTAGTATATAGTGTCACTACTAATCTTAAGTTTAGTTTGCTTTGGCCTGATTTGGTAATCAAAAAATTGATATGACAATAATGCAAAGACAATTAATGCTAATAATAAGTGAAGTGCAAGCCTATAGTGGCTAACATGAGGTTCAGTTACTAAACCACTTTTAACCATATACCAACCAGCAAAAGCTTGTAAAGCTCCAAATAATAATGCCACAAATAGCCTTATTACTACCTTTTTAGATATTTTTCTTCTTAATGTAAAATATATAAATGGCAGGACAAAAACTAAACCTGTTAGTCTTGCAACCAATCTGTGTACATATTCTATTAAGTATATAGCCTGAAATTCCTCCATACTCATACCATAGTTGAATGCTTTATACTCAGGTGTAGTTTCATATTTTAATTTTTCTTGTAGCCAATCTTGTCCACTCAGTGGTGGCAATGTTCCAGTGATGGGTTTCCACTCCGTGATTGACAATCCTGCTTTTGAAAGTCTGGTAAATCCACCAATCCCCACCATGAGAATTACCATAATACAGCAGAGAAAAAGCCAAATAGCTACAGGTTTTGATTCCATAAACCATGCTGAGTTTTGTTCCATCGCTCAGGGTAAAGAATAAATTCCCATAAGGCAAGAAAAGCTGCAACACTATGTAGCAGACTATAGACCGGAAAAAATATCGATACTATATAAAAATAAAAAGGCATCTTTTGCTGTTTGACAGCTATTACCAAAAGAATCAGGTTAGTAACGTATACCACTACAAAGTAGTACAAAAATAATTCATTTAAAACTTTAGTTAATATCAATGAAAGCAGTAAAAATGGAGTAGTAAAAAATATAAAAGCTGCAGAGCCAACAAAAAGATTCAATAGCAAAATTCCCTTAAATCCAGTGTGTTTATAAAGTGACTTTATATTTTTTAAATGAACAATATAAGTTTGCATATAGCCTTTGATCCAGCGCGCTCTTTGCTTAATCCAAGCAAATACAGCAATTGGTGACTCTTCCAATGTTTCTGAGTCAATCATCCTGGTTTTATATCCCATTTGCGCAAGTCTCAAACCAAGGTCAGCATCTTCGGTAACACTATAAGCATCCCAGAAAAACAATTTTTTTAGAATTTTTACTGAAAAATGATTACTGCTACCACCCAAAGGCATTGGCATGTTCATTTTTTGGAATCCAGGCAATAAGTATTGAAACCAGTTCATATACTCCAGAGAAAAGGATTTTGTCAGAAAATTATGATCATAATTATAGTAATTCAACCTTGCCTGTACACAGGCAAGCTTATCGTCGCCCTTATTAAATTCAATCAGTGCTTTTTTTAACTGCAATGGGTCTGGTTTATCATCCGCATCATATATTACTGCATACTTTCCTCTAGCAAAGCTCATAGCATAATTGCATGACTTGGCTTTTGTTCTAGGCAAAGAATGAGGCACTTTTATTACTTCAAAATACTGTGGTAAAGTGTACTTTTCTATAGCTGCTAGCGTTTCCTGGTCATCACTTTCTACCTGAAGCTTCACATCTAATTTCGATTTTGGATAATCCAAACTTTCAATGCTTTCGATCAATTGCTCTATCACTGCACTTTCTTTAAAAGCAGGCAATAAAATAGTATATATAGGAAAATCTTCTTCATTCAGCTTACTATAATCCACTTTTTGGTTGGAGGTTTCACATAAGTTAAAAATTGTAGCTATAAACTTGAATAAATAACTAGAACATCCGATTATAAATATCAACATCAAAGCAAAATATGTATATTTCTCTGTTAGTGTTAAAATTGAAGTTACAATAAAGAAAGAAGCAAAAAATATTGAGCTTAGTTTAATGCTTTTAGCTGAAAAATTAGCATTCTTGTAATATAAGTAGTTGCTTGCAAATTCTGAAATACCAAAGTGCGAGTTAAGAAGATTTAAAATCTGTTCGCTATCCACTTTTATTAATACATAGTCAATACCGTAATGAGCTTCGACCCAACGGTTGATATCTCGGCTTGTGTCTTCAACCATAAAAAAAGTAGTATCATTTAATTTTTGCCAAGGAATTATATTAAATTTATAGTAAAAAAGTTTCTCTTGCTCTTTGCATAAACTAGAATCAAACTTAATTTTTTCTACATTATCAGCTTGAAGTATAGGCAATTGTTGCATTAAACCTAATGCAATTTTTTATTTAAGTCACGTGAAAATGAAGATATGACCTCGCTACTACGCTTATCATCTTTACGTTCATGCATTATTTTTTTTACAGCATCAGCAGCTATATTCGCTGTGTTAGCCTGTAAGTCTCCAAGAGCTTTTTCAACTTGGTCAGTGACTTTCTTCAAGTTAGAATGGGCATTGTCATCTAATGTCTGATCTAGCTGCTGTCTATTGTGCTTAATGATACTATTAGCTTTATCAAGTGCTTCATTCATCATTTTATTAACTTCTGCATCTAATTCTTTGTATTTTTCAGAAGATTTTTTGTAATACTCCAACATATCTTTCCTGAATTTTTCAGTTTCTTCACTTGAAAATTTGCTTTTGTTACGCTTATTGTTAAGCGCATTTTTTATCACTTTCTTTAGCAATTTATACGAAAGGACAAAACTTACCAAGAAGGCAAGACCGATAATCAGTGATGTAGACATAAAAACCCCTAAAATTCTTTGGACACCAAGTCAGCAACAAACTCCTCTTCAATTTCAGAATTGGTCAATTTAGTATAATAAATTAAAGCAATACTAGTAGCCATTTGTTTTAACTGATCAGTATATTCAGATTTAAATTCTGCCACTTTTTCTTCAATAAGCTTGCTCATTTTTTTGTCTTCCTCTTCTAATATATTCTTAACATTAGCTCTCATTTCTTCTACCTGAGCAAGTGCATCATCTATGATCCTTTTTGCCTGTATTCTAGCTTGGTTTAAAGCGGCATTATACTTGGCAATCTGCTCTTCCGTGAGTCTTAAAAGATGAACAGAACTATTAAAAGAATCCAATACTTTTTTACTTCTAGTGCTTATTATTTCATCTAACTTTGGTAAAAATAAACAACTTACTACGAAAAAAAGTGAAGAGAAAAAAATTAAAAACCAAAAAACTTGAGAAAAGAAGTTTGAAACATCAAGCTGTGGCATGTGTTAAGCAACAAATATTAATAATACTGCAAGTAAAAACGCAAGCAATCCCATTATTTCAACCATAGCAGCACCAATATAAACGTAAGTTTTCATTTTACCTTCCGATTCAGGATTCCTCGCAATCCCATTCAGCATAGCAGAAAAGATATTAGCTATACCTAAACCAGCACCGAGCATTCCAAACGCAACTAAACCAATTGCTATAAATTTTAAAGCTACTAAATCCATATATTACCTTTAAACATTTCTTTATAATATAATTGTAAAATATTCTGCAAGGAAGTCAATTACTTTACTGCATCTGACAAATATACACATGTTAATATAGTAAATATATAAGCTTGTAAAACTGCAACAAATACTTCAAACCCTATCAATGCAATTATGAACAAAAACGGCGCAGGAGTGAGAAATATGTTCATATTTACAATAAACCCTGCTATCACTTTGATAATTGTATGACCCGCAATCATATTTGCTGCAAGCCTTATTGATAGGCTAATCGGCCTTACTAAATAAGCAAACAACTTAATAATAATTATTATAGGTGCAAGCCACGAAGGAGTTCCTTTTGGTAGCAATATGCGTAAAAATTCTACTCCCCTTTCTTTAAATCCAACAATCGTTATATAAATAAAAACCACCATCGATAAAGCGAAGGTGACTATCACATGACTTGTGACCGTGAAACTATAAGGAAGAACACCAACCAAATTACATGATAAAATGAAAATAAACACTGTAAATATCAATGGAATGTGCTGCAAGCCTTTGCTTCCAGTGTTACTTTCTATTATTGAAACAACAAAATCATATACATATTCAACTGCAGCTTGCAAATATCCTGGTATTACTGACCCCTTCTTTATTCCAAAAAGCAAAAAGAGTATCACCAATATCACCGAAATCATCATGAAAAGAGATGAATTGGTAAAGCTTACGTCATACCCAAATAACCTAGGTAACTCTATTATTGTATATACTTTAAACTGTTCCAGTGGATTTAATGCCATTTTAATCTGAACTATAAACAGTAAATAAAGTATGAATTTTATAGGACAAAGTCAAGAATTAAGATAAAGCCCTGTATCATTATAACATTGATACATTAACAAAATATGTAATTAGAGTGTTAATTACAGTCAGCTCTGTATTTTAAAACTTACTAATCTTATTAAATAATTCAATATCTTGACTTAACATCTTATTTTAATTATAATTTAATTTTTAGTGAGGTATTATTATGAACGAAATAGATTTTATTAACACTAATCATCCTTTAAATTTAGAGCAGGAATTTGGTAGTGGATACATTAAACTAACAGATGGCTCCTTTAACGAATATACTGGCCATTATCAAATGGGAAGCGAAATACTAGATAAAAGCCATAATATGATAGGAAACTTAACTATTGATGGTTACATTCATAACTTCCATGAAGATAACCACAATATGAATCTTAAGCTCTCTATGGAGATAGATTTAAAAGGTGATATCGAGAAGATAAATTCTCTCTACAATAATATATAAAATTACAAAAACTTCTGCATCCTTGTTTATGATGTAGAAGTTACCTTTTATTCCATTACAACAAGCTTTAAAAGCACTACATTTTATATTACAATAACTCTTTTATTTCTTTAAAGGTTCATGAAATTCACATTATCTTGGTTATTAGAACACTTAGAAACCAATGCTAGTTTAGAAGAAATTACCGATAAATTAACTCACATAGGGTTAGAAGTAGAAGATGTGATCGACAATACCAAATTAGCTGGTTTTATTGTTGCAAAAGTATTAGAAGTTGCACCTCATCCAAATGCCGATAAATTAAAATTATGTAAAGTAGATGACAGAAGTAAAACTCTACAAATAGTTTGCGGAGCAAACAATGTTAGAGAAGGTATGAAAACTGTGCTTGCATCTCTTGGTAGCACATTGCCAGAAAGTGATTTCACAATCAAGCCTACAAAAATACGAGGAGTGCTAAGTGAAGGGATGCTCTGCTCTGCTTCTGAACTTGCGCTAGTTCAAGAGGAAAGTGAAGGAATAATCGAGCTTTCCGATGATTATAAAGTAGGGGATAAATTTTTCAATTGTGACCCTGTAATTGATATAAATGTTACTCCAAACCGTGGAGATTGCTTAGGCATTTATGGAATAGCTCGCGACCTTGCTGCAACTGGAATTGGGACATTAAAGACTTTAAGCATTCCACAACTTACCAGCTCCATAAATTCACCAATCGATGTTGAAGTGACTGACGGAGAAAGTTTTATTAGTGGAATATACATCGCCAATGTAAAAAATCAAGAAAGCCCAAAGTGGCTAAAAGATAAATTGGAATCGATAGGAATGCGCTCCATTTCTACAATAGTTGACATTACTAACTATATTATGATATCTTTTAATCGTCCAATGCATGCGTTTGATGCAAACAAAGTAGATGGCAAACTTACAATAAGAAAAGCAAATGATGGAGAAAGCTTCTTTGCTTTAAATGGTAAGGAATATTTACTGGACAATAATATAAACATTTATTCTGATAGTAAAAATATTCATGGAGTTGCTGGAATTATAGGTGGAAAGTGCAGTGAATGTACTCTTGAAACCACCAATATTTTTTTGGAATTAGCTTTGCTCGATCCAATCTCTATCACTAAATCTTCAAGACAGCTCAGCATCTCCACAGACGCTAGTTACAGATTTGCACGTTCAATCGATCCTGGATTTACCCTTGATGGACTCAATCTTGCAGCCAAAATGATTTTGGATTTATGTGGTGGAGAAGTCTCAAGCGTAGTGTCTGCCGGTAATCTAGATAAAGAATACACCTCTGTCATCCAAGTAGCTGACACTGGGATCCAGAAAAAACCATGCCGGAATGATGCTAAGATAAGCCTTGATTACCAAGATATAAACAAGTTTGGAAGTGTATCTGTATCACCTGATGAGACGTTCGATATCTTAACGAAACTAGGGTTTAGTATTGATAAAAAAACCGAAGGCAATTGGAATGTACAAGTACCAAGCTGGAGACCGGACGTGACTATACCTGCTGACCTAATTGAAGAAGTAACAAGAATATACGGCTATGACAAAATAAAAGAAGAACCACTACCAAATAATGTTGAAGAAGTAGATAGTACATACGACAATTTGCGTATTTTGATGACAAACAGAGGGTTTCATGAAGTGCTAACCTGGTCATTTATGAGTGAATCAACAGCTGAAAAATTTGGTTACTCGAATAAGTTATTTATCATCGATAATCCGTTTAACAATAACTTTAATATGATGAGACCAAGTATTATGCCAAATTTATTGCAAGTCACTGCTGATAATATTGCCCATGGAGTATCTGATCTTGCAATCTTCGAAATTGGGCCGATTTACGATGGTGAAGCTCAGTCTAAACATGTCTTAAGTGGAATAAGAACAGGAAATAATTTACCGCGAAACCATTATAATATTGATAGGAAAGTAGATGTTTTTGACGCAAAGGCTGATTGCATAGCAGCTTTGGAGTTTTTTAACGTCAATTGCGATAATTTAACGATAGAGAGAGCAGAAAAAGAACATTACCACCCAGGAAAGTCAGGCACTCTCTCTTTTAAGAATAAAGTAGCAGGTTATTTTGGAGAGTTGCATCCTAATATATTAGATCTTTTTGACATCAAGCAAAAAGTTGTAGGTTTTGAGGTAATACTAGAAAATATTGAAAATTTACCTGTAAGTAGAAAGAAATTTATCGATTATAAATACCAAAGTGTAAAACGTGATTTTGCATTTATTGTAAATAAGGATGTGGAAGTAGGTAACATAATCAATGTGGTAAAAAAAGCTCAGAGCTCATCACAGAAGTTTTAGTATTTGACGTATACCATGGAAACAATATAGAACCGAATAAGATGTCTATAGCATTGTCAGTTACTTTCTGCTCTCCAATCCACACTTTAACTGAAAAAGAGATCCAAAAAGAATCAAGTGCTATAGTCAATTTGGTATATGAAAATACCGGAGGAACTTTGAGAACTCATCATTGAGTCACAATCATAGTGTTCTGCTTTTGCTGTGTCACACTTACTTCATCCAATCTATTCCCAATCTTGAATTCAACATCCTTAAAAAATCTATTCCACATTCCATGCAAATGCTCTTCTACTTTAGGCCATACATCATTTTTAAATGTTTTCCCATCATCAGAAAATACATCACCTATCAAGGCTCCTACTTCTTCATAACTTGATTCGAAATGTTGAAGAAATGTCTCTATTTCCTTATGAGTATCATGTGCCACACTCAACGCTTTTCCTTCTGTGCTCTTATCTTTGTTTACGGTAGCTGACCATCCAATCACATTATAATTAAAACCAACTTTAAGAGAGTTCCAAATCTTCCACAAACTATTCCCATTATCTTTTGGTACATTATTTATTATGAGGTTCGCTAACCTGTCTACCAGAGGAGACAATAAATCTTGACAAAAATGCTTGATATTATCTTTCGTTTTAATCACAGGATATTTGATGCATCTTTCTGCCAAATAGTACTCAAGTTCCGCTTCCTCTAATAATCTCTTAATTGCTTCTTCGTTAAAAGTTTCATGCTCGAACGCTTTCAGTAAATCATCTTCTATTATTGCAAATTTTATTTTTTCACGAGATTCCAGCTCTTCTCTATAATTATTTTTTGTTTCTTCATTTATCAACAATCCTTCTTTTTTTAACTCTAATTGCTCTAATGCTTCTAAAATTTCTTGGTTATTTCGCAAGCATAACTCTATTAACTCCATACTTGAAGATTTCTCTTCTTTACTATTTTTCTCAACATCCAAATCCTCATTCTGCTTTCCTATTATTTCCTTCAGTCTTGTAGGTTGCGTAAAATATTCTCCAATTTCTTTTCGATAAGAAACAATCTTGTTTACTAGACGTTTTTCATCTTCTCCATTGAATAGCATGTCCTTATTATCTTCTACATTCTTTATACTTTCCCCTTGCTTTTCAAATAACTCTTGAATTCTACATCTTGTTATTTCTAAATACATCTTCTCTACAAAGTCATTCACTTTATCCGAAGTCCTTGTTTCCTTTAATTCACTAAAATCTTCTGCTAAAGATTGCTTTATTTTTTTATCTGACTTACTCAGTAGAGTGTTAATAGTCCTTATTCTCGATTCTATTAGCCTTTCCTCAACTTTTTGATCATCATATTCAAATTTAAAAAGATCTTCTAATTTCCTTTTTAAAGCACCATCTTTTAAGTTACCGTTTTTCCTATTTTTATGCATCTCTTTTAATTTTTCACATATCCCATTATATCTTTTCTGTCCTATTTCTCTTAAATCCTTAATCTCTCTTTCAGCATTATCTAGAGCTTTCTTTGTTTCTTGAGGGTACATATCTTCATAAGTATTAATTATTGTCCTTTCAGCTATTTTCCCTTCTTTTATAAGCTGTTTCCATTTTGCTTTAAACATAGGAAGCCCTCTATCGTCCAAGTCATCTGGTACTTTTGCTCCTGCTTTTTTTAGATCTTCTAGTATCATTTCCTTTTCAGTCGGCAATTCCTTACCTTGGCTTTTCAGTTCTTGCTCCACTAATACCTCTTTCAGTCTTTCTTCTAATGAAAAATCTTCCTTTTCCTCTCTTCTTTTTTGTGCAAATTTAATTGCTTGTATAAAAGCAATTCGATAAGCATTTTGTATTAAGTAATTCACCAGTTTAGAATCTACACTATCCACCACTTTCAGTCTGAATTCGTTCAACAGTTCCTTCAGCTTATCATATGTAATATCTTTTCCTTCTAGCTTCATTAGCTCTTCCATAGTCTTTGCGAATTCCTGAATCGAAATTGCAAGCACATTCTTGATCTCATTACGTAAAGGCCTAAGGCCGTTTTTTAAATTGATATTAGCTGATAATTTCAGTATGGTATTATGTTCTGAATCACGTGCAACATTAAACCAACTACCATCTTTATCTTCATATAAATCTCTAAGTAATTGTTCAAATTGCGGTGGAAACTTAACTTCCATATCCCACTTAATGTCCGACTTACCAGCATCTATTTCACGAAAAGACACTTCAATATTCTGGTGTTCATTCTGATATAACCCATTACTTATTTTTAGAGCAGCAACCAAAGAATGAGATAACTTTCTGTTTGTAAGATAAAAAGTAGCTAAGGCGGGTGTTGCAGGAATAATTAAGGCTATAAGCACAGCTATATCAACAAGAATTGCAATTGCAGCAAGAACGCCATATGCCAATCTTTTTGCTGTACTTACCTCACTCTTTTTTGTTTTACTTTCCTCTGAACTGGTTTGTGTTTTACTGTTTGTTTTATATATAACTAACCCCAATGCAACAGAAGCAACATAAGGAAACATTAAAACTGATAGAGCTGAATTTAATACTTTCTTCTCCAGGCAAGCTCTGTTTATTTCCTTAAATATTTCGCTTGATATATTATACCAGGAAGTAAAAAAATCGGAGCCGTAACCTTTATAATGAAATATACTTAGTGGAATGCTAAAATCAGCACCTATTTTTTTTAAATTACTAACAGATTCTTGCTCTTCCAAAGTAGCAACAGGTCCTTCCTGTTTTTCTGAAGTAGCAAAAGATTCTCTTTGTAAATTAGGTTGTCCATTTAATGCATCTAAATCACCACTATTGTTATTTAAGTCAACAACTTCCTCACAACCTACAACAGCATTCATACCATAACCTTATCCAATTACCTTAAGTATAGCATAAATACTGACAATCTTGCAACTTTATTAAAAATCTAACGCTCAATGCTAACATTTAAATCCTGATATTCCTTAGAATAAAAGTTAGTTCCAATTTCTGTATTAATGTCCAAAGATAAGGCAAGGGTCTGCTCTTTTATATATTCAATCCACGTATTTATTGCTTCCTTAATTTTCTCATCTTCTGTTTTGATTATTACTCTGATTCTATCGGACATATGAAAATCAGCTTGTTTCCTAGTTTCCTGAATGAGCCTCACTACATCTCTTGCAAGCCCTTCTAGAATCAATTCATCATTTAAAGTAGTGTTTAGGATAACAACCCCTTTGTTGTTATCAAATACAGAGGAGAATTCACTGTTTGCTTTTAATAATAGTTCATATTCGCCTTTTTCTATGATATAATTTTCTGACTCGTCCCCCAAAAATATGAGACCTCTTTCTGTCATTCCAGCGCGTGACGCTGGAATCTGCGTCTGGATCCCAGTGTCAGCTACTCGGATGACACCGGATTCAACTTGTTTCCACTTTCCTTGTTTAACATATTGAACCAGTGTCTTAATCTTCTCCGGAATTCTTTTTCCAAGCACAGGGAAGTTGAGTTTTAACTCTAGTGATGCAATATCTTCAAGTCTGTTTACTAACTTCAGTTTTTTTACATTTACCTCATCTTTTATCATCTCTTGGTACTCATTTGAGTTTTCAGCACACTGGATCCCAGTGTCACGCACTGGGATGACAGAAAACGGCTCACCTTCAAGAAAACTACAGGAAGACTGATGATAAATGATCATACTGCCAAGTGGCTGTCTGATACGTATATTAAAAGTGTTTCTAATAGAGAGTGCAGAGTTACATATCTCTCTCACTAGATCCATTTTGGCAATGAGCTGACTATCAAACTTCTCTAATTGTGGGAAATCAGCCAAATGAACAGATGTTTCTTCATACTTAAGCCCTTGCCATATATTCTCTGTTATAAGTGGCAACAAAGGGGCTGCAGCTCTTAGTATGTAATAAAAAACCGTATATAGAACATTATAAGCATCAGTTTTATCCTGATCCAAATCACTTTTCCAAAAACGCTCGCGACTGCGACGAATATACCAATTATTTAGCACTTCAAAAAAGTTCATCAAAATTTTGCAAGCCTCTTGGGAGTTATAGCTGTTCATAGAAGTTTGGATACTTTCTACAGCTTCAAAACATTTGGAAATCATGTAGCGATCAATAGTACTTTGATAATCCTTACAAACTTCAGCTTTAATTCCATCTGCATTTGCATACATGGTAAAAAAGTGATAACTGTTCCAAATAGGTTTTATTACGTTTTTCAGAACGTCTCGTACTAAATTCCCTTCTTTATCAAGTAGCAAATTACCACCACAAACAATAGATCCAGAAAGCATAAGAAAACGCAGTGCATCAGAACCGTATCTATCAAAAACCTCCATTGGATCTGCATAGTTATTCAAACGCTTGGACAATTTTTGCCCTTTTACATCCAAAACAACACCGTGGCATATGCAGTTCTTAAATGGTTCCCTATCAAACAAAGCAGTGGACAATACAAAGAGCGTATAAAACCACCCCCTGGTTTGCGCTATGTATTCAGTGATAAAATCTGCAGTTTCAAACCACTCCTTATTTTCAAACGGATAGTGGACTTGTGCGAATGGCATCGAGCCAGATTCAAACCAGCAGTCAAATACGTCAGGCACACGACGCATAACTGATTTTCCTGTTGGATCATCAGGATTTGGCCTCGTTAAAGTATCGATAAATGGTCTGTGCAAATCATCTACTTTAACATTAAAATCTCGCTCTAGTTCTTCTATCGAACCATATACATCCACTCTTGGATATCTTGTATCATCTGATTGCCACACAGGAATCGGAGTACCCCAGAATCGATTGCGTGAAATTGACCAGTCGTGTGCCCCTTCAAGCCATTTTCCAAATTGACCATCTCTAATGTGGTTTGGTATCCAATTAACTCTCTTATTTAGCTCTACCATTCTGCTTTTGAATTTTGTAACGGCAACATACCAAGAAGGCATAGTGCGATAGATCAAAGGAGTGTCAGTTCTCCAGCAGTGTGGATAATTGTGAATATATTGTTCAGTTTTGAACCAGTTTCCTTGTTCTTTCAATTTTTTTATTACTGTATCATTGGTATCAAAAACATGAACCCCTGCCAAATCTGAAACTTCAGCAGTAAATTTTCCACTGTTATCAATTGGACAAATAACTGGAATATCATGGCTTTGGCAAAGGTAAAAATCTTCCTCACCAAATCCAGGAGCAGTGTGTACAACGCCAGTACCATCTTCTCCTGTAACATAATCAGCAACAAAAACACGGAATGCATTCTTTGTATCTTTAAAGTAATCAAACAGCGGCTTATAGGAAAGGCCTGCAAGATCATTCGCTTTAAGTTTTATATTGCAGTTTTCATATGGAATATTGTTTTGTTCAGAGTGGCTGATAAATTTTTCTAGGTAGCTTTCAGCGAAAATATAAATTTCACTCTTCACTGAACTCCTTTCATTAACTTCTGTCATCCCAGTGCTTCGACACTGGGATCCAGAAATAGATTCCAGCGTCACGCGCTGGGATGACACCAAAGAGTGGACTGACACTGCACAATACTTGATGTCCTTTCCTATCGCCAATGCCAGATTGCTAGGAAGAGTCCAAGGAGTTGTAGTCCAAGCAAGTAATTTACATTTTTGTTTAACACTTTTAAACTGCTGTGGGTTTTCTAAAAGCTCAAATGCAACAGTTACAGCTTTGCTAGTCTTTTCTCTATATGCGTTATCAAGCCTTGTTTCAAAATTGGATAATGGAGTTTCGCACGCCCAGCTATATGGAACAACGCGTACTGATTCATACACTAGACCCTTATCATAAAGCTGTTTAAATGCCCACATGACCGACTCCATGAATGATTTATCCATGGTTTTATAGTCATTATGAAAATCCACCCACCTTGCCTGCCTATTGACATATTTTTCCCACTCTGATGAAAATCTCATTACAGAAGTACGACAATGGTTATTGAATTTTTCAATGCCGAATTTTTCTATCTCAGTTCTACCAGATATTCCAAGTTCTTTTTCTGCACCCATCTCAGCCGGTAATCCATGGCAATCCCAACCAAATCTACGTTCAACCCTTTTTTGAAGCATAGTTTGATATCTTGCAAATGCGTCTTTGATGAAACCAGTGAGTAAATGTCCATAATGTGGAAGTCCATTTGCAAACGGAGGCCCATCATAAAACACAAAACAATTATCCTTGGAACGTTCTCCAACTGACCGCTCAAAAACTTTATTTTCCTGCCAAAATTTTATGATTTCTTTTTCTAACGACGAAAAATCAGGACTACTTACTGTATCAGGATAATGCTTTGACTTCATGTTCATTTTGACCGGATAAAGCCAAAGAATATAGGGCTTTCTAGAAAATTACAAATGCAAAAAGAAACAAACTTATTCCTGCACCCCACACCCTATAGCTAACACAATCCCACGTCATACCGCGATTCATTCGCGGTATCTCAGCTTAACCGTCATATCGTCACGGTATCTCTAGATCCCGCTAACAAGTAGCGGGATGACGGTTGTCGGTAAGCCTAAATTACTTTAGCTATAGTTGATAAACTTGAAATAAACTACGTGAAGTACTTCTATCTTGTTCTATAGGGGTACTTTCTCTCAATCAAAATAATTCTCTGACGGATGTCCAACAGAGCTATCCTGCACCACACCCCAACAAACTATTCTGCCGAGCTTCCAATACCTTCACATTTACTATTTTATCTCTATACTTCCCTTCAGGATCATCAATGCACACTGATTGCATATATGGGCTTTTACCAATAATTTGGTTTTGGTGTTTGCCTTTTTTATCACTGAACAAAGCAGGTATAGTTTTGCCTACCATACTCTGGTTAAACTCAAGTTGTTGCTTACTAATTAATTTCTGTAAACGAAGAAGGCGTTCTGTTTTAACCTCTTCTGGTACTTGATCTTTTCTTTCTGCTCCTGGTGTACCTGGTCTTGGGCTATATTTAAAGCTATAAGCCTGAGCATATCTAATTTTTTCTACTAATTTTACAGTTTCTTCAAAATCTTTTTCGGTTTCTCCAGGAAAACCAACAATAAAATCAGAAGAAAATTCGATTTCAGGTTTCAATTTGCGAAATCTGTCTATTATTTCCAAATACTCCTCTGCAGTGTGCTTTCTGTTCATCGCGTGCAATATTTTATTCGAACCTGACTGCACAGGCAGGTGAATAAATGGCATGAGTTTTGGCTCTTCCGCATGTGCCAAGTAGAGAGATTCATGCATATCTCTTGGATGAGAAGTTGTATAACGAATCCTCTCTAGCTTTTCAATTTTAGCAATATGACTAACTAATTTGCCTAAATCCCACACTTCCCCTTCGCATTTCCCATGGTAAGCATTGACGTTCTGACCAAGCAAATTGATTTCCTTCGCCCCATTTGCAACTAATTTCAATGCTTCACGAAATATTTCATTCACTGGCCGTGAATACTCAGCTCCACGAGTATATGGTACTACACAAAACGTACAAAATTTATCACAACCTTCTTGTATGGCAAGAAACGCAGAAGACCCCTGGCTATTGCCATAGCATTCATCTGGCAATTTATCAAACTTTGCAACTTCAGGAAAATCAGTGTTTATTACATGACCTTTACTTCTGCTTGCTTTGACTATCAGCTCCGGTAAGGTAGCGATACTCTGCGGACCAACAACAATATCAACAAAAGGAGCCCTTCTGAATACTTCTTCTCCCTCTGCTTGCGCTACACATCCAGCCACCACTATAGTAATTTCTTTTCGTGACGAATGAATCTTCCCGAGCTCAGAATAAAGCTTTTCTGCTGCCTTCTCTCTAATGTGACAAGTGTTCAGTATCACCAAATCAGCTTTTTCTGCATCACTAACAACGTTGAACCCCAAAGGTTTAATTATATTTTCCATTAAAACGGAGTCATAAACGTTCATCTGACAGCCGTAAGTTTTAATATATAGGCCTTTCATATTTGGTATGTCTTTTTCAAAACCCTACATATAATCACATTAAATGTCCAACAGACCAGCGCGTGACGCTAGTGAACTTGCTAGCACAATAGATTTTTATAAAATTGGATCCCAATGTCAAGCACACAGCTATTGCAACTCGACTTCACCAGTATCCCTGTAAAAATCATTGGTAAACCTCAGTAACTTTAGCTTATGTTATTTTCAAAAAAGTCAAAAATGAAAATAGAAGAGTAGCTGAGCTTTCTGCTTTTTCTGGGTAAGGTCAGTCAAAAAGGTTTTACAACAACCATAATAACTATAACTATTATCAATACTGTAACTGCTTCATTTAAAACACGAAAATAAACGTGTTTTTTTTCATTTGAACCCATTGCAAAATTTTTCCTATATTTTGCAAGTAGCATATGAATAATTAACATCAAAAGTATTGCAAATGCTTTTACATGAAACCATCCTTCACGATATGCTTCCCTAATAACCATTAATGTGATTCCAAGACCAAGTGAGAAAAGCATTGCAGGGTTTATGATATATCTAAGTAGCCTCTTTTCCATTGTTTGAAGCAAGCTATCATTTTCCGATCCCGGTTTTACAGTTGCGTGGTAGACATAAAGCCTGGGTAAATAAAGCATACCTGCCATCCACATAATGGCGGAGATAACGTGAAAAGCTTCAAGCCAGTGGTAGTAATCCATTGAGATTTATTACAAAATGTTAAAAATTTCTGATATTATTTTAGTTTAATGAAAAAGAAATCGATATGAAAGCAGAAAATTTCACTAAAGAACAGATAATTGGATTCTACAGGAAAATGCTACTCATACGCAGATTTGAAGAAAAAGCAGGACAATTATATGGAATGGGATTAATAGGTGGGTTCTGTCACCTATCAATAGGGCAAGAAGCAGTTGCAGTTGGAACTCAAGCTGCATCAAAATTAGGTGACGCTTTTATCACAAGTTATAGAGACCATGGCTTAATGCTCGCATGTAATTCTGATCCAAATGTTGTAATGGCAGAACTCACTGGCAAAGAAACAGGATGCTCGAAAGGTAAAGGTGGTTCGATGCACGTATTTGACGTTGCAAAAAAATTCTTCGGCGGACATGGAATAGTGGGGGCACAAGTTCCAATTGGCACAGGAATAGCATTTGCTAATAAATATAAGAAAAGAGACAACGTGGTATTCACGTATTTTGGTGACGGTGCTGTAAATCAAGGGCAAACATATGAATCATTTAATATGGCAGCTTTATGGAAGTTACCTGTAGTTTATATTATAGAGAATAACGGATATGCAATGGGTACTTCTGTAGAAAGATCCACTTTGGTAACTGAGCTATATAAAAAAGGAGAAAGTTTTGGTATTCCTGGAAAACAAGTTGATGGAATGGATTTTTTCTCTGTTTATGCGGCTACAAGCGAAGCAGCGGAACACACACGCAGCGGAAAAGGGCCTATCCTGCTTGAAATGAAGACATATCGATATCGCGGCCATTCGATGTCAGATCCTGCTACTTATCGCTTAAAAGAAGAAGTTGAAGATATGAAGCAAAATCATGACCCTATAGGCACTTTAAAGAAATACATGATAGATAATAAAATTGCTTCAGAAGAAGAATGTAAAGTAATTGATAAGGAAGTACGTGATTTAGTAAAAAAGTCGGAAGATTTTGCCAAAAATAGTAAAGAACCAAGCGTTGATGAGTTGTATACTGATGTTTACAAATTTGTTAGCTAAGTAGGCTTCTTTTTTTTATCCAGGTGGCAACTAACTGTACGAACATTGTATAGTAAACGATGTCATTCAAGTAGCTCCTTCTCCCGTCATCTAAGTAGCCTTCTTCTTGTCATCCGAGTAGCTGAAACTGATTCCTTTATGACGGCCCAGTGCCCTCTTCTTGTCATCCCAGTGCCCTGACTACTTGGATCCAGGAAAAAGAATGGTGTCATCCCAGTGCCCCGACACTGGGATCCAGAAAAGTTTGCTTGTAAGCAAGCAAACTAGCATAGAAAGTGGTTACAACATTTTCGATGAGATTATATGGAAAACTGGATCCCAGTGTCTGGGCACTGGGATGACAGCAGTCCTACGTCATACCGCGATTCATTCGCGGTATCTCTTAACATAGATCCCGCTAACAAGCAGCGGGATGACACCTCTCTTGGGCTCTTTTAGCTACAAACATTAAGAAATTTACCAAACGAAAAAAAAGGCAAAAGAAGCCCTAGTCATTGTCTATTTTCAGTATTTGGCGTTTTTTAAGTCTTAAACACTGCAATTTAGCTGCTTTTAATTGCAACTAACCTACGCTGCAAATGTTTAAGAAATTTACTAAGCAGAAAAAAAGGCAAAAGAAACCCCGTGTTAGCTAGTTGTCACTCTCTAATCCTGCAAATTGGCGTACTATACTGTCTTAAACGACTTATAAGCGCGTTTCAGCTTATATAGGTAAAAACCCAGAAATGTTGTGAAGACATAAGGTGCACATAGTGCAAAAAATTAAAAATAAGACGCCAACTACGTTGTTTTCTTGCTGTTTAATCTGCACAGATGAAGATAACTGAATACCTTCACTATCATGATAAGGGGGCTGGCGGAGTTTGTCAAGGAAGTTTTTTCGTTTCTAACGGTTGTTAACGTGCTGCCAAAAACTATGCAAGAAGTCTATTGAAATCGCGTATATCAATCGTTGTAAAATCACACAATTGCTCTGTAGAGCTATGCCCTGTAATAATTACTATACCATTTTGCTCAGAGCGTATTGAGATTAGGTTCAGCACTAATTCACACGTTGCACTATCAAGATTACAAAATGGTTCATCTATCAGCCAAACGTTTGCATTAGAAATCAAGAGGCGAGCAAGTGCAACTCTTCTTCTCCAGCCTGCAGAAAGTTCGCCATATCTAATATTAATTACAGGCTGCAACTGCAAGCAACAAATAGCTGCCACAATCAATTCCCTAGTATTTCGTATTCCTGCCCAGAATTCTATGTTTTGGGCAACAGTTAAGCTATCTTTACAGGCATTCTTATGCCCTACGTAGACCATAGAAGGTATATAGGATTTTGGATCATCATATATGTCTTTTCCGCAGTACCTTATATTGCCTGATACCGGCGGTAAAAGTCCAGATAAACTTCTAATTAAGCTGGTTTTACCACTACCATTTGGACCAGTGATTAGAATCTTTGATTTTGGCTCAGCTTTAAAACTGAGATGTTTAAATAATACTTTGTTATTACGAGCGCAGGATAAATTTTCACATTCGAGCATGAATTATCTGCCCTTCCCCTTATGTTTACCTTGAGTTGAAGCCTGAGCTTTTACAAATAGCTCCCAAAATCCTTTCTTTCCGCCTTCTCTATGTATCAATTGTGCAAAACGCTGCATTAAACCATTACCCATCATAACCATCTTTGTCCATTTACCTACCGGTTTTGCTATGTCAACTATTTCTAGATCTTCTTTATAAACCTGTATATCTTTTTGCTTTTCGCGTAGCATTTCCTGTTGTTTCATCAACTCTTTTTGCTTATTTTTTTGATATAATTCGTTGAATTTTCTGTCTTCTTCCCACTCTTCTTTAAAAACTTTTCTAGGAAATATGATTTTTCTAATGCGATTTTTGTATATTTTTCTCAAAAAGAGAAATACTGCAGCTACAGCAAGTAATGTTACGCTATATAATATGATCTGTGTAAGTGGCATTTCCTGTATCTAATTCATTAAAAATACCCTTACTATTATACCATAATTATAGAAATTGTGCAATTTCTTTGCGGGTAAAGACAGTATAAAAGTAATACTGCTCTATTTCGTAAATTGGACAAATATCTGAGAATGGGCTTGTATGTAGTAAGGTTTATTTCTATACTTTTTAAAGAATTTAGAAGTAAAACAAATATGAACTGCTATAAAACTCACACGTGTGAAGAATTAAGGAAGAACGACGTAAAAGGAAGTTACCTCTCTGGATGGTTATATCGTAAGCGCGATCACGGTAACTTAATTTTTGTTGATTTAAGAGACTTCTATGGAATCACTCAACTAGTATTTAATAATGATAAAGACTTTTTTGATGAGACATCAAATTTAAAATTGGAGAGTATAATTACTGTTACAGGAATAGTTGAAGCTAGAACTGAAGATACGGTAAACAGCTCTATCGCAACCGGAGAAATTGAGGTTGTAGTTAGCAATTTACACGTTGAATCAGAAGTTGAGTTCCACTGTGATGAAGAAATAGCAAAAGAAGAAAGAAGTATATTAGCGAGCATTGCTGGCGAACAAGAATACCCAGAAAATATGAGATTTAAATATCGTTTTCTTGATTTAAGGCGAGAAAACACCCGCAACAATATTATTCTGCGCTCACAAATTATTGCAGAACTCCGCAAGCTCATGATAGAGCAAGGGTTTTTGGAAATTCAGACTCCAATACTTACTGCTTCGTCCCCTGAAGGTGCACGTGATTATTTGGTGCCAAGCAGACTAAATCTTGGTAAATTTTATGCATTGCCGCAAGCTCCACAGATTTTTAAGCAATTGCTCATGGTTTCAGGGTTTGATAAATATTTTCAAATTGCACCGTGTTTCCGTGACGAAGACGCAAGGGCTGACCGTTCTCCGGGGGAGTTTTATCAACTAGATCTTGAAATGTCTTTTGTGACTCAAGAAGACATCTTTCAGATTATTGAGTCTACCTTATATAAAGTGTTTGCCAAATTTTCTTGCAAATCAGTTGATAAAGATTTTCCGCGCATTACATACAAAGACGCAATGCTCAAATATGGATCTGATAAGCCAGATCTGCGCAATCCATTATTAGTCAGCGATGTTACAGAAATTTTCCGTGATTCAGAGTTCAATATTTTCAAAAGCAATATTGAGCGCGGTATGGTAGTGAGAGCCATCCCTGCTCCTAAAACAGCAGAAGAACCACGCAGCTTCTTTGATAAAAAAATAGAACATGCGCAAAAAGAATTCGGCGCTAAGGGGCTTGGGTATATAACATTTGATAAGGACGGCATCGCAAAAGGGCCAATTGCTAAATTCCTTGATGAAAACAGGCTAAATTCTATAAAAGAAATAACGGATGTAAAGCCTGGAGATAGTGTATTTTTTGCTTCTGATAAGGAAAATGAAGCAGCAACAATTGCAGGGAAAGTGCGCACTCTTTTAGGGTCAGAACTCAGTCTTATAGATGATAATATCTTCAAGTTTTGTTGGATCATTGATTTTCCCTATTTTGTATATGACGATAAAAGTAAAAAAATCGATTTCTTTCATAACCCATTCTCCATGCCACATGGTGGCTTGAAAGATTTAGAGGACAAAAATCCACTGGATATCCTTGCTTACCAATATGATCTTGTTTGCAATGGAATAGAACTGTCAAGCGGGGCGATTCGTAGTAACAAGCTGGATATCATGTATAAGGCCTTTGCCATTGCAGGCTACAGCAAAGAAGAAGTTGATACAAAATTCGGTGCGCTCGTGCGTGCATTCAGGTTCGGAGTGCCGCCTCACGGCGGTATAGCACCAGGGGTTGACAGAATGGTTATGCTGCTTGCTGATGAGCCAAATATTCGTGAAGTAATCTGTTTTCCTATGAACCAGCAAGGTGAAGATGTTCTAATGGGTGCTCCTTCTGAAGTGGACAATAAACATTTACGTGAATTATCCTTAAAGGTTATTGAATAAAAATTTTTATAGCGGAGTGTGGTAAACCGAAAATCATGAACGATATTCAAAAAGCAATACTATCAAGCATAATCTGCAATATGATTATATGGTATGAAGTAACTCTATTTGGAGTTTTAACACATATAATAAGCAATGTTTTTTTTCCTTCAGAAAGCGATTATTTAAGCACAATCAAATTTCTTGGTAGTTTTGCAATTGGATTTGGATTTAGACCGCTTGGTGCGTTTATTTTTGGTTGCATTGGAGATAAGTACGGTAGGAGGAAAGTTTTGCTGACTTCCGTAATATTAGCTTCGATATCATCTACTGCAATTGCGGTCATACCAGGATTTAAAGAAATAGGAATATTTTCTCCTATATTACTTCTGCTTTGTAGAATAATACAAGGAATGGCAACAGGAGGGGAAACGAGTATCAACTCAGCCTTTTTAATAGAGCATTCAAGCGATAAAAAAAATCTAGGCTTTTTAGGTAGCATGAAAGCTTTTAGTGGTGCTCTTGGTTCTATTACATGTTTTGTAATGATAGCTATTTGCAAAAAATTTACAGGTGAAAATTATGAAATTTGGGGCTGGAGGTTGCTCTTCTATTTCTGCTTTATTATGGGCATAATAGGCTTCTTAATAAGATACATAATGGAAGAGAGCCTAGCATATAAAATTCATGATCAAAATAGAAGCTTATCTGATTCTCCATTTTTAGAATTAATCAGGGACTATAAAAAGGCATTTGTGCTAGCAATTGGGCTTGGCGTTGCCCAAAATGCAATCGTTTATTCAGCAATCATGTTTTACAACATATCTGTAAAAGAACTTATTCTCTCAGGCATCAATATTAAAAATGTAGTAAGGATTATAGTTGAAATTACATTTGGAGCGTCTGCAGTGCTGTTTGCAATACTGTCTGATAAAGTTGGAAGAAAAAATGTAATGATTCCTACATTAGTAGCTCTAGCTTGCGCCGGTTTGCCGGTACTTTCGCTATTATCGTATGATAATCACTATGTTATAACGCCCACTTATTGGCTAATAACCATACCAATAAGTGCATCTTTTGGAATATATAATTCTCTTGCTTGCGAGTTATTTCCAACGAAAGTTAGGTGCACGGGCTTTAGCCTCGCACATAACATATCTGCAGGAATATTTGGTGGCCTTTCTCCATCCATATGCATGTGGCTTATAGAAAAAACCGAAACAAAACTTGCAGCAGGCATTTATCTTACTGCCTGCGCATTAATTAGCCTAATATCTGTGCTTCAAATTAAAGCCAAAGACAGAAAAGTTGATTGGTGAAATCGTTTCAGTCGAAAAATAGCGCTTCAATGGATTTTTCGATGTGTTTAGTGATAGGAGCGGTGATAGTGATTTCTTTATTGTTTGGCAGTTTTAAAGATAAAGAATGCGAATGAAGGTGAATTTTATTTGCTATCCCATCAATAAAAGCTTTTTTACCACCATATTTACCGTCACCAAGAATAGGGCAATTTATATGAGCTAAATGTGCACGTAACTGATGGGTTCTGCCGGTAATTGGTTGTAATTTTAAATAAGCAACATTGTGTTTGGATTTTGCTATAATTGAAAAATGCGTAGTGGCATTCTGAGGTGAATTTTCATCAACGACCACTTTTTCTTGACCTGAAACATATTTTTTCACCAATGGATAGTCTATTGTTCCACTATCCTTGCTCGGTATGCCAGAAGTTAATGCTAAATAAGTTTTTTTTACTCTTCGTCCTTTAAATTCTTCCATAAGGTATCTGGCAACATTAGCGTTGCGTGCGAATATTATCACTCCACTCGTATCTCTATCTAGCCTATGGACAATTTTAAATGTTTCTCCCTCTCTTATTTGGTCAAGCAAATCACTCATGCTAATCTTTACTTTTACGCCACCTTGAACGATGACCCCTGCGGGCTTGTTTATAGCTAGTATATATTCGTCTTCATATAATATGTTCTCTCTTAGTAGATTCACTAACTTTTCATTATATTTGCGATCAGAATTAGCGTTCTCAATATAATTCAAGTGCTTCAGCGTTATAGTTTGTCCAGAATTTACTCTATCACTAGACTTTGCTTTGCAATCATCAACTTTGATTAACCCTTTCCTTAAAGATTTTTCAATTACAGATTGCTTTAGATCAGGAAAGATTCTTCTGATGTACCTATCCAGCCTAACGTTATCGTCTTTTACTGATATGGTTTTTATATTCTCCATTACTTTATTTGGATGTATGCTAATATCAACTGTTTGCATGACATAAAATAAAGTATAGCACAAGATATAAACCCTTCGGCTACATGTGCTATTTATTTAGTAGATTAAATATGAAGTTTAAAACTCTGCTGTCAACTTCCTGCAAAACTAGTGAAAAACAAACTTGCTTAAAACCACTTAATTAGTTATAGTCGTAAGTTTGAGGTACAGTAAAATGACAGCTTTTGTCCCTTTGATTGTTTTTTTAATCTTGTACCTTGGAAGTGGTGCTTATTTTTCTTTTATCGGAACTGATAATCCACTTCATCAGGTTTCACCAGTAATCTGCTTGTTACCAGCGCTATTTTTTGCTGTCTCACGTGGTACAAATAAAATTCAGCATAACATCGATACTGTTATCAAGGGCATGGGTGACAAAAATACCCTTACTATGTGTTTAATTTTTTTATTTTCTGGAGCATTTTCTGCGGTTACTCAATCAATTGGTAGCGCAGACACTGTTGCTAATTTAATTCTTAATTTCCTTCCAGCAAGATTAATGCTGCCTGGAGTATTTTTGGCTTCTGCTTTTATTTCAACTGCAATTGGTACATCTATGGGAGTTGTTGCGCTGATGGTACCTATAGCTGTTAATCTGGCAAAAAGTGGAGCTTTTGGCCTTGAAATAGGAACTGCAACTGTAGTAGGTGGTGCCGTGTTTGGTGACAACCTCTCAATGATATCTGATACCACCATTGCATCTGTTTCTTCACAGGGAGCTTCAGCAAAAGATAAACTTAAAATAAACTCTAAGGTTGCATTTACTGCAGGTATTATAACACTCACCTATCTGGCAGTGATTTCAAGTAGTACAAAAATTATTTCTATATCAAATTTAGATTATTATTCTATAATAAAAATTATTCCTTATATTTCTTTAATAATCATGGGGCTGCTTGAAGTCACCACTTTAGTAACAATAACTGTAAACATAATTATTGCTGGTGTGCTAGGAATAGCTTTTTTTGATTATGCCATCGTTCAATTTCCTCATGACGTGTACGACGGTTTCAAAAAAGTAAACGAAATAGTAATATTTGCTCTATTTATCGGTGGGTTGAGCCATATAATGTACAAACAAGGTCAAAAAGCGTTGCATAAACTCATCGATGAAAGCAATATCACAAAAACTAAAGCTGAATTTTTGATAGCAGGAATTGCGTCTATGTTTACTACCTTAGTTGCCAATAATACCATTGCTATTTTACTAAGTGGTGGCATTGCAAAAAGACTCGCACAGAAACACGATATTGTACCATACCGCAGTGCATACTTATTAGATGTTTTTGCTTGTGCTACAAAAGGCATCTTACCTTATGGTTCTCAACTATTGCTGGCAGGTAGCATCGCCTTTGTATCACCTGTTTCTTTATTAACACAGGTATATTACTGCTTTATTTTAGCAGCAGTTACAATAGGCGAAATAATCATCAACAGCAGAAAAGAGAAACATCGTGCGGCTGCAACTTAGAGTTTCTCTTTTTTTACCCATAAGGAACGGAATTACTTGACAAACTCCGCCAGCCTCCTTATCATGAAACTGAAGGTATTCAGTTATCTTCATCTGTGCAGATTAAACAGCAAGAAAACAACGTAGTTGGCGTCTTATTTTTAATTTTTTGCACTATGTGCACTCTATGTCTTCACAACATTTCTGGGTTTTTACCTATATAAGCTGAAACGCGCTTATAAGTCGTTTAGACAGTATAGTACGCCAATTTGCAGGATTAGAGAGTGACAACTAGCTAACACGGGGTTTCTTTTGCCTTTTTTTCTGCTTAGTAAATTTCTTAAACATTTGCAGCGTAGGTTAGTTGCAATTAAAAGCAGCTAAATTGCAGTGTTTAAGACTTAAAAAACGCCAAATACTGAAAATAGACAATGACTAGGGCTTCTTTTGCCTTTTTTTTCATTTGGTAAATTTCTTAAATATTTATGGCTAAACGACAACCGTCATCCCGCTACGTGTTAGCGGGATCTCTTGTTAGCGGCTGAGATACCGCGAATGAATCGCGGTATGACGGTTAAGTATCCCGCTACGTGTTAGCGGCTAAGAGATACCGCGGCGGTATGACGGTGTAGATAGTAATTCGTCATCCCGCTACTTGTTAGCGGGATCTCTTGTTAGCGGATGAGATACCGCGAATGAATCGCGGTATGACGGTTAAGTAGGGTGTCATCCCAGTCTGGAATCTAGTCTTGATTATGCAGCCACTTATTTAAAGTTAAGTTTCCTGGATCCCAGTGTCTGGGCACTGGGATGACGAGAAAGGAGCACTGGGATGACAGAAGAAGGAGGCTACTTACATGACATCATTCTTTTTCCTGGATCCAAGTAGTCTGGGCACTGGGATGACATCATAGAGGCGCTGGCCCTGACAATCGTCATCCCGCTACGTGTTAGCGCCGCGGCGGTATAACGGTTAAGTAGGGTGTCATTCCAGTGCTTGACACAGTTGTCTAAGTGAGGAAAGTCACCAGTGGTTATATTATTGCTATATTTCTCACTTACCCAACAAACTTAGATTTTACACTAAACTGTGCTGCCACTAACTTTGCAACCGGTACTCTATAGGGTGAGCATGAAACATAATCCACCCCTGATTCGATGAGAAACTCTATAGATTTTGGATCTGCTCCATGCTCTCCACATATACCTAGTTTTATTTCTTTTCGGGTTTTTTTGCCTCTTTCAATGGCTATCTTGATTAACTCCCCTACCCCTTCGATGTCCAGCACTTCAAATGGATCATTGTCAAATATATTGCTTTCCTTATAAGAATCGAGGAAATTAACTGAATCATCTCTTGAAAGTCCCATGGTTGTTTGCGTTAAATCATTAGTGCCAAAACTAAAAAACTCTGCATGTTTTGCTAACTTATCAGCAATCAGTGCTGCTCTTGGTAGTTCTATCATCGTTCCAATTGAATAAGCCTTGTCTGATGTCATTCCAGCGCGTGACGCTGGAATCTGCGTCTGGATTCCAGCTGAGATGACAGAGGATTCTTTCTTTGCTAGCTCGCATATCAGAATAAATTCTTTCTCATTCATTATAAAAGGGATCATGATCTCAGGCTTGATTTCTACACTTTTTTCCTTTTTTAGCTCATTTGCAGCACTAAGTATTGCCCTAATCTGCATGCTATATATTTCAGGATGAGAAATGGCAAGTCTACAACCTCGATGGCCAAGCATTGGGTTCTTTTCTGACAACTGTGCTATTTTATTTTTTACTGATTCAACTGACTTACTAAGTGATTTGGCGATTTTTTCTATAGTAGACTGATTATTGGGTAAAAATTCATGTAAGGGTGGATCAAGCAACCGTATAGTGACTTCCCTACCCTCCATAATAGAAAATATTTCTTTAAAATCAGACTTTTGCATTTCTTCCAGTTTAATGAGCGCATTTGCCCTTTCATTTTCATCGTCAGCTATTATCAACTTTTGAATGAATTCGATTCTATCACTAGCGAAAAACATATGTTCTGTGCGACATAAGCCTATACCTTCTGCACCGAATTCTTTTGCAATTTTTGCATCTTTTGGAGTATCAGCGTTCGCTCTCACTTTGACCGTTTTGATTTCATCTATCCAGTTGATTATCGTTTTGAATTCTTGCGATAATTCAGGTGAAATTGTAGGAAGAATGCCAAGCATAACCTCCCCTGTTCCTCCGTTGATGGTAATTGGTTCACCTTTATTTACTTTTGTATCCCCCACAGAAAAGAAAGTTCCATCTTTATCGATATAAAGTCCACTTACACTGCAAATGCATGGCTTACCCATTCCACGGGTTACAACAGCAGCATGCGAGGTCATCCCTCCCCGTGCTGTTACTATGCCACTTGCAGCATTCATTCCATTAATATCTTCAGGACTCGTTTCTGACCTTACTAAAATCACTTTTTTACCCTGCTCTGCAGCTTTTTCAGCATCACTTGCACTAAACACTACATATCCAGAAGCAACCCCTGGAGAAGCCGGCAGTCCCTTCCCTATTACTTTTTGGTCACTCTTAACGTCAAGAACTGGATGCAATAAATTGTCAAAAGTTTTTGGATCAATTCTCAATATTCCTTCTTCTTTTGTAATCGTTCCTTCGTTTACCATATCAACTATTATGCGAATAGCAGCTTCAGCCGTGCGCTTGCCAGACCTAGTCTGCAAAATCCATAACTTACCGTCCTGCACAGTAAATTCGATATCCTGCATGTCTTTATAATGCCTTTCAAGTTTTTCACATACCACACATAATTCTCGGTAGACACTTGGCAGCAACTTCTCCATGGTGTTTTCTTGCTCTCCGTCAATTGGCATAGGAGTATAAACACCAGAAACCACATCCTCACCCTGAGCATTAACCAAAAACTCACCAAAAAGCTTTTTTTCTCCAGTTGAAGGATTTCGTGTAAATATCACACCAGTTGCAGAATTATCATTTAAATTACCGAAAACCATTGCTTGCACGTTGACCGCTGTTCCAAGGTTTTCAGGAATGTTATGTATTCTTCTATAGGAAACAGCCCTATCATTTTTCCAAGAGGTAAATACTGCATTAACTGAGTTTAACAATTGCTCTTCAACGTTCTGCGGAAAATGTTTTCCTGTTTTTTCATGTACTATCCTTTTGAAATTGTTAACAATTCTCTTTAAAACATCAACATCAAGATCAGCTAAGCTTTTTGCTCCACTCTTTTGCTGCTTATTATCAACAACATCTTGAAATAGGTGATGGTCAAGCTGTAGTACAACATTGGAGTACATCATAATGAAGCGGCAGTAGCTATCGTAAGCAAAACGTTCGCCACTTTTTTTTGCAAGCCCAACAACGGTTTCATCATTTAGACCAACATTTAAAATAGTATCAAGCATGCCCGGCATTGAACTAACACTACCAGAGCGTATTGAAACTAATAAGGGATTATTTAAATCCCCAAACTTACAACCGATGTCATTTTCGAGCATCGCCATGTAGTTTTTGATTTCACTACATATGTCATTCCAGTGCGTGACCACATTTTTTTCTGGATCCGAGTAGTCAGCTACTTGGATGACAGAAGATCTATTGTCTTGATAATAGACTTTGCAAGCAGAGGTGGAAATTGTGAAACCGGGTGGAACAGGAATGCCAACATTGCACATTTCTGCTAAATTTGCCCCCTTTCCTCCCAGCAGATTTTTCATTTCTGCATTGCCTTCGCATTTACCCTGGCTAAAGTAATGTATTAACTTTTCCCCATCATTTTCTCCGGATTTTCACTGATAAACACATTGTACATATAGTTCCAATAAACCTGTGAAGACTTGAAACCTTAGGATAATAAATTTTACAAAATTTTGCAACAACGTTCCTTCTGGCAACATCAGTAAAGTTAACAAAAAAGATGACAAATTATTGAATTATTATCAATAAGAATATATAATATAAAGATACATTTAAAAATTTTTTTATGGCTCTTTCTAAATTTCTCGACCCCAAGAATGATGTTGCGTTCCGGCGTATTTTTGGTACTGAAAAAAATAAAGACATCCTCATTCACTTTCTCAATGATATTTTGGGGTTCACTGGCAAAGATGAAATAAAAGAAATAGAATTCCTCAGCACTATTCAAGATGCTGAAATTGCCTCTAAAAAACAAAGTATCGTTGATGTACTCTGCAGGGATGAAAATGGGGTGCAAGTAATAGTCGAAATGGTGCGACCTGAAAGTCTTCGGTCATATTGTTTAAAAGGAGAGGAATTCATTCAGAAAGAAACTGAAAGGATTCTAAAACTTATTAAACCAGATGTTTTGCCATCTGAGTCTACGCATCAGTGCGAATCGGGCAACCGGTTGGTGACAAGCGATGCGGACAATGAACCTCCTCTTGAAAAGAAGATGCTCAATCGTGAGAGGAGCATAAACTACAAGCATCATGTGGTTGGAGGGCTAGGCTAGTGGTATGGTGAACGTAAGTGAAGCTTCATAAGTATCGTAATGATTAAGGAGCTAAAGATGCTGATAAGCTCTGACCAAAAGATAATGTGGATAAGTTACATTTTTCATTTCTAGATGTACGCAAATAATAACTCCACCGGTATAGAGAAGTCACCTAACCTACTATTGTATGACAGAAGGAACAGGGTAAACCTGTATTTTTGCCTACATGGCAAGCAAACCGCAAGGAATGCTGATGAAAGTGCAGGTAAAGGAGAATGGAGAAAGCGAATGCCATTTTGTAACGAAATGGATAGAATTTGTAACATTAATTCGCGTGAAAACGAGCAGACTTCCATTTGGTCCCTCGTGACAAGAAACTTTGTTAACCACTTAAGGGAGGAAAGCAGATGATTACAGATAAAACTGTAAGTGCACCTACCGACAACTCCGAAGCATGGAAACAATTGCCATGGAGGAAGTGCCAAAAAGTTGTTATAAGGCTACAAAGACGTATTGTTAAGGCTGTCCAACAGGGAAGATGGGGTAAGGTAAAAGCTTTACAGCGTCTTCTCACACGCTCCTTTAGCAGCAAAGCTTTAGCTGTTAAAAGAGTAACTGAAAACCAAGGAAAAAACACGGCAGGTGTAGATCGTCAACTGTGGTTAACTTGCAATGCTAAATTTCAAGGAATAAAGCAGTTAAAGCAAAGAGGATATAAACCTTCTCCGCTAAAACGGATTTATATCAGTAAATCTAATGGCAAAAGAAGACCTCTTGGAATACCAACGATAAAAGATAGAGCCATGCAAGCATTATATCTGTTTGCCCTGGAGCCAGTATCTGAAACGATCAGCGACCGTCACTCCTATGGCTTTAGACCTAAAAGATCCTGCGTGGATGCTATTGCTGCTTGTCACTTATTACTGGCAAGACGCAATCGACCACAATGGATACTAGAAGGTGATATCAAAGGGTGCTTTGACAACATTAACCATGAATGGCTTATGAAGCATATTCCTATGGAGAAGAAAATTCTGCATAGTTGGTTAAAGGCTGGTTTCCTAGAGTCAAAAACCTTGTATCCCACAACTGCTGGCACTCCGCAAGGAGGTATAATTTCTCCAATACTAGCTAACTTTACCTTAGATGGTCTTGAACAGTTATTAGAAAGTCGCTTTGGTAAATTAGGTAGCAAAAGAAGAGGAAAAATCAGAAGTGGAGTGAATGTAATCAGGTATGCAGATGACTTTATTATTTCAGGTTTTACACATGAACTACTGGAAAATGAAGTTAAGCCATTAGTATCATCTTTCCTTCATGAGAGAGGTCTAGCTCTGTCAGAAGAGAAGACAAAGATTACATTTATTACAACAGGGTTTGACTTTCTTGGTTGTAATGTACGTAGATATAATAAGAAGTTAATTATTAAACCTTCGAAAGAAAGTATTAAAAAACTTCTTAATAAAGCACGTACATTGATAAAAGCAAATATAGCGAACACTCAGGCTATAGTAATTAAGTCACTTAACTCTCTACTGAGAGGATGGGGAAATTACTATCACCATGTGTGTGCTAAAAAAGCGTTTAGAAAAATCGACAATGAAATTTGGCATAGTTTATGGAAATGGGCAAAGAAAAGACATCCTCGTAAAGGATTACGTTGGATAAAGAATCGTTACTTCAAAGTAATGGGTCAACGACAATGGGTTTTTGCTGCACCCATATGCAAGAACAAACCAAAAGAGATACGGTATTTAAGACTGCTTAAGCTGATTGATATACCTATCAGACGACATGTTAAAATCAGAGCGGATGCAAATCCCCTTGACTTAAAATGGAAAAAGTATTTTGATGAGAGAGTGAAACGAACAAGAATGTTAGCAAGCTCCTTTTCAAGAGAAGGTTCTCTACTGTTAGTGTCACCACTAAAGTTGATGTATTCTGAGGATTTATGAAAGACAAGCCGGTTCGAGAAAAGAAGAACTTAGATAAGGGGCTCAAGCGTAGTGTGGGGAAACCTGCATGCTGCGTTTCTAAGGGAGGGAGTAGTAGTAATACTGCTTCCTTACCTGACCAAGTTGCCAAAACTAAAGGCTTTGAAAAACGCGCTCAATATTACGCTGCTAAAGCTTATTCAAGGCAAGCTGATAAAGGTGATCAATATCATAATCTTAAAGAAATTATCTTTATTGCTATTGCTGATTGTATTCTCTTTCCTAATAAATCTGAGTATAAGTCAGATCATGTAATGTTAGACAAAGATAGCTATGAACATGATTTAAAAGATTTTTATTTTACATTTATTGAGTTACCAAAATTTCCTAAAACTAAAGAAGACCAATTGGAGAGTATAGTTGAAAAATGGATCTATTATTTTAAATATGCAGATGAAACTAGCGAAGAAGAATTGGAAAAGATAATAGGTAGTGATGTAATAATTAAAAAGGCATATGAAGAACTAAATAGATTCAACTGGTCAGAGAAAGAATTTATTGCCTACGAACAGGAAATAAAACGTATTCGTGATGAACGGGCTTCTAAGAAACTTCCCATTAGTTATTCCTGTTGAACTAAGATATAACCGAATTCCTGTGCCTTTTTGATTAAATTTTTTACAACTTTCTCTTTGTAACGTGTTTCATAATAATCTATTCCTCTTTCTACATATTCTTGTCCATACTTCAACATACTATAAAAGATACATGCTAATTTCCTTGCCGTAGCAGTAATCGCTTTTGGTGCACCTAGTCGTTTTTTTAACCTTCTACAATATGCACCTATTCCGCTATTGCTTCTTGATACACAGTGAGCAGCCATTCGAAATGCATTCGCGGCACGATTAATGACTTTACGTGTTCTTGTGCTAAACACTTTTTCCCCTGTAATTTTATTAGCAGGGCTTAGCCCCAACCACGAAGTAAAATGCTTTTCTGATCGCCATTTATTATAGTTAATACCAACTTCCGAAATGATAGTTTGTACAGTTAGTATATCCAATCCAGGAATTTTGGTAAAATCTATACCAGTTACTCGATATAATTCTTCATGCAAAGCAAAGTTTGGTTTACTTTTTCTGTGCTTATTTTTCTCTTCACCTAACTTTTTACTCTCATCAGACTTTGTCTCAAATGTTTTATAATATTCTTCAATGCTCCTGTCACATTCTGCTACTTTTTCCTGATAAATATTATATAGCTCAAATTCTTGCTTTAATGTAAATAGGTGTTCTTTTCTATAGTTTCCTGCTAATGCTTTTGCAATAACAGATTTATCACTTTTTATTCGTCCATCTCTTAGTTCAGCCAATTTTTCAGGATTATTCTCACCATCTATTATTGCTTTAATAATTTGCATTCCAGTTACACCAGTTGTATCGCTTATAACTTTATGTAGTTGAATATTCATTTGTGTTAGCGCTTTTTGCATACGCAAAGTATGTGTAGAAGCATTTTCAATTAAATTTTTACGTTGCCGAACATAACTACGCAATACACACATTTGATCATCTGGCCTAAATGACCCTTGGAGTAACCCGTAACTGTGTAGTTGTTGAATCCATTGACAATCTTGCACATCTGATTTTCTCCCAGGTACATTTTTAACATGTTTTGCGTTTACCAGTTTTACTTCAAATCCGTGTGATTCAAGTACTTGAAACAAAGGAATCCAGTACACTCCTGTTGACTCCATGGCTACTGTATTAACTTTACATTTTTTCAACCATTTTGCTATGTTGTAGAGATCTTCCGTAAAGCAGCTAAATTTTTGTATACGTTGTTCATCGCTTCCTTCGGGTACACATACATAATGTACAGCCGAGCCAACATCGATTCCTGCTGCATTAGGATTCGTTATCTCTAATTTACTTTTGAACTTTGCCATTTTTAATCTCCATTATATAATAATCCATAATTGAGAAGTGCTTAAGCTTGGGACGATTGAGTTATACATTCTTCTAATCGAGGTAGCCCAAAAGGCTCCATCAGTGGTTCGACCGTTCCTCCAAAGCCACGCTGTCCTACGGGCACTTAAGGCACCATTGCACAGTTCGGCTATAACTGCAAAAAGCTCTTCTCTACAAAATTATACATAAAATTTGCCATACACTCAGCTAGGAAGTTTCTTTTTGGTTTGACAGGTTTTATCTGTCCGGCGCTGTTCTTGAACAAAAACTTGATGATGCTAAAAAGGAAGGAAAAATTGAAGTTGCAAAAACAATGCTGGCTAATAATGTTGATGTCACCACTATTGTTAAGTTTACTGGCCTCTCCATGAGTGAGATCAAAGAATTGCAGAATTAAGTGGACCCGCAAACGGTTACACGAAATAATGCTGCAGCCTGACCAGGTGATAAGTACATTTAGCCTATTTATCTTTATACTTTCATGCCAATTTTATAAATCAAATTTATTTCTGTGAATAGCTACAATTTAAAGACCTTGCTTCATCAATGTAATGGAACAAAACCTTTTTAGTAAGTTCAAAACCTTCTAAAGTCTCTCCTTCGCATCTTGCTGTAATGCAGTTTTGCGTATTTGATACCCTAAGAAGCCACCAACCTTTATTATCGGTTACTTTAACACCATCAAGATCTGAAAATACAATATTTTGCTTCTCCAGTATTTTCTTTATTGATTCAATTATTTGAAATTTTTTCTCATCTTTCACTACAATCTTTACTTCATGAGTGATATATAACCTCGGTAAATCCTCAATTACCTGAGATAGGCTTTGGTTTTTCTTAAGCAAAATGTCAACTGCTTTAACAGCAGAATATAGCCCATCATCAAAACCTAGCTCAGAAAAGAAGAAGTGCCCGCTTAATTCACCAGCAAACTTTGCCTCTTCCTCTACCATCTTCTTCTTAACTAGTGAATGTCCAGTAGCGCAGGTAATAACTTGCCCTCCTAACTTACTAACAAAATCATGCACTTTCATACTCATTTTTACGTTGGCAATAACTTTGCTTTCTGGATATTCCTCCAACACTTCACGTGCAAAAATTATAAATAAATGGTCATTGGAAACAACACTGCCTTTATTATCAATTAAGCGCACCCTATCGCTATCGCCATCTAGCGCAATGCCAAGATCACATCCATATTCCTTCACAATGTCAATTAATTGAGCGAGATTTTTTTCCTCTATGGGATCTGGATCATGCAGTGGAAATGCCCCATCTATAGAGTTATTGGTTACGATGTGTGTATGACCAGGCAAGATCTTTTCAATATACCTTATAATTCCACTTGCTGGACTATTTCCACAATCCCAGGCTATTTTTAATTTCTGTGTAGTATCGTTCTTCACTGCACTTTTTAATATGCGAATGTACTCACTATATATATTTATGTTAATTAAGCTTCCAATCCTTGTACTGTCTTTAATTGGATTGCTTATAATTTCCTTTATCTCTTGATCTGAGAAGACTTTTTTATTACTAAAAAATTTAAAGCCATTGTATTCACTTGGGTTATGAGAAGCGGTTATTACAATACCAAGATCCGCCTGCGTGATTTGTGTTGCAGCGTAGAGCATAGGTGAAGAGCATAGTCCAACGCGTATAACATTTGCACCGGATAAAGTTAAGCCCCTAATTAATTCTCTTTCTATACCTGGTGAATCTATTCTGCTGTCGTAGCCGACACAAACACTAGCTACGGTTTGGCCAAACTTTCTACCTATCTCGTACCCATCATTAATCTGCAAATCTTTGCCTACTATACCTCTAATATCGTATTTTCTTATAATGGTATTGTCCATACTGCACTGCTTAAGGAGTAACTACTATATAACATAATGGACAAGTGCTCAAGTTTATTTACTCAACGATTAGTTGATTTTTTAAAAAAAATCTGTTAATATTATAGTATACTTTTTAAAGATGCAAAATTATGCCACAGGAAAACGAAAATGTATTTATAGCTGAGAATCAAAGTCTAAATGTAGATGAACAGAAGAAAAATGATATTCTAAGTGTCATTGAATCTTGCAACGATCTTCAGGATTTTATTAAAAGACTGGAGGAAGAAAATTTAATCTGGTACTTTATTGGTCCTTTACGCAAAGATGAGGACATTACAGGACAGATAAATTTAAAGTGGGAAAAGGAGTTCCAAAAATTTGAGCAATCAATAAACACAATGCATAAAGAACTTAAGTCGTCTCTGCCTGGTCAAAATTTCTTAGCGTATTCAACAAAAGATAACGACTTCAAAATTAGATTTGAAAATGAAGAAAAACCAATAGAAATTAGCAATATTTTAAGAGCCAGCAGAGAAGGTAAGGTTTATAACATATCTTTAGAGAAAGATAGTCAAATAACTGCGACCAAAAAAGGCAGCGAAAGGCACTATGATTTTACTGGTTCAAGCTCATGTGAAATGACCATTAACTGGCAGGCTAAAGATTCTGAAGGTAACAGCATAGACTGTAGCATGATCGTAAAATTGGATTCTAGTGGTATACAAAGTGTCATTGGTGAGCCAAAGTTTGGTGATTTAAAGTTCACACCAGAGGAAATAAAAGATAAAATATTAAAATTAGTTGAGCAGAATAAAGAAGTTTTTATCAATGGAAAAACTCTGCATCAAGCTTTTACTGACATGTCCAGGAGTGTAGACGATCAGCAAGTACCAGCAGAGGAAATATTTACAAAAGATCCACATATATCACCACAGTCACCTACACCAAGCAGCAGTGGGTATTCCTCTCCTAGCACACCTTCTTCACGTAGAAGTTCTTTCTCTAGTGTTAGTGAATTTAGTGATGAAGATGAAATACTTGAGGATGATATGTCTAGTGATGAAGAAGAGCATGAACAAGAAGGAGCAAAAGGTGAAGTAGACGAAATTGAGGAATTAGAGAAAGAAAAAGAAACATTTGCTAAATATTTTGCAGCGCAGGCAAAGCAGCTTGAGGATCTAAGATTAGAACGTGACTTCTTGAGAGATGAAGTTAATGAACAACGGCAAGTTATATCTGAAAAAAATCAAAGAATAAAGGAACAAGGTACTTTAATTGAGTCGCTTATGAGTAAAGAGCAATTAAAGAATCAAGAGTTAGTTAAGGAATTAAATCAACTGTACAAAGAAAAAGAAGATTTAGAAATGGCAATTCAGCAATCTGGTATAGGTAAAAAGTCTCTTGCAGATGAGATAGAAGAAGTGGAGAAAAATGAGAAAATAGAGAGTTTGAGAAAAGAAATTAAGCAGAAGGATGAAAAGATACAGCAGATAGTAAGAGAGAGCCAGAAATTAGAAGGAAAGCTTCAAGATTTAAGGGCAAAGTATTCGGAAGTAAAAAACGAAGATAGTGAGTATATTGAAAATTTAACCCGTAAACTAAAACAAGCTGAGATTGAATTTATCGATAATAAAGATAAGCTGACTGAGCAAATAGAAAAATTGGCAGAAGAAAAGGAAAATTTATTTAGACAATTAAGAGCAAAAAGTACAGATTCAACATCGTTCAGAAAGCAACAATCAGAAATAGATAAGCTTAAACAACAGCTTAAGGAAAAGGAAGGGATGTTAACGTGTACACAGGAAGAGCTGGCATCTGTCAAAGAGAGTCTAGAGCAACTGCAGAACATATTACAGCAGGAAAAAGGTCAGGCAACTCAAACTGAAGTTGAATATGAAAGTAGAGGAACAAGCATGCAGCAGCAAGACCAAGGTACACAAGCTGTAAACAACAACTCAAGCAGAATAGCTAGTGGGTTAAGACAAGAAAACAAAAAATTGACTAGAGACAAACTAACTATATCTGAACAATTAAAACAAAAAATAAGAGAGATTGACGAGTTAAAGAAAAATTTAAAGCAATTACAAGAAGAAAATAAACAACTAAAACAAGAAGTTACTAAAAACGCAGGAGTTGATACACCATCTTCAACAGGTCAAAAAGAAGCTAAAGAAGCAGAAGTTATACCGCAAAACATTATGGATTGGCCTGTTCCAATTCCAGACGATAAACCGGAAGAGCAGAAAACTCCATTAGAGCCAATCAAGGTAAATACAGAATTATCAGATCCAAAATCAATCCCCGCTGAGGATCCAGAAAAATCTCCTCCTCTTTCAAAAGGATGAGTTTTGCTTCTATTGTTAACTATAGCTAAGACGTCATACCGCCACGGCGCTAACGAGTAGCGGAATGACGAGGTTATCGTCATTCCGCCGCGAACCGTCACACTGCCGCGGTATCTCACATAGATCCCGCTAACAAGCAGCGGGATGACAGCAATCCTACGTCATACCGCGATTCATTCGCGGTATCTCATCCGCTAACACGTAGCAGGATGACGATTGTCAAGGTGTCATCCGAGTAGCTTGACTACTTGGATCCAGAAAACTTAACTTTAAATAAGTGGCTGCATAATAAAGACTAGATTCCAGCGTCACGCGCTGGAATGACACCATTTTCGGTCTCTTAAATTGCTTTAGCTACAAACATTAAGAAATTTACCAAGCGGAAAAAAAGGCAAAAGAAGCCCCGTGGTGCGAGTTTTGACTCTATATTACTGTAAGTGGCGCTGTAATAATGTGCTAACGCTTAAAATAAGCGCGATTTGGCTGAATGTAGAAAAAATAAAAAAGACATGCAGCCGCTATAATTTTATGTAATCCGCCAATAAATACCTGAGTTTTTTACTGAATTTTGTCATTGAGCCTGCAGGTCAAAAACAAGTTTTGAGTCATAAATACCCTTATTGTCATAATAAGGGGGCTGGCGGAGTTTGTCAAGTAAGTTTTTTCGTTTCTATGGGTTAGTTGGTACGCGCTTTGCGTTTTAACAGATGTAAAAGCACAATTATTACGAACAACATTCCACCAATAACTGATATAGCTCCACCCGCAATAAAACAAGCACGTGCCAACATTGATGAAATACTTGGCAGATCTGCAACTTTTCTTAAGGCACCATATCCACCAAGCCATACAAGTCCAGTAATATGGAGAAAATGCCCCACACTGTAAGCATAAATCTGTAATCTTACCATGGAACTTTTTACCTCTTTAAAGTTTAATTTAGGTAACAGCCAATAAATGAAATTCATAAAAGCTATAGTGATCCCAACTACAGAACCATGATAATGAGCGGGAATGGTGACATTTCCTTCAATAGTCAGCACTCCAAGCACATCTCCATAAATGAACAATAAAAATGAATGTAATAAATAGTTGCTTTTATCATTAGTAAAAGTCCTGATGTTGCAGCACACTAATATTATCAAAAAGCACGGCAAAACTGCTCCAGCAATTCTCATATGCCAAGTAAAAAACTGTATTAACTTGGCGCTATCAATTGGATAAACAAAATATATAAACGATGCACCCATAGCCAAAATTGTGTTTATAAATAGTGGTAAAATAGTAATTTTATTGCTTGAAGCTAAACTAGCATCGCTTAACATTATTAAATAGACTAAAAACATTCCTTGAGTAAAAGCAAACTGCAATAAATGTCCGCCTCCCCAAAAGAGATATTCGTAAAACAAATTCTTATCTGAGTGATATAGACCTGGAGGCATATTTTGATATGCTAAAACAAAGCAAAGAAATGACGAAACAAGTGTAATAACCAGCCCAACTTGCCCCACAGAGAGAAATGAAACCTCTTTTTTTGATGTGTATGCTAGCATTGCATTTACTAATATACTGGTGGTAAACAAACCAAGACCAAATAAGAATAATTTGTTTTGTAACACGGGAATATAGTTACTTTTGATAACTTCAGTGTTTGGAACGAATGCAGATACAAACATCAGCAGCATCGAAAGGGTTGATAGAACCCATGAAAAGTTAAACCAACTATTGGTATTTTGTAGGTTTATGATAAAGAGCAGAGATATTATAGAGCACATCCACACCAAAATTGACAAATTCACGTGTATCACCAGCGCATTATCAAAGATATATTGTGCAGAAGGAACGAGAGAGGAGATAAAAGGCAATCGTAAAAAAATAACAATTATTGACAGTAACCCAGAGCAAGCAAGAGCACATACTGCTAAGAATATCCACTGTTTACAAAGTGTAGCGTTATTTTGTATGTTGAGCACGGTCATTTTCTCTTTTTATTTTTGATTGATAAAGTATTATAATATAAAGCGCTATAAATTTTTCAAATTAATTGGCATTGATGAATAATATCACAGCAAAGCAGGTCATATCCTTATGGAATGCGCAAGTTGGTGGGTTTTTGCCGGACAAAAGAGAAATGGAGATTGTATAATATCTTCTTAATCTAATGCTTCAATGTTTCCGACATAGGAAAAGTATCATCTTTATTTTCTATAGAGGAAGGCACACTATTTTGATTATCACTATCAATTGGAGTAGTAGGGTGCATTAAAGCAACTTTCATAACTTCATCAATATTCTTAGCAAAAACTACGTTGATCCCCTCTTTGATGCTTGCCGGAATCTCTTGCATATCTTTCTCATTTTCACTTGGTATAATCACAGTTTTGATTGATCCTCTGAGCGCTGCAAGCAATTTTTCTCTTAAGCCCCCAATAGCTAAAACTCTACCACGCAATGTCACTTCGCCTGTCATAGCAACATTTTTGTTAACTGGTATATTCGTCATAAGAGAAACAATAGACGTACATACCGCGCCGCCAGCAGAAGGGCCATCTTTTGGTACCGCACCCTCAGGTACATGTAAATGTATATCATTATTTTGGAATTTTTCGGGCTTTATACCAAAAAACAAACAATTTGATCGAATATAACTATACGCAGCTTTTATAGATTCTTGCATAACCTCTCCAAGCTTTCCTGTGTATTTTATTTCTCCCTTGCCCGGAATTAGGACTGATTCTATCATCAAAATATCACCACCTGTTTCAGTATAGGCAAGCCCAGTTACTACTCCCACTAAACTCTCATTTTCTGCAATACCAAAGGTATATTTACGTACCCCTAAATAATCTTGTAAATTGTCAACCCCTACGGATATTTTCTTATTTTTATCAGTCAATATTTCTTTAACTGCCTTTCTCATGAGCTTTGCAAGCTCCCTTTCCATACTCCGCACACCACTTTCACGTGTATATAAACGTATCAACTTGTATAACGCCTCATTAGTTATGTCCCATTCCTTCTGATACAAACCATGCTCCTTCTTTAACTTCGGAATAAGGTGGTGTGTAGCAATACTGATTTTTTCATCTTCAGTATACCCGGACAATTGTATAATTTCCATCCTATCACGCAAAGGATGTGGCAAATTTAAGCTGTTTGCCGTAGCTACAAACATTACACTTGAAAGATCAAACTCAACTTCCAAGTAATGATCCGTAAAGTGTTTATTGTGCTCAGTATCTAAAACCTCAAGTAATGCAGATGCAGGATCGCCACGCGAATCAGAACCCATCTTATCTATTTCATCAAGCAGAAAAAGCGGGTTGCATGAATTAGCTTTTTTCATATGTTGAATAATTTTACCAGGCATTGAGCCAATATAAGTTTTCCTATGCCCTCGTATCTCGGACTCATCACGCACACCACCAAGAGCTATGCGAACAAAATCTCTTCCTACTGCTCCTGCCATAGACTTAGCTAAAGAAGTTTTACCAACACCTGGCGGTCCAACCAAGCAAAGTATAGGACCTTTTATCTCTTTTACTCTTTTTAATACTGCTAAAAATTCTATTATCCTATCTTTTACTTTCTCTATGCCATAATGATTTTCATCTAAGATTTTCTTAGCTGCATTTAAGTTAATTTTTGCATCTTTGTACTTTCCCCACGGCAAATCAAGTAACCAATGCAAGTAACTAGATATAACTGTAGCTTCAGGAGAAATGGGATTCATTTTCTTGTATCTCTTCAAATCAGTTATAGCTTTCTCTCTTGCTTCCTGAGAAAGCTTTGTTTCATTTATCTTTTTTTCAAATTCATTGAGTATATTCCCTTCATCACCATTCTCAAATTCGTCTAATTCTTTCTGTATAGCTTTCAATTGCTCGTTAAGGTAGTAAACTTTCTGAGTGCTTTCAACTTGCGATTTAATTGTCTTATATAAACGGTTTTGTGCGTTCAAAATACTTATTTCTCCCTCAATAAAAGCAAAAGCTTTTTTTAAACGCTCTTTTGGGTCATAAGCCTCAAGTATGCTTTGTTTATCCGATACTTTTATATTTAAATGTGAAGCTACCGTGTCTACAAGTTGATCAACTTCTTTGATTTGATCAATGGGGTTAATGGCAACTTCAGGCTGATTTTTCTTGTTTAGCTTACACCAGCTATCGAACGCGTCTATAACAGATCGCCTTAAAGCTTCTAAATCAATATTGTCTTCATCTTCTTTATAATGATTGTCTAACTCTACCCTGGCTTGTAATAAAGTATGAGAGCTAATATATTCTACAACTCTTCCCCTTCTTATCCCCCGGATTATAACTTTTACTGCATTGTCAGGCAATTTTATTAATGGTTGTATAATGTTTGCTAACACACCTACTTCATAAAGATCTTCAGGCTCTGGATTATCAACAGAGCCATCTTTCTGTGCTACAAGAAAAATCTCATTTTGGTGACTACTACTACTTGTTGCATATTCTAGTGCATTAACAGATTTTTCTCTGCCTATGAATAAAGGCACCATTATATTTGGAAAAATTACTACATCTCTTAAAGGTAATACTGGCAATGCAGTAAAACTAGAGCTCACAGCACGTTCAATGTTCATAATATATGCCTCAAATTAATCATTAACCGTTATAACATTGCCATTATTATTATGATTAACCGTTGCTTTTCCTAATTCTACCATTTTCTTAGTGATTACTATAGTGCTACCTTCAAAATCTCCGTTTCCAGCTGTATACATAACGTCAAGCAAAAGTGACTCCAAGATAGCACGTAACATTCTTGCACCTGTTTTATAGCTTATAGCCTTTTTAGCAATAGCTGATATTGCTTCATCTGAAAACTCAAGGTTTACTTTGCTAAACGCAAGCAATGCTTTGTACTGTTTTATTAGTGCATTCCTTGGCTCTGTCAACACATGTATTAAATCTTCATGATCCAACTCATCTAAAACAGCAGTTATTGGAACCCGCCCTACAAATTCGGGTATTAAACCGAATTTGATTAAATCTTCAGGTTGAACATCATGTAAAGCATTCTTTTTCTTTTGCTCTTTAGACTGACTTATATCTGCTCCAAAGCCAACTGACGTTCCCTTTTTCTCGCTTCAATAATCTTATCGAGGCCTTCAAAAGCTCCTCCACAAATAAATAGTATGTTACTAGTATCCACTTGTATAAACTCTTGTTGTGGGTGTTTTCGCCCTCCTTGTGGCGGAACATAAGCAACTGTACCCTCCATAATCTTAAGCAGAGCTTGCTGGACCCCTTCACCTGAAATGTCACGGGTTATTGAAGTGCTTTCAGATTTTCTTGTAATCTTGTCTATTTCATCTATAAACACTATACCACGCTGTGCTTTTGCAACGTCATAATTTGCAGCTTGTAATAAACGCGACAACACGCTTTCTACATCATCACCCACATAACCTGCCTCAGTTAAAGTTGTCGCATCAGCCATGGCAAATGGCACATCTGAAACTTTAGCAAGTGTTTTGGCTAGCAAAGTCTTACCAGAACCAGTGGGACCAATAAGCATTATATTTGACTTCTCGATTTCAATATCACTTATAGCATGAAATTGTACCATGGATTGACAATGGTTATACATAGCTACAGATAAAACGTGTTGCGCGTGTTCTTGACCTACAACATGCTTGCTGAGAAAATTTTTTATATCCTCAGGTTTCTTTAGTAATAGCTTCATATCAGATATACGATCTGAATTAAAAGATCTATCTTTCTTTTGACTTATTGCTTTATGGGATAATTCTATGCACTCATTACAAATAAACACCTTTAAACCATCCGAGGAGTTAGTAATCAATTTATCTACTTCATCTTGCGCCTTGTTGCAAAAAGAACAGTAGTGTAAATCATTATTGTTATCCATTAACCCACCTTTTGTTTAACTTTAATATTTTCAATTTCAATATCTGTACGCTCAGCTATCACCCTGTCAATTAAGCCAATTTTCCTTGCTTCTTCAGGATCCATGAATTTATCTCTTTCCATCATTCCTTCAATTTTCTTCAGTGAATTTCCAGTATGTTTTTCATAAATTTGATTTAGTTTTTTCTTAACTCGCAAAATTTCATTAGCATGTATTTCTATATCAGTTGCTTGACCATGATAACCACCAGATGGCTGATGTATCATAATTCTTGAATGAGGTAGAGAGTAGCGCTTACCTTTTGTACCAGATGCAAGCAATAAGGAACCCATAGACGCAGCTTGACCTATACATAAAGTTGAAACGTCTGGGTTTATATACTGCATTGTATCGTAGATCGACAAACCAGCAGTTACAATACCACCTGGTGAGTTGATGTACATACAAATGTCTTTATCGGGATTTTCCGATTCTAAAAATAAAAGCTGTGCTACTATTACACTGGCCATGTTGTCCTCAATAGGACCTGTTACGAAAATTATTCTTTCTTTCACTAGTCTTGAATATATGTCATAAGCGCGCTCACCGCGACTAGTTTGTTCAACTACAATTGGTATAAGAGTCATACCTTTTCCTATTAAATATTACCAAACAATTCCTTTAATTCTTTCACAGAAATAATCTGCTCTTCTTTACTAACTTTTTCTATTATATAATCTGTCACTTTATACTCAAGCGCTTGCCCTCTAACTAATTCTTGAAATTGTTTATTTGATTCAAAATGCTTAAGTACTCTGTCAAACGGTACATCCTTACTGACATATTGATTTACAATAACATTCAAAACATCATTTTGAGTTAATGATATTTTATTTTCTGCACTAAATTTCATAAATAACATAGCAAGCTTTACACGTTTTTCAGCTTCTTTACAAGAATCATTTTGAGCACCCAGTTCTCCTTCCATTCTTTGTTGCTCCTGTTTTACTATGTCTGTGGGTAAATCAAAACTATAATTAGCATCCAAATAATCAAATAGCTCCTTTTTAATTAAGAGATTTCTCATTTCGGTGCACTGATCACCAATCATTTTTTTTGCATGACTTATTAGCAAAGAATAATCTTTAAAACCAATACTCCTAGCTATTTCATCATCATTTTCAAAATCTTTGGCAATTTGAATCTCATTAACTCGCACAGAAAAATCAGCTTCCTGTCCTGCAAGTGAAATGGCTTGGTAATTTTCAGGAAATTGCAACTTAAAGTCCTTTGTTTCTCCCTTTTTCATACCAGTTAATTGATCTTCAAAACCATTAATAAATGTGCCAGACCCTAAATTAACGGCAAAATTTTTGCTACTTCCACCCTGAAAGAGCTTATTCCTAATCCGCCCTTCAAAATCAATTATCAATTTATCCCCATCTTTCGCTTGATAAGAAGCATCATCAACAGAGGCGAAATTGGGGAACTTTGTTTTAATAGAATCAATAAATTCTTTTATATCTTCCTCTTCAATCTTTGCTTCAATTTTCTTTAAGTTTATTTTGTCAAGATCTATCATCGGTACTTCAGGCATCGACTCAAAAGATAGCTTGTATACAAAATTGCCCTCCTCATTTTCTTTGCCCAGATCTGGTAATGATATAACATCAACCTTAGGATAAATGTGAGACTTGACTTCAATTTTTTTCATCAAATCACTTGAGCAATAATCAATTGTATTATTTATCACATATTCCAAAGCTTCGTTTTTATAATTTGCAACAACAAGGTCATAGGGCATCTTTCCAGCCCTAAACCCAGGTGATTTTGCATTTTCTGCTATCTCTTGCAACCTGGAATTTACCTTTTGTTTTATATAATCACTACCAACTGTGATTTCATACTCATACTTTAGTTTATCTATACTAAGCTCTTTGTAGGTATATACGCTACTTACTTCGACTGTATTTTGAGGTATATTATTAGACATCATAATTCATTTATTAACATTTTAATTCATATCTTAATAGAGTCATTTTACCAGAATTTAAGTTAAACACAATCCTTAAGAACAGGTTTTTATACAAACAAAAGTGTATTCAGTGATTATAAATTTTCCCTTAAAACCTAAGTTACATGACTTTAAAGTGCGGATAGAGGGACTTGAACCCCCACGAGCAAGCTCACCAGGACCTAAACCTGGCACGTCTACCAATTCCGCCATATCCGCAAGAAATTTTCAGTACCCTATTATAGGTATTCCATTAAAAATATTCAAGGTTTAAAGTCTTACTTAATTTATAGTATTTACACAATCAAAAAAGCTTATTAACATTTCTTAATGAAAGCTCTAAATCCTGAAAATCAATAATGAGATTAATAACAAGCTTCTTACTTGCAATTTTTTTGATTACACAAAGTGGTTGCACAACCCTTATAATAGGTGGTGTGGTGGCTACAGCGACAGCAACAGCAATAACAATGCAGGACAAATCCTTGGGAAATATCATTGATGATACGACTATGGTCATCAGAATTAATAAGGGGCTCTTAAAACATGGGCTATTTTCATCCATAAAAGTTAAAGTAAGTGAAGGAAGAGTATTGCTCATTGGAAGTGTTGACACTCCTGAAAAACAACTTACAGCAGAAAAAATAGCTTGGCAGCAAAAAGAAATTAAAGAAGTGATAAATGAAATAAGAGTAATACCAATTCAAATGGCTTCCATGCTAGACACTACTGTAGATGGCATGATAACAGCGGAAATAAGAACAAGACTTCTGGGGAAAAGAAATATTAAATCAATTAATTATAGCGTTAATACGGTTGATAGAGTTGTTTATTTGATGGGTATAGCCCAAAATAAAGCGGAATTAAAAGCTGTAATATCAATTGCAAGAAAAGTAAAGGGAGTAAAACAAGTTGTAAGTTATGTACGATATAAGTACAGTAAATTACGCCATTAGGCAAAAATCGCCTTCAAATTATAACATTTGTACAGTTGTGACAATAGGTAGAGAACATAAATGAAAGTTGCCTTTCAGATGGATGAAAATATAAATTTTGAAACTGACACTACATTCGTGCTAATAAAGGAAGCACAAAGGAGGAAGCACGAAGTTTTTGTCTATGCTCCTAACAATTTAGCACTAAAGCTAAACCATCCAATTGCTCTTGCTCAGAAAGTCAGCGTTGATGATTTTAGTTTTATCTCTAAAGAGGATGTAGCAATCAACTTGAATGAAATGGACATCATATTTATCAGACAGGATCCACCCTTTGATATGCGCTACATTACAACAACCTATATCTTAGAAAAAACCAGCGCATTGGTAATTAACAATCCAACAGAAATAAGAAATTGTCCTGAAAAATTGATAACTTCATTATTTCCAGAGCTAATTCCGCCGACTTTGATCACTGAAAATATATCGATGATTAGAGATTTCTACCACAACTATCAAGATATTATTCTGAAGCCGTTGTATAGTTATGGAGGAAACGATGTAATAAGAATACGAGATGAAAACAGCATTCAAGTGGTAGTGGATCTCATGATAGCAAAATATGAATGTCCTGTAATTGCGCAATCATTTTGTAAAAACATAGATAAAGATAAAAGAATATTGCTACTTTATGGTCAACCAATTGGAGTAATGAAACGAGTTCCAAAAATCAGTGGAGAGATCAGAACAAACATGCGACTTGGAGCAAGTTTTGAGCCCGCTCAAATGAACGATAGAGACAATGAAATATGTAACAAAATTGGTCCTGAATTAAAGAAAAGGGGGCTAATATTTGTTGGTATTGATATTATAGATGACTTCCTGCTCGAAATTAACACAACTTCACCCACGGGAGTGGTTTATATCAATAAATTATATAATATATCGCTAGAAAAAGACCTTTGGGATGTGTTTGAAGAAAAAGCAAGCAGCCATCAACTAAACCTGTGAACAATTACCTTAACAAACTCAGTAGTCCCATTGGGAGTGTTAAATAAACTGTGTCAAACCGAAAAAAAAGTAATAAATTGATATAAAAAAATGGAGGTTTGACAATGAGTCAGAAAGTAGTAAACAGAACTACCGGTTTGGTAGATTATAAAGAATTAGAAACAAATATCCTGTCGTCTATACGAGAAGGAAGACCGTTGACAGGAAGAGATGGAGCATTAACACCGTTTATAAAAAAGTTGCTGGAGGTAAGCCTGGAAGGTGAAATAGAAAACCACTTGTCGGCTGAAAGCGAAGAGAATAATCGAAGAAATGGGAGGAATGCAAAGACTTTACGTACAAGCGCAGGGTCATTTGAGCTTTTGACGCCAAGAGATAGGGAAGGAAGTTTCGAACCACAAATAGTCAAAAAAAGGCAAACAAACTTACATCCAGAGCTTGAAACGAAGATTTTGAGCACATTTGCCAGTGGTATGGGCTATAGAGATATAGTGTCACATGTTGAGGAAATTTATGATCACAAAATATCGGTGGCAGAGATATCAAGTATTACTGACAAATTGCTACCAGTAATCAACGAATGGCGTAGTCGCCCGCTGCAGTCTGTATATCCGATAGTTTTCATGGTTTTTTAAAGTCAAAGAGGACGGGCATTGCGTAAGTAAATGCATGTATAACATATTAGGCATAGATCAAAATGGCAAAAAAGAAGTATTAGGTTTTTATTTGGCTGAAAGTGAAGGAGCTAACTTCTGGTTGGGAGTGCTAAATGACCTCAAAGAAAGAGGAGTAGAAGATATCCTTATTGCCTGCGTTGATGGGCTGAAAAGCTTTCCTGCAGCTATAAACAGTGTCTTTCCTAATGCGGAAGTGCAGATGTGTATAGTGCATCAGATACGCAACTCACTGAAGTATGTGGCCAGTAAAGATGCGAAGAGTTTTTTGAGCGATTTAAAGAAGGTATATCAAGCTTCAAGCAAGGAAATTGCCGAGAATTATCTGTTGGAATTGGATGAAAAATGGGGCACAAAGTACCCTATGGTTATAAAATCTTGGCAGAATAATTGGGAAAACTTGTCTGGTTATTTTAAGTATTCTGGTCCAGTTAGGAGGATAATCTACACCACCAATCCCATAGAGGGGCTACATAGGCAAATTAGGAAATTCACTAAGACCAAAGGCTCATTTACCAGCATAAATGCCTTGTATAAGCAGGTATATTGTGCTATAAAGAAGGCAGAGGAAAAGTGGACGATGCCTGTACATGATTGGGCATTAACTATCTCTCAACTTGATGTTTTCTTTCCTGGCAGATTGAAAATTGAGTTGAACTAAAAATGCGGTTTGACACAGTTTATTTAACACTCCCTCTTTCTTGTAATTATTAATTAATTTTTTTTGTATTTCTTTTTGTTGTGTTTTTTGTTCTTGCTGATGAGAGGAAGGGATTTCTTTATCTATGTGAATTTGTAAAACCGGCGCACTAGTACTGGTATTAATTATTTCTTGTTGTACTTTTTGCTCTGATTGATTAGAAGTAGGAATTTCTCTATCCGTATAAACAGTCGCACTAGCGCTGGCATTAATTCCTTCTTGTCGTGTTTTTTGCTCTAGTTGATGAGAAAAAGGGATTTCTTTATCCGTATAAACAGTCGCATTAGTGCTGGTATTAATTCTTTCTTGTTGTACTTCTTGCTCTGGTTGATTAGAAGGAGGAACTCTTTTATCTGTACTAAAAATTTCTTCACTAGAAACTTGTTGATCTTCTTTTATATCTTCAGAAATTCCACTAAGGAGTGGTACAAAATGTTGCATGTAATTCACTACTCCTACAGTTTTTTTACTATTATCTATCTTTAATTGATCAAGATTCACATCTTGTATAAAAACTTCTAGATCATCATCATGTGCTGTAATTTTAGTTACTGTAACTTTTTGACTATCTTCCTCTATTGAATAAATATAAAGCTCCACTTCATACTTATCACATATCATTCTCCCTTCAACCCCTGGGCGACCCCATATAGGTGGGCTAGCTTCTGTAGCCATACTTCTAATATCTTTTAAATATCTATCAAAAGATGCAATATTGTCTGGTATAATATTGTTCTGGTTATCTTTCATTACATTTCCGTTTGAACCTATCATAGGTACAGCATATCCTTCAGCAATATTTTTTGTTATTTCATTAAAAACCCATCGTGAGTCCTTTTTGTTTTCAGCATAATCTGCACAATCTTTTCTTAATGATTTTGCGGTAAAACGATAACCAGGTTTTATATTTAACTCATTCAACCCTTGAGCCACGGAGTCAAAAAAGCAATCTCCTGTCTTTATAGCAATTCCTATGTTTAGATTTTTGGGACAAGCATTTTTTAAATTATGCAGTAAATCACTTGATTTTTTCTTTTCTTTGATTTGTCGAAAAAGAGCAATTGGTTCTCTTGTATAATTAGGCTCTTTCATATTGTAACCTCAGAATGGTAGCTATATGTTAAGTTTAACACTTTTTAATGGATTAGTCAACCTTTGCAGGCTAAGGTTATGCTCGACTGTAGGCATCACCTGCTTTTCTTGAGCTACTGCGTATCTTATACGTACTGCTATTTATCACATTCATAATTAGATTCGTTTACGTTGTCAAGTAAAAAAATAAAATTTTATAGCAAATTAATCGCTGAAGCTAGTTTTTGCTTGCGACTTAATTCATCTACTTTTTTGCGTAATACATTCAAATCAGTTGCTCCTACAAACAGACTATCCCCAATTATTAAAAAAGGTGTGCCCCCTACTCCCAAATCTCTTACTAGGAGCTTACTGCCATTTATCATTTGCTCAATTTTGTCCGCGTTATTTTTCATGGAATTATTAAAATCGTCCTCATCAATCCCTATGCTTTTCACTATATCCAATATGCTTTCGTCTGAAAATCCTCCTTTGTGACTTAAAGCAGAATAGTGAAAGTCGAAATATTTTTCTTTATCAATAAAGTAAACAGCTAAAGCGCTTTTTGCTGCCCTTAAAGAGTCATTACCAAGTATTGGAGCATCCCTAAAGATATACTTAATTTTACCGTCGTTAATTAACTGTTTTATATCGTCTTTTATAGTCTTGCAATATCCACAAGAATAGTCAAAGAAACCTACAGCTATAACACTACTATTTTCATTTCCGGAGTAAGGACAAGTAAGGTCAAATATTTGATCCTTGTATTGTGAAATTTTACTTTTGGTCACATTATCTCGAGCAGCGTAACTACTTTTAATCGACTCCTCTTTGAGAGTTTTTACGATCTTATCAAAATTTCTACTTATATAATTATCTAATTTCTCACCTATATAATCATCGCTTAGCATTTGGCTGCGATTTGAAAGCCAATTGTTTATTACTGGTAAACTTGCTACTGCCAGTATAAGGATCAATAAAAACGATATTCTAGACATACAATTTATTTAAAAACCTACAACATAAAACTTTAGTACACATTTATCTGTATATTAAAAGAAGCATCTAATATTAATATATGAAAACATTTATATCAAGTGTATTTTATAACCAGTTTTGCCTCAAATGCAAACTTTACGTACAATGGAACTCAAGCACATTACTGAAAAGCTCATCAGAAGACTTGGTGATGCAAATGACCAAACCATCGCCAGAATAGCCAATTATGAGATGCTCTATCTTTTACCGCCGCGTATAACAACTGTAAACATGGCGGTAAAAAAAGTTGATCATCTTATAACCGCCGTGTATAATGCTAACAAATGCGGCGGTAAATTATATGAGCGAACCAATAATTGGTAGAGAAAAGGAAATAGCCATTCTAGAAAGTAAGCTTCTCTTTTCCCCATTTGCTGAGTTTATTGCAGTGTATGGTCGGCGTCGTGTGGGTAAGACGTACCTAATAAAACAATTTTTCAGTAAACATGCCGATGTTTTATTTGAACAAACAGGTCTTAATAATGGTACTATGCAGGAACAACTTGCAATTTTTACACAGTCGTTATCAAATACTTTTTATAAAGGTGCAAAAATGGCTTTGCCTGAAGTGTGGCTGGATGCATTACAACAATTAACACTTGCTATTGATAACACACATGAGAATGAACACATTGTCTTATTTTTTGATGAACTTCCATGGTTAGCTACAAGAAAGTCTCGTTTTCTAGAAACGTTAGAATATTTTTGGAATATACATTGGACAAACCGAAAGAAGCTTATCTTGGTTGTATGTGGTTCAGCAGCTTCTTGGATGTTGGAAAATATAATTTATACCAAAAGGGGGGTTGCATAACCGCATTACCGCAAGGATACCTTTGCAGCCTTTTAACTTACGTGAAACTAAAGAGTATCTAAGATATTTAGGAATCAACCTTAATCACCAGCAGATATTACAGATCTATATGGCTATTGGAGGAATACCACATTACCTTAAGGAAGTAAGTAAAGGATTATCAGCAGCACAAAACATTAATATGATCTGTTTTCAGAAGGGTGGTTTGTTATTTGATGAATTTGATATGTTGTTTCACTCCTTGTATGAAGAGCCAGAGACATATCTAAATATCATTCGTGCGATTGCAAAAAAGCCAAAAGGGATAAGCAGAAAAGAACTTATAAAAGCGACTAAAATCACTGAGGGTGGTCGCTTAACTGCTAAATTAAGGAGTTTAGAAGAAGCAGGATTTATTGGTGGTTTTTTACCATTGAACAAGGGAAAGAGAGGAGTATATTACAGGGTAATGGACGAATATGTATTATTTTATCTAACGTGGATTGAGCCGTTTAAGGAAGTAACAAAAAGGGCAATAATAAGTGATGCTCACTATTGGGAGTTAGCAATAAAGAAACCAGCTTGGCAAACATGGACAGGGCAAACATTTGAAGCAGTGTGTTTTAAACATGCCAATGTAATTAGAAAAAAATTAGATATAGAGCATATAGCAGTTATATGTGGAGATTGGCAATATCAACCAGAAAAATACAGTAAAGAGTCTGGTGCTCAAATAGATCTAGTTTTCGATCGAGAAGATGGATGTGTAATGCTCTGTGAGATAAAATATAGTGATAAACCTTATACAGTAACAAAGGAATTTGTCGAACAATTAAAAAGAAAAGAAGCAATTTATAGAGAAAAAACGAAATCAAAGAAGCAAATATTCTGGGTGTTAATTGCTGCAAATGGAGTTTCTGAGAACCAATATCTAAAAGATACGATACATCATGTGATTACACTAGAAGACTTGTTTTAAGTTATTTTAAATTTTAATATGTACACCAACTTACGCGACTTCATTAAAGCCTTAGAAGAAAAAAAAGATCTGATTAGGATTAAGGAGGAAGTTTCAACAGTTCTTGAAATGACAGAAATTCACCGTAGGGTTTTGTCAAATAAAGGACCAGCTATCATCTTTGAAAATGTTGTCACGGAAAACGGTAAAAATTCGATTCCAGTTTTGGTGAATTTATTTGGTACTATTAAGAGGATTGCATTGGGGTTGAACATAAACCCTGGTGAACTAAGAGATCTTGGTAAACTTTTAGCATTTTTGCGATCACCTGAGCCACCAAAAAACTTCAAAGATGCCGTGAAAATGTTTCCTTTACTAAAAGTTGTATTGTCGATGCGAAGTAAAGTTGTGAGCAAGGCTCCATGTCAAGAAGTGGTGCTAACTGGGGATGAGGTGGATCTTAGTTTGCTACCTATTCAAACATGCTGGCCAAATGAACCTGCACCACTTATCACCTGGCCAATTGTGGTGACAAAAGGCCCAACGGAAGACAAGCAAGATAATTTCAATCTTGGAATATATCGTATGCAGGTTATAGATAAAAAAACGACTCTAATGCGCTGGCTTGCACATCGTGGTGGTGCAGGTCACCACAAACGATGGAAAGAGAAGGAACAAAATATGAAATTTCCTGCTGCTGCTGTGATCGGTAGTGATCCTGCAACAATTATTGCTGCGGTAACTCCAGTGCCAGAAACATTGTCAGAATACCAATTTGCTGGGTTGCTGCGCAAAAAACCGCTTGAGCTTGTAAATTGTAAGACTATTCCGCTTCAAGTGCCAGCTCATGCAGAGATTGTTCTGGAAGGCTATGTAAGTTTGGATAGATATCAAGATGAAGGGCCATACGGAGATCACACCGGCTACTATAATTCTGTTGAGCAATTTCCAGAATTTAATATTACTGCAATTACTATGCGCAAAAATCCAATTTATCTCAGCACTTTCACTGGCAAGCCACCTGATGAACCATCAATTCTTGGTGAAGCGCTCAACGAAATCTTTGTGCCCATTCTTATCAATCAATTTCCAGAGATAGTGGATTTTTATCTACCACCAGAAGGTTGTTCATATAGAATAGCGGTGATATCGATAAAAAAGTCTTATCCAGGGCAGGCAAAAAGAATTGTTATGGGCATACTTTCCTTTCTAAAGCAATTTTTATACACGAAGTTTATTATCGTTGTTGATGATGATATAAATGTACGTGATTGGAAGGAAGTGATGTGGGCAATATCAACGAGAATGGACCCTGTGCGTGACACAATCACAATAGAGAACGCACCTATTGATTATTTAGATTTTGCTTCCCCTGAAAGTGGACTTGGAGGTAAAATGGGATTTGATGCAACAAATAAAATCCCGCCTGAAACCAAACGAGAATGGGGAGAGAAAATTAAAATGAGTGAGGAAATAGTAAGAAAAGTCACGGAGAAGTGGGAAGAATATGGATTGACAGGTGATTAAATTATGATGTAGCCTATCGCCGTATATCCGGGGGTGGGTTGTTGTGAGGCTTTTTCACTTTTTATTCTTGTTAATGTGTTTTTCTCTGTATTACTATGCGGGTTTTATATTTTCGCCCTGCCCAAAAGCTACGGTTTGCTTTTCACCTGGAGAAGATTGTGCTGTACCGATAATCAGCGTAATAGATCAGTCTAAAAAATCTATCTTAGTTCAAGAATATACATTTACTCTTGGAACAGTTGCAAAATCTTTGATTAATGCTAAAGAACGCGGTGTTGATGTTAAAGTCATCTTAGATAAATCGCAACTCTACTCAAAATATAGTGTTATAAATGAATTATTTTCAGGTGGAGTACCAATTTGGATCGATGATAAGCCAAAGATTGCTCATAATAAGATAATGATTGTTGACAATCAAAAAGTCATCACAGGGTCATTTAACCTTAGTAAGACAGCTAAAAAAGGAAATGCTGAAAATTTATTAATTATTACAGATTATCCTGAATTGATTCAGCAGTATGTGAAAAACTGGGAGGCACGAATGTCACAATCTTATAAATACGCTCCCAACTAATCGAGAGCGCTTGCTTAAAATCAGTTCTAAAAACAGCAAGAGAGAGCTTTTTTGATTGATTGACATAATGATTATGATATAATGAACTAAAAGTTTAAGGAATAAAGTAATGGATTATATAAATGATGCTGACGGTAGCTACACTGCCATTCATGATTTTTTTCAAAACAACGGTGTTGGAGATTACAAAGTTCAATGCAGTTATGGTGGGGTGCCGTATGCTACTGATGAGTACGTGCATTCTGGCGATAAATTTTGGAGTAATAATTTCATAGACTCACATTTTGGCAGGGAAATAAAAATGTATCCTCAAAGTGAACTTTTAGCTAAAGAATATGCTGGAAATACGTTGCCAGTTTCAATATCACTAGATAAGGATTTAATAAAAATGAAGGAATGTCAGAAAAAAACGAAATTTGTGGAACTAGAAAGGGAGTCAGGTGATTTAGTGTATGATAAGCAAAAGCATGTAAAGTGTTACACAACAAAGCTATCATATGATGATGTACATATTTACAATAACGATAAAGTTTCAACATTTAGCATAAAATACGACGTGCCAAATGATCCGAAATACAGTTTAAATATAACATTTACAAAGGTTAATGATAATAAACCAGGATTTTGGCAAAAATTTAAAAACATGTTTTAACCTGACCGTTCACTGGTTTTTACTCAATCAATCAATTACATTCTGTAATATTTGGGACGTCAAAAATTGACTTTATTTTTCTTGAGCTTTTTTTAATTTAAAATAAATACAGAAGCTTGTATCTTGAAATTTGCTGCAAGTGCAATTGCTTTCTAGCTATCTTTTATGGTATCTGTTCAGCTAAGCGGTGTGAGAGATAATATAGCTAAACTGACTTAGATTTACCGATAATTTGAAAAACAAAAATTCGTCATTCCGCTACTTGTTAGCGGAATCTATGCTGAGATACCGCGGCGGTATGACGTAGGAAAACCTTTCTTGGGTTAGCTATATCAGTTAATATTAAATTTTTATAATTAAAAAATATGCTATTTTTTAAAACTTTCATTCTCCTTGACTCTGTCAACTTCACAAAACAACTCTTGGACCAAATGTATCTGGCATAACACCTTTTGGTAACTTGCTACTTCTTTTTTTTCCGCATCTCCAACAACGGCCATTGATATTCCACTACATAAGGCTTAATTTTTGGTAGATCAACTTTTTTATGAATAATACTATGCTTCTCCTTAAATTGACCATTTCCCCTAAACGCTATTAGCTTCCTTAAAACTTACATTAATGCCTATTTTGCCTAAACTGAAGCGTCTTTTCCAATTTTTTCTAGCATCAACTCAGCAGCTTTTTGTTCAGCAATCTTTTTACTAGAAGCACATGCAGAAACTTTACCATAATCTTCTATGCAAACTGATATAGTAAATTCAGGATTGTGTGCTGGTCCAGTTTGTTTTACAAGCTCATACTCTGGTAAAGGCAATTTGTTTTTCTGAGTCCACTCTTGCAGTGAGGTTTTAGGATCTTGAGGGGGGTCAAGCATGCTTTTAGCTAGCTTTTCCCAATATTGGGTAATAAATTTTTCAACATTTTCAAGTCCGCCATCAATATAAATTGCACCTATTAGTGCTTCAAGCGAGTTTTCTAAATTTTTTAGGTTACATCTTCCTCCATTGCAGCGTTCACTATTATTCATGATGATAAAGCTGCCTAATTTTATTTCTTTAGCAACATTAGCAATGGTGTTGCCACAAACTAAATCCGTCTTTCTTTTTGCCAATGCTCCTTCTTTTTCTTCAGGAAATAGTTTAAACAGTATGGCAGATACGACCATATTCAAAACACTATCGCCCAAAAACTCTAGTCTTTCGTAGCTTACAATCTGGTTTTTGCTATTCCTTTTATTTACGCTTGGGTGAGTTAGTGCCTCTTCTAATATTGCATAATTTGTAAATTTATAATCAATGATCTTAGATATTGCATCATTCAAACTCTTCATACCCATTATTTAAAAGAAAAGCACTTTCTACCACCTTTATACCAGAGAATTAGTCTTATTTTATTAAAATAATACCACCAACTTCCAAAATTAATGTATACAACCCACCACCTCACTAATGTTACTAAATCCATCTCTCCTTATTAGTTCTGCAAGTTCTAGATTAATTTTGTTTACAACTTGAGGTCCGTGGTATATGAGAGCAGTGTACAACTGCACCAAAGAGGCTCCTGCCTTTATTTTTTTATATGCATCAGCACCACTTGAGATTCCTCCGCACCCTATCAATAATATTTTGCCCTTAGTAAATTTGTACATATCGCCCAATAACTCGGTTGAAAGTTTGAACAGTGGTTTGCCACTCAATCCGCCACTTTCGTTGTGGTGGGAATGCAGATTATCTCTACTTACCGTAGTGTTGCTTACTGTTAATCCGTCAATCTTATATTCCAACGCAAGCTCAGCGATATTTTCTTTCGTTTGCTGATCTATATCTGGTGAGATTTTTAATATTATTGGTATGGATTTAGAATTATCAATTGATTTCCGGATGGATTTCAACAATTTCGATAATTCTTGCTTATTGTGCAGATTGCGTAAATTAGGCGTGTTTGGAGACGAGATGTTCAGCACTATATAATTGCTTTTTCCATATACCATCTTTATTAAATCAACATAATCACTAATTTGGTCTTTCGATGCACTATTTTTTCCTATATTTATGCCAAAAATGCAGTCATCAAGCTTGGTTTCATCTATTTGTTTAAGAAAATAGTCTATTCCTTTATTGTTAAATCCCAATCTGTTAATTACCCCTTGATCTTTAATTAACCGAAAAATTCTTGGTTTTTTGTTTCCATATTGTGGATTACGAGTTACAGTACCAGTTTCAATAAACCCAAAACCAAATGAAAGCATAGGCCTTATAACTTCTGCATTCTTGTCAAAACCTGCAGCCAGGCCCACGGGGCTTCTGAGCTTATTACCAAAAAAATTCACACTCAAAGATTCTGGTAGCTCTATAGGATTCTTATAAGGTATTTTCTTTAATGCCATGATTGCCAAAGAGTGAGCAACTTCAGGCGGCAGTAAAAACAATAAATTACGTAATATCATTTTGTAAAACACTTTGCTTATTTTTAGTTTATTTTTTACCATGAAACGCTATAAGAGTATAACCATAACTTGAAAAGAAATTGATTTTACTTATGAATAATGGACAAGCTTTCTCTATAGGTTACACACTTAAAGCTACTGTTGAATTGAGCAACTTTTACAAGATATAGAAAATGAAAGAGGCCGGGACCGGAATTGAACCGGTATAAAAGGATTTGCAGTCCTCCGCATAAGCCATTCTGCCACCCAGCCGTTTTTTATGTGTAGATATCCATTATATCTTTTAGCATAGATAAAGCTTCCTCCCTTTTGCGTTGAAAAGTGTTACGTCCAATGATTGAACCATTACCACCTCCCTGCTTAATTTCTTTCGCTTCATTGCATATGTCATCTACTTCCTTCGATTCGCCACCAGAAAAAACTACTATTCTTTTCCCTGCAAAGCAAGATTTTTTAATATATTCAATTCTTTTAGATAATGATTCAATATTTTCTGTTTCTATCTTTTCTTTTTCCAAATATCTAGTTGGAAGCTTTACTTTGATTATATTAGCGCCAAGTAAAGCTGCTATGTGCGCAGCATAGGCAATAACATCAACTGCTGTTTCACCTTCTTTGGAAATTCCTTCACCACGTGGATAAGACCATAGCACTACTGCAAGCCCATAAGATTTGGCTTCAGCTACGATTTCACGGGCTTCTTCCATCATATCAAAACACTTAGCAGAACCAGGATATATAGTAAATCCAACAGCCAAGCAGCCCAAACGCAGTGCATCTTTCACAGAAGAGGTTATTGCTTGATCAGAAGTCAGATTTTTTGAATGTAAGGAGTTGGAACTATTAAGTTTCAAAATAAGTGGGAGCATTCCAGCATAAGTTGAAGCACCAGCTTCAATCATACCAAGTGGAGCAGCATATGCACTTACTCCCGAATCAACTGCAAGCTGAAAATGATAATGTGGGTCATAAGCATCAGGGTTAACTTCAAAGCTTTTTATTGGCCCGTGCTCAAATCCTTGATCTACTGGCAGAATCACTAACTTGCCAGTACCGCCAAGCTTTCCATGCATGAGAATACGAGTAAGATTTGCTTTTACCCCGGGGTTTTCACTTTCGTAGTAGCTTAGGACTTGTTTTACTTTATCACTTATCACTATAATTCAAATTAAATTTAAGTTATAAATTGTAACAAAGATGAAGTTCAATACAAGGATTTTAAACTATATTAAAAGCAATTTTATTTTCTACTTTATTCATATAGATTCTTAATTTCTTTCCTTTTATTAATTTACGATTCAGTATTTCTTCCGCTAAGTAACTTTTTATCTCTTTTTCAATAAGTCTCTCTATCGGACGTGCTCCCATTTCCTTACTATAACCCATTTGTACAAGATAAGATTTCACTTCATCCTCTACCAAGCAGTTTATGCCTTTTTGCGTCAGTTGCTTTTTCAGTTCTAGGACAAATTTATCCACAATATGCAAAATCACATCCGTACTTAAGTCAGAAAAAGAAATAATCGCATCAAGACGATTACGAAATTCAGGGCTAAAAACCTGTTCTATTGCTTTTTCGCTATCACCAATGTTAAAATTTTTATGCCCAAAGCCAACAAAACTTTTGCTGCGTTCAACTGCTCCTGCATTAGTTGTCATAATTAAAATTATATTGGAAAAGTTAACTTTACGTCCGTAAGTGTCTGTAACACAACCATAATCCATAATTTGTAGCAATATATTATAGATATCGCTATGGGCCTTTTCAATTTCATCAAGCAGCACAACACTATATTGATTGTTAGATACAGACTCTGTGAGTAATCCACCCTGATCATAACCTACATATCCAGGAGGAGAACCAATCATCCTTGATATCGTATGAGATTCAATATATTCGGACATATCAAAGCGTATAAGATTCATGCCCATGCTTTCTGCTAATTGTTTTGCTAGCTCGGTTTTACCAACACCGGTTGGCCCTGCAAAAAGATAATTTGCTAAAGGCTTATTGTAATTTCTCAACCCAGATTTAGCAATTTTAATAGAATTAACAAGAGATTCTATTGCCTGCTCTTGGCCAAAAATCACCTTTTCTAGATTAGCTTTTAAAGACTTTACTTTCTGCAAATCATCAGATTCAGATCCGCAAGGCACATTTGTAATTCTAGTAATGGTATTCTTAATATCTCTACTATTTACAATTTTACCCCTGTTTCTTAGCAATTTACAATATGCCCCTGCCTCATCAATAACATCAACCGCTTTATCAGGTAATATTCGCCCAGTAATATACTTATGCGAAAGTTCAGCCGCAGACCTAATGGCATTCTTTGTATAATATACTCCATGATACCCTTCATAGTAGTGCTTTATACCATCTAGTATCTTTATCGTTTCATTAACAGAAGATTCTTTAACATTAATTTTTTGAAACCTTCTCGCTAGTGCTTTATCTTTTTCAAAACTAGTGCTGTATTCTCTATATGTAGTTGCACCTATACAACGCAGTGTACCTCTTGCAAGCGCAGGTTTGAGTAGGTTACCTGCATCAAGAAAGCTACCACTTGTAGAACCTGCTCCAATGATAGTGTGTATTTCGTCAATAAAAAGGATAGCACCTGGTTTTGCCTCAATCGCTTTTATTATAGATTTTATTCTCTCTTCAAAATCACCTCTGTAGCGTGTCCCTGCAAGGAGTGATCCTAAATCCAAAGCATAAATTATACTGGACCTGAGCGCACTCGGAACACTGCCTTCAATGATCTTGAGTACCAAACCCTCAACTATTGTTGTTTTGCCAACACCTGGGTCTCCAACATATAAGGGTTGTTTTTTCTACGCCTCAATAATATTTCTATAGTGCGATTTAATTCATAATCACGACCAATAACATAATCTATTTTTTTGCTTCTTGCATAGTCATTTAAATTTTTACAATAACTTTGTAGAACTTCCTCATCTTTTAGTAGCTCACCTTTATTTACTGTAGTAGGAGCGTCATTATTTTTATCAAGTTTTACTTTATGATTGGTGGTGTATTCATCTATATCGCTCAAGTATTTCATATTAGATATATGGTAAATCAAATTGGAATCTTTCACACTTTGTTTCTGCAATAGATCTTCAACGTATAAATCTTGCCCAGACAAAATTTCTACTAGAACACTTGCTCCATTTATTTCTTTTTTTCCCAAGCTATGAGCCCGTATTATTGCTCTGTGTATTATGCATTGAAACATTGAGCTAGGTTTAACTCCACTGATAATCAATTCAGAACTGCTTTGTAAAAACCCTTTTATATTATTATTATAATCATTAGCCTTAATATTGCATCTTGATAGAATGTTATCCATATTGATGATTTCATCGGCTCTGATATTACATCTTGATAAAACGTAATTTACATCCACGTCTTTAGTTAACGCCAGCAATAAATGTTCTACTTTCGCATATTTTAGATTAAAATTAGAAGCAATGAGTAGCGCTCTATTCAAACTTGCCTCTAAGTTTTTGGAAATCATCTCCTATTCTCTTTAAAAGTGGGAACTCATATATAATGAATAGCACACAATTATTAAAAAAATTGAAATCCAGCAGTTCGCTGTAGCCAATTTGAATCCCCACTCTGGATCTACGTCATAGCACCGCGATATCTCAACATAGATTCCGCTAATGAGTAGCGGAATGACGAGTTTTACGCTTATCAAGTTGTAGGTAAATCCTATTTAATATGCTTTTTCTAGTACTCTGCTTTTCTTCTTAAATGCATTGATCTTTTTTCTACCGTATTTAGTCTTTAACGTACTTGGCCTTTTAAAGACCTTTTTGCTATTACGTTTTTTAAATTGCACACTACAATCAAAATTTGGCTCTCCTTCTTTGTCTGCCAATGCAGGCAGTCTTCTCTTATCTTGAGGTGTAACAAAAGATAGCGCATGCCCTTCAGCTCCAGCACGTGCAGTTCTGCCTATACGATGAATATAGTCAGCTTGCGATTGTGGTGCATCATAATTGATAACATGTTGAATGTGGGGAATATCAAGGCCGCGAGAAGCAACATCTGTTGCAACCATGATTTGATTGCGGCCACGACGAAAAGAATTAATGACCCTTTCGCGCTTGTGCTGCCTTAAATCACCATGAATTGCTAAAGCGCTATAGTCATCTTTGTGCAATCTGCTAGCTAGCTGATCCGCTCCTTGCTTTGTTTTGACAAAGATAATGATTGATCCTTCGCGCTGACATAGTTGTGTAACAAGCTTTTCATATTTTTCTGATTCTGATGCATAAACAATCTCTTGCTTAATTTTTACAGAAGTTGTAGTCTCACAATCAACAGAAATACGTTCTGGTCGATTAAGGTACTTCTCAGTAAGTTTAACTATATCACTAGGAAGAGTTGCAGAAAACATAAGAGTCTGCCGTATTTTTGGCAGATATTTCATGATCCCTTCAATTTGAATTCCAAAGCCCATATCAAACATACGATCCGTTTCATCAAGCACAAGAACGCTAACATTGCGAGTAATCAAAGTTTTACGCTCAATATGGTCTATAATACGACCAGGAGTACCTATTACAATTTGTGGTTTTTTCTGAAGCTGATTTAGCTGCCTAAAAATAGGCTCACCACCAATCAATAAAGCGACCCTTAGTGCAGAATTTTGAAATAAGAGTTTTCTTATCTCATTTGTTACCTGATGCGCAAGCTCCCTGGTTGGCACGATGACTAAAGCTGAACCAGTGTTAGGCTCATTCAGCAACTTAGCAACCAACGGAATAGCAAATGCCAAAGTTTTTCCAGTTCCCGTTTGAGCAGACCCAAGAATATCTTTACCTTGTAGCGCTAAGGGAATCGCTTGTATTTGAATCGGAGTTGGGACGAAAAGATTATTTTTATCTAGAGCTTGTGTAAGCGAAGCTGGGAGACCCATCTCATAAAAATTATTCACAATACGTTAACCCTATTAAAAGACTTCATAATAGATTAATCTTCCAATCTTAAATTTATTGCAGATTTTTTATCTTCTCCGTTTCTACCACGCTCCTCTTTAACCTCATAACTCACCCTTTCTCCTTTTATCCCCTTCTCTTTATTCTCTCCTTTAAGTGTCTCAGGCCTTATTCCTGAACGTTCCAACGTGCTAATATGTACAAAAACGTCACCCCCTTTACCTTCTGGCTTGATGAAACCATAGCCTTTTTCGGCATTAAACCATTTTACATTACCAAATTCCATTTAAACAACTCCTAAATTATTAATTAACATTACTAATGTGATGAAAAACTTTGAAATTACGATTGAGAATGCTTTAAGCTTAGCTATTGAAACTAAACCTTTATACTCCATAGTCTATTCTTAACATTACATGACAATAATACACAATTGTTGTACTTAATGCAAATAAATTTTTTAATCGTTAAGCGAACCTGCAACCGTCATTTCGCTAACTTTAATCGTTGGTGAATTAAATTGCCCACAAAAAGTTAGATCATCTGCAACGACTAAATTGCTAAACATATCCTTTAAATTGCTAGCAATGGTAATCTCATGTATTGGATACGTTATTTTTCCATTTTCTATAAAAAATCCGGAAGCGCCTTGGCTGTAATCGCCATTGATTAAATTAACACCAAAACCAAATAAATCAGTTACATATATTCCCTCTTTCACTTCCTGAATTAATTCTTCAAACGATACATTACCATTCTCAATGTAGAGGTTACTAGCTGCAGGAATAACTGCAGCATTACTTGCACGAGTTGCACTTCCGGTTGTTTCTGAGTCTAATTTTCTAGCCGAGTATAAGTCTAAAATCCAATTTTGTAATATTCCGTTTTTTACAAATATATTTTTCTTGCTAGTTATCCCTTCTCCATCAAATGGTCTCGATGCTATGCCTCTTGGCAACAATGGATCATCGACAATATTAATTCTATCGTTGAAAATCTGAGCGTTTAAACTACCCCTCAAGAAAGAACTGTTGCTTATAATACTGCTCCCATTTATAGCAGAAGCAAAACTTTTTACTAGCCCTTTTGCTGCTCTTTTTTCAAAAATAACTGGAAATTTACCAGTTTTAATTGTACGTGAATTCAATTGATCAACTGCTCTTTTTGCTGCTTCTTTTCCCATTAACTCTGGCAACTTTAAATCACTAAAATTACATGCTATATCATAATCGTAACCAACCTTCATTTCACTTTCTCTTCCAGCAACAACAGAGACCTGATTAGCAAAGGTTGATTTACTAAACGAGCCAATAAAACCAGAAACAGTCGATAATACTGTATTCACTAAAGCGTATGAAGAAGAGGCTCCTTCAGAATTAGTGATACTCTTATGTGCAAGGGCTGAATTTTCTGCAGCTTCAGCAATTTCTTTTAGGTTATCAACGGTTACAACATTATTATCTGAGATACTTAAATCTGCAGAAGAGATATAATTACTACCATTTACAGCAAAATTAATGCAAGGATCTTCTGGCGCATTCTTTGCCATTTCTACCACTTGGCTTACCGTATCACTAAGATTATTCAAATCGTTTGTAGAAATATACGCAGCTTTGTTTTTACCTGCTATAGCTCTGATTCCTACAGTGCAATTTTTAGATTGTGATATTTGCTCAATTTTTGATAGACGCTGAGAAACTGAAGTCTTATTAGTTTCATATATTGTAACTTCCGCATCTTGATTCTGCTTTTTTATTAATTTAGTGATATCTGCTGCAATATTTAATATATTCATTTTCTATTCCTTAGATTTTTATAAAGACTCTGCACCACCTATAACTTCAATTAAATCAGTTGTAATTGCTGCTTGACGAGAACGATTATAAAGCAATGCTAGTTTGTTCAGCATCTCTTTAGTGTTTCTGTTTGCTGATTCCATAGCAACCATTCTAGCACTATTCTCACTTGTTGCACTTTCAAGTAAAGCAGAGTAAAGAGCAATTACAACGTAATCCTGAATCAAAGATTTTAAAATAAATTCAATATTTTGTGGTTCATACTCATAGCCGTAATCTGTCGTTGGACCAGCCAGAGAGTTATCAATCAAGGATGAGTCTTTACTCCATGGTTTTATTGTTTCCAACATTGGTTTTTGCGTGAAGGTATTATAGAATTTACTATAAAAAACTTTAACTTTATCGTATTTACTTAGATCTATACCACCAACCAAAGCTTCTACGTGCTTTAACGTGATCCCCTTACTATTTTCAATTTTTAAGATACTTTTAGAGTCAAACCTATTTTTACCTACATCAAAAGCTTTTTTACCAAGAAATACAATATCTACTTTTTTGCCATTTGCGATTGACTTATTTACACGCTCTTGACTAAATTTGACAATAGAAGAGTTAAAGTTGCCGCACAAGCCACGATCAGACGCAACAATGAATACTAGGTAAGAACCGTCATTACTGATATTTAGAATTTTTGCCAGTAATTTTTGATCAACTGATAGCATTAATGAAGAAATAATGCTATGCAGCTTAGATATATATAATTTTGAATTTGATAATTTCTTTTGGCTTTGTAATAACTTTGCTGCAGAAACCATTTGCATTATTTTCGTGGTTTTCTGTACAGACCTAATATTCTTAATTCTTAAGGATAATTCCTTTAAGCTCTTCATTTTGTATACAACCCTGATTTATTAAAATATATAATTGTTAGTGTCTAAAAGCAAGTTTTTTTGACATTAGAACCAAGTCTAACTAAAAAACTTGCAGGTTTATTATTTTGAAATAAGGGTTATATTAAGAGATCTACTCCAAAAATTGTTCAATAGAGGTCTTTGATGGTAATTTCCCATATATTATTATCATCACACTTTGTGGAACCTTATAATATATAATAAACGCAATTAAAACTATTGCAATTTGAACATTTATGATCCCATTGCTTTAGTTCTCTGTTACAATTTTTACACTTCCAGCCCGGATCAGGCAAAGCTTCTGAGCCCATCTTGTTTAGCCAATAAATTACCTTGTCGTGTTCTTGCAATGTAACCTTAAGTTGTATTACAATAAAGTAGATTGACATGTAATTAGCCTTTTTCATAGCAGTGTCTAAATATTGACTTGCAAGATCATATTTACCTGAACTCATTGAGGACAAAGCAAGTAAACAGTAACTAAAATAATAATCAGGGCGTAAGTTGTATAGTCTTTCAGCACCTTTACTATTTAAATTGATGTACATTTTAGCTGACTGAGGAGTAGGATTTACTGCATATTCTGCCTCTAGCACTGCAGAAGCTTTTCTGATTTTTCCAAGTTTAATATATAATTCTGCCTTTAAATAATTAATGGGCCGAAAAGTTGCATAATAACTTTGTGCTCTGAGTAAAGACTTTATAGCCCCTTTAAAATCCCCTTTACTTTCATATTGTTTTGCCAAAGCACAATAAAAAACTGCAAACATTTCTTTATGGTCAAAGGGAAGAAAAATATTGAACTTAACTGCTTCCCTCAACTTCAAAATTGCATTAATCCAATCTTCTTTCAATATGCAATGCTCTATTTGAAAGGGAATAGATAGCATTTTATCATTAATTGAACTAGAGCAATATTCTATAAATTTTTGAAAGACTACTTTTTCTTGTTTGAGGTGAACAATCAGCTTATTGGCCAGAAGTAGAGCTAAGTTACGATTTTTATTTGCAACGTTTGTTAAACCGTTACTGAAAAAGCTGTAATTTCCCGTCTTACCTGAGTTAAAGAGCTTTATTAAAGATAACTTATCACTCTTCTCATTTAGACTTTTAACTAGCTTTTCAGCATTCTCTATATTGTCTAAGTCTATGCTAAAAAAAGCTTCAAAGAGAAGCAATTCTTCCCTATCCCTTCTTCTATTTCTTATGTTGGCAAATGTTGATAAAATGGAGGAAAAAAAGCGTACAAGTGTAATTAATAAAAATAATAAAACTACACAAGTAAAAATAATGAAATATAGATCAATACTTATAGTGTAATTGCCTAATTCCAATTTTATTACTTCACCACTTACCTTGACCCATATGCCAAATAAAAACGAAAGAGCGAAAATTATAAAATAAATCATGAGATATATTGTAATAAGTGATGATATATTGTTGAAATATTCTTAGAAGCTACAATAAAACCATTCAATTTATTCAGCCATGGCTTGAATTCTGAATGCGTTAAATTGCTTACTGTAACAGTTATATTTTGCCAATCATTATCGTTTATTGACTCCTCAATTTCTGCGAATTTTGCCCTTAATGGGTCATTTTTATCTTGTATTCTAATCCAGTTTGAAATGATTTTTTTAGACAATGTACTTTTATTGTAGTTAATAACAGCAATGGTCTTCTCAAAAGATAACTTCAACTCACGTAAAGTATCTACCTCTTTCAAACTTTCCAATTCATTTACTGCATTTTCTATCTCTGGATCATCAAGCTCTGATATCAAAGGCTTTATTGAATTTATATGATTATCAAATTTTGCTTCTCGCAATAACGAATTCTTCATTTTAACTACAAGTAGCAGCAATCTTGCGAGGTTCTTATACCTTGAGCTACCATCACCTTGCTCACATTGAGTGTGCAGACCTCTCTTTAAGTCAAATATCTTTTTTCTACCCTGGATTGATTAACTTCAAGTGACATTCTGAATTCATCTATTTTTTCCGTTAAAACATTTATATTGTCTTCGCTTTCTTGCTGACTTATTTTAAAAAAGATTATGTTATTTATTGTGATGTAACCGGTAAATAACAATACAATTAAGAACCAACCTATGTACTTTTGCTGAGTATCATTCATAACGTAGTATCTCCGCAGGATCTTGTGCAGCTGCCTGCAATGCAGGAGCAATTGTCGCTAAAAATGATAAGAGTAACGCAAGTGCAGAAATACTTACTACATCTTGAGGGACTAATATCACCGGTAAACTTGAAAAAAGTATATCATAGGATCAAACAGCTTGACGTTAGTAATGTTTTCTAAAAACACTCTAATACTTTCGATATTGAGAGAAAAAACGACACCTATAATACAGCCAAGACAAGTTCCCGTAAAACCGATTAATAGACCACAAGCGCAAAATATGCGCATAATGCTTCCACTTGTTGCACCAAATGTACGCATAATTGCAATCGCGGATTTCTTTTCTTGCACTATCATCATTAAATTTGAGATAATATTAAACGCTGCTACAACTATAATCAAAGTAAGAATTAAAAACATCACATTTCTTTCAGTTTTTAAAGCACTAAAATAATGGCTTTGCTGTGATTGCCAACTTTCAGCTTTCATTCCTATTTCTTTTTCTATAGCATCTGCAAGCTTACCAGCTCTAGTAACGTCGTCTACAAGTACTTCTATATTTTTTATGCTATTTTCATAATTAAAAAAGGCTTGTGCTGATTTTAGAGGCATATATATCAAGGTATTATCATACTCAAACATACCCATATCAAATATTGCTATAACTTTATATTTTTTCATTCGCGGCATTTCACCAAGTAATGCATCAAATTCTTCAGATGATATAAACGTAATTTTGTCGCCATAGTCAACGTTCAAAGCTTCTGCCAATCGTGCTCCTATTATTATCCCTTCATCAAATTTTTTTACATCACCTATAATTACATTATTTGTAATGGTAGTACTATCAAGCAAATCTTTAGTTGACACACCTCGCACTACGCTACCTGCAATTTTACCATTTGCTACAATAATAACTTGATCATTGGTCATAGGAGTAGCTTTTAATATACCAGGAATTTTCTCAATCGATTTCGAAACTGTGCAGTAATCTGAATTTATGTTCCTATCAAAATAAACATTAATATGGCCATCAATGCCAAGTATTGAGTCAAGCAACTTTGCTCTGAATCCGTTCATCACAGACATCACCACTATTAGTGTTGCAACTCCAAGGGCAATGCCGATAATAGAGAACAAAGTCGTTATAGAGCAAAATCTGGCATTTTTCGCTCGCAAATAGCAAGCAGCCATAGTAATTTCAAAGGCAATGGACATTACAAAATATTTTGAGGTTAAACATTATATTCTTGAAACTTCGTATAATTGTAGACTTTTCTTTATTTGAAAACTAGATATTTTTACTCCTTTAAATTTAGCAGACTTATAGAGTATCTTTAACATTAGAATTTCAAAATCTTCCATATACATCATCCAACCTCACTATATCATTATCAGATAAATGCTCTCCTATCTGAAATTCAACTATTTCAAGTGGAGAGCTTGTGCTTCTATTTTCAATCCTATGGGAAACTTCCCTTGGGATTTCTATCATATGGTCTTTTACTATAGCATATTCTTTGTCGCCTAAACTAACATACCCAACTCCCGATAGTACTATATGGTATTCATCTCTATAGTGATGGAATTGCTTAGAAGTGCAGCTTAATGGATTTATAAAAAGATATTTTATAAGAAAATTTTCGCCTATTAAAATTATACTACAAAATCCCCATGGCTTGATTTCTCTTCTTATCGCTTTTGCTTTCTTAACCTTATTAATAAACGATATTAGGCTTTTGTTTGGTTGCTTATAAGCTCCACCCAATAAATTTTTATTACTTTCTGTCGTTGAAACTGGCTCTCTTTTTTTGTTACATGTCGGAATGACGACGTAAACTTCTCACTCAATTCTAAAACTGAATTCCAAGTTCCAACATCCAGCCAATCGAAATTAGCTTCTATCATTGCAACGTTTTTTGCTTTTTCCATTACCAAGTAATCAATAGAGACGCCTTCAATTCCTGCAAAATCTCGTTGTTTTAAATACAGAAATCTCTCTTGCGGTGTGAAATGTTTCACACTTGCAAAACATAAATTATAAAGAGTCGGGGCAGATTTTTTGATCTCATCTATATAGCGTTTTGCTTTGAACACAAATATTCCAGAATTCCAATAATAATCATTACTTAATACATGCTCAGGTTTCTCTATGAAATCCTTTACTATATGATACTTTTCCTTATGATCATAAACTGCATTTATATAGCCGTATTCAGAATTGAATTCATGAGGCTTAACTCCAAACGTAACTATAGAGTTAGTTTCAGAAGCTAGCTGAGATGCTTTGTGAGCAGAAGCATAAAAATTATTCAAATCACCTATAAAATGGTCTGAAGGCAGAATTAACATTATCTCGTTTTCATTGCAGAGAAGCGCAGCAATTAATATCGCTGCTGCTGTTCCAATTTTCACTGGTTCGAAAATCACTTTATATTCTCGCAGCGCATGCAACTCCTTCTTCACTAACGACTCGTACTGTATATTTGTGGCAATTATGGGTGGCATATAACCACTTTTTAGCCTCAATAAAGTGTTCTGAAACATAGTGTTATGGCTAAATATTTTTTGAAATTGCTTTGGCTTCGATAAAGGCCAAAGTCTGCTGCCACTACCACCACATAGTATTACAGGGCGCATATAGTTAAGAAAATTAATTAAATAATTAACATCTTGTGCTAATAGTAAAATGCATGCAAGTTTTTGTTGTGGAATAGTTAATAAAGAAAGTAAATGTTAATTTAAAGTAGTGGCCGGTTAGCGAGGAGGTAATTGAAATTTTTCGTCTTGCAATGAACTCCGTCTGCTTAGTACTTCATTAACATGAGGAGTATCACTCACTTTTTCAACATCTGCTTTTTTAGACGCAGCTATTTTCTCATTACTTTTGTTTTGCAACTTCTCCTTCTTTAAGCTTTTTCCAATATCTGGTTCTCTAGATTTATCTATACTTTCACTACTTTTATTTGACGGCTTCTCTAAGTCTTTTTCAATACCTGGCCTTCTAGCATTAAGCTCATCCCATGTGCCCACTATACTAAGTGGCTTATGATCCTTTTGCCCTGGCTTTAGCCTTTCTCCACCTTTAATAACATTAAAGTCACTTTTTGCTTCTTCCCAACATCCTTTCAATTGGTGTTTCCACATAGTGAAGTAAGCATCACCATACTTCTTCTTATCTGCTACAAATAATAAAATTGGAGCCTTAAGTATGGTAGCTCCCATATTCACTAAATTTTTTACTGCCATTGCAGGGGTGAACAAAAGATAGCCAAAAGACTTTGCAATTGGGTTTTGTTCGCTTATTAAATACTCCCCTAACTTTATAGGAAGAGAAGTCAACAATTTAGTACAAACTTTAGCCAAGCTTGCAACGAAAATAATAGGAACAGATATAAGACTTTTATCTAGCTCCAAGTTATTATTCTGATCTCTAATTTCTGAAAAATGGGTGCTTAGCTTCTTGTAATCACTAGTGTATAGTAATTTTCCATTTCTTCCTTTTTCATCTCTATCTTTCTCATCAACTTCTCCCGTGTCATCATTGATGAAGCAACCTTTTTTAGCAAGAAAAGAAGAATTAGTTAATCTAAGTAACTTAGTATCAACCTCAAAGACCGGCAAGTGTTTTTCAAGATCTATTTTTGAAAACTTAAATGGCTTATAAAATTTACTATAATCATTAACCTCACGCCTACCTTTACTAACTAAAAAGTCAATAGTAAAGTAAGATTTTTTATCAATTTCCTTAACCAAGGCTAGATCAAATTCGTATTCATTATATATAAGCTGGTACTCTGGATTTCCGTCTTTATTTTTTACAAGCTTGTCATTTTTTTTTACAACTCTCCCAGAATCTACAATCTGATCATAATTTTTTGGATATTGACACTTTCGTCCATCCTCATATATCATTACCTTTCTAAGGTCTTTGACATAAACTTGAGACTCAGATGAACTAAATAGATCCTTCACCTTTAGCGTAAGGTCTATTCCCCACTTTTTCAATGTCTCTAACATATTGCTAAACCAAAATCGCTATAGTTCAATGATAAAACTAGTACACTAATAATATATTAACACAGAATTGGCAATTTTACAAGAAAATATGCCTGTAGAAGACAAAGATTGTAAAAGCGAGGGTTATATAAGTAATGCTTGATAAGTACTTTATGCATGTAATTGTGAAAATCCTTAGAGATACGCTGTGTATATAATCTTCACACACTACCTGCATTCCAAGAACTGCGTGCCAAAAAATGCAAAACAACAATACAACAAAAAATAAAAGCTCTAGAGGGTGATTAATAAATTTTTCACTAAAAGACAAAGAGCTATCAGTATAAAATGCGCAAGAAAATGAATAGATAAACCAAGGAAACAGGAGCAGTAAAATTACTGCAGAAACACGCTGGACCCACCAATGATGTACTGAATTTCCAGATTGACTCATATAAACATAAATAAAAAAGCAATAGTAGAAAGAAGTAGCGTTACTGTCAGCAGTATAGCACTCCTTGAAACGCCAGTAATTTCTAAATTAAGCCCAACATCCCACAATAAATGACGAATACCATTAAGAAAATGATATACAAAACTTACAAAACATAAGACATAAGCTAATTTAGCAACAGGAGTGAATAATAATGCATTTAAGTACCTTACTATAAGTAACTCAGGAAAGTAAACATGTAATATGAAATACCAAGAAAGTATCATTAATAAAAGGAATAGCAAGATACCAGTCAATCTGTGCATAATAGAGAAAAAACTAGTAACTTGTACTTTATATATTTGTAAATGTGGAGAAAGAGGCCTATCACTCATAAAATTTCGTTATTGGGAAATTAAAATAAAGTAGAAGTAAAGACAGCAGTATAGCACATAACAACACCATCATTAAAAATGGTAAGTTATGCGCAAAGCCCAAGGAGGTAATCCAGCTGCAGATTCCCCTACTGCTACCTTGTTACGACTTCACCCCAGTCACCGATCCCACTTTAAATAACTCCCTCCTTGCGGTTAGGTCGTTAGCTTCGAGTGAAACCAATTCCCATGGCGTGACGGGCAGTGTGTACAAGACCCGAGAACGTATTCACCGTGGCATGCTGATCCACGATTACTAGCGATTCCAACTTCATGTACTCGAGTTGCAGAGTACAATCCGAACTGAGATGGCTTTTAAGGGATTAGCTTAGCCTCGCGACTTTGCAGCCCATTGTAGTCACCATTGTAGCACGTGTGTAGCCCACTCCATAAGGGCCATGATGACTTGACATCATCCCCACCTTCCTCCAGTTTATCACTGGCAGTTTCCTTAAAGTCCCCAGCATTACCTGATGGTAACTAAGGATGAGGGTTGCGCTCGTTGCGGGACTTAACCCAACATCTCACGACACGAGCTGACGACAGCCATGCAACACCTGTGTGAAATCCGGCCGAACCGACCCTATCCCTTCGAATAGGTATAATTTCCATGTCAAGGAGTGGTAAGGTTTTTCGCGTTGCATCGAATTAAACCACATGCTCCACCGCTTGTGCGGGTCCCCGTCAATTCCTTTGAGTTTTAATCTTGCGACCGTAGTCCCCAGGCGGAATGTTTAACGCGTTAGCTGTAATACAGAAAGTAAACTTCCCATATTTAACATTCATCGTTTACAGCGTGGACTACCAGGGTATCTAATCCTGTTTGCTCCCCACGCCTTCGCGCCTCAGCGTCAGATTTGAACCAGATAGACGCCTTCGCCACTGGTGTTCCTCCTAATATTTACGAATTTCACCTCTACACTAGGAATTCCTCTATCCTCTTTCAATCTCTAGGTTAGCAGTTTTAAAAGCAGTTCCAAGGTTAAGCCTCGGGATTTCACTTTTAACTTACTAACCAGCCTACGCGCCCTTTACGCCCAATAATTCCGAATAACGCTAGCCCTCTCCGTATTACCGCGGCTGCTGGCACGGAGTTAGCCAGGACTTCTTCTGTGAGTACCGTCATTATCTTCCTCACTAAAAGAGCTTTACAACCCAAAGGCCTTCTTCACTCATGCGGCATGGCTGGATCAGGCTTTCGCCCATTGTCCAATATTCCCCACTGCTGCCTCCCGTAGGAGTCTGGACCGTATCTCAGTTCCAGTGTGGCTGATCATCCTCTCAGATCAGCTATAGATCATTGCCTTGGTAGGCTATTACTCCACCAACTAGCTAATCTAATATAGGCTCATCTAATAGCAATAAATTTTTCCCCCCGTAGGGCGTATACGGTATTAGTTGCCGTTTCCAACAATTATTCCGTACTACTAGGTAGATTCCTATATATTACTCACCCGTCTGCCACTAAGTTATACCATAGCAAGCTACAATATAACTCCGTTCGACTTGCATGTGTTAGGCCTGCCGCCAGCGTTCATTCTGAGCCAGGATCAAACTCTCAAATTTAGACTTCAACCTATAAAAGGTTGAGGGTACATCGGATAAATCCGACAAAAAATAATTTAGCTTAATACTGCTGTCTTTATTTCTACTTTAGAAATATTTTAATCTCCAACTATTCAAACAACTTTGAGAACATTATTATGTGATATAATCACTATGTCAATATGTTTTTGCAAATCAAAAGCATTAATGTATAAATATATAACTATTTGGAATATTACCATGAAAAAATACATCTTTCTGCTTGCACTCGCACCAATGTTAGTTGGCATCACATTATACTTATTGCGCAACATTGATAACACAAAACAATCTATAACTGCGGGTGACAAGTTTTACGAAGTATTATTCTTTAAAAAAGATAATAAGCCGCTGCTAGAAGAAATAGATTCAAATTGGGGGTATTTAGCAAATTTTGAACACGCATTCAATCATATCTCAGATTCAATGCCAACAAACACAGCATCTATTTATAATGATTTGGCAGATGATAAAGATGCTCCTAATGTTTTGCGTGAGTTAGCACAATACTTAGAGGTAATGAGCTTACTTCACTCCAACGGTGAAAAAATAAATAAAGATAAAATTGATAATTTAGAATCAAGTGCAGTGTATCCTTATTCAAGCCAAGAAGCTATCGCTGTAGTAAAGATACATAATAACGACATTAAAGGTGCAACTGAAATATTGCGTTCCCTATTAAATGACAGAAAATGCCCTATCCTAATCAAAGCTAATGCACAAGAACTACTCAGGATATATGGAAGTTAACTCATTAGACTTTTTGTATAGTTTTTGGCAACAACCGTTAGAAACGAAAAAACTTCCTTGACAAACTCCGCCAGCCCCCTTATCATGATAGTGAAGGTATTCAGTTATCTTCATCTGTGCAGATTAAACAGCAAGAAAACAACGTAGTTGGCGTCTTATTTTTAATTTTTTGCACTATGTGCACCTTATGTCTTCACAACATTTCTGGGTTTTTACCTATATAAGCTGAAACGCGCTTATAAGTCGTTTAAGACAGTATAGTACGCCAATTTGCAGGATTAGAGAGTGACAACTAGCTAACACGGGGTTTCTTTTGCCTTTTTTTCTGCTTAGTAAATTTCTTAAACATTTAAACTAAGGTGAGTTGCATTTAAAAGCAGCTAAATTGCAGTGTTTAAGACTTAAAAAACGCCAATACTGAAAATAGACAATGACTAGGGCTTCTTTTGCCTTTTTTTTCGTTTGGTAAATTTCTTAACGTTTGTAGCTAAAAGAGCCCAAGAGAGGTGTCATCCCGCTGCTTGTTAGCGGGATCTATGTTAAGAGATACCGCGAATGAATCGCGGTATGACGGTTCGTGACGGTATGACGGTTCGCGGTGGCATCTCGTCATCCCGCTGCTTGTTAGCGGGATCTATGTTAAGAGATACCGCGAATGAATCGCGGTATGACGTAGGAATGAATCGCGGTATGACGTAGGACTGCTGTCATCCCAGTGCTTGACACTGGGATCCAGTTTTCCATATAATCTCATCGAAAATGTTGTAACCACTTTCTATGCTAGTTTGCTTGCTTACAAGCAAACTTTTCTGGATCCCAGTGTCGGGGCACTGGGATGACATCATTCTTTTTCCTGGATCCAAGTAGTCTGGGCACTGGGATGACAAAAAAGGGGTACTCGGATGACAAAAAAAGGATGCTACTGGAATGACAGGAGAATGGGCTACTTGGATCCTAGAGGGAAGCGTTCGTGCAATTATTGTGCATGAATTTAAATGGCACAACTTATGACAATTATCTTCGCACCAAAACGTTTGTGAGACTCAGTGGTTAGATTTACTTCGCCTATTCAGCTAATTTTTATTACAATTATAACAAAATAATTTTGGCTTTGATGAAAACTGTATATGTATGTCAATCCTGTGGTCATAGCACTGGTAGGTGGGTAGGAAAGTGCATTGCATGTGACAATTGGGATACAGTTGTTGAAGAAATAGCAGTAAAAACGGGCAAAAGAAGTATATCTGCGCCAATTTTAATAAAGGCGTTATCGGGTAGCGAAATTATCACTCCAAGTCGTTTTCTAACAGGAGTAGAAGAATTAGATAGAGTTTTTGGTGGGGGTATCGTTCAAGGTGCTAGCATTCTAATTGGAGGCGAACCTGGTATTGGAAAATCTACCCTTTTGCTTAGAATTGCAGCTAATGTTGTGCAACTTTCCTCTTTTGAATGTCTTTATGTATCTGGCGAGGAATCTTTAGAGCAGGTGAGCCTCAGAGCAAAGCGTCTTAAGATAAATGAACCTAAAATTAAGCTTTTATCTACAGTGTCTTTAACTGATGTAGTAGCAACAATAAAGGAAAATAAAAGCATTAAATTTTTAGTAATTGACTCTATACAAACAATGTATGATAGCAGAATTACATCGGCACCAGGAACTGTAACTCAGGTTCGTACTTGTGCCCATGAATTAACCATTCTTGCAAAACAATATGGTGTTTCTCTTTTAATAGTTGGTCATATAACTAAGGATGGGCAAATAGCTGGACCTAAAACTTTGGAGCATATGGTAGATACGGTATTATATTTTGAAGGTGAAAATAGCAATCAATACCGTATTTTGCGTACTATTAAAAATAGATTTGGCCCTGCAAATGAAATTGGTGTTTTTGAGATGTCTGAAGCAGGACTTGTGCCTGTTGATAATCCATCATCATTGTTTCTGATGGCCCATGACAGAGAAGTAGTTGGCAGCGCCGTATTTGCAGGAATTGAAGGTTCAAGACCAATTTTAATGGAAGTTCAAGCGTTGATAGCAGGGACTAATATGGCAACCCCAAGAAGGGCAGTAGTTGGGTGGGATATTAATCGATTGGCTATGATCATCGCGGTGCTAAATGCTCGCTGTAAAATGTTTTTGCATGATAAAGAGGTATACCTAAACATTGCAGGGGGACTCAAAATACAGGAACCATCGGCTGATCTTGCTGTTGCTGCTTCCCTTATTTCAAGTGTAGTAAATTTACCGCTGCCAACTTCTTCAATAATCTGCGGTGAAGTTGCACTTTCAGGAGAAATTAGGAATGTCTCGCATGCTGATCTTAGACTAAAAGAAGCACAAAAGTTAGGATTCAAAAAAGCAATTATGCCTAAAAATGGTAATTACTCTTCTCATGATATTGAGATAATTAAGCTTGGTCACGTAAGGGAATTAAGAGAAGTCTTTAATTACAATTAAATAACGCTTCAGCAAACTCTTTACTAGTAAACTCCTTTAAGTCCTCTATACTTTCACCAATTCCTATAGCATGTAACTTTACCTTATAAGCTTCTGCAAGTCCAATTACTACTCCGCCCTTAGCGGTGCCATCTAGCTTTGTTATGATTAGCCCGGTAACACTAACCATCTTACTAAATGCCTCTAATTGGCTATAAGCATTTTGGCCGGTAGTTGCATCAAGAACTAAAATAACGTCATGAGGGGCAGTGTCATCCAATTTCTTTATCGTTCTATATATTTTTGATAACTCCTCCATAAGGTTCACATTATTTTGTAGCCTGCCTGCTGTGTCAATTAGAACAACATCAACGTTATCTTTTATAGCTTGACTCACAGCTCTATATGCCACACTTGCAGAGTCGCTACCATGCTCTCCAGTAACAATCAAGCAATCAGAACGTTCTGCCCAAATGTTTAATTGTTCACTAGCAGCAGCTCTAAATGTATCACATGCAACAAGCATAACGGACTTTCCCATCTCCTTATATTTATATGCGAGCTTACCTATAGTTGTGGTTTTACCATTACCATTTACTCCACATACCATTATTATATGTGGTTTTTTGTTCAAAATTAACGGTTGCACAACTGGGCTCAATATAGCTTCTATTTCGTTCATTAACTGCTGCGAGATAATATTATACTCAACTTCCTTGTCAAATTTGATGCTTGTGAGCCTGTCAATAATCAACTTGGAAGTTTTATGACCAATATCCATGCTAATTAGCAATTCTTCTAGCTCATCTAAAAGCGACTGATCTAATTTTTTTTTGCCAGAAAAAATACTTTTCACCCCGTCGCTAAAGCGAGAAGAAGTTTTTAACAAGCCTTTATAAAGGTTACCAAATAAACTCAAGAGAATACTCCTTTTAAATTACAAACTTAATTACAATATAGAGAATGACATGCACTACGTGAATTTGTAAAGTAAATATACTCATTTTCGTAATATTTTGTAAGTAAAATATACACAAAACTAGTGTATTTCACTTTAGTTTTTAACCTAAATATGTTATAATGTAGAATAGCGGTTCACAGGTAATTTTATGAGTTATAATGAGAAAATTTTAGATCATTACGAAAATCCAAGGAATGTTGGCTCTCTGGATAAAAATGATCCAAATGTTGGTACTGGTTTAGTTGGTGCACCATCGTGCGGTGATGTAATGAAATTGCAGATAAAGGTCAATGACAAAGGTGTTATTGAAGATGCAAAATTTAAAACTTTTGGTTGTGGTTCTGCCATTGCTTCAAGTTCCTTGTTAACAGAGATGATAAAGGGAAGAACCATCAGTGACGTTACACAGATAAAGAATACTCAAATAGTGGAAGAGTTGTCTTTACCTCCAGTGAAGATACACTGCTCGGTGCTTGCTGAAGATGCTATAAAGGCTGCTATTCATGATTATCAAAGCAAACAAAGTAAAGGTGGACATTGAGAACTAAAGCATGAGTGAATATCAAGGAGTAAACGCTATAAAGAAAGATAAAAAACTTATTACTATAACTGCGAAAGCAGTAGAAAGGATAAGGTATTTATTGGACCAAAAGAAGCATACTAACCTTGAGAAACCGGAAGAAGCAATAGGAATAAGAGTGCTAATTAAACAAAAAGGATGTTCTGGTTTAAAATATGATATTGAATATGCATATGATACTCGTCCTTTAGAGTCGATAATTGAGGAAAACTGCAGTGATGACCAAAAAGTTAAAGTGTTGATCGATCCAAAATCTGTCATGTTTATTCTTGGCTCTGAAATGGATTATGTAGAAGAAAAATTTTCATCGGGTTTTGTTTTCAAAAATCCTAATGAGAAAGGAAAATGTGGTTGTGGAGAGAGTTTTCATGTCTAGCAGCTATTTTACATTGTTTGAAATTGAACCAACTTTCAATATCAGCTTTGATGAGTTAGAGAAAAAATATATTGAGCTAAGCAGGACTGATATAAACGAAGGACAATCTAAAAATATAATTAATATTAACAAAGCTTATCAGGTGCTAAAGTCACCTCTAAAACGTGCCGAGCATTTGTTGAATCTTTTTGGTGTGGAAAGCCCAAAGGATCATCCAAATTCTGAAATATTAAATGAATCAATGGAAATAAGAGAATATTTGCTGGACTGCGATGATCTACAATTTGCAAGTAGGATGGTTGATGAAAAAATAAAAGATTGCGTTAAAAACCTAATTAACACTTTTGCTGTAAAGAATTTTGATGGAGCTGCTACACAAGTCTTAAGATTGAAATATTTATATAAGTCATTTGAGGAGGTGAAAAAGAATGCAACCAATTCAAATTTCTGAACCAAATTCAAGTGAAGTAGTTTTTGGTATAGATCTTGGCACTACTAACTCTTTAATTGCTATGGTAAATAAAGCTGGCAACGTGGAGATATTTAAAGATGAGCAGGGAAGAGAGCTACTGCCTTCTGTTATTTCGTATGAAAATAATACATTGAAAACTGGCTGTGACGTCGGTCAAAATGCAATCTACTCAATAAAGCGTTTAATGGGTGAAAGTGTTGAAGAATTAAATAAAGAAGGCCTCAATTTTGAAATAGATAACGAAAGTGAAAAAGTTATTAGAGTAAAATGCTCAGAGGAAAAGTATCTTACTCCTGTTGAGATTTCTGCTGAGATATTAAAAGCTTTATGCGAGAGGGTGAAAAAGTCTACAGGAATGGAAGTAAAAAAAGCAGTGATCACTGTGCCAGCTTACTTTGACGATTCAGCACGTAACGCAACTAAATATGCAGCAAAATTAGCTGGCATAGAAGTTCTTCGTCTCGTTAATGAACCAACTGCTGCTGCACTTTCTTACTCCATTGAAAAGAACAACAGCAGCGGAATATATGCAGTTTACGACCTTGGTGGAGGAACATTTGATATTTCAATATTGAAATTACATCAAGGAGTGTTTCAAGTCCTTGCGGTTGGTGGTGATACCAAACTCGGCGGTGATGATTTTGATCATCTTCTGAGTTCAATTGTACTTGATAAGTATAGAGAAAAAGTAGGTTTAAACAAGGAGTCGACAACACACCTTAATGTCATTCCAACACATAACGCTGGAACCTGCAATATCCGTACCGCGAAAGAATACTTAAGTGAAAATGCATCAGGCACTTTTGGCTTTAACATTAACGGCAAGCCATTTGAATGTGAAATAACTAGAGAGAAGTTCGAACAGGCAATAAGTCCTTTAGTTAATAAGACTATCAATATAGTCACTCGTACTATAAGCGACATAGATCTTAAAATTGATGATATAAAAGGAGTAATTTTAGTTGGTGGTGCAACTAGAACACCATTGGTTCAAAATTCACTAGTCAAGCTCTTTGGAAATAAAGTACTGAATGACGTGGATCCAGATAAAGCAGTTGTCATGGGAGCAGCTCTGCAGGCTCATGATTTAACTTCGAGCTCAAAAGATAGGAATATTCTCCTGGATGTTTTACCTTTATCACTTGGCATAGAAACTATGGGAGGCATAGTTGAAAAAATCATACCAAGAAATACACCACTACCAGTTTCAGAGATAAAAGAGTTTACAACTTATGTTGATGGGCAACCAGCAATGAAAATTCACGTTTGTCAGGGAGAACGTGAAATGATCGAGGATAACAAATCTCTAGCGCAGTTTGAACTAAAAGGTATACCGCCACTGCCTGCAGGTTCTGCAAGAGTTGAAATAGAATTTACAGTTAACGTTGACGGGATCTTGACTGTTACTGCAAGAGAAAAAACTACTGGAATTGAGCAGACAGTTAAAGTAAATTCAAGTTTTGGCTTGAGTGAAGCTGATGTTCAAAATATGGTTAACCAGTCAATAAACAGCTTTGATGAAGATATGAAGGCTCGTTCCCTTGCAGGTGCTAAAATTAATGGAAATAAACTCATACACTTGGTTGAAAACAATAATAACCTTTCCACTGATCAAAAGTTGAAAAACCTATTACAAAATGCAAAAAACGCTTTACAAGGCAATGACTTGAATGAAATTAACAACACTATCGCCGAGTTAGAAAATTCTTCTTTAGAGTTATGTGAATTAACAAATAGGTAGAAAAAGCTTACACAACCTTGTGCAATACCCTATTTAATCTCAAAGCAACAGGTAACCTGAAATTAAATGGTAACCAATCGACCTTCCCCAATTTAAACGATAAACCAACTATACTTACACGCCCAATGATATTTTCCATTGGTACAAAACCAACCTCAGGAAACCTGCTATCCAAAGAATTATTTCTGTTGTCTCCCATAACAAAAAATTGATCGTTAGGTACATAATAAACCGTAGTGTTATATGATAGCTTATTAGAAATGTTATCTACCAAAATCTCATGCTCCTTGCCACTTAAAAGCGTTTCTATATATCTTGGTATGTTACGATTTGACTCATAATCAAAAAAACTTTCAATTTGCCTTCGCTCTACTTTCTGATCATTTAGGTATAATTCTCCCTCTATCATTTGCACTTTGTCGCCTGGTGTTCCTATTACTCGCTTAACAAATCGGATACTGTCGTTTCTTGTGGGTTTGAAAACTACTATGTCGCCACGCTTTGGAGGGGTATAAAAAATCCTGCCGCTAAAAATGTTTGGAGAAAATGGAAATGAGTGTTTACTGTAACCGTATGAATATTTACTAGTAAAAATGTAATCCCCTTCAAGTAGGGTGCTTTTCATTGAACCAGAAGGTATATGAAATGGCTCGAATAAAAAACTACGTATTGATAGCGCAATCAACAGTAAAAAAAACAATGAAGATAAAAATCTTCCCGTTCTTATCACCCAGTTTTTGCTTAGTTCTTCCAACTTTTCCAACTTTGTTTTTCTTATAGATTAAGCTTATTATAATACATAAATTAAAAAATGGTAATATGAAATTTTACTTGTGAATGTTATTCCTCTATTCAAAACAATTTTGAAAAGGCGGTTCATTTCTTTCAACGGTGTCATCCAAGTAGCGTGACACATAACTGTACGAACATTGCAATTTGCAGGTGGCAGATGAAAGTAGCTGACACTGAGATCCAGAAAAAGAATGGTGTCATCCAAGTAGCTGACACTGGTTCCTGCAATCTCATCGAAAACGTTGTAACCACTTTCTATGCTAATTTGCTTGTAAGCAACCTGGATCCCAGTGTCGGCTACTTGGATGACACCATTATAGAGTGAACCAGTGTCAGCTACTTTCATGACACCATCTGGATGCAAATTTCCTTAAACGTTCGTAAACTTAAAACTTTACTTTAGGTCAAACTGCTGTATAGTGGCTTTATAGCTTTAGTTTTACAATGAATATACCTAGTATAGAAAATTGTGATCTTCACAATAAAACCGTCTTACTCAGAGTTGACTTCAATGTTCCTATAAAAGATGGAGAAATTCGTGACGTCACTCGTATTTTGAGAGCATTGCCTACTATTGAGTATTTAGTGAATGCAAGTGCAAAGATTATTATTATATCGCATTTCGGACGCCCAAAGGCCAGAGACAATAATCTGTCGCTAAAAAATGTAATTGACACTTTATCGCAGTTACTAAATAAAAAAGTGAAATTCATTGATGATTGCGTTGGTGAAAAAGTGCAAAAAGCAGTGAGTGCTATGGATGCAAGAGATATAATATTACTAGAGAATCTAAGATTTTATAAAGAGGAAGAGCAGAGTGACTCAAATTTTGCCAAACAACTAGCATCTCTAGCGGATATATATGTAAATGATGCATTTTCTTGCTCTCACAGAGCTCACGCTTCTATTTCACGCATTACAGAGTTTTTACCTTCCTACGCGGGATTTTGCTTACAAGATGAGCTAAAGTATCTTGAAAAAGCTGTATCGTTTAAAGCTAAACCTATTACTGCGATAGTTGGGGGAGCCAAAATGTCAACTAAGATAAAAATGCTTATAAAGCTAACAGAAAAGGTTGATTACCTAGTTCTCGGAGGTGCAATTGCTAATAATTTTTTGTTATTTAGCAAAGTAAATATAGGAAAATCTTTCTTTCAAAATGGTGTTGACGACCTTCTACATAATATTGTTGAAACAGCAAATAAAAACAATTGCAAAATAGTTGTGCCAGAAGACGTTCTGGTTGCAGTAAACTCTGATTACAGCACTAGTATTTCAAGAAGAACTGAGTCCATTTTGGACGGTGATATAATTTTGGATATCGGACCACAAACTTTGAGTACAATAAGCAGTATAATAGCAAGCAGTAAGACTCTGCTGTGGAATGGACCTATTGGTGTTTTTGAACATTCAGCTTTTGCAAGTGGTACAATAGGGGTAATGAAAGTCGTAAGTGACTTAACGCACAAAGGAAAGTTAACCAGCATAATAGGGGGAGGTGATAGTCTATCTGCAATAAGCGCTGCAGGCCTTACCGATAAGGATTTTACATATGTTTCCACTGGTGGAGGAGCGTTTTTAAGTTGGCTGGGTGGTGATGAAATGCCGGGAGTTGCTGCTCTGCAAAAATGATTAGATTAAAACTTTTTTAAATTGTTTCTTATAAGCTAGCTTTTTTGTGAACGTGATTATGTCGAAGACAGTTAAACTAATTTTGTGTTTAATAATACCAATAATAGGATTTATTTTTTATATTAAGGATCATTATTTTCACACCAGTTATGTAGAAGAAAATGTTAAGGTCAATTTTGAACCATTTTTCAGTTCACAACCAGGTTATATACCACCGTTTCCAGAATTAACTGACTTCGATAGAGGAGTGTTGAAAGTTTGTGGAGATTGGGGAGCACATCCAGATAAAGAAGATTTCAAAATTTTACTTAGTTGTCCGCAGCATCAAGAAGTAGTGAAAGGAATATATGATAAGCTTGATCATCAAGTGATTACGCCAGATGCGGATTTGGAGTTATTTAAAGATGAACTGGCTAACATTTGGTTTACAAATAGTGAAAGTGAAAAAGAAACTATAGGGTTTGGACATATTTTTTGTGGTGAGCCAAACGATAAATTAGGTGGTATGCATTTTGTAGGTAGATATGTTGAAGCTCAAGAAGATAAATGGGCAGGTGCAATTTGGAATGATAAGTCCCTATGCAATAAATCAGATATTAAGCCACCAGTTTATACATTTGGAATGAAATATTTGGGTAAGGATGGGGAAGTGAAAGTTAAATGCCCAAATGGATACGCATATAACCTTCATGCCGATGATATTTTAATTTCTGCAACTAAGGCGTTCAAGGAATTAGGAAAAGATGGAATGTGCCTATATGAAATGGAAGATGACAATTATCAATCAGTGTTTGTAAGAAAGAATGATGCTATACTCACGTTCTATCCCGACTTAACACCAAAATGTGATGATAAGAGTACTTATTGTAGCTGCAGTAAATCTTAATTTATTTCAGCCAAAGATATATATAGCTAAAGTGGCTTAGGTTTACCTACAATTTGAAAAACAAAAATTCGTCATCCCGCTGCTCGTTAGCGGGATCTAGAGATACCGCGAATGAATCGCGGTATGACGTAGGGAAACCTTTCTTGGGTTAGCTATACCAGCAATGATGCCGTTACTTCAAAAATCAGGTAAACCTTTCTTAGGTATATTTTCAAACTCACCAATTAAAGTTTTTATATCTTGCGGTAAATCAGAGACAAATTCCATGTATTCCTTACTTTTTGGGTGGTATAAGCCCAGTGTATAAGCATGTAGTGCTTGCCTATTGAAATTATGAATGAAACTAGAGTTTTTAGCATATTTTGTGCTTTTACTACTATTTTTTCCGTAAACTTGATCACCAACTATGGAATGTCCTATGTGGCTCATGTGGACTCGAATTTGGTGTGTTCTACCTGTCTCTAAAGTGCATTTAACCAGGCTTACTTGTCCTATAACTTTCTGCACTAAATAGTGAGTGATTGCTAATTTGCCTGTGATTTTTGTTACACACATCATTTCTTTATTACCACGCTTTGGAGCAATGTTAGTCTTTATCGTTCCTTGTTGAGTAGACAATGTTCCCCAAACTACTGCTAAGTATTCCCGCTTTACTTTACGATTTGATAACAACTCAGACAAAAAACTATGGGCTTCCTCATTTTTTGCAATTACCATCAGCCCACTGGTATCTTTATCGAGTCTATGAACAATTCTTGGTCTTACATCAAGGTGAGCGATAACTGCGTTCAAGAGCGTATCATTGTTTGTCCCAGCACCAGGGTGCACTGTTAATCCACTTTGTTTACTCAGAACTATAATGTCCTCATCTTCATAGACGATATCAAGTTTTATGTCATAATTAGGCTCAATTGATGTGGATATGTCAGGTTGAACGAGATGCACCACATACTCTTCACCTGGTTTTACTATGTGATCATTATTAATTATCGGTATGCCAAGTAATTTCACCTGCTCATTTTGTATCAATCTTTGAGCTTTACTGCGTGATATGTTGCACTTTTCAGCTACGTAGATATCTAGCCTTAATTTCTCCTTATCATTATTAACACTTAAGGTTATTACTGAGTGATCTATAGTGATTTACCCCGCGCCATTTCCCATGCTGCTTGAATATTTTGATTTACGAAATCAACTTTTGTACTAGGAAGATCACCTTGTTTTTTAATATGGCAAGTTGTTTGAGAGCCATCTTTCCAGTGAATTATTATCTTGTTATCAAAATCCCGTAGTGTTGCCTCAACCTTTTCTTCTTTATTATCTTTTTCTTCCAGCTTAATAGATTCTAATAAATAATATAGAAAGTCACTTGGTTTGCCGTTGATTTTTTCTTTCCATTCATCTGTTTTTTCTCGTTCAAATAAATCTTTTTTCAGCTGCCTTACTCTGTCTTGTTTTTCTAAGACTGCCATTTTTTCTTGTAGCTTCTTCTCTTCATCTACTAATTGATCAGTATTATCTTCATTATCAGGCTCACTTGGTCGGTTGTGTTCTTCTAATAACTGTGTCTGTATCTCTTGATCTGCAGATTCATTAGTACTAGTTTGCATATCTTTATTTGCAGATCGATCAGTATTAGATTGACTACTGCTTCCTTGCCCATTTTGTTGAGGGTTGGGGTTATTAGGTGCGTTAGGTAATCTTTCATCTGCAAAAGTCGCTCCGGATAATCCCATACGGGCTCCAGGTTTAAGTCTAGATATTCTATCTTCTAAAGTCTCTGCTAGATTACTCAAGTTGTTTACTAAACTCATTACCTTTTCTACGTCCACTTCACTCAGTTTACCTTTTACGTCTCCGCTAACTTCTTTACACAGAACATCCACACTTTTACTAATATTTTTCAGGCAGTCAGTTATTTCTTTACTAGCAGTTGTTTTCACCTCATCCACATTTTTCTTTATATCTTTTTCTAATTTATCAAGTAAAGCTTTGAGATCCTTCCCTATACTGCCAAGCGTTTCTTTAATGTTAATATTTGCAGGCTTTAAAAGATCGTTCTTAAATAAACAGCAAATTTTATCAATAAAGTCAGTTAGGTGTCTATTAACTAATCTTCCCAATCGAGATATCGGATCATTCTCCTCTTCACTCTTAAATTTATTCTCCATTACTGATACAACACTACCTTTTCTCCATGGGAGTAAAATATCCACATTATCGAATTTTTTAACAATATTGCATGCGTTATTTACTTCATTACTTTTTAATTTACTCAATGCTATACATATTCCAACAATGAAGACAGCACTCACGAATGCAATGAAACCCCATTCTTCCCAACCATGAACATTGGCAAAGCTAAATTTATTTTGTATCAATGCACCAGCTACAATTAGACCGCTCAGCACATATGGCACAGTAAGCAAAATAACTTTATTTCTATTCTCTTGTCTTTTGTTTTCTAATATTTCTCCCTGTTTTTCAGAGATTGGTAAAATTATTGAAAAACCTTGCTTTTTATCGACCAAATCAGGAACAATTTCTATTGTTAATGCATTTTGAGCAATCTCATTTATTTCATCACTTTTTCCACCTCTAATCTTTATATCTATTGGGCTATCACCATCTTTTGATTTCTCATCTTTTATTTCTTGCTTGTATATATATCTTAGAGCAAGAGAGGTTAATAAAACTACTCCAAAAATAACAGAAACCAGAAAGTAAGTTGGCATTAATGTTGGGTTAAAAGTAGCAATAAAGCTTAAATCGTTAAGGGTTATTACCATTGCAGTTATGTAGGCTAGAGAAAATTGAAGCCAAGTGTTCACAACTGCTATAGGTAGGGTATTATTTACAGAATATTTTTTTGCTGCATGCCATGCTTTAGGGAGAAAACCAATGGCATCATTTATTCTGGCTACATTATGATCATGAGTTAGGTTGAGGTTTAAAGAATTTCCTTCTTGAGTACCTAAATACATAAATTTCCTTACATTTAAATTTAATTAATTATTGTTAACAACACTTTAAAATCAAGCTTTTTAACTTATGCCAAGGCCGGTTAGAGCGCACTTTATTAATCTTTACGTAACGATTTGTTAACCAAATTGAATGTGTGCCATATGTTTTTAGATTGGTGTATTTAATAGTTCTAGTATTACAAACTGAATAGTCGAATTCACTTAATTGAATTATTAAATCAACTTTATCACAATTTTCTGAAATATCTTCTTTTTTATAAGCAAGCAGTACTGATTTATTATTTCCTTTATTATATATACAGCCATAATCGTTGCACTTTAGTCTTTTATCTGGATTGCTATATTTTGTATGATTCAAAATTTGGTTCTGCCCATTTTGTTTCGCCCATGTTTTGACAACAAAGTTCCTATTTTTTCTGGTGAGAGAATATAGTAAGTTATCACTCTCCTTTGCAGCAACATTATCAGCATTTATTAGGATGTCGGGGGTTTTATATGCGGTGCTAAAGCAAATACCTAGTACAATAAAGAAAATTCCGAAGAAACGCCAATTTCTTTCCCACAAGCACAGCCACAATAAACCAAGTGTTATGATAATAATTGATGAGGCAGGAAAAGTACGAATGGGAATAACCAAATACTGAAGACTAGCGATTGCATTTGTTATATACAAGATACTGTCAATTGGGCGCTCTATAAATGGCGCTATAATCCATTCAATACCTAAAGGAATCAATAAGACATAAATTATTCCAAGTGGAATAATAATTAATGTAACTATTGGTATAGCAACTAAATTTGTGATAATACCACTAATTGAAAAATAATTAAAATTGTATATCGTGTACGGAACAGTTGCTAAACTTGCTATTACTGAGCTGATCATTATCGACACAAAATATTTCATTATTTTTATTTTGAACAATTTATTAGCATTAATTTGATAACTGGCAACCAGTGCCAAAACCGCAGAAAATGACATCTGAAAGCCTGGCTTTAAAATTGCTTCTGGTTCTACTGAGAGTATCACTGCAGCAGCAAACGCAATTGCTATTAACCCTCGATATTTTCTCTCATCATTATTGCAACGAGTACTAAAATCACCATGATGTAGGCACGCTGAGCAGAAATTTGCATACCGGTAATCAACAAATAAAACGTGGTTGGCAAGATAGTAAGGAATGCAGATATTTTCTTGGTGTTATACTTAAGAGTCAAAGTTTCAGATATTGCGAATAAATTACGAAACACTATAAAAAACAGGCCAGCAACAAATGATAAATGCAAACCAGATATGGCAAACAAATGTGCTATACCTGAATCTCTTATCGCATCCATAGTTTTTTGGTCTATTCCGTCCTTTTTGCCGATTAGTAATGCAGAAATTATGTCTGCATGTGGTTTTTTAATATTTTGCTGCAGGTTTTCATAAATGTATTGACGGAAAGATTCTATATATTCTTGAAATTTCCTTGCTTCAGCCTTTTTGTGCAAAGCTATTTTGCTTGTTGCAAAACCTGTTGCACTTATTTTCTGATAATATGCTATTCTTGCAAAATCATATGCATGCTCCGAGGGCGCAATCTTTAGAGGGAAGAGTTTTGCTGATAATTTTACTTGATCGCCTATTTTAATGCCTTTTTCCACTTTGGTTCTAACTGATATTCTGATGTTATCTAGAGCTCTATCCGGTGTCATTCCAGCGCGTAACGCTGGAATCCATATCTTTTTTTCTGGATCCCAGTATCAAGTACTGGGATGACAAAAGGGGGTGCTGGGATGACAGGAGAGGATTTTGAGATAGTAGAGACAGAAAGCAGAAATTGTTTGTATGAGCCCCTGTCATTAATGTCCTTCACTGTGGCAATTATATCTTTTACGTATCTCTCTTTATCAAGAATTTGAGTATCAACTAAAGCTGTTCTTAATTTACTAGCTGTAAATCCTATGAGCACTGCAATTAAAGCAATGCATAGTATTGTGTACCTTTTGTGCAGTATCGCAATCAGAGTTAGTGTAGGTGGAAGCAAAAGAAAAATAGATATAGTGAAAATGCAGCTTGGTTCAAAACTTAGGGAAAAATAGGTTAAAATCCCTACACACTGACACACAGGAAACCACAGTATCAAGTTATATTTTTCATTACGTAGGTTATGACGTATATAGCTAACTATTATGTCAAAAAAAGTTAATAAATATACTAATATACGACCCATAGCGGATTTTATCCTTGTATATCCTATAATTGCAAGTATAATAGCTAAATAAACAACGACGCGGGATGGAGCAGCTCGGTAGCTCGTCAGGCTCATAACCTGAAGGCCGTAGGTTCAAATCCTACTCCCGCAACCATTTTCCAACTGTACGAATATTGTGGTTTCAGGTAGAAACTACTTGACAAATTCCCCCAGTCCCCTTATCATAATACTGAAGGTATTCAGTTATCTTCATCTGTGCAGATTAAACAGCAAAAAACAACGTAGTTGGCGTCTTATTTTTAATTTTTTGCACTATGTGCACCTTATGTCTTCACAACATTTCTGGGTTTTTACCTACACAAGCTGAAACGCGCTTATAAGTCGTTTAAGACAGTATAGAACGCCGATTTGCAGGATTAGAGAGTGACAACTAGCTAACACGGGATTTCTTTGCCTTTTTTTTCTGCTTAGTAAATTTCTTAAACATTTAAGATAAGGTGAGTTGCACTTAAAAGCAGCTAAATTGCAGTGTTTAAGACTTAAAAAACGCCAATACAGAAAATAGACAGTGACTAGGGCTTCTTTTGCCTTTTTTTTCATTTGGTAAATTTCTTAATGTTTGTAGCTAAAGTAATTTAGGCCTACCGACAACCGTCATCCCTGTAAAGGTCAAGTATCCCGCTACTTGTTAGCGGATGAGATACCGCGAATGAATCGCGGTATGACGGTCTGCTGCTTGTTAGCGGCTAAGAGATACCGCGGCGGTATGACGGTTCGTGGCGGTATATTCGTCATCCCGCTACTTGTTAGCGGGATCTATGTTAAGAGATACCGCGGCGGTATGACGTAGGGCTGCTGTCATTCCAGTGCTCCTTTTTTGTCATCCGAGTAGCCCCTTTTTTGTCATCCCAGTGTCACGCACTGGCATTTGTTGTAAACTCACTTTTACTCTATGGTTATCTTTTTATACTACCTTGTCTACCTTATTTTGCCGCTCCGCTGAACGGATACGAACAAAGAGCATAACTAAACTACTAATGACTGCTGAGTGAACTTAGGATCCAATACAGACTGCTTAGCCTTTAACACTTGCTCTTCACCATGAACAATGCGTTGATAAATAGTTTCTTTTGAGCATTCTTTTTTAAGAACCTAAAAGCAGATGCAGCAAGATATTCTCTATTTTCTTCAAATGCTAACCAGTAACGGTCTTCTTGCTCACATACAAAACCTGTTGTGTTAGAACCAGCAAAAATATCTAAAACAACATCTCCTGGTTGTGTTAGAAACTGAATAAAAAATTGAGGTAATTTAGCAGGGAATCGAGCTGGATGCTCTTTTACACCTAGTTCCTTACATGCAGCAAGATACTGGCTGTTAGATTCTGAATTGGGAATCTGCAAAAGATTTGATGGAATAGCTCCTCCATTATCTTTACCAAAGCTACTACCAATATTATGTCCTGATGGTCGTTCTTTTGGAGTATAATAAGCCTTTGGGTTCTCGATAAGTTTTTTCATGCGGCCACTGTATTCCACTAGCACCTTTGTGACATCTGCTTTAGGCCACTCAGTTTTGCTGAACCACCATACTGTATTAACAGAATCTTTTGCTCTGATTTTTCTCTTATTTACCCATTCAATTGGACTTGGCAATTTAGAAGGATTATACCAATAGAAATCTTCTGCAAGGAAGAAGCCTATGTCATCACAGAAATGTATAAGCACTCTAAAATTATATAAACTTTTGGATGGCACGCCTTTTTCATAAGCCCCACCTAAATCAAGTACAAAACTGCCTGTATCTTTGAGTTTGCTATGTACTAATTTTGCAAATCGACTAAGCCAGGCAACATATTCGGCTTGGGATTCATTTCCGTATTCTTTTTTCTTTGCAAAGCAAACGGTGGACTGGTTATTACGAGGTCTAAGCTATTGTCTGGTAATTGTGGCAATAGGTTAAGAGAGTCTCCACAATATGCAGCTCCCCTATCTGTAATATATGTGGGTTTACTATTAAATTTAAATTTTTCCAATATGTGCACCATATGAAAGATACTTATAGTCTGTAGACTTATAATTGTCAACTATTATCTTACAAAGATGACAAAAATAAAAAAACAATCTTTGCGGTTACTTCTTTCCCAGAATATACGAAAGATAAGAAATATAAAAGGGCTTTCCCAAGAAACTCTTGCTGATTTATGTGAATTACACAGAACATATATAGGCTCCGTTGAACGTGGTGAGAGAAATATCTCTATAGATAATGTTGAGCGCATAGCAGATGCCCTTGGTGTTGAACCTACTGCACTTCTAAATCAGGATCAAGACAGAAAATGTCTGAAAGATATATTTCCTCATATACGGAAGTATCAGGAGTTTGCTGTTAAGCATGGTATAAATGATATCTTTCAGGATAACGGCGGAAAAATCCTACAAGTCTTATTACTAACTGGACTCACTATTCTTCCAGCACGCGAGGGAAATGATGTCATTGATGAGTATGGTAATGAATATGAGCTTAAATCAGTAAATGCTCTTCTTACAAAAAGCTTTTCTACTCATCATCATATGAATCCTACAATAATTGCAAAATACCGAAAGGTGGATTGGGTATTTGCTATTTATGAAGGAATAGAGCTAAAAGAAATATATAAATTAACGCCGCAAGACCTTGAACCATATTATATTACATGGGAAAAGAAATGGCATGATACTGGTGGTAAAGACATCAATAATCCCAAAATTCCTTTAAAATACGTCAGAGATAAAGGTAAGCTTCTTTATCATTGTGATGAAAGAGTATGTGACCGCCACTAACTTCCTCCATCCCAGGTTGATTTTAAATTGTCCGGAATGCTGAAAACCCTAACATTTAACTCTTTTTTTGATAAACTTGTTTATTTGCTGTTTATTAAAATTTTCACTTCAAAATTTAACCTCACCAAAAGTATAAGAAGCCTGTCCAATGAAAAATTCTTAACCTTCTATAACTAACCCAAGAAAGGTTTCCCTACGTCATACCGCCAAGGATAGATTCCGCTAACAAGTAGCGGAATGACGAATTTGTTGTTTTTCAAATTATCGGTAAACCTAAGTCACTTTAGCTATAAAATTATAAGTTATTTGCTCTTTTTTATCCTTAATCCAGAATTCGGATTAGTAGGGTGTCATCCAATTCTCAATGGTAAATTAAGAAGGGTCTGCAACAACGAATGTAGCTAGGGATATAATTGCTCTATTTTCCAATTGCTTCCCTCAACAAGAGTATATCTAAACCTAGTGTGTCTCCTATATTCACCTTCTTGCCAAAATTCAATTACTTTTGGGATTACGCAAAATCCCACCCAAAAGTCAGGACGAGAAACTTGTGTATTGTAAAATTCTTTCTCCTTCAATTTTATAGCTTGCTCAAAATCTTGCCAATCTTTCAGAATGCTCGATTGTTTTGAGCACCATGCGCTAATTTGACTATCGCGCGCTCGAGAAGAGAAGTATTTGTCAGTTCTTTCATCGTTTAGAAGTTTAACATCTCCTTCAATTCGCACTTGCCTAGCAAATTCTATCCAGTGAAACACTAATGCAGCTTTAGGGTTCTCGGTCAGTTCTTTTCCTTTTCTACTATTTATGTTAGTGAAGAACACAAAACCTTCTTTACTATATTCCTTTAGTAATACTACTCTTGCAGATGGAATGCAGTCTTTGCTACAAGTTGCTAGCGTCATTGCAGTTGGTTGTTTACACGGAGAATTAAGTACTTCTTCATACCACTTTGAAAACAAGTTAATCGGATCTTTTTCAGGTAAAAATGTCATATTCAAAAATAAAATCTTAATTCTGACATACGTTGCAGAAATAAGTGCTACGGCCATTTTGTCGTATAAGTGTTATGATATTGTTGCAGATTTTGCAAGGTTTTTGAACTTTACCATATACGTAAAAGTTATTTTGAAAGTATCCAGCAGATCCAGATGGCTGTGCATAATCTTTCAGTGTTGAACCGCCTGCAGCAATTGCATCACTCAGAGTATTTTTTATTTCAGCAGCAAGTTTTTCGCACTCTCTATAGGTCAAGTCTTTTGCTGACCTGAGTGGTGATATGCGGGCTCTAAACAAACTTTCAGAAGCATATATATTGCCTACGCCAACTATTAATTTATTGTCCATTAATGCTGATTTGATATTCACTTTTTTGTTTTTCAGCAACTCCTGTAAATAGTCTCCACTGAATTCATCCGTGAGGGGCTCTATTCCAAAACCATCAAAAAAATTTATTTCTTGTTCTTTGCTTAAAATAATAACTAATCCAAATCTTCTTGGATCATTAAAGATTATTGAAGTATTATCGGAAAATAAAAATACCACGTGATCGTGCTTATTCCGCACTTGATCATGGTCAGCATATATAAGCTTTCCGCTCATGCCAAGATGTATGATTACAGCCATACTACCATCTGTATTCCAGATCGTATACTTACCTCTACGCTTGATGTTGCGTATGACTTTGCCCTTTAGCATATCATCAATATTTTTTGTTATTGGGGCACGTAAATTCCAATTATTAACTATAACATTGCTAATTTGCTTGTTTTTAATTTTATCAAGCAAAAAGTTAGAGATTACTTCTACTTCTGGTAGTTCTGGCATGATACCTCCTTCAAAACTTAAGTTTCTGATGGTAATTTTGTCGTTAAAGCTTCCTCAAATACGTTTGGGTATTCTGCGGCGCTTCTTCCTAAAAATTCCTCACCACAAACAAATTTTGAAAGGGGTCTGCTTTGTCTACTCTGTTGCTGCTTTTTTCTTTTCAAAATATTTTGCTTTAAAGCTTTCGCTAATCTTTTTTTCTCCTCTTCTTTTTCCTTATTCTTTTTTGTATTATTCATTATCATAATGTATAAACTTGCCGTTGTAGCTCAGGTGGTAGAGTACGTCATTGGTAATGACGAGGTCCCAAGTTCGAGTCTTGGTAACGGCACACTGATTACACTTATAATATTGCATAACTTGCAAGCAAGGCCTAAAAGAAAGTTACAGAGGTAAGTTGTCATGCTTTTTCCATATCCTTTCTACTTTCTTGTTTTTGAGTAGCTCTAATGCTTTGTGAAAGTGATGCCTTGTTTTACTTGGCACTATAATGTCATCAATGTATCCATGTGATGCAGCAAAAAATGGATTAGCAAATTTCTCTTTATATTCTTTGATTAACGTTTGCTGATCTTTTTCATGCCTAAATATAATTTCAACTGCACTTTCAGGGCCCATTACAGCTATTTCAGCAGTTGGCCAAGCATAATTTATGTCACCTTTTAAATGTTTCGAGTTCATAACGATATATGCACCACCATACGCTTTTCTAGTGATAAGGCTAATTTTCGGCACAGTTGCTTCAGCGTAAGCGTAAAGCAGTTTCGCTCCGTGTTGTATTATATTATTGTATTCTTGGTTTTTACCAGGTAAAAACCCCGGAACATCAATAAGTGTGATGATCGGAATGTTAAATGCGTCACAAAACCTTACAAATCTTGCAGCTTTTCTTGAAGAATCAATATCCAAACATCCTGCAAGGTGCATGGGTTGATTTGCAACAATACCAACAGTATTTCCTCCAATTCTACTAAAGCCAATTATAATATTACGAGCAAAATCAGGTTTTAGTTCAAAGAATTTCTTCTCATCACAAACTTTTTCAATGAGTTCATACATATCATAAGGAGTGTTAGGATTGGTAGGAACTAGAGTGTTTAAGGATTCATCAATCTCATTAACATCATTACAGGTTGGTACAGATTTCGGTGATTCTTGATTATTTGCTGGTAAAAAGGTAAGGAATTCACGCATTTTGAGTAGCATCTCAACATCATTATTGAATGCAAAATCTGCCACTCCTGTTTTGCTTGTATGAATTTTTGCTCCACCGAGGTCTTCGAAGCTTACATCTTCATAGGTAACCTTTTTTACTACATCTGGTCCGGTTATAAACATGTATGAACTATTCTTTACCATGAAAGTAAAGTCAGTTAATGCTGGAGAATAAACAGCCCCTCCTGCACATGGACCCATAATTAAAGAGATTTGTGGTATAACGCCCGATGCATTTACGTTTCTTTGGAAAATTTCTCCATAACCAGCAAGGGAATTTACTCCTTCTTGAATTCTGGCTCCACCAGAATCATTTAGTCCGATAATTGGAACCCTGGCATTAATTGCCATATCCATAATTTTGCATATTTTTTTTGCATGTGACGCACCAAGTGACCCACCAAAGACAGTAAAATCTTGCGAGTAAACGAAAACTTTTCTGCCATAAATAGTACCATGACCAATCACTACTCCATCACCTAAAAAATTAGCATTTTGCATGCCAAAATCAGTTGCGTGATGCTTCACGAATTTATCGTATTCTTCGAACGAATTTTCATCGAGTAATACACTGAGCCTTTCTCTAGCAGTTAATTTCCCTTTTTCGTGTTGTTTATTGATTCTGTTAGAACCGCCTCCTTTTTCAGCTTCTAGTGCTTTGGTTTTTAGATTTTCTAGTATTTCAAAGTCTTGCATACAATAAAGTAGTTTTCAAATTAGTTGTAGACTTTATTAAGTTTACAAACCCTATTAACTATACACATACACTATTGCTATATGCAACAGTGTATGTATGATAATTGTTAATGCGCTGGTAATTCCTGGCCACTACTTTGAGAATGTTGTGGTTGACTAACGTTTTCTAGAACAGAAGAAGGTAAACTAACTTTACTGCTTTTCGTTTGTACAAAACTTTTAGCAGCTTCAACAACCTTGCTTATACGAGGTTCTTTTTCTAGCTCTTTTAGGTACTTTGAGAAGATTTCACAACTTTTATCATCAATATGTACTATTATTTTGCCAAAGCTTGAGGCATTTTCTGGTTTGTCAGCCTTTTCAGAAGATAGAGTCATTACAATCTTTTCACTGTTGCTTATTGGAAAAGTCATCTGTAATCTGCCCTTTATATCATGATATTTTTCATCTTGTATTCGTATTACATTATCTCCTTCCCCAATCTTTAATGCTCCATCTAAATTTTGAAATTCTGGATTACTCAGGAATTTTGCAGGAATCACAATGCTTGCTTCTGGACACTGTATACAATAAAATTTATTATCTCTTTCTACTATAACATCTTTTATCACATTTTCTTCTCCATCTTTTTCAATGCCCTCACATACAATTTGTTTTAGATTTGATAAATAGCTGTTATGTTTTTCCAGTAGACTTGTTGGCAATAACTCCAAAACTTTCTCACTCACATAAGTGCCTGTTGAAACTAGGTCGGATATTTTTAACGAAAGAAGATCTAGTTGATGTTTTTCATGAATGGACAACTCGAACTTCTTTAGCAAGTGCACATTAGATATCAGATAATCTATTATTGATAATTCTTCGAAGAACACATAGTACGGCATGCCAAACCTGATCTTTTGACTTTCTCCAAGTTCTACAGATTTTATCCATTTCTTTATCATTTGTCCCACAGTCAGTCGCTTCTCACCACATAACCTAAAAGCTTGACGTATAGCTTCCAATACATTCGAGATATTTTCTTTCATACGTTCATCAACTTGTTCATATATTGCTCCATCTAATTGAAATTCCGACATCACTTCTGGACGGTTCATTTCTTCTTCGAGTTTTTCACACGATGCCCTAAATTCAGGCGTATCTTCATCCTCAGACTCATCCATAGCCTCATCTTCAAAATGCCTGCCATCATCTAGAGAACTAAGCTGCTCATTTATATCTTGCCCTACCATATATCCCCTACTTATAATAAAACAAGAAATTCTAGTTGTATTATGCTCGCGTGATCTATAAAGTCAATAGTTAAATTGCAAGATTTCGGTTATAATTTACTGTGTATAGAAGGTGCTCTTAAATTATGCTAAAAATCGCTATAGTAGGCCTACCAAATGCTGGTAAATCAACTCTTTTTAATAGATTGGTGGGAAGAAAAGCAGCGGTGGTCAGCAATATTCCAGGGGTTACACGAGATAGAAGAGAAGGAATAGGCAGAATTAGCGATTTAGAGTTTAAAGTTATAGATACAGGAGGATGGAACGACCAAACTAATTTTTCACTACAAGTTATTGAACAAATAAAATTTTCTCTATCCAATTCAAACATCATTTTCTTTCTTGTTGATGCAAAAGTGCAAAATGAGCAAAACAAAGAATTTGCAAAGTGGCTGAAGAGAAAAATAAATAAACCTGTGATACTGATAGCAAATAAATGCGAGAGTCATAAGTCTGAAAATGTTGATTATTTGCAGTTTTTTGATTTTCTTGGCCCGGTGTATATCTCTGCCGAACATAATCTTGGCATGGTTGATCTTTATGATGCATTAGCTGATGTTATTGAAAATTTGAACGAAAACACTGATCTATTGGGCAATGAGTCCAGTAAACTTAGAATTGCAATCATCGGTCGCCCAAATGTCGGAAAATCAACTTTTTTAAACAGCCTACTTACAGAAAACAGAGTAATAGTGAATTCAGAGCCAGGCACCACACGTGATTCTGTAGATATTGTATATGATCATAATGGGGAGCTAATTACTCTCATTGATACTGCAGGAATCCGCAGAAAGGCGAATGTTATAGATGACTTAGAATCAAGATTTGTTGAAAAAAGCTTAGAATCAATCAAGCGCTCTCATGTGGTAGTTTTAATGCTAGACTCCCTAGTTGGTATTGAGCAGCAGGATTTATCAATTGGTGAAGCTGCAATTAAGGGAGGGAAAGGGATTATTGTTGTTTTAAATAAGTGGGATTTAATAGGTAAGGATGACAGAAGTAAGTTAATAAAATTTGTCAAACAACAGGAAGTGACTCGGTTATTCTTGGAAGTGCCAACTGTAACAATTTCTGCATTGAAAGGCATGCGCTGCGGCGATGTGATAGATAAGTGTCTTGAAGTGAGTGAATCTTTGAACAAGAAAGTCAGCACTGCAAAACTGAATAAGTGGCTAATTGATGCTTTAGATAGGCACTCTCACCCGCTTGTAAAAGGTAAAGCAGTTAAAATGAAGTATATCGCTCAAATTGGTACTAAACCTCCAGCTTTTTCTTTGATATGTAACATACCTGAAAGTGTTGATGAAAGTTATAAACGCTATTTAATTAATGATCTTAGAAAAAATTTCTTCGTAGATGGTGTGCCAGTCAGATTACTTTTGAAAAAAAATAAAAATCCCTATGCAAAATGAATACTCTGCTTTATACTTTCAGGGGTCTTTATAATAATTTACTTAAAGTCGTGTGTAATAACTCCAGAATTCCTACAATCTTTCTGCTATCAAGTGCTTTTGCTCTAATTTTTGCATATGTGCTAGAATATTTTTTCAACATGCTGCCATGCAAGTTATGTACATACGAGCGGGTAGTTTACTATGTTGCAGGGTTACTTGCAGTAGTATGCATGCTTAAAGACAACAAAATTCTAATCTATGCAACGTTTTGCAGCTACCTCATAGGTGCAGTAATATCTTTTTATCATGTAGGTCTTGAACTCCACTTATTTCATGATGTTTTAGGTTGTACAGAGCAAGCAAGTGGTAACGTTAGTATAGAAGAGCTCAGAAATAATCTACTAAATCCTAATTACTCTCCATCTTGTGACAGACCTCATTACGTTCTAGGTGTTTCCTTAGCAACATGGAATTTAGTTTATCTCATAGCAGCTCTGTTCGTATCAGGTAAGGTGTATTGTGGAGAAAGAAAGAAATCTAAATAATTTAAGGTACAGCAACAATCAGTTCTTGCAACAGGCAATTAGAGTAAATCATGCTGGGGAATATGGAGCTATTTGCATTTATTCTGGTCAAAAATTTATTCTTAAAAAATCTTCTATAATCAATGAAATAATTGAAATGGAAGAGCAGGAAAAAAAGCATTTTCACTATTTTAATGAGAAAATCAAAGAGCAAAAAGTTCGTCCTACTGTTTTGTTGCCAGTTTGGCGTGTTTTAGGAGTGTCACTTGGCGTTGCAACTGCCATTATGGGCAAAAAAGCTGCTATGGCTTGCACTGCTGCAGTTGAAGAAGTTATAGGGGAGCACTACAAAGAGCAAGTTTCACATTTAGAAGATGGGGAATTAAGAGAAACTATAAGTAAATTTCGCGACGAGGAGTTAGAGCACAAAGATATTGCAATTCAGCACAATGCTGAAAGCGCATTTGGCTACAACATTTTATCTTCATTCATAAAAACAGGCTGCAAAACTGCTATTTACTTGTCCAAGTTAATTTAACTAAGCAGCTTTCTTAAAGTGTTTTTAATGTTATGATGACAACAGAAACCAGGAAGGAATTCAAGTGTAACAATTATTTTATAACTATATTTACATATCACCATTATTAATCAATAATTAGTGTTTGTAAATTAACTGTGTCTAAAACATAGACCACAAAGGAAGGGAAAATGCGTTTTAAACTAGAAAAGGAAGATGCCCCAGGTAAAGACTGTAGTAACGCAACTCGTTATGTGATAACTACTAAAGTAAGAGTAAATAACGAAACAACAGTTAGTCTACCTACTACATCTTACGTTATTATTGATGAGCCTAGAGGTCAGCGCCTTATTGTGATTGACTATAGCTGTGGAACACAAAAGGTGCTGAATGGTTTATCTCAAGGACTACAACTAAAGCTAGAAAAAGTAGGAGATGACAACAAGTTAGCTTTGGTTACTGACTCAGGTGAATATTACTATTATTACCATGATGGCAATATTATTAATATAGCTACTATTGATTTTATACCTCAATCCCGCAAGAATGGTGAATATGTTCATGTATATGATTATGATACACGTTCTATAAAATTTAAACCACTTGAAAGTAGTAAGGTTTTAATAGATCCAAAAGATGTAATAAGTAGTAAAAATATGAGTCTTATTGGCAATAGACTTGATATACGAATTGGAGACAATTTTTTTAAGGGATCGGAAAATCAATTATACCAATCTTACAGGAGTGTTGAGGTATATAATTCCACTGGTAGTAAGGTTGGTATGTTGAATAATGTTGTTCCAATATTCGATCGGAGAAGTGATGATTTCAAATTATTTCCTTTTCATGGAATAAAGAGATTGAATGTGAAAAATAGCTATTTCGCAACAGAAAAATTAGGTAATAATTATGTTGGCTGCATATCAGATGAAAATAGCGAATGTAAGAATTTTTATGGTTTAAAACCTGATTTTGTAGGATATAACTACAGCCATAACTTAGATTTATATCCTTATTATTATAACTTAGAAAATTTTGGTAACTTTTTGGAGGTTGATGTGGTGAATACTAGAGAATTTGAAGACTTAAAAGCAGAAGTTCAACATTTAAAAGAGCAAATTAAGCAATTAAGACATACAGAACAAGTAGAAGGAATGCCTAGACTTCCAGGTTATCCAGGTCCTCCAGGTTATCGAGGTCCTCCAGGTGATAAAGGTCTAAGAGGTTATGAAGGTTTTCCAGGTCCTAGAGGTATTCCAGGTATTCCAGGTATTCCAGGTGAAAAAGGTAGACAGGGCGAGCCTGGGTCGCCAGGCTTTAGAGATCATTCAGGTCTTCCAGGTGGAAAAGGTTATCCAGGTCCTAAAGGTGAGCCAGGAAGAGATGCAAAGCCCGAGAATGTGGCAGCTATTTTATTATCAAGTGAACTAGAAAGATTCGAAAAAGCGCTGTTTAATACACCTATAACTGAATTAAAAGGTAAAACACTTAATAACTATGTTACTCAAGACCTGCCGAAGGAAATTGCAAATAATAAAAACTTAAAAAAAAGTATAAAGGGTGAAAAGGGCGATCAAGGATTAAGAGGAGAAGTTGGTTCTCCAGGTCCAGTAGGTCCTAAAGGTGAGCCAGGTTATCCAGGTCCTCAAGGTCTAAGAGGTGAGAAAGGTTATCCAGGTCAAGATGGTAGAGACGGAACCCCTGGTCCTAAAGCTTACTATTACCCACAAATAAAAACATAGTATTGTATTTACTCAAATAATTTAATTTTATTAACCTGAAAGCTTATTGGATTAAAATTATTAAACTAAGAGTTATAATTTTAGCAACTAAAAGCTGTAAATTGCACCATATAAACAGTTATTTCAAGCAAAAGTTATGCCATTAAGAGCTATGCAACAAACATTTATATTTGTGGGTAATAGTAAGGTCCTAAAGGACTAGATGGACCTCCTGGGCCAAGAGGTTTGCCAGGTCAAGGAGGCGAACCAAGACCACGTGGTCTCGATGGGCTGCCAGGCATACCTGGAGAAAAGGGCCAAAAAGGCGAGTTTTATGCAGTCTCAGGACTAAAAGGAAAGCCAGGTCCTAAAGGGGATCAAGGTCATCCAGGTCTAAACGGGTTGCCTGGAGAGAAAGGTGACAAGGGTGATCAAGGTTATTCGGGTTACGGCTATCCAAGCCAAAAGGGTGATCCAGGTGCACCTGGATCACCAGGACTAGATGGAATGCCTGGAGGACCAAAAGGTGAAAAAGGAGAAGCTAGTGGCCCACAAGGTCCAAAGGGAGAAAAGGGAATGCCAGGGTTGAGTATAACGAGTCCAAAAGGAGATCGTGGAGAAACGGGATTGAAAGGCTCAAAGGGGGATATAGGGCCACAAGGCCCTAAAGGCAAACAAGGTGATTTAGGGCTTATAGGGCCACAAGGCCCAAGTGGAGCGAAGGGAGAGAAAGGTAATGAAGGTAGTAGTGGTCCTAAAGGGCTGAGAGGTTGGAAAGGTGAATCTGGTTTGCAAGGTAAAGAAGGAGCGCAAGGTAAAGCTGGTAAAGATGGAACCCCGGGTTCTAAAGGAGCAGATGGAGCTCCTGGTCTTAGAGGTCCAGTAGGTCCAAGAGGCTTTAATGGCACGCAAGGAGAAAAGGTGCTCAAGGTCCAAGTGGAGCAAAGGGAGCGCAAGGTAAAGCTGGTAAAGATGGAACCCCGGGTTCTAAAGGAGCAGATGGAGCTCCTGGTCTTAGAGGTCCAGTAGGTCCAAGAGGCTTTAATGGTACGCAAGGTGTACAAGGAGAAAAAGGTGATCTTGGTCTCAAGGGAGATAGAGGTGAAATTGGAGCACCAGGAATGGATGGATTGCCAGGTCTACAAGGCTTTAATGGCACGCAAGGAGAAAAAGGTGCTCAAGGTCTAGTAGGTCCTAAAGGTGATAAAGGAGATTCAGGTCCAGTAGGTCCTCAAGGAGTAGATGGAGCGCCAGGTGTGTCTGGTAATAAAGGGGATGCTGGTCCAAAAGGCGATATGGGTGATAAAGGAGATACCGGAGCGCCGGGTACGGCTGGATTAAAAGGTGACAAAGGAGTAGATGGATTACCAGGGATGCCTGGAATAAAAGGTGATCAGGGAGACATAGGTCCTAAAGGCGATATGGGTGATAAAGGAGATACCGGAGCGCCGGGTACGGCTGGATTAAAAGGTGACAAAGGAGTAGATGGAGCGCCAGGTGTGTCTGGTAATAAAGGGGATGCTGGTCCAAAAGGCGATATGGGTGATAAAGGGGATACTGGGTTGCCAGGAATGCCTGGAGAAAAAGGTGACCAAGGAAATGCAGGTCCAAGAGGCCCTCAAGGAAATAAAGGTGCTCAAGGTCTAGTAGGTCCTAAAGGCAACACAGGAGCGCCTGGTCCTAAAGGCTCAAAGGGAGAAGATGGAATAGGTGCTGCAGTTGCTGATCAGTTTCTGCGCAAGATGAATCAAACAAAAATTGAAATTCAGAACGCTCAGAAAGCAGCAGAGGTAGCTAAAAGCGCTTCTGAAAAATCTGCCAAAGAAGCTAAAGATTTTAAAGAAGAGGCTGACAATTTTGTTGATAAAGCATTTCGATCAGAACAAAATACTCAAGCACTTTATAGTAAGGTAAAGGATATATTTTGTAAAACAAAACCTACAGATCAAGTTTGTACTGCACGTATAAAGAAGAGGGAAATTAAAAATTCAGACAATCTGCCAGTGACAAGTGGAGCAGGTAGACCAACTTCATTTATATCTCAAGTAATAAATTTCTTTTATCCTTTTGTAAAACAAGATGAATATAAAATAGAGAATAAAATACAAGAGCTTAATCAAGTGGCAAAAGTAATGGATGCAGCAGATATTGCTATAAAATTTGAAAAAGTATTAGAAGAAACAGCTTCAAAATGCGGCATTCCAAAGAAAAGCCTAAATTTTGATCCAGTAAAACTACAGTCAACCATTCTAGATAGGTCATTATTTAATGATGAAAGTCGTAACGAGCTGTTAAAACTCTTATATTTATCTGCAAAAAAATCATGTCCAAATTACAAACAAACTGATAGATTTTTGACTACTTTCAAAGATCGTATGGAAAGAACATTAGAAAACAATGAGCAACAAAGGGGGTTTGTTAATATTGAGAAAACAGCAACAGATAACGAGCAGCCAAGGAGTTTTATGAGCGATGTCACTCCTCCAAGTAGTTTCAAGGCGATTGATCTGAAGGCTGTTAATTGTTTAAGGTAATAGTATGGGAAATACATTTAGAATAGATAATAAAGATCCGCTCTATAAGAAGCTGATTAAACTTCCTACTGCATATTACAGGTTAGAGATTAATAACAACAAGTATACTATTCGTTCACACATTGGTACGGCTGAGTTGGGTGATACTATTAGTGATTTAAAGTTACAGAAGCTGGGTGATAAAATAGTTTTATATAAGGGAAAATCACCTCTGAAAGTGAAAAATAAAGATGGTGAAGAAGAGAATCTTATTATAGAGCAAGAAGATATCATAAGTGCAAACAGGGACAATATTATAGAAAAGCTTAGATCAAAACCAATAGAGATTTCGCTTTACCACATAGAAGACATTCCATATTTTGGTGCCAAATTACCCATTTCTAGACACAGTACAACAACTGAAGTACTAAACTTCATCAATTTTAATGATGAAAATGATCCAGTACTACAGAAGATCAAAGGAGAAAATGGTGGACTTTATTTTACAATAAAAGATGACAATATCTATATATCAGACAAAAATGGAAAGTGTCTTCCAGTGTGTAAAGATGACAGCTGCTATAAGTATCAATACACAAAAGATAAATGTGGTGTATTAACAATAAGTGATGTATCAACAATAATAGGCAATTTAACCGAGACTAACAACGAAAAGCAGAAATTCACTTTGCAAAAAGGGGAAGAGTTATCGGATAACATCTATGAAGCAAATGTTGCCTTGAATGATAAGCCCATAGCTACTTTACCAAAAATAGGTTACTACATGCTCGATGATCAATTGGTCATGCGTAATCATGTTACGAAAGAGGAGGTAATTGTCCCAAGGGATTTTCACTATTTAAAAGTTGTTAAATTTAATAATGATGATTATAAATTAACGTTTTGTAATTTTTTAGGTAATGAATTCTTTGAATATAAAAAATACGATCCACAGTATTCGAACGTTTCAGATGAATATAAATTCATAAGTTTGAGTTGTATGAAAGAAAAACGTAACCTAAATCTTGGTGAGTTACTTAGCCATCGGCCATCGTTTTTTATTACAGAAGGAATTGCTGAACCAGATTCTCTAGGTAACCATCAAGCTGTAGTGTTCGAAGTAATAAATAGTGGAAAGGGTGAAAAAAGGCTACATTGACTGATGAATTTGGTTATTTTGATAAAAATAATAAGTTTCACTATTATGATTATCATAAAAAAACGGAATATGATACTTATGATTCTTCTGAGATTAATCTAAAAGAAATGTATAAATGGACAGATAAAAATAGCGAATTTTGTTTTGCAGAAGATAACAATATAATTCTTCATACTATTCCAGAGTTATTGTAATTATGCGCACCAAATTAAGGAAGAATGAAGCGAAAGAGGGATAGGTTATAGGATGACAGAAGTTGGCTTTATTAGCTATAGGTGGTATGATACTTAGTCAATTTAAGTGAGCAGATGATCTTAGCTACAAAAGTATTTTTTACCTCATTTGTTTTTGGGTTTATTCTTTTTCCCTATTTTATAAAGCTTCTAAAAAAAATAAGTAAAGATGGGCAACCAATTAGATCATGTGGACCAGAAAGTCATTTAATAACAAAAAAGAATGTACCACCTATGGGCGGAATAATAATACTGATTTCTTCTTTATTACCAATTTTACTCTGGGCTCAGTTAACACTAGAAATTTTGCTGCTGATATTGATAACTCTATTTTTTGCTCTACTTGGATTTATTGATGATTATTTAAAATTGAAGACAAATCACTATCGAGGTTTAAGTGCAAAAACCAAAATACTTATTCAGTTTATTGTAACTCTGGTTAGTATGTCTATACTTAAGCTATACTCTGCTGAAGGTTTTACAAAAACGTCTCTATTTAAAGGAGTAATAATCGACTTTGGCTATCTATATGTTCCGTTTGCTGCGTTTGTAATTGTCGGCTCTGCTAATGCTGTGAATCTCACAGATGGTTTGGATGGCCTTGCTGCAACTCAAGTCATCACTTCCTTTGCTTTTTTGGGGCTAATTGCATATATAACTCAAGCAGATATGAATATTACTTTATTCTGCATTGCATTTATAGGAGCTATTTTAAGTTTCTTGTGGTTTAACACACATCCAGCAAAAATATTTATGGGTGATGTTGGAAGCCTGTCAATTGGTGCAGCTTTAGGGTTAACTAGCGTTTTAATGAAGAGAGAAATGCTTTTTGCCGTTATTGGAATAATCTTTGTAATAGAGACTCTATCTGTGATTATTCAGATATCATATTTTAAATATACAAAGTTTAAATATGGAGAAGGAAAAAGAGTTTTTCTTATGGCACCAATACATCATCACTTTGAGAAGAAGGGATGGTCAGAAAATGTAATCGTTATGAAATTTTGGATAATTTCTATTATCTGTTCAGTTTTTACTATAACTTTCTTATTATAAAAACCTATGAAATACCCAGACTTTACATTAGAAAATAAATTATCAGGAGTGATAGCAGGAGTGGATGAAGTTGGAAGAGGTCCGCTAGCTGGTCCAGTAATATCCGCAGCCGTAGTGTTTATTGATAGAAATACAATTATTGATGGAATCAACGACTCGAAAAAGTTGACTCCTCAATGTAGGCAAGTCCTATATGAAAAAATAACATCCGTTGCAAAATTTGGTATAGGAATGGCAAGCGTAGAAGAAATAAATTCATACAATATCTTGCAAGCAACAAAACTTTCAATGAAACGTGCGTTGATAGACCTGGACCTAGAATTAGATTATGTGCTAGTTGATGGTAATCAACCACCTGAAGTGAAATGGCAAGTGAAATCCATAGTAAATGGTGATAATTTGAGTACATCAATTGCAGCAGCTTCAATCGTTGCAAAAGTTACGAGAGATCGGCTTATGCAAGAATTGCACAATAAGCATCCTGAATATAATTGGTATAAAAATAAAGGATATGGGACAAAAGAGCACCTTAACGCTATTGGCCTTTATGGAATTACAGAACATCATAGAAAAAACTTTGCACCCATATCTCGGGCATTATAGCCTTTAGATAGTAATCACTTACCTTTTTTGAAAGGCATGTTTTCATTAAATAGGCAAACTGTACTTGATCCATTCCTTAAGGTAAACACTGAACTCACCCTTTCGATTATCAGGTAGTTGTCAGCTGTACGGAAGTTTACTAAAGACTCATACCCTGCAGAATCAACCATAAAAACTGCCGGGAAATCAGAGTTTATTTTATTGAATTGTAGATATGTAAATTTTCCGTCATCAAAAACCTTAATTGGTATTATTGACTGACTGCCTTTAACGTGCGAGATGGAATAATTAAAATTTAAGCCCTTCTTTACAACTTCAATGTCGTTTATATCAGGAATAATGGTATGACTAGCTTGTTCGAAGATATCGCCGTTATTTGTTGTGTAAATCTCATCACTGCTAAATAATGGATAAAGAAACCTTACTTCATATGCTAATTTTGGATCATCTAGTCCAGTTGCTTCTTCAGCATGAAGTTCAAAGTAATAAACTCTTTTATTGGTAATTATAGTTGCGTTAGTATCGGCAATATCATCTATAGGCTTAATAAACAATCTGTTACCTTGAGGAAGGAGTTGCCAACCAGTTGAATCACCCATTGAAAGGTTTTGTATTACCTCCCCTGGTTCAAACAATATGCTGGATTGATAACCATAAAAACCCGTATACTTATGTATAGCTTGTGGGTTATAATTTATTACCTTTATGTGATTATCTCCAGCTATTGAACGTGGCTCCTGTTTTGCAAGTGCATCACTACCACAAAAAAACAACAGTACGGCAAACAGTAAACCAATCATAATATCAAAATAAATTAATCTTCATTTTATCATTGATAGACATGCACTGCAACTGTTAAGCTGTACTATAAACCCCAATTATAGGTTAGCAAGGGGTAGAAAAGGCAAGAAATAAGGCAAACTCCTTAAATACTTTAGAACTACAGGAGGCTTCACCTGAACGGATATACTTGGAATCCTGCCATTTTCACTTCGTAAACATACCAAGAATTCTGTCCATTATTCCACCCATATTTGCTTCAGCTTGAGTATACTCTATTTTACCACCGTGCAAGATTAGTTTAATATCTGATCCAGGTGATATATTAACAAATTTACTGCCAACAACTCCACTGCTAGTGATCAGAGCTGAACTATCAATTGGCAATTTTATGTCTCTGCTTATACACATGTCGATTCGTGCTACGTAGGTAGCTTTGTCAAGTGATACACCAGTTATGCTTCCAACGTCCACACCAGAGATCTTGACACTATCACCAACTCCTATACCGTTAGCGTTAGCAAAAAGACCATATATTTTATAGCAATCCTTGTAGTTTTTCTTTATGTAAGATAGCTTATCAATAGCAAAGAAAACCAGAAAAATAGTGAAAATTAATACAAATAATCCAGCGGTTATTTCAAGTATATTTGACCTTCGCATCTTTAGTTATCAGGACTCCAGCTTTTATAGTAATTTTTCACTTTTTGGTTTGGATAGTATGCATCTTTTGTACCCGTTAAATTAGGAGTATGTTTTACTTTTCTTTTTTTATTATTAACTGGTACTACATTATCAGTATAGTGAAGCCATATATGCCATTCCGGAGACACTGTTGTAGGCTCAGAAACACTGCTATACATAACCCACCTTTTTCCTTTACTTGATTCATAATAAGAATTTCCATTTTCATCTCTTCCTACAAATTTATCTTCTCTTCGTAATAGGCGTTTTATTGCGTTACAAATTTTAGATAACATAAGAGTATTAAAACAAAAAGTATTATATATACTAATACTTTAACGATATATTAACAACAATTTAATGCAATTACCAATTTTACAAGTTATTATACCAATAATTGCATCAATGTTTTGCTTTCTTACCAAGAAACACAAGGTATCTTGGTTTATTTCTTTTATTGCAACAACAATCACTCTTATCATTTCATCGATACTACTCGTTAAAACATATAAAGGCGAGATTATAACTTATCACCTTGGAGACTGGGCTCCTCCGTACGGCATAGAGTTAAGAATCGACGTGTTAAACTCCTTGATTCTAACTTTGGTGAATTTTATAGCGCTGATAAGTGTGCTTTATAGCTTTTATATTAACGAAAAAGAAATTAGCAAAAACAAAATCACTGGTTTTTACTCTCTATTTCTACTGTGCTTAAGCGGACTGCTCGGAATTCTAGTAACAAACGACATATTCAATCTTTATGTTTTTTTGGAAATTTCATCTCTTTCTTCTTATGTATTAGTTTCAATGGGAAGGGATAAAAAAGCCTTGGTTGCAGCATTTGAATATCTAATTAGTGGCACTATAGGGGCAACGTTTTACTTGTTTGGTGTTGGGCTTTTGTACTCCATGACAGGAACGCTCAATATGTCTGACATGGCTGAAAGAATAGTTCCATTATACGATAACAACATCATAAAACTTGGCACATTGTTCATTTTTGTTGGTCTCTCAATTAAAATGGCACTGTTTCCATTAAGCAGGTGGCTGATTAATGCATATAGTGAGGCGCCAAGTTTCATTAGCATATTCTTTTCAGGCACAGTGACAAAAGTGATGATATATGTTTTCATTAGGATCTTCTATACTGTTTTCCATCAGAATTTCTTCTTATTTAAACCATCACTAAGCAACGTGATAATTATCCTCGCACTTTGCGCTGTTATATTTGGGTCAATATCTGCAATAACTGCAAAAGATATAAGAAGACTGCTTGCTAATTCTAGTGTCAGCCAAATTGGTTATATAATTTTAGCACTGAGTTTTAACTCAAAAACAGGTGTATTTGCAGCAATTCTTCACATAGTAAACCACAGCATAATAAAAACATCTTTATTCATGGCTGCAGGATGTATTTCTTACAAATTTGATACAACAAAAATAGAGAATTTATCGGGACTCAAGAAATCAATGCCTTATACAGCACTTGCGTTTACTCTACTTAGTTTAGCATTAGTCGGTGTGCCGCTAACAAATGGCTTTGTAAGCAAATGGTATATAATGAAAGCAGTTATAGAATCTCGCGCGTGGATTTCCCTGATAGCTTTTGCTGCCGGTTCTTTTCTTGCACTAATATACATGTGGAAGATGGTAGAGAAAATGTATTTTGAAAATAGTGCAGCATCAAGCGCTGGAATGACACTAGGCAAAATTAATGATGTGCCATTTCCTATGCTTTTCTGTCTATTGTTTATGGCAGCTTTAACAATAGTAACTGGAATATATAGCACTCCAATTCGGTTAGTAGTTGAGAAGTTGGTTTTTTGATTTTTATCTTTGTTTCATATTTTACTATACTTTAAGGTTATAAGTGTGGATAGGCTGAAGAAGATTCATTGGTTATTAGTCATTAACGTGATAGTGCTGTTTTGCGTTGGCATTGCTGTTCAATACTCTTCTGCTGGAGGAAAGTGGGTACCATTTGCAATTCACCAAATAGTCATATTTTCCTTCTTTTTCCTACTCGCTATAGCTATGTCATTCATAGAGCTAGATTTTTATTTGAAGCACGCCTACTTTTTTTATATAGCAGCAGCGATTTCGCTATTAGCAGTAAATTTTTTTGGCTCGCACATAATGGGTGCGACGAGGTGGATAAGAATTGGGTCAATTAGTTTGCAACCATCAGAATTTGCAAAAGTAGGCTTAATACTTGCGCTTGCTCGTTATTTTGATAAGCAAAGTGTGTATAAAATGATGGAATTTAAAAGATTGCTTAAGGCGGTAATAATTATTTTCTTGCCTGTATTCTTGGTGTTAAAGCAACCTAATTTAGGCACAGCTGTGATAATGTTGTTTATAGGAGCATCAATTATATTCACAGCAGTAATAAAAAGAGCTCATTTAGTAATTTGTGGGACGCTTGGCATTTTTGCAGTACCGGCTATTTGGCCTTTTTTACGTCCTTATCACAAGCAAAGGATATTGTCGTTTTTGGATTCATCAGTGGATCCACTTGGAATAGGTTATAATGCGCAGCAATCTCAGATAGCTATTGGTTCAGGAGGTTTGCTTGGTAAGGGCTTTGTTAACGGAAGTCAAACTCAACTTGGATTTTTGCCGGAGAAACGTACGGATTTTGCTTTTGCAGTGCTGAGTGAGGAGTGGGGCTTTTTAGGTAGCATGGCTTTAATTTTGCTTTATACCTCATTACTTGGCATAATTTTCTCTATCGCTTATAGGTCGAAAAATTATTTTTCTAAGTTAGTATCTATCGGGATTTTTGCTTTTTTTGGCGCTCATTTTTTTATAAACATTGGAATGTCAATAGGCCTCTTGCCTGTGATAGGCGATCCACTGCCATTTCTTTCCTATGGAGGAAGTACAACTGCTGCAAGCTTGATATGCATAGGATTATTGCTGGCAATAAAAGCAGATGAACAACAAAATGCTTGTATTTCACCTATGCTAAAGTAAAATTAAACTTTACTTAATAGTTTTTATGCTAGATGAAATGCGTGAGGAATGTGGAGTATTTGGTATAAGCTGCAATAACGATGCTGCATTTAACTCTATACTTGCTCTCCACGCTTTGCAGCATAGAGGTCAAGAGTCTTTTGGCGTAGTAACCAGTAACAACGATAAGCTGCACTCTTATCACTTTCAAGGTCAAGTGAGCAGCGTATTTGATGATATAGATGAAATAAAGAAATCCTTACCTGGAGATTGTGCAATAGGTCACGTTCGATACTCAACAAGTGGTAGTAAATTTGGAGTGCAGCCCATGCTTGGCAAAAGTGGCAAATTTGGGGATTTTGCCATAGCACATAATGGTAATTTAATTAATATTTCTCCGATACGCGAACAATTAATTAAACAAGAGTGCGTTTTTCAGTCAGATATTGATACAGAAGTAGTAGTGCATCTGACAGCAAGCGGTGAAAAAGATAGCTTTTTAGAGAGTTTTATATATGCATTAAAGCAAATACAAGGTGCTTATTCTTTTGTGGCAATCAATCAAGAAGTAGTTATTGGAGTACGTGATCCATCTGGAATCAGGCCTCTTGTTTTAGGAAAGTTAAACGGTTCTTACGTTCTTGCATCTGAAACTTGTGCTCTTGATATAATAAATGCAGAGTTTGTTAGAGAAATAGAACCAGGCGAATTAGTTACCATCAGTTCGGATAGTAAGCTAGCCTCAATGTTTCCTTTCCCACAGCAAAAATCAAGTTTTTGTATTTTTGAATACGTTTACTTTTCGAGACCAGACAGCATAATGGAGAATAGGTCCATATATGATATAAGAAAAGAAATAGGAAGAATACTTGCAGAAGAGAGCCCACCAAAAAACAATGTAAATATGGTTGTACCAATACCTGATTCTGGAATACCTGCAGCTATTGGATATGCAAAGCATTCAGGATTACCTATGGAACTGGGGATAATTCGTAATCATTACATAGGAAGAACTTTTATACAACCAACCGCTGAAGTACGTAAAGTTAGAATAAAATTAAAATTCAATGCTAATAAGCACACTTTGAAAGGTAAAAACATAATTTTAATAGATGATAGTATAGTGCGTGGTAGTACGCTCAGAAATATAATAGTTATGCTAAAGGATGCAGGAGTAAAAGAGATTCACCTCAAAATTTCAAGCCCACCAATTAAGCATTCTTGTTTTTATGGAATAGATACGCCAGAGTGCAAAGATTTAATTGCTGCAAATAAATCTGTAGAGGAAATTAAGGAAGTTATAGGAGTAGATAGCCTAGCCTTCTTGAGTATTGATGGACTATATCAGGCTGTTAAAGGAGAGGTGCGTAACAATGCTACACCACAATATTGCGATGCTTGTTTCACTGGTGATTATCCGATTGGCAAATAGTCTACGCAAGATCTTAAGTTTAGAAAATCTTAAACCGCCAAAATTTCTCTTGGCCTTTACTAATTCCGATTCTTGGAGTGCACACATAATCCGGGTTGAGATGAGATTCATAAACACAAAATTTGTGGCTTATAGTAAGGTCCAGTTTATTGTGTTCTTTTGTAATGTTTAATCTTTTGCACAATATTCCTGGTCCGCCTAAGTTTGCTTCAAGCGGTTCAATGAGCTTTAATCCCCGTATTAACACTGCTGCTGGGAACCCTTCTGCTTCTGTTACAATATTTAAACAGTAATACATTCCATATATAAAATACACGTATGAAAACCCCGGCATACCAAACATTACTGAGGTTCGGTTAGTATAGCCTCTTGCCGCGTGACAAGCTGGGTCATTCATTCCTATATAGGCTTCAACTTCGGTTATTATTCCACTAAAGTTAGAAAATTTGAGGACTTTTCCCAATAACTCTCCAGCTACAGTTAAGGTCGGCCGCTCGTAGAAATTTCTTGGTAGTATTGTGCTACCCATTTTTTATTTTTGTTCTGAGGTTCTATATAGAATTCAGTTTAAGAATTTCTGGATCCCAGTGTCAAGCACTGGGATGACAAGAAGGGGAGCTACTTGAATGACAAGAAAATGGTACTGGCATAATAAGAAAGAAACACTGAGATGGTGAAAGAGAGAATATACGCAAGCAGCACTCATAGGGTAGCGCGTGACGCTGGAATCCAGTTTTTTCCTATTACCACAAACCATAGCTTAATTAGTTAGAATAGCATAACTAGCGAATACGAAATGGAGAAGTTTTAATTTGAACTACAGTTTCAGTGCTATTTAACATATATGCCTTTATACACAAAAATGCCAGTATATGATATTATGCCAATCAATATATAATTGAATTATGGTAAAAAAGCTCTCTAATATTAAAGGCTCAAATACTCCTTTGCTTGATCAGTTAGAACGCGCCCCCTTGGTGTGCGCTTTACAAAACTAATTTTGATTAAATAAGGTTCTACTGTTTCTTCAATATTGCCAACATCCTCGGATAGCGCAATAGATATGGTGTCAATTCCAACAGGTCCTGAGGTGTTGAATAAAAATCTTAGATAATGCATATCAAGTTTATTGAGTCCCATTTTGTCTACACCCAATTTTAGCAATACAGAATCAGCGACTTCATAAGTGATTTTTTTGTCATCTTTCACTTCAACAAAATCCCTTATTCTTCTGAGTAACCTCAAAGCAATTCTTGGAGTGCCACGTGCACGGCAGGCAATTTCCCGTGCTGCATTTTCTTCAATTTCAGTAGAAAGAACTCTTGCGCCTCTTTTTATAATATTAACCAGTTCTTCAAAAGAATAAAACTCAAGATGCAAGGGAATGCCAAAACGATCTCTGAGTGGCGCAGAAAGTAATCCAAGCCGTGTAGTTGCTCCGATTAACGTAAATGGTGGTAGATCTATCCTTAAAGTGCGAGTAGATGGACCTTCACCTACTAATATGTCCAAGCAAAAATCTTCCATAGCAGTATATAAAACTTCTTCGATGCTGCGATTTAATCTATGGATTTCGTCGATAAATAGAACATCTTTTGCATTTAAAGTGGTAAGCACTGCAGCCAAGTCCCCAGCTTTACTAAGTAAAGGACCAGAAGTTGCGCGGAAGCTGACCCTTAATTCTTTAGAAACAATTTGTGCTAAAGTTGTTTTGCCAAGTCCTGGGGGACCATACAATAAAACGTGATCTAAGGCTTCAGTTCTTGTCTGTGCAGCATTTATAAACACTTTTAAATTTTGTATTAAGTCTTTTTGCCCGACAAAATCATCAAGTTGTTCAGGTCTGATGTTGATATTGCGCACATCTTCAGTATATTCTTTATCGCACGATATTGATTTCATAATGTTTTAAGCGCCATGCGAATAATATCCTTGGTGTCCAGATTTGACGATTCGTCTTGTATTTTTTTTATCGTATCATAAGCTTTCATTTTTTCATACCCAAGATTGATCAATGCTGAAAGGGCATCTTCATTGATTGGATGAAAATTATTGTTATTTATTTCTAATTTACTCACTTTGCCACTTAATTCAGTGATGATTCGATTTATGAGTTTCATGCCAAGTCCACTCATCTTGAGTGCTACTTTATCTTCATTCATAATTGCCAAAAACAGCTGTTCTGGAGTTAATTTACTCAAAATTGACATTGCAGTTTTATAGCTAACACCACTTACTTTAACAAGCAACCTCAAGCACTGCTGTTCTTCTTTGCTTATAAAACCATATAGCTGAGCGACATTTTCTCTGTTATTTGCATAGGTTTCGATAAGTAATTTAACTCTACTTCCGATGGAACATGCATTTAAAGTTTTGGCTGAGAGATACACCATATAGCCAACATCATTCACATTCAGGATTATGTGATCACTGCGCACTTCATCAACTATTCCGCTTAGATTTCCTATCATTTTTAGCACTGTATAGGGTTCAGTTTAAATACTCCTGGATCTTAGGTCAAGCAAACGAACATTATAACAGAGAGCCAAGTAGATCATAGAAACGAAAAACTTCCTTGACACATTTTGCCAACATTTGCCGCTTCAAGTCTGTCTGCTATGACTTTTATATACTGATAATCATTATACTCACACCCCGGTACCACCGTTTGAAAGCACAGTTCAATGAATTTTAGAAAGTTTATTTTGTCCATGATATAATGTTGAAACCAGCGCGTGACGCTGGGATGACAAAAAAGGAGCACTGGAATGACAAGGCTATAGGTTGCAAGCGAGACGTCATACCGTGATTTATTCACGGTATCTCTTGGCATAGATCCCGCTAATAAGTAGCGGGATGACGAATTGCTTAATTGTCATACCGCCGCAGACCGTCATACCGCCGCGGTATCTCATCCGCTAACAAGAGATCCCGCTAACACGTAGCGGGATGACGAAGTTATCGTCATGCCACCGCGAACCGTCATATCGCCGCAGACCGTCATACCGCCGCGGTATCTCATCCGCTAACAAGAGATCCCGCTAACACGTAGCGGGATGACGATTCTTCAAATCGTCAAGGTGTCATCCGAGTAGCTTGACTACTTGGATCCAGAAAACTTAACTTTAAATAAGTGGCTGCATAATAAAGACTAGATTCCAGCGTCACGCGCTGGAATGACACCATTTTCGGTCTCTTAAATTGCTTTAGCTAGAAACATTAAGAAATTTACCAAATGGAAAAAAAAGGCAAAAGAAGCCCCGTGGTGCAAGTTTTGACTCTATATTACTGTAAGTGGCGCTGTAATAATGTGCTAACGCTTAAAATAAGCGCGATTTGGCTGAATGTAGAAAAAATAAAAAAGACATGCAGCCGCTATAATTTTATGTAATCCGCCAAAAAATACCCTGAGTTTTTTACTGAATTTTGTCATTGAGCCTGCAGGTCAAAAACAAGTTTTGAGTCATAAATACCCTTATTGTCATAATAAGGGGGCTGGCGGAGTTTGTCAAGCAAGTTTTATGGCCTAGCGTCACACGCTGGAATGACACCGGATCTCACATTCATTCTACTGCAACGCAGAAAATTCGTACAATTGTGCATGATGTAGGGTTTCTGGCTACATTTTTCTATTAAACTCACCTTTCCTCTATGTAACAGATTTCGTATTAAATTTTAAATTTAATGCGCCTAGATATACAAGCATTCCTAGCAAAACCATAGGTATAGAAAGCAACTGCCCCATAGTTAAATCAAGCCACAAATAGCCAATTTGATAGTCTGGTTCGCGAAAAAACTCAACGAAAAAACGTGCTACTCCATACCACATAACTGCAATACCAGTTAACGCACCGTGATACAGTCTTATTCTAGTCAAGAAAAACAGTGAATTTGCAACTGCAAAAAGTAGCAGTCCTTCAAAAAGTGCCTCATAAAGCTGGCTTGGATGACGCAGCAAATTATCACCACTTTCTGGAAATACCATACCCCATGGCATAGTTGTAACTCTGCCAAATAACTCTCCGTTTATAAAATTGCCTATGCGACCTAAAAATAAACCTATGGGAACTCCGCAAGAAACTAGGTCCAGTGCATAAAATATAGGAATGTTATGTCTTTTACACGAAATTATTACTGCAAGCAAAACTCCTATAGCACCACCATGAAATGACATTCCTCCTTCCCAGGTCTTCAATATCTCGATAGGGTTGCTTATATAAAGAACTGGATCATATATCAATACGTAGCCAAGTCTACCTCCAAGGATAATGCCTACAATAGTGGCTGTTAATAACGAATCGTAAAAATTCTTAGTAAATATTTTTTGGTCGTCTAGCTTGTGTAAATACCAATATGCAGACACTATACCCAAAACGTAAGCTAAGGAATACCAATATATAGAAACAGGACCGATGCTGAAAATTACTGGATTTAAAGACATATTTTGCTATAAATTATTCTTAGACAATCTACTTTTTTCACGATCCCACTCTCTCTGTTTTATGGTTGCTCTCTTATCGTAGAGTTTTTTTCCTTTTACAATGGCAATTTTAGTTTTTGCAAATCCTTTATCATTAAAATAGATCGAAAGCGGCACAACAGTTATCCCAGCGGTTTTGATTTGACCAATTAGTTTGTTTATCTCTTTTTTATGTAAAAGCAGTTTACGTTCCCTTTTTGGTTTATGATTTTTTCGGTTTGCAGCTTTATATTCTGCAATATGCATATTGTGCAGCCATATTTCGCTATTCTTTTCGATAACGTAGGCGTCGGAAATATTTACTTTTCTTTCTCTTAGCGATTTAACTTCACTGCTTAATAAGACCATACCCGCTTCAAATTCTTCTAAGATGAAATATTCAAACCTTGCTTTCCTATTTTCTGCAATAACTTCCATATCTAAAGATATCTTTAAGCTTCAATATATTACAGAGTTTTTGACTTAATTCATAATATATCTTTCCTTAAAAAATCATTTAAGTTATACTGCAAACCATGAACCTTAGGCAAAAAATCAAGTTTTTTTCTCTATCATTTGTAATTTTATTTTCTCTATGGACTGTATTGTCTGGTTATTTTGAGCCATTTTTTATTTTTTGTGGAGTGTTTTCCTCTATATTCACATTATTTATCTTTAGAAGGTTGATAAACGCTGAAAGAGCTCTTAGCCAGATTTTAAATGGTACGAGTAGACTGTCGTTTTATAAGTTAGTAAGTTATATACCATGGTTAATGTACCAAATCATTTTATCAAGTGTTTATGTAACAAAAAAGGTGCTACGACTCAAATCTAAGCTTGAGCCAATCATTATCCTAAGAAAATGCAAAGGGCATAATGATGAAAGCATTGCGTTATTTGCCAATTCGGTTACAATCACTCCTGGAACTTTAACTATCAATGTTGAAAGTAAGCAGAAAACATATTTCTCTACCATGTATCTGATAGATAAAGATCTTGAAAGCGGCATTTCTGAAATAGAAAATAAAATCTTAAAAATACTACGTTCAGTTAAGTAATTGCTTTAAATAAGTTAACAGCATCCTTATATTCCCTTACAAGACTTTCAAGCATCTCTTTTGGAAGGCTATTGTTAACAATAGAACATAAATAATTATGTAAATCTTCTAACCTTAGTATGTTATTTCTCTTCTTGCTGTTGAATTTATACGGAAAAATACCTTCCATAACTTCAATAGTAGTAGCCTTGTTTAAAAATACATTTTCACTTGTCACGCTTATTCTTGCTAAAACAGTGTTAATTTCAGGTTCGTCATTTGTATAAAAATCTGATAGCTGAGTTATTCTAATAACGTATAAAGTTACTATTTTTGATAAGCAATTATCAGCATATTCACAATTTTTTATTACCTCCCACTGAGTAACCTGGGATTTACCTATTTTTGCATTGTTCGGTAATTTACTCATTCAACTTTCTCCATTTAATCCAGTAGATAGATTATACTAATACTTTGTTAAATAAATGATAACGCAATCATAAAAATATATATTCATAATGGCATGTTATGTAAAATAGTACGATATCCAGACATTAAAGTTGATTTAGGCTGGTTTATATTGGGCACCTCTTATTTCTGCATTACCTAAGCAAGCTAAGCTGTAAAATGACAGTTGGACATCAGCTCATAACAGGAGCACTCTGAAATATAGGGAGAGTAGACCGGCAGACCTTCCCGCCAGCCTCTCACAGAACCTTACTATTACCCACAAATATAAATGTTTGTTGCATAGCTCTTAATGGCATAACTTTTGCTTGAAATAACTGTTTATATGGTGCAATTTACAGCTTTTAGTTGCTAAAATTATAACTCTTAGTTTAATAATTTTAATCCAATAAGCTTTCAGGTTAATAAAATTAAATTATTTGAGTAAATACAATACTATGTTTTTATTTGTGGGTAATAGTAAGGTTCGGAGAGGGGTTGTTGGAAAAGTACTTAACAAGTAACTCGCTGGCTGCCCACTCTACTTCATGCACAGTTCTGTGACTTACTATTACCCACAAATAAAAACATAGTATTGTATTTACTCAAATAATTTAATTTTATTAACCTGAAAGCTTATTGGATTAAAATTATTAAACTAAGAGTTATAATTTTAGCAACTAAAAGCTGTAAATTGCACCATATAAACAGTTATTTCAAGCAAAAGTTATGCCATTAAGAGCTATGCAACAAACATTTATATTTGTGGGTAATAGTAAGTCTCCGAACCACGCATGATCGTTTCCGTATCACGTGGCTCTCCAATAATCTAACGTTTTAAGGAGTCACCATCATATTTTCCATATTGGATTTTCTTATGGCATTCATGACAAACAACAAGAGTCTTCCTCTGTCGTTCAATCATTCTCTTTTTCCATTTCGGTAGCTCAGTATTACGTTTACCTAGCAAATCAGCAAGTTTACGTACGTGATGTACTTCAATCTGCTCTTGTGATTTACATAATTCACAAGTTTGTGCCAATAGTCTTTGCTCTATTTCACTACGCTTATTCCATATTGGTATAAGGTTATCACTTATACTTACCCATTTATTCCATTTTAGTGACACAGCACCAAAGTGTGTAATTAATGGTATCTTTGATGGTAAACGATCTACTCTGACTTGGATGACTTTTCGTTTTTCACCTTCGTCGTTTTCAATCATTGCACCAAATTTTCTATAAATTTTCCTGCAAGTTGTTTTGTATTTAGATGCTAAAGTCTTTACTAATGATACTTCCATCACATACTTCAAATAACTTAGTGTGTGAAGGTTGTAGGCCATTTTGTAATATTGTACAATTCCTCGATATTCAGTTTGATACTGAGCAACAATACTGTAAGCTGTATCAAGTGTACGTTGAGGTAAATGTATAGGCTTTCCACAACGCATATATTCAGAACACTTTTTCTGCTTTATATGATGTGGTACACGTAACCCAATACTACCGTTAATACATCGTTGTGTCCGATGATCATGTTTATCATCTGCATGCAAGACGTGTATTTTATAACCTAAAAAATTGGCTTTGCTATCACACGCGTGTGTAATAAGCGTTTTATCTTCATTAAGCATAAGTTTGAGCTCCTCATTGAGGAATTTAGCAATCTCATTTTTAATTTGTTCAGCTTCATTTTTTGGTCCTGCAAACCCTACCAGAATATCATCAGCATACCTAACATACCAAAGACGTCGATAATTTAGATCACAAGAATCCTTAGATGGCATACCCTGCACTAATTGACGCAGTTGTTTTGCTTGATCCCAGTTCCCTTGTTTTCTCATCATCGATACTTGCATGGTTAACCTTAAATATTTTGGATTTGTCTTTCTTCGCTTACCTCGGTTATTTGCTGGTATTAGTATATGTTCCACATGTTTATCTAACCGATCGAGTAATATGTTACTCAAAATTGGACCAATAATATGTAATAGTTTAGACTTGATCTGACGGGCGTGAATTAACTGACAGAAGAATTGACAAAGTCAAAACCAAAATCAGCATCCTGTTTAATGCTATCAATATTTTTCTGATAAGCAATATGCATACTATCAAAAAAGGTTTGCATAGGTGTTTTACCATAGCAATATTTACCTGAATGCGGTCTAGATCTATTGTAAGAATGCACCCAATGGTCTACATCTAACTGAAGTTCTGCCAAAGAGGTGTAAATTTTCTTTCTAAAGATAATATTGTAACATTCATCCTGCATAGTTCTGTGGAACCTTTCACATATGCCATTAGTCTGTGGAGAACGAGCTTTGGTTCGAGAATGATCAATATTTTCTACCCCCAAATACAGCTGGTAAGCGTGATTTTCAGGTCTGCCACAATACTCTGTACCACGATCAGTCAAAACGCGTAGCAATGATACTTTCTGTTCATCAAAAAACGGTACTACCCTATCATTAAGAAGATCTGCAGCTGTGATAGCAGTCCTTTCCGTGTAAAGCTTAGCAAAAGCAACTCTAGAATAGTATCAACAAAGGTTTGCTGGTAAATTCGTCCAATACCTTTGATATTACCTACATAATAACTGTCTTGGCTACCTAAGTATCCTGGATGCTCTGTTTCAATTTCTCCATGGGCCTCTTTTTCTTCCTTAGCCTTTTCCAGAGCTGTTAGTTGTCCTTCTGTTAAAACTATGCCATCTTGTGCAACTTTTGCTTCTAATGCCTTTAATCTCTTTTTGAAATTTTCAAGATCGTTTCTTTGCCACACTGATCTTATTCCACTTGCAGAGATGAGAATTCCTCTCTTTATTCAGTTCGTTTGCTGCTCTTTCTTGTCCATATGCTGGAAATTCTATTGCTATTTCAATTACTGCTTTTTCTATATCCTCTGACACTCTATTTGCATATAATGGCTTGCTTTTGCTTATCTCGTGTAAAGCTTCTTCTCCTCCTGTTTCATACAGTTCTTTGAAGCGGTAAAATGTATCCCTTGAATACCCCATTACCTTACACGCTTGTGATACATTTCCTAATTGCTTTGCAAGTTCTAGCAATCCCAACTTTGGTTTTAGTATTTTTTCTTGTGTTGTACTCATATCTGACACTCCTTTTAAATTTGTTCATATTTTTATCTTACTTTGTTCGTATGTCAGATCAAGTCTAAACTATTACAAATAATAGAACCTTGTGGTACCCCACTATGACTCTTATTGTACTTCCAATTTTCCATATATCCTGCTTTTAGCAGTCGATTGATTAGCTGAATAAAACGGTTATCTTGGAAGCTTTCACTCAGTATTTTCAACAACATAGTATGATCAATTGAGTCATAACATGCACTGAGATCTCCCTCTATAAACCATTTTGTACCTCTGCCTTTTTGCATTACTGCTCTTAATGCAGTGTGGCATCCACGCTTTGGTCGAAATCCATGTGAACATTCACTAAATTTAGGCTCATAGTAGGCTTCCAATATTAATCGGATTACTTCTTGAAGTAACTTATTTGACCATGTTGGCAATCCTAACGGCCTGCGTTTACCACTCTTCTTTAAAATATAGATACGTTTTACTGGTGTCCACCGATATCGCTCATAGCGTAAATCCTCTATGATTTTATCGATTTTCTCCAAAGACATACCATCAACTGTTTCAGTTGTCACACCTTCTGTCATAGCACCTTTATTACGACAAAGTTTGCCATACGCTCGAAGGTAAAGATCACGCTGATAAAGTAGGCGATATACGTTTTTAACCGGCAAATTTCTTTGTCCACGTTCACGTATAATGTTAAGTATTGTTTCAGCTTTCCGCATCTTGCGTACCTCCCAATTTCAACATTCAATTATCTGTCACCCTTTGCCCTGTATGTGGCTTTCCCACGCTCCCCGGTGATTCGTTACTTTCACGACTACTACGATGACTCCGTAACCATAGAACTCGCGTTCCTTAGGTCATCCCATGTTCCGTCACTAAGAACTGTTCTAGATCAACTTAGGTTTTCCATTCATCCTCTTAAATAAGTTCACTACTTATCGTTCTACAGCCAGAATGTCACACAAACGAAAGTTTAATCTGTGCTTACCGTAGACATGGGGTTTTAAATGCGATACCCATGGATGTGAAGTCCCACCCCTGAAGATTAGAATTCAAGCAGTTTAGCTTTAACCATATTGATCAGGTGTTGCAAGCCGTTATCTTACACATCTTCAGATAACTCTCGCTTTACATACATGCTCTTGTCCTCCTTCCCTTTCGGGTTAAAGTTAGTTGTTCACCTCGAGGCCATTTATTCTGAACCCCGCTTAGCTCTGCTAAGTATTTCTTAATGCGTACCACGGCGCACCCTCTCGACTCACACAGCTCCCATTATTCGGCCCTTGCTACTAATTATAGCATAATCAAGGACTCTGTTTTAATCAATTGCTCATCCCATTTCTGGTTGACAAAACAATTAAAACTAAATCCCTTCGCTCCATTTCCATTACAGAGACTTCTTCACTACTACGCGCCCCTGTTTTTCGCATCGGTACTCTCACCCTTGGAGTTTAGCTCCTTGGATTTCTCCCTTATCATCGAAACGACAGGTTCCCGCAGTTCCACGCAATAGCCCAAAATAGATTCACGCCACCTCTATGCCGGACGCCACCTATCCGGTAAACAAGCTCCCGATAGATTTATCCCAGGTTAAGTTAGACCCCTGGTTTTGACGTCATTTAAAAGGTTTCGACACTTCATCAGTGGTTCACTTTCGTTCATCTCTCCATTCCTTACATGACATATAATTGTGCCTTTTCCATAACGCTCACTACCTTGCCAAAGCAGCTTATAGTTGTTTGAAGCCTGCTCTTGTAAACCGGCTCCGAGGGGCCCACCCTCATCTATTGCGTAGCTTTTGCACTTAGTTTGCTCTTACTTGAACATTCTTTGTGTCTCTACGGCACACCTAACCCAAGAAAGGTTTTCCTACGTCATACCGCCAAGGATAGATTCCGCTAACGAGTAGCGGAATGACGAATTTGTTGTTTTTCAAATCGTTGGTAAACCTAAGTCACTTTAGGTATAGATTTACTTTTTGAGTTATTTTGTTAACATTAATTATTACACCAAATCAATTGCACAAAATGAAAAAGGTGAAACTTGGGATACTAATTTCAGGCAGGGGATCAAATATGCAGGCCTTGATAGAGGCATGTCAAAATCGTAATTTTCCTGCAGAAGTTGTGTGCGCTATCACAAATAATAGCGAAGCTGCTGGCCTAAAAATAGCAGAACAAGCAGGAGTGCCAGCGTTTATTGTTAGAGATAAACCACTTGATGCTGATAAAATTCACGAAATATTTGTTCAACATAAGGTTGATTTAATTTGCCTTGCAGGGTTTATGAGAATCCTGCAAGCTAATTTTCTCAGTAAATGGAATAACAAGGTGATAAATATTCATCCCTCTCTACTTCCGTCCTTTAAGGGCCTAAATGCTCAAGAGCAAGCTCTAAAAGCAGGAGTAAAAATCGCAGGCTGTACTGTACATTACGTCACTCCTGAAATTGATGCTGGAGCCATAATTGCTCAAGTTGCTGTGCCAGTGTTACCAGCTGATGATATTCAAAGCCTCTCAGAACGCATTCTAGCTGAGGAGCATAAGTGTTATGTAGAAGCAGTAAGATCAATAGCAGAAAATATTAATTATTGACCTTAAGTGTTTCTCCCAACTTCAACAAAAAATAAATTTTCGGGTTCCAGTAAAGAGCTTGCCAGTTCGTTTACTTTCTCTAATTTAACGTCATTAATATAGCTCACAAAATCATTTATATGGTTAATATCGCGGTTGTTTGTCTGAATATTATTTAGTTTTGCAACTATGTTGTTATTATTAAACATAGAGAAAACATAGGAATTTACCATACTAATTTTTGTATCCCGAAACAACTGCTCATCAATTCCTTCCTTTTTTATCCTGCTAAATGTATCTTTTACCGCTGATATTGATTGACTGGCAGTAGAACTATCAGTACTAAGACTTCCAATCATAATGTTCCCATGTTTATTGAGAATAATACTCGCATAAACACCATAAGTAATGCCTAAGTTTTGCCTCAGTTCTTTCATTAATATTGAATTCAGCCCCATGCTGCCAAGCGCATTAATCAAGACTTGAGCATTATAGTAGTCTGGATCTTCATAAGCTATGCCTTTTTGAGCAAAAAATATTACACTCTGTGGTATATCCATAAAAATGTTTTTATTCTCTGCAGGACCAAAATCATTTTTCACAGGTATTTTTCTAACTTTTGATCTTTTTGACGGCAATTTAGATAAATATTTATCTAATAATGTAATAATTTCTTCTTTTTTTGCACAACCAGCAACACTGATAACTATGTTATCTTTAGCAAAATTACGCTTTATGTATGTTAAAACATCATCTCTAGTAATGCTCATTACAGTGTCAAGAGTTCCATATTCACTTTTTGAGTAAGGATGTTTTTTAAACAATAACGTATTCAATTCTTTTCCAGCAACAAAAAAAGGATTTTTTTCAAGATTATTAAAATCAACTTTGGCTTTCTCGAAAACTCTATTCAACCCTTCAGGGTCAACTTTAGGACGCATTATAGCGTCGCTCAATAATGAAATACCTTCTTCAAGATTTTCTGATAAAGCATCTAATGAAACTCTAAATGCTTCTAAACCAGCAATAAAATTTAAACTAATCCCTTTATCTTCTAGCCTTTTTGCAAAATCTTTGGCATCATTTTTTCCTGCCCCTTCTTGAATTATAAGAGAAGTAAACCAGGTAAGTCCTTGTTTTTCTACATTTTCATATGCATAACCTGCATCTTTGAATGATATATTAAGTGAAATTTTTGGTAAATCGTGGTTTTCAACAAATAGAAACTTAAATCCTTTACGGGTAGTGACCTCCTCTATATTTAGGTTACCACTTGCTTGTAAATTAAAGCCTAGACAGAAAAAAAATAGGAGTACAAATTTACTTATTCTCATTATCATCTCCTTTTGGCAACAAACGACCAATTAACTTATTAGCAGAAAAAATAGCACAGATTTTATTATTTACATCCTCTAGATTGACATCATTAATCTTGCTATATGAAATATCTATTTCATCAAGTGGAATACCAAGCGCTAAGTGTGAGCCATAAAAAAATGCTATACTATTTAAACTGGATAAATTGTCAAACTGTGCTGCCTTGTACCTATACTTCGAGTTTTGCAATTCCTCGCTTGTTATTCCTGTGGACATAAAATTATTAATAGAATTTTCTAATTCTCTTTCAACAGTGCCTAAATTAACCCCACTTTTTGGAATGACCTGAATATCAATATAGCCATCACTAAAAGTTAAACTATTGTAATAAGCAGATACTGATACTGCCACATCTTTATCTAGAACCAAATCTTTATACAGTTTGCTGGATTTGCCGCCACCTAAAATGTCAACCGCTAAATGAGCAGCAGAGGCTTCATTTATGTGATCAAATAAGGGAACACGATAACGAAAATATAAAACTGGTTCTTTTACTTCAGTGCTCTCTAAAATCACCGATAAGCCTGCATTATGCACTGGATCCTGATTTGGATAATGCCTAATTACTGCCTTAGACTTAATGTCACCATATTTTTCTTCTGCTAGCTTCACAACTTCATCAAATTCCACATCACCAACAATCAATAATATTGCATTGCCGGGGTGATAATAGTTATTATGAAACCTCACTATGTCATCCTGATTGTAAGTTTTAATATCGCTCTCCCAGCCAATAACAGATCTACCATAGCCATTACGGTAAAATGCACTATTCATTTCTTCCCGTAATAAGTTGTTAGGATGATTATCAAATCTCATCTTCCTCTCTTCCAGTACAATGTTTTTTTCTCTTTCTATTTTATCTTGAGTAACATTAAAATTGCCCATTCTGTCTGCTTCAACTTCCATTGCCAGTGGTAAGTCATTTTTAAGGGCTAATTCGTAGTAACAGGTATATTCCTTAGTAGTAAACGCATTAAACTGGGCCCCAATGCTACTCATAGTGGCTTCTATATCTGTGAACTTCCCTGTAGTTTCAAACATTAAATGTTCAAAGTAGTGAGCCAATCCTGCTTTGCCAATTGGATCATCCATTCCCCCAACTTTGTATATTACTGCATGTAAAACGGCTGGAATCCGATGATTAGGAACAACATAGACATCTAGTCCGTTACTGAGTTTAGCATGTTTTATGTCGTGCTCTATGCTTAAAGCCTTCAAAGAAATTGGGTAAGTAAAAAAGAGTGCAGGTAGTATAAGAAAACTAAAAAACTTATGAAGCATTATTTCGACCTAATATAAAAACAATTATTTTATTCCTCATTTTGTTTGGAAATAAACATATCGTATATATACCACTTATATAACAATGTAAACATTCCACAAACTATAGATAAATCCGCTAAATTAAAAGCTGGCCAATACCAATCATCAATATGAAAATATATGAAATCATATACAGCTCCCCAATAAATCCTATCAACTACGTTTCCGATTGCTCCACCAATCATCAGAGAAAACCCAAGGTAAGTTGACTGATCATCAGACTTGTATATCAAGTATGCAAGTATACCAATTATTAGTATTGAAAATGCTGAAAAAAAGAAACCGCCATGCGGTAAAGCGCTACACATTCCAAAACTAATGCCTGAATTCCAAACTTCAACTAGCTTTATAAAGCTAGCGATCTCAATTGATTCTCCCTCATCAATCAATGAGTTTATGTACAATTTGCTCGTTTGGTCAATCAATACTATAATTAATATAACAATTAAGCATAACTTTTTCATAAATTTGCCTTTAACCTATAAATTTTAAGTATATCATAATTTATCTGTTTTGTTAACTCCTCAATACTATGGAATTTTTTTTCTGACCTTATGAATTTTAAAAGTTGTATATTAACTTTATGATTATATAAGTCTTCATCAAAATCGAATATGTGCATTTCTATTATAGGCTTTTTCAGATCCTTAAATGTAGGTCTCATACCAATATTGACTACTCCATATAACCAGTTTGGGTTATTATAAGAAAACATCACTTTAGCGTAATATGTACCAAATTTTGGTTTTATCATGCAATCTTCTATAGGAATATTTATGGTTGGGAATCCTATTTCTCTACCTCTACACGCACCCTTTGTCACAACACCAGAAACTTGATAAGGTCTACCAAGTAATTTATTAGCAATGTCTATTTCACCTTTCTGTACATACTCTCTGATTGAAGAAGAAGAGCAAATTTTGCCGTCAATTATTAATGGCTCTAATTTAGTCAAAGAGTATCCATATGTTTCAGAATATTTCTCTAGAGTTAATATATCACCCAATCGTTTATGACCAAAAGTACAATTTTCTCCGACAATTATGTGTTTAGCGCCATATTTATCTATTAAAATCTCACTGATAAAGTCATCGCAGCTAACCTCAGAAAAACCTCTACTAAAATTAATAATATACAAGTAATCTATACCATAGCTGCTGATTAGTTCCTTTTTTTGTTCTTGGTCTATTAACCTAAAATTGTTTCTACCAAATAAAACAGTTGATGGGTGAGGCTCAAAAGTTAAAACTGCAGAGGGTAATCCTCTTTCTTGTGCTACCTTCTTTAGAGTGGAAATTGCAAATTCATGTCCTAAATGAATGCCATCGAAATTTCCGAAGGTTAGTGCTATATTATTTTCTATCCCTTGCTCACAATTATAAATAATTTTCATACAATTTGATGTTTTTACATGTTTCTTATATATAATAACTATATTTTAGCAAGCTACGGAGATAAATTGTGAAAAATACTAAAGGAAAAGTTATAATATATGTAAAGCATCACTGCCCATTCTGCAAAAAAGCAAAAGAGTTACTGGATAAAAAAGGGGTGAAATATGAAGAAATCGATGTGCTCAAAAACTCAGATCTATTTAACGACATAAAATCAAAGTATAACGTTAGAACAGTTCCACAGATCTTTATTAACGATAAGCACATTGGGGGGTGTGACAAATTGATGGATCTTGAAAAAGAAGGAAAGTTGGATGATATGCTAAATAATAATGACAATCACACTGATGTCACAACCTACACAAACAGCAATGATGAATGTGGAGAGTGTGTTATACCACATGATGATTTTATGTAACTTTTTATCTTGTTTTGTCGTGTAATACGTAAATGAAAACTAGTATGCTCACTTTAAACAATTCTTAATGAATTAAAAATACAATTCATTTAGTGAGTTTTTTTAGTGGGAAAAAATGACAAAAAATATTTCAATTATTAGCAGAAACTTAATTAGTATCGAATTAGTTAACAAACAAGATTTAGAGAATTTCATCAAGATTTTCACAGTGCTTGATAAACATATAGCAGCTAAAACACTTTTTACAGAAGAAGTGAGAATAGAGTATAAACAGCACAACGGCGGAGAAGTTGTTGAATTGCTAAAAGATACAGACTTTACATATCATGAGGTTGAAAATGTATTGAACCACCTGAGTAAACATGAAATGAAGGTGCCCAGCAGTGTTATAGCACATACCCTTTTTGCTGCATACAATCACGCACTTGAATCTAAGAATGTAGCATTTTCTTTTTCTGAAGGCTCTCCACAATTTAACATCAGAGTAAATAAGAATACCTTTATAATAACTCCTATGAGTGAAGAGAATTTGGAATTGAATTCACAAAATAGCAGAACGCTTATAGAGTCATTAAAGAGCAAAAAAGTATTTATGATTGTATAGTAGAGGAAAATACTATTAAAGTTATAGTGCATTCTGAAATACATCAAGCTATAAATTTGATTATAAAATCACTGATAAAGTCCCGCCTTTTAGCAAAAGAGGAAGAAGGAAAATTCAAAGAGAAATTGAGACAACTTGCTTTTAAGGATCAAGCTTTTGTTGAGTATTCTAGCATCAGAACCATCAATAGGTATCCACATAATCATCCTCTGAGGAAGCATGAAAGTGTTACTAAGGATATAGAAAATATTTTATGTGATTTCATAGCAAATGAGAACAGCGAGTTTGCTATAGAACGGTTAAATAGGCTGAGCTCAGCAGTTTCTCCGGATACTCCAAGAATCATCACTAAAACTATAGATAAACTTGTTAAGTTTCACTAAGGTATACGAGAGCCAATAGATTTCTTGTATTACCTTTTGTCATCCAAGTAGCCAAGCTACTTGGTTCTTTTTTGGTTCCAGCACTATGTACATAGCTGTACAAACATTGTAGCCGTTATTCAGTAGCCCTCAGAAACGAAAAAACTTACTTGACACCCTTCGCCAGCCCCCTTATCATGGTACTGAAGGTATTCAGTTATCTTCATCTGTGCAGATTAAACAGCAAAAAAACAACGTACTTGGCGTCTTATTTTTAATTTTTCGCACTATGTGCACCTTATGTCTTCACAACATTTCTAGCTATATAAGCCGAAACGCGCTTACAAAGCGTTTAAGACAGTAGAGAACGCCAATTTGCAGGATTAGAAAGTGACAACTAGCTAACACGGGGTTTCTTTTGCCTTTTTTTCTGCTTAGTAAATTTCTTAAACATTTAAACAAAGGTGAGTTGCATTTAAAAGCAGCTAAATTGCAGTGTTTAAGACTTAAAAAACGCCAATACTGAAAATAGACAATGACTAAGGCTTCTTTTGCCTTTTTTTTCGTTTGGTAAATTTCTTAAACATTTATGGCTAAACGACAACCGTCATCCCGCTACGTGTTAGCGGCTAAGAGATACCGCGGCGGTATGACGGTTCGCGGTGGCATGACGATAACCTCGTCATCCCGCTACTTGTTAGCGCCGCGGCGGTATGATGTCTTCCTTGGATCAGCTATAGATTACCTGATCTCACCATCTTTCCAATCACTTTATACATAATTCTCGGATTTTGAAAACTTACTTTGAGTGAATTGCTCATATTCTTTATCCTCTAGTTCTTCAAAAATCTCAGGATAATGTTCACTGGAACGAGTAATTATTGAAATTAGCTCTTGCTTTGTTTTTTTAAGTAAAAACCTTTCAAAGAGAGTCTGTTCATCTGGGCGCGCAGACGACCGATACTCCTCTCTGTCAAGATCAATCAAAGCAAAACCTGTTGCAGCCATATGCTTACATGGACCAAAGTAACAGAATGCAGGGCAGGAACATGTTCCACTGAAAAGAGGACCATCGTGCTTTAGTGTTACTCGATATACATTTGATCCAACTACCTTTGATTTAGCTTGAGATTCATTAACAGATATAATCTGTACCTTTCCTTTGTTAAAATAATCTCTTCCGCTAGAGAGGTAGGGTTCTTTGATAAGACCTGTGATATCTTTATAATACAGTCTCATTTTTGCCTCCTTATTTCATATATAAAGCCCTCAATTTTCTAATATATCCTTTCTTCCATAAAAATTTATTAACCCACCACAACTTTTATATGGCCCTGCGGACAACTTTATAGTGCTATAGCTAACTCAAGAAAGGTTTCCCTACGTCATACCGCGATTCATTCCACAACTGTACGAACGTTGTAGTTTGGGCCACCAGTGGGGTGTCATCCCAGTGCCCAGACACTGGGATCCAGCTTCTATGCAACTTAATTAAAAACGTTTGTTTTAGCGTAAGACAACTACCTTTAGCTCATCAGCTCAGTTATAAGCAAAATTCCTGGATTCCAGTGTCAAGCACTGGAATGACACCATTTGCTGTGCAATTTACCTTCAAAAATGAATGTTCGTACAGCTATGGATTCATTCGCGGTATCTCAGCATAGATTCCGCTAACAAGTAGCGGAATGACGAATTTGTTGTTTTTCAAATTGTAGGTAAACCTAAGCCACTTTAGCTATATATAATAGAATTTCGCTTTCTACTATCTTTCCAATCGCTTTATACATAATTCTCGAATTTTGAAAATTTGCTCCATGTTATACGGTATGGTTGGGTTACTGATCAGCCAGCTCTCAATAAATTGTTTATGCTTTTCTATTTTATAGCTTCCAAGGTGTTCTGGCTCAATTTTTTCTTCCTCTGTCAGTTTTAATAACATGTTATTTCCTGGAAAAGTTATGTCAATAATTCGGCTTTCGTAACGAAGATAGCAATGCATTTCTGGAATGTGTAGTAAGTTATACTCATTTAGAATTGCAGAAGCTTTCGGAGTGTTCACTTTATTCATCATAAAGACAGCTATGTGTAGCGTTATGTCGATTTCACATTCGCAACCTAACTTATAAATCAGAGCATGTTTTGTACTACACGTTCCTCGTCTTTCATTGAATACTGATATACAATCTGTGCGGTCAAAATTGCGTCCATAAGGCAGCTCATGTACATATTCTAATGCTTCACGTAACGTAATAATATCCAAATTTAAAAAGAGATTCGATATAGGCTTATGATTAGATAAATATATTTGATTTAAGTCATTCATATCATCATTATCTAATTTCTCACTTGTATAAAATTTGTTTTCTTACTTCGAGACCTAATCTACCACAACTTTAATATGGCGCTTCTTTCCTGCAGATAATTTTATAAATGGCTGACCTTTAAAGCTCTCGAAATTTATTATATAGTTAACGTCATTTATAATATTATCATTAACTTTGCACCCGTTGCCCTGTATTAAACGCTTTGCTGCGCCTTTTGAAGGTTCAAAACCGGTGTCACGCAGTAGGTTTACTAAGGATATGCCGCTTGCAACTTGTGCTTTTTTTATGATGTAATCAGGAAGTAGTGAGCTATCTTCATTCTCAAAAGCAGAGACTGCAGCAGATAGTGCAAGTTCCGCTTCTTTGTCACCATGACATATTTTTGTCACCTCTGTTGCTAAAACTTTTTTTGCTTCATTTATTTCCTGATCTTTTAAGGATTCTAACTTTTTGATCTCATCAATTGACACATCAGTGAGCAATCTCAAAAAACGTCCAACATCTTGATCATCAACGTTGCGAAAATATTGCCAGTAGTCGTAAGGCTTTAGCATATTATCATCAAGCCACACTGCTCCACTTTCAGTTTTGCCCATTTTTACCCCTTGAGCATTCAATAAAAGAGGGGCAGTAAGGCCAAACAGCTCAGGTAAATTCAACTTTTTTCCAAGCTCAATTCCGTTTACTATATTTCCCCACTGGTCTGACCCTCCAATCTGCAGACGACAGCCATGCTTTTTATTCAACTCAACAAAATCATAAGCCTGCAATAGCATGTAATTAAATTCCAGAAAGCTTAAGGTTTGCTCTCTATCCAGCCTGGTTTTCACACTATCAAAACTTAGCATACGATTTACAGAAAAATAAGCTCCTATATCACGCAAAAAATCTATGTATTTTATGTTATCCAACCAATCTGCGTTATTTACTATCATTGCACCAGTCTTGCTGTCATTAAAAGACACCATTTTCTCTAATATTCTCCTTATGCTGGATGTATTTTGATTGATGTTCTCTACGGGCAAGATGCTTCTTGCTTTATCTTTGAAGGATGGGTCACCAATTTTTGTTGTGCCACCTCCAAGTAAGACTATCGGCTTATAACCAAATTTCTGCAGGTGACGGAGCATCATAATCTGAATTAGGTGACCAGCATGAAGACTTGGTGCTGTGCAATCAAACCCAATGTATGCGACTATATGATTATTTTCGGATAATAGCTGATCTAACTCTTCAATATTTGTACATTGGTATAGGTACCCTCTTTCTTGGATAAAATTTAAAAACTCGGACTTGTGTTTCATTTTATAAACCCCAGTCTATCCTGTCATTAATGCCGAAGGTAACCCTAATAGGGAAAGATGTCATCCAAGTAGCCAACACTGGGATCCAGAAAACTTAATTATAAACAAGCACACTATACAACGTTTTCGATGAAATTGCATGAAAAACTGGATTCCAGTGTCAGCTACTTTCATGACACCACTACCTGTGCAGGAGTTGCCTTCAAAATTACAACGTTTGTGCAGTTGTGCACCAGCTATCCAGGCAATCAGTTCCATAACTCTTCTATTTTATAATACTCCCTTACTTCTGACCTGAATATGTGAACCATTATGCCTTGAAAATTCAAAATCACCCAATTGCCTTCATCCATACCTTCTACATCTATTTTATCATGTCGCTCGAGACTTTTTATTACGTGTTCAGCTAACGCTTTCACATGGCGACTTGAATCACCAGATGCAATAATCATATATTTTGCAATAATGGTTCTATTCTGCACATCGAGAGTAACTATATCGTGACCTTTATTTTGATCTATTATACTTACAATCATGCTTTTTATTGATTCTGTATCACTGGATACATTAGTCATCATCTTAAATTATTTAATTTACTTATAATTATACACTCAAAATCTCTAAATATGAACTATTTTCAACGCGACTGTTCGTTAAAAAGGTATTACCTGCATCTATTTTATCATCATGTTTTTAGCATGTACAATGATATACTTTTATATATAATTGAAAATAGCTTTCTACTAGTATTCATTATGGACAAGACTCTCATCTACTTAATCGGCTTTCCAGGCAGTGGTAAGTTTACTACTGCAAAGGAACTGTGTAAAATCATTGATGCAGTAATAGTAAGCAATAATCTATTCAATAATATTATATTTGATATTGTTAAATTGCAGGATGCTGAAGTTCCAGATGAACTATGGGAAAAAATTTTTGCAGTTAGGGAAAATATATTAGCAATACTAGAAAAACACTACATAAAATCAAAACATTATATATTTACAAATGAATTGATAGAGGGTGACCCCTATGATCAGAGAATATACAACTCTGTGGTAAATTTAAGTAAAAAAATGGATATGGAAATTCTTCCTGTAGTGTTACATTGTAATGACGAAGAACTAGCAAGGCGTATTCACTCAAAGGAGAGATGCCGGAAAAATAAAATTATTGATTCGGATTTTGTTATGAAAAGAATTGAAGGGAAAAGGCTATTTATACCGGAAGGTACACTTGAAATTGATAACTCAAACTTAAGTGCAAAGGAAGTTGCAAAGAAAATTGTTGAAGAGATGAAGGAAGAAAAAAATGGAAAATTAATTAAAACTTCTGTAACAAATCATTTAAAAACAGAGCGTACTCGTGGTTGAGCAGAAAGATAAGTATCGTCCTTGTGTTGGCATAATGCTATTTAACAGACAAGGACATGCCTTTATTGGAAAACGCTTTGATAGCGACTCTTACTGGCAGATGCCACAAGGAGGTGTTGATGATGGTGAGGAACTGGAACAAGCAGCGTTACGTGAGTTGCTAGAGGAAGTTGGTACTAATAAAGTAAAGGTTATAACTAAAAGCAAGGATTGGATATACTACAACTTGCCTGAAGAAGTTATACCAAAGTGCTGGAATGGGAAATATTCTGGTCAAAAGCAAAGGTGGTTCTTAATGAAATTTTATGGAGAGGATAAGGATATTGATATTAATTATACTGATCATCCAGAGTTCAAAGAGTGGCGTTGGCAAAGTATAGATGATTTAGTAGCCAATGCTATATCATTTAAAAAAGAAGTTTATAAGACAGTGATAGAAGAGTTTTCTTCTATAATAAAAACCTCTATTATTGAGTAAAATTTACAATAAGCTCATGATAGTAGATTCTCATTGCCACTTGATTTATTTTTCCGATGATGAAATACCAAAAGTAATTTCAAGGGCAGAGCAAAATGGTGTAAAAATTTTGCATAACATATGCGTAAGCATTGATGATATCCCTAAATTATTAAAAATTTCTTCATCCTACGATCAAGTCTACTTCTCTGTTGGTATACATCCACTTGATGCTGCTATAGAAAACGGTGAGTGTATACATGCTGATGAATTAGTTGAATTTACTAAGAATCAAAAGGTAATTAGTATCGGTGAAACCGGGTTAGATTTTTATAAATCTGACAACAAAGACAATCAGAAAAAAAGTTTTGCATCACACATAGAAGCAGCAAGAATAACAGGGTTACCTTTAGTTATTCACACTAGGAGTGCTGATAGTGAGATGATCGATATGTTAAAGTCAGAAATGAAAACCTGTGCTTTTAGTGGAGTAATGCACTGCTTTGCTTCCTCTAAAGAGCTTGCTTATCAATCTATAGATTTAGGGTTATATATTTCATTTTCTGGAATCATTACTTTTAAAAATGCGAGCTTACTCAGAGGAATTGCACAAGGTGTACCACGCGAACGTGTTTTGGTTGAAACTGATGCACCGTATCTATCACCTGAGCCTTACAGAGGAAAAAAGAACGAACCAGCAATGGTAAAATATGTTGTGGATTGTTTGGCAGAGTTATGGAATGAGTCACCCGACAAAGTAGCAGAAATAACCACAAGCAACTTTTTTAGGCTGTTTACGAAACTTGAGCTACAAGGAAGTTCTATAAAACCATTGATTTGCTTATGAGCCTAAATAGTTCTTTCACTGCATTCACAGATTTATCGAACATTTCTCGTTCACTATTATCCATCTTAACTTCTAGGACCTTTTCAACTCCATTTTTTCCAATAATTACAGGAACACCAATAAACAAATCTTTTACACCATATTCACCATTAAGGTAAGCAGCACATGGTAATATACGCCTTTTATCTTTTAAATATGACTCTAACATGCATATAGCTGAAGATGCAGGAGCGTAGTATGCAGATCCAGACTTAAGCAGATCAACTATTTCTTTACCGCCATTGCGAGTGCGTTCAACTATTTCATCAACTTTTTTCTGCGTAATGAGACCCATATCGATAACTTGGGTAAGTGGAATGCCAGCGATAGAAGTGCAATTAATGAGTGGTACCATAGTGTCACCATGTCCTCCAAGCACAAAAGCAGATATATCTTCAACTGAAATATTTAATTCACTTGCAAGAAAATAACGGAAACGGGAAGAATCAAGCACTCCTGCCATTCCAACAACCATATTAGCTGGAAGGTTTGAAAATTTATGCACCACTGAAACCATGGCATCCAAAGGGTTGGTAACCACTATTACAAACGCATTTGGAGAATACTTCTTAATATTTTCACCAACCTCCTTCATTACTTTAGCATTGGTTTGCAGGAGGTCATCCCTGCTCATTCCAGGTTTTCTAGCAATGCCTGCTGTTATGATGATTGCATCAGAATTTTCTATATCTTTGTATTGATTAGTTCCAGTTAAACCAGAATTAAATCCATCAATAGGGGATGATTCTGCTATGTCGAGTGCTTTACCTTGCGGTATTCCATCACTAATATCAAGTAAAACAACATTGCCGAGTTCCCTTAGTGCAATCATATGGGCAAGAGTTCCACCGATATTTCCTGCACCGATTAAAGATATTTTTTTTCTTTGTACTGTCATTTTCTACTCCTTTGTATTTACTTTTATGGTTTTACCTTCCCAAGGCGATAGGCTATCAAGCATACGAAAATCTTGCGATAAATCTATAGGATTATATACAACCTTTTTTGCCTCTATATCGTATCTTACTTCCTCATAACCAGTGAGAGGGAAATCTTTTAACATTGGATGACCTTTGAATCCATAGTCTGTTAGAATCCTACGCAAATCAGGGTGATCAGAGAATTCTATTCCATACATATCAAACACTTCACGCTCAAACCACGAAGCTGTGCTAAATACCTTTGCTATGCTTGGAGGCATATCGCCCTCACATAATTGAAGTTTTATGTGTACTCTAATATTATGCACAATGCTGAGTAAATTGTACACTAACTCAAAGCGCTTTTCTCGATCTGGATAGTCAACCCCAAAAATATCAACTAATAGTTCAAACCTACACTTTTCATCATCACGTAGAAAGGATAGGTGCTTTTCAATTTCATCTAAAGTTGAATATATTACAATAATGCCATCATCTTTTTGAATGCACTCACACTTGGTCTTTTTTTGTATATGCCTTGCAGTTTTATCCATGCTTTATATTCTGAGTTCGTTTTATTTTGTTTTGTAGGCATAGCATTCCATATAGCAACGCCTCAGCGGTTGGTGGGCATCCAGGGACATACACGTCAACTGGCACAATTCTATCACAGCCTCGGACTACTGAATAAGAATAATGGTAATAACCACCACCATTTGCACAACTTCCCATAGAAATAACATACTTCGGGTCTGCCATTTGATCATAAACCTTGCGCAATGCTGCTGCCATTTTATTAGTTAGTGTGCCAGCAACAATCATCACATCTGATTGACGTGGGCTTGCACGAAACATTATGCCATATCTATCAAGATCATAACGGCTGGATGCAGTATGCATCATCTCAACTGCGCAACATGCAAGACCAAATGTCATTGGCCACAATGAACCAGACCTTGCCCAATTCATTACATAATCTATTAAATCACCAAATTTAGTAACAAGAAACCCTTCTTTTTTATAACGACCCCAGTCATCATTAGATAGAATTTGATTTGTCATAAACTACTCCCACTCTAATGCACCTTTACACCATTCATAGATAAAACCTATAGTGAGTATTGCAAGAAATACCATCATAGACCAAAATCCACCATAGCTTATCTTAGATAAAGAAACAGCCCAAGGAAAAAGAAAAGCGATTTCTAAGTCAAATATTATAAATAATATTGAAACTAGGTAAAATTTAATGTCAAAATTTTTTCTTGCACTGGATAGTGGATTGAAGCCACACTCATATGTGGAAAGTTTTTCACCATCTGGCTTACTCACTGCAAGAAACATAGGCAATATACCTAAAGCAAAAGATACTACAATTGATACGCAGATAAAGATTACTATGGTTAGATATTCGCTCATTTAACAAAACATATAACACTATGAGTTTACATGCTTTCCTAACTTTTTACCACCTAAAATATGCACGTGAAAGTGTGGTACAACCTGCTCTCCATTTTCACCGTAGTTAGTGACTAATCTATATCCTGTTTTTTCTAAATTATATTTATGTGCTATTTCTCTGACAATTTTGAAAAAACTTACTATCTCCTCTTCAGAAGCTTTTAGAATAAAATCATCGTATGAAATATATTGATTTTTTGGTATAACTAAAATGTGAACTGGTGCGTCAGGGTACTTATCACGAAAAGCTAGTACATTTTCATTTTCATGTACCTTCTCACAAGGTAACTCACCTCTTAATATTTGAGCAAAGATGTTATTGCTATCATAAACTTCATTGCTCATATTTTAAGAGCGACCTTTCCCTCTTCCTTTATTTCTTTCTACATCAGGCGTAGATAGTGGTTTTATTACTTCACAAGAGGCATCTTCAAAATTCAAAAAAGTACTTCCCAATCCTTCTGCTTGCTTTTTGATATCTCGTTCTGATAACTGCATATTTTTTATAGGAGAAATAGCTTCTTTACTTTTACCAAAAGGAAACTCGTTAGGATTAGTAATGTTAAAAGATTTTACTAATTCATCTGTACTTGTAACAGTTTCTGAAGACTGCCCTGGTGACTTTCCAGTTTGTGCTGGCCCTGGAGTTTTTGATGGTTTGTTCTGGTTATCATATTCTCGATACAATTTTTCTGCAATACCATTCAGCAATTTTAAGTCTGTATGAATTTTAAATTCTCCACCAGTAATTCCTGCAAGCTTCTTAAGGTCTTCGTCAACTTTATTAGCAATTCCTTTAAGAACAAGCTCTTCTATTTCTTTCTTGCTCTTGCCTTTATTATCAGGATTAGTTTTAATAGTGTTAGCTATTTCCTCAACGTTAATTTCAATTACAATTTTGTTTTCTTCTCTAAAAATAGTTACATTTGGCAGGTTTTTCTTTATTTGACCTAATTGTTCATCGTTCAAATAAGGTATATCTCCCGTCAGAGTCCTTGACGCTAAAAAAGCTACCTTTCCTTTCCCTTTCTTTTGCTCTGTTATTTCTACACCAAGATTCTCACTAGCTTGTGTGGTTTCTATAGGTGGGTCATACTCTTCAAGTGGGCTGCCAATAATATAACGCCCGCCATTTTTTATGTCGTGCCACATTTCGCCCCGAGACTTAAACCAGTTTTTTGGCTGTATAGGATATATTATACCCCCAAATAGAGCTCCTATACCTCTACCCAGAAAATTTCCTACTCCCGAAGCTGCATTACCAACTTTAGATTCTTCATTTTGGTCGTTTTTTGGCATACACACCTCCAAGTTACTTTCTAAAACTAAATACATTTTAATTATAGACGAAAAAATTTAAACTTCTATATCCATTATAAGATAGAATTATAGGGATTGCAACCATTATTTATACATTGTCTAAAACATGTGGTATTTGCTACTTTATTCAATTTACTTTAAAGAGTACTCTCTAAATTATGTTTAAATGGAATACAAATAATATCATTGATGCAACTGGCGGAAGAGGCGTAAATGGTTGTAATTGGACACATAGCTCAAATATTTCAACGGACACAAGAAGCATAAAAAAGGTGATTTATTTATTGCACTCAAGGGAAAGAATTTTGATGGCCATAATTTTTTGCATGAAGCGTTTTTAAAAGGGGCTGCCGCTGCAATAGTAAGTGAGGGTAAATATAAAAATTTCCCTCTCATTATTGTACAAGATACCCTGAAAGCTTTGCACGATATGGCATCATACTATATTAGAAATATTCTTGTTGATGCTAAAATTATTGCAATTACAGGCAGTGTCGGGAAAACCACTACAAAGGATATGCTGCACACTGTTTTATCGCAATATGGAGTGTCCCATGCAAACAAAGGTAACTTAAATAATAATATAGGATTGCCTTTGACAATTCTAAAAGCTCCAAAAAACTGCCAGTACTTAATCCTTGAAATGGGAATGAATAAAGCTGGTGAAATAAAAGAATTATCAAAGATTAGTAATCCAAATATTGCAGTTATTACCAACATCGAACCTGCACATACTGAAAATTTTTCATCACTATTTGACGTTGCACAAGCGAAGTTAGAAATTCTATATGGTATGAAAAGTAATGGTACTTTGGTCTTGAACAGAGATAATAAATATTATGATTATCTCTCATCACGCGCCAATAGAAATGTAATAAGCCTCGGTAAAGATAAAAATGCTGAAGTTTGTTTACTAAACTTAATAAGAAACGATGAATCTTCTGTCATTTCAGCACTATCTTCTGTCATCCCAGTGCCCAGACACTGGGATCCAGGAAGTTCAATTGCAAATGAGCATATCAGACGGTTGTATAATAAAGACTGGATTCCAGCGTCACGCGCTGGAATGACATCAAACCGAGTTGCTAATAGATTAAGTTTAAAAATCAGGCTGAGTGATAATCAAATTATAAACTGTAATTTACGTGTACAAGGTGAGCATTTTGCTTATTCGCTACTTGTTGTTGCAGCAGTTGTGCAGAGCCTCGGACTTGATTTATCAAAATTACCACTTGCACTTAAGAATTTTAGTGTAACGAAAGGTAGAGGCAATATTCATAAGGTCAAATACAATAAAAAATATATACATTTAATTGATGACTCCTATAACGCCAGCCCTGCTTCGATGAAAACTGCAATAAAAACTTTGAGTACATATTCTAATCAGAGAAAAGTAGCTTTGCTTGGTGATATGTTGGAACTTGGTGATAAAAGCATAGAATTTCATACAGATTTGGTTAAGATTGTCACAGAAAATAATATAGATAAAATTTATACAGTTGGTAAATTTATGTTAGAATTGCATGAGCTTTTGCCAGATAATATAAGAGGCGCGCATTTTAATGATTCTAATCAATTGAAAAGTGATTTAGCTAACATTATTCAGAATAATGACGCAATTCTAGTTAAAGGCTCACGAAGAATGAAAATGGATCTTATTGTACGGGAATTCATAATAGAATATTAAGCAAAATCATTGTATTAATTTACAGTAACAAATTATTAGGAACTTTAATCGTGACAAAACGTGTAATTATTTTTGGTGGAACGGGGTTTATAGGGAAACACATCGTAAGACGCTTGGCAGCAGAAGGATATTTAATAAAGATATTCACTCGTAATCAGGAAAAAGCTGCTTGTTTAAAATTGTGTGGCAATTTGGGACAAATATCAATATTTAAAGGCGATTTTTTTGATGAAAAATCAGTTCTAGAGGGTATGGAAGAATGTGATGTAGCCATAAACTTAGTGGGAATATTATATGAAGCAAAAAAGCACGATTTTTACGCTGTTCACGTTAAAATAGCTGAAAGGATAGCAAAAGCTGCAAAAATGAAAAATGTACCTATGATGATACATTTTTCCGCTATGGGAATAGAAAATAGCAAGTTGTCAAAATATGCCAAAAGTAAATTGGAAGGTGAAAAAGCTGTAACTTCAGCATTTCAAGAAGCAATAATAATTAGGCCAAGCCTTGTATTTGGTAAAGAAGATAACTTCTTTAATAAATTTGCAAGATTAGCAACTGTTCTTCCTTTTTTGCCGCTAATTGGCAATGGAACGACTAAATTTCAGCCAATATGTGTAACAGACTTAGCTGAAGTGGTATATCGTATTATCAGTTTTAATAAGCAAGACAAGAAAATTTATAACATGGGTGGACCAAAGGTTTACTCTTTCAAAAGCTTATTGAAGTTTATTCTGAATGTTACTAACAGAAAGTGTTTGTTGATCAATGTATCTTTTCCAATGGCAAAGTTAATAGCTTTCTTTTTAGAAAATAAAATTATTTCTATGCTGCTAAAACCAATAACTGGAGATACGAACCCTGTGCTTACTCAAGATCAGGTGAAAGTTATGATGAATAGCTCAATCGAAAAGTCAGCTGACCTTGAAACAATGAAGGTTCGACCATTAGCAATTGAAAATGTGGTGCCAGAATACTTGAAGATTTATAGAAAGTATTGATAGAAGAGTGTGCCCGGTAGGATTCGAACCTACGACCCACAGCTTAGAAGGCTGTTGCTCTATCCAGCTGAGCTACGGGCACACAATATATATAAAATGCTTCTTAGTACAAGTGAAGTCAAGTATTTCGTGTGAATATGATGTTTGTGGTAATATCTTACAACACCTTGTCATTGCAGTTGTGTGTCATGCGCTGCCGAAATTGGATGCGAGAAGTCCATTTATTTTAGAAAATATTATATAGAAAGTTGCTTGACAAACTCCGCCAGCCCCCTTATTATGACAATAAGGGTATTTATGACTCAAAACTTGTTTTTGACCTGCAGGCTCAATGACAAAATTCAGTAAAAAACTCAGGGTATTTTTTGGCGGATTACATAAAATTATAGCGGCTGCATGTCTTTTTTATTTTTTCTACATTCAGCCAAATCGCGCTTATTTTAAGCGTTAGCACATTATTACAGCGCCACTTACAGTAATATAGAGTCAAAACTCGCACCACGGGGCTTCTTTTGCCTTTTTTTTATTTGGTAAATTTCTTAATGTTTCTAGCTAAAGCAATTTAAGAGACCGAAAATGGTGTCATTCCAGCGCGTGACGCTGGAATCTAGTCTTTATTATGCAGCCACTTGTTTAAAGTTAAGTTTTCTGGATCCAAGTAGTCAAGCTACTCGGATGACACCTTGACGATTTGAAGAATCGTCGTCCCGCTGCTTGTTAGCGGCTAAGAGATACCGTGAATGAATTACGGTATGACGGTTCGTGGTGGTATGACGGTTCGCGGTGGTATAGTAATTCGTCATCCCGCAGCGGGATCTATGTCAAGAGATACCGTGACGGTATGACGGTTAATTCACGGCGGTATGACGGTTCGCGATGGTATGACGTAGGACTGCTGTCATTCCAGTCTGGAATCTAGTTCTTATTGTACATTTACTTGGTGTAGAGTTAAGTTTCCTGGATCCCAGTGTTGGCTACTTGGATGACATCATAGGGGCGCTGGAATGACACCCTGACAATCGTCATCCCGCTACTTGTTAGCGGGATCTAGAAATACCGCGGCGGTATGACGGTTCGCGGTGGTATGACGTAGGACTGCTGTCATTCCAGTGCTTGACACTGGAATCCAGCTTCTATGCAACCTCATCAAAAACATTCATTTAGTATAAGATCAGCTACTTTCCATGCTAGTTTGCTTATAAACAAGCAAACTTTTCTGGATCCCAGTGACCTTTGTTGTATTGCCAAAGAGATGGGTCGTTGAGCGCTCTTTTGCTTGGTTGGAAAAGTGTAGGCAGTTGTGGAAAAATTGCGAACGTAAACTCAATACCAGCTTGCAAATGATTGTCCTTTCCTTCATTTCTCTCCTATTACGAAGATTTTAAACAGGTTCTTAAGAAAGTTTTAAATTTTTGCAGACCATACCTAACAATAAACAACTTTAGGTTTAAATTTATGAAATCAGTTGTTATATACATCAGCAAATACGAATTTAACTGGTGTTATGGACTTAAATAAATTTACCGAAAAAGCAAAAAGTCTAATTCAAAGTGCTCAGATGAAAGCGTTGGGAGCTGGGCATCAGATTTTTATGCCTGAGCATTTACTCAAAGTGATGCTTGAGGATGAATTAGGTTTAGTTCAGGATTTGATAAACGCTTGTGGTGGAAATGTGCAAAGTATTTCTGATGCTGTGGATAGCGCAATAAAAAAGTTGCCAGTAATTGAAGGTCCAGGAAGTGGGGGCCTTCAACTTTCAAGAGAAATAGCAAAAGTTTTTGAAGATTCAATTGGTATTGCAAAGAGAAATAAAGATTCATTTGTTGCTGTTGAGCGTTTACTGCAGGGCCTCACTGCACAAAAAGATGATACTGTAGGCAAAATTCTGGCAGAGAATGGTGTTACACCGCAAAAATTAAATTCAGTTGTTACAGACATGAGGAAAGGTAGCAGTGCAGACTCGCCAAACAGTGAGGAAAAATTGAACGCGGCTAAGAGATATACAAAGGATATTACAGAGCTTGCTATGCAAGGCAAGCTTGATCCTGTAATTGGTCGTGATGAAGAGATCAGAAGAACTATGCAGGTATCACTGAGGCGGACAAAAAATAATCCAGTGCTGATCGGTGAACCTGGTGTTGGAAAAACTGCAATAGTTGAGGGGCTTGCAAATAGAATCGTTGCAAATGACGTGCCACTTGGTTTGCGTGATGCAAAAGTTTTAGCCCTCGATCTTGGCGCATTAATTGCTGGAACAAAATTTAGAGGAGAATTTGAAGAAAGGTTAAAAGCAGTTATTAATGAGCTTTCGAAAGCGGAGGGAAAAGTTATCTTGTTTATAGATGAGCTTCATACTTTAGTTGGAGCAGGAGCAATAAGTGGTGCAATGGATGCTTCAAATTTGCTAAAGCCTGCTCTTGCGCGTGGAGAAATTCGCTGTATAGGAGCCACAACTTTAGATGAATATCGTCAGCATATAGAAAAAGATCCTGCACTTGCAAGGCGTTTTCAGCCTGTGTTTATCTCTCAACCAACTGAAACTGATACCATTTCAATACTCAGGGGTTTGAAGGAAAGATATGAAGTGCATCATGGTATAAGAATTACAGACGGTGCAATAATTGCTGCTGCAACGTTGTCCAATAGATATATAACAGATAGGTTTTTACCTGATAAAGCAATTGATTTGATTGATGAAGCAGCAAGTAGGGTGAGAATTGAAATGGATAGCAAGCCTGAAGTTATTGATGAACTTGAGAGAAAGGTTATACAGCTAAAGATTGAAGCAGAAGCTCTAAAAAAAGAAAGTGATGAAAATTCTAAACAGCGTTTAAAAAAGATAAATGAAGAGATCGAAAATCTAAACAGTAAATTTGCTGACTTGAACAGCAAATGGCAGATGGAAAAGAATAAAATAGCTAGAATACAAGAAACAGTTGAAAAATTAGATAACGCCAGAAAAGAGCTGGAATTGGCTCAGCGGAGTGGAAATTTAGGAAAAGCAGGAGAGCTGATGTATGGTGTGATCCCTCAGCTTGAGAATGAATTAAAAAATCAGGAAAAGGTTACTGATAGTTTCTTAAAGAAAGAAGTGACTGGAGATGATATTGCAAACATTGTTTCAAAGTGGACAGGAATTCCAGTTGATAACATGATGCACAGCGAAAAGGAAAAACTTCTTAACATGGAGAATGAAATAGGAAGAAGAGTAATAGGGCAAAAAGGCGCGATAGAAGCAATAAGTAATGCAGTTAGGCGCTCTCGCTCTGGTGTGCAAGATACTAATCGACCTTTCGGTTCATTTTTATTCTTAGGCCCAACCGGGGTTGGAAAAACAGAACTGGCAAAAGCCCTTGCTGAATTTCTGTTTGACGATCAATCAGCGCTTTTGCGTTTTGATATGTCAGAATATATGGAAAAACATTCTGTTTCAAAGCTAATTGGCGCGCCTCCAGGGTATGTTGGCTATGAGCAAGGTGGCAGATTAACCGAAGCAGTAAGAAGAAGGCCATATCAGGTTATTCTGTTTGATGAAATAGAGAAGGCAAATCCAGATATATTTAATCTATTGCTGCAAATCTTGGATGAGGGTAGACTCACTGATAGTCATGGCAAATTAGTTGATTTTCGCAACACCATACTGATCTTAACTTCTAACCTTGGTGCAGAGATAATGCTTAAGGGAGTTACAGAAAATGAGACTCTACCTCCTGTCATCCAAGTAGCTGACACTGGGATCCAGATGCAGATTCCAGCTTCACGCGCTGGAATGACATCGGAAGGAGGAGTTGCTAACTCTGTAAAAAGCGAAGTGATGCAAATAGTTAAATCAGCATTTCGTCCAGAATTTTTAAACAGGCTGGATGAAATTATTATATTCCACAGTTTAACCAGAGATGACATCTATAAAATTATAGATGTTCAATTTTCTTATTTACAAAAAACACTTGCTAAGCGTAAACTGAGTATAAGTTTGTCGCAGGAAGCTAAAGAACTAATAGCACAAACTGGCTATGACCCTGAATATGGAGCAAGGCCCCTAAAAAGGGTTATACAAGAGTGTATTCAAAATAATTTAGCTAAATTAGTTTTATCAGGGGAAGTAGTAGAAAATGATGAGCTAATAGTGTACGCTCTTGATAATGAAATCTTAGTTAAAAAGGTTTAAGTTCACTGTGTATTTTTGTTAAAAAAATGTGTATAGATCATAATGTTGACACTGAGTCTTTATTTGAGTTAGTTGATCAAGAAAATCAGCAAGATAAAGAAAAAATTAAAAAATTTATTAAGTATTTTTATAGTTTTGTTTATAAAAGCGACCTAAAAGCCAACGATAAGTTTTTGCTATATATTGTAAACGATGCTTACAATTTTGTTTCTCAAAAAGAGAAAGATGAAAGTAAGTTAGTAGTAAGCAATATAGATGATATACCAGGAATAGAAGGCGATTTTACCACGATTAAGATAACAAACGATGATATGCCATTTTTGGTTGATTCTGTTATTGCAACTATTAAATCGCACAATTTAACCATATGCTATTACAGCAACAGCATAATTAACATTAAAAGAAAAGATGGCCTAATAGATGAGATTTACTCCTTGGAAGAAAGCAATGGAGTCAAAGAATCAGTTATATATGTAATTATCAAAGGTATAAGTGACAGTTTTGTTGATACATTAAAAGAATCTCTACAAAAAACGCTGAAAGCAGTTAATTGCGTTGTGAAAGATTGGCACTTAATGCTCAAGAAACTTGATGAAGCAAAAAGTCTTCTTTTTGCCATCGAGCAGCCAGCGTCGAACGCTGGAGTGACACCAGGAAAAGATTTCTTAGATTGGCTAAAAAACAATAATTTTGTATTTCTAGGTTATCAAGAATATATTGCTGGTAAAGATGAAAAACTCGTCTGTGATAGCAAAAAGGACCTTGGCCTGATAAGAGTAGGTCAAAGTACGTTGATTCCTTCTGCAAACCTTGATTCCCTATACATATTGAGATCAGATCTAATCTCAATAGTCCATCGGCGTACATACATGAATTGTATAGGAGTAAAAGAATTTGATGACCAGGGTAATGTAGTAAAGGAACGGCGTTTTTTCGGGCTATTTACTTCTGTAGCGGAGGTCCAAGATATTCGAACTATTCCAATAATAAGAGATAAAGTTAAAGTTATAGAAAAAAATGCAGGGTTTGTAACCGGGGGCCACAATAACAAAGCTTTAATTTCTATTTTACAAGCATTCTCTTGTGATGAATTATTCCAATCAAATGAAGACGAATTATTTAAAATTTGCATTTCGATCATGTCTCTTGCGATTAGGCCAAGGGTCAGATTATTTTTAAGAAGAGTAAGGGATTTTATTAGTTGCATAGTGCTGATACCAATGCGTTATGCTAGCGCTAGGCTAATGTTCAAGATACGTGACATATTGAAGGATGAGACAAGTGCAGAAAGTTCAGATATTTATAACAATCACATTATCAATGAATATGATTTGATGAAATTGCATGTAGTGCTAAAGACCAAAAATGCTAGTGTTCCTGATGACGAAGTTTTGCGTATCGAAAACAAATTGAGGAACATTACGGAAAAGTGGGAAGATCGTTTTATAGACAATTTATATAATACTTTTAGTACTGTTGAGGATATATTCATCCGTTATTGCAAGGCATTTCCAATAAGCTATCAAGAGAGTTTCGAACCTCATGACGCATATTACGATATGAAAAAATTGGAGATAGTGAGGAAAAAAGGAGTTAGCGAGGTCGATTTAAGACTTACTTGTGATAATCTTAATTATCAATTAAAGGTTTATACTCCAAGCAATAGAGGCCTTGAATTATCGAAGATATTAAGGATCACTAAGAATTTGGGAGCTAAGATTCTATCTCATAATGGCTATTACATAGAAATTAACGGCGGAATATGGATACACCATTTTGTGTTGTCAAGAGTCGATGAATTAATAGACAACATTACTCTAAAAGAGCAATTTGAAATAACACTTGCGAAAGTGTTTAGAAAGGAAATTAAAAATGATTATTTCAATAGTTTGGTCATTATTGCTGGACTGGAGTGGAAAGAAGTGCTTCTGGTTAGAGCGCTCAGTGCTTACCTAAAGCAGACGTCATTTAACTACAATCCAGAATATATCCAAAAGGTAGTCTCAGAGTATCCAAAAATAGTAAAGTATTTGATACAACTATTTCATGCAAGATTTGATCCTAGCATAGACATTGATAGAGCAGAAACCACGGACATTTTCATAGAAAAAATTGAGGAACTTCTAAAAGAGATCAGCAATGTTTCACATGATTACGTTTTGCGCTCGATATTTAACTTGATAATGGCTATTTTAAGGACCAGTTATTATCAAGACGATAAACCATATTTATCTACAAAATTTGACTCAAATAAAATAAATGGTTTGCCTGATCCTCGTCCATATCGTGAATTGTATATTTATTCAAATCTTTTTGAGGGAATACATCTAAGAGGAGGGAAATTGGCCCGTGGTGGCTTAAGGTGGTCGGATAGGACGGAAGATTTTCGCACTGAAGTTTTGGGGCTCATGAAAGCTCAGATGACAAAAAATGCGGTTATTGTACCTGTTGGCGCAAAGGGTGGGTTTGTAATTAAGCAAGTTTATAAAGACAAAGATATTTTAAGAGAGAAAGGTGTTGAATGCTATAAGAGTTTTATCAGGGGAATGCTTGACATTACTGATAATGTAGTTAATGGCAAAATAATTCCACCAGAGAATGTGATTAGGTATGATGAGGATGATCCATACTTGGTAGTTGCAGCAGATAAAGGCACTGCTTCTTTTTCTGACTATGCAAACCAAATAGCCTCTGAATACAATTTTTGGCTTGGCGATGCATTTGCATCTGGTGGATCAGCAGGTTATGATCACAAAAAAATGGGTATTACAGCCAGAGGTGCATGGATTGCAGCGCAGAGGCATTTTTGGAAAATGAATAAGGATATTTACCAAGATGCAACTGTTATTGGAATTGGAGATATGGCTGGCGATCTATTTGGAAACGGTATGCTGCTTTCAAAAAATATACATTTAATCGGCGCATTTAACCATATGCATATTTTTATTGATCCAAATCCTAGTGCAGAAAAGAGTTTCACAGAGCGTAAACGTCTCTTTGAGTTACCATTTTCAACTTGGATGGATTATAACAAAGATTTGATTTCTAAGGGTGGAGGAGTATTTGAGCGTAGCAGCAAGCAAGTAAACATTTCTCAAGAAATAAAAAAATGCTTTGATATAACAGAAGATATGCTACCTCCAAGTGATTTGATTAGATATCTACTCAAAGCAGAAGTGGACTTCATATGGAATGGAGGAATTGGCACGTTTGTTAAGGCAAAGAGTGAAAATCATAGCATGGTCGGTGACAAAGCAAACGATGAGTTAAGAGTAAATGGTAAAGATATTAGAGCTTCTATGTTTATAGAAGGCGGAAATTTGGGATGCACACAGCTTGGAAGAATAGAATATGCTGAAAGAGGTGGATATATAAATGCAGATTTTGTTGATAATTCAGCCGGAGTGATATGTTCGGACCTTGAAGTTAACATCAAGATTGCATTTGTTTCAGCTATGAAAGCAGGGGGTGTTTCTTTAGAAAAAAGGAATGAAATACTGGCAAGTATGGTGGACGAAGTTGCATCCAAAGTGCTTGAGAACCACAACAGAATTGAAACAAAAGCATTACTTCTTGAGTGTTTGCAAGCTAAAGAGAGATTGGAGCAGCACCACAGGTTACTGCTCAGTTTAGAAAAATCTGGGCTGTTAAACCGAAGCGTAGAATTTCTTCCAACTGAAGAAGAGATAGCAAGGATGTTAACTGGTGCAGAAGGTTTCAGTTCTCCTCAGCTTTCTATTCTAATGTCTTATGCTAGAATGGCAATAAAAAATGACATTATACATTCCGATCTGCCTGAAAAAGATCTTATATCTAATGACTACTTGCTAGGTTATTTTCCTAAAAAGATGATAACAAAGTTTAAGGATTTCATATTAAAACACCAACTTCGTAGAGAAATTATCTCTACTTGCATTGCAAATGATGTAGTGAATAGAATGGGCTGTATATTCATCAATAATTTGGCTGAGAACACTGGAATTAAGGTACAAGAAGCGGTTAACATATATATTGTTGTTAACCACCTGTATGATTTAAACAGCCTGTGGCAGAAAATTGATGAATTGGATGGAAAAATTGATGTTAACTCATACTTACAAATAGTGAGGAACGTGCAGAAATTTATTGGCAGAGTATCGTTTTGGTTAGTGAAAAATCTTGGCAAGCTTAGCTTTGTAGAGTTGGATGATGTTACAAAATTTAAAGATGCAATTGAAACTTTAGGCCAGAACTTAACTGATGTTTTAGATGAACACCTATTAAAGGTCTGTAGCCATGGATCAACTTCTTTAGTAGAACTTAATATAAATAAAGATCTAGCAAAAAAAGTTGCTGATCTATACGTTCTTGCTTATGCACTGGACATTATATCTGTTGCTGAACAGACATCTTTGTCCATTCTTGATGCTGGTAAAATATACTTTGAGTTAAAGTCGCTGTTAAGATTCGATCTGATTAGAACAATTGCCATCAAGATGAAAAGCCGCTCTTCTTATTGGGATCGCAGCTTAGTTAATGATTTATTGGACGATTTAAGCAATTACCATCACAAGCTAGCTGTTAAAGTCATAAAAGCTACTGATAACCCCGAAGATAAGGTTCAAACCTGGGCTTGTAATGATAAGGACTACATAGAACGTTATAATAGTTTTTTAGATGAGATAGTTGCTTCTAAACTTGATTTAAGCAAATTAATATTTATAATCAGGAGGATTAAAGTACTTGCTTCATAGGAAAAATGTTTAATATAGGTCTTTCAGAAATTTTGGTCGTTGCTTTAGTGAGCATAATTGTTCTTGATAGAAATAAGGTGCCTGTATTTATTGATCTTATTAGGAATACATATAGGTATCTTATGATTATAAAATCAAAAGCTAGGAGGTTATTGAAAGACGCAGGAATTGAAGACTTATATAAAGAGTGTAATACTGAGAAAGTAAATTACATAGTTGGTAAAAATGGTAAGCTTTATCCTACTTACGATATAGATAATACATCTAAAGATAATGACAGCGAAGATTCTAGTAGTAGATGATGTACTATCTAATGTCAAGCTTTTAGAAGCTCGACTAAAAGCAGAGTACTATACGGTTATCGTAGCTCATGATGGTGAAGAAGCTATAGATTTAGTAGCAAAGCAGCAGCCTGATATTATATTACTTGATATCATGATGCCAAAGATGAATGGCTTTCAAGTTTGTAAGGAGCTAAAGAGTGATCCCTTGACAACCCATATTCCAATAATTATGGTAACTGCACTGCATGATACTCACAATAGAGTACAAGGCATTAATGCTGGTGCAGATGACTTTCTGACTAAACCAATAAACGAAACTGCTTTATCTGCGAGAATTAAGTCTCTCACACGCTTAAAGATGATTATCGACGAATTGCGTTTGAGAGGAGAAACCAACGCTGAGATTGGCGGAGTAGCAGGAAACAGTATTATGGATTATTCTAATCAGATTTTTGATGCTAACATACTTGTTGTAGATGAAGATGTCTTTCAAGCAGAGCAGATATATAATGTACTAAAGCACCGCTTTAGGTCAATTAAAATACTGAGTGATCCAGTGGAGGCATTAAAGGTTGGTATTAAGAATAATTACGACCTGATCATTTCTGATATGCAGTTTTCAAAAACTGACGGCCTGCGTTTGTGTTCTGAGTTTCGTAGTAAAGTAGAAACACGCTATACACCAATTCTGATTCTTTCTGAGGATTATGATAAAAACAATTTAGTAAAAGCACTTGATGTAGGTGCTAATGATTATTTAACAGTACCTTTGGATGAGGGTGAGTTAATAGCAAGGGTTAATTCGCAAGTAAAACGCAAAAGATATCAAGATGCCTTGAGAATGAATTTATTTAATAATGCGGAAATGTCTATAAAGGACCCATTAACTAACTGTTATAATAGAAGATATTTTGATGCACACTTAAGAAACATTGTTAAGGACTCTGTGGAAAAGGATAGAAGGTTGTCTCTTATGATACTTGATATAGACTATTTTAAGATGGTGAATGACAGTTTTGGGCATAGTGCTGGAGATGAACTTTTAAAGCAAGTACAGAAAAGAATTTCTGAAAATATCAGAGTGACAGATTTACTAGCTAGGTTTGGTGGTGAGGAGTTTGTTGTTGTAATGCCAGATACCAATGTATCAGATGCGTACACTATTGCGGAGAGAATACGAAAAATTATTGCTAAAGAACCTTTTATACTTGCGGACAAAAATACAACCCATAACATAACTGTTAGCATTGGAATTGCAGAAATGCAAGGATCTGACCTTGACGATATTAAAAAATTTATAGTACGTGCTGACAAATATTTATATAAGGCAAAAAACAGTGGTAGAAATAGAGTGGTTACTGGCTATAGCTAAAGTGGCTTAAGTTTACCGACAACCGTCATTCCGCTACTCGTTAGCGGAATCTATGCTAGATACCGCGAATGAATCGCGGTATGACGTGTTGCTTGGGTTAGCTATAGATTTCTGAAATGATTTCAAAAAAATGATAACTAAGGTTAAAGCGACAACATGAGGTTTCTCAGCTCTGGAAATTTCATGTTTAACTGCAAAAATAGATACTTATTTAAAAAATATCCTGTGACTTTCAGTCCTAACTGAAATTCTTGGAATGAGTAGCTGTTTTGTAGGTTATTATTGTATACATCATGCAACATTTGTGGAAAAGGTAGGAGTTTATCTGCATAATAATCTCCTGCTTTTTTTGACACTGCTCTACCAGTTTTTGGAGAAATAAATTGTAAGTTTTCCTTAACACCTGTTACAGCACATTTGGATAAGTCTAACTTGAATCCCAATTGCGTAAGAAGCAGAAGCTCTAAGTTAAGATAATGGCTTTGCCAAGACTGATTGTTGTGTTTAATTACATCGATGAAATATCGAAAATTGTCATACAGCATGGCACAGGGTTCACTTTCTGGAAGCACTTTTTCTAAAATAGAGGAGAAAGAGACAATAGTAATGCTTTTTAACCTATCTTGAAAGAAATGATGGAATGGAGATTCGATTAATTCGCACTTTAAAAAACCCAGATTTTCAGGTAACTTAGCACTCCATTCTGCATGTAATAGATTACTTATCTGAAACTTATAATTGCTATTGTTTGTTAGCTTAGTTAATCCCCTGCGCTTTCCATGATTTTTTGTAAACAGAGAAAGAATTAAGTTTTTATCGCCGTATTTTTTAGCAGCTATAATGATGCCTTCATCTTTCCATCTCATTTAGAGTATATTGACCGTATTGACCGTATGATATTATAGAAATAGTAAAATTAGTACAGCAAAAACTACGTCTTTGAGCTTAAATCAACTAAAATATATTGACTTTATGTGCAATATTAGCTTTAAACCAGTAAAACAAACTGCTTAACATATGCGTTTTTTCTATTCTAATTACATTCTTTTTTTATCTTTATGTTGTTTTCTGCTTTTTTCGTTACCTTCAACAAAAGCCCAAACGAATGATACGTCAGTTGTTCCTATACCACAAAGGAAAAAAGAAACAGTTGAGCACACTGTTGTAGCACAACCGAGGCAAATTATCGAAATGCAAGAAGAAGTCATTATTAACGAGGGTAAAGAATTCATTCCAGTTCCAAAAAGAAAAAAAAGTGTAGGGAAGAAACTAAGAAGGGATGTTAGAGAGGCAAAAAATGAAATAGGAAACGAAAAAAGCGTTGAGAATAAAAAGGATGAATTAGTTGTAACAGAAATTATTAACTCTATAAGAGACAAACTTACAAAATGCTGGAGCATTCCTGAAAGCATAGCTTACAAAGAAAATTTTAATATAAAAATTAACTTATTATTATCCAGTCAAGGCGAGATAATTATGGCCGATGTAGCAGACAGTGATTCCTATCGAAATAATCCACTTTTCAGGTCGATAGCAGATAATGCAATGCGTGCAGTATATAAATGTAGCCCATTGACTGGCTTGCCTACTCAGCACCACCACATTTGCGTGAAGTAACACTAGACTTTATTCTAAATGGGTAAAATCTTACAATAGACCTCTTATATTACCTTCTGTCATCCAAGTAGTCAGGCTACTTGGATGACAGAAGTAGACACTTCACATTATCATTCCAGCGCTCCTTTCTTGTCATGCCAGTGCGTGACACTGGCATCCAGAAAAAAATAGATCCCAGTGTCTGGGCACTGGGATGACGTAATACGGTTCTTGGATGACAAAGAAGGGCGGGAAAAACTCTGTAGTCAGCAGATTTTCAATCAGGAACAGCCAAAGATCTCTCTAAGATGTCAGTTTCTTTTGTATCTGCAACTTTACCGTCCTGATCGAATGAAATTTGCAGGGACTTACTGCTATACTTCCTTTTTCCTAAGAAGTTAGCTTGTTTAATTTTATATGAGACATAGTAACAAACATTGTCATCGAACTTTGATACTAATATTGGTGATCCTAAAGTGTGAACCACTTTTTCTTTATCGTCACCTGCTTTTATCTTGCTCCACAATTCAACACTAATGCCAGGAGCTCCGTGGTTGTGAATAGTGTGTGTGCAGCTCACTGTAAATAATAAAATAAAAGATATTAATACTCGCATTTCTGTTGATAAATTACTTGAAGCTATAATACACTAATAAATTACCTGCCGTCAAATTTCAAAAAGTTAAATTGACTGATTCTCAATATCACTTAATATAATATTTACTTTAGAAAATAATAGGTGTCTTATGTCATTGTTAGAAGCAGATCCAATATACAAACCTTTTAATTACCCTTGGGCGTATGATGCGTGGCTGCAGCAACAAAGAATCCATTGGATACCTGAGGAAGTTCCGCTTGCTGATGACGTGAAGGATTGGAAAACTAAACTTTCAAACGTAGAGAAAAATCTACTAACTCAGATTTTTAGATTCTTTACTCAAGCGGACATTGAAGTAAATAACTGCTATATGAGGCATTATTCAAATATATTTAAGCCAACAGAGATATGCATGATGCTTGCAAGTTTTTCCAATATGGAAACCATACACATTGCAGCTTATTCTTATCTTTTAGACACAATTGGCATGCCAGAAAGCGAGTATCAAGCATTTTTAAAGTATGATGCTATGAGAAAGAAATATGAATACATGCTGGAATTTGAGGAAAGCAAAAAACACGATAAAAAACATGTAGCTAAAACTCTAGCAGTGTTTGGTGCATTTACCGAGGGGTTGCAGTTATTCGCATCGTTTGCAATTTTGCTCAATTTCCAACGCTTTGGAAAAATGAAAGGCATGGGGCAGATAATCGCCTGGTCAGCCCGTGATGAAACTTTGCACACCAATTCAATTATTATGTTATTTAATACATTTATTAAAGAGAATAATGAAATTTGGGACAACGAGTTTAAAGAGGAATTATATTCTGCATGCCGCACTATTGTTGAGCTTGAGGACGAATTCATAAAGCTTGCCTTTGATTTAGGAGATGTTGAAGGACTATCCGCAGAAGAAGTGCGCAATTACATACGCTACGTAGCAAACAGACGGTTAATGCAATTAGGTCTTGAGTCCATATATGATGTCAATGATAATCCTATTCCATGGCTCGATGAAATACTAAATGGCGTTGAACATACGAATTTCTTTGAAAATAGAGTAACAGAGTATAGTCGTGCAGCAACTCAAGGCACATGGGAGGAGGCTTTTACTGAAAACGACACGAATAATAGGTGAGTGCTAATTTCACTCTTCTTTGTCATGCAAGTAGCTGACACTGGAATCAGTTTTTTGATCGAGAATGTTGTATAGTGCATAATCAATTTTCCTGGATCGAAGTAGTCAAGGCACTGGGATCTAATAGATAATATTCGTGCAGTACGCGCGGGAGTAACAAAAGCTGCTTGTCTTTCATAATGTTTCGTAGCAATAGGCAGTTTTGCTTTACTTAACAACCAACTTACCATATATATGTCCATAGGACATTGGTATATAAGAACGTGCTACAACTATTAATCTTACTCACGGTCATCACTTCAGTTGCATTCTTTGGTCATTTAGTTCCAATGGAAGCAAAAACCTTCTTGTACTCAACGAGCCTGAGTATAAAAGAGGTTTTGCTATTTATAATGCCTTTTATTATTTTTGCGTTAATCTTTAGCAGTGTTAACAATCTTAAGCAGTCAGCTATAAAGTTTATATTGTTACTTATTATAATGATCTTCTTATCGAATCTGGCTTCAAGTTTAATAGCTTATTCTGTTGGGCATTTTATCATACAAAACACTTATTCAATACAAGATATAACGTATGAAGAAACAATTGTTCCTTTATGGTCGTTTAGGCTGCCTGCATTGCTTTCTAATTTTTATGCCCTTGCCTGTGGATTTGTGTCCAGCATAGTAGTGTCCACACTGCTACCCAAGAAAAGCAAAGAGCTTTCGAACAAAATGTTAGATTTAACTCTCTTTATTTTGAAGACGTTTTTGACGCCGATTATTCCAATATTTGTACTTGGGCTTGCTTTAAAAATGCAGCATGATCAAGTTTTATCTATAATATTTAAGGATTACTCAATAATTTTCATTATTATAGCATCTGCAACCTACCTTTATGTTTTCCTCTTATATGGAGCAGCAAATTCATTCAAGATCACAAGCTGGATAGCTAGTATAGGCAATATGATACCGGCATTTATTACTGCGATGAGCACAATGTCTAGTAATGCAACTATGCCGCTTACTCTTGAAGGAAGCAAAAAAAATGTAAAGCAACCTGATATAGCATCGTCTGTTATACCAATAACTGCTAGCTTCCATTTAGTAGGTGATTGCTTTTTTGTTATAATATTATCAATGGTAATTACTTCTGGTTATTTATTGTCCACAACGGACTATGTAACTTTTCTTCTCTATTTTTTGTTATTTAAGTTTGCTATCGTTGCAGTGCCGGCAGGAGGAATTATGGTAATGCTACCTATTCTTGAGAAATACCTCAAATTTTCTCCAGAAATGCTTTCGTTAATCACAGCCTTGTATATAGTGTTTGATCCAATAATCACTTCAGCAAATGTTATGGGTAATGGTGCCTTTACTATGATGTTTACAAAACTCTATGATAAGCTTAAGTAATGTCTATTTTAGCGATTGATACTGTAGGTACTGGTAGTTCAATAGCAATAGTTGATTATGATGGTAATTGTTTTGTAGAGCGCAATTCCGCCAGCAACAATCATGTAGAATCATTTTTTCAAATTCTGAATACTTTGTTTGATAAGCACAATTATAATTATGATAAAATAGATCATTTAGCGGTAGTAGTTGGACCAGGAAGTTTCACTGGAATTAGAGTTGGTATATCAGCAGCACAAGGTATAAATCTTGCTACAAATAAGCCATTATACGGAGTTAATGCGCTGGAAGTTCAAGCTTACACAATATCTTTGCTTTGTACGAATAGCAAAAAAAATATCAGAGCTATAATCAAAAATGCTCAAGGGTTTTATACGCAGTTATTTGATTTCAATTTATTGCCGCTATCTGGTCCAACTGCAGCACGTGAACCTGGATCCAAGTGTCACGCTATAAGCAGTGACTGCATTACACATATGGATTGCAATTTAAATGCTAGCCATGCAGGACTATTGGTTCATTATAGACTGAAGAACAAGCAAAAATTAAATGAAGTTGAGGCTCTATATTTAAATGAGCCTCAGTATATGAAATCATTATAGACTATTCTTTCGCGTACATACAATGTGGCTAAGCCTGTGCATCTGGTTTACTATCTCTTGAGCTACTTCTTTTATACTCATATCTGAATTTTCTATCTCTATGGCACTCGGTGGTATAAATAAATTGTTAATCCTAAATTGCTCTATCATGCTATTTACATTAGTCACCTTCCTATTTTTTCTTTGCCTTTTTAATGCAATACGCTTTTGTAATGTCGGTAGATCACACCTAAGTACCACAGGAAGGATTTCTGTGTTCATTTTTTTACTAAGCCTTACTATTGAATCATACATCCTCATGTTCTGGTCATTATTTTCCATCAACTCATCAATAAATATGTAATTTTTTGAGTGAATCGGATAATTTTCTATTACCTGAAGCATAATTTGCATAATGTCATATATTCTATCTTGAACTTCTTTAGGTATTTGATCACGTTCAAAGACACCATTGTATATAGAGCAAACTTGAACATTGTTATAGAACTTACTATTTACAATTAATGCGTCTATCATATTGGACAATTCTATTGCTGTGGAAAGTTTACCACTTCCTGAAAGACCAGAGAGATATATGAAAAATCCTGCTGGCTGTTTTTTTGTGTTAATACTTACCATATTATTTTCAATCTTGAAACTTACATTTATAATAACATAAAAACAAAGCTTTAAAACATATGAAATATTACATAGAAAATTATTTTTATAGTTAAGATATTATGTAATTTAGAAACATAAATTCTGTATATAAACTCTATAATAACGATAACTATTTTTAAGCAAGCTACAACACAAAAGTGTTTGGTATTCAGAAAGCAAGACAGAGTGGCATAGACTTATTAGTTTACTACAAGCCTTTTTTCGTGTATAAATCTTCAGAAGATTCTAACAGAGGATTGTGTTGTTAACAAAGAGCAGAGTAAAAAGGGATCTAGTCTATGCCTATCAGATTTTGTCTTACCTTAAACTGGATGATCATACATATACTCACCTCTCGGTATGTTCTGAAGATCAAAAGTCGTTTTATATTTACCCATTTGGTATACGCTTTGACGAAGTGAATGAAAATTCATTGATGAGAGTATCACTAGATGGAAATGTGATTGAGGGTACAGAATATCAATATAATAAAACTGGCTATATAATTCATGGTTTTGTTTATCAAGCAAGGAAAGACATTCAAGCAATTTTTCACCTGCATACACCTTCTATTGTAGCAGTTTCTTCTCTAAAAGATGGACTACTTCCAATAAGTCAATGGGCACTGCACTTTTACAATAAAATCTCTTACCATAATTATAATTCCCTAGCACTTAGCAATACAGAAGGAAAGAGGTTAATAGCTGATCTGAAAGAAAATTTTGTCATGTTAATGCGCAATCATGGATCTATAACGTGTGGTCGGACTATACAAGAAGCAATGTTTTACACGTATCATTTAGAACGAGCGTGCAAAACTCAATGTTTAACGTTAGCAATGAATAGGGAGTTATCAATTCCAAGTGAAGAAATTTGCTCAAAAGCTGTAAAGGATCTCCTATCTTTTGAAAGCAATCTTGGTGAGAGGGATTGGCACGCATGGGTTAGACTAATTAAAAGTAAGTTGTAAGAGGCTTTCGCACTACTATCTGTCATCCAAGTAGGGAGTCATACGCGTCAAGTTAAGAGGTTATGAGCAAATTTAGAGAGGTTAAAGTGGATACTCTGACCTTACCCAGAAAAAGTAGAGAGAAAGTTAAGACGTTTTTGGAGTAAAATAAAACGTTTTTTCAAAATATGGCAAATAGAAGCAGCAGGATTCAAATTAGAAGCTGTTAAGCTGGTTAAAGAAACAGAAGTAAAAAAATAGCAAAAGATCTAGGCATAGATGGCAGTATGTTAAGTAAATGGGTAAGAAAATATGATGGAAAAATGTCAGAAGCATACGCATTTCCAGACAAAGGCTCCTTATGACAAAGAAAGATTTGATCTAAAAAAAGAACTAGCAAGAGTAACAAGAGAAAGAGACATTTAAAAAAAAGCCCTGACCAAACAAAAAGAGTAAAGTATTCTTTTATATAGAAATTGCTATAAAATACAGGAACTATGTAGGGTTTTAGACATATCTGCTGGTGGTTATTATAAATGGGTTGCTAAGGGAAAAAGCAGTAAGGAATTAGCAAGAGATGGGCTTCTAGCAGATATTCAAAAAAAGCATCCAAATGCAGATCCCTAAAATTCACGCTGAATTAAAAGCTTTAGGCAAAAATTAAAACAGTACAAAGTGTTATGCAGAAAAATGGTATTCGGGCTATATTGAGAAGAAAATTTAAAACTAAGAAGCAACAAACGGACAATAGAGTCGTAGCTCTCAATATATTAGACCAAAACTTTATTGTCGATCAACCAAATAAAATATGGGATTACTTATATAAAAACCAAAGAAGGATGACTATATTTGGCAGGATCTATATTCACGCATGGTAGTTAATCTTACTATTACCCACAAATATAAATGTTTGTTGCATAGCTCTTAATGGCATAACTTTTGCTTGAAATAACTGTTTATATGGTGCAATTTACAGCTTTTAGTTGCTAAAATTATAACTCTTAGTTTAATAATTTTAATCCAATAAGCTTTCAGGTTAATAAAATTAAATTATTTGAGTAAATACAATACCATGTCTTTATTTGTGGGTAATAGTAAGGTAGTTAATGAGCAGTTCAATAAATAAACAATTGGTTGTTGACTCTTTATTGATGGCCGTTAATAAGCGCAAACCCGATAAAAATCTGCTGTTACATAGCGATCAAGGGTCACAGTATACCTCTCAAAATTACCAATTTCTATTGAATACAAAAAACATCATTTCCAGCATGAGCCATAAGGGATGTTGTTACGATAACTCTGTTGCAGAAAAGTTCACTCAAAAGGGAGCTGCTTATTGATACTTCTCGCTCAACAAACCAGAACTGCCATATTTGAATACATAGAAATCTTTTATAACAAACAACGTAGGCATTCTACTATTAATTATTGCATTCCTGCACAATTTGATGCATCATTCTCATGACAAAAACGTCTTAACTTTCTCTCTACTTTTTCTGGGTAAGGTCAGATAAAGTAGAACCACCAAGTGAAAAATATATGCTAATTAGTACAACATCAGAGCTGGAAGATACGTGTGAAGAATTAATAGCAAAAAAGCCGAAATTTATAGCAGTTGACACGGAGTTCATTAGAAATAATTTAACCTACTACCCAAAATTATCGTTAATTCAAATTTCTTACGGAGAGAAGAGTTTTATTGTAGACGCATTAGTGCCAGAAATTGATTTATCATTCATTAAGAAAATAATGCTAAATCAGGGGATAACCAAAGTGTTTCATAGCTGCCGGCAGGATATAGAATCCTTACTCACTGTGTTTAAATGTATTCCCACTCCCATTTTTGATACCCAAGTTGCCGCTATGTTTTGTCATTATTATCATGACTTTATTGGTTACTCAAAAGTAGTAGAGCAATATCAAGGAGTAGTGCTGGATAAAATTAAAGCTAAAAATTCAGATTGGTTAAGGCGTCCGTTGTCCGAGGATCAGTTAGACTATGCAATAAACGACGTGGTACACCTATATGACTTATACCAAATATTGTGCAATAAACTTGAAGAAAATAATAGGATGTGTTGGTTTCAAGAAGAGATGGAATCAATAGTTAATATAAATAAGTATTTACATAGTCCAAAAGATGCATGGAAGAGAATTAAATTTAATTATGAAGCAAATCCAAGATTGGTATTAACTGTTAAAGCAGTTAGTGAATGGCAAGAGACCTTAGCACAGCGCTATAATATGAATCGTAATAAAGTAATTAATAATGCTGTAATAGCTGGTTTTATTGAAAAAAATGTAGAGCATGTTGATGAGATTTTAGATGATCTCAAGAGGAATGCAAAAAATATAAAAGATGCAGATTTACTAGAGTTTGTGAATATTTTTAATGAAAATGAAAAAAATTGGATGCAGCAAAACAACATCTTACCGAATAATTATGACAAATCTGTATTCGATATACTCTCAATTATTTTAGATAGTAAATGTAAAGAAAGTAACATATCAAGGAAATTAGTTTCTTCAAAAGATGAGTTAACCGGGTCAATATCTGGGCAGATAGATAAACTATTCAAGGGGTGGAGATACGATTTTTTTGGCAGGTCAGTTGAATCATTTTTGAACACAAGCTCAAAATTTGAGATTTCAGCAGTGAAATCCGCAAATAATATAACCAAAATTCAGAGTAATTTAGTGGAGAATAACTGTTGCTAAAGTAACTTAGATTTATCGACAATCGTCATTCCGCTGCTTGTTAGCGGGATCTAGAGATACCGCGAATGAATCGCGGTATGACGGTTCGCGGCAGTATGAAGATAACTTCGTCATCCCGCTGCTTGTTAGCGGGATCTATGCTAATACCAATTCTCAATAATAATGAGACAAATGAAAAAGAGTGCTTTCCGCCTATAACTGGAGGTTTAAGTGAATTTATCGTATATTCTATTTGTCTTCCCAATAACGAAGTTTGGTATAAGAGATACCGTGACGGTATGACGTAGAGCTACGTGTTGAGGTTTAATGAATCCACTATTTTTTTTATTTGAGAAAAAACATACTCTTTGCTTACACTGGTGTCGATAATAAAGTCACTCATCTTCCTTTTCTCCTCAATAGATAACTGAACATTGAAGATTAAATTTAGCTTTTCTTTATCTATGTTGCGTTCGTTAAGTCTTTGAGCTTGCACAACGCTATCTGCATAGATAAAAATAATAAGGTCACAGTATGAATGAAATTTTGTTTCTAATAGAAGTGGCACATCTAAAACTAAAAGCTTTCTATCGATCTTTTTTTCCTTGGCAATAAAAAATTCTAATTCACGCAGCACAGCAGAGTGAACCAAAGATTGAAATTGTTTCCAATTTTCATCGTAGGCTAAGAAATATTTAGACAGTACTGTTCTACCTATTTCACCATTTACTACCACTCCAGGAAAATTTTTTTCTGCATAACTTATTATGCTTTTATCCACTTTATAAAGTTGGTGTACAACAGAATCAGCATCAAACACAGCAGCACCAAACTCTTGAAAGCAATTAGCTACAAAGCTCTTTCCTACCCCAATTCCGCCTGTTAGACCTATGATCATATAGCAAAATACATTAGACTTCTTTCGAAACTATATTACAGTAGCTGCTGTGTCTACTCAAAACCCAAATTTGGCTATGCAGAGGCTCTGATGATAAAAGAAAAAATAAACAGCTATTATTTTTTTAGTAATTAAGTAAAATAGAGTGAAAGATTGCGAGGAAGTTTTGAAAAATAAGATAAAAAAGATAGTAATTTCAGGAAAGGAAGTGTGGCCAATCATTGAGGGCAGCAAAGGCATCGCAATCAGTGATGGAAGGTCAAGTGGAGCATTTGCTGCAGCAGATGCTGTGGGTACGTTTTCTGGTGCAAATGCTAAGCTTATTGATGATAATGGTGAGTTAGTGCCGCTGATTTACAAAGGCAAAACAAGAAATGAAAAACACAGTGAATTGATTGAGTATAGTATTAAAGCTGGAATCAGTCAGGCAAAAATAGCGAATGAAATATCAAAAGGTCATGGAAGAATACATATGAATGTGCTTTGGGAGATGGGAGCAGCAGAACGCGTGCTTCATGGCATATTAGAAAAAGCAAAAGGCTTAGTTCATGGTATTACCTGCGGTGCTGGTATGCCTTATAGGCTTGGAGAAATTGCAGCTAAATATCAGGTTTATTATTACCCTATTGTCTCATCGGTGCGTGCTTTTAAAGCATTATGGAAGCGTACTTACCAAAGAATATCTTCCTGTTTGCTTGGTGGAGTAGTGTATGAAGATCCATGGCTTGCTGGAGGGCACAATGGACTCAGTAACAGTGAAGACCCAGAGCTACCACAGGCTCCATTTGAAAGAGTTGCAGAGCTTAGATCTTTCATGAACGAGATCGGTCTTTCAGAAACACCAATTGTTATGGCAGGAGGAGTGTGGCATTTGAAAGATTGGGAACATTGGTTTGACAATCTGCAAATTGGACCAATAGCTTTTCAGTTTGGCACTCGTCCACTTTTGACGAAAGAAAGCCCAATTTCTGCAGAGTGGAAAAAGAAGCTACTCACTTTAGAAGAAGGTGATGTATTTTTAAATAAATTCAGTCCAACAGGGTTTTACTCATCTGCAGTAAAAAATAACTTCATACGTGAGTTGCAGAAACGGAATTCACGTCAAATAAAGTTTTCAGAAAATGCCAGCGAAGAATTTAGTAGTGAATTTGCAATGGGTAGCAGAGGTAGGAAGATCTACCTTACTTCAAAAGACAAAGAGCTGGCAAATACATGGACTAAAGCAGGGTATACAGAAGCAATGAAAACTCCAGATACAACTGTTATTTTTGTGACGCCAGGCAAATTTGCAGAGATAAGACAAGATCAAATCAATTGTATGGGATGCTTAAGTCATTGTTTGTTTAGCAATTGGAAGGATCACGGCGACCATTCAACAGGACGAAAGCCAGATCCACGGAGTTTTTGTATACAAAAAACACTGCAAAACATTATACATGACGGCGATATTGAAAATGAACTCATGTTTTCCGGGCACAATGTGTACAAATTTAAGCAAGATCCGTTTTATGAGAATGGCTACGTACCGACAGTAAAAGAGCTGGTGGAAAGGATATTAACTGGGTATTAAGTTATGGTTGATTTGACAAGAAGACGTTACTTTGTTATAATAAGTATTTATTAATTTAGTCTTAACTTAAGAGGGTATTTATGGTAGCAAGTGATAGTGTTTTAAAAAGGTATGCGTTAGCCTATATAAAAAAATCTGGTAGTAACAGTAATGTTAAAGAGTTTTTACAATTTTGTAATACGCAAAACACCACAAATTGGAGTGAGGAGAATTTTAAAAATGCGTATGAAAAATTTACACATCCAAATTCAAGCAATAGGCACGATACAGGAAGCAGAAATAATCAATATAACGCAGGGAATAACAGGCAACCTACAGGCCCTCAGGTTACACACGTACATGTACACAATGATAGAGGTTTAGATTTTTGGGATTATTTACTACTTCGCAGCCTGTTTGGTGGTCATACTACAGTTATAAATAACCCTGGTTTCAGTAGTGGTAGCCATCAAAGCAGAGAAGATAAGAAAAAAGACTCGGAAGACAGTAGAAAGCTATTAGCTTTAGGTATGGTAGCTGCAGTTGTGTGTGTTGCTTTCCATGCTGGTATGTGTTTTTGGTATAACAGCAGCAGAAAAGCGGCTAGAAAAGAAGAAAAAATAGATTATCTTGATAATAAGCTTAAGATGCTTAGGAATATAGAATTTGCGGTTGGCGCTGTTTCTTTAGCGGCTTTGGTAGCTTGTGCTGTTTATCCAGTGTTACCAGTGTGGGGTTTAGTTATCCTTGGCGTTAATTCTCTCGTATGTTTTGCTGGTGGTTTAGCTTTTCATATGAAGCATGAGAAAGAATCAGATAATATTGAGAAGGCTAAAGAAGCAGTTAGGAATTATGGACCACCTCCTCCTTACTCTCCTCCAAGCGCTCCTCCTTATAGTGAATTTAATAATTCTAATTCGGAACAGCAGTTTGAGAATTATAAGGCGTACTAAACCCACAACTGTACGAACATTGTGATTTGGGCCCATCAGGAGGGTGTCATTCCAGTGCTCCTTTCTCGTCATCCCAGTGCCCAGACACTGGGATCCAGCTAAGTTAGTGAGTGTAAAAGTAGCCAACCTTACGTTAAAACACAACGTTCTTGATGAGATTGCATAAAAACTGGATTCCTTACATCATAGAGGCACTGCCATTATAGAGTAAAATGAGATCCCAGTGTCTGGGCACTGGGATGACAGCTAGCCTGACAACCGTCATCCCGCTACTTGTTAGCGGGATCTAGAGATACCGCGGCGGTATGACGGTTTGCGGTAGTATGAAGTAGTACTGCTGTCGTCCCGCTGCTTGTTAGCTGATGAGATACCGCGGCGGTATGACGGTCTGCGGTGGCATGACGATAACCTCGTCATCCCGCTACTTGTTAGCGGGATCTAGAGATACCGCGGCGGTATGACGAGGGAGAACAGTCAATGGCGTCAACTTAAGAGCATACATTAGCAAACTCTCCTAAAGACATGATGGCGTTTAGGCTTATCTACTTTATCGCGGCTATACAATCTTCCCGGTCGGATCTTAACTTTAGTGCGTATACTTAAAAAGGGCTTGAAAGTTTTTTGGTGCAACAAGCACTTGATTGCCTCATCACACCAAATAAAACTGAAAAATTTCTCAGCAATTTGATCTGGGAAGGCCCTTGTGCATCACACATATGAAGCGATAATATATTGCACATGACCAAGTTTGCCCAAAATTCTTGTAATACAGCCTCTCCAGAAAAATTCTCTAACTCTGCTCCTACTTTGAGTCGTTTATAGCACTCCTCTATGTGCCACCTTAATACATAAGCTTTACTCCAAAGTCTCGATCAAAAACTCTGTTTCTCCGTTGGCTAATGTTAGCTCTTACTTTCTGTCCTTTCATTTTATTTTTTAGCTTTTCATTTTCCAATATAAAATCAAAATCTAATTCGCCAGCGTTCCCATAGCTTGCTATAATTTCTTTTTTGCAAGCGAAAAATAAAATCTACTTCCAAATCATCATGCTGCTGAATGAATTTTACTGAAGACGATCATAGATAAATAATAATTTCTCTTGATTTAATGAACGCATTTGAGTGATAACTTCGGGTAATTGCTCTTCCGCCAACGTTTGTTCACCTATATTCCAAGCCGTAAAACGAGCACTACAAATCAGCGAAGTACACAAATCAACAAACAAATTGCCAATGGTGCCTGTTGTTCCATTTGGTTCAAACTCGGATACAATTTCCTCAGAGCTGAATACCAGAACCATCTGCTGCAATAAGTCTATAGCCTCTCCAACTCAGGTTCATCCTGATAGGCTGTTTGGATGCTTAAATTCTTGAAAGCCTGTATGGCAAATCTTATACCTTGCTTTAGAAAAAGCTTGCTTTGAGGGTACATGTCAATGGCTCCATAAGTTCACATTCTATTCCCAAACTTTTTTTAACTAACTATAGAAAATACTGTCGAAAAAAGAAGTTTTCTTGTTCGTGTAAAACTCAACACAATGGATTTTCTGAAAAGTTTTCGAGTATATTGCATTTTTAATTTGTAAGATAAGATCTTTTCCTTTTTGCATGCCTCACCTAAAAATGACACATTTTAAACTTTTTTGTTGCAATAAAATAGAAACAAAAGTGCTGTCTCTTGTAGTATTTTACTCCTTAACATCCCTTAAGTTGATGCCATTGCCTGAACGGATACAATTATTCAACCATATTTTTGAAGATAGCTAGTTTCTGTATTTATTTTAAATTGAAGAAAGCTCAAATGAAAGATCGTGTTTTGCTAAAATCACAGAATGCAGTCTGGTTACATTACTCTAGCTATACGCAACAACTTTACTTTCAACAATTTTATTAGCAATAATACGACTTTCACAATCAATATTTATTATATCAGATAGTGAATTAATATCAGTGTAACTATCAAAACTTTCCATTGTTGATTCCACTACCTCTACTATTTTTAAAAAGCCAATTCGTGACTTCAAAAATTCATTAACAGCTATTTCATTTGCAGTATTGAGCACAATACTGTTTGTTTGTGGAGCAGAAGAGTTTAACACTGCCATGCTAAGCTTTAGCGCAGGAAAACGCTTATGGTCTGGTTCTTGAAAGGTCAATTTTCCTTGCTTTGTTAAATCTAATTTACGATTTAAAGCTGATCTTTCCGGCCAAGACAAAGCATATGAAATAGGAATTGCCATGTCAGTTTCTGCAAGCACAGCAAAGTTGAACCCATCCTTATAAGTTACAATTCCATGTACTATTGACTCAGGATGCACTATTGCTTCAATTTTATCCGGGCTGATGTTAAACAAGTTATGTGCTTCTATTATCTCTAGTGCCTTATTCATCATTGTTGCACTATCAACTGAGATTTTCCTTCCCATATTCCAAGTGGGGTGACTAAGCGCCTGATCTACCGTGACATTTCTTAATTGCTCAGAACTATAGTTTAAGAATGGTCCACCAGAAACAGTAAGTATGATCTTTTCTACGCATTTGTCGTCATTTTGCAAAACTTGAAAAATTGCGTTGTGTTCAGAGTCAATAGGGATTATTTGTACGTTTTTTTCTTTAGCTTTTTTAAGTAATAACTTTCCACCGCAAACAATGCTTTCTTTGTTCGCTAGTGCAATGACTTTAGTGCCACTTTCTATGACTTCTATAACTGGCCCAAGGCCTGCGATACCAACTATTGCAATAACTGAGAGATCAACGGGTAGGGAAGCAACATTTACTAGACCTTCAGCGCCAATTGCTATTTTTACATCTGTACCAAGTAGGTTTTCTCTTAAATCTTTGTAAAACCTTTCATCGGAGATAGCAACGTATTTTGCATTCAGCAGTTTTGCTTGGTGTGCCAGTAGAGCAAAGTCTGAGTGGGCACTTAGTGCTTCCACTTGGTATTCTTCTTTTCTCCTTGAGAGCAAATCTACAGTCTTTTTTCCAACACTTCCTGTTGATCCTAAAACTGAAACCTTTTTCACTAAGACAAACTCACAACAATAGCAACTTTTCTTATTAGGTCTTCTCGCATACTATTCAGCAGTTTTTAAGCGTTTAACCAAGTTCATGTCCGTGGTCATCGCCAACAGATGGTGAAGGACCAGGTGAAAAAGATTGACCATGGTGATCACCTGCATCATGCATGTCTTGCAAACCATCAGCATTATGAGCTATTTCATTATTGGCATGAGGGTAATCATCTGAGTGAGGTCCCTCATCACCATGAGCCATATCCATTCCTTCTGATGGCATATCTTCCCCACCTCCACCTGAAAAATGTTCTCCAAGGCTTTCAAGAAATTTTATGCCAAACATATTACCTGATTTTCCAAACAGTGTTACTAAACTACTGCCACTTACCAAACTTTCAAACACGTTACTATAAGCAGCAATTGCTCCTTCATGAAAGTTGAACAACCATTTCATTCCATCCACGACTGTTGAAACAGAGTCGCTATGACCAAGACCAAAACCACTTTTCTCACCAGCAGCCTCTTGGTGTTGCTGCTGCGCTTGCCATTCTGCAATATTTGGACCTTGAGCTTCACTCATAAATTTTTACTCTCAACCTTAAGCTATTATTTTATCACAAATATTGCAAAATATCAATAGAGCTTTTGAATATAGCTAATACAAACAATTTCTGTCATCCTATATATAGCTAAACTGACTTACGACAATTTGAAAAACGACAAATTCGTCATTCCGCTACTAGTTAGCGGAATCTATGCCGAGATACCGCGAATGAATCGCGGTATGACGTGTTGCTTGGGTCAGCTATAGGATCCAGTTTGAAAAAATCCGAATTCCAATGTCTGCTACCTTATATAACGAATGAATTTCTTTATATATTCGTTATTAGTATTTTGTATTTCCTGAACAGTTCCATGGGAAATGATCTCCCCTTCATGTAATACTGCTATTTTATCAGCTATTTTAAATGCGCTATGAATATCATGTGTAATCGTGATAATTGTAGTGTTAAGATCTTTAGATAATTTTATTATTATCTCGTTTACTATATCTGACATAATTGGGTCCAATCCTGAAGTTGGCTCATCTAATACGATGATTTCTGGATTGTGTGCAATCGCCCTTGCAAGTGCTACTCTTTTTTTCATTCCACCTGATAGCTCTATTGGAAACATATCTGCTATGCTTTCCTCCAGTCCAACATCATTTAACTTCTCGATTGCTAGCTGTTTTGCCTCCTTTTTGCTGATATTAAAGCGCTTTTTATAATTAAAAGATATATTTTCCCACACTGTAACGTAGTCAAATAAAGCGGAATTTTGAAATAAAACCCCAAATTTATTTTTGCTTTTACTATTTATTTTAACAGACCCTGAGTCTGGAGCAAGCAAGCCGATAATTGTTTTTGTTAGTACAGATTTGCCGCTTCCTGAGCCGCCAAGTATGACTAATGATTCCCCTTTTAATATATCGAAACTTAGATCTTTTAGTACTGTCCTATCATCAAAAGATAAGCTTAAGTTCAATATTGATATTATGGGGTTACGCATGTATCAAAGTAATCATGTAGTTTGCTAAAATGATCAGTATGGACGATAAAACAACAGTTGATGTTGTAGCAACACCTACTCCTCGTGCACCTTCTTTGCAATGATAACCGTAATAGCAACTTGAGACAGAAATTATGGCGCCAAAAGCAATTGCTTTTATTAGCCCAACAATAAAATCGTACATATTAAAGAACTGAGCTGTGTATTTAATGTATATATTTAAATTGTGGTTAAATTCGAAGACTGCAGTGATACATCCTCCAAATATTCCTATTAGATCTGCACATACTGTAAGTATGGGAAATACTATGATTGACGCTAAAATCCTTGGTGCAATTAAATACTTGAAAGGGTTGATGTTCAAAGTTGTAAGGGCATCTATTTGCTCGGTGATGCGCATTGTACCAATTTCTGCTGCAATTGATGATCCAACCTTCCCTACCATTATTAAGCTGATCAAAACTGGTCCTAACTCTTTAATGATAGTGATCGTAACAAGTTTGGGTATTATCTGCTCTTGGTTAATTAATGAGTCACTCAAGCTGCTTTGTAAAACTATCGCCGCTCCTATAAAAACTCCAGTGAGCCCAACAATTGGCAGAGAGAAAAAGCCTATCTCTATAATTTGTTTTGCTACGTTGCTAAAATAATATGGTGGCACAAAGCAGTGGTATAGAGATTGAATAAAAAATATGAATGCACTACCAAGCCTTAACAAAAAATTGATAAAGTACCTACCAATTATTCTAACACTATTTATATCAAAAAAGCTCACTTTGTATTCATTTTAGCTAGAGGTTAGTCTTACTGATTTTATTAAAATTTTTATTAACTTTATCGCAAAGTATAGCTGAGATATGTTTTAAGTTCAACATACTTGATGTTTTAATTTAAAGCTTAACCCAAGAAAGGTTTCCCTACGTCATACCGCCGCGGCGCTAACTAGTAGCGGAATGACGGTTTTTCAAATTGTAGGTAAACCTAAGCCACTTTAGCTATAGGACTCAATTACATAAGCAAACCTTACTTATTTTATTATCCCTGTTTACTTCTTGTAAAAAACATGTTATTAATGAATTGAGTTTTGTAGTAGAATGGAGGAAGTTTTGGCAGTTCCAAAAAGAAAAAAGTCGAAGTCAAGGCGTAATATGCATCGTTCTCATCATGCTATTGAGCCTAAGAATGTTGTGGTATGTTCAACAACTGGAGAATTCATGTTGCCTCACAATGTAGCAGTAGATGGCAGTTACAAAGGAAAACGAGTTTTCATTAAGCAACAGGCAGAATGACTATTATGGTATGTTACCTACGGTCAATAATCACATAGTTATTGCACTTGACGCTATGGGGGGCGATTTTGCGCCTCTTTCCGTAATTCAGGGTGCTGGTTTTTTTTTGGATAATCTTGTTGACCCAGGCATTAAAGTTCTTTTTCATATTTATGGAGATAAGGAAAAGTATCTCCTTTGCTTTTGAAATATAAAAAAGTAAGTAACAATTCTGAGTTTACTCATTGTTCTGACAATGTCCTTGCAAATGATAAGCCATCTTTTGCGCTGAGACATCGTAAAGACTCAAGTATGAAAGCTGCAATTGTTGCAGTGAAAGAAGGTAAAGCTTTCGGAGTGGTATCTTCAGGCAACACCGGGGCGTTGATGGCAATTTCCAGATTTATTTTAGGAACATTACCAAATATTTATCGTCCTGCTATTGTCTCTATCTGTCCAACTAAGACAAAAAGCTTCGCTTTGCTTGACCTTGGTGCAAATGTCGATTGTAATGCCGATTCGTTATTCCAATTTGCATTAATGGGAAGTATATTTGCAAAAGTAGCGCTAAAAATTGACAATCCTGAGGTTGCTTTGCTAAATATCGGTACAGAAGAAGTTAAAGGTAATGACTCAGTGCGCGGCGCTTTTGAGTTGCTTAAAAACGCTCCAGGCATTAATTTCAAAGGGTATATAGAGGCAAGTGAATTTTTAGAGGGTAATATAGATGTGATTGTTGCTGATGGTTTTGTTGGCAATGTAATGCTCAAAACAGCTGAGGCAACCGCTAGTACTTTTATCAATCTAATAAAGCAGGAAGTATTCAACTCGTGGATAGCGAAAATGCTTATTGGTATATTGTTAAAATCTAAACTAAATAAAGCATTAACGCGTTTTAATCCCAAAATTAGAAGTGGAGCTATGTTTTTAGGGCTGAATGGTATCATCATTAAAAGTCATGGAAATTCTGATGCTATTTCTTTTGCCCATGCTATAAAATTTGCAGTAAATGCAATTAGTGAAAATTTAAATCAAAAGATAATTAACGGGGTAAGTCATATTGAATAAAAGTTTCATATTAAGCACTGGATCTTATCTACCAAGAAAAACGTTGAGTAACAACGAAATTGCATCGATAGTTGAGACAAGCGATAAATGGATAAGGCAGAGAACAGGAATAGTTCAAAGGCATATAGCAGATGAAGGAGAATTAACGTCAGATCTAGCTGTAAATGCAGCAAAAAGTGCTATAGAAAAAGCTAAAATTTCAGTAGATGAAATTGACTTGATTATAGTTGCAACAACAACGCCTGATAAAACTTTGCCTAGCTGTGCAACGATTGTACAAAGTAAGTTAAAATGTAAAAACGCATTTTCTTTTGATGTACAAGCAGCATGCTCTGGTTTTATATATGCAGTTACAGTTGCTGATTCGCTCATAAAATCTAACAATAGAATTAAATATGCGCTCGTTATTGGTGCTGAAATAATGTCTAGGATTGTTGACTGGGAAGATAGGTCAACTTGTGTACTCTTTGGTGATGGTGCTGGTGCAGTGATAATAAAATCGGAAATGGGTAGCAGCGTCATCATATCAACAAACTTACACTCTGATGGCAATGTGGACATATTATGTACGAACGGAGGGGTATCCTCTACTGATGATTCTGGAAAAATATGCATGAATGGAAGAGAAGTGTTTAAACATGCAGTGGATAAGTTAACAGCCTCAGTAGAGGAAACACTAAGATGCAATAATTTGAAAATCACTGATATTGACTGGTTAATTCCCCATCAAGCAAACATTCGTATTATTGAAGCAGTAGTAAAGAAATTAGATTTTCCTATAGAGAAAGTGATTAATACCGTTGATAAGCATGCAAACACCTCAGCAGCGTCAATTCCACTGGCCTTAGACTATGCAATACAAGAATCAAAAATAAAATCAGGAAATCTGGTACTGCTGATTGCAATAGGTGCAGGTCTCACATGGGGTTCCGTGTTGCTGCGCTATTAGACTTCTTGCATTACCTCCTGTTACCCAACTCGTAGAACATCACACCATAGGGCACAGCATAACTGTATGAACATTGTGATTTGAGTCCACCAGATCTAAGTAGCTTGACTACTTGATTGGATGCTGAGTTGGTGAGTATAAAAGTATAGCTAACGCTGTCATACCGCCCACAACTGTACGAACATTGTGATTTGGTCCCATCAGGAGGGTGTCATCCGAGTAGCTTGACTACTTGGATCCAGGAATTTTAATTGTAAGTAAGCATACTGAGTTGATAAGTATAAAAGTAGCTAGAAAATAAACATTTTTGATGAGATTATATGGAAAACTGGATCCCAGTGTCTGGGCACTGGGATGACAGCAGTCCTACGTCATAACGCGATTCATTCCTACGTCATACCGCGATTCATTCGCGGTATCTCTTAACATAGATCCCGCTAACAAGCAGCGGGATGACACCTCTCTTGGGCTCTTTTAGCTACAAACATTAAGAAATTTACCAAATAAAAAAAAGGCAAAGAACTCCCGTGGTGCGAGTTTTGACTCTATATTACTGTAAGTGGCGCTGTAATAATGTGCTGACGCTTAGTTTAAGCGCGTTTTGGCTGAATGTAGAAAAAATTTAAAAGACATGCAGCCGCTATAATTTTATGTAATCCGCCAAAAAATACCCTAAGTTTTTTACTGAATTTTGTCATTGAGCCTGCAGGTCAAAAACAAGTTTTGAGTCATAAATACCCTTATTGTCATAATAAGGGGGCTGGCGGAGTTTGTCAAGGAAGTTTTTTCGTTTCTGCGGGCTACTTGAATAACGGCTACAATGTTTGTACAATTGTGCGTAACGCGCTGCCGAACACTGGTTTTTATATGGCTATATAAGAAAAATTAAGGCTTAAAAGGAAACTTAAGCAGCTAATAGGGCCTAAGCCTTTTTAATAAAACATAAAAAGCCCCTTTACCACCATGTTTTTTCGTAGCTTGCTGGTAGTATAGAACCATATGCTGGATTTTAGTATCATTTAACCACTTATTTAAGTTATTCTTTATAGTGTCTGTTTTATTTGTTGCACTGCCGTATCCCGTAATTACCAATAAACATCTATTTCCTGCTCGATAATTTTTGATAATAAAATCTATCAATTTACAGTAAGCATCCTCTATACTATAGCCGTGCAAATCGAGCTTATCGCTTATAAAATATTTACCCCTATCAACTTTTGATTTTGTGTTTTGGTCAAGACAAAATGATGAGTTACCATTATTGGTATTAAGAAAATTCCTTTGTAAGTCGGAGGTACCTTTATCAACCATAGACTTTATATTTACTTTATGATTAACTTTTAAAGTAACTTTTCCACATTCTATTGGCTTAACATTTTTTTGCCAATCCAACTCATCGTCCGACATAAACGCATTAATCGAATTGTATAATTTTACAACAATATCCAAACATAGTAAAATGTTGCTTATTCTATAAAAATCAGATTTTCGATAATACGATGAAATCGTCAAAAACTAATGAGAATTTTTGGCTGTATGGAAAGCACACCTGCATGTCAGCACTGAAGAATAAAAATAGGCGGTGTATAGAACTATTAGCAACAGAAAATTTCTATAGAGAACACGAAAAAGAAATTAGGCAATGTGCAAATAGTAAGGGCATTAAAGTTCGATTAGTAGAAAACAAAATACTTAATGACGTTTTATCTAAAGGTGCTAACCATCAAGGAATTGCTTTAAATGTTGCCCCTATTCTTTGTAACTTAAGCATCGAAGAAGTAGCTGAAAGCTCAAACGACAGCTCTACTATAGTCATTTTAGATCAAGTCACTGACACGCACAATATTGGGTCAATTTTAAGAACTTCAGCTTGTTTTAATGTCAACGCATTGGTTTTACCACATAACCACTCACCGAGTGAAAATGCATCTATTGCAAAAGCAGCAAGTGGAGCTTTAGATATTGTTCCGCTAATATACGTTACAAATATAGTAAAAACTATGCAGTATTTAAAAAAGGTCGGCTACTGGTGTTACGGGTTTGATTGCAATGCTAAAGAAAATATAGATGAAATAAAGAGCTTTGAGAAAAAAAGAGTAATCATTTTTGGTTCTGAAGAGAAAGGAATGCGGAGGTTAGTTAAAGAAAATTGTGATTATCTTTTAAAAATCCCAATGTCAAACGTAATTGACAGCTTAAATGTTTCAAATGCAGCAGCAATAGGCCTATATTCTATTTATATTAAAACAAATGCCAGCGCATAACTGTTTATAATAAAAATACTTGATAAAAATGTGGTTTTATATTATAATGTGTTAAATAATGGACAAAAGGAGTTGTATTTATGTCTTACATGAGAAATGAACAGGATATCCGCTCTCAGGGCGTTTATTATAGCGCTGGGCTCAGAAGTTACCTAACTAAAGTATATAATTACATGGCTTTAGCTTTAGGCGTTACAGGGCTTGTTGCGTTTCTAACGGTATTTTCTGGTCTTTTTCAGGTAATTCATTCTAATCCTGTTCTGTCGCTTGTGATAATATTCTCTCCAGCTGCATTGGTGATCTATATGCGGTATAGAATTCAACACCTAAGTGCTCAGTCTGCCGTTACTATATTTTTCTCGTTCTCAGTGTTAATGGGGCTTTCCTTATCTTATATTTTTATAGTTTATACTGCAGAAAATATAGCAAGAGCGTTTTTCATTACATCAATTATGTTTGGCTCTATGGCTTTATATGGTAATACCACAAAAAGAGATCTTACAAGTATGGGCTCTTTCTTGATTATGGGAGTCTTGGGGATAATTATAGCATCCATAGTAAATTTATTCCTTGGAAGTAGTCCTCTCTACTTTGCAATATCGTTCATATCAGTAATAGTCTTTACCTTAATGACTGCGTATGATGCTCAAAGAATCAAGGACGTTTATTATAAATATAACGACGGATCAGAAGTCGCTACTACTAAATTGGCAATACTGGGTGCAACTGATCTTTATTTTAACTTTATTAACATATTTCTCAATCTACTCAGGTTACTTAACTTGTTCAATAATAGGGACTAGATGTTTTCCTTTTTAAGGAAAGGTAGTAAGAATTCTATAGTTTTCTTTTTAATATCTTTAGTCGTGTTGATGCTATGTCTTGCATATGCATCGGTGCCACTATATAGCATTTTCTGTAAAGCTACCGGGTATGGTGGCACAACAAGAAAAGTAACTAATGCAACAATAAGTGCAACTGACCAAAAAATCAGGGTCCACTTCAATGCTGATATAATGTCCGATCTACCTTGGGAATTTAAATCAGAAACTAACTACGTTGACGTAAACATAGGAGAACAAAGTTTAGCATTTTATTACGCAAAAAATCTATCTGATCATCTTTCATTTGGTATGGCAGTATATAACGTTACGCCTTTCAAAGCAGGTAAGTATTTTAATAAAGTTGCATGCTTTTGTTTTGAAGAACAAATGTTGCTACCAAAACAAAAAGCTGCTATGCCCGTATCTTTCTATATAGATCCTGAGATAATGCTTGATAGTAATACAAAAGATTTGAGCGAAATAACACTATCATACACGTTTTTTAAGCTTAAGTAACAAACTTTTTCCTATTGTCATCCAAAGCTGAAAGAAGGTATCCGTTCAGGATAGCGGCAAGGTAGTATAACCATAGAGTAAAAGTGAGTTTACAACAAATGGTGTCATCCCAGTGCTTGACACTGGGATCCAGGTTACTATATATGAAAAGTTATTATGTTTATATACTTGCAAGTGAACGAAATGGAACCCTGTATATAGGTATAACATCAAATTTAATTAAACGAATTTGGGAGCATAAAAGCAAAGCCATTTCCGGTTTCACGTCAAAGTACAATGTTAGTAAATTAGTCTACTTTGAGGAGTTTCAAGACATAAATTTAGCAATTAGTAAAGAAAAGCTTCTAAAAAGCTGGCAGAGAAAATGGAAAATAAACTTAATTGAAAAAACAAATCAAGAATGGAAAGATTTATATGATGAAATCGTATCTGGATTCCAGCGTCACGCGCTGGAATGACAGGAGGTAACGCAAGAAGTCTATTGATTGTGAAAACAATAACTTTGCAAAATATTAATTATTAGATAACATAATCAAAGTTTTTATCTTACATTCATCATGGTTAGAGCTATACAAATTAAAAAAACTGGGGGGCCAGAAGTATTAGAATTTGTAGATAAGAATATAAGTGAGCCAAAAGGCGAGGAAGTTTTAGTACGTCACACAACTATCGGCTTAAATCGTTATGATTTAGAGCACAGAAAAGGTACACGCAAAATTAAAAATTTACCATCAGTGCTTGGAGTGGAAGCAGTTGGGGTTATTGAAAAACTTGGTAAAAAAATCAGTGATGGATTCAAAGTTGGAGACAGAGTTGGATATTGCACAGCTCCTCCAGGGGCATATTGTGAAAAGCGCATTATACACCAGAAATATCTGATAAAAATTCCAGATGACATATCTGATGAAGTTGCTGCTGCAGTGCTGTTTAAAGGTATGACAGCTCACTATTTAGTTAATCAATCTTATAAAGTTAGGCCTGGTGCTTTCGTGCTAGTTCATGGGGCTAATGGTGGTTTAGGACAAATAATATGCCAATGGGCAAAGGATAAAAAAGGTGTAGTGATAGGCTCTGTAAGCTCTGATGAAAAAATGAAGACAGCTTTACAAAGTGGCTGTACATACGCAATAAACTACAATGATAAAGACTTCGTTTCTAAAATTATGGAGATTACGCAAAACAGAGGAGTAGGTGCAGTGTATGACCCCATAGGTTACGCTACAAGCAAGCTCTCTTTTGAATCTTTAGGCAGGTTCGGCATATACGTTTCCTATGGGCAGATATCAGGTAACGCTCCTATTAGTTTTTCTTTACTTAGTTCACGTTCGTTATTTGCAACTGGAACCTCAATATACCATTATAAGCATGATAGATTCACATTAGTGCTTACCACAATGGAAATCTTCGAGATGATAAGAAAAAAACTTTTAACTGTACGGATCAATAAAAAATATAAATTTGATGAAATAATTCAAGCCCATCGTGATATGGAAAATAGAAAAGTAAGTGGGTTAAATATTATTAAAATCTCTTAAATAAATTAGTAATTTAAACTAACCATTCATTAAATCATATCAACTAGAATTTCACATATTTAATTCTCCTTTTGGGGAAATTAAAAGCATATAGCTAAACTGACTTAGGCTTACCGACGATTTAAAAAACCATCATTCCGCTACTCGTTAGCGGAATCTATGCTGAGATACCGCGAATAGACTTCTTGCATAACCCAAATTAAGTAGAAAAAGGTATCATCCGAGTAGCTGACACTGGTTCCTTTATGACGGCAGTAGCCCCTTCTCCTGTCATCCCAGTGCCCAGATACTGGGATCCAGTTTCACCTTATGATGGTGTCATGAAAGTAGCTGACACTGGTTTCCATCCAAGACGGTGTCATTCCAGTCTGGAATCCAGAAAAAAGAATGGTGTCATCCCAGTGCCCAGACACTGGGATCCAGGAATTTTATTAAGTTGGTAAGCATAAAAATAGATGTTTTACGTTAAAATACAACGTTTTCGATGAGATTATATGGAAAACTGGATCCCAGTGTCAAGCACTGGGATGACAAAAAAGGAGTACTGGAATGACAGCAGTCCTACGTCATACCGCGATTCATTCGCGGTATCTCAGCCGCTAACTGTTCTCCCTCGTCATACCGTCACGGTATCTCTAGATCCCGCTAACAAGCAGCGGGATGACGATTGTCGTTTAGCTATAAATATTTAAGAAATTTACCAAACGGAAAAAAAGGCAAAAGAAGCCCCGGTTAATATCTATTTTCAGTATTGGCGTTTTTTAAGTCTTAAACACTGCAATTTGGCTGCTTTTAAATGCAACTCACCTTATCTCAAATGTTTAAGAAATTTACTAAGCAGAAAAAAAGGCAAAAGAAATCCCGTGGTAATTAGTGTTCACTCTCTAATCCTTCAAATTGGCGTACTATACTGTCTTAAACGACTTATAAGCGCGTTTCAGCTTATATAGGTAAAAACCCAGAATATTGTGAAGACATAAGGTGCACATAGTGCAAAAAATTAAAAATAAGACGCCAACTACGTTGTTTTTTTGCTGTTTAATCTGCACAGATGAAGATAACTGAATACCTTCAGTTTCATGATAAGGGGGCTGGCGGAGTTTGTCAAGTAAGTTTTTCGTTTCTATTCCCAATAAAAGTTTGTTATAAGGTTATGCAAGAAGTCTAATGAATCGCGGTATGACGTCTTAGCTATAGATGCTGATTTGTGTGATTTCAAGAGAAGCTTAGTAGATAAGTTGTGTTTTAAACCAAATTCGGTATTTTAAACTGAACATTTTCAATAATACCACCTGGCATCACTGAAATTTTTACACTCAGGTTTACTTTTAGGTAGTCCATTAATTCATCAACCAATATGTCAGGAGCAGAAGCACCTGCAGTGATTCCTATCTTTTCTACGCCATGAAACCAGCTTTTATTCACACAGCTGTAATTATCAATTAAGTAGGCTCTTTTTCCTCTGGCAGTGCACAGATCTAATAAGCGGTTTGAATTTGAGCTATTTTTACTTCCTACAACTAACACCATGTCTACAATTTCAGCTAGCTTTTTAACAGCATTTTGTCTGTTTTGCGTTGCATAGCATATGTCCTTTAAATCTGGACCTGTTATGCTTGGAAACCTGAGCTTCAGGGCAACAATAATTTCACGGGTATCGTCGATGCTTAACGTGGTTTGTGTAACATAAGATAAATTATCTGGATCTTTAACTTTTAAATTGCGTACGTCCTGCACAGTTTGCACTAAAATGATAGTATTATTTACTCTTCCTCTAATTCCCTTAACTTCTGGATGGTTTTCATGCCCAATGAGAATTAGTTCTTTACCACCGTTTTCATACCTTTTTGCCTCTTTATGCACTTTGCTGACTAAAGGACATGTTGCATCAATCACTTGAATACCCTTTCTTTTTGCCTCATCTTCTATATTTTTTGACACTCCGTGCGCGCTGAAGATCAGTATTCCTCCATTATCTTCAATTTCCTCGATACTGTTCACAAAAACCACTCCTTGTCTCTTAAAGTCCTCTACTATATATTTATTGTGAACAATTTCGTGTAGCACATAAACTTGGCACTTGTTTTTGTATTTTTCTAAAGTAATAGCTAATATGTCCACAGCTCTTTTTACCCCGGCACAAAAACCTCGCGGCTCAGCTAAGATAATTTCCATTTTTGTCAAATCAAGTAAATATGCAAGCATTACTTAAAAATAAGCTCCGCTCACTGTGTTTTATAGTACCATTATTTACGTTTTATATAATAATTATTTTTCGCATATTCTCTTTAACATTTGATCAACCTACTACTTCAGAAAATTTTAGAAAAGATAATACAGTATATAAACAACCTGATATTTTAGATAGAAATGGAGTGGTAATAGCAACAAATGTGCCCACAACATCACTATATACAGATGCAACCAAAGTAAAGAATCCGGAAAGTATAGCAGCACAACTGTGTTCTATTTTGAATGATCTTGAATACGAGAATTCATATAGAGTACTTACTTCAAAAAAGAAATTTGCTTGGGTAAAGCGGCACTTGACTCCAAAAGAACTGTTAGCAATAAAAAATGCCGGCGTGCCAGGAATAAACTTCTATAACGATGTAAAACGTATATATCCTCACAGTAATTTATTTTCACACGTGCTTGGTTACACTGACATAGATGGCAACGGTATTGCAGGAGTTGAGGCATATATAAGTAAAAACAAACAACATTCTGTTATCCAAGTAGCTGACACTGGGGTCCAGAAAAAAAATACGTGGATTCCAGCATTACGCGCTGGAATAACACCTTACCAGGGTATTCAACTATCCTTAGATACACGAGTGCAAAGCATAGTGCATGAAGAGCTAACTAAAGCTGTAAGCAGATATCAGGCACTCGGCGGAGTAGGAATTGTTTTAAATGTGAGAAATAGTGAAGTCATCTCAATGGTCAGTCTGCCTGATTTTAACCCCAACCTACAGAATAAGGCAGAAGACGTACAAAAGTTTAATCGCGCCAGTCTTGGGGTGTATGAGATGGGGTCGGTATTAAAATTCTTTACAATAGCCGCAGCGCTTGATGCAAACGTTGTAAAAATTGATGATTTATATGACGTGTCAAAGCCAATCACTATTGGGAAATATAAAATTTATGATCTTCATGAATTTAAGATTCCGGAAATCACTGTGCGAGATATATTTGTGAAATCATCCAACATTGGTGCAGCAAAAATTGCAGTTAAATTAGGTATTGAAAAACAAGTAGAATACTTTAAAGCTATGAAGCTATTTTCTCCTTTGAAAATAGAAATACCAGAAAAATCTACACCGATAATCCCGGATAAATGGAGTGAAAACACTTTAATAACAGCATCTTATGGTTATGGCATAGCTGTAACTCCTATACATCTTGCACAAACTGCAGCAGCATTAATCAACAATGGGGTATTTCATAACGCAACCTTGATGTTGAATAAGAGAAGTATAGGAGAGCAAATTATCTCAAGAAGAACTTCCAGGGAAATGAGAAAATTATTACGCGCAGCAGTAACGGATGGCACTGGCAGCAGAGCAAAAATAAAGGCATATTCAATAGGGGGAAAGACTGGATCGGCGGAAAAAGTTGTAGATGGTAAATATAGCAAAGATGCAAACATAGCGTCATTTATAGGAGTGCTAACCATGCTTGACCCAAGGTATATAGTGCTAATTGCTATTGATGAACCTCAAGGGATACACCATACCGGGGGAATAATTGCTGCGCCTATAGTAAAGAACATTATAAATAGAATAGCACCTATACTAAATGTTACACCTGAGATGTAAAATTATGATTGCTTTACTATAACTTCAAATCTATCATTACCAAAATTCTTATTAATATACCAAGAACCATCATCTTTAGTTACAAATTCAAGACCTTTAAGGTCTCTTTCTATTGTCTTTCCATTTTGACCATCAATAGCGATATTAATATCGAATGTAATAACGTCTAGATTTATCATAGCTTCTTTCCCGCTGCACGAATTTAGACTGAACTTGCCTAACATAACATCATTAAAACTCACTTCCCCTGTATAGACATCACACTGACCGTCCATACAACACGTAGTTTCAATATAGAAAAGGTCTGACATATAAAATACCTTACGTTTATAAAAAAAGAGCTAAATATATATAGCTAGTGCAGCCCTACGCCATACCACTAACAAGTAATAGTCAGTAAACCTAGGTCTCTTAGCTATATAACCATAATACAGCTAGGAATGTAAAGTTCAACAGTTAATTGTGTAAGGAAGTCTAAATTACTACATCTTAGAGGAATGGTTGTTTAGTTTTTTTGTTAATCTTTTTTACCATACTGTCAATCATATGCTTTATCCCTTGATATACAGAGTATGTACTTTCGTCGCTACGCATATAAGCAGAACAGGAAAATACATTATACTCTTCGTCTTCTATTGATAACCCTGTATCGCACTTTATGTGTTTGCCGCCAAGCTTCTCTATCAACTGTTCTTTGTCATCTCCTATAGTTACCTTAATCTCACTTTCTTCTTTACCTATCTTGCTACTTAAAATTGAAACAATTACGGCTGGAGATATGCATATTGCTCCTATTGGCTTTTTTGTGACAAAAAATTCTGAAACTAATCTTTCAAATTCAGGCATTACTGTCACCATGTCTTTATTTTCAGCTAAGTCAGATAAATTTTTCGCAACCCCGTATCCACCAGGTACGACTAGCATGTCAAAATTTTCAGCTTTGGCTTCTTTTAAGTCATATATTTCGCCTCTTGCGATTCTTGCTGCTTCTACAAGTACATTCCTTTTTTCTTTCACTGCCTCCTTTGTTTTATGATTCATAACTTGTGTGATATTGATGTCAGGTGCAAAGCATTTAACATCCACTTCCTGCTGATCAAGCACAAGCAGACTTAAAACCGCTTCTCTTACCTCTGCACCGTCAAGGTGACCACACCCTGATAAAATCACAGCAGCTTTTAATTTTTTTTCACCCATAAAGTACCTTGATTTCATATAATCTAGATATTTTAATACAAATTCTATATTTGGAAAGGGGTATGTTATATCAATTATGATATAATTAATAATTAGTATGTATAATTAGGCATATTTACAGTCAATGGAGTAAAATGTGGCTGAGTTCTTTGATAATGAAACTGACTACCAAGAACTAAGAAAAGCTATTTCAGATATAATAGAAAGCATCGCACAATTCCCACAGGAAGAAAAAGGGAAGTTGTTTGAAGCCCTATCAGAACAAGTTAAAGGGATGAATCTCAAAGATTTAGGTTTAGCGATTAATGACCAAGGCTTGCAAAAGGAGGTAAACAAAGAATTATTTATAAAATTCATTGAAGAAGCACTTAAAGGGTTAACTTCTGAAAACGTTGACTCAAAAATAATAGAAGAGGCGTTAAAATCTGTTAATCAGCAAGCAATAAGTAATGTTATAAATAATAATAAAGGTCCGCTGGACAATCTAGTCAATTATTTTAAATCAGCATCTGCAAATAAAAAAATTGGAATAGCTTCTACAGCAATAGTATTGGGAGTAGCATTTTCTCCGCTTATTGTGCTTGCTACATTAATAGCGCTTGTAGCTATTGGAGCGCGTTATGTAGGAATAGGTATAGGAAAGGCAGGGGAAAAAATAAAAGAAGGAGCGATTGAAGCAGGAAAAGCAGTGAAAAGTTCATATAAGGATTTAATAGATAAATTACCTACAGTTCAAGCAAGAGAGAATAACTTTAGTAGATTAAGAACAAACGTGCTTGAAACTATTGCAAACATTAGTCTTAAAGATAACGAAGGCGTTGACGCTAAAAAAGGTCTTGATGATGGGAAAAAAATATTAGAAATGCTTCAAAATGAAAGGCAGCGATCTGCTATACAAGAGTTAGTAAAGAATGGAACCATTCAAAATTTTTCAGAAGATGATATGAGCAGACTTCTGGAAAAGGGCCTCAGTACTCATGTAGCAGATATGAAAGCACTTAATGATCTTATAAATAAATTTCAACCTGCAATTATGGCTATTGGTAACGGTAAAATAGAAGATGTAGAACAAAAAGTTAATGAGAAAGCTCAGGAAATGAAGCCAGATTCTCAATTAGGTAGTTCAAGTGCTGAACGAGTGAGTGAAGAAGGAATCACAGGACCGGGTTGATGCATTTGAGGAGCGTTTTGACGCAAAAATTACTATCAGAAAGTGGGGTTACGCTACTCCTTTCTATCCACTTTTTTGAGCAATCCACCTCCACATCTAACACACATCTCAGTGATTATAATATCCAATTTTTGATCATGTTTTTCTACAGGTAAATCTTTACAATATTGTTTCTCATAGGCTACACCTATAAATATTTTTCCAAGCGGCCGTAATTTTTTTATCATTGTATCATACCAACCACCGCCAAAACCTAATCTATTAAAATGATCATCAAAAGCAACAACAGGAGTAATGATTGTGTCGGGAATTACATCTTCATTTGTTTCGTTCCATCCCTCAAATCTTAGCAACTGATTTTTATCAGGAATTGCTACTTTATAACCTAAATAGAGCAAACGACACATCAAAGGGACAACATTTATTTCCCCATCCATTGGAACGTAAGCCGCAATTGTTTTGCCTTTAACGTAACTTAAGTTCTGATTAAAGAGATTAATAAGGGAACTTGCCGCATAACTGGAATAACTTTCATCAATATCTTTTCTTATAGCTCTATATTGCTCTCTTATTTCCTTTTTGTGCTGTTTAATATCTTTGAACATGATCTATCCATTTCGCAGTGAGTTTTTCTTGTAAACTATTTTGCTTTAAGCGCTCACTTAAAAAATCAAAGTCAATAAATTCCATATCCTGGTCTTGATTACTGCAACTATAAACAAAACTCCTTTCTCCTGTTTCCGTATTTATATGTTGCTGAACACACTGAGCGCAGATTTCTTTCATCATACACTGCATAGGAGAATTAACTGACGATATTGCTATGTGACTTGACTTCAGATATGGCTTTAAAATTGTTTTTCTAGCTTCATTCACAGCTTTCATCATTTTATCAGAACCAATAGTGATAATTTTATCTATAGTGTTTAAATTAATACCTAATCTTCCTTGTTGATAAGAGACTATTGCATCAACTATATTACCATGAAAGGATTTATCTTGATCTCTGCTTGTTTCTATCAATCCTTCTTCACATGCCCAAACTACTGCATTTGATGCACGCTCTATCAGTGCTCGTTTAAATACATCACTTAATTTCTTATAGCCAGCAAAGTACAAAACCTTATTATTATTTTCAAGACACGCCTTCCCTATCGAAAATAATACTGCATTTCCAACTCCACCACCAATTAGCATTATATTCTTCATGTGCTATTTTAACTATATTTGTTCAAATTTTTTGAAATTTTATAGAACAAAGTAATTTTCGTACACAAAGACAGAGACAAGGACACTCTCTGACTTCAACTATACCGATAACTGACAGCTGAATTTTTACGCATATCATCTAATAACAAGTTGCTTTGTATCATAATCTTTTGTTGGTACATCTGCTGTTTAATTGCTTCTATATCCGCTGCATTACTCTTGATATCACACAACATCATTAACTTTGCAGTGCCATTTTCTCTTAATTCTACTATTTCATTCACACTTGTTTTACTAAATAAAATCTGTAAATCAGGATTTAAATCTCGCATTTTTATTTCAAACTCTTTTGCGTTTGGCAACTTAAAATCATCTGCTAATTTGTCAAAATTTAAACAATTGACCTTTTGCTCTTGAAAATTATCCAATAAACTTTCTGAACCCTCAACCACAATCTGTTTTAATTTTAAAGTGCTTTCCAGCAGTGCATAATTAAGTTGTACCTTGTCTATGACTTTTATAATAGAGTAACCTTCACTGAAACTGAATGGACCTGCTATATCGCCGGTTTCTAGTCTTTCTAAAACGCTCTTAAGTTTATCTTTGAGCTGACTTAAATTAACTGTTGCTTTACGCATCTTTATTGGAGATTCCGGGTTATTACTATTACGTAATTTTTTTACTAAATCTTCAGCTATGCCATAAACATCCTTGTCTTTTTGATCAGGAATTATAAACTCTTGGAACGTGATAAGATAATCCGGCTTTTCTGTTTGCCTTTTTACATCATCTACTTCTTTATCGCTTATATTAATAAATGGCACAATTCTTACTTCAATAATTTTGCTCCATAGTAACTGACATTTTATTTGTTTTCTTAAAATACTAAGATCTATATTATGCTTTTTTATGTATTGATCAACTTCATTAGCCTTAAGTTTAAAACTTTGGGTTAAAAATAATATGATAGCATTATCTAACTCCTCGTTGCTCAATTTTATATTCAGCCTCTGTGCTTCATTGATAATGATAATTTCGTCTATTAGCTCCCTAAGAATTTGAGGTTTTGCTTCTTTTTGATTAACACTTTGAGTGCCAAACAATGAATTTATAAAGTTGATGCGTTTTTCGATATCTAAATTTGAAATTGGCTCACCATTTACATCTGCAACAATTTCAATCTCGGTTGCAAGCAACCTAAGTGGCAACACTATCAACAGTAAAATTAGTATTTTATGCATATAAGTAAGGTTAACAACCAATTCTATAATAAATACTGAGTCAACGCTAGCCAACTTTTTAATAGCTATCTAAGCAAAGACGGAAATAAAAACCATTGCAACAAGATCAGGTAAACAGGCTAAAAACATGCCAATATAGCGAATTCAGACCGTGCTAAAACAGTATACGGAAGGAGAGGGATTCGAACCCTCGATACGACTTTTCAATCGTATAACGGTTTAGCAAACCGCCGCCTTCAGCCGCTCGGCCACCCTTCCAAATTTAGAACCTAAAGATTATATAATACCAAGACCTCTACCGCCTGTCTAATGCTTTTAACAGCAACATTTTTCCGAACAACTGTAATTTTTAGATCTGTGGTACAAAAATCTATAGCTAACCCAAGAAAGGTTTCCCTACGTCATACCGCAATTCATTCCACAACTGTACGAACATTACAATTTGAGCCTACCAGAAGAATGTCATCCCAGTGCCCAGACACTGGGATCCAGGAATTTTGATTGGGCACTAAGTTGGTAAGCATAAAAGTGGCTGGTCTTATGTTAAAACACAACGTTCTTGATGAGATTACGGCAAGGTTGGATTCCAGTGTCAAGCACTGGAATGACACCATTTGCTGTGCAGTTTACCTTCAAGAATGAATGTTCGTACAGTTGTGCGCGGTATCTCAGCATAGATTCCGCTAACAAGTAGCGGAATGACGAATTTGTTGTTTTTCAAATTGTAGGCAAACCTAAGCCACTTTAGCTATAAATCAACAAAAACTAATTTCTGCTTTTTTCAATGATTTTCTTTGCTTCTTCTACACCAACCCATTCTCCAACTGCTACCGTTTTTCCCTTTTCTAGATCTTTATAATGAGAAAAGAAATGAGCAATTTTATCTAGTAGGTTTTTAGATAAGTCAGAATAGTCCTTTATATTGTCATAATAGCTATCAACACTGGAAACAGGCACAGCTAATATCTTTTCATCTTCTCCTTTTTCATCTTTAGTGAGTAATGCGCCTATTGGACGCACCGATATTAAAACACTAGATGCTAAGGGAAATTGAGTTAGCACCAAAACATCCACAGGATCACCATCACCTGCGCAGGTATTTGGTATAAACCCATAATTGCAAGGATAAGTCATTGAGGTAGACAAAAATCTGTCAACTTGTAACAACCCAAGCTCTTTATTAAATTCATACTTTACAGGCTCAGCATTTGCACTTATTTCAATTACCACATTCACCGCATTTGGTACCGCTGTTATTTTACTTAAATCCATAAATTACCTTCTTAACTTAAGAATAAGCATTATACAATATGTACTTTTAAGTTGCTACATTTATGTAGTTCTAAGCTTGTTTTGCATGGAGCGATTCTAAATTTTCATTCGTCATTCCATTGACTGTTGAAAGTGGTGGTTTCTGTGATAATTGAAATAAAGCATATACTATTACAATAGTAAGCACCGCACCAACTATCAAGTTAGTAAGGTTGTCTTGTGGCAAAACATTTTTTATTGAGTTGAACAATTTTTGCTCCATAAGGAAATAATCAGCAACATATAACCCAACAGATAATACAAACATACCCAAAATAAGTTTACAGACTGTGTTTTTATGGTCTTTTTCTTTTTCTTGCTGACAATGAAATTTGGCCTACATTTATTCTCTTCTTGTGGCACTGAGTAGTATATATTTTTATGGCTCGTTACTAATTGTTCAAATTCATCACTATTTTGGTTTTTTAACAGTTGCTCTAGGGTGTTTTTTGTATTTATAGGATATATTAATCCATCCATTTTTAATTCTTTCTCTTGTCGATCCACATTCTCATGGTCGATTGTATATTTATCTCTACTTGATAACTTGATCATATGTAGTGCTTTAGCTAAGAACATTGTATAATGCGCTATTAACTGATTCTCACATATCTCTAATACTTCTCTTTTTACTGTTTTGTTAGATGACGAAAGTTCTTTATAGTGACCACCCAAAGAAAAGAACAATGCTATATCTTTATCTGCTTTTATGTCATGAATGGAATAATAGCTGCTGATAATGCACTTATTTAATGCAAATTCTCTGTCATATTTGTTTAATGTAGTTTTTTCATTTAGTAACTTTCTAACACCAATAAGTACTTTATTTTCAAAATCTTTTTCTGTTTTAAATATTGCTTCTCTCTTTGGATTTGCTAAGATGTTAAGTAAATCTAATTTACTTCCATCTACTTCTACTACTTCATTTATATCTCTATTTAACTCAGACCCTTTAATAACTTCATATATTTTATCTATGACATCTTTAGTATTCAGGTTGTTGTTTTCACTAAGTATCTTATAAGCTTGAGCATAAATTAAAAACAGCCCTTGTAGACTAAACTTTAAGTTAAAATATTCATCTAATGGCTCCCCCTTTTTTAATGAATGCAGACAAACCAAAATGATTTCTGCAGTCCATACTACGATCTAAGTCGGCATGTTGAAAGCCACCTAAAAAAATAAACAAAGTCTCTAATAAATTACCCTTACCAACAATTTTTATTAGTTCTTCAACTTCCTTAACCATTGCTAAAACCTATAATGTTCTACTTTATAGTATAAGCGATATAGGGTAAAATAGCAATAAATATTATTGTACGTTTACATTCTGCATAAAAAAATTAAGCCACCCAGTTAAGAGCATATCCATCCTCCACCGATAACTTGTTCACCTTTATATGCCACACAGGCTTGACCTGGACTGATGCCAAAGTAATCGTCGTTTAAAATGACACAGGCTTTATTTTTTTCGTCAGTTGAATGTATTGTTGCTAAACTTCCCGCATGTGATGATCTCAGCTTCACAGTTACTTCCATACCTTCCTTTGGTTGTTCTAACCAATTTAACTCCTTGATCAATATTTTTTTTTGCATTAATGCGTTGATCGGACCTACTATAACCTCATTATTTTCTGTATTAATTTTTATCACATAAAGAGGTTCATTGTGTGCGATACCCAAGCCCTTTCTTTGCCCCACTGTAAAATTTACTATGCCACTGTGCTCGCCTAGCACTTTTCCATTAACATCCACTATTTTACCTTTCTGTACAGATTGTGGAGCTAATTTAGCTATTGTTTTACTATAGCTTTCGGAAACAAAGCATATATCTTGACTGTCCGGCTTTTCAGAAATTTGTAAGCTGAAATACTTTGCTAATTTTCTTATATCACTTTTATAGAACCCACCTAGTGGAAATCGCAAAAGCTTCAACTGCTCCTTTGTTGTAGCAAATAGAAAATAGCTTTGATCTTTACTTTTATCAATGCTTCTGCACAACTTTACCTCACCATTTTTTTCTAATCTTCTCACGTAATGTCCTGTTACAAGCACATCCGCACCAAGATTTTTTGTAACTTGCAATAGATCACGAAATTTTACCGTTTGGTTACATCTTACGCATGGTATGGGAGTTTCCCCACGCATATAGGTACTTGCAAAATCCTCTATTACTTCCTTTTTGAATATTTCCTCGTAGTTTAAAATATAGTGAGGAAAGCCAACACTTTCAGCCACGCGCTTAGCGTCGTAAATATCCTGTCCAGCACAACATGCACCTTTTCTTGCGTTAGCATTACCGTCGGTGCCATAGAGTTGAAGAGTCACACCTATCACCTGGTACCCAAAGTTATATAGCAGTGCTGCAGCAACGGAGCTATCAACTCCCCCGGACATTGCAACAATAGCCTTGGTCTGGTGCGGAGCTCTATCTTTTAGCAGAGGTTCAATTTTAAATTCTTTTAGCATAATCGCCTTAATTTATAAACGCAAATCTTGTGTCATTCCAACATACAACTGTGCAAACGTTTTGATTTGGGGGCAATTTACATAGTAGATGATGTCATGAAAGTAGCTGACACTGGAATCTAGTGTCTATTTATGCAAATTCATTAAAACAGCATATTTATTTGTAATTAAGTTTCCTGGATCCCAGTGTCAGCTACTCGGATGACACCCTTTCCTGCTGGAAGTTGCCTTCAAATTACTTGGTGCGTGACACTGGGATCTCATTTATATTACATAATTCCATCAAAACAATTCGATAAACTACCTTCAAAAACAATTTAATCTTGCTTGAATAAAACATGGCCAAAATAATCCATGTTTTCAAGCACTTTTCCACTACCCAAGGCAACACAACAAAGTGGGTCATCTGCAACACGAACTGGTAATTTTGTTGTTTCACTGATAACTTTGCCCAAGTTACGCAATAATCCACCACCACCGGATAAAATTATTCCTCTATCGACTATATCAGAAGAAAGTTCAGGTGGAGTGCTCTCCAGTGCAGTCCTAATAGCAGAAATTATCTGATGTACAGGCTCTATTAAACTCTCTGCAACTTGATATTCTGATAAAAGCATTTCTTTTGGCATGCCACTCACTAAATCCCTGCCTTTAATTATCATTCCCTCTTTGTTATTTTCACCTGGCAGACTGGCTGAACCTACGTTTTTCTTAATTTTTTCAGCAGTTGTTTCACCGATTAATAACTTATGATTTTCACGAATATACGATTTTATTGCTTCATCCATAATATCGCCACCTACTCTGGCAGAACGTGAATAAACAATTCCGCCTAAAGAAATAATTGCAACTTCAGTTGTACCGCCTCCTATATCAACGATCATAGAACCCTCAGGTTCAGTAACTGGGAGCCCAGCTCCGATTGCTGCAGCCATTGGTTCTTCAATCAAAAATACTTCATTTGCACCAGCACTTTCTGCTGCATCTTGTATAGCACGCCTTTCAACTGGCGTGGATCCAGATGGAACGCATATGATAATATTAGGTTTATTAACAGTGAATTTTGTGTTTGCACTGCGTATGAAATATTTTAGCATTTCTTCCGCACTTTTAAAATCAGCAATAACTCCATCCTTTAAGGGCCTTATCGCCTCTATTTCTCCAGGCGTTTTTCCAAGCATCATTTTAGCTTTTTACCAAAAGCATAAGGAACGTAGCTTCCTTTTTCTTTTACTCTTGCTACAACTGAAGGCTCATCAAGCACTATTCCCTGATTTTTCTGATAAACTAAAGTGTTTGCAGTACCAAGGTCTATGGCAATATCGCTAGCAAACAAACCTTTGAAAGTAAAAAGGCTATAAAACTTTCCGGTCAATTTTCGAACAAAATTCATACATAACTCAAGAAAACCATTTATTGAGACAAATTATACTTTTCAGATAGGTAGTAAGTAACACACTCAACGTCTAAACCCTTGCCTGTTACTTTTTTTAGCAGTTCCAGGCCACACTTTGCACTGTATATATTTTGAGATAACCAACTGATAAGTAAACTAAAATCTCCTTTTATTATAGCACTTAATGATTCGTAATGATTCTTTTTAACGAAAGAGAAAATCTGCACAGCAGCAATTAAAGCAATAATTTTTATAGGAAAGTAGCCCATAACACCGCTTGCCCAATATTCATCTTGAAAATAAGTGTCCAGCTCATTTTTAGCTTTTACTGGAATTTTATAGTGCTTCATACCTTCCAGCCACGCATCGTGCAGATCCTTAACTTCCAGTGTACCATTTATTATATCCTGTTCTAACCTAGTTCTCAACATAATATGAGCTAACAGACTAAATTCATCTGCGTTCTTTAAAGAAGAGGAAAGGTTTATTTCATTGAAAACCAAGTGCAAATTTTCAACACTGCTATTAGTTTTGCCTTTTATAGCAAATTTCTCTTTTATGTGTGGTTGAATGAACTCAATAAATTCTCTGGATGTTCCAATCATCCTTTCCATGAATAACCCTTGAGTTTCATACATAACATGTCTCGTAATTGGGCTACTTATAGAATTTTGCGCTAAACATTTTTGATAAATCGCATAACCACTATGCCGTAAAAGTGAAAATAAACCATAACAAAAATCAGATTCATCATAATCTATAGGGTAGTAATAAGAAGTACGAATCTCATTTAGTGCAATACCCATTTGCTGTAAACATAACGAGCCAAGTTCAATCTGCTTCTGAGTAGCAACTCTTTGTATATTAGTAACCTTATCCTTTTTCTGCTTTTCAATTATTTCATCCACATTTTCGCTAAAAAATTTGCCTACCTTGGGGAATACTTCCCTTATATTCTTTTCTGTGATATCAGAGTCATAGTCAGCAAGCAGTGAGTCGTATTTTGAGCATTTTAATTGCTGCGATTTTATAGAAGCTACTTCGCGAATGAGTGTGATTAAATCAGTAAAACGTTCTTTTAGTTTTTCTAAGTTACTGGTTTCAGAATGAGATAGTTTCCATAAATTTTGGCATTCAACCTTAGCTTTGGATAAAGACTTTACTAAATCAATAGGAACAGCACTGTTGCTTTTATGTATTCTCTCTATTAACTTTAGCTGCTGAGTATTTGCACTTTTTTTGTTACCAAGAGCATCTGCTAATGATTCCTTTATTGCATCATGAGAGATAATTTCATGTCTGATTTCTTCTAGAAGACTCATTTGTTCAACTTTGTCCTCTATATTCAATTGGCTTTGGTTTAGTACTTTTAGCGTATTTTCGATATTCTTTACCCTATATAATACTTCCTCTAAAAACTTATAAGATTTCATAATTTGTTCATTGTTTTAGAAAACATCTCTTTAATATCGTAATAGATTAATAATAAAGTTAAAAGTATATTTGCTTAAAGTACATAAAAAATTGTACTTTTTATTCCTTTATTGGATTTTTCTACTCAGAGTCCAGCATATTATAAGAAAATTAATTGTAAGGGTGTAGAAAAAGTATTTAGTATTTTATTTCTCTTGACTATATTACAATATGGAGAGATTATTAGCTACTGAAATTAAAGTTACGCACTATTTTAAAATTTATGGAGGTTTAGTAATGTGGAGTAGACTGGTTATAATGTGCTGTTTTTGTTTGCTACTTACTGGTGTAAGTTCTTGCCCAAAAAAGGAGCAAATACAACAAATAAAATGAATTCTGTTGTTAAGCAGATAGGTGATAAAAGAGTTTTCTTTGGTTATGATGAATCTAGTATTACTGAAGTAAGCGCAGATGCATTACTTAACGTAATGGAGGTGTTACAAGATAACCCTGACGCGAAGGTTACTTTAACTGGTCATACTGACAACCGTGGTTCTCATGAATATAATCTTGCGCTAGGCGCTAGAAGGGCAGATGCAGCTAAAAAATTTATGGTTAGTTGTGCACCCTACATAGAAAACAGAATAAAAACTGCTTCTAAGGGTGAAACTGAGCCTTTGGTTAATGTAAAAGATGATTCTAGAAATTCTAAATATGAAAAAGAGCATGCTAAAAATCGTAGAGTGGAATTTTCATTTTCTGGAATAAAGAAATAGTTTCTTGCATTAAAACCTGGATCCCAGTGTCAAGCACTGGGATGACAAAAGAGAGCAATTCCGCTGCTTGTTAGCGGGATCTATATATACCACAAATAAGTCGCTGTATGACGTAGAGACTATCTTGCCATCAAGAAACATAATGAAATTAGAGTTATTATTTCAAAATATAGCTAATAGCTTTGCTTTCTATAACCAAATCGCAGTTGCAGTATCAGGTGGTGTAGATAGTATAGTCTTACTGCACTTAATGACTAACTGGGCAAAAAAAAACAAGCTTTCACTTCCTATAGCATTAACAGTAAATCATGGGTTACGTTCAGAGTCTCAAAAAGAAGCTGATTTTGTTACAAGTTATGCAAAAGAACTTGGAGCAAAGGAATCGTTCATATTAAATTGGGAGAAGCAAAATATTAAAGGTAATATTCAATTACAGGCACGAAAAGCACGATATAAGTTACTAGCAGAGTGTTGTAAAAACAATAATGTTAAATGTTTGCTCGTTGCTCATCACAAAGATGATCAAGCAGAAACGTTCTTATTAAGATTGGAGCGAGGTAGTGGCGTAGATGGATTATCATCAATGGATTACAAATCTTTCTTAAATGGTATTTATATATTTAGGCCATTGTTAAATTTTAGTCGTAGTGAAATAGAAAAGTACGCTAAGCTTCACCGGTTAAAATGGATCGAAGATAGAAGCAACTATAACTTAAAATACAGGCGAACTTTATACCGTAGCTTACTTAAAGCAAGTGACAATCAAGAGATTTTAACAGAGCGAATATGCCTCACAGCCCTTCATATGAAAAGAGCTGCAAAAGCGTTGATGCACTACACACGCCTTGCATTTAATGACTGTGTTAATGTTCATGATCTTGGTTATATTGAAATTAAACTAAGTGAATTTTATCAATTGCCAGAGGAAATAGCCTTGAGGCTTCTTCTTTACTCTATAATGGCAATTGCCAGTAAACATTATAAACCAAGGTACAATAGCCTTATTGCGATATTTAATAAAATATTGCAAAAGGATAGTAATGTTAACTGTACACTTTCTGGGTGCAAAATAAGAAAATATGGAGAAAATATCTTAATAATTAGAGAATCGTCAAAGATACAAGAAATTACCGTAAACCTACCTTTAAATGAACCTACTCAATGGGATAACAGATTTAGCTGCACAATACTCGGAAATCAAGAGTGTTCAGTTATCATCGCTCCATTAAAAAAAACACAAAAAGTTCCTGAATTTCTGAAGGATTACAACTGCTGCCCTGAAGTCTTTTATTCTTTGCCTACAGTACAAAAAGATGGAAAGGTACTTGCTTATCCTGATGTAATTCATGATACAAAAGACATCAATAGTAATAAGGTTCAATTCATTATTAGTTGCATAATACAAAAAAATCTTATATTATCGATATAGTATGATCGATGATGAAAATTTATCTTAGTGAGGGATTATAATGAAAATAACTTGGCGAGAGTTCTTTAAATTCATTTTCCCTTTGTTATGTTTAGCAATTGCTGCTTTTATTTATCTTATGTATATTCTGTTTCTTAGAATTAAGACTGCTACGGACACCATACTTTTTATGCCTATCATTATAAAATCCGCTGTAGTAACTTGTGTAGTGGCAGGTACTGCAGCTGTACTTTTTGTGTTTGGGGCAATATGTGTTGTTGTTTATGAACTAATGACATCACCTAAAGTAACGAATGAACAAAAAGTAACACTTGATGATGTTGCAGTTTCAGACGATGTAAGACGAGAGTTAAGAAAGATTTGTAAACTTCAGTCAAAAAGGGAAATAGAAATAGACGAAAAGCTAAATTATGCGCAAGACACAGGATACATTTTTTATGGTCCACCGGGGACTGGCAAAACTTTGCTTGCTAAAGCAATTGCAAATGAAACTAAATCTTCATTTATAAGTGTTTCTGCATCTGAGTTTATTCAGCGGTATGTTGGCACTGGTCCAGGAAATATACGTAAGCTTTTTGAGAAAGCAAGAAAAAATGCTCCTTGTATAGTTTTTATAGATGAAATTGATTCTGTTGGTGAAAAGCGCTGTGATGGTAGCAGTTATGGTCATCAAGCGTATACAGAAACTTTAAATCAGTTATTGACTGAATTGGATGGCTTCAAATCTAGAGAGGGTGTGATAGTAATTGCTGCAACTAATCGTATGGGTGTTTTAGATTCTGCACTCACTAGGAGTGGTCGTTTGTCCAAGCACATTAATATTCCTTTACCAGACGAAAACCTACGTGAGAAAATATTAAATCTTTATATGAAGGACACACCAAGAACAGAAGATCTAGATCTTACAGAACTTGCAGGTAGAACTAAAGGTTTTTCAGGAGCTGATTTATTTAATTTAGTAAATTCTGTAAAAGATTTTGCCAGAAATTGTATTGTAAAAGAGGACACAGAAGAAATCGTTATTACCATGAATGATGTTAGTAATGCACTTGAAAAGCTTAAGGATGAATTTCAAAAGCCTGAGAATGAAGAAGCAAATGTAGGAAATGTGTTACAGACTCTTTTTAGTATAGCTCCAAGGAATTCTAATGGACTTACTAGTACGTGAATTTATAGCAGATGAAGTTAATTATTGTTCATGAAAAAAAACACACTGAGTGGTGGTCACAATTAAATACATCTTTTAAATTTACAACTGCTGCCCTGAAGTCTTTTATTCTTTGCCTACAGTACAAAAAGATGGAAAGGTGCTTGCTTATCCTGATGTAAATTATAACGAAAAAAATACCAATGACGATAAGGTTCAATGCATTATTAATAGCACGATAAAACAAAATTTGGTAAGCTTGATTAGTACTTAGTTAGAAATAGAAATGAAAAAATTTTTAGAAGGCTTATTGATCTGGTTAGTAATTATTGTTCTTATTTCAGTTGTTTATATTCAGTTCAGCGGAAATGTAGGTAGAAGTAAAACAACCATACCTTTTTCGGAATTTTTAACTAGACTAGAAGACAATGATGTAGAAAATATTGTCATAAAAAACCAGAGCATTGAGGGCAAGTTTAGGGATGGTTCAAGTTTCAACTCAAGCGGTGTTATATATAGCGACCTAATAAAAAATTTACATGATAGAAAAGTGAGATTCTCCTTTTCAACTGGAGATTCTGCCATGAGCGTAATTGGTGGATTACTTATCTCATGGGTCCCAACATTTATCTTTATTGGCTTTTTGCTATTCTTTCTTAAACAAACACAAGCGGGGGGCAACAGAACTATAAGCTTTGGCAAGTCAAGGGCTAGACTCATGACTAGTGGGAAAAAAGTAACATTTGATGATGTTGCCGGAATTGATGAAGCAAAAGAAGAGCTAGTAGAAATCGTTGATTTCCTTAAACAAAGGCAAAAATTTCAAATATTAGGTGGAAAAATACCAAAAGGGTGCCTTTTAATTGGCTCTCCTGGAACTGGTAAAACTTTACTTGCTCGTGCAATTGCAGGAGAAGCTAATGTGCCATTCTTTAGCATTTCTGGATCTGATTTTGTTGAGATGTTTGTTGGTGTTGGTGCGAGCCGTGTTCGTGATATGTTTGATCAAGGCAAGAAAAATGCTCCTTGTATAATTTTTATAGATGAGATAGATGCGGTGGGTAGACATCGTGGCATTGGTCTTGGTGGTGGTAATGACGAAAGAGAACAAACATTAAATCAGTTATTAGTTGAGATGGATGGCTTTGAGTCTAATGAGGGCGTAATAATAATTGCTGCGACTAACCGTCCGGATGTCTTAGATCCAGCACTGCTTAGGCCTGGTCGTTTTGACCGGCAGATTACTATTTCTTTACCCGATATAAATGGGCGCGAGAAAATATTAAATACGCATATAAAGAAAATATCAATGGCCCCTGATGTAAATGTGAAAACAGTTGCAAGAGGAACACCTGGTTTTTCAGGGGCTGATTTAGCAAATTTAGTGAACGAATCTGCGCTTATTGCTGCAAGAAGAAACAAGAAGATTGTTACCATGGATGATTTCGAATATGCACGTGATAAAGTGATGATGGGTGTGGAAAGGCGATCTCTCATTATGACAGAAGAGGAAAAGAGACTGACTGCATACCATGAAGCTGGCCATGCGATGATTGCTGTTAATATGCCTGCTTCTGATCCTATACACAAAGCAACAATTATTCCACGCGGTAGGGCACTCGGTTTAGTTATGAGACTACCAGAAACAGATAGAGTGTCCCTCACAAGAGAAAAGATACTAGCAGATATAACTGTTGCAATGGGTGGACGTGTGGCAGAAGAGCTAATTTTTGGCTATGATAAAGTCACAAGCGGCGCATCTTCAGATATAAAACTAGCATCAGATTTATCACGTTCTATGGTAACAAAATGGGGAATGAGCGACAAAATAGGTCCGATCTATCACAATCGCGAACAAACTATGCATGGTTCTGAGATAATTTCTGAAGATACGTTAAAACTTATAGATGAAGAAGTGAAGAAAGTTGTGTCTTCTTGCTATGAAAAAGCGAAAGACATTTTGACCAAGCATAAGAAAGGCTTAGATCTCATTGCCGAAAATCTACTGGAGTTTGAAACTTTAACAGGAGATGAAATAAAGGACATATTAAGCGGAAAAAAAATTGTTAGAGAGGAAAATGAGAAGAATGAGAAAATAAAAAAATCCTCTCTCTATTAGATCTGACCCTAGCTTAAAATGCTAATCAGCTAACGCTGCAATAAAACATTCAGAATTGTAACTGTCAATATAAATTGTATTAGAATATTCATAATGTTGCATTTTCATCACGATAATGCTATCATTCAGTTAGTATTACTGTTTAATGAGGTATGAGTAATGGTTGACGTAGCTTCTATTGGTGTAAATGCAGTCATTGATCATAAGTATAAAAAAAGAGCGCAATTAACTTTATTAGGGCTATTTCTTGTTGTATCAGCAGCAACTGCTGTCTGGTTTCTCTTTCCTGTATCACAAAATGTACTAGTGCCATTTTTGCTCCCAGCCGTATTCTTGTTCTTTACTCTATCTATGGGTTATTACATGTTCATATTTAGTTGTGAAAAAAAATCTTTGGTAAAGAATGTTCTTGGTATGGTTGAACCAGCTGAATCAGTAAAGAGAGTGTATTGCCAAGAAAATATTAAATCCTTATTAGCAGAAGTGAGAAGTACTACGAGAGATAGGTTTTGCAACGCGCTTGTTAATCTTTGTTTTGAAGATCGTAGTAAAGCACACGAACTTGCATTATCTGTGAAAGAAATTGACGATATTGTGTCTTCAATAAAAAATAAAGACCTCTTAGACCATTTTGATCAATTTTTTACTATTACTGAAGTAAGTAATAAAAAAAATAGAAGTGAATTAATGAACCTCACAAGGGCATATAAGATAATAAGTGAAGAAGATCCAGACAAAATACAGGATTTTTTAGCTACTCAAACAAAAAGTTATTCATGTGAAATAATGTTACCTAAAATTAATAATTTTCTATCACAAGTTAAAGGTTCGGTTTAAATTAGTAGAGGTTAAATAAATATAGTTAAGTCTTTGCAATAGTGATTTTATCAATAATCTTAGTGTGTACTTGATTATCATTTTTTGTTTCAATTTCAGTGATGACATGGCACCTAACGGGCTCTTTTATGGCGATTTCTTTAAACCCTTTTCCAACTTTATTATAAAAATTAACATCCATTTCTTCATATTTATTCTTGTCTTTCGCTCTACTTAACCCAACTTTAACATCAATATCTAGAATAAATGTAATATCTGGATATCTAACTCCAGCCAACCTGTGCAAATCTTCTATTAGTTTTAAATCAACTCCAAACCCATATCCTTGGTATGCAATGGTTGAATCAATAAACCGATCACAAATCACTATTTTCCCTTCTGCAAGAGCTGGTAATATTAATTTTTTCATATGTTCGTGCCTCATCGAGATAAGTAGCAAGAGTTCAGAAATAGGATCAATATTATTTGTTAACAACACTCCTCTTATCTTTTCTGCAAAATCAGTGCCACCTGGTTCTCGAGTCGACACTACATTATTTTCGCCGTGAATTTGCTTAAAATGATTTGCAAGTAGCTTAGATTGTGTTGTTTTACCAGAGCCGTCTATTCCTTCGAAAGTTATGAACATAAGTTTTATAATTATAATACTAAAAAAGAATATGCAAACAGTATACATAGAAACCGTTTGACATTTAAATAATAAGACCGTAAATTACATATGGTATAATAATAGTCTATGGTTGCTCTGAATACTCCTAAAGTCGATTTTAGTTTTACTGCAAAAGATTTTAATCTTTTGGGAGTAGACAATAAATACTATACATTAAGTGACTGTTGTGGAAAAAATGGTCTTATTGTAATGTTTATATGCAATCACTGTCCTTACGTTCAGTCAATTATTAGCAATCTGGTAAGCGATGTTGATCAATTGAAAAAAGATTATCAGGTAAACACCGTTGCAATAATGTCAAATGATGTAAATGAATATCCAGAAGATTCCTTTGAAAATATGATTAATTTTGCCAAGGAAAATAAGTTTACATTTCCATATTTAATTGATAGTACACAGAAAATAGCTAAAGAATACGGGGCTGTTTGCACTCCTGACTTTTTTGGCTTTAATTCCAATTTAAACCTTTGCTATCGTGGACGTTTTAATGACACAAAAAAAGAAAAGGTTCAAAGCTATGAAGTAGGAAGTAGTGACTTATTTCAAGCTATGAAATTTATTGCAGAAACTGGTAATTCTCCAATTGACCAAAAATCAAGTATTGGCTGCTCAATTAAATGGTCTAATTCTACAGGTTAAATATCATGCACAGTGGCTCTCAGCATTTGTTTGATATTATAATTTTACTTTCTGCTGCTGTGTTTATAGTCATAGCGTTCTGGAAAATGAATATTAGTCCAGTGCTCGGTTACTTCGTTGCAGGTGCAGTTATTGGTTCTCATGGATTTAATCTGATACACTCAGCTGAAGCAATGGATAATCTTGCAGAATTTGGTGTAGTTTTCCTATTATTCATTATAGGCCTTGAATTGACATTTGAACGCCTGATCGCTATGCGTATTCATGTATTTGGGTTCGGTTCTCTTCAAGTTATAGTTACCATGGTAGCAATATGGTGCATCGCTCTTGCTTTCGGAGTGAATACGAATATAGCAACAGTTATTGGTGGTGGGCTTGCGCTATCCTCAACAGCAATAGTGTTGCAGGTTCTGCAAGAAAAAGGTTCTCAAGCAAGTCAGGTTGGTAGGTTGTCAATAGCAGTACTATTAATGCAAGATTTTGCAGTGGTACCATTAATAGTATTGGTACCTTTACTTGCTGGCAATTCTGAGCACAGCCTGATAAGCTCATTGGCAGGTTCATTGGTGCAAGCAGCTATTGCATTAGTGCTGATATTTATAACTGGTAGATTATTGCTTAGACCTTTATTTTCGGTTATTGCTAAAATGGAAAGTAATGAGGTCTTTATATCAACAACGCTTTTAATAGTATTAGGAGCAGCATTTATTACTGAGCAATTCCATTTATCGTTGGCATTAGGTGCATTTGTCGCTGGATTGTTAGTTGCAGAAACAGAATACAGACACTCAGTAGAACACGCAGTATTGCCATTTAAAGATTTGTTTCTTGGCTTATTTTTCATGACTGTTGGTATGTCTATCAATACCGAACTTTTACTCAACAAGTTACCACTAATTACTTTATTATCGATTATCCTTATCGTTTTAAAAACATCTATCATATATATATTGTGTAGATTTTTTGGGTTTAAGAGTGCACCTGCTATACAAGCTGGGTTACTACTTTCACAAGGCGGTGAATTTGCGTTTATTTTATTTCGCTTAGCAAATGAACTAAATGTGCTACCAAGTGAAATCGCTCAAGTACTTATGATGGTAACTACAGTAACCATGGCTTTCACTCCTCTTTTATCGGGGCTTGGAGATTGGATAGCAAACTCATTTAGCACTGAGAAAATAATATTAGATGATGAAGCTGTTGAAACAGATACACAAGATCTTTATAACCATGTAATAGTTGCTGGATTTGGTAGAGTGGGATATATGGTAACAAAAATGCTTACTGCAGAGCATTTAAGTTACGTTGTTGTAGATATTCAATCAAAAATAGTCAAAGAAGGAAAAAGTGATAGTTTTCCTATATATCTTGGAGATGTTACAAGATGTGAAATTTTAAAATCAGTAGGAATAGAAAGAGCTCAAGCTCTCGTTATTTCAATAAAGAATGAAGTTACTATAAAAAAAGTTGTTTCCTTAGTTGCTGCAAATTTTCCGCATGTAAATATTGTAATACGCTTACCAGATCTGAGTAATGTGGAGGTTTATAGAGATCTAGGAGCTAGTAAAATTATTCCTGAAACATCTGAGATAGGATTGCAGCTAGGTGGAGCTGCACTGAGCCTCAGTGGTATTAGCGAAAGTGGAGTTACGTCTTTAAAAAGTAGATTTAGAAAAGGCAATTACAGTATGTTAAAAGACCTTGGTAGTGATAAAGATGAATAACTACTTTTCTAATTTTATGTACAGAAAGCTTCAAGCTTTATTGAGGTTTTGCCTATAGTAAATTACGCACATAATCAACCAAGTTAAGGAAAGTGCAAACCAAGTGATTGCATATTCCAAATGCTTCATTGGCTGTATAGCTACTTTGCTGCCAAAATTGTTCGGCCACAATACACACTTCTCTAGCTTAATACCTAACTCATTGGAAATTTCCTCTGTACTCAGGGTAAACCATGTATTCGAAGCAGTATCGTTTTTGATGAACCAATTTTTGCTTTTATTGCTATCGCAATATAAAGTTCCATCTGCAACTACTTTTTCAATTTTTACTTTTTTCTCCTTTTTTTCTCTGACTATTCCTTTATTCACCAACATGTAACGTCCAGTGGTGAGCAACATAGGAGACAGCACGTGATAGCCGTGTTGCCCTGCAAAAACATATAGTTCTATGTCACTTAGAATCCCATCGATCTTGACATGCCTATAGTTAAATTTTTCAAGGTCGTTATTGGGCAATAGATGAACAACTGGAAGACTCATACTTTTAATAATATTATTCTTCCAGTTCAATCTGAATACTTGCCATAATCCTAATAAAAAAAGAAGCAAGCAAGGTATAATTAAAATAAATACTGTTTTTTTTAACACTCTATATTTGTGTTCTTAAATAGTTTTCAACACCCATTAGTTCAATAAGGTCTATCTGTTTCTCAATCCAATGGAAGTGCTCTTCTTCATTTTTTAACATCTCTTCTAATAACATTACACTAACAAAATCTTTTTCTTTCTCAGCGATAGAAATCGTTTCTTTGATATCCTTAATACCTTTTCCCTCTAATTTTAAATTAGCCTCTAAGATTTTCTGTATTGTGTCTTTTGCAAACTTTCCATCATACTTTGATATTTCATTTGTATCTTGAAAATTTGGTACGCCTTTAAGCAATAAAATTCTTTCTGCCAACTTGTTTGCATGTTCAAGTTCTTCGTTAAGCTCATTTTTTACCTTTTCTGCAAGTCTATTAATTCCATTGTTTTTGAGAACCGCAAAATGCAAAAGATACTGACGTACAGAAGTCAGCTCATTGGTCAATAATTTGTTCAAATGTTTTACTATCTCTTCATTCATAATCTTCCCTTAGTTCAATTTATCAGCATAATTTATATGATAACGATGATTATAGCAACTCATTTAATAGTTCCTTTGATAACAACCGTATTAAATAGCATGTCGTGGTATGTCTGTTTCTTTTTAGAAAAACAAGCAACTAGATACCAGCAGAGAGTGAGCAGCATTATAATTACTTTCAATGCACTCAAGACATTCACTAATACCTCCTGATCTTGCAAAAATTCAGTAAGGACAACTACTACACTGTTTAACAAAGGAAGAAAAAACTGGGAAGTGCTTCTGTCAAACGCTAAATTCAAGTCTATTTTAGAATTATCTAAATTGATAGTACATATATTCATTAACTGTTGACCTGGAGTTGCTTGGGCCTTTGAAGATATAAAATATGTGAAGTAACTACAATTTACACACATGTATGATAGATGTAAGATCAACGGAGAATCCTCTAATAGCAGTATAATTAATAAAGTTGGAATTAATAAAATTGCTACATCTATTAAATATGCGCAAAAGCGCCTTTGTATACTGGCAATCTCTGTAACAGCGGTCATTACCTATCTTCTAAATACTTTATTATAAAATCTGTAAGTTTATCAAAATGTTGAAAACATGACAAATCTTCATAACCGCTTATTGATTGACCGTATATAATAGGTAAACAATTGGCATTTTGTGCACACAGAACATCTGTGATGCTATCACCAACGAAAAACACATTTTCTCTATTTATAGGCAACGTACTCTCTTCTAGTGCAAATAGCAGTGGGGTTGCAGATGGTTTATCTTCCGCGGTATCGCATGACCCAACTACTCTTTCAAAGTAAGAATCTAGTTTAAAATAGGCAACTTCTTTACGTAAATTAGTATTTTTCTTATTACTTACTATTGCTAGATAAATATTGTGGCTTTTCAGTGTCTGCAACATTTTCTCTACTCCTTGATTCAGAGCAATGTTTTGCAATAGTGCATCGTCTAAATATTGTTGATATATCTGGTTCGCTTTTTTCCACTGATCGCCAAATAAATTGACCATATAGCTCTTTCTCGACTCATGGGAATTTCTATCAGCAGCTTTATTACTATACCCCATTGAGTTTATGGTATGCTTAATAGCATTAAAAATGTTATCTTGAGTGTCAACTAAGGTATTATCCCAATCGAATACTACTGCTAATTGACTATCCTTCATCTCTTATATGGTTATACATTTCAACTTAATAAGTAAATAGCATTTTAATAAAAAAAATATAAATAGGACGCTCTTACTCTTTACCACAAGTTATGTTAACTGTTTTTTATATAATTAGCTAATATACTGGTTATATGATATGTTTTAATAGGTAACAGGTATGGCCCAGACATCTAAAGAAAGTGTTGAAAAAAAGTTTAAAGGTGTCTTTGAACGTTCTCCAGGTGCTTTTCCAGAAGGTACTCCGTTAGAAGAGAAGGTTAATTATATTGCAAAAGGAACAAAGGCTCTAAAGGCTATGAAAAGTAAAGAGCTCGAAAACAAAATGAAAAGCGTTGCAGAATTGAATCAGAAATTTGAAAGTCAAAAAAGGCGTACAGATGAAAAAATACGTCAAGATTTTGAAAGAATTGCTGAGCTTGACCAACAATATAAAGGGAAGGGCATCTTCACAAGTGAAAAAGTTGCAGAATCAAAAAATGACAAAAAATTTCAAGAAGCAGCCAACACTCTTAGAGAAACTACAGCAGAAGGTAAAAGCGTTGAACAGAGTGGACAAAAAAAGACTTCTGAGGCTTCTGTACAAACAGATACACAGCCATCAGAGCACATCGTTAGTCCCTCAGTGAGCAAGAGTTCTGTAAAAGAGAAGCCCAACACTGAGCCAGGCAAAAAAGATACCACACCTCAACCACAAGAAAATCAAAAAGAAGAAGGGTTTTTGAGTCTTCTGAAGCGCTTTGTTAAGAAAATATTAGAAAAACTTTTAGGTGAGGATGAAAAGAGTGTGGAAAATGCTCGTGGCATAAAAGAAGATGCTCAAAGAGATACGTCAAATAACGAAGAGCAACAAAAGAGTAAGCACTTTGATAAAATTTTAAATCAGGACCAAAGTATAAGCGAGGGTTTGAAGCAGGCAACAAAGCTTGAAAACCCAACGATAACACCTGTTAATACTCCTGAAGTAAATACAGGTCGTGAAAGGTGATCCGCTTTCAAGCTTCATTATACCGCCACGAACCATCATACCGCCGCGGTATCTCTAGATCCCGCTAACAAGCAGCGGGATGACGATTGTCCGGGTGTCATCCCAGCGCCTCTATGATGTCATCCCAGTGCCTCCTTCTTGTATCTTGTCAAAAGCATCTAATGTTTTAAGCTTAAGCATTAGGTGGAGAAGGGAGGAACTCTGTGCTTCTTCTTAGATATAAAATCTGTAGAGGAGATAAGAATTCCCTTCTCAAAAGTATAGGCTGGACGGTATCGTAGAAAGACCTGAATGGTTCTAATTCTGTATTCACAAGACTAGCCTTACTTTTCATTTTTAATGGTAACGTATGGGGTTATATATGATCAACAACTTTTTGGGCATAGATATATCAAAAGATCGCTTTGATGTTTTTCTCTCATTTATAAGCAAAAAAGGAAAGCGTGAAACTAGAAAAAGAAGCTTTAAGAACGATGGTTTCAAAGTCTACTGAATTTTCTACACAAACATAATGTAGAAAAAGTAAAAACCTGCATGGAATCTACTGGTTGTTATAGCGAAGCACTGGCTGAATTTCTACACAATGCTGGACATTTTGTAAGTGTTGTAAATCCTTATTGCATAAAATCTTATGCAAGGAGTAAGCTGATACGACAAAAGAATGATCAGACCGATGCAGAAGTTATTGCTGATTATTGCCAAAGACAGGAACCTTCTAGTTGGACACCACCTTCTCCTGAAATGAAAAAATTAAAACATCTTTATCGTTGCTCAGTTGCGTTAAAAGATGAGTTAACATTAGTAAATAACCACTTAGAAAAAAAGAGAGACTGCCTAAAGAAGTTGCAAATGCTTGGGAAGACCTTGCAATGAATATAGCTCAAAAAATAGAAACAATAAAAAACTCCGTACGTGAACTATTAAATCAACACAAAGAATTGTTGGAAAATTTTCAACTTCTATTGACTATTCCAGGCATAGGAGAAGAATCAGCAATAGCTATTTTAGCTGAAGTTTCTGATATAGAGGTTTTTAGAGATGCCAGGCAATTGGCAGCATATACAGGAGTTATACCACGAAATATGACGTCAGGTTCCTCTGTATATGCCAAACCCAGATTAAGTAAATCCGGTTCACAAACATTACGTAAGGCACTTTTCTTTCCTGCCATAGTAGCTAAGAATCACAATCCTATCATTATGAGCTTTTGCCAAAGATTAAAGGAAAAGGGTAAGCATAATATGGCCATCGTTGGTGCTGCAATGCGTAAGCTACTCCATATCATTTTCGGTATTCTGACATCCAAAAGTGCTTTTGATCCTAACCATATCAAAAACTACAGGGCTAGGAGGTTGACTGAAGGTTTAGTACTTTAAAATCAAAAATGCTTCCTATCTATCTTATGTAAAGTGGTATCTTACACAAATTTATTGAATGTTGTTGGTTAGTGGATATGTTGATAAGTAAATTAGTTTTATACGCACAAAACAGATGAAGTTTACTTATCAACATATCCACTAACTATAATCTGTGTACTGTTACACAATTGGAAGTATTTTTTGATTTTATGATGCAACTTGGGAAATTTTTATAATTTTTTTGTTGACTAACAAGACGGTATCTCCTCTTTCTTTGAGGTCATTTAGCACTCCCAACCAGAAGTTAGCTCCTTCACTTTCAGCCAAATAAAAACCTAATACTTCTTTTTTGCCATTTTGATCTATGCCTAATATGTTATACATGCATTTACTTACGCAATGCCCGTCCTCTTTGACTTTAAAAAACCATGAAAACTATCGGATATACAGACTGCAGCGGGCGACTACGCCATTCGTTGATTACTGGTAGCAATTTGTCAGTAATACTTGATATCTCTGCCACCGATATTTTGTGATCATAAATTTCCTCAACATGTGACACTATATCTCTATAGCCCATACCACTGGCAAATGTGCTCAAAATCTTCGTTTCAAGCTCTGGATGTAAGTTTGTTTGCCTTTTTTTGACTATTTGTGGTTCGAAACTTCCTTCCCTATCTCTTGGCGTCAAAAGCTCAAATGACCCTGCGCTTGTACGTAAAGTCTTTGCATTCCTCCCATTTCTTCGATTATTCTCTTCGCTTTCAGCCGACAAGTGGTTTTCTATTTCACCTTCCAGGCTTACCTCCAGCAACTTTTTTATAAACGGTGTTAATGCTCCATCTCTTCCTGTCAACGGTCTTCCTTCTCGTATAGACGACAGGATATTTGTTTCTAATTCTTTATAATCTACCAAACCGGTAGTTCTGTTTACTACTTTCTGACTCATTGTCAAACCTCCATTTTTTTATATCAATTTATTACTTTTTTTTCGGTTTGACACAGTTTATTTAACACTCCCTGCTTAACAGCAGTTCCTACTTCCATATCTGGATTTTCTGCTTTCTTTTCATAAATTTTTACTGCTCCAAATAGTATAGCAGCAGTTACCACAGCTCCAACAAATATGCCAGCAGCTACCACAGGATTGAAAACTGCTGCACCTACAACTAAAGCGTAAATTCCCACTGCTATAAATGGAGAAGCTATCATCACACCATACATAATTTTCTTTTTTGTGCTGACTTGCTGAAAGGATTTACTTGCAGTACTAGGTGTTCCTATACTTTCACTTGCATTATGTACAGAGGCACATCTTCTTTGTGATCTTTCTTTTTGTTCCATGAAAATTGGAGCTCTAGAATTGGGATCGGCTTTAAGTAAATCTTCGTGGCTCATAGGTTTTGTATGAACTATATAGCGTACCCAATCTGCTAGTGACATGTCGTCCGAGTATTCTAGTGCGTTTGTGCTCACTTGCTCCAATTGCTTGACTACACCTTTAAGCCCTTTTATTGACTCTTCTAACTCCTTGAGTGCTGCATCATTTAATGGGATGCTTTCTGCATAATCTACACAAGCCCCTAATCTCCTTACATTTTCTAGGTTTACTTTTTGTGTATTGAAAGTTCTTTCCAAATTAGATGTACTTCGTTTTAAAACACCGGTAAAAACGCTTATAACAGCTTTTTTATCATAACGATATTGAATGCTTAGATTACTCAACTCGCTCTTTATTCTTTTTGCAACTGCGTTTCGAAGACTTTGTTCTTTCTGAAGATGAGGATTCAAATCATAGAGTACGATAATTTGCTTTATATCCCACTCCAACAAAGCAGAACACGTTTTAATATTACCTTCTCCATCTCGAATATAATTTTCATGCCCCTCCTCAAGCTTTGTAATGAGGTTTGCTCCTGATAGCGTAGTTATTTCATCAACCTTTAAGCAGCTTTCATCAGATGTAAACATATCAAAATAACATGATCCTTTACTTTTTGCATCTCTTCCAACTCTTCCCATAAGCTGAAGTAAAAACATTGGATCTAGCATTTCGGTTTTGTCTTTTACTATAGCTGCAGCTCTGCTGAGTCTTGGAGCATCAATTCCTAATGCCAGCTCTTTAGAAATAGTGTTTGGCACAAAGCCAGCCTTAATTATACTAAGTATATTCTTTTTATCCATATCATCAATATACTGATAGATTTGCTCTCCATTACTTTTGAAACGCTTCACACTTCCATTAAAGCAACAGATAACTGCATCCTGCTCACAAAATTTTTTAATTTTAGGAAATTCGTTAAAAATATGCTCATGTAGTTTTTTATCTCCAGGATAGTTACGTTCCGTACTTTTTTTGTGACCTTGATCACTTTGAAGCTTATGTAATTTCAATATAGCATCTGTGAGTTCAGAATTGAACTCTAGAGAAGAAGAATCAGTAATTTCATATTTTTCATCAATAAATTTACTTATTTCATCCTTATTAACTGCTCTGCCACTCTTTTTATATTCATCCAAAGTATCAAGTATGTTATGTAGTTTAATGGAAGGAAGTAATTTGCTACCAATTTCAACATTTAAGTTTTCCTCTACCAGGCATCTTATATTGTTTTCTGTTAACCCAATATTCAGATCTTTAATTACTTTAACAAAAGATTCTATGCGCTTTTTTCTCTTTCTTGAGCATCATCTTTTCTTCCCTCAGTGATATAATTTTTCACGTTTTCTGCCCACCTTTCTTCAGTGCCGATTAAACCTTTCTTATAAGCTTGACTGTCTAATGATTTGCTAATGAAATCTAAAAATGGCTGTGATAGCTTACTAAGATCACCGTTCTGCTTTGTTATCTCACTTATAAATTTCGCTACTGCATCTTTATATTGATTGAGTCTTGTATGGGTATTTTCACTTTTTTCTGTATATGCTATTTCTGGATTTACAAATCGCAACTCATATGTGCTTTCGCCTCGACCTTTAGCACTTACCATCTCTTCCAAGTTTTTAAATTTCATTTTATGGTAGTACACCACAGGCAATTTTCCAATACCAAGTGCTTCTCTTTCCTTTGGAGAAAGCAAGATCTGTTGTTTTATTTTAAATTCTTCACTGAGAAATTTATCTGGTGTAGCACTGAAAAAAGCAGTCGGGTTACCACGAGATACTTCAACTGCACGAGCCATTTGCACAGCATTTTCTTTCAATTTTGGAGCTTCATCGATAAGAATCAATGCTGGTTTGCTTTTATTTTTACCATATTTATCATTAAGCAAATTCCATTGCGTATTAAACGCTTCAGTAAAAGTTGAAGTTGCATATTCAGCATTTGTTTCAGAAAAAGGTTCAGCAAATTCTTGTGCAACTTCATCAGGTAAAAATGCTCTATCAAAATTATTTGATTGATTTCTCAAATTGTCGCTTGGAACTGCAGTAACGCAAGGAATATTTGTAAGATAAGCCCAGAATTTTAAGAGCGCTATATCCCCTGTTTTTCCTGAACCAGTTGCTATATTATTTGCTATTCTTAGTCTTTCTTCTAATGGTGTCCCTTCATCCTTTAAAACCTCTATGACTTTGTAAAAATTGGCAAAACGCAAAGCAAATGGAACTTTTTTACCTAGCCCACCGACTTTTAAATCTTGCAATCTTGATTGATCATGTAAACCAACAGCAAATGCCCTATTATTATTTGGATCTTTTTCGAAAGACACTTTACTATCGGCCCATAGAGCTATTATCTCTTCGTCAGTATATTTCAGTATATCTTTAGCTTCTGGTTTAGTATGCTCACCTAAAATTCCAAGCTCATAGCTACCACCTTTTTTGATAATGTTAACTTTATATGAATTACCTTTTACTTTAAACTCTGCTTGTGTTTTACCTTGAGTAATTGCCTCAACAATTATATCTTGCAGTGATTTTCCACTATCAACTTTAATCTCATTTAGTTTATATAATAGTAAGTAAGTGTTGTATATTTCCTCTGCAGTCCCAGAAATTTTCTCTTTTTGATGTAATCTCATCTTTTCCTCACTATTTTCTAATGAACAATTTAATTTTTGTTTAAGTTAGATAAAAGCTTAGCAACTCTTGTCAAAATTTGCAAGTAAATACTACTATCTCTAGCACTACAATAAATTTGTTTGTTTACTTCTTTAACCTTTCTCAGAACCACAAAAAGGTACATATATCTGTGAGAACAAGCCGCGTAAAAATAGGGTTGTGAAAATAGAAAAGTAAAACTGTTGCAACAAAGTTAAGCAAATTAGTTCATATATAAATTTAGTTAAAGTAGGCTAATATAGCTGGTTTTGCGATATAGTAAAATTATTATATAGAAAAGTTCGCACAGAACAAGCGGTAGACCAACACATCCCAAAACAAAAAGCTCTCACGCTTGCTGGTTTGGGTACTGGAAATGGTTATTTTACTTGAGATCTTAATAATATGTTTTCCTAAATTAATATTAATTTGCTTGCGGAAGAATTAAGGCAAATTTATGGCAAAACAAAATTTAAAATAAACAAGAGGTCATGTATTGAGCCTGCTAAAAGCCTTTTGCCTCAAACTACTTTGGGTTAGAAAATTTTTCTTAAATAGTGATTGACAGGTTATAAAGGTGTAGTATGATGTTGAAACTGATATAGGGTTTATAAATTATTATAGCTCTGTATGTTTTTTATGGAGGTGAGAATTATGGACTTAGATGATCTGACTAAGGTAGCTTTCTCTATTATTAAGGATAACGATCCTTATAAAGAATCTAAACAACTTCAAATAAAAAATTGGGGCGGGGATATTTGGAGACTATCAATACCGGAAATCTTTCTTTTTTTCTTGATATATTATCAAATGAAGAATGTTGGGAAAAAATCGATACAATACATGGTATCAAACTCAATAGAAGAGTAGTGGCTAGAAAGATGATAGAGCCACAGAATTGGAAGGGTACAAGTAATCCACTAGATGACTTTGATCGTTACCAAGTTGCATGTTGGTGTTGCTTAGAAGAAGACATAATCACTCTATTTGATCATTTTAAACAGGAAGATAAAATAAAAGACGGAGATTCAGACGCAATAAAAAAATTAGTCAAATCAGTAAGTGGAAATTGGTGTACAGATGCAATGATGCAATTTTGGTCACATTTCATTAGTGGATACATTTCAGAGTTAGATCTAAAAGGTCAGCATCCTTATGTTTTTGGTTTACATCGTGCAGCAATAAGTTCTAATAGAAGACGTGTAGAAGCGGTGGAATTCTTTTGGAATAAGATAAAATCATTACCTGAAAGTGAGTTAAGTGCTCGGGAGAAAGATGAGGTTTTTATGAAAATTGCAGTGCATGCAGCACATGATAATGGCTATCCTGATGTATTTGAATTTTGTTTAAGTCAGATAAGTCCTGATAAATATCCAGAGCTTTTGAAAAGAGATTTAGAAAAGAATGGTTATTATGGATCTTTAAATAGAATGAAGGACGTGCTTAGTTTTGATAAATTTCAGGAATTATTTGATTGTTTAAAATCAAGTGAAATTTCAGAAGATGATTATTCTCTTTGGTTGAAATTCATGATAAAGGACTGTCCAGAGCATTATTTAGGTGCTGGTGTGGAGGTTTTTATGCATATGTGGAAAAAAGAAGGATTTGATAATCATCGTACCTTCACATTGGACGAGGAAATGATGGAAGATTCTTCTTTTCAAGGAAAATTTTCAGTACATTTGGTTGAAAAAGGTTTTATGAAGCCAGTGTGGGCAATGTTAGATAAGGCTAATTCTAAGCAAATCAAGGAGTTTATGTCTTCTGAGAAAGCAAACTGTATACATTCTATATTAGAACAAAGAGATAATCAATCATTAAATAGGTTTTTAGGCTATGGTAAGTCTGCTGGTGAAAAACTCGATCAAAAAAACATACCTGGCCCAAGTAGTGATTTAGCTGAGGTAGGGATTAGTAAACAGTCTTATGTGGGGTTAGGTGATCATTAAAAATATTATATGTCTAAAAGGAGGGTTATATGCCTAAAAGAAAACAAGGAGAAGTCGATAATCAAGGAGTGCAGGATTTTGAATTAATAGAGCTACTAATTCGAGAGTCAGTAAAAGCTGGCCCAAGTACTTCAGCTCCAAAAGGGAGTGATTTTGAATCTTTCAAAGCAAGGTTTCAATCGTATGTTGACCAGGTTCCATCGTATTTACATTCAGTAGGTAAAGAAGGATTTTTTCCTCATTTCTTTTTAGGGAGCTTTTCCACTTTGGTAGATACAGAAATTGCAAAAAAGCTGGATATTGAAAAAGTATATTTTAGTTTTGATAGTGCAAAGACTCTAAAAGTAGCTGTTATTAAAAAAGGAGAAATCAAAAGCCCAGAAGATGCTGCTGATAAAGTAAAGGTCTTTGTTATTGCAGAATCTGGTAGCACAAAGAAAAAGTTTAGCTATGGTGAGCTAGATAAGATATTAGGCAATACTAAAGTTGCCAGAAATAATGTTGTGAGAATAGCTAGAAATCAAGGTAAGCTAGGTGTGAGATTGGTAGAAATTACTAAAGAAAAAGATGCCAAAGGGAAAATGGCAGGAATATCTGTTAATGTGGAAAATAATAAATTGGACAATGATGCTTCTACAATACATGAGTTTAAGGAAATAAAAAAGGGATTATGGAATAATCCAGAAAGTGATATAGCAAAGCTGACTAATCCTGATGTGGAAAAAGTGAAAAAACCTGTTGAAAATATTCTAAAAAAAGTTAGTAAAATTCACTCTGAACATAAGGATTCACTTGTCTATGGTCAAGAAGTAAAAGAAGCAGCACATCATGGATTTGTAGCAGGAGCTTTAGTGAATTTCCGCTATAGGTATAATCTCAGGGTTTACTTAGAGCAATTTGCAGGGAGAGGTTATGCTGATATTGTTCTAGTGCCTCGTGGCAAGGATAGGTCATTAAACGCTGTTCCAATTATTATTGAATTAAAAGCAGGAACAGCTGCTGGTACAACGCCAGGTAATGCATTAGAGCAAGCAAAAGATTATGCAAAAGGTTTTCAGCCAAACACAATGCGTGTTTTAACCGTTTCAGATAATGTGCTTTGTGTAGGGTTAAATTTGGATTCAACTGAAGGTGAAAAGTTTTCAATGTATGTATCACCTCGTGGAGATAGAGAAATTGCTCCACCTACAATACAGGCACTCTTGAAAGAAGCTTCAGATTGGGATGGAAGACAAGATACGATCACTAATGTTAAAGAAAAGATAAAACAGCCACTAGAACGTATTTATCATACATTTCCCGGTACACCAGAGAAAGGAGGTAATTACTTTAGTAGATTCCTGTTAGGGCAACTCCTTCTTGCTAATGAGTTCAAGAGAATTAATTTAGAGAAATCTGTATTTTTATATAATGAGTACCCACTTGCTTCTTCTACAAGGTCTGGTGCACAATCAACTGAAAGGCCTGTGACAACATTCATGCTGACTAAAGGAAATCAAGGGCAGAATAAAGAGGTGTTTATCTTTCACATTAGAGAGGGAGGAAAAGGAGAGTTTAGTGAGAAAAAAATACCCATTAACCTACCAACAGTCAGTAAAATAACAGAAGTATGTATAAGTTTACAAGAGGAAAGAAAATCAGATTTTTTCGATGTAGAGAAGGTTAATAGATATAATTCCTTGGATAAGTATAGGCAGGGAAAAAGTTTTTTTGGTGGAGAGTGGAAAAACATTCCTTATCCTGCTGGGTTAAAGGAAACATTTGATGAGGTATTGAAGTCTCAGCTTGCTTCTTCACAAGATCAATCTCAATCAATAGGCAAGTATAAGGAGTTATTTGGAAAATTAGGTGAGACAGTGCTACCTTTTAAGGTTCTAATAGAAAAGGAAGCGCATACTCAAGCTATATCTCACGGAGCATTTAGCCACTATAGTGATATAAAGCTAGGAGAACTACAAGAAAACAGGGCATTAGTATTAACTGAGTTTCAAACAGGCAGAGGAAAACGTATTGATATGCTGGTTCATGGTATCAAATTTGCAGATCAAGCTAGCAGTGCTAAAGAATACGATCCAGTAGGGTTAGAGCTTAAAGGACCAAGGGAAGGCAAGACAGCTGATGCGTTAAAAGATGAAGCAAACAAACAAATAGCCGATGAGTATAAGAAAGGTGTAACTTATAAGACGCTGACAGATGGGAAAAAAGTAGATTTTATAGGTGTTGTATTTGATAAAGGTGCGAATAATGCAGATTCCCTTATCTTAATGAGCAAAGATGCGTTTACTCCTGTTAAGGTAGTTCATAGTTCTATCTTTAGTATTAGTCAGCAGCAATGTTCCAAAGGAAGGAAACAGCGTAGTACAGGTATGGTCTGTATAGATTCACGTGATGAAGAAAAGATTACAGAGAAAGAAAAGGAAAAACTTATTAAAGAGTTGTTTGGTATTGAAGCTTATGACACAAAAATTATAACTATAGATTCTCCTCAAGTGAGTATTGATAGTGGTAAAGTAAATATAAAATTCAAAGACAATAACGGTAATGATAAAGAATTAATAATAGATAACGCTACAAATATTAAGAGTATAGAAAATTATATACTGGATAAGGAAAATCTTGAGATAAAGTTAAAAGTAAGCAGCGATAAAGAGTATGCGATAATAGAAGAAATTAAAGGACAAGGTATTGAACATTATTTAAACATCGATGGTTACAAAGTAAAACTTGATAGTATAATTAAAGATTTTATTACAGATCCAGAAAGAGAGAAAATTCATAATAAATTACATCAACTATCAAATGATAAGCAGTTGTTAGAGAATAAAAAATACATTGAAGATGTAGGTAGTATTGAAATAGCTAATCAAAATTATGATAATGTTATAAGTGAGATTAAACGGAATTTATTGGAAAAAGGAGTTAGAGAGAATACTTTTAACCAATTTGAAAATCACTTTAGTGACATTAACAAAAAAGTTTTTGCAAAATATATTGACGATGTAAGAAAAAATCTTGAGCAGCGAGGAATTGAATTTGATCATAATAAGTTTGATTCAGCAAAGATAAAAGGGGCTAAAAGTGGAAAATTTTTCTCCCTCATGGCCATATATGACTTGTTTGATAGCATAAGTGATGCAACAACACTTGGACGGCATGATAATGATGCTCTGAAGCAAGTGTTTGGTATCAATGGCATACTAGATGCTATGGATGATGTTAGAGAGAGTATAAGTATTTCTCCTAATAGTAAAATAGGAAAATTGGTCAGTAAAATACCACAACCTATACGTCAGGCTTTTATTAAGGTTATTAGTAATCCAGTAGTTCAGGGTATTACATTTGCAACTATTGCTTATCAGTTTGGATATAGTGTAGATGAAATAACTAAAGGTAATCATCATCCATTAAATTATTATTGGGCAGCTAGCAGTGGTGTAAAGTTAGCAAGCATGAGTATAAAACCTATAAGTATAGGAATTAGTTCTACAATGAAGGGTGTAAGTGCTACTACTAAGATTTTAAGAGGACTATCTGCTGCAAGCAAAGTTTTAAGCAAAGTGGCAACAGTTACTATGGTTGCTGATATATTAATAACAATTGGCGTAGAAATTCATGAGAGAGTAGAGTATACCAAAGCAATAGCAGAGCAAATACCTCTGTTACCTGGTAATGAGCAGGCAGAAGTCTTTTTTGCAAAGGTAATTAGGTTTTTTACAGGGAGAGATGTAGAAAAGGAATATGAAGATAAGATTAGAGTAAAAGGTTACTTAAATCATGTAAAAGAAGTAGCTATTCAGTTGTTAAATGATAATTATAATATAGCTGCAGTTGTACAATACGTAATCTCCATTGAAGAGAAATATAGTGAGGTGATTAAAAGCTTTGGAACAAGGTCTATGTGTAAGAGGCAAGCATTTTTAGGTTGTAGAGGCATGGTGACGGAAGAGTGTGGTTTGGAAAAGAGGTACGATGATATTTTTTTTGGTAAAATCGACCTAGCTTCTAATTTGAAGAGTGATTTATTTTCCCTCAATATATCTCAAACACTGCCTACAAGGCCTTATACTTTGGTCATGAATGAAGGTTGGGAAAGATTTATCTGTAATGTAAAAAGTAGTTCTCAATGTCATCAAGATATAGATGAAAAGAAAGTTTACATTGTTAATACAGATGCAAAACACATCCCTCATCTAACAAAATATGAATATGAAAACCTTGGTTTAAGAATTGTAGATGCACCATTAAGAAACCCGCTACAAAAATTTCAATGCAATGAAATTAGTAAAGTATCGAAAGGATATGGAGGTATCTATGATCTACATTTTCCATGTAATACTGGTAAGATTCATAAGAAGTGTCAAGAAACCTTTACACTCTCAGGAGAGCCTTTTATTTTTACTAATCCAACAAGAAAAAATTCTAACAGTAAAAAAGACAAAATGTTTCCCAAGGATTCGGTGTTATATATTTCAGGGCCTAGGACATTAACAGCAGCTGTAAATTATCCAGCAGTAATGCATATTCCAGAGGGCAGTAATATACGTTATATTGGCTCTAAAAATAATGAAACTATTTTTATTGTTAATAGTTCTATATCTGGTGCTCTTGAAGGTGGAGCAGGAAAAGAAAATACTCTAGTAATGAATGTTAAAGTTAATAATGTTGCTGTAGATTTGCATGAAGGAGTGATACATTATGGTAGTAGTAATATAAAACTAGTTAACACGTATAACTATGTGTCAAACTCTGATAGCAAACAAAATATTACTACTCACTGTAAAACAAGGTTAATTAACGTAAAAAATACAGAAGTGCATCAGGGTTCATTTGATTGTCAAGGTCAAGATTATGAAGTCAGAGTAGTAAATAAAGAAAATGTGCATTATAGAGGGTTAAAACAAACAGTATTTATTGTTAATGAGAATAGTGATAACGCTAAGATAGTGAGTGATTTAAGTGATACAGGAAAAGAAAACTTTGATGTAATAGATATTCAAGGTGCTAATATTACACAGTTGGAGATAAGTGAAGATATAGGAAAAGGTGGCTATAGTTTAAATCTTTTAGCTGATGATATGGAAAGTATTGTTTCGAGTACTAAAATAGATGATTTTAAAAACTTAGTAATTCAAGCAAAATATCAGGGAATAACAGAATCTGTAGTAATACAAGATAAGTCTTTATCTGATATAGTAAAGGATATCTGGTATCAAGAGTTAAATGGTTTAGGAAAGGATATTGATGGAGAAGTTGTACAAAATGGTGAAAAAAAGTTAAAAGCATTTATACAAGCAAATATTTTAAATCTAGAGTTACCTAATGCATACCAAATTACAAAAGATATTGCTAACAATAATAATTTAAACATTCCATTATCTAAAATAGAAGTCACTAGAAATTACATGGGAATACCCGCAGAAAAAGTGATAATTGGTGGTGTATATTCAGATCAGATAATTGTTGATTTTAGTTACAATAGTTCCGATCTTAGTAGTAGTTATCAAAAATACCACGACAATAAAGGAAAGTATGATTATAATCGCTATATGATAGAATGTAATCACTATCAAGACATCATGGTAGAAGGGGGAAAAGGACAACATCAGTATGTTATCAAACTACCAGAATATAATATACATTAAAGTATGATACCCTTTCATCTACTATAAGGCTTAATTTAAAAATAAAAACAGAGCAGTGCTTCATCAAAGTATATCTTATGACATTATCGATTTTGCTGAATTAAATGTAATGGATATTAATAGTATAAATATAAGGGAAGGTGAAAGGAATTATATAAACGAATGCTATAACAAACCAATTTCTGATCTTACGGAAGACAGTTTAGAGATACAAAATATTACAGTATTAGATAGTAATGGTATCAAATGGTCTTTATCTATTGGTTTAATTGATTACTTAAAAAGTCCAGAATATCAATATATTGTATTGCGGATAAACAATAAATTTTACAAAATCGATAGTGCAAATCTAGAACTTAAACATATAGAAACAAATCCTAATTTTTTCAGATATTACAAACCAGATGAACAAGGATTACAGATTTACCATAATCAGCCAATTAATAATAATGATATTGGTTTAGTCGATTTCAGAGATAATTCTATATTAGGTTTTGATGCAGAAGTTATTAATGATAGCTTAGTTCTATTACACAAAAATAATACTCTAATAAAAGTAGAGAATTGGAATACCTACCAGCCAGCAAGAGAGATGATATTTGCTTTTAACGATACAATGCTCTCTAACTCAAAATGCATAATTTCTACTTGTAACCCAGAGGATATTATAGGGGACCTTAATAAAGAAAAAGTGGTTGTATTAAAAAATCAGATGTTTAACGCTATAGTACAAAATAATATCAGTGAAGCTGAAAGAAAAATTAAAGCTATTGAAGGTAAAAGTGGATTAACACCTTTATACGTTGCTATTCAAGCAGGCAGATTGGACATAGTAGAAATTCTTTTTGATGGGAAGCATTTTAGTGTTAAAGATAAAGACATCTATGGTTGTAACCCTCTGCACTGGTCTGCTCAGCAAGGCAATTTGAATATAGCTAAGTTTCTTGTTGAGAAAGGTGCTGACATTGGAGCTAAAGATAAAAATGGTAGAACATCTCTTCGTATAGCTGCTTGCAATGGTAATCTAGATATGGTCAAATTCTTCCTTGATAAGAATGCTAGTATTGAAGCTAAAGGTAACGACCCATATAAGATGATGGGAGTAGTTGAGGGCGTAAAGAAGGAAATTATTAACCAAGCAGATACTGCACCTAATGTAAAAAGATGGGCAGAGTTTTTTGTAGAGAAGTTAAGATATTCAATAAAAAGTGTAGCAAAAGAGAAGCTAAAGGATGGCATGTTGCGTAATAGGTATAGTTCAGTTAATGAACTTGCTAATGAAATTTATAAATCAGATGGAAAGCTGTTTGATGATATAATTAAAGGAGTTATAAATGATGTGTATGGGAGGGTAGATACGAAAGAAACATTAAGTTATGTACGCAGTCATAATAATGCTGGTCAGCGTATATCAGGTTATGTAGCTGTGTTTGATGCAATGCAAAGAAATGATGATTTAAATAATAGTGCAATATTTAAGTTAGCTTACTCTATTAAAGAGGCAATGAGTTTTGATAAATATTCTAGTCTCGATTCAGAAAAAAGATCTGATCTTGAAAGGCTAAAAAGTAAATTACCAGAATCAGTAAAGAATATAGTATTTGCATCAAAAGTATGTATTAAAAATACTTATCAAAATGAATATTTATATGCTGCTGTTGATTGTTTTAATTATGACACAGAAAGGAGGAGAGCGTTTACTTGGGTTCCTGGGAAAAATGATAAACAAAGTGTGTGGAAGATTCAGCCTGATGGTGATAGCTTTCGTATAGTAAATGTTGAGTTTAATGAACATTTATATGCTGCTAGTAATTATTTTAATTATGATAATGATAATAGACGAATGGTATTTACTTGGATTCCAGGGGGACAAGTTACGCAAGGTGTATGGAAGATTGAGCCTAACGGTGATAAATGTAATATAAGGAATGTTAAGCATAATGAGTATTTGTATGCTGCTGATTATGCTAAATATGACAAAGATAGGAGAAGAGTATTTACTTGGGTTCCGGGGGCAAGGTTACACAAGGTGTATGGAGAATAGAAGATTGTGGATCTACTGTAAGAAAAGGTAGAAGTCAGGTTGAAGGTACAAGCGCTGTGGACAATACTGGTGGAGCTTTTAGTTTTAATCAAAGCCTAATAGAGCCTCCTGTTTGCAATATTTCTGTGAATAATCATTTTGAAGAAAGTGTTGATGTTAATTCAACAGATGAAAATGGTTGGACACCGCTACATTTAGCTGCATGGAAAGGTCAATTAGACAATGCTAGATTATTAATAGAGAAGGGAGCTGATATTAATGCTGAGAATATATTTGGTAGAAAACCTGTACATGTTGCTGCTGAAAGTAATAATACAAACATCATAGAGTTTTTTCTCAGTAAGGGAATGAACGTTGATGATACTGATAGGTATGGTAGAACGCCACTATACTGTGCTTCTTGGAATGGTCACTTAGGTGTAGTGAAGTACCTTGTAGAAAAGGGAGCTGACATTAATGCTCAGGACAAAGGTGGTGAGACATCGCTGGATGCTGCTACTGATCAAAAACATGACGATGTTGTAGGGTATTTAAAACAAGTGCAGCTAAATCAAGAATTACTTATTGCAGCACAATATGGTAATTTTGATGAAGTTAGAGATCTTGTAAGTCAAGGGGCTAGCTTGAATACTAAGTATAGTAATGGGATGACTGTTATGCATTCTGCTGCTTATGGTGGTAATCTGGATATAGTAAAATATTTTGTAGCAGATGCAAAAAATAGCTTAGAAATTAAAGATAATGGCAGTAGAGTTCCCCTGCACTATGCTGCTTACAATGGTAAGCTAGATGTGGTAAAGTATTTTATAGATGAGGAGAAAGTTGATGTTAATCTAAAAGATAGTGATGGGCAGACAGCATTGCACATGGCTTCTGGTGGCAGCCATCTGGATGTAGTGGAGTATCTTGCAAGCAAGGGAGCAGATATCAAAGCTAAAGATAAGGATGGTAAGACACCGCTAGATATCGCCATCGACCAAAAGCATGATAGCATCGTAAAATACTTAAAACAAGCTCAATTAAATGAGCAATTACTGGCTGCAGTAAAAGATAGTGATTTTAATGAAGTTCAAGGCCTTGTAAATCGAGGTGCTAACGTTAATGCTAAAGATAAAGATGGTAAAACCCCTCTACATTATGCTTCACAGTCTTATCATCGTTTAGGTATGGTAAAGTATCTTATAAGTAAAGGCGCTGGCATCGATGTCAAGGATAACAGTGGTGGAACTCCTGAAGATGAGGAATGTTATACTAATTCTGATACAATGATGAAAGTTTTTATGCAAGCACACTTAGATAAAGAATTGTTACTTACTGTAAAAAATGAAAAAGATCTAAAGACAATTAGTGATCTTATTGCGAAAGATATTGACGACAGAACGCATGGTGGGTTTTATTATACTTGGAGTGGTAATTTAGGTACAGTAGAGTTTCTTGTTAGTAAAGATGTGAGTGTTAATGCGACTGATAAATATGGCTGCACATTACTACACTGGGCTGCATTGAAAGGTCATTCAGATATTGCTAAGTTTTTAGTTGATAAGAGAGCTAATGTGAATGCTAAAGATATACTTGGCAGAACTCCTATGCACTTTGTTGTTATGAATAATCACAAGGATATTCAAGGTGTCTATGGTAGGGGACCTATGTATACTGCTGCTGAGAACAATGATAAAGAAATTATAGAACTTTTCCTCATGAAAGGAGCGGGTATTAATGAGGCTGATGGAAATGGCGAGACGCCACTACACTTGGCTTCTTGGGGTGGTCATTTAGATGTGCTGCAATATCTTATAAATAGTGGAGCTAATGTTGATACTAAAGATGATAGTGGTAAAACATCTCTAGACATTGCTAGAGATAAAGGACATAATAATGTTGTAGAGTACTTACAACAAACACAGTCAAGTCTAAATAGGCAATTGTTAGCTGCAGTGCAAGGTGGTGGTTTTAATGAAGCTAAAGGTCTCATTGCCAAGGGTGCTAACATTGATACTAAGGACGAGGACAGCAGTACACTACTGTATTCAGCTGCTGAAATAGGTGATTTAGATAGAATAAGGTTCCTTCTTGACAATGGTTCTAATATTGAAAGTAAAAATGGGGAATATCAAGCAACTCCTTTACATGGAGCAGTTGCAAACTACAGGCTAGATGCAGTCAAGTTACTTCTTAGTCATGATGCTAATGTTAATGCTGAAGACAAAGGTCATTGGACACCTTTACACTATGCTGCTGGCACCGATAGACTTGATATAGTGAAGTCTCTTGTAGATGCTGGTGCTAATCTTGGTGCTAAAGGTAATTACGGTAAAACACCACTAGATATTGCTAAAGATAAAGGACATAGTAGTATTGTGAACTATTTAAAAGAAAGACTCGAGGAAGAAAGATCTGCACGACGCGAACGCCGTCATTTGCCAAGTGAATCCCTAAATTCAGTAGCAAGTAGTGGCACAAGATCATCTTCATGGATAAATGGTTTGTGTGGTTGGGCAAAAGAAAAAGGTGGAAAATTGGCATCAGATTTAGTAAATGGGTTATACAGAGGTACAGCTAAAGAATTAAAAGATTCTAAACTTACAGATATTCAAATGGACTCAAGCAATCAATGGAAATCAAAACAGCCTAGCTATGATCAAGCACAAGAGATGGAATTTCAATATATGTCAAAGTATGATGCTCGTAAAAGTAATGATAAGAATGCCGGTGCCTACAGCAAAAAACGTGGCAATGACAGGCAAGCAAAACAACAATATGGAAGCAAAATGGGCAATGAGCAGAGTGTTAATCAATCGAGAGTTGTAGGTAATGAAAAACAGCAGAAGTTAGGAGTTTTACATAATGGACCAAAACCTACTTTATCTCACCATAGCAATAAAAATCATAGTTACTTTGATGGTCAACCTAAAAAAATTAGTGAAAGAAAGGAGCACATAGTAAATTATAAACGGTGTGATGACAGCTCCTATAAACATAGTAACCAACACAAACCAACGATTAGTGCAAACAATAAATGGTCTGAAAGGATTAGTAATGAGAGAATAGATAGTAGAAAAATGATAGGTGGTACAAATCAAAAACAACAAGGTTTTCATCAAAACCAGCAAAGTTCTCATAATTCTAAACATGCGCATTTAACAAGAGCTACGGCGCAAGTTGATGTACCAAGTACATTGTTTGCATTGAACATGTTGGCCATGAAAGCGACAAATCAGAAATTTAACAATACGCCATTACCTAAGAAAATTCAAAAGGGAATGCTGCATGCTGAAAAAGTTAGAGCTGAGGCTTTAGGAAGAAAAGTTGGAGAAAGAATTGAAGGTACTTTATGGTTTACCAAATAAGTAAAAAAGGATGTCACTCTTTTAACTCTTTAATTTTATCAGAAGGGAGATCAGTAGCAAGTTTGAGGGTTATAGATAGATAAAGTAGAAATTAGAGGTACAAGACTGAGATTAGGAAATAAGTGGTAATGTACTCTCCATGTTAACTTACAGTATGTATTTTTGATATGGAAGGCTGAATAGGAGGGTTTCGTTATGATAGTAATCTATGTAATTCTATGTGTAATCTTTATAGCTATTTTAGATAGTTCACTAGACTCTTGATTAGGGGTATGTCTAACTTAGGAAAGATTTTCATAAATGTTGAAAAGTGAAGTGAATAGGCTGGAATATTTATGCTTTTTCCCTGAGTTGTAAAATTTCAGAATGAGAGAGGCCGGTAATTTGAGCTATAACATCAATAGAAACACCGGCCTTAAGTGAGTTTTTGGCTACAGATATTTTAGCTTGTTTTTCGCCCTCTTCCTCCCTTTTTCTGCACCAATTTTGATACCGCGTTCTTCACCAATTAAGATGCCTTCTTGTCTACCTTTTTGAGTAGCATCATCGAGTTTTTGAGCAAGAATAGCCTTTTCATCAAGAATACGCTTGATCTCTTGTTCATAGGCAATAAATTCTTTTTCTGACCAGTTGAACCTATTTAGTTCTTCATATGCTCTTTTAATTATTAGATCACTTCCTATTATTCTCTCTAGCTCTTCTTCACTAGTTTCATCTGCATATCTAAAGAAGTAGACCCATTTTTCAACTATACTTGAAAGCTGATCTTCTTTGGTTTTTGGAAATTTAGGCAACTCAATAAATATAAAGTAAAAATCTTTTAGATCATGTTCATTAGTATCTTCATCGCGAATAGTATGCTTTGATTTGTACTCAGACTTATCAGGGAATAAAATACAATCTGCTATAGCAATAAAGATAATTTCCTTAAGGTCATGGTATTGATCACCTTTATCAGCCTGTCTTGAATAAGCTTTGGCAGCATAGTATTGTGCACGTTTTTCAAAGCCCTTAGTTTTAGCGAGCTGGTCAGGTAAGGAAGCAGTATTACTACTACTCCCTCCCTTAGAAACGCAGCATGCAGGTTTCCCCACACTACGCTTGAGCCCCTTATCTAAGTTCTTCTTTTCTCGAACCGGCTTGTCTTTCATAAATCCTCAGAATACATCAACTTTAGTGGTGACACTAACAGTAGAGAACCTTCTCTTGAAAAGGAGCTTGCTAACATTCTTGTTCGTTTCACTCTCTCATCAAAATACTTTTTCCATTTTAAGTCAAGGGGATTTGCATCCGCTCTGATTTTAACATGTCGTCTGATAGGTATATCAATCAGCTTAAGCAGTCTTAAATACCGTATCTCTTTTGGTTTGTTCTTGCATATGGGTGCAGCAAAAACCCATTGTCGTTGACCCATTACTTTGAAGTAACGATTCTTTATCCAACGTAATCCTTTACGAGGATGTCTTTTCTTTGCCCATTTCCATAAACTATGCCAAATTTCATTGTCGATTTTTCTAAACGCTTTTTTAGCACACACATGGTGATAGTAATTTCCCCATCCTCTCAGTAGAGAGTTAAGTGACTTAATTACTATAGCCTGAGTGTTCGCTATATTTGCTTTTATCAATGTACGTGCTTTATTAAGAAGTTTTTTAATACTTTCTTTCGAAGGTTTAATAATTAACTTCTTATTATATCTACGTACATTACAACCAAGAAAGTCAAACCCTGTTGTAATAAATGTAATCTTTGTCTTCTCTTCTGACAGAGCTAGACCTCTCTCATGAAGGAAAGATGATACTAATGGCTTAACTTCATTTTCCAGTAGTTCATGTGTAAAACCTGAAATAATAAAGTCATCTGCATACCTGATTACATTCACTCCACTTCTGATTTTTCCTCTTCTTTTGCTACCTAATTTACCAAAGCGACTTTCTAATAACTGTTCAAGACCATCTAAGGTAAAGTTAGCTAGTATTGGAGAAATTATACCTCCTTGCGGAGTGCCAGCAGTTGTGGGATACAAGGTTTTTGACTCTAGGAAACCAGCCTTTAACCAACTATGCAGAATTTTCTTCTCCATAGGAATATGCTTCATAAGCCATTCATGGTTAATGTTGTCAAAGCACCCTTTGATATCACCTTCTAGTATCCATTGTGGTCGATTGCGTCTTGCCAGTAATAAGTGACAAGCAGCAATAGCATCCACGCAGGATCTTTTAGGTCTAAAGCCATAGGAGTGACGGTCGCTGATCGTTTCAGATACTGGCTCCAGGGCAAACAGATATAATGCTTGCATGGCTCTATCTTTTATCGTTGGTATTCCAAGAGGTCTTCTTTTGCCATTAGATTTACTGATATAAATCCGTTTTAGCGGAGAAGGTTTATATCCTCTTTGCTTTAACTGCTTTATTCCTTGAAATTTAGCATTGCAAGTTAACCACAGTTGACGATCTACACCTGCCGTGTTTTTTCCTTGGTTTTCAGTTACTCTTTTAACAGCTAAAGCTTTGCTGCTAAAGGAGCGTGTGAGAAGACGCTGTAAAGCTTTTACCTTACCCCATCTTCCCTGTTGGACAGCCTTAACAATACGTCTTTGTAGCCTTATAACAACTTTTTGGCACTTCCTCCATGGCAATTGTTTCCATGCTTCGGAGTTGTCGGTAGGTGCACTTACAGTTTTATCTGTAATCATCTGCTTTCCTCCCTTAAGTGGTTAACAAAGTTTCTTGTCACGAGGGACCAAATGGAAGTCTGCTCGTTTTCACGCGAATTAATGTTACAAATTCTATCCATTTCGTTACAAAATGGCATTCGCTTTCTCCATTCTCCTTTACCTGCACTTTCATCAGCATTCCTTGCGGTTTGCTTGCCATGTAGGCAAAAATACAGGTTTACCCTGTTCCTTCTGTCATACAATAGTAGGTTAGGTGACTTCTCTATACCGGTGGAGTTATTATTTGCGTACATCTAGAAATGAAAAATGTAACTTATCCACATTATCTTTTGGTCAGAGCTTATCAGCATCTTTAGCTCCTTAATCATTACGATACTTATGAAGCTTCACTTACGTTCACCATACCACTAGCCTAGCCCTCCAACCACATGATGCTTGTAGTTTATGCTCCTCTCACGATTGAGCATCTTCTTTTCAAGAGGAGGTTCATTGTCCGCATCGCTTGTCACCAACCGGTTGCCCGATTCGCACTGATGCGTAGACTCAGATGGCAAAACATCTGGTTTAATAAGTTTTAGAATTCTTTCAGTTTCTTTCTGAATGAATTCCTCTCCTTTTAAACAATATGACCGAAGACTTTCAGGTCGCACCATCTCAATTATTGTTTTGACGCCTGTAGAATCAACACAGAGAACATCAACAATGCTTTGCTTTTGAGAGGCAATGACAGGGTCTTGAATGGGACTGAGAAAGGAGACATCTTTAATCTTGTTGTCATCGGTAAGACCTAGTATATCATTAAGAAAGTGAATAAGAATATCTTTATTTTTTTCAGTACCAAGTGCGTCCAGAGAAGGCAAGTATTGTTCAGTAGGAGATAGACCTACCAGGATAAAAGTCGGAATCCTGTAGCTTGGGTAGCAGCATGGAGGGAAACCAAAATGTTGAAGCCTACCGACAACATTATCGTAGGATAATGGCGAATTACCAGGCCGTAGCGAAAGCGAATACACAGATTGCCTCGAAAGGAATATTCTGAAGGTCGAGCCATCTTGGTACTGGCGAAGACAGAATAGACCAGACGAAAAACGAATGAAACGATTGGTCTACTTCAGCGGGGTGTTAGTAACGGCATGGCAATGAGGACATACAAAGCAACTGGAGAAGCCCTCCTCATCCCAAGGAGAAATACCTTGGAGAGGTAGGTTCTATAACTGGAAAACAGGAAGTGAACTGAAGATGAGAGGGTGGCGGATGGGTGCGTAGTAGTGAAGAAGTGAGGTAACGCTCATGGAGCAAAGACACCCTGCTAGTAGAAGTCTTTTAACAAAAGGAAGGTAAAGGTAAAAATGATAAAAATGCCAATAAAATTACAAGACCTGAGAAGAAATCAAAGCGAAAGCAGAACCGGAATGGCGATTCTGGGGAATCTATGTTCACGTCTGCAAGATGGAGACACTGGAAGAAGCATATAAGCTAACAAAGAAGAGTAATGGGGCACCAGGAATAGATGGGATGACATTCGAATCGATAGAGGCAGAAGGCTTAGAAAAGTATCTTCAACAAATAAGACACGAACTAATAACCAAGACCTATAGCCCAAATAGGAACCGGAGGAAGGAAATACCAAAATCTGGAGGAAAATTCAGAAAGTTGAACATACCCTGCATCCGGGATAGAATAGTGCAAACAGCACTGAAGCTAATACTTGAACCGATATTCGAATCAGACTTCCAAAAAGGATCATACGGGTATAGACCTAAGCGTAATGCGCATGAAGCAGTACAAAAAGTAACGGAAGCAGCAATCAAAGGCAATACAAAAGTAATTGACGTAGATCTGAAATCCTACTTCGACAATGTGCGACATCATATTCTGATGGAAAAGATTGCCAAAAGAATAAATGACAAAGAAAACATGCGCATGATTAAGCTAATCCTCAAAACAGGAGGAAAACGAGGAATAGCACAAGGATCACCACTTTCGCCACTACTAAGCAATATATACCTAAATGAGGTAGATAAAATGTTGGAGAAAGCAAAAGAGGTGACCAAAGAAGGAAAGTACCAACGTATGGAATATGCCAGATGGGCAGACGATTTAGTGATACTGATTAGTGAACACCCGAAACGGGAATGGCTAGAAAGAGCAGTATACAGAAGGTTGGAAGAAGAATTAGCAAAACTAGAAGTGAGCGTAAATGAAGAAAAGACAAAAGTCATCAACCTAAAGAAAGGAGAAACATTTAGCTTCCTAGGGTTTGATTTTCAAGAGAATATCACAAGACAAGGAAAGTGGAATGTCAGGAAAACACCGCAGATGAAAGCACGAACAAACCTGCTACGCAAGTTGAAGGAAATATTTCGGCGCTATAAATCGCAACCGATAAAAAGAGTGATACATGACATCAATCCGATATTGAGAGGGTGGGTAAACTACTTTAGGATAGGGAACTCTGGTCGAAAGTTCAATTACGTAAAACATTGGGTGGAAAAGAAGGTAAGACGCAACTTAATGCGAGCCAGGAAAGCAAAGAAAGGGTTTGGGTGGAAGAAGTGGAGTAGCGAATGGATATACAAAACGCTGGGTCTATATTCAGACTACAGAATAAGGTATTACAAACCGAAAGCATCACCAGTACAATATGTTATAAACTTTGGTAAAGAATCTGCTAGGAAAGCGTAGTGCGGATGCTGCGTTTGACGAGGCGGGAGCTGGAAACGTTAACATGGGAATTTGGATTGAGGCCTATTGTGAAAACAATGGATCAGCCACCAAACCCTAAAGTAGGCGCGCCAGTTCTCGACCCTACAGATACGGCGAAAGGCGACATCATTCTTCGGATCGAGAAACTTAGAAAGAGCCATAACGAACTAACCTAAAAAGCATTAATAATTATACACAATTCTGAAGAAATGTTCAAGTTTTTTAAGTTTTGAATGCGTTAAAAACGGCTGTCAGAGATCATCTTAGAATAGCATTCTCTACTTTAGACGTCCCTTTTTTATCAACCCTTCTGTAAAGTATCTTAAAAGGCTAGTAAATGGATGCCATGAGTTTAGCAGTCTCAGAGATACCTATTTTAGATATGAGCCTACAAGTTTACTTTCAATTAAAAATTCTATAATATAGCGTGAGCATTTTCAACAAAACGCGCGTATGTTAGTACAACTTCTATCTAAAGCTTCCAAGCAACTAAAGGAGCATTGTGCATTATTAAGTAGCGAGGAAAAACAAAGTCTTTATAGCGAGGTGCTAAATGAAGTTAAAAATACACCTAGAAATTCAAGAGGCGGTATAGATCAGCTAAAGAAGTTGAGTAAAGTGGCTGTTGCGATAGAAGAAACTATTGATAGTAAGTTACTAGAAAAGTTTAACGATGGTCATCCATTAAGAGAAGTTAATATTGCAATCTATGCTCCTGAAGAAGCTAAGAACTACTTATTTAGCTTAAGTGATTCATCGGAACTGTATGATTTGAAAGAGGATAGAGAAAAAGCAATTTATCAGGCGATCAAATCAAACGATAGAGAGTTAGTGAAACATTTGCTGATGATCCTTACGTCAGGTGATATAGAGATTGAATTTTTTAAGGAATTAGAGACGTTGCTGTCGGAAATATATGAAGAATTAAAGGAAAAATTATCGCAGGATATGAAAAATTATCTAGAAAAAAATATAAGTTTAAAACGTTTTGTGTGTAATAATGTTGACGTATTAATAGCAAAGCCTGTTGATATAAGAGCAATGATAAACCTATTTATAGTTCAATCTGGAGTAAATTATAAAATAGATGAGTTATTGCTAATTAAAATAGCAGAAGGCTTAGAAGAAGGAGAATTACGCTCACAAATAAATCAGATGATAGAGACGCTAAAAAAACATGAAAGGTTTGTAGAATTGGAATATAAAGTAAGAAGATTAAAATCAGAACTTGCAAGTGGAGAAGAGCAAGCTGAAGCTATGAAGTCTAGCATAGAAGAACGAGAAAGAGAAATGAAAGAGATTGGGAACAAAAGCGACCAAGTAATAAGGGAAAGAGAGAAGTTATTATCAAGATTGAGCAATAATGCAAATAGAAGACATTAGTGGGCAAACGGTTTGAGGAGTGATGGCAGAGGCTACGGTTCTTTAGACTACAAAGTAGGGCAGAAAGTAAGGAGTTGTAGGCTAGCGAAGAAATATACTCAAGAGGATTTGGCAAGTAAAATTGGTACAAAATATCAGGTCATACTACAATATGAAAAAGGAACACGTAGAATTTCAATTAAGAAGTTATATGCATTGGCAGAAGCATTATCGACAAGTGCTAGAGATCTAGTTTCAACAGTATCAAAAAGGTATTTTGAAAATGAGGGAGAAGAGATATTAAATCTGGTAAGAAGACATAAAGAGATTAAGGATCAAGAATTACGCGAGATATTTTATTTATTAACCAAATTCATCCGTATTAGTGAGGAAAGAAGTGGAAAAGCGGTGAAAATAGAAGTAGCAAGGGGTTTAGTTAAAGAAGGAGTTTCTGTTGATGTTATCTCTCGAACAACCAATTTATCTATTGGTGAATATGAAGAGAAGAAGATTTTTATTCCGTACAAGGTAGGTCAAAGAATAAAAGAGTGGAGGTTGAGACGAGGATACACTCAGGAAGATTTAGCAAACAAAGTGGGCATAACAAATCAAAGAATATATGAATATGAACAAGGGCGAGCTGCTGTTTCACTTGAAATGTTGGATGAAATAGCAAAGGTGTTATCAATTAGTATCGTAGATTTACTTCCCGAAACAACAGAAAATGAAGATGGGGGAGAAAATGAGCTATCAAATTTGATAGAAGAATACAAAAAGATTGAGAGTCAGGAATTACGCCATGTACTAATCGAATCTTTATTTGAAGGCATACGTGTTTGTAGGGAAAAGGTTAGAAAAGCAAAGAAGATCGAAGTTGCAAAGAATCTAGTTAAAGAAGGAATTTCTGTTGATATTATCTTACAAACGACTGGCCATAAGTTTTAAATAAGATATTAATATCTTTTATATTTTCATAAAAAAAATAAACGAAAAAAATTGAAAAATTGATTTGACTTCACCCGGAACCTATGGCTTTATGCCAATACTGCTAAAAAAACAGCAGTAAATATTTAAAAAAAATTTATTATTAGTGAAGGATATATTATATGAATAACAAGAATAAAAGTAAAGATCGTAGAGAAGAAATAGAGTTTAGAGCATTGGTAAGCAAAGGAAATGCTTTACTAGATCATGAAATAATAGAAACGTTTCTGAGTGGAGCGCATGATGGGGTCGAAGCTCGTGTTATTGCTGAAAGGCTAATGGATCGTTTTAAAGGAATAGGAAAGATTTCAAGTCTGGAAATAGATGACCTGAAAACTATAGAAGGGGTAAACGACTCTACAGTTACAGCAATTTTATGTCTTAAGGAAGCTTTAAAGAGGGTGCCGAGAGAAGAATTAAAGAAAGGCCCTGTAATAGGTGGTAACTTAGAAAAGCTCGTAGAATATTTAAAGGCATGTATAGGGCACTTAGAAAAGGAATGTACAATAATAATATATTTGGATCAAAAGTTCCATTTAATAGGGGAAACAGTGTATGTTGGTAAAATGGATAGTGTACCTATTTGCATACATGAAGTGGCAAGAAAAGCAATAATAGAAAAAGCAAAGTTAATGATAATGTCGCACAACCACCCATGCGGAAGTGTAAAGCCATCTGATGAGGATCTAGCTGTAACTAAAAAATTGGCTAAAGCTTGTGAGACTATAGAGATTAGGTTATATGACCACATTATCATTACAAGTGCAAGTCATTTTAGTCTTAAGAAAGAAGGACTGTTATAGCATCCGAAAAGAAGAAATGAGCAGCTGTTCCAAAGCAAAAGATAGCTGCTCTGAATCTTAAAAGTCTTTTGTGATCAAGACTTGAATAATATTTGCAAGTACATTAATTACGCTTTATAATTAATGAGAAAGCATACATCTAGTTAACAATAAAGAAATAAAGCTCGGTGTAAACTTAGAAAGTATTTTAAATAGCGGAGGCTAATATGAGTAATAAAATAATTGTACCTTTTAATGATAAAGAGGGAAATACTTACGAATTAAACATTGATCTTGACGTATTGTCGAAGGATAATAGCATATCTAAAGCTATTGTAGGCATCTTTAAGAAAAACCAGCAGTCTATCCCTGCAGGCGATGATCTTAGCAAATTACCGGAGATATTAGATGCTATTGCTGGAAAGAAAAACCTGTTGTCCGCCTTTTCAAGTAAAACGACTAATAAGAAGGCTAAGAACCTTGAAAGTAAAAAGCCTTCTTCTCAAGATGGTCGTGACAAACCAAGCAACTCGGAAGAAGGACTTAATAATCATTATAGCAGACAAGGTCGTTCAAGGAAATCAAATCCATTTATCTCACCGCTGCAAAAAATAGAGCCAAGTTGGGATGAAAATGAGAAGTTGAACCGGTTTAAAAATGCAGTAATAAAAGCAGAAAACATAAATGAAGTGGTTGAAGCCTTAAAACAAGCAATAGGTAAAGGAGTAAGGATGAATGCATATTATGATGGACAGCGTAGTTTTGCTGATATCGTGATGTGTAAAATACTTTCGAACCAATTCACAAAAGATGAGCAGGAAAAGATTGTGGGTGCATTAATGCTGAGAGGCGCAACATTTAGTTACGATCTGTTAAAGGATAAACTCGCAAGTGAAATTTACAGCAAACTGCAACCAAATATTCAACCGCAGATAGATGGGCAACTTCAAAAACTGAAAGAAGCTGGTGAAAATGCTGTTCAAGGAGGAAGCGTAGAGGAGGTAGAAATAGATAATGATACATTTTATATGAAATTTTCTAAGAATAGCACAGTGGAGCCTGCAAAAGTAATAGAAGGTACAAGCAATTTAGGTCTAAACAAAGGATGGGTAGAATCTGGAGGTTACATCATAAAAATAGACAATGGAGAAATTGAAGTAAGAAGCGAGAAAGGAGGTGCAAGAAATTACATTGATGTATCAGATAATAGCGATTTTCAAATGACGCTTCATTCAAGCCTTGGAGAGCTAAAAATTAGATTGTGCCACGATGCAAAAAATTACGGTCAAGTGCAAGTAATAGTAGAAGACAAAGAAACGTGGGAGAAATTACAAGAAGAAGGAGGAGAAATAATGGAAAATTGTCTGTTAGGAGGAAAGACGGTCGAAAAGGCAATAAGAGAAGGAGGTTTCACACGGTGTGGCATATGGAGTGAAAAGAGGGCCACAGAAGAAATAAAGGCAGTTAGCAAGAATGAAACATTGTCGTGGGTGGATAGAGTACATGGGGGTAGTAAAGCAACCTCTGTGGAACGTTAAACAACTGAATTCCTTCTCCACTTACAACGATTACTTAAAAAGAGTGGAGAAGGAAGTTTTTAATTTTTATAAGATGTATACGTAGAAAAAAGTTTACAGTAGAATTTAAGGTGAGAGCTGTAGAACTAGCTAAAAAATCGGAGATGCCAATAACAGGGACAGCAAGAAAGCTAGGTTAGTGGATTAGGGCGATGGATAAAAGAGTATAAAAAAGCTCTAAGATTAGCTTCCGAGCGCTTACCTCTTTCTTGGCCGATTTGCATGTCTTAAGTTTTTGCAGTTAAAAGTTAAGGAAGAACTTTAATAAAATCTTAGAACAGGATATATATTTGTTTTAAAGTTCGTGTAAAAAAGAGTGGCTCCTGATTCTATAAACTACAGAGTAAGGCAAGAAGTAAGAAATTGTAGGTTAAAGCAAGGATATACTCAGAAGGATCTAGCGAATAAAATCGGTGTAAAGTACTGGCTAATATTGCAATACGAAAAAGGTGGACGTAGAATTCCAATTAAAAAATTATATGCCATAGCAGAAGCATTATCAGTTAGTGTTAAAGATCTAGTTTCCGGACAAGCAGTATCAAAAAGTTATCTTGAAGGAGAAGAGATAGCAAGAAGATATAAAGAGATTAAGAGTCAAGAATTACGCAAAATATTTTACTTATTAACAAAATTCATCCGGGTTAATGAAGAAAGTAGTGGAAAAGCAGTGAAAGTGGAAAAGGGGTTAGAAGGAGTTTCTGTTTCGCGCTTATCTATTGGTGAATATGAGGAGAAAAAAATTCCTATTCCATACAAGGTAGGGCAAAGGATAAAAAAGTGGAGGTTGAGACGAGGATACACCCAAGAAGATTTAGCGAATAAAATCGGGGTGATAACAAACCAAGGAATATACGAATATGAACAAGGACGAGCTGCTGTTTCACTTGAAACATTAGATGAAATAGCAAAGGCATTATCAATTAGTATCATAGATCTACTTCCCGAATCGACAGAAGATGAGGTAGAGCTATCAAATTTAATAGAAGAATACAAAAAGATTGAGAGTCAAGAATTACGCCGCATACTAATAGAATCTTTATTTGAAGGCATACGGGTTTGCGAAGAAAAGGTTAGAGAAGCAAAAAATTGCAAAGAGTCTAGTTAAAGAAGGGGTTTCTGATCTCGCAAACGGCTGGTTTATCTGTTAAAATTTTTATAGTAAAATAGTCTAGCGTGCTGTATATATAGGTTTGTTTCTGTAGATGAGGATATATGTTTACTTCTGTAAGAAAAAGCGATTTTAACCCGGTTGGTTCTATAAACTACGAGATAGGACAAAAAGTAGAAAGTTGCAGGTTAATACAAGGGTACAATCAGAGAGAGTTAGCAAGTAAGATTGGGTCAACGTACCAAGAAATAAACAACTATGAGCTGGGGTATAGCCCTATTCCAATTGAAGAATTATATAGAATAGCAGGGGCACTATCAGTTAGTGTTATAGATCTACTTCCAGGACCAACAGAACTGAAGGAAAACAGTTGGTATGAAGATGAGGATGAAGAAATAGTCTATCTAACAAAAATACATATAGAAATTAAGGATCAGGAATTACGCAAGAAGCTTTATCCATTAGTAAGATTTGTATATGTTAGCGAAAAAATTAGTCAAGAAGAAGTTAGAATAGAAGTAGCAAAGAATCTAGTTAAAGAAGGAGTTTCAGTTGATATTATTTCCCAAGCGACTCGCTTATCTAGTTACGAATATGATGATACAAAGAAAGAAATTTGTACTGATTCTGTACTCTACAAAGTGGGAAAAAGGATAAAAGAGCAGAGATTAATACGGAGATACACTCAAGAGGAGTTAGCAAATAAAGTCGGGTCAACATCTAAAGAAATACACGACTATGAACAAGGATACACCGACATTCCAATTGAAATATTAGATAAGATAGCAAAGGTATTATTAGTTAACATTAAAGTTCTATTTCTTGGACTAACAGAATATGAAAATGAGCTATTGAGGTTCATAGATGAATGCAAAAAAATTGAGGATCAAGAATCCCGGGATGTATTGAATACGGTAGTCAGATCCTTATCTGAAGGTATGAAGACTAGCAAAGAAAAGGTTAAAAAAGCAGAGAAAATCAAGGTTGCAAAAAGTCTACTTAAATTAGGCGTTTCTATCAATATTATCTCACGAACAACTGACTTAACTGCAGAGGAACTTGAAACCAAATAGGCATCCATAGCAAGAATTTCATATAGAGCTTATGGTTTCAAAAAAAGCTAACAATAACACAAAGTGTGCTACAAGGTATGAAATAGCACAAAAAGTAAGAAGCTGTAGGTTAAAGCGAGGATATACCCAAAAGGACCTAGCAAATAAAATCGGACTATTATTTGTGCAGAGGAAATGACGCAGTAGATACAAGAATTGATCGAGAAGGGTTTATTCTTCTCCCAAGATTAATTTATTAAATTTTTCCTCAGTTAAAATTTTAACACCCAGCTTTTTAGCCTTTTCGAGCTTTGACCCAGGTTTTTCGCCGACAACCAAGAAGTCCGTTTTATTTGATACACTTGAACTCACAATTCCGCCTAAAGATTCTGCCTTTGCTTGCGCTTCCTTTCTTTCCCTTGTCAACAGCTTGCCAGTAAAAACCACTATTTTACCGCTAAGAGGGGAATTACTAGTATTAGCACTTACAGGCTCAATCTTTAGTTGAGAAGCAAGGTCGTTTACCATTTTGATGTTGTCTTCCTCGCAAAAGAAATCTCTTAAAGACCCTGCCTTCTTTTCGCCAACACCACTAATTTCAGCTAACTCAAAGAAAGCTTTGCCATCGCTCACCACTCTTACGGTTAGCGATATCGTGATATCATCGTTAGCAGAATCTTTGGCAACAGGATTGAAGGAAATCTTACTTGTTCTAGATACACTAGACGATAATTGAGCCATGGCAGATTGCCAATTTTCATAAGATTTATAATGCTTTGCTAGTAATTTTGCTACATGTGGTCCGACGTATCGAATCCCTAGAGAAGATATAAATCTGTCAAGGGTTATGGTTTTTCTACTATTGATAGAATTCAATAAGTTAGATATTAATTTTTCACCCCACCCTTCTTGTTCACTTAAGTTGAAATTTTTTAGTTTTTCTTCCAGAGTAAAAATATCAGGGATCTGTTTTACTAAACCAAGATTATAGAGAGATTCCAGTTGTTTGTCACCAAAGCCAGTAATGTCAAAAGCATCATTGGAAACAAAATATTTTAACCTTTCTATGATTTGAGCTTTACAGGTAACCCTTGAACATCTTATTGCTGCTTCTTCTGGAACTTTGTATACTGAACTGCCACACTCTGGACAAATCTTAGGAAATTTAAATTTAGGTGTGTTTTCAGGGCGAGAACTTTTATCAACTTCTACAATCTTTGGAATGACGTCTCCTGCCCGCTCTACTACCACGATGTCGCCCTTGCGTATATCTTTGCGCTTGATTTCATCTTGATTATACAGGTTTGCTCTAGTAACGACCACACCACCTATGTTTATTGGCACTAATTCAGCGATTGGAGTGAGTACACCAGTTTTGCCCACTTGTACTGATATCTTCTTTATCTTGGTTTTTCCACGCGCTGCAGGGAATTTATGTGCCATTGCCCAACGTGGTGCTTTGTTGGTGTTTCCCAATTTATCATGTAGTTTCAAATCATTAACCTTGTAAACTATGCCATCGATATCATAGCCTAAAGTATGACGATTACTATAGATTCGATCATAGAACTCCAACATTTCGCCTACATTGTTTGCTAAAAATTTATATTCATTAACACAAAAGCCAAGTTCTTTCAGTCTATTTAATACTTCAAATTGGGTGTTTTCCTTTCCACCAATTAGGGAATATGCAAAATATTTCAGCGGTCTCCTAGCGGTAACTTCTGGGTCCAATTGTCTTAATGAACCGGATGCTGTGTTTCTTGGATTTGTAAATTTGTTATCCTTATTTAATTTTAAAAAATCGTCATTTCTTATGTATACTTCCCCTCTGATTTCCAATCTACCCTTTATGTCAGGTAAAACTTGGGGAAAATCCTTTATGGTTGAGATATTGTGAGTGATGTCTTCTCCCACAAAACCATCACCGCGCGTTGCAGCTTTAATGAGCACACCATCTTCATAAATTGCAGTGAAAGCTAAACCGTCTATTTTCAGCTCACAAACTATTTCCAGTTCATGTACATTTAGAAGTTTTCTAACCCTAGCAAGGAATTCTTCAACTTCTTTTTTGTCATAAGCGTTAGCCAATGAGAGCATAGGCACGACATGTTGTACTTCTGAAAACCTTTCATCAGGTGCAGCACCTACAACCTTTATACCTGCTTTTCTTACCAACTCATCGTACTCTGCATCGGTTATTTCTGACGTATTTTCCCGATAGTACAGATCGTTGTGGCGTTTTATTTCCTTTTGTAGTTTTAATGTATTTTCAGTCATAATTTTTACCTCAACCACTGTTTCAGTATACAGCGTCAATCGTGAATCAATTATTAACTTGCGCACTCGTTTTACTAGAGCTTTACAAGTAAAACTTTTAATTTACCGCTACTTTGTATTTAATATATAATATTTAAATAGAAAAAGAAAAATATTTAATTAGTAGAGATCTCTGCTCGCTTCAACATCAGCTACCCAAGAATGCGAATTGGTTAGTAGTAAAGTTTTAATAAAACTCAATAATACTGTATTATATATTTGTCCTGCAATTGTGTGAAAAATGACCACTACCGAAAAGAAAGTTGCTGCTGGCTCTCTAGGTTACCAAATAATTCAAGAGATAAAAAAATTGAGGGTATTAAGAGGATACTCTCAGGCAGAGCTAGCAAAGAAAGTTGGTATATCAAAGTCACAAATGGCAAAGTATGAGCAAGGGGTATACAACATTTCACCTGAAAAGGCAGAAGAGATGGCAAGAGTATTATCGGTTGAATTTGAGGATTTACTTCCTAAGTCAACAGATTATGTAAGTAGCGAAGATGAGAAGATGTTAAGCATAGTGCAAAACTTCAAAAAAATTAGGGACCAAGAATTTCGCAGTGTGTTTTGTTCATTAGTAAAACTTTTGTCAGAAGGAATTGAAATGGGCAAAACTGATACAAAGTCTATAAAATACAAAATGGGACAAAAGGCAAAAGATTGGCGGTTAGTAAGAGCATATACTCAGTTGGAGTTAGCAAACAAAGCCGAGCTATCAATTCAACAAATAAACAGGTATGAACGAGGTATAGATTATATGTCGTTTGAAAGGGTACCTGAAATGGCAAAAGCATTATCAGTAAACTATGGAGTGCTACTGCCAAAATCAAAAGAAGAGACTTATTATGAAGATGAAGATAGTAAAGGGGAAATGAAGGTATTAAATCTAATGAGAGAATGTAAAAAAATTGAAGATCAAAGATTAAAGGACTTATTGTGTGGGTTTTTGTCCGAGGTGGTAAAAATTAACGAAGAAGGTTGAGATAAAATTTTTATAGACAGGGTATATCTTTATAGACAGGGTATATCTTTATAGACATTTGTATATAATATTTTTTTTACGTATGGCTTTAATATCTAGGAGCTAAGAGTGGAAAAACTACAGAAAATAATAAGAGCTATAAAAGGTGTATCTATAGAGTGATACATTATCTGAATTGTATAAAGCTGTTTCAAGCAAAGATTTGGAAAAAATAAAGTCATTGGTAGAAAGTGGTTAATGAATGTAGCAGTAACACCTCTGCACAACGCTATAATGTTGGCTGTTGTAAAACTTTTTATAAAGAATAAAAAAGGCATACGATTTGTCTAAGGATAAAGCTTCAGTGCAAAGCCAGCGAAAGAGAAACAAACAGGGATCCCGCATGTAATTCAGGAAGCCAACAACAATGGGAAACTTTCGGAGCTACCGCCCTCTTCCCTTATACTTACCCTGGGTTGAAGATTGAGCTCTCACAAACAGCTCCCAATATCCCTTCTGATCGCCTTCTTCCTTTATCAATCGTGCCAAACGCTGCATCAATTCATTATTGAGTATAGCCATTTTTGTCCATTTGCCCACTGGTTTTGCAATAGCAACTATTTCCGGATTCTCTTTATAAACCTGGATGTCGTCAAAGTTATATTCTGTTTTCTTTTCACTCTCTCTCAATGGAGCCTTTCTGACGAGATTTTTGTATATTCTTCTGAAAAAGAGAAATATTTTAATAGCAATAATTAATATTATACCGTATATAACGATTTGCTCGTAGGACATCTTCTCTACTCTAAAATGATTCCATGAAGCAGAAACAATGCTACAATTTTTTTGTTTCGATTTGCTACAGCGTTTTCCAGTGCTGTATAACCTTCTTCAGAGTTATAAAAACATTTCAGATGAGCGTTTGCCTTCCTATCTAATAATAACTCGACAATTTCTTTATTGCCTTTCATAACAGCAAGGTGCAGAGGAGTACAACTATCTCTTCCGATTGCGTTAATATCTGCTCTATTTTGCAATAAAAGCTCCACATGATCTTTTTTATTCAATGAAACTGCAAGGTAAAGAGGGGTACTTCCTTCTATATTTTTAATTTCAAGAAAAGCGTCCCCTTTGATCAGCAATCCCAACGTTACTGTGTCAGCATATTTTACAGCCATGTGAAGAGGAGATTCACCAAGACGATTCTGGCAATTGATATCTGCACCGCATTGTAACAACTTTTGCATAACATCAAGGTGCTTATACTTTATTGAATAATGCAAAGGAGTGTCGCCATCGATATTCTGAGCATTAACATTTTTGCTCATAACTACAGCAACCTCTGCTATTGCTGTGGATTCATATTGAGAGGCAACGTGTAATACTGTATTGCCCTTTTTATTTACGGCATCAACGTTAGCATCATATTCCACAAGGAATAGAAATAAGTTGTAAAGATTGCGTTTTGCAGAGAAATGTAAAATTTTAGTACCAAATCTACTATTGATAATCTCTTTGAAGGCTGCACGAACTAATAAAGAAAGAATACTAGGATGTCTGAGGTGATAAATTTTCTTTGCAGCCTTTTGTAAAATTTTTTCTACTGTCATAGCAACTCCACAAAAAATGTGTTTGTATTAGAGTATGCAGCGATAAACGTTTTTAAATTATTAACTCGCGCACTCGTTTTGCTAGAACTTTACAAATAAAATCTTTAAATTGCCACTACTTTTATATTGAATAGATAATATTTAAATAAAAATAGGAAAGTATTTAATTAAATATGAAAGTCTATTCTTTAGAAATTCGTTTGGATTCTTTTTTCGCTGGCTACAGCTTCTCTGGCTCAGCCACTTCTGCCTCTTTGGATTTTGCTACTAATTTGCGTTGTTTAAACGCCTTTCCACTTAGTCACCTATAGTCTTTACTCAAGATTAAAACCTCATTTGATTTTTTAGAGTTGCCCATCCCATAAGTCCACTTGGGTGTAATAATACGATACCCTGTATACATATCCCGTATTTCTTCGCAATCATTGTACGACAAAATCCATCCATCACGAGTCGCTAAAAGTTTGGCAAGTCCTTTATGATCAACCTCTTTTTCCATATAGTTTTTGATCAATTAGATAGGGAGGATCACAATATATTTGCGTGTTTAGGAATACTTTTTTTAAAGTCAGCTAAATCCACAGTAAGATTTTTAATTGAAAATTTTGCCAATCTTTCTATTGAACTTGGTGTAAAACGTCTGGAGACATACCGCCCGACAATGTTGTAACGCTGAAAGATGAGCGATTTAATGCAAAAAATGCTGCAGCAATTTCAACTCTATCTTTCAAGGTGAAAAATGTTTTTTGTAAGTATGATAGATGTCATATTTTGATACTTCCGCACCACCTCTGCAAGGATCTTTTAAAAGCACCTGCCAAAATCTTACTAATGGTTCAAAGGCGTCATAACCATAAACTTTTGTTCCTCTGCTGGCTAACGCTAACTCTATTGATCCTCCGCCTATAAAAGGAGAGCAAAGCGTAGGTAACCCTCTTGGAATATATTCATTAACAATTTGAGAAACAGCACGACTCTTACCTCCAGGATAACGAAGTGGAGATTTTATGGGCAAAATTTGTTTCTTTTTCTTTAAAAAATCATTTGGCAACACTTAGGGAGCTAGTTGTAAAACATCTGCTGCAAGTCTATTCTCTGGAAATTTGTTGTTTTACTGGTTCAACCGATACATCTTGAATTTCTTCTGGCTTCTCTGGTTCATCTGACTCTTTAGTTTCTGCCTCTTTAGATTCTGCTGCTAATTTGCGTTGTTTGATAACTTTCTTCAATGTTTTGACTGCGATGAAGTTAATACTGAAAACACATGCCGAAGTTATGGCTAAGGCTGGAAAAGGGGCCAAATTGAACATCGGCAAAATTGCCACAATCGTGCCAGATGTCAGTAAAAGCGCTAACTTTTTGCTTCCAATGATCTTATTTTTCTTAACCTTTATCGGGTTTAATTTTTTTACTTTTCCTTTTAGCTTTTTGAAGCCCTTTTTGAACACGTTGCCCTTTTTCAGCTCTTTCTCTACGGGTTTCGTTTTTAAGCTTTTTATTTTTTCTTTTATTCCTTTTTTATCTTTTTTTACTTTAGAGGTTACTTCTGAGCATAGGCTAGGTTTCACCACAATTTCAGAGAGCGGTTTTGGCTTATCGTTTGAAATTTTAGCTTCTTGCCCCTTAGTATGTTTTTTGGGCGAAACTATGTTTTTTAAACCTTTCTTTGCTTTGTGGTATAATTTCTTTAGTTTGCTTGGCATTTTTATGTAAATTAAGATACGATATCGCAAAATTTATCGATTACTTTTTGATTACCTTCTATCATTGCATTTGCCTCCTGCTGCAGACATTTAATATTTTTAGGTGTTACATTATCCATCTCAGCCGACGCTATTGTCAGTTGTGATTGTATCCTTATATATCTGTCGTCCATTACATTACTCATCTGATAATTTACTACATCAAGGCTCGAAGCAAACATCACATTTAATAGAGGCTTTATCCATGCTATTTTCCCTAATTTCCTATACTTTATTGGGTTGGATAGTCTACCAGTGCCAATTGACACCAGCACTATTTCTTCATTAGGGAAAAGTTTTTTACTATTCGCATACGCACAAGCCGCTGGGTTATTGGCAAATACTCCTCCATCTACTAATACTCTATCTGCCTGGCTAATTTTTAGACGTTTTGGTATAAAATAGGTAGGTGCTGCTGTTGTGGCTCTGAGTGCATCTTTCAACTTGATAAAATTTTTATCTTTCTTCCAGCTCTTAAAGAAAAATGGGCAGTTATTGTGAATATCATAACTTGTTATCAGTACCTTGCTTAAAGTATTTTTTAGAATATCGTCACCAAAATACTTCTCCAATATCGACTCGATGTTTTCATATGGGTATTGTGCACAGTTAAACCAAGATAGTATTGATCGCCTAAAAAATGAAGACTTGAAAATATATGCCCCATACTCTTGGTAAAGCTCAACTAAATCATTTGCAGAGTATTGAGGATTTCCTCGTTCATCTTTCTTGCATAACCCAGCCACAACAATCCCACCGGTTGAGGTTCCTGCCATCAGATCAAAGATTTTAGCTATCGGTTTCCTTGCTCTCTTTTCTATTTCTGCTAGTATTATGGCTGGTATGATGCCCCTTATGCCTCCGCCGTCAACGGACAAGATATATCTAGTCATTGTGAAATTCAGTCGTTATTTGTGTTTGTGAATAGCTTCAAGTTCATTGACTTCTTCAGTGAGGTTTTTTACTCTCTCTTCAAGTCGATAAACTATTTCTGTTAGTCCTTGGTTTTGTTCTACAAATTTATCATGCATGTGAACCCGTAAATCTAGCTTGGCAAGCCACCATATCACTCCTATTGTTTGAATTAGCATAGTAACTATTACAGTGATTGGTATTTTTTGGTTTTGCATAATGTAATAATTTATTGTAGATAATTGTTGAAAATTTGTACTGTTTGTTGTACGTACGGTTTATTGTTCTGGCTTATACTGTTTTTCTGCTTTAGCAAGTAGATCTATAATTTCTTTATAAGGCTTATTGCTATTTTCGTTATTCAACGACATCGCAATTACTCGACCTCTAGCTAAGTCTCTTGGTTTCTTTTCCCTAAATTCTTTGGCATTTGGATTTGCCCCCTTTTGTAATAAGAATTTGACAACTTCTAAATTACCTTGCTCTGCAGCATAGTGCAAAACTGTTCTGTTATTTAAGTTACCGCCTGTAGAATTGATATCAACTTTTTCTTCTATCAAAAATTGAACAGCTTCTAAGCACCCTTGTTTTGTAGCATACTGTAATAACATTATCCCGGAATTTCGAGTATCATTAATATTTACTAAGTTTTTTACCAAGAATTTCTCAACCTCCACACTGCAATTTTTAGCAGCAATCCATAATATCGATTCATAATTCTTAGCAGCTTTAGCATTTGCTGACTTAACTTCCTCTTTATAACTATCAAAAAGACTGATAACCCAAAGAACAAAGCATATTATAAGCCCCACAACAATAGCCTTACCTGATGGCATAATACTTGGGCCTGAAGTTGCGCGAAGAAACCGTCTTAAATGCTTATTCATACACACCTATATCACTTCTACTTAGCATTAGACTATTATTAAATTAAGTTTCCCTTAATTGACTTTGTTTCTTGTTGCTTCTACTGTAGTTTGGTATCCCCTACTGTCTAGAGTATGTTCTGCTCTATCAATTACCCATTCACCATCTATATCTTGATTGAACCCTACAAGATTAAGTTTTGCCTCTGCAAATAACTTTGGATTACCTGGTATTGTCATTTCTAAAGTCTCATTATTACGCTGTAGTTGTTTAAATTTGGCATTTGCTGCACTAATTGCTGATTCTGCATTTGGGTAAATTGTTTGTATAGGGTAACTTGGTTCACCGCTACCTGCTGTTTCTGATATTGGTTCTCCCTTCTCATAGCTATGCCATTTTGCTATCACTGAATTATATTTATTACGTACAGTAAAATGCACTTTCCAATTGATTGTATCTTGAGGTCTGATAGTTGTCGTTCCTAAAGCTTCTCCTGTTGCTGATTTTGCTGCACCTTTTGGAATAAACAATATATATCCTCCTGCCAGTTTCGCCATAGCTTCGCGCTCTATAGCTATTCTAGTTAACAAATTTATATCACTTTCTTCAGTCTGATCAATGTGTGGTATCAATATATCTTTAAATTCTTCAGCAACTTTATATCCATACCCATGTTTATTTGCTATTTCTTTGACTAAATCACCTAGTGTAATCTGATGCCATTCCCTAGATACTTTTTCCTTTAGTGATATCATCAAATTTGTTGCATGACCTTTGATCATCAAGGTTTTTGGTGGACTTTGCACCGTAACTTCATTAACTGTATATACACCTATGGGTAGTACTCCTGTTTCTCTATATCCCAAAGCAATCTTTAACTCTTTTGGAACTTTTATGTTATCATCCCTGTAATCAACACATATTTCAACTACATCTTCTATAGTCCCTGATTCATCAGTAATATGCATTGACACTAAGCGGTCTTTTGTTAATTCATACCCTTCAATGACAAAGTCTGGTTGCATTTTATTCCCAAACCTTTAAAGTTGACTTTTGTAGAGGCTTTTCTATTACAGGCAATTTAATTTTTAGTCCTGCCGGTAAAAAACTTCCATGTTCTGCAAGTCCAGGGTTTTCCTCTAATACTATTTCTACTGCTCCTGAAGTAAATCCATAGTGCTTCCAGCAAATATAGTCCAATATATCATTTGCTTTTGTCGAATAATATATAGTCATGAATAAAGCTTCAAACTTAAATTAAATTCAACTTTCTTTGGTAACCCGCAAGGGAAAAATGACGTTCGCTTTTCTTCAAAACGAGTAATTACAAATTGTCCTAAAACATTTCCCATGCCATCAACTAAAGTGCGGGGTATTTGATTTGCTTCTGCTTCTTTCATATTCTTTAATTCACTTAAATTATTAAGATAAATAACCCCTTCTAGGTCTATATTTTCTGCCCCTTGGCCAATATTCTGTAGTAATTGCTTACCAATACACTCAACCACACTCCAACGCTTCTCTTTGCTATACTTTAAACTCGTTGGGGAAATTTTATATGGACCAAGGGATAGCATCAGTAAATGGGATCTACCGTATCGAACATAACATCTCGTGATTTTTCTCTTATTCTTTTTATTACTGTATCAGCAAGACTACGTACATCTTGGTTAGGTTCTGCTTTTATACTTATATTAAATGTGAAAGTTTGATTGAAAATTTTTGATTCTTTTTGTTCACACTTACATTTTTCACAGTCTTTTAAAACTTTCTCTAAGTCATCTGCTACAGAACTTTTTTCCTCAATAATGCTACCGATTTTAGTATTTCCAATAATACTCTTTCCGCTTTCAGAAATTTCCTTATTATTTAATAAAGGGTTTCCATTACTCAAAACATTACTTTCAGTAACTACCTTGCCAATTTTTGTTTCTACTGGTATCTCAAATGCTTTTAGCGGACTATCATTAAACAATTTTCCTATACCAATCCAATTGAAAAATTCTCCTATAGGTTTTACAATTGATTTCCAGATGCTAGAAAAAAGTCCTTCACCTTTTGCCAATTAGCGATTACAAGCGCTGCACCAACTGATAGTCCAGCAACAACAGCTCCTATAGGATTAGTAACCATGGCTAGCGTTAAAGCTTTCAGTCCCATAATTACTGCTGGAATTACTCGTGCTGATAATGAAGTTAATACTGGCAGAAGTGTTCCATGCAAAATAGCCTTAAAAGTTAGTATTCCACCTCCAGCTAATGCAAATGCATAACCAAAACCTACTACTGCAATCTTACCAATAATAAGAGCTGAAATTATGCTCATTATTCCTGTAGTAATAACTGGAAACTTTTCTGCAAACCAAGCTATGGGGTTAGTTATCTCTCTTAGAATATTACTTATCCACTTTAAAGGAGGTAGCATTACTGAGCCCAGGTTCATTCCTACTTCTGCTATCGCATTTCTCAGTAGTCGTAAATTATTTGCTGTAGTTGCTGCACGATTGTTAAACTCATCTTGCATTGAAGTTTCATATTTTTTCTCATCAGCTAAGTGACCTATTGCCTCTTTATATTTCTCCAAACTTCCTACTAATAGTGCTATATCATCTTGATATTCTTGACCAAATAGCTTGAGAAGGATTTGTGAACGTTCCTGTTTATCTACTTTCTCCAGAGTTTCAAAAAAATAAAGTAGTGCATCTTGGCCGTTTTCGCTAATCCTTTGTGTCATCTCTTCTGCAGTGATTCCCATATCTTCCAATGCTGCTTTAAACTCTTTGCTCTGTCCCTCAGCGGTCTGGAGTTTACTAAGTAGAGCGTTTATTGCAGTTGCTGCTTTTGCAGGTTGTTTGCCTAGGCTAATAAAGGCATTTACTAAACTACTTGTCTGTTTAATATCAAAACCAAACTGTTTTGCAGTACCACCAACTATAGCAAGTGCTTGGACCATATCCTTTGCTTTAGCAGCACTATTATCTGAAAGGTGATTTATAATATTACCTACTCTTTCCATGCCTGCTACCTCAATTCCATAAACATTGGCAAGCTTAGCTATAGAATCACCTGCTTCTTCTGCAGACATATCAAATGCTGTGGCCATTTTAGCTACTGTTGTTGTAAATCCAATTAACTTATCTTTTTGAATCCCAAGTTGTCCACCACTTGCAGCTATTTGTGCTAACTCTGCAGCCGATAATGGTATTGTACGGGATAATTCCTTTAATGTCTGACCAAATTCTGCTGCTCCTTGGTTATGGGCTGCATCATCCTTAGCAAATCTCACTACTTTTTTTACATCAGCCATGGCAGATTCAAAGTCAATCGCAACTTTAATTGGTGCTGCAAGTGAAAGCCCTAGCCCTATAGTCTCCATTACTTGTGATCTATAATGCGCTTTTTTTGCCAAGGCGTTTTGCTGTTTTTGTATTACAGATCCTAGTTTACTGTATTTCCCTTTTAGTACTTCAATGGATGAACCAAGTTTAGTTTGATCCCTCACTAAGAATTTAATATCTTTTCCACTTTTCCTTACTTCTTCATTTAATGTGTGAAGTGCATCTCTCTTTTTAATATAAGCCTCTTTTGCCTTTGATGCCGATGCTTTCAATTTTTCAAATTCATTTTTCAGTGCTTTGCTCGGTTCTTTTTTTTCCTTCTTCTCTTTAGCAATTGCTGTAGCTGATTCTTTCGCTTTCTTCTCCGCTTCCTTCCAATTCTTCATGGCTTCAAGGGCATCATGATTTAATCGCTTAAATTTGGAGACTGATTTCATTGACGAATCAAGCTGCCTTATACTATCACCCAGCTTAGAAAGCTTAGCTGTACTACCTATCATTGCGCTATTAAAGCTACCATCCAATGCAGCACCTATCTTTATTGAAAGCATTGACATTTATTTATTACTCCTTCACTTACTTCTAACCATTTTAGAAATTCTTTTATACCCATATTAATAATCTGCTCAATTCCACTTCCTGTTATTGAACTAAGCTTTAAAACATTGAATCTTAAGTCCTCTGTTCTAAAGGCGACAAAAAATCTCTGAGTAACTTTTGTATTTTTACGTAGTCTTTGATAAATAATTTCTCTATTACCTCCCTTGGCATAGATGTTAGGTTAGCAGCTAAAGCTACTTCTTTTCTGGCTTCACCTTCTACACATTCAATAGCCAGCAGATCTTCCACTGTAGGCTCACGCATAGATAATTCTGAAACAGAAATACCATCAACTGTTATTGGATTATCAAGTTTTACTGTTGTCATGTTTCCCCTAAAAATTAATTAAATAAAAGTCTGTATGGCTTTTACATAACTAATTTTTTTTACTTGAATTACAGAAGCTATGTTCAATTGGAAAGATAAATGGCTGTATAGAAAATGTTTATTACAACAAATCCAAGGGTGTCTTATCGTATACGTTTTTTCTGTATCCTACTGAAGCAGGAATTATCTTATGTTCTGCAATGTTTATGCGGTACACAATACGACAATCTCTAGTTCTTAGGCTTCTATACCCTTTCAATTTACCACTTAATGGCTTACCAACTTTGAATGGATTAGCTGCAATTTTGTCCTCTATGAGTTTTTTTATCTTTTTTCTTATTTCTGGTGATAAGGGGAGAAAATCTCTCTTAAGAATTTTTTTTGGGTAGTCAACCTCATACTTCACAATTTATAGTCTTGCTTCTGCAGATAATAGTGTATCCCAGTCTACATCCCCACTTCTAATCATCTCTGCATCAGAAGAATCAGTTTCTTTGATAATTCTAGAAAGCGCGATATTTTCAATTTCACACTCAATCCCATCTATGACTAACCTTTTTGCTAGTTTTTCAATGGACTCTTTATTAAATGCAGCTAGCTGAGTCAGATTATGTAAAGCTTTTGAATTAATAGTTATAACAACTTTTGAATCTGCCATATATTTTACCATAGTCTACTACTATAGCCATTTTATAACATCTTTCTAAATTTTTCAATAAAAAAAGATACACACACTTTATTTTTGTTAACTATATCAAATACCTAAAACTGCTTGTAACAAAGCCATCTGGTCAACACCATTAATCTTGCGAATCATGTTCTCAGCATCGATTTCGATAAGTTCTCTAGTACCGATAGTAAGTTTGTAATAATGCGCAGCTACGGTACACTTCAGCGTTGCTTTTTCAGCCGGCTTCCAACTGCCAAAATCAAACTCTTTAAATATTCCCCTAAGGTTGATAATTACTCCTTCAATATCATTACTTCCACTGCCTTGAAGACCACCCCTTAGCGTCAAAGAAACCGAATTTCCATCTATTAAACCAAACAGCCTAAAAGCTCTGAATCATATTCGGCAAAAGTAAAATCAGCTTCGAGCTTTTCCATGCCCATATCGATATTTATTGGAATATCCATACCACCAGCTCTATATTCTTCGGTTTTTATCGTAAGTTTTGGCAAGGTTACTTCATCTATTTTTCCTGCATATCCTCGGCCATCAACAAATACGTTAAAATTCTTTAAAATCTTTGGTAACATCTTTTTCCCCTTCTTTTCCCCTTTGTAAAATTTACAATATTTCGCTATTCACGAGATGCGAACGGAAAGTAATCTGTTCAGCCGGATATGGTGGTGTAAACTCAAAGTCAAAATACACTTTCCCGCTTGCAATATTTGCCGGTGTATTTAACTCTGGTGTCGCATAACATCTTCCATTGATAATTGCTCCTTGGGCTTTTAAATGGGCAAGATAAGAATTCACCCCCTCAATCACATCATCTATATAAGTTTTGGTGATATTTCGATCAACTGCCCATAAATGAGCTCGCAGTAGACTATCATTGATTAGATCTGCAGTACGCCTCACCGACAGAAAAGCCCATCTTTCATCGTTTGAACATGTCCTATTTCCCCAGAGTCTGTAGCCATTTTGATGGATTATCGTTGTTACTTCATTTTCATTTAAGTGGTTTGCTCGACAACTTGTATCACCGAGGGTAAAATCAATAGCCCTACTTGTCCCAACAATACCATTTATCTCTTTATTTGAAGGTGATTGCCAAAAGCCTTGCTCACTATCTACTTTGGCTATTAAACCAGCTACAAATGGGCTTGGCGGTTTTTCTTCCCCTTCAAACACTTTAACCCATGGATCAACTACGTAAACTCTTGAGCTACCTACACTTTTTCTCCACTTTATTGCTTCTTCATCATTGGTATTTGGCCCATCTGCTACTATTATTGCTCTTAGCTTTTCTGCTATAGGAATTAAAGCGCTAATCACTGGATTTACAGACCCTTCGCTATCTGTTTCGGGTAATTGATGAGTAAACTGAGGGGCAATCAGTATTCTTGGCGCAACATTGACTATACTTTCACTGCTGAGGAATGCTTGAATCCCTTGATATTCCCGGTTTCTTCATCAACTCCTCCAATGATGTTTTTCAGCGTCTCTTCTGATTCCTCAACTCGAATAACTACTACTGTTGCACCAGCTTGGGAAAATATTCCATTTACTGCAGACGGCAAAGTTCCTCTTTTTCCAAGTTTTGCTGCCTCTTTTAAGCTTCCCGCTATTAATACTGGACTATTGAGTGGAAACTTTTGCTCGTCAGCATCAGGCGCAGTACCAATTACACCTATCACTGATGATTTTGCTGTGCATACTGTTCTTGCTCCAGAGGTAACCTCTATAACATTTATCCCATGTAAAAACATCTTTCCCCCTTTTTCCCCTTACTTTACGAAGTGCCCTTTTCTAAAACCTTTTGCATTCTTTGTTTAAAATCGTCGAGCAAAGCCTGTAGCTCTACTTCACTTTTGACTTCTTCAATTTTCCTCTTGGCTATATCTTCCAATTCTTCACATTTGGCTATTGCTTTTTTTGCTTTTTCCTTAATTATTCTTGCCATTTCTACTACTGAAATTTCACGGACTTTTGCTAAAGGTTCTACGATTTCTGCATCTTTTTCGTCTATAGATTCTGGTGCTGCTAAAATGTTCTCTGCGGCTTTTGCTTGTATTTCATACGACTTAGACTTCTGATGAGAATATCCTGTGTATTGGTGAGTATAGTTATCATAATAAGCACGAAGACTAGAAAATGCAGAAAGTTCTCTAATTGCATAAAAGTCAATAATAATTTTTTATATCATTAAAAATATTTTCTGACATCAAGCCTGGCTATAGTACAAATTTTATCTGCTATTATATTATCTTACTCAACTACAAATCGCTTTATTGGCAAAAAAACACCTGTACTAAATTTTTAATGACCTTTCTAAATCAATATAGTTAATGAATATGTGGATAAGTACGTCCACACACATTAAAAGTACTTATTCACATATTCATTAAACTCATAAAAATTAAGGTGTCATACTTTCCTCATAATCCTAGTGATTTTACATAAGTTAAAGTAGCATGCTTCCAAAGTTCTCTCCGCGGTCCAATATGGCTAAAACTTTAGTTCGCCAAGCCGCACTATACTTGTTAGGCGGAAGTGGACGGCAACATGTTTCGCACGAAGTCTAAGCTTCACTTTCTGCTCTTGCTTGTCCCTTCCATCGGCATTACTATCTTCACTTTCAATAAAACTATTGTTCTATACTCCTCTTGTTTATTGATAACAAAATTCTGTTTTATCAACCAACATCCTGTGCATAATTACAGCTAATTTTCTCGCTACTGCTACAATTGCTTTTTTCATCCCTTTTTTCTTTGCTAGCTTTAATCCCCAGCTTTTTAACTTAAATTTCTTCTTATTGACTACAAGTAAGACTTGTGCAGCCTCATACAACATACTTCTGCACTCCACTGGTCCCATTTTTGATATACTGCCATGATGATTAACCTCCCCAGAAGCGTACTGCCTTGGTGTCAATCCTATATAGGCTCCAACTGTATAAGATGTTTCAAATCTATATGGATTATCTATTGCAGCTTTAAATGTCATTGCTACTATCATACCAACTCCTGGGGTAGTAGTTAACAATTTGCAATCTTCGTCTTTTTCGCCTTGTCCTGAAAGTATTTTGTCAAGTTTTCTTATTGATTCTTCTATTGTTTCCAAACTACAAACTAATGCTTCTATTGAACTCCTACTGATTTCATCCAAATTATTCATTGCATCTTGTATTCTTAAGGCAAAAATTTCAAATTTTGCTCCTTTACCGAGCTTTATTCCATATATCTTCAATAATCCTCTTATTGTTCCAATGATTTGCTGCTTGTTGCATATTAACTGCCTTCTGCTTCCAAGCGCTACCTTAATTTTGCAAGATTCGTCTGATTTTACCAATACTTCTTTGTATAACCCAGCTCTCATCATTTGTGCTATACCTCTTGCATCATTTTTATCATTCTTATTGATCCTTGCAGATAATGCTGCTGCCATATGTCTTGCATCTACACAAATTACTGGTAATCCAAAATTCCTTAATTCTTTGCACATTGATATTGATAGCTGTCCACTTTCTATCCCTATCACTTCATATTCTTTGTCTTGGCCAAGCAAGCACTTAGCTATTGCATCACTCTCACTTGCAACAACTTCTTCTTTAATAATTTTTCCTTTCTCATCAACGATACTGATAAAAGTTTCTTTGAGTGAGACATCTAATCCGCTATAATATTTCATGAGACTACTCCTACTATAAAAGTTTAAATTATTTTTGAAGAACTTATTCTACTGAATTTGTTACTTCGCGCCAAAATAATGGAGTATGTCTCTCCATTATTCAACAGCAATTACAGTATGTTTCGCATTTTCCAATAATTCCAGCTCAATATCTTCTTGACTCCTTTCAACAATTTTCCCTCCTTCTGTTAACCGATAACTCTTTTGCCAGTCGAAATTCTTTGGCGCTTCGTACCAATCATTCCCAGTTGGCTTGCTTTCAAGCGTTGTTGTTTCTACTTGTTTGTGATTTTTAAAGCGTATGTAAATGCTCACAGTTTTTCTCTCTATTTTATTCACTGCCAAATTTCATGTGTGCTAGATAACCCAGGACATTGCCAAGCTTTTAGCGTTCTCTCTACATCTATTTCAAGCCCCGTGGTTAGAAAATTGCTACGTATGTTATATATTCCCCACTGGATAAATTGACCATAAGTATATACATTACCTGAGAGCACACCTTGACTAACTTTTGTTCTGGAACATAGGTAAGATGATGTATAAAGTAATATTGCAACTGTTTTTCCTGCTGGAATCTCCACATTTCCAGATCCAGCTAACTTGCTATCAGAACTCGTGTATTGGTAAACATTTTTCCATACTATTTTTGAAATACTTGATTTATTAGAATTAGTGTTATCAGGAGTTCCCACAAATAATCCTGCTCCCCCATACTCCGTACTCGAATACGATGATCCAACAAATTCCATTGTTTTATTTATGTTCACATTGGTTGTATTTTTTACAAATACTACTCCAAGTGCAGCATATGGGTAATAGTATATCTCATCATAACTACCCGAAAAGCTTTTTGTGCATAACTCTCCGTAAATAAATGTTCCCTTGCTTCCCTCTATAAAACTTAGTTGTCTTGGCCGATAAAAACTAACGTAATCTGTATTGTACGTATGGCTACCTGCTAGTAGTTGTAACATATAGTCAGTTTTTGTTATATCACTACTCCACTTTCCAAGCTCTGTCGTAAAAGTTCCGTGGCCAAAGTAATTATTTTTTCTGCCAAGTACACCAAATAAGAAAGGTAATGACCCTGATTCAACCATGTTGCGCTTTCTTATTTCATTTATAAGAGACGCTTTTAACTGTTCATCCCGAGTTTTTACCTCATTTATCAGGGATGTTTTTAATTGGTTATCACGAGTTTCTATTTCCCTAATAATTGATGAGCCAGATGGTACATTATTAACAGCACGAAAATCTTCTACTAAACCTTTAAGACCATCTTTATGACTGTTGCTAATACTATTTATTGCTGCAATATTGACATTCTTTCTCGTATCAAGTAGTGATAAATTTGTTGTTCCTTTTTCATCAATTCTCTTTAATAACTGCTTCTCTGATTCAGAGATCACTGCTAAAGAACTAGCTTTTTTATTATCCAGATCAGTTAAGTGTTTTTTTGCACTATCAAGAAGTTCTTTTAGCTTACCATCTGTCATCTGCACAATTTCAGAAACAGCACTTTTGTCGACTATTGATTCCAATGCCTTAGCAAGATATGCAAGCTGATCTGGTGTACTATTTGCTGCTAAATCCTTAAGTCTTTTTTGTAGCGCATCAATTATTCCTTTTACTTCAATCATCTGCACAACGTTGGAAATTGCTTTTTTATCTATTATCAATTCCAGGGATTTTGCAAGATATGCCAGTTGATCAGGTGTGCTATTTGCTGCTAAATCCTTTATCCTTTGATGTAACGCTTCTATTGCTTCTTTCATTCCCAAAAATTCAAAAAAGTTTCAAATCTAAATCGTTTAAAATTATTTTTTAGTTGATTGTGCTCATCTTCTCTTTCGGTAATATCTTCATCTATTTTCTCAATTGTGGTACGGATACGAACAACATCCTGCACAGCAATATTTTCTGGATGAGGTAGTGAATATCCTCTGCTTGTTTTATCATCTGACATTCTGCTAGTTATCTAAGGAGAGAAAGTCGCCCTTTCCCTCGACTTCGAAACCTTACTATTACCCACAAATAAAAACATAGTATTGTATTTACTCAAATAATTTAATTTTATTAACCTGAAAGCTTATTGGATTAAAATTATTAAACTAAGAGTTATAATTTTAGCAACTAAAAGCTGTAAATTGCACCATATAAACAGTTATTTCAAGCAAAAGTTATGCCATTAAGAGCTATGCAACAAACATTTATATTTGTGGGTAATAGTAAGCTTCGAAACCGGACTTGATAGTTTTCCATCATCCGGCTTCTCTCTAATTTGGTGCTTGTCATGCATACTTTTGTGTAAATTATCGTGACAATGTCCATGTAACAAAGACAAGTTTTTGGTGATATTATTTCGTCTATTTCGGTCTTTATGATGTACTTCCAAAATATCATCATTCTTAAACCAAAGTTGACAATGATCACATTTGCCTTGTTGTAACTTCAGTAATTTTATTACTCGTGGTGATTTTCCTTGTATTTTACTTAAACGATTTCCCCAATATATCCAATCCCCATCATATGGAGATTTTGTTTCGAGGACCTTGACGTGTCGTTTAATAGCATGATCTCCATGTTTAATAAGATACACTCCATTATTAGACATAAACCTCCAATTATCGTTGTTGTACTTTTTGAAGTACTTTCTTTTGATCCAAATCTTTCCTTTGTTTTGGTGCCTAAAAACTGCCCATTTCCAAAGTTTTTTAAACATAATGTCATCTAATAAACTAAAGGTTGCTTTTGAAACCGCAGAATTGTAGTACTGACTCCAACCTCTCACAACTGGGTTGAGGTTTCTTATTACACCTTCTTGTGGTGCTCCACGCATTTTCCTCAGTTTTTGCTTAATGACTAATGTATGCTGTTTCATAGATTTACGACTTGGTTTTATCAATAATTTATATGGTCTCTTATTTCGTTTGATTGGAAATTGCCGTATTGTGAATCCAAGAAAATCAAAACCTGGCTTTTCCCCATTTAGGGGGTTTAATGTGTGTAGGATTCTTGTTTTTGATGGGTTTAATTCTAGTCCAACAGTTTTTAACCATTTTTCAGCTAGAGTCTTCGCCTTTAAAACAATTTCTTCACTCTCATGTAAAACCACAAAATCGTCAGCATATGTAATTATGCTTATTGTTTTTTGTGCGCTTTTGTACGATATAGAACCATATTTCTTCTTCGCATACTGAAAAAGTTCTTCCTTGAGTTTTTCTTTGATATTTTGTTCTAATCCATATAGTGCAACACATGCAAGCAAAGGTGAGATTGTTCCTCCTTGAATTGTGCCGTATTTAGTGGATTTAAACTTTCTGTCTTCCATAACACCTGCCCTCAACCATCCTTTTATAATTTTCTTTAAGGTTGGTGTGGTATTGAGTTTTTCTAACAATGCATTATGATCGATATTATCAAAGCATCCAGAAATATCAGCATCTAGAATAAATGCTGTTTTCCTTCCAAGTGCAATAAATAAGGCTGCTCTTACATCCTGACATGATCTACCAAGTCTGAACCCATAAGTGTTTGGCTCAAACTTTGCCTCCCATTCAGGTTCTAGTACCATTTTTACAAGTGTTTGTTTTGCTCTATCCGCTATTGTGGGTATCCCCAATGGTCTCTTCTCAGTTTTTCCAGATTTTGGGATCCAAACACGTCTTGATGGCTTTGCTTTTTTCCTTATATTCAAAGAATGTGCTAATAGCAATCTTTCTTTTTGATTAAGACTTGCTTTTCCATCAATACCTGCCGTCTTTTTTCCTCTGTTATCTTGAGTGATCCTCCTAACATCGAGCATTCTTGCACTTGTCGATTTGAGTAATAATCTCTGAAGATTGTGTGCCTTTCTGATATCATTACATTTAGAAGCTTGGTAAATTCGTTTTTGTAGCTTAAATGAAGATTTCTCCAGCTTGCGCCAAGGAATTTCATTCCATTCATACCTAACTTTTTGTTGGTCCATAACATATTCACTACTATTCACAACTTTACCTTCCAAACTACAGTGTCCACGTCTGCATATCCTAAGAATTACCTTAGGCATTAGCTTCTTAGACAATCCCTCCACAATAAAAGCCTGCGGCTGGCTACCTGCTTATTACCCTCGTAGAGAAGAATAATAAGAGCTTCTATGTGGTTACTCCGTTCCATGAAATCGTTTCACGATTAGACTTAGGTCCTTACTTTTTGCCGGAAACTGAGAACATCAATAATCAAGTATCACGAACTTGATTCCTCTTTTGTTTCGTACCATTTTGGTCTATGCGTATCAACCTTGTTTCGCATATTAATCGTGACGACAATTCAATCATAAGTTCCTCTCGTAACCATATCTAACTCTGTTTGCAGGGATTTACCATAAGGTTAGGTATTACCTGCTTTTATCTCATGCTTGCACCTCAGAGGTTGCAACTCTCTGAAATGTGAGACACACATTATCCCCGATGTCTAGGGAAGATGGAATTTAACCATCACAAAATCATGACTTCGGGTCACACCGTGACAATGATTCGTAGATTTTTGACTTTAGGGCGATAAACAACCGCTCCACTTAAAACCAATTTTACCCTCGTCTCATTAGCACTAAAATTTGATAGTACATGAGTTCTCTCCACCCAGCTTTCTCCAATTGGTTTTCCTGATGTTAAATTTACTAATTGCCAATCCACGTTTTTTTGTACATATGCTTTAACATCTGCAGTGCCAGGTATCAGCGCATCATATGTTATGGTAATCTTAGTGTTAGCTCCTGCTGTAATACTTCTTGTAACATAATCTCCTTTTTCCCCTATATTACCCATAACTAGCTGTAACCCAGGATATAGCACTGGACTTTTTTCTCGCCCTCCTTTTAGGCTTGCTTTTACCGTTAATTCCCCATTTATTCTTTCATGCAGTGCGAGCGGTAAGTTATCAGACAAAAAGTTTTCTCTTCCCTCTTCATCTGTCAGAATAAATTCTACATTGGTATCAAATGCTACTTTTTCAACATTCGTCAAAACAATTAAATCTGAAGTATTGTTTGCAGTAACTTTACCAAGATCAATAACGTAAGAATTTTCAGTGAACTTTGCAGCTAGTAATCGAAACGTTAAATCTAAATTTTGATGTGGAGTCCAGGTGCTTGCATTGCTTGATGACAGTAATACTCCTACTTGATAAGGTTGGCTTGTGACCCACCTGCTATTTACTGCATCATACTTGCCAAGTTCTGCTATTTTTACTGCAGTACCCGGATCATCAGTAAGCAGTACTATTGCATACTCTTCGTCCTGCATGGCAAAACACTGGTGACCAAGTTATACGTGTTGCTGTGCCATCTATCTTTATATCTTTTGGCTCAATATAACTTTCAGCAATGACAGTCTGCGAGGGCATTCCCACTGCTGTTCTCTAATCTGCACAACAACACGTTTTTTGCCGTTATTTACAAACCATAACTCTAGACCTCCTATGTGTCTGCTCTCATTTAAAGTAAATGTTTGCGCTAAAGGATCAACTTTTCTTGCTGCAATAACTCTTCTTCTTCTTCTATGGTAATTGTTTTTTTACCAGTATAGTTGCTTCTCCATAGCTTCCTTTATCCCCATAAAATTGTACTAATTTAGTACCTGCTGGAATATTTGCTGGTACTTTCACCTTTCCCTTTAATTTTCCATTGTTGTTAGCTGTGAGCATTTTTTTACCTTTTACGCAGTAGGCTGAATGAAGATACCATCAACTTCACTCCTTAGCTTTTCATTTGGCTCAAAACCTTCAATTTCAAAATTCTGTACTGCTTCTCTCATAAATTCAGCTTCATAAGAATTACTTGACATCAGCTCTGTTGTTTCTCTAGTATTAAATACTCTGGTTACTGGACTTTTCCAATTCGTGGTAACCTCTGTCCAGTGATCAATGTTTTTATTTATGGTAATTTTGCGGTTACTTTATCAAAAGCTTGATATGGATTAATTTTTTCACTTTTAGTCTGTAAAAGCTGTTCCAATACCGGCTCAAGTTCATATGGCAAAAATATCTTTCCCACCTTTTTCAATATCTGCAACTTCTACATCTATTGGCAGAACTAGCTCTTATTTACTATCGCTGCAGCTGCACAATTCCTTGATCACGCATATCATCATCAAAGAATGGATCAACAAATACTCCTTTTTTGCTGGTAGGTTCTCTTGAATTTGCATCACTGCGTAGACGTTCCTTGAAACCCTAATGCATAAAGATCATTTATTCCCCTTTTCATTGCTTCAAGCTCATTCATCGGTACAGCATGAATAGCACTATTCACTACTTTCACTTTTTCGCCTTCTTTCCATATCTGATGAATATAGCAAAGCAAAAGTTGTCCGTTAGGTGCTTTAGGCATTGATGGTCTCCAAGGGTGAGAAATTCCTTTTATTCTTCTTACCACCCCTTTGCCATCGATAGTAATTAAATCATAGCGGGGCATTTCCAGGTGTAATCAATCAGAACCAAGCTGTTATCAACTGCTCCCTTTTACTTTACACCCCTGTTCACTTATATCTTCAGGACTTACATGGTCGCAACGATAAGTTATTTGATAACTACTTCCAGGAGCTGGTCTTTGCCTGGTAATAACCAATCAACGTTTCCTGCGTTTAGTTTATAATCTACACTATTTTCATAAATAACATTGCCTTGTTTAGTTTGAATAATCTCAAGTACTGCAGAGTCAGGTATCGGATCAACAGCTCCTGAATATGAACCGTGAGTCACAGTAATAGTTTTCTGAACAGTTATATCTACTTTTTTAATTTCACTTATTGGAAAATCATTAACCTTCAGTTCCATTACTCTTTGGCTATTTGGCTGAAAAGTATGTGGTTCTGATTCAACTGATTTTATATCTGGATCTTCATCAAAAGAAATGCGAATACTGTGAGGTAACTCAATCTCATAGCCATCAACATGAGCTTTGCCCTCATTAATCACAAATACTTTTTTTCCTCTTCCCCTCTTCCTTTTGCAGAACATTACTTCAAGGCCATTTACAACATAGGAACCATTTGCTTCTTTGTCATAACGAGCAAGAGCAGTAGTTACTATATTTGCTTGTGGTGGCGGTGAATGTTCTATTAATACTCCATTTTCAATATTGTAAATTGGATAAAATCTCCTTCAGAAAAACGTGAGAAAGACCTTCATATTGATAACCCCAAATGGTGGAAACTTTAAGCCTTGCAGCTCCTACTTCCTGATAGTTTCTTGTACCAATAGCAGGATCACGAAGATTTTCATCCTCAAGTTCTGTAATCGTAGATTCTAGTAATAAACACCTATGCGAACTATAGTATTAAGAGGAATAACAAACTCTTCTTTTTCACTTTTCTAACTGCACCACGAAGATAGATTTTTCCTCTCAAGTGTAACTTTACCAGTTTCTCTATTTATAATACAATTGCTTCCTGTTATAACATCGCCATCACGAAATATTGCATCGCCTATGCCTTTAAGCTTAGAAGAGCATATTCTTGCGTCTCGTTTAATTCTGCTGACTGTAGACCTCTTCCAGCAAGAAACAAGCTTTTCTCATATTCTTTGTCAGGATTAAAGCGGTTATAATAGCTATTTAAGGTCATCTTTTTTTTTTCAAAAAGTACTACAAACGAAAAAGTTTCCCGAGTTGCAGTGTTCTGATAAGTGGCACAGTGTGTTCTAAAATCAGCAAGATTCCCGGATTTTCCACGTCTTTGGCTCAAAATATCTCTGCCCAGATGGCCTTTTTCTTTCCTTGTACCAACCATAACCCCGAGCTCCCTTATCACTTGATTTGCTGCGTCCGTGAAATCGAAAGTGAATTTGAGAAAAAGTTATTAGTTGGTACATTTGAGGGCCTAAATCTTCCAGAAGGAGTTACAAGTTCGCCGTTTTCATCACCTGTGCAAAAAGCACTTCGTCTGCAGTACGTCTGCCAAGTTCATTCAAGAGCTTTATAGAATTTATAGATTCAGGTGGTGTGCTTTGAGTATATTCTACAGTAACTGCACTATTTGCCGTGATAGAGCTATTTTCCGTAAGTTTTATTACACCAGTACTGCTATCAACTGTATAGTCAACACTTGACTGATACACTGTTTGCCCTGTAACAACCTTCACATCTTTAATAGGTTGATGATCAAATTTTATTTCACCCTTAACGAAAGTTTTTTCTACTTTATGGCTACTTCCAGAGCTTGAATCACCACTTCCCCAAGCAAGATGTAGAGACTGCTCTTTTATACTTGCTGCTATTGCTGCTCGACCTGATTGTGTGAGTATTGACATGTTTGCCCCTCTTACTATATATATACCGGATTTCTCACATGTTTTTCCGGAAAAAATGAAAATTTTTTTTGAAGTGCATTTTTATGCTTAAACATCCTTTTATCTTAAGAAACCAGAGCTACTTTTTTCTTTTGAGAATATCGAAACAATGCTTTTTGATATATTGAAAATCAAGGTTAGCTAGCTCACAAACAGTTTCAAAAGACTCCGAATTTAACCATTTTATCGCTTCTTCTTTCAGCTTTACGTTTTTTCCTACTGCATCTTTCATAGCTTTCTCAATTACAGCAATCCAGAGCTTCTCTTCATCGTATTTCAAAATGGTAACCAATCAACTTCAGATTGTTCTGGAGTAATAACAGTAGCAATCTTGTTTTTCTCTCCATATCGATCAGCTTCAATACCAACTTTTGCAGTAAACTCTAACCCGTTAAAATCAGCTATAGAGTTGACTTTTCTAGCAATAACTGCTTTTTCTGAAGTGTCATTTGAATGAATGTTCCGTGCTGATTCCAAAATACTTCTAAGCATAGAATGACCAGATTTTCCCCAAACATCTTCTCCTTCAATACTTGCTTTGCCACTTTTGACACCTATAATCTGAAAAATCTTGCGTTTTGCATATGGACCTTCAGTGACAGTAAATTCAGCGTTTAAATAGATGCTGCCAGTAGTATAGCTTTTCGTGAACCAATTTTCATAACCTCCAGGTTTAATGGCCATTTTGACTTTCACCGTTGTACCTTTTGGTATTAAATTACTTTGTGATTTTGCAGTATTAAAATCAGTTAAAAAATCTGATAGCATATTATCCTCCTATAAATTAATTGCAAAACGAAAAAAAGAATCAACTCCATTGGTCTACAAGTTTCCAACGACCATTTATCTTATCGACAAGCTTGCTTGCCACACGTTCACCATTTCGCAGCTCAAACACTATTTGACGGGTAGTACTTTCTTCATCATGAGCAAACATCACCATGCCAGTGCTATAAAATCCACGTAAAGATCCAGCACCGCTTAGGCCTTGAAATGGATCTTCTTCCAGCATCTTTTTGGACAGTTTTTTTGTGTGGTGGGTGAGGATTATACCTGCATCTGGATTAATAATGTTCCTCAGTCTTTCAAGCGTTTTTTGCAAAAAGAATAGCATAGCGCTGTTGTCATTTTCATTACCATATTCACTTGAGTTAAAAATGTTACGAAGAGGATCAATCGCAATAATATCAGGTTTGAAACGCTCTTTAACAACATTTTTAATTTCATCTATTTCTTCACTACTAAATGATAATTGCACTCTTGGCGTGATAATTAAGTTATTGGCAGCTACATTCAAAAGTTCGTTATCCAGTTGAAGTTGTTGCAACCGTTCTTTCATATATTCATACTCAATTTCAGTTTGCAGGTAGAAAATTTTCATAGGCTTACTTGGAGTCATACCCAAAAATGAAGCTCCAGCAGCCATGTGGACGAGCCAAGAGATCAAAAAGTCGCTTTTGCCAATTTTAGGTGGGCCACCCAGTACCAATAGACCTCTTTTCGTTAAAATTCTTGGTGAGATTATATCTTCTGGTATTGGCGATTGATCACTTAAATATTCCTTTACGCTATAAAAAGGGATTTTTTGACCGATGTTGAAAAAGCTTTGTTCCATATTACTCCTTTTAAAATTAAATTTAGGCAACAGAAGCCAAGGTTTTGGCTTTAATTTTCGCAAGTAATCTACCAAGATGCGGTTCTTCAACCATATTCAGGCAGCCACTTCGATCTTTAGCAGGGTATCCCCAAGTATTAATAGTCTGACAGACAAATGAACGTTTCTCTGTTCCATCATCTTTCTTGATTCCAACCATGCTGATTACCTCATCAACTATCCCTGGAATCTCACTAGCAGTTTTAGCCCCTTCACATTGAGGTAGCCAAATTGGACGATTGCAGTCATCGAGATATTGACCTAATGTTCCAACTATGATAGTGTCTTTGTCTCTGATATGTTGAAATTGATTGAGCCAAGCCATCATCTCTTGAGCAAGTAATCCATATGCAGCTCTCATATCCTGTTTTCCCGATCTCTCAGAAAAAGCTTCAGGTTGCATTTTTGCCCATAAAAGACATAAACGTGATGCAACAGTTATGCTATCAATAAAAATAGAGCGGTATTTAGAAACTTCAGAAAGAAGATCTTTATACTTACCAGATACATGTTCATAGTGCTTTTGACTATATGCATGATCAGATCTCAATGCAGGATTAGGACCACCTATGAGACATGCAATATCTCTTGCCTCATTCCAAGTACGAATACTTACAGAATCCCCTTGCCAATCTTGAACAGCAAGTAACCCTGCTTCAAAATCAAGACAAAGTGTTGTTGATTCATCAAGAGTTTTAAGTAGGCTAGTTTTACCGATTCCATAAGGTCCAAAGATTACTATCTTCACACCTGTGACAATTTTCGCTCTTTCTTTGCTGTTTATTATTTTCATATTTTCCCTCCTTATAGTTAGAAATCTCGTTTTAGGTATGTTTTAAGGTGGGAAAACTCTTTGCGTAACTTGTTGATTGTGTCGTAGAGAGTTGATTTTGGTATACCAGTTCTTCTGGAAATTTCACAAATGCTGTGATCTTCTGCCAATAGTTTACATATTTTTCTTAACTCTCTAGGTAATTTTGCAATTGCTTCATTTACGTCAATGCGTACTGCGGAGCTATATTCAAGACTTTCATCGCTCTCTTCGTATAAAGCTTCATCAACAAAATTAATGGTACGTTTTTTACATAGTTCTTTCTCTTTTAAATTAAGAGCACGGCATTTAACGTACTGTTTTATAAAATGTCCTTCAAGTTCATTAAGGCCAGGCAAACAGTCAAGTAAAAGATCTTGCTCAACATCTTCAATGTCTTTATAAGCAAAAGCTTTACCTCTTTTCAGAAGTTTAGCATAGTGTCGTATGTGTTTAACAACTTTTGGGTTAATACCAGTATAGGAATTTTTAGAATGCATATTTTCCCCCTCTAATTAAGAAATGATTAAAGTGTTAATAGTTTAATTGTGATAAACCCAAGTATTTGGATTTTCTACAGGAATTACGCTGCCATAATGCGGTGATTTGTAGTGTGTGGGTAGTAACCTGTGATAGACTGTAACCTTTTTGTTCTTCTCTGGATCAAGTATTTTTTGCCCAAATTCCATACCTTCAACGCAAAGTACTCCGTATTTGTTTCTTGCAGCGTTTTTGCCTTCTTTGTTGAATTTAACGTAGCCTTTGGTAGCAAGAACATCGAGACGATCACGAATAGAATGTGTACTGCCAAGACCTTCTTTATTTTCAAATACCTGACAAAATTGATTAATTGTATAAACATGACCCTTACGTCCTTCTGCAAATATTAAGTCCAAGATGATGTCATATCTACGAGAACGTTCGGCATCTAGTTTTTCACCATAATCTTTATTTATTAACCTTTGTGACTCAGTATCAACTTCGTACCAATGACCATTAATTTTATCAACAAATTTTGGCATAACAGAATTTCCATTACGCAACTCAAACATCAGTTGACGATAGCTGTTCTTCTCATCAGGCCTAAACATGATCATTCCAGTGGTATAGAATCCTCTTAAGCTGCTAGCGCCACTAAAACTTTGAAATGGATCTTCTTCTAATAGTTTCTTTTGCATTTTCTTTGTATGGTGCACAAGAATAACTCCAGCATCTGGATTGATTAGAGAACGCAGTTTTTCAACTCTCTCCTGGAGAAAGAAAATCATGGCATTATTATCATTTTCGTTACCGTATTCATCAGCATCAAAAACGTTACGCAATGGATCTACCGCTATGATATCAATGGTGTTTAGGTCAAAGTTTCTTTCTGCTTCAGTTACGATATCTTTAATGCCATTTTCATTTAAAAGCAGCTTAGTCTGTGGTGTAATAACTAAATTATTTGCAGCAAGTTTAATAAGCTCTTCACTAAGTTTCATCTGTTGCAGCCGTTCACGCATATAGTGGTAACCGATTTCAGTCTGAAGGTAGAAGATTCTTAAGGGCCTTTTTGGCACCATATCAAAAAATGGAATTCCAGATGCCATATGAAAAAGCCAAGAAATAAGAAAGTCACTTTTTCCCACTTTAGGCGCGCCAGCAAAAACTAAAAGACCACTAGGAGTTAAAACTCTAGGAGCAATTATGTCTTCTGGCATTGGTGATTTGTCATTTAGGTACTGCAATACAGGAAATGAAGTAACGTTTTTTGTATATGGGAGAGAAACAGTTGAGGTTAAAAATCTTTTGACGTCTACTCCTTCTTCAATACAATCAGCAGCATCCCAAGCTTTTGGTTTATCTTGTGGAATTTTAAGAATAGAAAGCGATGCAACGCCTATATCTAAAAGCTTCTTTGCAACATTTTCAGCATATTTCTGACCTGAACTATCGTTGTCTGGCCATATGGTTATGTGTTTACCTTTTAGCGGAGCCCAATCTGTTTTATTTACAGGTGAATTTGCTCCAAACATCATTGTTGTGGCTGTTATGCCCTTACTGATTAAACTTTCAGCACATTTTTCACCTTCAACGAAAACAATTTTATCGGATTTAATTATACCTGGAACATTGTACAAAGGCCTTGGATCTGGAGCAGTACTACTTGAGTTTTTTACATCAAAACAGCTATATCGTTTTTTCCCTGAAGTGCTATCATAACGGTAAATTTTAGCTATTACTTGATTATTTTCATCATGATAGCCCCAACATGCTATTAAACGTTCTGAAAATTCTTCTTTATGGTTTGTTGAGTGACCAAGCCATTTTTCTATATCTTCTATGGTATCAAGAAACTTAGTCTGACTAGTAACATCCCACCAGAGATTAAGTATATCTCCGCCTTCACCAGTAGCAAAATCGTGCCATAATCCGGCTCTTTCTCCTCTTGTTTCTACTACTAAACTTTTCCCTTTATCTCCTCTAATATTACCAACATAGAACTTACCGCCGTGGAAAGTACCATTTGGTAATAAGTAGGATAAAGATGATTCTATTCTTGAGAGTAGTTCTGCTTTTACTTCTGCTGCTCTTTCAAATAAAGCTTGCTTATCATGCATATTGTTTTCTCCTGTTAAAATAAGCTATGTTTGTTGACAAAATGTCTCTGCTACATAGCTCATGATGATGTTCTTAAAGGCTGGTAATTTAAAATACAGTCATAAATGGGTAGAGAGATGTCTCTGTACCTTTTACTATAGTAATACCGGATTTCTCATAGGTTTTTCCGGAAGGGTAGAGAAATTTTTTTTCAAGCATAAGTTGATACTGCCCATATTTACTCCAAATATTTGCAATTCAGAAGACCAGGTTTGCTAGGTCTTACTATAGTAAGTTCAACAAAATTACAAAAACTGTTCACTTTTTTTAAGAATTTTGCACAACTCCGCTTTCATACTCCACTAAATGACCTACTTTTCTAACGACTAAAAATGCAGTCCGAAATATGATTTGCTCTAAAAATTTTTCATTGAAATTACAAAAATGAACAGGTAACGCAAATTCTGTAAAGGACAATGGTGGTATTGAAAATTTAACTCTGCTCTCAACTTACACTCTTCAAAAAAATTACAAAATTTAATTTCATTTTAACTTTAAACAAAAAGGCCGCCTATAAGTTGCATCTGCATTATGTTGCAAAATATACTATACTTTGCTTATGAGATACTTGCATAACCAAATAAGCCATCCTTTCTTCTCCTCCATAACAGATATATACTGTAAATGTGGTTTGAAATATGAATTGCTCTAAAATTTTTTTCATTACGATTTTTCTATTAAACTTTAATAGAGCTTAACGTGTTTACAATATACCCAGGGAAGAGACTTTCCGTCTATAAGAAGTAGCCACAAAATGCTGTATTAGTAAAATTATTCATAATAATTATTTATGAATTAAGTACTTTAGATTCGAGATTACATAGATTTTTGGCAGTTTAAGCCATTTTAGATTGGGAAATGAAATCTCCTAAAAGGAAAAAACCCGGCTATATTAAAGGATTAAGAGTAATTTAAGTTTGAAATTCAAAAAAACTTCTTAATTGCTTTAAAAGCTAGGATTATAGCGGATTTTTGAGTGTAGCACAGTTTCAGGTAAAACCTTATATATTATATATATAATAAATAATAATATATAATAATAGAACATATAGGATATGTACCTTTCATAATACCTACCTAAATATTATTAACGCGCTTAAATGTTTAACTTATTACTTTTTTAACTTTTAAATAACAAGTTAAGCAAAAAAACATGAACTGTAATAAGTTTTAACCTGGTGCTCAACTGAAATGGTTTTCAAAAAGGCTGATATACCGTCCATTTTAATTTTTAACCGAAATATAAAAGTCGTTTTAACCGCGTTTTTAAAGCTACTCATGACTTAGATGAAGGAGAATACCCCTTAGTCGAAGAACGCTTGTAACATAGCTTAAAATTGAAATAAATGGCATTACTAAGTATCTCCTACCACAATAAATCTCTTCTTAGCAAAAATACACGTTTAATTCTATCATATCTTTTATTTATTGCAAAGATTTTTTTCACGTGGTAGGAGTGCTGTTGGTGTTCATAGAAATTAAGAGCTACTTAAAAAGATACAAAAAAAGGGAGGGACAAAAAAGCACTACCCTTTAAATGAGTTTAAATGCTATTTATAGAGTTGTTTGTAGTTAAAGCAATAGGAGGCTACCTGTCCTTGTAAAGATATTCTAGCAGGTTTCTTCTCCTTCCTTTCTCAATTCTTTTGCTTATCTCTATTTAAAGTTAAAATATAAAGAACTCTTATTATTATAACAACTATTTTAATGAATTTAATTAACTAATTTTGACAATTTTGAAATTTATTTAAACTTTTTTGAAAAATTTCCGGAAAAAGTAGTAAGAAATCCGGTATATATATATAATAGAAGGGCATTGTTTCAACGAGGTAGGTGCGCTTTAAGTACGAGAGCTTCAAGAAAATGTCAATCCTACCACTAACAAACAAACATTTAGTAGAAAGGAAATTTGGTAAGCTTGAGAATTTATATTTTTTTAGATGAGATAAAAACTTCGTTTTAAAGCTAGATGTGATTCTATGGGTATATACAACAGCACTTCACCAAAGAACGCATATAACACCCTTTAAAACTTAATTAAATGGCATTGTCAATAACCTTACTACTATAGAACAAACCTGTATATAAGTCTAATACGATTTTTGTACTTTGCAAATAAAAAAAAATTGAACAGTTTTCGTAATTTTGGTGAATATATATAACAAGAAAACAACTTTCTGCAGTAGCACATAATTCTCATTGTTGGACTACAAAAACCTATGAATTGCTGGTGTGCTTTGCAGGACCAAACAATATTTAGTGCTACTTGTAATTTTAAATAATGTCAATCCTAACACTAGACCTCGGCAAGCAAACGGGCTGGGCAATTTTAACAGGTGGAGTAATTGAAAGTGGAAGCGAAAGTTTTCATGGTAGTCGTTTCAGTGGAGGTGGCATGTGCTTCTTAAACTTTCGTAATTGGCTTAATTCTTTGAAACATGAGTTCACTGCAGTGTATTTTGAAGAAGTGAGAAGACACCTAGGAACTGATGCAGCGCATTGCTACGGTGGTTTTCTTGCAGTTCTATCTGCTTGGTGTGAAGAACATCATGTGCCATACAAAGGTGTTTCTGTAAAGACTATAAAACGCTTTATAGCTGGTAATGGCAATGCAAGTAAGAGTGAAGTTATTGAAGCGATACGTGAAAAAAGTTTTTCACCTCGAGATGATAATGAGGGGGATGCTTTGGCATTAATGTTCTACGTTATGGATTTTAGTAAAGATATTAATAAGCTGAAAAATCCATAAAAGTGGGTCCTTTCGGCCATACTGGCGGGTTTGGTGGGTCGGACCCCAGGCCTTCTTTAGCGTCAGAGATATTTTGAATATTAACTTTTTAATTATTAAGGATTTAAATTATATGAATTTAGCAATCCACTACTATCCTACTCGAAAATCTAGTCGAATATGAGCGTAATCCACGTAAAAATGACGATGTGGTCAACAGAATGTGTGCTTCTATTCGGGAATTTGGCTTTCGTATACCAATAGTTGCAAAAAGCGATGGAACTGTAGTTGATGGTCATTTAAGACTTAAAGCAGCAAGAAAACTTGGTATGGAAAGTATACCAGTGGTCTTAAGTGATAATCTAAATGAACCACAAACCAAAGCTTTTCGATTACTGGCAAATCAATCAGCTAATTGGGCAAAGTGGGATGATGATCTTTTAAAAGGTAGAAATTCAAGAGTTAGAAGATTTACAGTTTGATCTTAAAATGACTGGATTTGAATTAGAAAAAGTTCAACATTTCCTTGATGATTTAGATAGTGAAAAAGAAGATTTTTCTGACTTGGTTGGTGATGAAAGGTAGAAATAACAAAACCAGGGGATTTATGGATTTTAGGTGATCATAGAATCTATTGTGGTGATAGCTCTGTAGTTGAATCATATAAAGCGCTGTTAGATGATAAAATGGCAGACATTACTGTTTGTGATCCTCCATATAACGTTGATTATGGTAATAGCCAAGACAAAAAGATATTAAATGATAATCAAGGTGAAAAGTACGAACTTTTTCTCTATGACATCTGTTCCAATATTTTAGCATATACGAAAGGTGCAATTTACATCTGCATATCATCATCAGAGTTTTCAACGTTGCAAAAAGCATTTGAGGAGGCAGGAGGAAAATGGTCAACTTTTATCATTTGGGCAAAGAATCATTTTACGCTAGGCAGGTCTGATTATCAAAGACAATACGAAGCAATGCTCTATGGGTGGAAGAGGGGCAATAAACGTGAGTGGCATGGAGGTAGAAATCAAAGCGATCTATGGTTTTATGATAAGCCAATACATAACTCACTGCACCCAACAATGAAGCCAGTAGAGCTAATGGAGAAAGCAATAGTTAATAGCAGCAGACCTGGGGATACTGTACTTGATCCATTTAGTGGCTCTGGAAGTACGCTGATTGCATGTGAGAGAACAGGAAGAATTTGTAAAACAATAGAGCTAGATTCAAAATTTGTAGATGTAACCATAAAGCGTTGGCAAGTATACACAGGTAGGGAGGCAATTCTTTCTGGTACTGACAAAACTTTTGCACAAATTCAAGAAGAAAAACAGCAATAAAGGGGCAAAAAAAGTGGAAAAGATCACACAAACAGAATGGGCAGAGAGATAGGAGTTTCAAAGCAATATGTCTGTTATTTAGTAAAAAAAGGAATAATTGAGTTGGAGAATGGTTTGGTAAATAGAGAACAAGCAAATGAAGCAGTGGCAGCAATACGAGATCCAAGTCAGCCACTGAGGAGGAAAAATCCAGAAAACGAAAATACAAGTAACCTTTCCACGATGTTGCTAAAAACTAGAATAAAAAATGAAATGGAACGAGGTAAACTGCTTGAGGCAAAGGCAAAAGCTGAGATTGGTGAACTTGTAGCAGTAGAGGAAGTAAAGCGCGAAGCATTTAATGTAGCAAGAGTTGTCCGTAATAATTTGCTTAATATTCCAAATAGAGTTTCAGCACTACTTGCATCACTGAGTGACACTGAAAAGATTCATATGGCGCTAACCGAAGAGATTACAAACTCATTACAAGAATTATCTAATATTAAGTTTTAAATAATGTCTGCTAACTTAAGTTTAGAATTAATAAAGTGTCTCATTAATCAGCAAGGAGTGGATGTAAATGTTAGAGGATTAAATGGAAAGACACCGCTACATTATGCAGTAGAAATTAACGAGCTTAGTATGGTTGCGCTCTTACTAAATAGGAAAAATATTAATCCACTGATCACTGATGATGATGGTAAAAGTGCGCTCTCTTGTGCAAGAGAAGAGATATTACAAGCACTAATCAATCACAAATATGGATTGAGAAAGATAGCTTACTTCATTTAGCTGCGATGTTGAATGAAGCAAATGCTGTAAGGTTTTTACTCAACAAAGGAGTTAATGTTAATGAGCAGAATGCTTTACTACATACACCGTTACATTTAGCGGCAGGAGCTGGACATGAAGGGATAGTAGAAATTTTAATTAGAGAAGGAAATGCGGATAAAGATGTTCTTGACGTGAGAAATCATGCAGCAATGCATTATGCAGTTAACAACAAAAAATTGGAGATAGTAAAGTTATTACTGGAGCTAGGAGCAGATGTGAATAGCGCACGATGTAGGACAAAACTCGATGAAATTATCACCTGTGCATATAGCTGTAAGTAATACTAATTACGATGAAAGAGACTTATGTCTTGATATCCTCAAATGCTTAATAAAGGAGCCTAATGCTCAAGTGTAATAGTTTAGACTTGATCTGACATACGAACAAAGTAAGATAAAAATATGAACAAATTTAAAAGGAGTGTCAGATATGAGTACAACACAAGAAAAAATACTAAAACCAAAGTTGGGATTGCTAGAACTTGCAAAGCAATTAGGAAATGTATCACAAGCGTGTAAGGTAATGGGGTATTCAAGGGATACATTTTACCGCTTCAAAGAACTGTATGAAACAGGAGGAGAAGAAGCTTTACACGAGATAAGCAAAAGCAAGCCATTATATGCAAATAGAGTGTCAGAGGATATAGAAAAAGCAGTAATTGAAATAGCAATAGAATTTCCAGCATATGGACAAGAAAGAGCAGCAAACGAACTGAATAAAGAGAGGAATTCTCATCTCTGCAAGTGGAATAAGATCAGTGTGGCAAAGAAACGATCTTGAAAATTTCAAAAAGAGATTAAAGGCATTAGAAGCAAAAGTTGCACAAGATGGCATAGTTTTAACAGAAGGACAACTAACAGCTCTGGAAAAGGCTAAGGAAGAAAAAGAGGCCCATGGAGAAATTGAAACAGAGCATCCAGGATACTTAGGTAGCCAAGACAGTTATTATGTAGGTAATATCAAAGGTATTGGACGAATTTACCAGCAAACCTTTGTTGATACTATTCTAGAGTTGCTTTTGCTAAGCTTTACACGGAAAGGACTGCTATCACAGCTGCAGATCTTCTTAATGATAGGGTAGTACCGTTTTTTGATGAACAGAAAGTATCATTGCTACGCGTTTTGACTGATCGTGGTACAGAGTATTGTGGCAGACCTGAAAATCACGCTTACCAGCTGTATTTGGGGGTAGAAAATATTGATCATTCTCGAACCAAAGCTCGTTCTCCACAGACTAATGGCATATGTGAAAGGTTCCACAGAACTATGCAGGATGAATGTTACAATATTATCTTTAGAAAGAAAATTTACACCTCTTTGGCAGAACTTCAGTTAGATGTAGACCATTGGGTGCATTCTTACAATAGATCTAGACCGCATTCAGGTAAATATTGCTATGGTAAAACACCTATGCAAACCTTTTTTGATAGTATGCATATTGCTTATCAGAAAAATATTGATAGCATTAAACAGGATGCTGATTTTGGTTTTGACTTTGTCAATTCTTCTGTCAGTTAATTCACGCCCGTCAGATCAAGTCTAAACTATTACAGATAAAACTGTAAGTGCACCTACCGACAACTCCGAAGCATGGAAACAATTGCCATGGAGGAAGTGCCAAAAAGTTGTTATAAGGCTACAAAGACGTATTGTTAAGGCTGTCCAACAGGGAAGATGGGGTAAGGTAAAAGCTTTACAGCGTCTTCTCACACGCTCCTTTAGCAGCAAAGCTTTAGCTGTTAAAAGAGTAACTGAAAACCAAGGAAAAAACACGGCAGGTGTAGATCGTCAACTGTGGTTAACTTGCAATGCTAAATTTCAAGGAATAAAGCAGTTAAAGCAAAGAGGATATAAACCTTCTCCGCTAAAACGGATTTATATCAGTAAATCTAATGGCAAAAGAAGACCTCTTGGAATACCAACGATAAAAGATAGAGCCATGCAAGCATTATATCTGTTTGCCCTGGAGCCAGTATCTGAAACGATCAGCGACCGTCACTCCTATGGCTTTAGACCTAAAAGATCCTGCGTGGATGCTATTGCTGCTTGTCACTTATTACTGGCAAGACGCAATCGACCACAATGGATACTAGAAGGTGATATCAAAGGGTGCTTTGACAACATTAACCATGAATGGCTTATGAAGCATATTCCTATGGAGAAGAAAATTCTGCATAGTTGGTTAAAGGCTGGTTTCCTAGAGTCAAAAACCTTGTATCCCACAACTGCTGGCACTCCGCAAGGAGGTATAATTTCTCCAATACTAGCTAACTTTACCTTAGATGGTCTTGAACAGTTATTAGAAAGTCGCTTTGGTAAATTAGGTAGCAAAAGAAGAGGAAAAATCAGAAGTGGAGTGAATGTAATCAGGTATGCAGATGACTTTATTATTTCAGGTTTTACACATGAACTACTGGAAAATGAAGTTAAGCCATTAGTATCATCTTTCCTTCATGAGAGAGGTCTAGCTCTGTCAGAAGAGAAGACAAAGATTACATTTATTACAACAGGGTTTGACTTTCTTGGTTGTAATGTACGTAGATATAATAAGAAGTTAATTATTAAACCTTCGAAAGAAAGTATTAAAAAACTTCTTAATAAAGCACGTACATTGATAAAAGCAAATATAGCGAACACTCAGGCTATAGTAATTAAGTCACTTAACTCTCTACTGAGAGGATGGGGAAATTACTATCACCATGTGTGTGCTAAAAAAGCGTTTAGAAAAATCGACAATGAAATTTGGCATAGTTTATGGAAATGGGCAAAGAAAAGACATCCTCGTAAAGGATTACGTTGGATAAAGAATCGTTACTTCAAAGTAATGGGTCAACGACAATGGGTTTTTGCTGCACCCATATGCAAGAACAAACCAAAAGAGATACGGTATTTAAGACTGCTTAAGCTGATTGATATACCTATCAGACGACATGTTAAAATCAGAGCGGATGCAAATCCCCTTGACTTAAAATGGAAAAAGTATTTTGATGAGAGAGTGAAACGAACAAGAATGTTAGCAAGCTCCTTTTCAAGAGAAGGTTCTCTACTGTTAGTGTCACCACTAAAGTTGATGTATTCTGAGGATTTATGAAAGACAAGCCGGTTCGAGAAAAGAAGAACTTAGATAAGGGGCTCAAGCGTAGTGTGGGGAAACCTGCATGCTGCGTTTCTAAGGGAGGGAGTAGTAGTAATACTGCTTCCTTACCTGACCAGCTCGCTAAAACTAAGGGCTTTGAAAAACGTGCACAATACTATGCTGCCAAAGCTTATTCAAGACAGGCTGATAAAGGTGATCAATACCATGACCTTAAGGAAATTATCTTTATTGCTATAGCAGATTGTATTTTATTCCCTGATAAGTCTGAGTACAAATCAAAGCATACTATTCGCGATGAAGATACTAATGAACATGATCTAAAAGATTTTTACTTTATATTTATTGAGTTGCCTAAATTTCCAAAAACCAAAGAAGATCAGCTTTCAAGTATAGTTGAAAAATGGGTCTACTTCTTTAGATATGCAGATGAAACTAGTGAAGAAGAGCTAGAGAATAATAGGAAGTGATCTAATAATTAAAAGAGCATATGAAGAACTAAATAGGTTCAACTGGTCTGAAAAAGAATTTATAGCCTACGAGCAAGAGATCAAGCGTATTCGTGATGAACAGGCTGTCCTAGCTCAAAAACTTGATGATGCTACTGAAAAAGGTAGACAAGAAGGCATCCAAATCGGCCATCAAAAAGGTAAAATTGAAGGTAAAATTGAAGTTGCAAAAAACTTACTTAAAGCTGGCATCTCTATTGACGTCGTATCGCAAACTACAGGCCTTCCTCCTGATGAGATCAAGCAGTTACAAGCAGAAAAGATCCCCCTCGACTCATAGCTCTAACACACTGCTTATTCCTTTAACTACTGATGTTCCATTTAAGAAAGTATCAGGCTTTTTAGATAACTCTACTTTTCCTGAAACCTGCTGATCTAAGATCTTAGAAGGCTTTTCTACTTTCTGTTGTAACAGTGCAGTTTCTTTTTCCTCTTTTAAATTGCTTCTTAAATGAGCTAGAAACTTATCAGTTTGTTTAAATTCCGGACAAGCTTCTTTTGCAAATGAATATTAAAGGTACTGTAGTGAACATAAAAAGATTGGTAAGCTTTTTACAAAATAATACAGACATTAAAAAGCTTTCTCTAGTCGATTTAGATATTGGTGATGAAGGTGTAAGAGAATTAGCTAATGCTAATCTTTTAAATCTTACTTCTCTTCATCTGGAATGGAATAAAATTGGTAATGAAGGTGCAAAAGCTTTAGCTAACGGCAATCTTACAAAGCTTACTTCGCTTAATTTAAGGGGTAGCAAAATTGGTGCTGAAGGTGTAAAAGCTTTAAGTGAAGCATTAAAAGATGGTAAGCTTTCAAATTTTACTTCTCTTGATTTGGAATGGAATGAAAAAATTAGTAAAGAGAAGCAAAAGGATTCTAATGTAGGTAAATGGGCTATTGTTAAGAGTACACTTTCTGGTATATCTACTGCTAAGCATTCTACAACGTTGCAGGCTTCATCCAAATGATTAAGTATACACAACAAGCTCTTCTTTGTAGTAATCCAGCATAACGCAGAATTGGCCTACTTTTGCCATATGGACTGCTGATCTTCTATGAAAACTCAAACATTGCAAAATAATAAAAATATTATGTTGAAATTAGCTTGACACATATTATAATTGTGTATAATATATTATTTGTTTTGGCTGGGAGGTGGTACGGTTTCTACTACAAAGTTAAAAGAACATTTTTTAAAATTTAAGCAAAGGTTAGAAACAATAAAAGGAGGAGAGGAATTAAGTACTGAGCAAGAGTATTCTGAAAAAGATGAGTCATTTGATGATGGATATGAGCTCATTAAAGGAGAATATCTGTTACAAGTTTCATATAATGATCGGTTAGAAACCTTAAGGACTCTAGGATATTCAAAGAGTGAAATAGATGAAATATGTAATCAGGGTGATTCTTGGTGGACTCAAACAGTCATTTCGCCATTTGAAAGTTATAATATGGTGCCACCATCTTTGATGGATAGTCGAGATTCATTACGTAAACAAGTGTGTGTTTGGTTTGTTCAAGAGCACGATCTTACGGACAGTCGGTGCTGTTGGTAATAGTGTGGTAATACAAGCTCTAATAGGAGCAGGGGCTAATGTGAGAGCAGAAGTTACATATGGCCTAAGTCCCTTGCATTTTGCTGCTGGCAATGGTAATTTAGAGATAGTAAAATGTTTGGTAGAAGCAGGAGCTGGTATTAATTTTTGTGATTCTTGTGGAAGTACCCCATTACACCTTGCTGCTCAATATGGTAAAAAGGGATACTCGAATGTTACTTGATAGATTTGGAGATTTTTCGGTTTGGAGGTAAGTTAAGTGTTAAGTGTCAATACTAAAGAATACAACCTAGCATTGGGTGAAACTACAGTTAAACTTTTGATTGACGATAGTGGAACTGGTGGAATGAACTTTATTAATGTACATCAAAATGAGCAGACTTCAAAAAAGGCAGGCAAGCACATAATCCAACAAATTGGTGGAAGGATGTTGTATATTGCTCATGGAGGAGGTAATTCTCGTAATGTAGAATTTAGTTTAAGTGGTAAAAAATATGAATTCGATCCTAATCGTATGTTTAGTGATGTAGGTGCAAAAGCTAGTTTAAAAGATTTTGGTAATTTTTCAGAAGATGCTTTGAGAATCGTCAGAAACTTTGGAGAAAAAATTTTGGGCTTCTTGCTTCCCAATCAAGATCACATTATTGCTTTGCACAATAACTATAATTCTTCCAGTTATTCATTTAAAAGCTATTTTTCTCCGCCACTTTCTCATGATGTGCTAAAGATTTATCCAGAAGTATGTCCAGAAAGTGGAACAGGCGAGTTTTTCTACACTGCAGTTAAAGATTGGTTTAGCGCTTTAAAGCAGGAAAGAATTTTTAATATAGTGTTGCAAGATAGTAAAGCAGTAAAAGATGATGGATCCTTGTCTGTATATGCTGGAAAGAATAACATTCGATATTGCAATGTTGAAGCACAACATGGTAATTTAGATCAGCAAGTTAGTATGTTATCCTCTTTGCATAGTATTATTGTAGAGCGTGCTCGAACTGAACTGAGCGGGTGCTCACAAGTCCCATATGTTCAAGGAATACGGAAAGAGTAGAAATAAATAGTAAAGGATAACAGCTAGATCTCTTTTGAAACTCATATAGAGCTCAAGATTGCGATTTCCAGAAGGTATCATTACACCAGCACTCTGCATCAAGTAAATTTTTCAGTAGAGTTTGAGAAGGATAACGGGAGAAAAGCTTTATCTATTTAAAGTAGAAAATTATCATAAGTTTTATATTAATTTTAAATTAATTAGTATTAAAAATTTAAGTGATCTAGCTATTTTCAACAACCAAAACCAGCTAGCGTGAGAAGAAGTTTTTTTGGGATGCATTGGTCTACCACGTAATACATACGAACTTTTTTGTATGGTAATTTTGCTATACGCTAAAATCAGCTATATTAGCCTACTTTGTCCACATTTATATATGAACTCATTTGCTTAACTTTATCGCAAAAATTTAAAGTCTTTATTTTTACAAACACGTTTTCACGCAACTCGTTCTCACAAGAATATGTACTTTTTTTGTGTTTTTTAAAAAAGTAAATGATTAAATTTTTTGCTACGCTAATTTATAGTACGTTTCTATATTAATCAAGCTAAAGTGAGCTAAAGTAACTATTAGTAACTTTATATAAGGTACAAAAAACACATAAATATAGACTTTTTTAATTAAAGCATATAATAATTAGATTATATTGTTTTTTAATATGAGGAGATTATATGTTACAATCGAAGTGGAAAGAAGCATTAAGTGCAGTAGATGCTGATAATGATTTAAATGAGAGTAATGTAATTGACAAAATAAAAGAGAAGTTAAAAGCAGCAGATCAAAGCGAATATGAAAGGTGGAAAAAGTTTGATTTTGACCTAGCGTATCTATTACACAAGGCTGTTAGAGGTAACTTTATAGAGATAGTGAGTGCTCTAATAGAAAAGGGAGCTAATGTTAATGCTATAGATACAGTGGAAAATACTCCTTTACTTGTAGCCGTTGAACGGGGCTATATAGAGATAGTGAATACTCTAATAGAAAAAGGGGCTGACGTTAATGTTGAAGGAGGATTTCATTCATCCACTCCATTATATTGTGCTATTGAAAGAAATAATGCAGAAATAGTAAAATCTCTAGTGGAGAAAGGGGCTGATGTTAATGCTGCAGATTTATCTTCTCAATATGCTCCATTACATTGTGCTGCTAGATATGGTAATGCAGAAATAGTAAAATCTCTAGTGGAGAAAGGGGCTGATGTTAATGCTGTAGATTTATTTTCTCAATGTACTCCATTACATTATGCTGCTAGACATGGTAGTGCAGAAATAGTAAAATTTCTAGTGGAGAAAGGGGCTGATGTTACTCGTGCTGTATCTGAAAGAACTCTTTGTACATATCGTCTAAGTCTGGACGTAGGAGAAGTTCTAGTTAGGCATATTTTAATAAAAAATCCTAGAATGAAAAAGCCAAACTCTGTAATAGAAAAACTGTCAGAATATTGGGACAGGTGTCTAGATGAAGTCAAGAGACTTGAAGAAGAGGAAAATAAACCACTATATGATTTTCTGAAAGCAAGCAATACTAATACATTAATTAGTATGTGGAAAAAAGATGAAAGTGTACGCGGTAAGTTTGATAACCAAGAAAGCTTACAAGAGCAATACCCAGAATATGCTCATACCTTGATTGACCAAGCCAACAAAGTGAAAAAAGAAATTTTCCTGCACAGCCACAAACCATTGATTGATGCTTTATCAACATATTACGAGTATGATCTTAAAAAAATGACATTTGACGACATGAAGAAATTCTTTGAAATGCACAGAGATAAAATTGTAGTAGAATTTGGAGGTATAGAAAAATCTCTTATTGAGTTTGTTGATTTTAAAGATATTAAAGAGATATACGTTCCTAAACTAGAGCTACAAGCATTGGCAGCGCGAATAATCCATGTAAATAGCAACCTTAAGCATCCAGATTCCGAGCAACATCAAGGATTGTATCGATCTCGGTTCTAGTAAGTCCAGTTTGTTTGGTTATTATACTAATTTGTGTGATTTATAGAGGTTAATATAACTGACTTGTCTGGAGTATTTAACTGTACAGTCAAATTAAAGAAAAGTAGTAGGAAGAAGGGAAGACCACCTTTTTCCTTCCTTTCATGTTTTTTGTCTGTAGTTGTTGCAACAATTTTACGCTTTTGTTTATACAAAACTATTTTTACGCAGCTTGTTCTCACAAATATACGTACTATTTTTATATTTTTGAAAAAAGCAAACAATTAGATCTTTTATGACGCTAATTAACTTATGTTTTTGCTAAAATATTTTATGGTATAGGTTCAACTATTTCTTTAATATTAATTTGGGTAAGTCTGCTCTAACTGAAACTTTGGTATCTTCTTCAACTGCGTGTAAAAAATAACTGATCAATCGGAAGTGGTAGTAATATGTCAGCTATTTTCGCCATAGTAGTCGAGTCTAGAATCGTTTTGAGCTTTTTTTCTTGATTTTTGCGAGTTAATTTGTTAGACTAGCATTATGTAAATTTTTTTATTGAAGTGATGAATATACAGAAATTAACGGAGTTTTCTGAATTGCATAAAAGCTTTATGCGGAACAGAAGGCCAAGTAAATTGGAAAAGCAATTGTTCGAGATGGGTGAAGAATTTAAAGCGGAACACCCTGAAATCAGATTGAATGAACGCAGTAATGTGATTGATAGAAGAACTTTTGTTGCACACGGTACCAATGCCTGGACGCTTTTTTCAGCATTTGCTTTTACAAATGGCCAATTACTACCAAAAAATGAAGCGAAAGTAAGGGGAATACCTATTGTTGCAGGTGAGTTAATACCAGAGAAACAGAGAGCCAAGCTTTGTGGATACTCCTACCCCAATACAGTGAGTCAAAATAGTGTATCAACTATCCACCTAAACAGTCGAGGATCGTATTTGCTTGATGCATTAAGTTATGCAGAAAATGCAACAAATTATCACAGTTGCAGTTATAATGATTTTCGTGAAAAATGGCTAAAAAAGTACTGTAAACAAGGTGTAGATACAAGTGTGATAAAGAAAGCTGATAAGCTTTTGGCAGATCAATCTATGAAAGATGCATATTGCAAATTATCTAGTATTCCGGTAGTAGCTTTGGGAGATGGAATTGGACAAATCTATATAGGTAGAGGCAAGTATGGAATAGAAAACGAATGCTTGTATGAGAGATTTAACATCAGAGTTATCGTAGTAAGTCAAAAAGATAAAGAGTATATCAAAAATTTGATTGATCAAATCAACCCTAAAATAGCTAAAAGTGTAATGTATTTAACCCGAGAAGAAATTTGTGATTTTGAAGACAAAAGGAGTCCTGGTTCGAATAATTCTATGTTTAGAACAGTTGGGACTAAGTCCATTCCTTGCAGTTATAAAAACAGCTTCGTACATAACTTTTCAGAAGCATTTGAAGATAAACTAACTTTCAGTTTTTCTGATCAGTTTGATATAAAAAAAATAGAAAAGAAAGAACTACTAAAGCGAATAGTAGGAGGTAAACATGAAGAAAATAGTAGTACTCTATCTTATTATCACAATTCAAGCCAACCCTTAGAAGCAACAATTGATGATATAGATTATAGTGTAGTATTTACTAAATCATCTCAATCAGGCGATCATGTACTTGATGAGCAGCTAATAGATTCAGTTAAAAGTGGAGATATAGAAAAGGTGAAGTCCTTGTTAGATGGGGGAGCAAATCCTAATGCTACAAGTTTCAATCATGCTTTGTCTATAAAGCTCGGAGTATTGATTACAAAAGGCAATACTTTAGCTTTGGGGTATGCTATTTACTTTGGACATACAGAAATTGCTAAGTTGCTTATCAATAGAGGAGCATGTATTAATCGTTATAGTTGTTCTTCTGGTGAAAAATCGCACCTAGCTAATGCTGCTGAACATCTTTGCGCAGAGATAATTGAGCTACTTTTAAAGCAAGGAGCAGATGTTGATGTTCAGGATTCTCAAGGTAAGACGCCAATAAGTTTAGGACTTAGAAGTAACATCTTCTGTTATGACAAGGTCTCCAAGATCGACGTTCTCTTTATTTTTTTAGTTCACGGCGCAACTTTAACTGAGGATGATAGAAGAGAAATCAATAAAGATCCTAATTTGCAAGATTGTTTAACAGCGTTCAGAAAGATCAAATCATTGCCTCATTTTGGTAAGCTAATAGAATCAAATAAAAATGGAGATACAAGCGTCATTTTTCAATATATAGGTAATGAAAACAATGCACAGGAACTGATTGAAGAGTTCCAAAACATTAAAAAAGATTATGGTTTTCAGAAAGGACTATCATTTATACCAAAACGCTTGTTGGGTTTTTTAGAATGTGTAATCTCAAAACGTGATACAGGTGTTGCTAAAAATGGGTACGATGATTTAGAGATAGGGGAAGAAGCGGCAAATACATTACTAGGTAAGTTGAAAGAGGTTGTTAAAAAAGATAATTCACAATCAAAAACAAATTCTGTACGGCTTTTTTCTACAAGTGAGCAAGCGCAGGATGCTAAGGGTGAAAATGTAATACGGCTTCCGAAAAAGGCAAAAACTAAACCCAGTAAAGCAATAAAAACTGCTGTTATTTGTGGTGTTATAGCTGCATTGACAGTCGGTGTTGGGTTTGGTATTGCCAATGTCGGGTTATCAACGTTAGTTATAGCTGCTGCACTGGTAGTTGGAATTGTTGCTTTTGGTATTACGTATGCGGTATCAAGACCTAGTGACAAGCTAAATGAAACCTACTCAAAGGCGGCATTTGCCCAACCAACTAGATCACCTTTCTTCTCTTGATAATAGATGGATTAGGGTTATAGGTAAATTAAAGCTTTTAAAAAAGTAATACAGTGAATATAACAAAATAAATGTATAAGTTGCACGTGAGAGTTTATGACTATTGACCATTACGGAGTATTAGCAATGAGTAAGGATGTTAATAAGGAAGCTATTTTCTATGGAGCAGTGGGAGCAACTTTCTGTTTATTCTGCTGAAGTGGCTCCATGCAGCTTTGCTGTAAAAACTTCAGCAGCTTTTGCACTCCTTTAAAGCATAATCCATCATATTCTTATAATAGTGATATTAAATATAGATGGTGGTTCTCAATTTTGTTGATCTATAGTAAAATCAGTTCAAACTCGCAGTTGTAAGAAATTTTTTCACCTACAGCTAATCGACGAAAGATTTCTCTAGAAAGGATAAATGAAGTATAAAATGGCTTTAAAAAAGGTAGAAAAATGTCAAAGTCATATAGTGAAGATTTGAGAGAACGTGCTTTGAAAGTAGTAGACAAAAAATGACTATGAGCAAGATGTTCAAAATTGATAGAAAAACAATATATTGATGAAGGAAAAGAAACAAGAAACATAAAACCATCTTCAGGCTATCAAAAGGCACATAGTCTTAAAATCAAAGATTTATTCTGAAACCATACTCAATTTTACTTGATGTAATCGTTATTTAGTGATATACTAATTAAATAGGTTTGAGGTGAATAAACATCATGTTAGGAAACACAATTATTGATGGTGGTGGTCAACAAGCTAATTTTGATTTATCAAGGAATAGTCTAGCCTTTATTTCTTGCTCTAGCCAGGATGATAAATCGCTAGGACAAGTAGTACAGTCTATTATTGGCAAAGTTGACTCTAATAAAATCGCAGAAATTAGCGAGTTCTTCTCAGGAAGAGATGGCAAAGAAGGTTGGTATGATAATATAGGAATACGCTTCTCATTATTTGATTTATGTTCTGAGAATGATGATAGCGGTAACAGCAGAAATAAGCCTATAGTTAAGGTTCAAGATGAAGGTTCAGCATTTTCTAATGAATTAAAAGAAATGTTTGAATTAATAAGTAAAAAAAATAGAGATGTACTCTACATTAGAAGGCGTCCTGTAGAACAAGGGCAACATGAAAATCACTGGGTTGTTTTCTACTTTTTTGTAGATCAGAATAAAAAAAATATATTATTTGTAGATGCTCAGAATCCAGCTATAGGTGAGAAAAATAGCTTTAGAGATTGTATTAATGACTTCTTAACCCAACAAGATTGTAATCTATATGTTTCAAACACTCAATTTCAAAAGGATGACTACTCGTGCGGTCTTATAGCATCTGAAATAGCAAGAATGCTCTGGAATGATCATGAAGGAGTAAAAAAAGTTTTATCTCAATATACACCAATAAATAGAGAAAAAGTTGAACTTGCCTCTCTAATGGGTAATAAGTTTGAACAGTTAACTAATCTTTGTTCAACAAAGGGATCTATTAATTACGGTAAGATAAATAAAGAGTTTAATGCTGCTAGCATCAGAACAGCACACTTTGCAACGGCATTGTATATTGGTCTAGAAGGATTGTTTGACGGATTGTTCGACATAAGTATCCAAGATATAAAGGACTCGATTGAAAAAATTAGGTCATGTTTTATTAATAATCTCGATAATGTTGCTTCGTTTAATGAGCAAATAAAAAAAATATCTCAAAGAGAACGTAAAATGCCGAAAACTCAAAAACTTAAAAGTCCTCAAGAAACTACTACGGGTAGCTCTGATGTAAAAGCAAATGATACTATTCCCTGTCCTGTCCAGCAGAAAATAAGTAATGATATTCACACAGCTGAAAGCTCAGAGTATGAAAGTAATGATAATTTGGAGCAAAATACTTCATCTCTAGAACAGTTAAAAAATGCTCTTCAAAATCAAGATCTTGAAGATATATCATTTCTAAATGAAGAATTAAGAAACGCAAAGCTGCAGATATTTTACAAAGACATGAGTCTTACTATTTCTGATCGATTACTCCAATTTCATTCTGATCAATTACTCCAATGTAAGGCTCAGCTTGCTACTTCAGACAGTTATGCTCAAAAATTATCACAAGAGATTAAAAGTCTTACTGATGAACGAGATGAATTATCCGAAACTATTTCTATGCAAGAACAGAAGATTGAAAATCTTAATCATCAAAACGTTCAACTTGGAGAAGAAAGAGATTTGACTTTGGCTCAAAGGGTGGAACAAGAGGATGAACTTCAAAGGACAAAAGCTCAGCTTGAGCGGAAAGAAGGGGAGCTGAATAGAGCACAGCAAAACTTGGCTAGACTACAAGAAAATGAGGATGAAAATACAAAACTCCCAGTAGCAAGTGATCAGAGTAGAAAACAGAGTAACTATGCTTCTGCTGCTTTTGTAATAGCTGGAGTGTTTGCTGTTGGTGCAAGTTTAACAATACCTTATTTAGCAATATGTCTCACACTTGCTGTAGCTGCATCAATTTTTCTTATAGCAGGGGGTTGCTGTTTATATAAAGCAAACACAGCACTTAGCGATGTTAAAGCTGATCAAATTGCAAGCGTTGTAGGTGCACTTAATAATTTTTAGAGTTTTCAACTTGTATTGGTTTTTAGCAAGTTTAAAAGTATGTGCTGTGAGCCCTAAGCTCAAGTTAGGGAAGTAAGTTAATATTACAGGAAGCCTTCTAAAGAAGTTATCTTATAAAGTAAGGAGAAGCTCCTCCACAATATCCTGACTATGACGATGAGTAATAGAGTTTAGGTGTTACTTCCTATCAAATTCTTCTTAAATCTTATTCTTTTAAACTTTGTAGTACGTTAAAGAAAAAAATAACCCTCAGAGGTGACCTTACAATCGCATTTTAGGCTTTAGATGTACTTTTTAGGTCATCTCTTACAACTATTTCTGTAAACCCCATAAAAACCCTAGCAAATGAATCTGTGGATTTAACGGCGTAAAGGACTTCAAAAATGCCAATTGTTTTGTTAGCAAGTAGTAAAATTTTCATATTTTTCGAGTATACACATTTTATGCCAGATTCAAAAAAGGCTGAGTGGTGAGTTGTTCTACATCTTCAACTTTTTCGAGTTTAGTATTGGGCTTTATAAAGATTGTACAGCGCAAAACCTACATAAGCCAATCCCCGCCAATTACCGCTATAACGTGCATTTCCAGGATATAGCAACACTACTCACTAATAACGCTGTACCAACAAAACCAGTTAAGATTGTTTGTCTTTGCTGCGTTGTTTTTATTGATGGGTTGTCTTTTTTGTCTGTTGCATCGCCATCAAAACATACAGCTAAAGAGGGGCTGTCAGTGGCATTTGGCGTTTCTATTGAGGAGTTTTGGGCTTTTTCGCTGGTTTCACATGTAGGTTGAAGTATATTAAGATCATCACTATTTTCGTTGATATTTTCACACAATTGAGCTGTAGCTTTTTCAGCATTAGTTTGTTCTTTTACCTCAACATCTTTTGGTACATCAGAGGTCCTTGATTCCTCTGTATCAACTGCAGTAGCGGCAATTTGGCTACCTTTCTTATTTCTCAGCAATACCTTTCAATAGTTTTGGTGTTCATAGTTTCTCTCCTTTTGTTGTTTTTATAAATGGTGTAATTACGCCGCTAATCCATAAAATTTCTCTAGTTGCTCACTCCATAACATCGGTATTTCCCTCAAGTCAGCTAACTTCAAACCCCTTGGCTGTCTCCCATTTATTATGTCTTCCTTTATTTTTGGAGCTAAATAATTTAATCTTAAAATTTGTTGTATACGTCTTGTACCTATATTAATTTTAACGCTCAGCTCTTTCACACTTCCATATTTGCCCTCTTCTAGCTGACGTTTCCAAAGGTGTGCTCTCACCACTGCTTTCAGTAGCGCATTATTTGTTTTTCCTTCTGGTTCTACTACTGTGCATTTGTTTCCTTTCTTCTTTAAATTCATTGGTATAAATATCTCTCCTGATTCAGAACTTACTACTATTCCATCGTCTCTTACCATTACCCCACTTATTAAGTTCTTTACTACTTCCTTCTGTTTTCCGAAGCTTAACTCTTCCCATTCTTCCGCTTTTTCTTGCCAATTTTTGTATAGGTGCTCTGCTCTCTTCATTACTTCTTTTTCTACTTCTCCGGCTACTATATTCCGACTCTTTGACGCACAGCTTTTTCCAACTAAATGATTGTTGCATACGTAATATCTATACCTTTTATTCTCTTTTTTGCGTACGTCAGCGTCATATTTGCATTACAGCTCTTGCACTTTATTATTCCCTTTAGCAATGCTTCTTCATATTTTGCTTTTCTATATGGCTGATTCTTTATCAATTCTTGCGCTTTTTTCCATTTTTCTTCTTCTACTATTGATTCATGCTTTCCTCCGTACTGTTTATCATAATGCCTTATTTTTCCCATGTATACTGGATTTGTTATTATTCTCCTTACTGTCGCTTTCTTAAATATCTCTCCTCCATACACTTTTCCCGATTTTGCTTCAAATCTCTTTGTTCTGTGCCCTTCGCTGTTTAACTCCCTTGCCAATTCTGCCATTGATCTCAGCTCCAAATATCTTTCAAATATATGTTTCACCGTCTTTGCTTCTTTCTCATTTATTATTAATTCTTTATCTTTTACATCATACCCTAGCGGCAAAGTTCCTCCCATCCACAACCCTTGCTCTTTTGATGATGCTATTTTATTTTTTACCCTTTCTACGATCATTTCTCTTTCTAGTTGTGCTGCTCCTGATAACACTGTTTGTACAAAATTTCCCATTGGCGTATTATTGTCAAATATTTGTGTTACTGCTATAAAATTTACTCGGTGCCTTCTAAAAAATGATGTAACTTCTATACTATCTTTTGTTTCCCTTGATAGTCTATCTAATGTATATACTACTACACAATCTACTTCTCCTGCCTTTACATCTTCAAATAATTCCTTTATCGCTGGTCTTTCTAAATTTTTCCCTGAATATCCTCCATCATCGTACCTTCTTGCCAATGCTACCCAGCCCTCTCTGCTCTTTATGTACTTTTCACATGCTACTCGCTGTGCATCAAGACTGTTAAACTTTTGTTCTAGTCCATCCTCATTTGATTTTCTTGTATATATCGCACACCTTACCTCTTTTAGCATTCTCTCTCCTCAATTTCCACTTTTATCACGCATCCCGAATAATAAAGGTCCGTTGTAGCTCATTCCCATTATTTTTCCTGCCACTGCTGATAATGACGTATAAAACTCTTCTCTGTAGATTAAACCCTTATCTGTTACCATTACCGCGTGAGTCTCTTCCCCTCTCTCTAGTATTAATTCTGTCCCTTCTACTGGTAATTTATCGCTACTTATTCTTTTTCCCTTCTCTAGCCGATCTGTCAGATACTCTAGTCTTTTTGCTACTTTTCTTGACATTTCTCCATACGCTTTTTCTTGCATTCTATAAGCTAATCTTGGTATCAGATATTTCTTTGAGTATCTAGGCGCTTCTTTCCCATATACCTTCTTCCATATTTTTCTCAGCTCTTCCAACGCTTTTTTCTCTAAATTCATTACTTTCTTTTCTATTTCTTCCATCCTAGCTTCTGAATTTAAAAAAAAGTTACGGCTCATAGCACTTTTTCATCCATAGTTTCTACCTCTTCTTTTGCCACTATCACACCTGCTGCTGTACTTTCCGATATAACCCTTATTCTTTCTATAAACTCCCTCTGTTTATTTGCCATTTTTACGTTCTCTAACACTTCTTTTATCTCTTTATTATTTCTCGCATAATCCATTGGGGTTTTGCCAGATTTATCCTTTTGCTCTACATTCGCTCCCGCCTTTACTAGCTCTTCTACTACTTTTATCTCTGCTACCATGCATGCCAGATGTAACGCGGCAAATTTGCTACTTCGTTCCACTGCGTTTACATCGGCTCCTGCCTTTATCAGCTCCTTTGTATTTTCTAGACGTTGTCCCATTACTGCTAAGTGCAGTGGTCTATATTTCCCGGCATCTGCTGCATCTACATCTGCTCCCTTTTTGATTAATAACCTAACTTTTTTTGGATCTGGCATTCCCACCGCGTAATGCAATATCGTCCTTCCTTTTGTGTCTTTTTTATTAATATCTTCTATTGAGTTATCTAATACTTCTTTCCATGAATTATTAAATTCTTCTCTTTCTTTCTTACTAAATTTTACCATAACGTTCCTCAGCTATTAATGCAATATAAAGTGGCTCCAATTTGGCTCACTTTAGCGCTTGATAATTCTTGTTTGTTTACCAGCTACTTTTTCACTTATGGCTGTTTTGGCATAAAAAGCAAGTTTTTTTTTACAAAATATACACATTTTTTCCACATATTATATTAAGATATAAATCTATATGCTTAATCTATTAAATCCGCCTCCTTTAGTTGTAATTCATTCACGTTTCGTTTCTCTATTATCTCCTCTATTGCCTCTTTTGCCCTATCGTACATTTCTGGTATTTCTTTCATATTTACACCTTTCTTTTCTAGAAAACTTGCTACCCTTTTATAAACTTTAGCATAGTGTAGTGGGCTACATCCAAATTTATCTACTGTATCAAGATCTCCTCCTGCATTTATCAGCTCTTCTATTGTTCCTATTCTTCTTGCTAAACAGGCTAAGTGTAGTGGTACTGCTTTATTGTTTGATTTTGCATTTACTGTAGCTCCTCCTTCTATCAGCACTTTCACATTTTTTCTTCTTCCTAAAAACGCTGCTAGGTGCAACGGTGTCTCGCCTCTATTGTTTCTATCGTTTGTACCTGCACCTTTTTCTATTAATAACTTTATTACTTCTGGCTCTGACACCTGTGCTGCTCGGTGCAATATTGTGCAACCTGCTGCGTCTTTTTCATTTATTTGTTGAAACCTGTTTTCTGATAATGCTTTCAATAACCTATCAAAAACATTCCTTGCTTCTTTCCTTGACATAACATACCTCACTTTCCCTTTGAAATTTTCGCAACCAAACTCTTTGCTCATCTTTTTGAGCTCCCTTCTCACCACATCTTGCTTAAGTCTGCCTCCACCACTTCATCAATCATTTCATTCACTTGGCTGATTATCTTGCTTGCTAAATTTTTACATTCTTCCTTTATTAGTGATTTGTCTCTCTTCCTTATTTCTCCTATCTCTATTATTTTTAACTCAGGTAAATAGCTCCTATCCAACATATCTGCTATTTCTCCCACTAGACCCTCTATTCCATAGCACGTCAGTTTTCTACTTTTTGTTATTCCACCTTGCTTTCCCAGAAATTTCCTCGCCTTTTCATTCTCTCCATTATCCCATAGGCCATACCTTTCACTCTCCCATATATAATACATTGGTGTTGCACCATATTTATCCAGTTGATTAACTCCAGCTCCTGCTTTTACTAGCTCTTTTATTATTGCAATTCCTGCCCCTAGCCTACATGCAGAGTGCAGTGGCGTACATCCGTTGATATATTTAGTGGCATTTATTTCTCCTCCTCCCCTGATCAGCACTTTTACATTTTCTAAACTTCTCGCAAATACTGCGCAGTGCAGTGGTGTATAACCCTTTTTATCTCTTGCATTGATGTCCGCTCCTTTTGTTATTAATAACTTCACTGTTTTGCAATCGGAGATTTCTACTGCATGGTGCAATACTGTTTCCCCTTTTTCATCTTTTTCATTAATATTCTTAAACGAGTTCTCTAATAATTCATAAAATGACTTATTAAAAGCTTCTCCCTTTTCCTCACTGAACTTCATACTTACCTCACAAAATTAGCTTTTCTAGCGCCAGACAAATTTCTTATATTTACCTGCTGCTATTCAAGTCATGTCCTTTTTAGCATGAGAAAGCAAGTCCTTTTCTTTTTATTTCATACACTTTTACCTATTATTAATATAATATATGAGGATCTAAATATAAGTATTTAACTTATTACACATATTGCTTGATTATCTTTCCAACTTCTGTGCAAATGTCGATGTTCGTGCCATTTCAGTACTCCTGGATAAAACACTAAAATGTGATTTTCTAATTCGTGTATTGAGTCTTTCTGCTCTAAATCATTTTTATAGTAAACGTTGTGTTCTGCTAAACCATATCTTGTGATCTGCTGATTGGTATAATTTTCTACTTTGTAATCATGGATAACGCTAAACCTTCCTAAAATTGGTTTATATTTTAAATTCCAACGTTGACCTGAAAGTTTATCGCTTTCCAATACAAATTTATTCCCTTTTTCCTCTACACTACCAACTGGAAAGCATGCGTTTATTTCTCCTAATCTCCAACTATCAGATAATACTATCTGTGCTTTCGCAAACTTTATTTCTGGTAATAAATTCTGTGGTAATGGATATAGTGCTTTTAAGTTATACCACTGATGATTTCTTTCATAGATGCCTTTGTAATCCTTCGTATGAGGCTCTGTTTCTCCAAGTACTGCTACATCTAACCGATATATATCATTACTAAGCGCTTGTTCATAATGGTTGCGTAGATAACTCTCTATAACCTTAATTGATTCACCACTGAACCTGAAAAAATTTACTCTTCCAAACGATAATACTGGTCCGTCTTTTTCAATTTTTATCCCTGAGTAATCCGATAACAAACTTCCAAAAAAGCTTTCATCTAAAATAAATCTGCTAATATTATAGTGATCATTGAAAATCCTCATTAGCCGCGATCTTGCTGGTAGTGATAGTTTTGCAAGTTCTACTACTGCATCTACAAAAAAGTCATTTGGAACATCTTTTATTCCTATTTGCAGTTCAAAAAAATGTTTACCAGATGGTTCTTCGATAATTGTAATATCTTCTATATTTGCCCATTTTAGTGCTATTTTAAGTGATGCAGGCGTTCCACGTAGTCTTTGAAACTTTACTCCTTCTACTATCGCTCTTCTTTTATCTTTTACCCAGCGTAGTATCTCCCCAATTCATATTCCTCAATCAACCACGGCAATGTTTCTTCTTTAAGACTAAACTTAAACCCTCTGATGCAACTTGGATCAACTTTATAATCCGTTGCATCTACTAGCGCTTTTTCCTGTTTTGTTGCATTTGGTGGCAATAACATTAATTCAACCCAATCTCTAAGTTTCTTAAAGCAGCACACTCATTACCTAGCACCACAACATCTTCTTTTGGCTCGATTAATTCCACATTTTCTACACCATCTACAAATAAATTCGCTATTATCCATGATCTTGTCACACTCCACCCCAATCTCTTTGCTAACTCAAATTTTTCGATAAATTGTTTCTTTGCTATTTCAATAATTTCTGGTAGTGCCTGTGAATTAACACTGATCCTGCTGTGAATATCTATTTCCGTAATATTGCAACCTACCACTGTTACTGTATCGGTTAAAACCCTTATATCATCTCTAGTAACCTGCTTTTTTACAATTTCAAGTAGTTCTTCTGACACCATGCCAGTTGTGGATAATTGTGTTGATAAGATTGAAATTTGTACTTTCCCTGGTATAGGCGATTCTACTAGCGCATCCTTTACTCTTCTATCTGCCGAAAGTGCATGATAACGATAATATTCTTTGCTTCCTCCCTTGCTTGAGCCTACTATCTTTGCTTTAATTCTTTTTCTAAATCGTTCATCCTCTTCTTCTTTCTGCCTCTCCACTCCATAAAACTCAGCTAAATTATCAAGATCTTCTCCCGTTGCAAACTTAAGTAAATTACTTTTTATTGCTTCATTTATTCTTTCTCTGAGTAGTAATTCCCTCCATGCTGCAACTTCCAAAACCTTCATCGCTGGGTCACTTTCTACTAATGCTGTAAAACTTTTCACTAACTCTTCCTTCATCCGAGAAAAAATCTCTTCAAAGTTCAGTGGTTCGATAATGTTTGGCTGCTGCATTTTTAAACAACTACTCCATTAATATTTATGAACTTACCTTCTGAAAGATAGACACCTTCTAAATTCAATGTTACTCTCCCTTCTTTTATTCCTTCAACTTTTACTTTTTCCAATTTAAACCTCTTTTCCCATTTTTCCAAAGCTTCTGCAGTTGCTGCGTAAATTTCCAAAGTTAAATCCCTATTTATTGGCTTATCTACTAACTCAAATAATCTTGATCCATAATCTCTTCTCATTATTCTACTGTTAATAGGAGTGGTCAGTATATCAATTATCGACTGCTTTAAGTGCTCTATTCCTTCTAACGTTTTTCCTGTTTTAGCATCCATTCCTCGCATATATTTTTCATGGCTCTGACTTAATACTTGCATGTTTTTCACGTGCTATAGAGATAGCCTTTCTCAACTTCTTCTCAAGAATTTCTTTAGAAGGAAGCTGTGTTAAATACTGTGCAACATGAATATTAGAGCCTTCAAGTTCAAGATATTCTATATCTTCTTGATCCTTATCAGCACATAAAATAATCCCTAACGGCTTTTCTTCACCTGCTTTTCGTTCATTTTTATTCAACCAATTTAAATACCATTCCATCTGTCCTTTATAAGCTGGTTCAAAACGACCTATTTTTAGTTCTATTGCTATAAGGCGTTTTAATCCTCTGTGAAAAAATAGCAGGTCCAAATACCTGTCAGTTGCTTTAGTACTCATCCTTTTTTGACGTGTTACAAAACAAAAATCATTTCCAAACTCTTGTAAAAATTTTGTCAGTTCATCCAAGATTGTATTTTCTAGATCAGTCTCACTATAACTTGATGGCAATTCCATGAAGCTAAGGAAGTATGGGTCATGAAAAATGAATTCTGGTGCTAACATATTTTCTTCACGTAAATTTTTTATACTCCTTCTTATGAAATCTTCAGGTTTTTTTGCTAGTGCTGTACGTTCATACAACATAGTATCGATTTTACTACGTAGTGCCCTAACACTCCACCTTTCAATACGACACATTTCTATATAATAATTACGCTTCAGCTCATCAGAAATTGCAATAATTTCTACAAAATGTGACCAACTCAATTGTTGTGACAGTGTCGCGACAATCTCTTGATCAGGAAAGAATTTAGAAAATTGTACCATACGAAATAATGACGTTCTATCAAATCCACGTCCATATTTAATCTGAAGTTCTTTTGCAAGTTGAGAGATGATTTGCTTCCCATAATCTGCACGTTTGTGCTTTAGGATATCTTGATCAATTCTGGAGCCAATTTCCCAGTTTAACAATACTAGAGTAGAGTTGAATTGAACAGAAAGATGATTCTTTGCTCTATCTATTAAATTACTAATGTCTCCTAATAGACTAGTAGTTATATCGATATTCATAACTTTATTTTTGATAAGTATAGCATATTTTATCCTGAAAAAATGTTACTGCTACCACTGATCACCTTGGAACCACAAGAAACCATATCACCAACTCTTCCCACTCCAAACCCATTTGCAAACACTGTTTTTGATCCTTCAGTTAATATTCTACCTTCTGTAAAATTATCTCTTTTCCGGCAAACTGGCTTACCATTTACAAAAACATTGTTACTCCCACTAATGCAAAAATGCAGTGTTGTTTCTATACAATAATCCCCTAACCGCACAACTGATTTATTCATTCCTTTTCCGTTTAATTTAGATTTATTCTTTTTGCTTTTAGGTTTATTTCGCTCTTTGTCATTTCTATACTCGATCCTCCAGCCTTCAGTGTTATTTTGTCTGCTACTTCAATCTCTAAATGATGCTTACCTTTATCATATGTAAACTTTGTTCCATCTTGAAACTTCACACTATTTATTTCTTTTTTATTCTCTGGTGCAGCGTATTTTTCCTGATATATTCCTCCTAATATCACTCCTAATGATAGTTCACCAAGAGGAGAAAATACCATTACTTGTTCATCAATATCTGGCGGAGACCAATCTCTATCTTTTCCTGCTTTGCTTGTTATCCATGGCAGATAATCTGTTACAATACCTCCTATTTTTACTCTTACTTTTGCTTTTTCATAACCTATTTCTTTTACCACTCCTATACGAATGATGTTCGCTAATTTTCTATTTAGCTCTGAAATTGCAAAACTATGATCCAACATTTATATTTCCTACGTTTATTGTATGTGGCTTAATTTTTCCCTCTAACCAGACTGATTCTCCCACATGCAGATAGTGGACCCATTCAATCAACCACACTAAATACGCATCTAACTCTGGCCTAAATCCGTCATTTCCCAGATATAAATTCTCCTGGTGAAACATTTTCCACGTTCCAAGTATTTTTATTTACTACTCTTGCTACTTCTGCTGCTAATATTCTGACAACTACCGAGGAATCCTCGACTGTTCCATCAACTACAATCCTTGCTTCAAACCTGGCTTTCAAGGCTAATTCTTCTGTTCCAGGATCTTTCCCCGATTCTAAACTCAAGCTTCTACAAATACCGCTGGCGCTAATAATTCTTTTCTTATCGATGGATAAATTTCACATGTCTGTATAGCCGATATTTCTTCCTTCAGTGTGCTGCAAATTGCTTGATGTAAATCTGTCCAGAACTTTGTCATATCTTTAAAATATAGTTTAGCTCATGCTTAAAGTATTTCTCAAACTCTCTCTCACTCTCATAATTAACAAGGTCTTTTATTATTCTTGAGCCTTCAGGTTCCAGCGGTAGTTTTACTTCCTTTATTGGCAATGCTGCTCTTCCTTCACGTTTAAACATACCGCTATTTCCTTTTGGCATAACTGCTGCAAATCCTCCTATAAACTCATGCTTTCCTACTTTCGATCCTCTTCTTGTTTTTTGTATTTTGCCAATTGCCGATGCTCTAATGTCATAGAGATTTGCTCTAATTAACACTTCTAATCTGCTAGTTTTCGCCTTAAAAATTCTTAATCTCTTTCTTATCAAACTTAATTTTATCTTCTTTTCCTCACTGATTTCCTTAGCTGCTTGCGCTTTTAACCATAGTGCCGTTCTGTTTAATGCCTCACTATTGCTAATTCTACTTTTCTTCTTTTAGCTTTAATACTTTCTATTACCTCAACTTCTATATGAACAGACATTTTACACCCCATACGCTTCGATTCGCCAGACCATTCCAGATTTATCTCTAAGTGGTGGTGTGTGTATTTTGTATTTGCGATCACCTATAACAAAAATATCTCCTACAATTGGCCTCAGTATATCAAAAATGCTTACCTCAAGAAAAAGCATCTCTCCCACAAATTGTCCTTACCAATCTCGTATAATTTATCTGGCTGTTGCTTTAATACCTGTACCATATATGACTTATCCTTTGATTTATATAAAGCCACTTCTCCTAAATGGGCAAAACAATCTTTTAGTAATCTCTTAATATTCTCTTGCATTCTTTCATAAGTATGCTAACAAGGTATATACTAGTAGAGTCTTCTTATGCCTTACCAACTTGTAATTACTCTACCAGTATGTTAAGCTATGGCGACTTTTACTAATACGCCAGGTCTATGGCACATTGGCAATGGATTCGACTGCGTATGCAAATCAGTTCCTCTATCAAACCTCCTTGGTTCTTGTTTTGCATAGAGTGGCTGTCCAAGAGTATTTACTGTCTCATTAAAGTCTGCTGGTGCAAAATATGTTGTAAATGTGCTCGCTGTTCCTAGTGGAAAACAGTGCCCTGTATCTCTTTCTATAAATCTTCTCACTGTTCCTTCAGGGTCAGTTGCTTGCCCTCTATATTCCTCAAATGTTATTCCGCAAAATGTAAATCCTGATCTCATGTCGTTCCTTAGCGCTGCTCCTTCTTGCCATCTTTCATATGCTTCTTTCACTTTACTATGCGAAGTTAATGCATCAAAAAATTCAGGGCTTACCAAGGCATGTACTCCTGTCATATATTCACCACTTAATTATCTTCTATATGCCGGAGTACTTCCATACACTTACGCTTTACATCTGTTGTTGCTGTTCCAAGGGCAAAATTTACTACTTTTGGCGTGATTTCAAATTCGTTGTACAAATTTAATAATTCTGACCCATCTGCATCTAAAATTATTCCTTTCAGCGCTCCCATTCGCAAATGCTCTAATGTTATTGCATGTTTGTTCCTCATCAATTGCAAATGATCGGTTATTACATCTGCCAGCGCTTTAAGTTCACTCTCTGATCCAAATGCCCTTATTCCCTGTACTTCCTCTGGTAACACTACATCATCATGCGGAATATGTGGAATCGTAAATGTTCTTACCTTTCTTTTTCCTCTTTTCCTACTGTTGCTGGCGCCCCTGGTACTTGCGTTGGTAATAAACTTAATACTCCGTTGTGTTCTTCTATGGTAATATGTCTAAATCTTACTGACCTACTTGGAAACAAATTTAGATTTTCAACTCGTCCATAATTTATCGGCAATATATTCATCGCATTTGTTAGTGCCGTCATGCTAAATGCTGTATTTGTAAATGGATTTTGCATTTTTTCTCTCCTTTTTTTCCTATTAATTTTAGTTAAATTCCCTTGCGGACAATGATCCCTCGTGCTTCAAGTTGCTTTATTGCTGCAGCTTTCTGCTCTTCAGTGATATTTGCTGGCCACACAATTGCATGATCTGCTAGTATTGCACCACGAGTAATAATTACTGCTTTAGCATTTTCTGTCGCATTTACATCACTTACTACTGCACCTATCGCTGTTTGTGTACCATCTGTGGCAGTTGGATTTATTATCTTAACCATGCTATCTTTATCGAGAGCCACTACTGTACCAAGCTTTAGGTTCTGCCCTTTTGCTACTGTTATCTGATCTCTTGAATATAGACTTGATGTCTCATACTTTAATAAGTCACCCAGATTATTTTGTTCGCTTATACAACTCATAAATTTCTCTCCTTAACTGCTTACCGCCGCTTTTATCAATGCTATATACGGCGGTTATAAAAATACTTTAACTCCTACGACTTTTCGCTACCTGCATCATCAATTCTTCTCCTGAATTCTGTGGTATTGCACTCAGTATCTCTGTCTTCTTTGTTCTCTCTGCAAGTAATTCCATTAAAACTTCCCTAGCTTGCTCAACACTTACACTTTGCTCAATAAATTCTCCTATCTTTTCTGGCATCTTCGATAAATTACATAAACGTATTAATTCAAGAACTTCAGTACGATACTTGGTTAAATTATCAGTTTCTAGGTCATTTGTAGTTTGTTCATTCATAGTAATACTCCTGTTTTTATTAATAGATGAAAGAATTGTCATTCCGTCTGCAAGGCCTATTTCTACTGCTTTCTCCCCAAAATATAGCCCTGCCTCTGTTAATCGAATCTTTTCAATTGAAAGACCTCTGTTCCTTGCTATTAGCTGCAAAAACATTTCATATAGTCGGTCTACTTCTTTTTGTAAGCTTTCCAGACTTTCAGACGTCATTGGCTCATGCGGATTTAAATCATTCTTTCGACTGCCAGCAAAGATTGTGGTGTATTTTATTCCCTGTTTTTCATCAAACCCACTTTGATCTATATGACTTGCTATTACTCCAATACTGCCAACACCAGAAGTGCGGGTGAGAAAAATCTTCTCAGCGCTAGAGGCTATAGCGTACGCAGCAGAATATGCATCATCATTTGCTAATGCCACAATTCTCTTTTTTGCTCTTGATTCATAAATAAAATCAGCCAGGTCAAATATACCGTTTACCTCTCCTCCTGGGCTGTCTATTTCCAGTATAATTGTCTCTATGCTACTATCTGCTAATGCTTGTGTAATTTGCTCTTCTATTTGCTCATATGATGTCATTCCCAGAAAGACGTCAAAAGCTCCTGGTTTTTTAGTCAGAATTCCATGAATTGGTATTATTGCAGTTCTTTCTACGTTACTTTTGATGGAGTGCTTTATGTTTTTAAACGTGGGATGTTTTTGATTGTTCAATGACAATAGCTCAAAACTTCTTGGCTCAAGCATTAATGGTTTTCCTAAGAGCATCATAACCCTTTACAATCAGAGTCAAACATTAAATTGAGACTATTTGCACGCTTTTGATCTTCTGCTATTTCTTGATCAATTTCTTCAACATCGTAACCCATTTCTGATACTACTTCTGCTCGACTCTTAAATCCATTTCTTACTGCCATTTGCTGTGCTTGCTGATCTTTCAGTGGATCCACCCAATCAAATCCCTGTGGTATCCATTTTACTTCTTCTTTCGCTGCTTTTACTACTTTTTCATCTATACTCAGTTCTCCACAAAGCACTGCTAATTCTAGCCATCTATTCCAAATAGGTCTACAAAACTGGAACACTATCACGTTATGCTGTAACATTTCACACCTTCTGCGAAACTCTATCAGCCCTGCTCGAATGGATGAATAATTAACACCTGTTAAATCTCCTGTTAGCTGCTCATATGTTATTCCCGTACCTATTGCTATTGCCCTCAGTTGCTGTCTCATGAATGCTTCATAACTTCCTCCAACATCTGATGGCTCTGAAAATTTTATGTCCTCTCCTGGGTCTAAAAGCTGCATTGTTCCAGGTTCCAGGCCAGATAGTGCTACTCCTTGCTCACTTGCTTCACCTTCTCCCATGATATTTGCTTCTGGATCGAGTCTCGTAATAAATCCAGCAAACATTGCTGCAGTTTTCTTTCTCACCAGCTCTGCATCATCATATTGATCAAGCTCATAAAGCTTCAGCAGTATATTAGAAAGCCAAGGCTCCCCTCTAACTTGCCCAGGTCTTAGTGGTCTGTAAATATGTAAAACATCATTTGCTGGCACTCTCACTGATTCTCCAAACATACTTTCACCAGGGTGTTCTTTAAATAGGTAGTATGCTTCTCTTTGCCCAAGCCTGTTAAACTCAATCCCGTTTCTTATTACATTACCATTTCCTAAAGTTTGATTTGTTTTATTATCTAAATGTTCAGACTCAAGTACTTGCAGTTGTAATGGTACAGAAAATCTATCTTCCAGCTTTCTCGTTCTTAAACGTACAAAACATTCTCCTCCCTCTATCATACTTCTGCACACTAGAGCTTGTAATCCATAAAAATCACTTACTCCGTTACTGTCTGCTTCATCTGTCCATTTTAGCCATAATTCTTGTACTTTCTTTCGAAATTCTCCATCTCTTGCTTTTGATTGTGGTTTTATTCCTGTTCCAATAGAGTTACTTACTATCGTATCAATTATATTTGCAGCGTAAGGATTTTTTCTCACCATATCACGTGATCTACTACGTAAAGCTTCAAGGTTTTGAGACAGCAAATTGTTTATACTTCCTAACTCTGGTTGAAAGTGAAAAAATCTTCTTCCTGAGCCTGCTGCATCCCAGGCTGAACTTTTGATTTTTGGCTTGTTGAATAATTGTTTGAAGGTTTTTAATAGCATTTATAAAATTCCTTTACTCGTTGAAAAAACAATTTTCCTCTTTGGCCTCATGCCTGCAACTTTTAACCCCGCTTTTATTCGTTGCCTGAGCTCCAATAAATCCTTTATTTGAACTTCCCCGTACCGCACAACATGGTCACCATATGCAATTGAGACAACTCTTTCTCCGCTTTGCAGTTTTTGAATTGCTTTCTCAACTTGAGTTAAATATTTTTCACTGTACATTTTGATTACCAAGCCACTTACTCTGTCTTACTTTTTTAGGCTTTTTGCTTTCCATTTTTCCACTCAAACTATTCCATTTACTCTCTGGCCAACGATCAATTCCAAGCGCAATAGATGCTGCTCTCGCATAAATTCGGCAATCCAGTACTTCATTTCTTTCTCTTACCTTTTGCCACTCTTGTTTAGTGTATCCTTTTACTACCTTGCTGACTAATTGCTCTGCCGTTAGCTGCTTAAAATATTCAGGTGCATACTCAGGAAAATGACAATATCCTGCTGGAGCTTCTTCACCTTCTTTCAAAATATTAAGTAATTGAAAAAGCTCTGACTTTAATATCGATACTCCAACTGGCCAGAGCTTTATTCCTCTTTTCAGCTTTTGACCACCAACTGTTATATCTACTCTACTTGGGCTGCTAAGTGGCACTAGAGCTTTATTTACACCTTTTACTGCCATTACTCTTCCAGAGCCTTGATGACTCCTTACCCAATTATACACTTCCTGCGTTGCATACCCTGCATCAACCGCCATCATGCTTATCATGTATTCAAGCCCATTTTCACCAATAAAATGATGATTTAAGAGCTCAGAGAGTTTTCCCCATACTTCCCTACCTCCTGTATCTCCTTCAAATACTCGGTAGTCTATTGACCAACTTTCACGGCTTTTTCCCCATGCTACAACTTCTACTTCTAAACGATCTTTTTGGACATCAACACCTGCAGTAAGTACCACTTCTCTCCTTGGTACTGTGCCAATCTGAAAAAATTCTCTCCTGTTAAATAATTGCTTCCAATCAGGTACTTCTCCTTTATCTACCCAAGTTTCTCCTAAAGTGGTATTTATCCAAACTTTAGTAATTGTTCACTTTCCTTTGCATGGAGAAAATCCTCTACTGCTTGTTGCCAACTATACCAGCCAACTGGACTATAAAGACTTGAAAGATGAAATCCTTTTTTCTCACCTTTTACTCTATTAGTAGGCCTCCATTCTCCACGCTCAAGCATCTCTGTCTTTTGATGATTTTCTATCTTTTTACCACATTCTATACATATATAGTGTGCTGTATTTGGATTTTTATCTTCCCATTTTATTTGTGACCATTTTAATATTTGGTAATAATTACAATGCGGACATGGTACAAAAAAATATCTCTTATCTGTTGCTTCAAATTCTTTCTCAATTCTGCTTATTCCATGAATCGTTGGTGTTGATACTAAAAAAATCTTTCGCCGTGCAAATGTATTGGTACGAGCTATGCTGAGTAAAACTGGATCTCCTTCACCTCCTGAATCTCCTGGATAGGCATCAATCTCATCAAGAAAGAGATATTTTACTGGCATAGAACGAAGTCCTACACTGCTATTTGCTCCAGTTATTACTACTATTCCACCTGGAAACTCCTTACTTTGCACAGTATTGCCCGAATCTCTTGACCTTGGGTCTTTTACTTTACTTTTTAAACATGGTGTACTCTCTATTAACGGTGCAAATCTTCCCTTTGACCAACGCTTTCCCATTTCAACTGTTGGCTGTACTACCAGCATTGGACCAGGAGTCTGATCTATGATGTAGCCAATCCAATTGTTACCAGCTTCTGTTCCCCAATCTGCGCTCCTTTCATGAATACTATTTTCTCTGCTGGTGAAGATGGAGATAGTGAATCCATGATTTCTTTTAAATAAGGAGTTCTTTCCGTTCTCCATTTACCTGGCTCTGATGCTGCAGTTGGAGCTAAAACTCGATACTCATTCGCCCACTCTGACACTTTAAGCTGCGGATCTGGTCTTAAACCTTCAGAAAAAGCTCTAGCGTATATCATTGTCTGCATCTACTCATAACTGGTTCTATCTCAACATCATTAACAGTAGAACTACACTCCTCCAATTCCATAAACATCTTTTTCTGAAATTCGTTTCTATATATCTTTTGCTCATCTCACTTATCATTATTGCTATAACAAGCGCAAATACCCCTGTTATTGTTGCAAAAATGATTGCACTGCTTATTGTTGTTGTTATCAACCCTATATATACTGCTACTGCTATTGCGCTGACTGTAGTATAGATGCAGATAATATTATTATGTTTTTTCGTCCTTTTATCTGCTATTTCTCTCTGTGCTATATATTTATTATGAAGGGTTGGAAAATTAACAACGGTATCTCTGCAGAGCAAAGACCCATTTTTTTCAGTAAACAAAACTTTAAGTAACTCTAAATTGTTTGATTTGATTGCTAAGTGAAAAACAGGTGTATAATTTGCCCCTTTTTTCAGCAATAACTTTACTACATGTAAATGCCCTTTTTCCGCAGCAAGGTAAATCGGTGATAAACCTTTATTATTTACAATATCAATATCGATTTCTTCTTTTAAAATTGCATCTACAAGCTCAATTTCTCCCATTTGTGCAGCTAAATGGAGTAGACTATTCTTTTCAGAACCGTATTTATTACTCATCAAAGCCTTCTTTATCTCAGGTTTAGCGTAATCAAATGGTGTTTTACCGCTATCGTCTTTTACCAGAGGGTCTATATCTTCTCGCGTTAGTAAAACTTCTATTGTTTTCAGTCTTTCAGCATAATGTAGTGGTGTTTTATTTTCGTAGTCCTGCAAATTTACTTGAGCATTAGGCTCCTTTATTAAGGATTTGAGGATATCAAGACATAAGTCTCTTTCATCGTAATTAGCATTACTTACAGCTATATGCACAGGTGACAATTTCATTGAGTTTTGTCCCATGCGTGCACTATTCACATCTGCTCCAAGCTTCAGCAGTAACTTTACTATCTCCAACTTTTTATTATTAACTGCATAGTGCATTGGTGTCTGATTTCGTGCATCAAAGACATCTATTTCAGCTTTTCCTTCTCTTATCAAAATCTTTACAACTTCTGCATGTCCTATGCCTGCTGCTAGATGTAATGGAGTATGGTGCAAAGCATTTCGTACATTAACGTCAATACCTTTTCCTATCAAATATCTAACTGCATTAACTTCACCTATCATTGCAGCTAAATGAAGTAAACTATCTTGTTCTGACCCGTACTTGTTATTAATTAGCGCTTGTAATATTTCTGCTTTTTCCCTTCTTTGGCGTAATCAAGAGATGTTTTACCTTCATTATCCTCCACAAAAGGATTAATATTCTTTTTTGTGAGTAACAAATCCACCATGCTTAATTCGTCAAATTCTATAGCGCAATGTAGTGGGGTTTTTCCATTTAATCCTCTAACATTAACATCTAATCCAGGTTGATTAATGAGACACTTTATTAACTCTAAACTTAAGTTATCAGCCATTTTATATTCAAAATCTTTCTTATATTTGAAATTTAGTATTAGATAATTCTTGTAATGAGTTTGTAATCTCTTCAGTTAGCGCCATATGAATCTTTTCAGTGTCACTTAGTGATGCAAGCAATGCTGAAACTCTATTTGGAATATTAAGTAAATTATTACGGACAACTCTTGCTACATTAAATGCATCGCGCTTTACTTCTTCTACTGCTACAAGTTCTCCTATCTCAGCCCTAGCTTTTGCCTCAAGAAGTTTACCTCGTTCCATTTCATTTTTTATTCGAGTTTTTAGCAACATCGTGGAAAGGTTACTTGTATTTTCGTTTTCTGGATTTTTCCTCCTCAGTGGCTGACTTGGATCTCTTATTGCCGCTACTGCTTCATTTGCTTGTTCTCTATTGATCAAACTATCCTCCAACTTAACTATTCCTTTTTTTACTAAATAACAGACATATTGCTTTGATACTCCTATCTCTCTTGCCCATTCCGTCTGCTGATTTTTTCCACTCTTTTCCTCCTCTCTTTTTGCTCCTTTTTACGAATTTTCTTCTTGAATTTCTGCAAAAGTTTTACCAGTACTGGCTAAAAGGGCATCTCTTCCTGTATATATTTGCCAACGTTTTATGGTTACATCTACAAATTTTGAATCTAGCTCTATTGTCCTACAAATTCTTCCTGTTCTCTCACATGCAATCAGTGTACTTCCAGAACCGCTAAATGGATCAAGTACTATGTCTCCTGATCTGCTGCTGTTTACTATTGCTCTCTCCATTAGCTCTACTGGCTTCATTGTTGGATGTAATGAGTTATGTGTTGGCTTATCATAAAACCACAGATCACTTTGATTTCTACCACCATGCCACTCACGTTTATTGCCGCTTTTCCATCCATAGAGCATTGCTTCATATTGTCTCTGATAATCAGATCTGCCTAGTGTAAAATGATTCTTTGCCCAAATGATAAATGTTGACCATTTTCCTCCTGCCTCCTCAAATGCTTTTTGCAACGTTGAAAACTCTGATGATGATATGCAAATGTAAATTGCACCTTTCGTATATGCTAAAATATGGGAACAGATATCGTAGAGAAAAAGTTCGTACTTTTCACCTTGATTATCGTTTAATATTTTTTTATCTTGGCTACCACCATAATCAACATTATATGGAGGATCACAAACAGTAATGTCTGCCATTTTATCATCTAACAGCGCTTTATATGATTCAACTACAGAGCTATCACCACAATAGATTCTATGATCACCTAAAATCCATAGATCACCTGGTTTTGTTACTTGTTTGTCATCAATAGCTAAGTCAGAAAGATCTTCTTTTTCACTATCTAAATCATCAAGGAAATGTTGAACTTTTTCTAATTCAAATCCAGTCATTTTAAGATCAAACTGTAAATCTTCTAACTCTTGAATTTCCACTTTTAAAAGCTCATCATCCCACTTTGCCCAATTAGCTGATTGATTTGCCAGTAATCGAAAAGCTTTGGTTTGTGGTTCATTTAGATTATCACTTAAGACCACTGGAATACTTTCCATACCAAGTTTTCTTGCCGCTTTGAGTCTTAAATGACCATCAACCACAGTACCATCGCTTTTTGCAACTATTGGTATACGAAAGCCGAATTCCCTGATTGAAGCACACATTCTATTTACTACATCGTCATTTTTACGTGGATTACGCTCATATTCGACTAGATTTTCGAGTAGGATAGTAGTGGATTGCTAAATTCATATAATTTAAATTCTTAATAATTAAAAAGTTAATATTTAAAATATCTCTGACACTAAAGAAGGCCTGGGGTCTGACCCACCAAACCCGCCAGTATGGCCGAAAGGACCCACTTTTATGGTATTTTTAATGTGTTAAAATCTTTACTAAAATTCATAGCGTAGAACATTAATGCCAAAGCATCTGCCTCATTATCATCTCTAGGTGAAAAACTTTTTTCACGTATCGCTTCAATAACTTCACTCTTACTTGCATTGCCCTTGCCTGCTATAAAGCGTTTTATAGTTTTAACATTAACACCTTGATAGGGAATATTGTTCTCCTCACACCAAGCAGAGAGAACTGCAAGAAAACCACCGTAGCAATGCGCTGCATCAGTTCCTAGATGTCTTCTCACTTCTTCAAAATACACTGCAGTGAACTCATGTTTCAAAGAATTAAGCCAATTACGAAAGTTTAAGAAACACATTCCACCTCCACTGAAACGGCTACCATGAAAACTTTTGCTCCCACTTTCAATTATTCCATCTGTTAGAATTGCCCAGCCCGTTTGTTTGCCGAGGTCGAGTGTTAGGATTGACATTTGCTATTATTAAAATTACAAGTAGCACTTACTCTAAAATATCGTCTGGTTTCTGCAAAATACACTAGAAATTCATAGGTTTTTGTAGACCAACAACGGAAATTCGAGAATTATGTGCTACTGCAGAAAGTTGTTTTCTTATTATATATTCACCAAAATTACGAAAACTGTTCAATTTTTTTTGCAAAGGATAAAAACCGTTGCTCGCAAGTTCGTTTTGTAACAGTAAGATTACTAAGAATACCATTTAATTAAGTTTTAAAGGGTACTACGTGCATTCTTTGATGAAGTGCTAAGATTTGACTATAAAATTACATCTAGCTTTAAAATGAAGTTTTTACCTCATCTAAAAAAATACAAGTATACTCAATGTTTGTTTGCCGAGTTTTGAATTGACACTTAAAGCTTTTGTATTTGAAGCGCATCCACAAACTATATCAATACCCTTCTATTATATATATATACCGGATTTCTTACTACTTTTTCCGGGGATTTTCTAAAAAAAAGTTAAAATAATTTTAAAACTGCTTATCAGCTAAAGAATAAAGCAGATAGTCCTCTATTTTTAGAGTTTTACAGTTGCTTGTCTTTTTTACAAATAACCTATATGCTACTTGAAGTAAGGTAGAGCAGATATGATAATAAATGGAAACGAAATTTTATTATATACAACTCCAGATGGAGACGTAAGAATTGATGTTTTGTATCGAGATGAAAACATTTGACTTACACAAAAAAGAATGGCGGAGTTATTTGGTGTTAACATTAGAACAATTAGTGAGCACTTACAGAACATATTTGCTAGTCAAGAGTTAGATAAAGATTCAGTTATCCGGATTTTCCGGAATACTGCTGAAGATGGTAAACAGTACCCTACACAATTTTATAATTTGGATAGCTATTGGTTATCGAGTTAATTCTAAAAAGGCTACATCTTTTAGAGTATGGGCTACGAAAATTTTAAAGATCAAAGGATTTGCATTAGATAGCGAACGGCTAAAAAACGGCCCAAAGTTTGGCAAAGACTACTTCAATGAATTACTTGAAAAAATCAGGAGCATCCGAACGTAGGTTTTACCAGAAGATTACTGACATTTATGCTGAATGCTCTGCAGACTATGATCCAAATTCAGAAATAACAAAACAATTTTATGCAAAAGTACAGAATAAATTATATTGATGGCCTAACTGCAGCAGAGCTCTCGAGTTGACCACAAAAAACCAAATATTGGGCTAACTACATGGAAAGATGGTTCTGGCAACAAAATTCATAAGAGTGATGTGAGTACTGCAAAAAACTACTTGACTGAAAAAGAGTTGAGTGCATATTGTTTCCTAGATTATGCGGAACTTCAAGCAAGAAAGCATCGGCTAATGAAAATGCAGAATTGGGTTGAAAAGTTGGATGCATTTCTATTGTTCAATGATTATGAAGTACTTAAAGATGCTGGTAAAGTTAGTGCTGAAGTTGCAAAAGCTCTAGCTGAAGGAGAATACGAAAAGTATAGAGTTATACAAACATGAATCTGACTTTGATGAATTAAGTAAAGAAAGTGAGAAAATAACTACAACAAAAACCAGCTTGTAGTTGAGCTATCTGTGTTTGACATCTTGTCTATCACCTTTTGTTTTAATTTCAAGGGGGGTGAAAAATTGTCCCCACCCTTTAGAAAGCCCCGTATCTCTGCTTTTTATCTACCAATAATATAGTAGAAATTTTGTCTCCATTATACTAGATAAACCTGGAGACGTAAATAAATAAATTTTGATCTTTGTCTCCATCTTGAACTATTGAGAGGGTTTTGTAGCTTATGTTTGCAGCAATTTCAAACTTTTTTCTTTATCTTCACCTACAATTTGTTTATAGAGATTATCTGAAATATTTCCTTAAGAGTTTTAAATAAAAGTCGTTATCTTTCAATAAGACCTCCAAAATAACCAGCTCTTGTTTCACCGAAATTACACAAACCGTTCACTTTTTTGAAAAAATATTTTACAATAAATAAAAAATATGATAAAATAAAACAAGGTTTTTTGTAGCAAGTCAAAGTTTAAGGTAAGAAATAATTTAAAAATGGCTCTTAATCGAGTTTTAAGCTACCTCACATGAGTAACTTGGGTCCTAGTTGTACAATTGTACCCTGAAGTCGTAGAATCTTTTTAAAACGCTATTATCAGCCATCTTGTTTTTTGTAAGCATTTATCTTTCATCTTTTTTTAGGTTATCCAAAATGCAATAGTAGGTTTTTCATATTTTTGTCTATTGAGATTTTGTAGTAAGCTAAAAGCTAAAGGTAGTATGTGTTAATTCATACTACTTAATATTATTATTTATAATAATAGGAGTTATTTTGAAAACTGAAAATCGGACAAAACCCTCTATATTTCTAGCCTTTTATCTCTTTTTTCAGTCTACGATTTCACAGTCTGACGATTTCTTAAACTATTGAAAATCTAGTACTTTTTAATTATTAACAAATTCTGACTTCGTAGACTGAACACATTCTGACAAAAACTGGCCAAGACTGAAAACTGAAATATTTAAGTAATAAAGAATTTTAGTGAAAAAGTTCTAGATATCTAAAATTTGATCGTTATAAACCCAAATATTTGGATTTTCTTCTGGAACAACATCCTCACTTTCCGATGATTTGTAATCAGTAGGTAAAATCTTTTCATAGACTATAACATTCTTGTTTAGTTGATTTGTTACTCTTTTTTCCATACCTTCAACACAAAGTATTCCATATTTTGTTCTTGCAGCATTTTTACCTTCTCTGTTGAATTTTATATAACCTTTTGCAGCAAGCACATCGATACGGTTACGAATAGAATGCTGACTACCAAGACCTGCTTTACCTTCAAATATCTGACAGAATGAATTAATTGTATATACTTTTCCTTTTTCTCGTGCTTCTTCATAAATCAACTGCAAAATAACATCATGTCTACGAGAACGTTCTGCATCTAACTTTTGACCATAACCTTTATTTATAAGCCTCTGTGATTCATAATCAATCATATGCCAGCAGTTATTAATTTTATCTATATATTTTGATGGAATAGCATGACCATTACGTAATTCAAACATCAGTTGACGACTACTTTGCCGTTCATCTGGCTTAAACATTATCATTCCCGTAGTATAAAAGCTTCTTAATGAACCAGCACCACTGAAACTCTGAAAAGGATCTTCTTCTAATGATTTCTTTTGCATCTTCTTCGTGTGATGTACTAAAATGACTCCTGCATTCGGATTAACTAACGCTCTCAATTTTTCAACTCTTTCTTGCAGGAAAAATAGCATAGCATTGTTATCATTTTCACTACTGTTCTCGCCAGCATCAAAAACGTTACGTAGTGGATCAATAGCTATAACATCAACGATATTTGAACCAAATGATTTCTTTATTTCACCAAGAACTTCATCTATACTATCATCATTTAAGAGTAGCTTTGTTTGAGGTGTAATGACTAAGTTATCCAAAGCAATCTCAAGCAGTTCTTCATTGATTTTTAGTTGCTGTAGACGTTCACGCATATAGTGATAGCCAATTTCAGTTTGAAGATAAAAGATCCTCAAAGGCCTTTTAGGTACCATATCAAGAAATTGAACTCCTGCTGCCATGTAAATTAGCCAAGAAATTAAAAAGTCACTTTTTCCTACTTTAGGTGCTCCAGCAAACACTAAAAGTCCACTTGGAGTTAAAATTCGAGGAGCAACTATATCTTCTGGCATCGGTGATTTATCGTTAAAGTATTGCCTTGCAGAAAATGAAATCAAACTTTTTGTACTTAGAGTATTAGTAGTAAGTGCAGTTGAAGCTAAAAATTCTTTAACATTTATTCCTTCCTCTACACAATCAGCAGCATCCCAGCCTTTTGTTTTATTTTGTGGAATATTAAGAACAACAAGTGATTCAACTCCGATTTCTAAAAGCTTTTTTTCAGCATTTTTAGCATATTTCTTACCTGCTTCATCATTATCTGGCCATATAATAATGTGTTTACCTTTTAGCGGAGTCCAATCAGTTTTCTCAATAGGTGCATTTGCTCCAGACATCGCTGTTGTTGCAGTTATTCCCTTCTCTATCAGCGCTTCTGCACATTTTTCCCCTTCCACCAGAACAATTTTATCAGACTTTAAGATTCCTGGAATATTATATAGAGGCCTTATTTCTGGTGATGCAAACTTAGATTGTTTGATATCAAAAGGCTTGTATACTTTTTTCTTTCCAGGAGGATCAGAACGATAAACTTTTACAATCACCTGACCATTTTCATCATAATAATTCCAACTTTGGGTAATGAATTTCTCAAAGTCTTCATCAACATATTGTTTCTCTCTGTATTTTTTATTATTTCCGAGCCATTCACTTATTGAAGCTATTACCTCAGGAAACTCTGTCCTTGCATTCTTTCTATGTACAGCTGCCCAAAGGTCGATAATGTCACCACCTTCTCCAGTTGCAAAATCATTCCATAACCCGGCTCTACTGCCACTTAGTTCTACTCTTAAACTTTTTCCTTTATTACCCCATATATCACCTACTTGAAACTCATTTTTGTGAAAAGTTCCGTTAGGTAGCAAGTACAAAAGACAAGATCTTAAGTTTAATAGAAGTTGTGCTTTAAGTTCTTGAACATTGTATGAATCACTCATGAAATTACCTGTAAGTTGAAAGTCTTGTTCTATATATTCACCGGATTTACAAAAACTGTTCAGTTCGTAGGTGCATTGTCTGATCAAAGTTTTGAGTGTCTGAGGTTTGAAAAAAGATTCCAGGTTTTCAGAGGGTAAAAAACTCACGATTGTCTGAGGTATTTTTTTCATGTCCTACAATATTTACTAAGAAAGTTTCATCCTTAAGTCTTTCATTTAAGGACACATCTTATGAAATCTCGAAACTCTTATTCAGGTATTGATCCTAAAGTTGTTAATTTAATAAAATTTTACGCAAAATATTATAAATCGCTTACTGATCAAGATATTGAAGACATAGAACAAGACCTCTTCTGTGAGTTTCTTTCATGCATAGATCAGTATGATAAAACTAAGGGCAGTCTTTCAACCTTTGCTAAGCAAGTTGTTAAAAATCGTATTAATAATCTAGTCCGTAAACACTCACGTACTACTCCTAAGCTTGAAAATAATGTGCAACAAGAAAGTTACTGCTTTGAAGATGAAACGATACTACGTATTGATGTTGAGCAAATTATTTCAAAATTACCAAAGAAGTGGCAAGTTTTATGTGAACAACTTAAACATCACAGCATTGCTGAAGTTGCAGACATGAACAATATGTCACGGACTACTTTGTACAACATTTTCAAGAAAATGCGATCTAAATTTGCACCTGTTTACGGAAAAAAGCATAAGAAAAATTGAACAGTTTTTTGAAATTTGGTGAATTTATATATGAGTGCATATAGGTAAAAACATGAAAATAATAAACAGCGAAGAAAGAGCAAAAATGGTCACAGGTGTGAAGATAGTAATCTTTGGCCCTTATGGAATTGGTAAAACTAGCTACTCAAAACTCTCGATGAATCAACAACACTTTGCCTTGATTTTGAAGCAGGACTTCTAGCTGTACAAGACTGGAAAGGAGATTCAACTGAGATTCGCACTTGGAATGAGGCCAGAGACATTGCTTGTCTTATTGGTGGTCCTAATCCTGCATTAAGGTCTGATCAAGCGTATAGTCAAAAACACTATGAACATGTATCTGGAAAGTATAAAGATCTTCTTTCTAAGTTTCTAAATACCGATGCATCTTTGTGGATAGTATAACCGTTGCCTCACGTTTATGTCTATTATGGGCAAGAATGCAACCGGAAGCTTTTTCAGATAGATCAGGAAAAGAAGATAAAAGAGCTGCTTATGGGTTACTTGCTCAAGAAATGATGGCTTGGCTCAATCAGTTTCAACATATCAGAGACAAAGACATTATCATAGTTGGCACATTAGGTCAATATCTTGATGACTGCAATCGTTCAACATGGCTGCCTCAATGTGAAGGAGCTAAAACTGCTAGTGAAATTCCTGGGATAGTTGATGAAGTAATCAGTATGGTTGGAATCAAGAAAGATGATGGAACGGAGAAACGTTCATTTGTCTGTCAGACTATTAATACTTGGGGATATCCAGCTAAAGACCGCAGTGGCTGCCTGAATATGGTTGAAGAACCGCATCTGGGTAAATTACTTGCGAAAATTAAAGCCAAAACCTTGGCTTCTATTATTTAATTAAAAATTGGAGAAATTATTATGGAACAAAGCTTTTTCAATATCGGTCAAAAAATTCCTTTTTTCAGCGTAAAGGAGTATTTAAGTGATCAAACGCCAATACCAGAAGATATAATCTCACCAAGGATTCTGACAAAAAGAGGTCTATTAGTACTGGGTGGCCCTCCTAAAATTGGCAAAAGCGATTTTCTAATTTCATGGCTCGTCCACATGGCTGCTGGTAGATCATTTCTTGGTATGACACCAAATAGACCTTTGAAAATCTTCTACATGCAAACTGAAATTGAATATGAATATATGAAAGAACGGTTGCAACAACTTCAACTGGATAACGAACTTTTGAATGTAGCTGCCAATAACTTAATTATCACGCCAAGAGTGCAATTATCATTTAGTAGTGAAGAAATAGATGAAATTAAAAATGTTGTCAAAGAGCGTTTCAAACCTGATATTATTGCGATTGATCCTCTTCGTAACATTTTTAACTCAAGTGAATATGGCAATGAAAACGACAATAGCGCTATGCTATTCTTTTTGCAAAAAACACTTGAAAGACTGAGAAATGTTATTAACCCAGATTCGGGCATAATACTAACCCACCATACAAAAAAACTATCCAAAAAAATGTTAGAAGAAGATCCATTTCAGGGTTTAAGCGGTGCTGGATCTTTAAGAGGATTCTACAGTACAGGCATGGTAATGTTTGCTCATGATGAAGAAAGCAGTGTACGCCAGGTAGTATTTGAGCTTCGTAATGGTGAACGTGTGCCAAACAAACTTGTTGATAAGATAAATGGTCATTGGAAGATTGTAGACCAATGGAGTTGATTCTTTTTTTACTTAATTTATAGGAGACAATATGTTATCAGATTTTTTAACTGATTTTAATAATGCGAAACTGCAAAGCAGTTTAATACCGAAAGGTACAATAGTCAAGGTAAAAATAGCAATAAAGCCTGGAGGTTATGAGAATTGGTTCACGAAAAGCTACACTACTGGTAGCATCTATTTAAACGCTGAATTTACGGTCACTGAAGGTCCATATACAAAACGTAAGATTTATCAAGTAATTGGTATTAAAAGTGGCAAAGCAAGCGTTGAAGGAGAAGATACTTGGGGAGAAATGGGTCGTTCTATGCTTAGAAGTATTTTAGAGTCAGCACGGAACATTCATTCAAATGACACTTCAGAAAAAGCAGTTATTGCTAGAAAAGTCAACTCTATAGCTGATTTTAATGGGTTAGAGTTTACTGCAAAAGTTGGTATTGAGGCTGATCGATATGGAGAGAAAAACAAGATTGCTACGGTTATTACTCAAGAGCAACATCAAAATACTGAGCGTGATTGGATACCTTTCTAAAGCTGCTGTGTTTATTTGAAACAATTTTTATAGATGAATAAATCCCAAAAAACACTATTGATTTAAAGAATGTCTGTCTTATTTATCGCCTGGTATTAGTGATATGAATGCTGAACAACAGGTTTCTAAAGATAAAAACGGGGATATAGCTGAATTTTTGAGTTCAATTATAAGTGACATAAACCTTGTTAAATTACTAAACATAAAGGAACCATACGCTGGAAGAGAGAATATGATACTGTTTTACAGTTAATTAATGAGGAAGGGACGCTTTTTTACTAAAACCCAATTTTGCTATTTTTTTGAATGGTCTTAAGAGTCATCATTCTATTCTTAGATATATTAATGCCTTAGTTACTGAAGGTTATATAAAATTTCGTGAAAAACAAGAAATAACAGACGCGTTAAAGTTATGTTACCATTAGACTGTTTTTAGCAATAGGGCTAGCTAGCACTTAAGTTAATGGTAGATGGATTAAGCCGTGCTTTTGACAAAGGTAATCCATACGTATTCCTAAAAAAACTTAAAATCTTCACGTTCTTTTTTATCAAGTACATTCTGAGTAGTTAATTGCTATATAGCTTGAGTCCTGTACTCGAAAGGATAAAGTAACCTTTTTGTTTTTAAATATCACCTTCACATATTGAATAAGGGAAACCTCATGTAACACACTACCAACTGAAGGTTCTAATATGTTCAACCACTTTTCAACTTCATTTGTATTTAATGTAATAAGGTCTGTGGTTTAGCTAAAGTAAGTTTAAGTTCACATATGCTAATATCATTAAGTCCTGTTTTTGGTATACATGAACATAGGAAGGTACTACTTGTGCCACTGTGTTTTGGCTATGTAAACTGACAAAAGAGCATTCAAGAGCAAAATAAAGGCTGACATCTATTTGCTATTTTTAAACCGTGTTTAATATTTTTAGTGGATAAATGTACTTGATTAGCATTAGAAGAAAAATCAAAAATGATCCAATCAGGCTTATAACCATGTATTACTTTATTTAAACTTATCACAAAATCTTTATCTTTACTAGCACGTCGTATAAATAAGTAAATACTATTTTGGTAGTAAAAGAGTTCTTGAAACTGACTTTCAAAACTATCATTTTCTGAGAGATCATGCTGTTTTAATATTTCCTGTATTGTACTTTCTGATAAAAAATTCTTAAATGAAGTGGACTTTTGTCTTGGAGGATTTTTTAATACGAAAGGTAAAAACCCTTTTTTCTGTACTTGATTAAAGCAGAAAATTTGTTTTAGTAAGTTACGATTAGTTATAAAGAGAGTGAACAACAAGGACTTTTTGTCATATTTGTTATTTTGTAGCAGAAATGACTTCAGAAGATCTTGGCCTAATACAGACTGTGCTACTTCAGCTATAGTTGTTTCTGATTTTGCACGACTAAAACGATTGACTAAATAATAATCAAACAGAGATTCAGAAATTTTAATAAGCATCTTGCGTTTTTGCTGAGTTGAAATATCATCGCATTTTTCGTGGTCTTTAAATAATTGCCTATTTTGCTTATTCTGAAAATAATGGTTAAAGATCACACTTAATTGTCTACCAGAAAGAGAATCAAGCCAACTTTCACGTAAACTTGGATTTTGAAAGTCCTTAAGCAAAAAGGATACTGGCATTTCTAAACTACTTTCCCAAAATTCTCTATTAGTTATCATATATCTAAAAGTAAGTATATTATGTCTAAAGTAGATTAAAGATTAGTCAATAAAAACTTATTATGAAAAAAAGAATTGCAAAAAAAAGTGAACACATTTCTGAAAAAAGTTGAACTTATATATATAAGGGGGCTTGAGTTAACAATTGGTATTTGAAGCAATTGCTTTGCTATGAAATAAGGTAATTAATGTCAATACTCACACAATCAGGTCGAGCAGCAATAGCCGCAAGTATAAAAGAGCAATCTCTACATCTTGCTTGGGGAAGTGGTGATGGAAGCTCTGGAAGTAGCCATAAAGTAGAAAAAACTTTCGTTAAGGGTGAAATAAAACTTGATCATCAACCTATTAAAGATGTGAAGGTTGTTACAGGACAAACAATGCATCAGCCAAGTGTTGACTATACAGTTGATAGCAGTACTGGTGTAATTAAACGTACGGAAAATAGCTCCATTGCGGCAGGTAGTACAGTTACCATAGAGTATACTGAAAGCACACCACCGGAGCCTATTACTTCTCAAAAACTACTCAATGAACTTGGCAGACGTACTGCGGATGAAGTGCTTTTCTGCACAGGTGATGAAAACGGCGAACTTGTAACTCCTTCTGGAAGGTTTAGGCCCTCAAATGTACCAACCAATAACTTGTACCTTAAATTTACTTTCGATTTCACGGACGCAGCAAATCAAGTAATCAGAGAGCTAGGAGTTATGGTTGGTACTAAAATAAAAGAAGGATTACCTGAAGGACAGAGATATTTTGAACCTCAAGATATAGAAGACCCAGGGATCTTATTAGTTTTAGAACATACCGTACCACTTATCAGAACATCTGCAACTCGGGAAACTTTTTCATTTGTTGTAACTTTTTGAAACAAAATGACCTTAAATAGTTATTATAATCGCTTTAATCCTGACAAAGAATACGAAAAAAGCTTGTTTCTAGCAGGAAGAGGTCTACAGTCAGCAGAATTAAACGAGACGCAAGAATATGCTCTCTCTAAGCTTAAAGGCATAGGCGATGCAATATTTCGTGATGGCGATGTTATAACAGGAAGCAATTGTATTATAGATAGAGAAACTGGTAAAGTTACACTTGAGTCAGGAAAAATCTATCTTCGTGGAGCGGTGAGAAAAGTAGAGGCAAAAGAGTTTGTTATTCCACTGAGTACCACAGTTCGTATAGGTATTTATTACCTAGAATCTACCATTACAGAACTTGAGGACGAAAATCTTCGTGATCCTGCTGTTGGTACAAGAAACTATCAGGAAGTAGGAGCTGCAAGGCTTAAAGTTTCCACCATTTGGGGATACCAAGTAGAAAGTGTTACTGTTAACTCTACAAATGGCGAATTTTACCCAATTTACAATATTGAAAATGGAGTATTGATAGAACATTCACCGCCACCACAAGCAAATATAGTAACTACTGCGCTTGCTCGTTATGACAAAGAGGCAAATGGTTCCTACGTTGTAAATGGTCTAGAAGTAATGTGTTTGCAGAGAGAAGAGGGAGACGAAAAGGGAAAAAAAATATTTGTGATTAATGAGGGCAAAGCTCATGTTGATGGTTATGAAATTGAGTTACCTCATAGTATTCGTGTTTCTTTTGATCAAGATCCGAATATAAAATCAGTTGAATCAGAACCACATACTTTTCAGCCAAATAGCCAAAGAGTAATGGAACTTAAAGTTAATGATTTTCCAATAAGTGAAATTAAAAAAGTAGATATAACTGTTCAGAAAACCACTACTGTTACTCATGGTTCATACTCAGGAGCTGTTGATCCGATACCTGATTCTGCAGTACTTGAGATTATTCAAGTTAAACAAGGCAATGTTATTTATGAAAATAGTACAGACTATAAGTTAAATGCAGGAAACGTTGATTGGTCATTACCAGGTAAAGAGCCAGCTCCTGGAAGTAGTTATCAAATAACTTACCGCTGTCGCACTCATATAAGTCCTGAAGATATAAATGAAGAGGGATGTAAAGTAAGGGGAGCAGTTGATAACAGCTTGGTTCTGATTGATTACACCTGGAAGATGCCCCGCTATGATTTAATTACTATCGATAGCAAAGGGGTGGTAAGAAGAATAAAAGGAATTTCTCACCCTTGGCGACCATCAATGCCTAGAGCTCCTAGTGGACAACTTTTACTCTGCTACATTCATCAGACGTGGAAAAAAGGCGAAGGGGTAAAAATAGTGAATAATGCTATTCATGCTGTACCGATGAATGAACTTGAAGCAATGAAAAAAGGAATAAATGATCTTTATGCGCTGGTTGCACAGGAACGTCTACGCAGTGATGCAAATTCAAGAGAACCTACCACCAAAAAAGGAGTATTTGTTGACCCATTCTTTGATGATGATATGCGTGATCAAGGAATTTCGCAGTCTGCAGCAATAGTAAATAAGGAACTAATTTTACCAATAGATGTAACGATTGCTGATATTGATGGAGGAGAAAAAACTTATTTGTTGCCGTATAAACTTGAACCGGTACTGGAGCAGCTTTTACAGACTAAAGGAGAAAAGATTAATCCATATCAAGCTTTTGACCCAGTACCGGTTCAAATTACTCTAAATAAAAACATTGATCACTGGACGGAGGTTACCACGAATTGGAAAAGTCCAATAACCAGGGTATTTAATGTTAAAGAAACAACAGAATTGCTGTCAAGTACTTCATACGAAGCTGAATTTATGAGAGAAGCAGTACAAGATTTTGAAATTGAAGGTTTTGAGCTAGGTGAAAAGCTTAAGGAAATAAAATTTGATGGCATCAGTATTCAACCCATAGCATAGAAGGCAAATGGAAAAAAGAGCTAACAACCAGGGAAAATTAAAGGGAAAAATAAAAATCCCAGCAAATATTCCAGCAGGTACTAAATTAGTACAGTTTTACGGTGATAAAGGCAGTTATGGAGAAGCAACTTATACTGGTAAAAAAACTATTACCATAGAAGAAAGAAGAAGAGTTATTACAGCAAGAAGAATTGATCCTTTAGCCCAGACATTTACACTAAATGAAAGCAGACACATAGGAGGTGTAGAGATATGGTTCACAAATAGCGGCAAAAAACGTGTTGTTGTGCAGATTAGAGCAACAGCAGTGGGAATGCCCTCGCAGACTGTCATTGCTGAAAGCTATATTGAGCCAAAAGATATAAAGATAGATGGCACAGCAACACGTATCACTTGGTCACCAGTGTTTTGCCATGCAGGAGAGGAGTATGCAATAGTTTTGCTAACCGATGATGCAGATACAGCAGTAAAAATAGCAGAGCTTGGCAAATATGATGTAGTAAATAGCCGTTGGGTAACAAGCCAGCCATATCAAGTAGGAGTATTACTATCATCAAGTAATGCAAGTACCTGGACTCCGCATCAAAATTTAGATTTAACGTTTCGACTACTAGCTGCAAAATTTAGTGAAAATTCTTATGTTATTGATCTTGGGAAAGTTACTGTAAACAACGTATCAGATTTAATAGTTTTAACAAATGTTGAAAAAGTAGCATTTGATACCAATGTAGAATTTATCTTAACAGATGAAGAGGGAAAAGAAAACTTTCTGTCTGATAATTTACCACTCGCACTGCGTGAAAGATTATCTGGAGAGCTAACGGTAAAAGCAAGCCTAAAAGGAGGGCGAGAAAAAAGTCCTGTTCTCTATCCTGGGTTACAGCTAGTTCTAGGTAATCTTTCAGAGTCCGGAGATTATGTAACGAGAAGCATTACAGCAGGAGCTAACACCAAGATCACCATAACATATGATGCGCTAATACCTGGCACTGCAGATGTTAAAGCATATGTGGAACAAAGCGTCAAAGGATGGCAATTAGTAAATTTAACATCAGGAAAACCAATTGGAGAAAATTGGGTAGAGAGAACTCATGTGCTGACAAACTTTAATGGCAATGAGACTAGGGTAAAATTAGTTTTAAGTGGAACAGTTGTTTATCGCCCTAAGGTAAAAAATCTCAGAGTGATTGTCACATAATGACTGTTGACCAAACCAAACGAGGATATCCACTGCCTCATCCAGAAAATATTGCAGTTAAGATGTGGTACGTATTCGAAGAGCTATAGAAAAAATAGATGAAGATATTACCGAAAGAGAAGATGAGCATAATCAACTAAAAAATAATTTTAAACGATTTAGATTTGAAACTTTTTTGAATTTTTGGGAATGAAAGAAGCAATAGAAGTGTTACGTCAAAGGATAAAGGATTTAGCAGTAAGTAGCACAGCTGATCAACTGGCATATCTTGCAAAATCACTGGAATTGATAGCAGATAAAAAAGCTATTTCTGATATTGTGCAAATGGCTAAAATAAAAGAAATAATTGATGCACTACAAAAAAGACTTAAGGATTTAGTAGCAAACAGTACTCCAGATCAATTAGCATATCTTGCTAAAGCATTGGAATCAATAATCGACAAAAGTGCGGTTTCTGAAATTGTGCAGATGACAGATGGTAAGCTAAAAGAACTTCTTGATAGTGCAAAAAAACACTTAACTGATCTGGATAATAAAAAAGCTAGTTCTTTAGCAGTGATCTCTGAATCAGAGAAGCAGTTATTAAAGAGAATTGATGAAAAAAGGACAACAAATTTATCGCTACTTGATACGAGAAAGAATGCCAGTATTGCAGCAATAAATAGCATTAGTAATAGTCATAAAGATGGTCTTAAAGGTTTAGTAGAAGATTTTCGTGCTGTTAATAATGTACCATCTGGCTCATCAATTATAGGAGAAATAGAAACTCGAATTGAAAACATCTCTAATGAGGTAAAAACTCGGGATGAACAGTTAAAAGCGTCTCTTATAAATGAAATAAGAAAGCGCAACATGGTTGAATCAGGGTCATTACCTTTCTTATTTGGTGTACTTGGAAGAAAAAATAATTACTTTGGCCACGGAACTTTTACAACAGAGCTTGGAAAGTGGAGTAGTGATATAACAAAAACCGACTATATGTTGCAATTACTAGCAGGTAGCCATACATACGATACAGATTACGTTAGTTTTTATCGGCCAAGACAACTAAGTTTTATAGAGGGAAGTAAAGGAACATTTATTTACGGAGAGTTATGCACAAAAAGTTTTTCGGGTAGTTATGATGAGATATACTATTACCCATATGCTGCACTTGGAGTAGTATTTATAAAAAATACAACGAATGTGAACATAAATAAAACAATAGAATTTGTTGGATCATCGTACTCTAGTACGGAGTATGGGGGTGCAGGACTATTTGTGGGAACACCAGATAATACCAATTCTAATAAATCAAGAATTTCAAGAATAATATGGAAAAATGTTTACCAATACACGAGTTCTGATAGCAAATTAGCTGGATCTGGTAATGTGGAGATTCCAGCAGGAAAAACAGTTGCAATATTACTTTACACATCATCTTACCTGTATTCCAGAACACAAGTTAGTCAAGGTATGCTTGCATCAAATTATGTACACAACTATGGTCAATTTATTCAGTGGGGGATTTATAACATACGTAGCAATGTTCTAACTACAGGACTTGAAGTGGATGTGGAGAGAACGCTAAAAGCTTGGCAATGTCCAGGATTATCTAACACGTATGAGATTTGGAGGTAAAAACAATGTCTATCTACATTAGATTTGAAAATGATAAACAAGTAGAAACAACAACACTTGAAAGCAAGCCAACTGAAAATGATTGGTATGAAGCACCAGAAGATTTTGATTGGCAAAAAAGCTATTGTTTAACAGAAGGAGGAAAAATTGCTCAGCGTACTAAAGAAGATATACAAAAGGAGTTACTGGATAATGCGAAGCTTTATGCATTTGATAGTATGCGTTTCTATTATGATAATCATACTCACCAATATGCAGGTCATTCTCACCAAAAAGCTAAATCTTATGAGATTCAAGCGGAAGCCGCAAAAAGCATTCTAGCAGCACCAGAATCTATAGATGAAAAGGATAAAGAAATTATAGAACCTTAGCAAAAGTCCGTGGTATTACGGTTATTGAAATGGCAAGAATAATTGAGGAAAAAGTGAAAAAAGCAGTAAAAGCAATAATTAAATGTGAAGAGCTTGAAGATTTAGCCAAAAGAAAGTTGAAGAAGCCAAAAGTGAAAATGAGCTACAGACTTTGCTAGATGATTTCAGGAAAAAAATACAAAGAAATGGCTGAAGAATTTTTACATGGCGTAAATGTTATTGAGGTAACCTCAGGAGCAAAGACAGTACGTACAGCTAAATCATCAGTGATAGGTGTAATTGGTACTGCACCTGAAGCAGATGAGCAAAAATTTCCGCTAAATAAACCAGTGTTAGTTGCAGGAAGCTTAAAGGAAGCAGCAAAGCTCGGAAAGAGTGGCAGTTTACCTTCTGCAATAAATGGAATATTTTCCCAGATTGGTGCAACAGTAGTAGTTATTCGAGTTAAAGAAAGTGAAAACAGCGATCCAAAGCTCAAAGAAAGTGAAACTATTCAAAGTATAATCGGTGGAGTTGATAAAGAGACTGGAGAATATCAAGGGATAGAGGCATTCCTCAGTAGTGAAAGTATAGTTCATGTTGCTCCAAGAATATTAATTGCACCTCAGTTTACTCATCAGTTACCTGAAATAGATGGAGTAAATCCAGTAGTGAGTGCTTTAATTTCCATAGCAGAAAAATTAAGAGCAATTATTGTTGCAGGGACCAAATACTAATGATGAAGAAGCAATAAATGGAGAAAAAGTGTAGGCAGCTCAAGAGTTTACGTAGTTGACCCATGGATTAAGTTATTTATTGAAGGAAAAGAAAAAATCTTGCCATCGAGTCCATTTGTAGCTGGTTTAATAGCTAAAATAGACAGCGAACAAGGCTTCTGGCATTCACCTTCAAATAAAGAGATAAATGGTATTGTTGGGGAAAAAGCAGGCCTATTGATTTTACGCTCGGTAATACAAATTGTAGAGCAAACCATTTAAATGAAAATGAAGTAACAACGGTAATTCATCAAAATGGCTATAGGCTTTGGGGCAATAGAACATGTTCAAATGACTCGAAATGGGCTTTTCTATCAGTGAGGCGCACTGCAGATTTAATCAATGATAGTCTACTTCGAGCTCATTTATGGGCAGTTGATCGCAATATCACCAAAACTTATATAGATGATGTGATTGAGAGGGGAATTCTTATTTGGCCAATTTAAAAGTACAAGGAGCGATTATTAGCGGAAAATGTTATGCAACTCCAGAGCTCAATACACCAACAAATATTGCAAGCGGGAAAGTATATTTTGATTTCGAATTTACACCACCATATCCGGCTGAGCAAATAATATTCAGGTCTCATCTTGTAAATAATAGTATAATAAGTTAGGAGAAAGTAAAGTGTTACCAAAATACTGAGAAATTTTAACGTATTTGTTGATGGCCGGGGTTATGCAGGAAAATAGATGAAATAACCTTGCCGAAGCTTACCATAAAAACCGAAGAGTACAGAGCTGGTGGTATGGATATTCCAATAAATATTGATATGGGCATGGAAAAGCTTGAAGCAGATTTCACTTTTTCTGAATACGATACAGAACTCTTTAGGCTATTTGGTCTAATAAATGGGAATTCAGTTTCTTTGACACTCAGAGGTGGAATGCAAGGGAGTGGTAGTAATGATATTGAAGCAGTAATAATCAATTTAAGAGGCATTTTTAAAGAGTTTGATTTTGGTAACTGGAAACCTGCTGAAAAAGCAACGCTGAAGTGTACTGTAGCTGCTCATTACTATAAACTTACTATAGGTGGTAATGAATTAATAGAAATCGATGCTGAAAATATGATTAGAAAGATAAATGGTGTTGATCAAATGGCCTTGCTGCAAACGGTTTTAGGTATTTAGGTTTAGTTTTAAAAAGATTTTAGAATTTTATTTTTTAGGAGAAAGTATGACAACAGTAAAACTTGATAATCCAATAACAGTTGATGGTATTTCTATCTCAGAGCTTACCATTAGACGTCCAAAAGTTAGAGATTATCTAGCTATTGAGAGACTTAATGGTAGTGATCTAAGTAAGGAAGTAACTTTGACTGCCAATTTGACATCAGTTGCAAAAGAAGCGATTGAAGAGTTAGATATTGCTGATTATGTGAAAGTTCAAGAGGTATTAAAGGATTTTTTTTCACCGATTATCCAAAAAACTTGAGATTAGAAATACTAGTGCTTGGCTCTATCATAGGTGGTGGAGTTGAGCACATTCTTGATATGGAGATTAGTGAGTTTATTTTATGGAGCAAATTAGCTAGGAAGTTCAAATGTCAGTATTATCGATAAAAATAGGTGCGGTACTTGATGGCAGTTTTAATACTGTAATAAAGGGAAGTAGTAGTCAACTCTCTAATCTTGGTGAGAATATAAGAAAGCTTGATTCATCTTTAAAGTCAGTATCAAAGTTTAAACAGTTAGGTCATGATGTTTTGACCAGCAGGAGGTCGTGGAAGGGCTTTGAAGATCAAGTAAAATCTTTAGCTAAACAAATGAAAGCGGTGGAGAAACCAAGCAAAACTTTAAAAGCAGAGTTTGACAAGGCCAAAACCTCCGCAACAAAAGCAAAAGAAGCATACTTAAAAAAGAGAGATGCTTTACATTCATTTAATGAAGAAGTAAGAAAAAGTGGAAGAAATATTAAGTCATTAGTAAGTGATCAATATAAACTTGGTTCTTCTATTGAAGTGCTAAAAGGTAAGTATGGTAAGCTTGGGTCTGCAATACGTAGTCACCAAAGTTTTTTAGCAAGTAAAGCACATTTTAAGTCACAAATTATAGAGACTATTGGGCTAGGTCTTTCGCTTGCAGCTCCAGTTAAAGTTGCGATTGATTTTGAATCGGCTATGGCTGATGTTAAGAAGGTAGTAAAGTTTGATAATAAAAAAGATGAAGTAACTAAATTTGCTGAAGGGTTAAAGGAAATGTCAAGAACAATACCATTATCAGCCGCAGAATTAGCACAAATAGCTGCAAGCGGTGGTCAACTTGGTATCAAGAAAGAAGATCTTTTTAAGTTTACAGAAACAGTAGCAAAAATGTCTACAGCATTTGATATGTCTGCAGAGCAAGCAGGTGATTCCATAGCTAAACTTTCTAACGTTTATGGAATTGATGTTAGTGAAATGGAGCATGTTGGTAATGTAATCAACCACTTATCAGATAACACTGCTGCTAAAGCAAAAGATATGGTTGAAGCTCTAGCAATAGTTGGTGGTACTGCAAAGCAGTTTGGATTAAAGTTTGAACAAACAAGCAGCTTAGTAAATGCTTTTATTAGTTTAGGTAAACAACCAGCAAAAGCTGCAACTGCTATAAATGCACTGCTTAGCAAACTTCAAACTGCTGAAGGTCAAGGAAAAGAATTCAAAGCAGCACTAGAAGAAATGGGCATAACCGCGGAAGAAATGGTACAAAGGATCAGTGAAAGCGGAGAAGAAGCACTACTTCACTTTTTTCAAACTCTAAAGAAAATGGATAATCAGGAACGTTCTACAATCCTGATGAAACTTTTCGGTCAGGAATATCAAGATGATATTGCATTATTAGCTGGAAGTTTTAATAAGTATGAGGATGCAATAAAGTTACTGGCTAATACAGAAAAGTACGGAAGCTCTCTGCAAGAAGAATTCAAAAATCGTGCAGACACTACAGCTAATAAATTACAATTACTTAAAAATGCAATAGTTGAAGCTGGCATGAATCTAGGGTCAGTAATGTTACCTACCTTGAATTATGTAGCTGGAAGTTTGAAAACAATAACAGAGCATATAGCTTCTTTTGCAGAAAAATATCCAACTTTAACCACGACGATCATGGGTACTGTAGCAGCTTTGATAAGTTTAAAAATTGCAGCAGTAGGACTAGGATACGGATTTACATTGCTAGGAAGTACGATTTTTGGTCTGAAAGCAAACCTACTTGGAGTATTTTCATTTTTATCAGCTACAGTTTTTCCTGCAGTAGTAACAGGACTAAGAGCAATAACGCTTGCTGTAATGAGTAATCCTATAGGGCTTTTAATTGCTGGACTTGTTACTGGCGCAGCTCTTGTTATCACTAACTGGCAAAAGGTGAAAGACTTTTTCTCTAGCTTTTGGAAATCGATAATAAAACCCATAGAAGAAGCTTTTTCATGGATAGGGGAAAGTGTATTTGGAAAAGTATTAGGGAATAGCCCACTGAAAGAGTTTGAAAAAAGAAAAACTGAAGTAAAAGCAGTACATAGTCCCCTAAAGAGTAATATTCTCAACAGTGGAAATCCTTTGCTAAGTAACAGTATAATTAAAGAATTTTCCAAGAGAAATCAGAATAATTTCAGAATCAAAAGCCTTATTGAGGAGAAAAAGTTTACAGAGAGCGATAATGATAAGATATTTGCAGATTTTGGAAGGAGTAAATTTGAAAATAAAGAACAAAATAAAACTCAGAACATCACTAATAATTACACTATCAGCATTAAAGCAGAGCCAAATCAAGATGTTCGTAGTCTTGCAGATGAAGTAATAAAAAGGATAAGAGAAAAATCACGTGATGTTTTATTTGATACAGTAGAGACGTTTTATTGATCAACTATGTTTTTAAAAATTTTTTATTTGTGTTATCTCTTGGTCCATATAAATTTACTCCGATAAGTTTGAAGTATAGTAAAGAAAATCGTTGGAGTGTAATTGAATGTATCGATAAAATGCCGTCACTACAAAATATTGGTCGAGGAGTGGAAAATGTAGATATAGAAGGAGTTATTTACCTTAATATTCTCAACAGAGTAAATCAATTAAAGAATACGAAAGAAGCTGAAAAACCGCATGTTTTAGTAGATAGTCTAGGTAATATTTTAGGACAATTCGTAATTACTAGGTTAGAAGAAAAGCAGATGTATTTTTTACCTAATGGACTACCAAGAAAAGTTGAATTTAGTTTGAGTTTGAAGAGCTATAGATGACTATATATTACTTAACTAAAGAAGGAGAAATGCTAGATCTGATTTGCTGGAAACATTATGGATTTACCGATGGAATAGTGGAGGAAGTATTGCTTAAAAATCCAGGCCTTGCAGAACATGGAAGTTTTTTACCGGTAGGACTAAAAATTAAATTGCCTGTAACAGAAAAACCTCTACAAAAGTCAAAATTAAAAGTATGGGAATAAATGCAGCCAGATTTTATAATAGATAAATGTGAATCAATTAGAGATAGAGTTATATCATTGCGCCTTACAGATGAATCTGGAACTATAGATGATGTAGTTGAAGTACATGTTGATTATAGGGATGAAAACACAGATGTTCCGAATGAATTAAATATCGCTCTAGGTTACAGAGAAACTGGAGTCTTACCAATGGGCATATATACAGTCAACGAAGTTACAATACAAAGTCCACCTAAGACTCTACTAATCAAAGCTCATGCAACAAATTTAAGACTATCATTAAAGGAGAAAGCATCTAAAGAATGGCATCAAATTACTCTAGGTAGCTTGGTTAAGGAAATAGCAGAAAAGCACGGATATGGGTGCAGAGTTGCAGAAGAATTTGAAAATGTGTTGATTCCACATATTAACCAAACAGAAGAAAGTGATATAAGTTTACTAACAAAAATAGCAATAGAACGCGAGGCAATGGCAAAGTTAGCTGGCGGATACATACTTTTTATTCCAAAAGGCAAAGCAAAGTCGGCAACTGGAAAAGCTTTAGGAACAACAGCTATTAGACCTCAAGACACAATAAATTGGAAGGTTCACTTTACCGTGAGTAGGTACAACTCAGTAATTGCAAAATGGCATAGCTATGAAAAAGGTGAAACTATATTAGAAATAGCTGGTTCTGGTAGTCCAAGTTATACTATACAAACGCTTTACTCTAATGTAGAATCAGCATTAAGTGCAGCAAATGCTAAGTTAAAACAATTAAAGCGAAATAATGCAGTATTGGATGTCACTATGCCTGGTAATCCAGAACTATTTGCAGAGGCAAAACTTAGCTTGTTAGGATTTCATCAAGACATAGATGGTGAATGGGTAATCGACAGAGCAGAACATGTGTTAGATAGTTCAGGTTATCGCACTGTGTTATCAGCATCAACGTTAAAGAAAAATCAGTAAAACAAATGTTTAATATTGAAAAAGGTATTGAATATGAATAGAGACTCAAGAAATAAGCTACATTTTTGGTGGTTTATAGTAACAGTAGTATGTGTTATTATTACTTATTGCTATATGAAAGCAAAAGCTACAGATAATTATAAAACAATATTACAAATTGCATCTGAAAATTGTAACTTAGAGATTGTTAAATTCTCAGTAGAAAATTTGTTAGATACTAGCGTACAGATTAATAAGTTAACAGCATTACATCATGCATCTGATTCTGGGTGTCTAAGAATTGTTGAGTTTTTAGTGAAAGAAAAAGCAAATATAAATGCTACAGGTGGGTATATGGGATGGACAGCTTTGCACCATGCAGCAGATAAGGGACATTTGGAAATCGTTGAGTTTTTACTAAGCAAAGGAGCAAATCCTACAGCTACAGCCCAAGACGGAAGAAGACCTAGAAATATGGCTGTAGTGGAATCGCGACACAATAAAAATAACAAACATTACGATAAAATCATAAAGCTACTTGCTAAAGCAGAGGATCAATACGAATCAACAAAAAGTAATCACTAAAGCTGTAAGTTTTCTATGATCTCTATATAAATCCTCAAACTATCCATAATAGATTAATACTTTCACATGAAAAAGCAAAAAATCCCAATAGCGTTAATAATAACAATAGTTCTACAGACTGTAGGATTCATATGGTGGTTGTCCAAGCTAGACTCAAGGGTACAGCTTCACGATAAACTTATTGAATATGGTTTAATGGAAAAAGTGTTAGTACTTGAGGAAAGGGTAAAAAATCTTTCTGAGGAATTAGATGAATTCAAAGATAACTTAAAGTCTGGTGTATAATGCTTAGACTGCGATTGGCGATTTTTCCAATTTTTGACGTATTGTTCAACTAGTGGAGAATCTCCTGTTATGATCAGTAGGTTTTCAGCATTTCTTTGCTGAGCGGCATCTGAAAAGTTAAATGATCCGGTTATGATTTTTTGCTCATCAATAATAATTACCTTGCTATGAGCAATAGCGGGTTTAAAATCAATCCATATCGGGATTTTGTGCTCAAATAATTCGTTAATTACACTATGTTTTGAACTAGTTTGTGATTCATCTAGAATAACCTTAATATCAACTCCACGCTTTTTAGCTTGAACCAAGGATTCAGCAATAGGCTTTGAGGTAAATTGGTATGCCTGAACCAACACGGATTTTTTAGCATGATCCACAGAATCAATTATTAGATTGGTGCAATTTTCCCCAGGAGTGAAATATACAGTAGTAGTTGGACAAGAAACACAACCTGATAAAAGTGAGCAAGTTAATAGAACTAATAAATATCTAATCATGACTAAATACATCCTTTCAGTTGACGGAGGAGGCATAAGGGGCATAATACCAGCCATTATTCTAGCAGAAATAGAAAAAAGAACAAGAAGAACTATAGCTGAAATCTTTCACTTAATGGCAGGAACCTCAACCGGTGGAATTGTTGTAGCAGGATTATGTAAAAAAGATAAACCTCAATATTCTGCTAATGATTTAGTCGAGTTCTATCGGGAATATGGACCATATATTTTTAAGTCTTCATTTTTGAGAAGATCAATATTTTCTTGGCTTAATTGCGCACAATACCCACATAAAAATATTGAATCTGTATTGGATAAATATTTTGGTGATAATACTTTACAAAGCACCTTAAGTAATGTACTGCTTACCAGTTATGATATTCATAACAACCGTCCTTTCTTTTTCAAGAGCTGGAAAGAAGATAGAAATTTTATCAAATTGAAAGATGCATTACGAGCTACAACTGCAGCACCTACTTACTTTACACCTAAATATCTTAAAATCAACCACAAGGAAATGGTATTAGTGGATGGAGGGGTGTTTGCCAATAATCCAGCGGCTTGTGCATATGCAAGTGGTAAGAGGTTATTTCCAAATGATGATATTGTACTGTTATCGATAGGTACTGGAAGAACAGATAGAAGCATAGAGTATGCCAATTCAAAGAGATTTGGAAAAATAGGCTGGATAAAACCACTAATACATGTGATGTTTGCTTCAAGTTTAGATGCAGTAAACTATCAACTTAATCAAGTTATAGCTGATAAATATATACGCATACAATCGCAATTAAAAATAGGATCACCTGACATGGATAATATTACATCAAAAAATATCAAATCTCTTCAGCAAGAAGCAAATGCAATGATAGAGGACAACCAGAAAATGATAGAGAAATTCTGTATAGAAGTATTAAATATATAACTATTTTTACTTATATCTTAATATGTTATTTAACACTATTAACTGTCTTTAACACAATTTAATTTTCACAATCACCCAACTCATCAGCAGTTAGGCCACTTGCTCGCACAATAATATCAATTGCAACACCTTCCTTTGCTAGATTTTTCGCAACTTTGATTTTTTCTATTTTTTTAACCTTTTCTTTACTATCCTTCATATCCCTAGATAAAAATTTCTTCACTAATTCCTGCTCTTCAGTTTTTCTTAGTAAATTGAGTAGTTCACTATCTTCATTTGTTTTAGGTAGCAGAACTTTAATATTCACTGATAATTCCCCTGCTATTTCATATAATTTATCAAATGATATGGCAGTATATCCTTTTTCATATTCGTGTATTTCCTTGAGTGTTACACCAACTTTGTTTGCTAAATCTTCCTGAGTATACCTTTTTATCAATCTCCATTCTCTTATTCTTTGCCCTATTTTGTAATATATAGAATCAGTGCAGATTTCTCTCTCTGTATTATCATACTCGTAAATAGATAAGCCGGTTGCCTGGGAAATTATGTCAACTGAAACTCCTTCTTTTACTAGATTTTTTGCTATTTCCAACTTTGCTTCTTCTTGATTAATTTTCTCGCTAATATGAACAAACCTGACTAATGAAGGTACTATTTTGCCTAACTTTTGATCCTCGTATATTTTCGTTAGATAGAGTATTTCTTCGTCTTCATCTTTATACTCTCTTACTACTACTGATTCAGGTAGCAGATCTATAGTATTAACCGATAGTTCTTCTGCTATTGTATATAATACTTTAATTGGAATAGCAGTATATCCCTGTTCATAGCTGTTCACCTTTTGGTATGTTAAACCTATTTTACTTGCTAATCCTATTTGAGTGTGACCTCGCATTAATCTGCTATTTTCTATTTTTTGTCCTATTTTGTAGCTTATAGAACTAATATCTCTTACAGAAACAAACATATATACCTTACTTAGAAACAAATTTTCATGCAATTTGATCAGCAGATAAGCCGACTATTTGCAAAATAATATCAATAGAAATTCCCCCTTTTACTAGATCTCTTGCAACTTTAATCCTTTCCGCTTTTCTCACTTTTTCTTCACAAATCCTTATACCTTCAAATAGAAACTCTCTTAATGCACTACGTAGTTCTTGGCTCTCAATTTCTTTGTATTCTTTAATCAAATCAGGCAGCTCATTTTCTATCTTATCTCCTGTTAGTTCAAGTAGGTCCATAATGTTAATTGATAACACCTTTGCTATTCCATATAATTTATCAAGTGGAATAGAAGTCCTTCCTTGTTCATAGTTGCTTATTTCGTGACGTGTTGTACTCATTTTCTCTCCTAAATCTTTTTGAGTATACTCTCTCACTAGCCTCCATTCTTTTATCTTCTTTCCTATTTTGTAGTAGATAGAACCTGTTTTTTCTTCAACACATTCATCAGCAGAAAGGCCAATTGTTTTTGCAACAATATCAACAGAAACTCCTGCTTCAACCAAACCCTTTGCAATTTTTATTTTTTCCGATTTTCTACTACTTTTCTCACTAACTTGGACAAATTTGGTTAGCAAACAAAACATTCTACGTAACTCCTGATCGTTAATCTTTTTATATCTTCTTACTAGATTTAGTATTTCTTCTCCCTCATCTTCAAGACAGCTTTTTGATACAGGAATAAGATCGGTAATACTGATTGATAGTGCCTCAGCTATAGCATACAACCTTTCGATCGAAATTCTACGGTTCCCTTTCTCATATTGCAGTATTACCCAGTACTTTACACCAATTTTCTCTGCTAAGTCCTTCTGAGTATAACCTCGCTCTAACCTCCAATTTTTTACTTTTTGTCCTACCTCATAGTCTAGATTTCCTTTCACGAAAAGAACCGCACATATAATATTTTCTACTATAGCTCAATTTTGTTAAGGCTCCAATAAACTCTGGAACCTTAAAATAAATGAACTAAATTTTCCGAAAGGTTTCTTTACTACCTCCATATATTCTATTTACCCACGAAGGTGGAGAGAGTACTTCATCATTGCTAATCTCTTTTATAGCATATTTTTCACTCCATATGCCACATCTAGTGAAATTACCTTTCTCTACTGCTTCTTGAAGTTTCACTCCCCCAAAAAGGCAATTTTTTCCAATTTCTTCTCCTCTTTGTTGTAATTTAGCCCACAGTTCCTTATCTGCTACTTTTACTTGTATTTGATCGTAGTTTTTTACATCCTGGTACAATACAATATTTAGCTTACCAATGCTCGTAGGAAATTCTAATACAATAGAGCTTCCATCTGACATATCAGTATAGTTTCTTATACCTCCCTTCTCACTTTTAACTTCAACTGCATTATTGCCAATTTTTAAAATATTACTTCCTAACTCTCTGTTTGCTTTCAGTACTTTGGCAACTTCTACCTTGCTTCTAAGAAACTTCCCATTAGTTATTCCTGTTGAACTAAGATATAACCGAATTCCTGTGCCTTTTTGATTAAATTTTTTACAACTTTCTCTTTGTAACGTGTTTCATAATAATCTATTCCTCTTTCTACATATTCTTGTCCATACTTCAACATACTATAAAAGATACATGCTAATTTCCTTGCCGTAGCAGTAATCGCTTTTGGTGCACCTAGTCGTTTTTTTAACCTTCTACAATATGCACCTATTCCGCTATTGCTTCTTGATACACAGTGAGCAGCCATTCGAAATGCATTCGCGGCACGATTAATGACTTTACGTGTTCTTGTGCTAAACACTTTTTCCCCTGTAATTTTATTAGCAGGGCTTAGCCCCAACCACGAAGTAAAATGCTTTTCTGATCGCCATTTATTATAGTTAATACCAACTTCCGAAATGATAGTTTGTACAGTTAGTATATCCAATCCAGGAATTTTGGTAAAATCTATACCAGTTACTCGATATAATTCTTCATGCAAAGCAAAGTTTGGTTTACTTTTTCTGTGCTTATTTTTCTCTTCACCTAACTTTTTACTCTCATCAGACTTTGTCTCAAATGTTTTATAATATTCTTCAATGCTCCTGTCACATTCTGCTACTTTTTCCTGATAAATATTATATAGCTCAAATTCTTGCTTTAATGTAAATAGGTGTTCTTTTCTATAGTTTCCTGCTAATGCTTTTGCAATAACAGATTTATCACTTTTTATTCGTCCATCTCTTAGTTCAGCCAATTTTTCAGGATTATTCTCACCATCTATTATTGCTTTAATAATTTGCATTCCAGTTACACCAGTTGTATCGCTTATAACTTTATGTAGTTGAATATTCATTTGTGTTAGCGCTTTTTGCATACGCAAAGTATGTGTAGAAGCATTTTCAATTAAATTTTTACGTTGCCGAACATAACTACGCAATACACACATTTGATCATCTGGCCTAAATGACCCTTGGAGTAACCCGTAACTGTGTAGTTGTTGAATCCATTGACAATCTTGCACATCTGATTTTCTCCCAGGTACATTTTTAACATGTTTTGCGTTTACCAGTTTTACTTCAAATCCGTGTGATTCAAGTACTTGAAACAAAGGAATCCAGTACACTCCTGTTGACTCCATGGCTACTGTATTAACTTTACATTTTTTCAACCATTTTGCTATGTTGTAGAGATCTTCCGTAAAGCAGCTAAATTTTTGTATACGTTGTTCATCGCTTCCTTCGGGTACACATACATAATGTACAGCCGAGCCAACATCGATTCCTGCTGCATTAGGATTCGTTATCTCTAATTTACTTTTGAACTTTGCCATTTTTAATCTCCATTATATAATAATCCATAATTGAGAAGTGCTTAAGCTTGGGACGATTGAGTTATACATTCTTCTAATCGAGGTAGCCCAAAAGGCTCCATCAGTGGTTCGACCGTTCCTCCAAAGCCACGCTGTCCTACGGGCACTTAAGGCACCATTGCACAGTTCGGCTATAACTGCAAAAAGCTCTTCTCTACAAAATTATACATAAAATTTGCCATACACTCAGCTAGGAAGTTTCTTTTTGGTTTGACAGGTTTTATCTGTCCGGCGCTCTTATATGTTAAAAACAAGTCTTTATAAATGTTACGAAATAGCGGTATAAAGACACGCAGAGAGGAGGAACCGTACATATTCTTGGTCATAAGGACCGTTTTGCAGCAAGGTTCTCCTCTCTGGTTTATTATACTGAAAGTTCCGAACAACTGGTTGAGCTTTTAGGCTCGTATATAAGGGTGGAAAATGCAGTATACACATTATTTATGGAGGGATTATGAATTTATCAAATATTATTACTGGCATTGATATTAGCAAAAATAAACTAGATATCCATATTCATCCACTTGGACATCATAAAGTATTTGAAAATAACGTTCAAGCTATTGATCAAATACTTGACTTTTTGCGTTTACATAACGTAACCAAAGTTGGACTTGAAGCAACGGGTGGATACGAAAAATTATGTGCTTATACTTTATTAAGACATGGTTTTGAAGTATATGTCATTCAACCAAGATGGGTAAGAGACTATGCAAAAAGCCTTGGTATTGCTACTAAAACTGATAAAATAGACTGTAGCATCATCTCACGTTATGTTAGTAATACAGACATGCGTGTCACTCCTTTAAAAGTTAGTAGTATTGACTGTTTGAAGCAAAAATTATCTCGCAGGAATCAACTAGTAGAAATAGCAAAAATACAAAAAACCCAAGCTCATCAAGTAACCGATTTATCTATAATCAAACAAATGGAAGAGCTACTTGCAGTTTTACAAAATCAAATTCAAGTCTTAGAAGATGAGATAATGGAATTAGTCGATAAAAATCAAGAGCTTAAAAAAAAGTATATGTCAATAACTAGTATACCTGGTGTAGGTGCAATAACAGCTATTACTTTTATTTGTTATCTACCCGAGCTTGGAACTCTCCAACATAAAGAAATATCCAGCCTTTCCGGAGTTGCACCTTTTAATCGAGATAGTGGTTTTAGTAAGGGAAAAAGGTGTATTCAGGGTGGTAGATCACAAATTAGAAAGGTTTTACATATGTGCATTCTTAGTGCGCAAAGGTACAATTCTTATATAAAAATCTTCTTTGATAGGCTATACAATCAATATAAAAAACCATATAAAGTTACCTCTACTGCTGCAATGAGAAAATTACTTATCCTTGCTAACTCTTTAGTAAGAGACGGTAGACTGTTTACTGAGGAGTATAGCCCTAAAACTGCTTCTATATAGCAATAGCATAGCTGTGAATAAGTACGCCCACACAAATTTTAAGTACTTATTCACAGCTACATCAATTTTTCTATTGACTTTTAACACAACTGCTGTTAAATTATATTCAGGTCCACATCTAAGTACATGATACCCCAATACATATTTCCCAGTAGCCTCATCTTGCAAAATTTTTTGTTGAGGGAAATTAAACCTTACCCCAAATTTTATGGCTTCATCTACAACTTCTTCTAGTTTACCCATATTTTGAACTTGAGACACCATATCAAAGAATTTACCTAGCATTTTCTGTTGGTATGGTGTTAAATTATTCCATAAAGTCTTAGATTCGTGCAAACATCCTTCGCTACTACCACATCCTTTAATATGACATATATCCCTTTCATAGTTAGTTGCTCCTGCTTCTAAAAGTAAGTTTTCTATTTCGCTGCCATCACCAAAATGATCTCTGGCACGTCTAAGTACTTCCGACTGTCCGTGTGGATTTCGAGTATTTAAGGCCACCTTTAGATCTTGATTATTTCTGTGCTTGTCTAAGAACTCTTTCAGGTTTTTAGTAACTTCAATATTGTAATCTGACCAATCAATACTACGAACGCCACGTCCTTTAATTATCCCATGCAACTCGTTTGTTAACCGATATTGATTGTCAGTGATAAGGTGCAGTTCACCATCGTTTTTACGATTATCAACCGCAATTAGCAGTGGGATTTTTCCTTGTTTATCAAGTATATCGCGTTTAGCTCCGTTTTCTAGGAGCAAATCTATATTTTTGCTATTACCAGAATGAGCAGCATAATGCAAAGGTGTCTTCCCCTTAATATCCTGTGTGTTAGGATCAACTCCTGCTTTTATGAGAGAAGATATGCAATCAGACCAAATAGCAGCATAATGTAAGGGTGTCTTCCCTCTATTATCCCTTATACTATGATTAGCCCCTGCTTTTAAGAGTAAACCCATTAATGCGTCATCACCTATACCTGATACCATATGAAACATCGTTGTTCCAGACTCTCCTCTTTTCAAGTTAAGAACAGTTTTTAGATCTTGATTATTCTTATTATCTCGTAAAAATTTCTCAAGTCTTTCAAAGCTTGCATCATGAAGCTTTAACTTTTCTTCATAAGAGCGATATTCGTCAGGATGCAAATAATCTTCTTCACAACAAAAATAACTTTCTATATCACTGTAAATGTAATCGCAATAGTGATGAAGAAATAGACAGTCGCTAAGAATAGTTAATAATTCTTCATCTAACTTCTTTTGATTTTCTGTTAAATCAGATACTTTAACAAATAATAGACGTACTAAATTATTTAAGTTACTTGCATATGAACTTTGAGTACCAACTGTTAAAACGTCACTACGGGACAGCTGTAAACATTCTTTTATTAACTCATATTTACTATCCAAGTGTAGCTTTTTAGATTCCTGAGTACCTATCATTGATGCATTTACCTCTCTAACAACTATAAGGACATTATATGATACACATAAAAAACTAATGCAAGCATAATTTTTATAACTTTAGTATTTTTTAGAGAATTTATATTTTTTTCTTTCTATACCCATTTTACTTCAATAAACTTCACTGGCATTGGTACGCTTTCTTTTGAATTTGCTACATGGATTTCTTTTACCTATCTACTCTATAAATGGTTGTGCAACAAAGCTGAATTTACATAAACAAAATCTTTGGTTTACTTTTATTATAGGAATAGTTAATTTAAAGGACGGTTCGTAAGAAATTTGTGGAAGGGCAATATCTATGAAAAGATTTAATCTCAGCAAAAATCAGAGACATTATATAGGGTTTAAAGTACAAACTAGGAGTTTATTAATCTTATCACTTTTGATACTAAATAGTAGTTTCACATATGCTGACAGAACAGTTATATCTTCATGTGATAAAGTACCTTCAGGTTATAATGGTAAGGTTTTTAGGATTAAGACTGATTACCCAACTGAAATTAGTAATGCAAAAAACCCGTGGGAATATATATCATTTAAAGAGGAACCACAAAAATACGCTTACACAATTTTAAAATACATATATGACGGAAATATTAACTGTGATTTTGATTTACATTGTAATAAGGTCGCTAATTGGTATCATGCACCATGGATGCATTATGGGATAACTGGTAGAGAATTTGTTAATGGTTTAACAAGAGAAAGATCCTTTAAGTCTGGTGAATTACACAGCAATCAAAAATCTATGCTACAGAATTGGGCAATTTCTATTGTTAATGAGCGAGGAGCTTATACATATGGACGGGTATGGCAAGATATAAACAATCCTGATATTACTAAAGGTAAATTCTTAGATGGTACAGTAAGTGCAAAATTAGTATTTACAGAAGCAACACAGAACGATATTCCAACTCTTAAAAACAGTATCTCTTGGACTAGCTATATTAATCAATCTGAAAAAGGAACTCCAAAGGTATTTAAGCAACTGAGATTATTTCAAATTGACTTTTTAGTCAAAGATAAGAGATCAGAAGAAACAGGATGGGTTGCAGGTACGTTTATTTATGATTGTACCATAAATAATAAAAATCCATGGTTGAATATGAAGTTAATGGGTATTGCTTGGGGTAACGACACTAATTATTTTACGGCAGATTATATAATCGGAAAAAGGTTATTAGAATGTTGGATAAATCCCGATGTGATGAAAAGTTCTTTAGGATATTTAGGTAGACTTAATGGTCCAATAGATAATAAAAAATCTTCATGTTTGTCATGCCATAGTACAGCACAACATCCTGAGAAATCTTCATCAGTACCACCAGAGCATGCAAAGGAACAAGAAATAAAACATTGGTTTAGGAATCTAAAGGAAGAATCATTTGATGATGGAGCATTTAATTTTGATTATTCCAAGCAGTTAAGCCATGGCATTAGAAACTACTATAGTGCTAAAAAAGAAAATGATCCTATTGGGTGTAATGCCTTTAATTATAAAGATATCACTCAAACTCCAATCAACTAATACAGTTTATGGCTTATTTATAATGGTCTTTTAAACGTGTGAGGGTGAAACTGTCAGATGGAAAACACAACAAGGCAATATCTTCTTGTGGATAGAATACCTTTGAAAGAAACACCTAACTTTAGCGTCACAAAAAATTTCATTATTTACTTTCTTCAAAAACACGAAAAAAGTACGTATATTTGTGAGAACAATTTAAACAAAAGCGGCGTTGTGAAAATAAAAACGTAAAATTATTGCAACAAAGCTAGGCAAATTAATTCGTATATAAATGTGGCTAAAGTAGGCTAATATAGCTGGTTTTACGATATAGTAGAATTATTATATAGAAAAGTTCGCACGGATCTAGCGGTAGACCATGCCATCCCAAGAAAAACACTTCTCACCGCCCTTGGTTTTGAATGCTGGAAATGGTTATATTATTTAGGTTATTAGTGAAATATGTTATTAAATTAATACCAATTCATTTGGTAATTGAAAAAATTTTAAGGCAAGTTTATAGTCAAAGTAGAGTTAAAATCCTTTTTTATTAGTGTAATTAACTTTAATCAAATTCTTTCATTTAGAAGCTCGTGCAACTTTATTTAACGCCTTTATTTTTGTACGTAATTTTTCCTTTACAACCCCAGTTATGGATTAGAAAATAGATAAAAGTAGAAGTAACAAAGAGTGAAATAGGGTAAACTTAAGTATTTTAGCAATAATTAAGAGGTTACCCATGAAAAAAGATATTTTACTGTTTTATAGAAGATTTTTGTTGCGTTGCTGATGAAAAGTTTTCAGAAAGGCTTCTATCAAGTAGCAAAAAAACAACAAGAATACCTGAAATTACTGTACCAGAAATACTTACTATAATCTTACTTTACCACAAATCGCCGTGCAAAAATTTCAAGTTTTTTTACTTGAATTATCTTAAATTATTGTACAGTTCTGAGTTTTCTAAACTCCCTTCATATCATAGGTTTGTTGCTCTAAAATCGCGGGTTTTATGGTATTTAGCAATGCTTTTGCAGTGGTTCTGCAAGCAAGCGAAAATTACTGAAATTTCCTATATTGATACAACTGCAATCGCTGTTTGCCACACAAAAAGGATCTCAAAAAATAAAGTTTTCAAAGAGTTGGCAAATATAGGAAAGACTACCTATGGGTGGTTTTTTGGTTTTAAATTGCATCTGGTAATCAATGAAATATGCGAAATTCAAGGTATTACGCTAACTAAAGGCAGCGTTGATGACAGAAAACCTGTACCAAATTTGACTAAAAAATTGACAGGACTTTTGTTTGGAGATAAAGGTTATATCAAGAAGGAGCTCTTTGAGAAACTCTTTGATAGAGGTCTAAAACTCATCACTAAAGTGAAAAAAGGTATGAAAAATGCACTAATTTCACTAAAAGAGAAGATTTTATTGAGAAAAAGGTCGATTATTGAAACAGTTTTTGGTTGTTTGAAAAATAAGTTTGAGATTGAGCATACTCGGCACAGGTCGCCAATAAATTTTATGGTACATATTTTTTCAACATTAATTTCATATTCCATGCAGCAAAAAAAGCCTTCTATTTCTAAGTTTTATTGCCTTGGATAATCCGTAACTGGGGTTTCTACAATTAATAAAGTTGCGTTTCATTATTATTTTTTGTAAAGCTAGTTCTGCTCATACGCAAATCAAATATCTTTATGCTATCAATCCTCAAAATACTATGATATTATCTGCTGTGAACTATTTTTTAGTAATTTAGTAATATGAATAAGGAAAAATTCATTGAGAATTTTCTATCTGTGACAGATTTTCAAAACCCTGTAGAAGTTACCATGGATACATTGCTTGATGATTTGCCAGAGTGGGATTCGCTTGCTGCACTTGGCGTTATCGTTATGTTTGATACAGAGTACGGCAAGAATATAACCGGTGATGATCTATATAAGGCAAAATCCGTAGGTGACTTTTATCAGATGCTCATGTCCTGATTATGCCTATTTCTACTCTTAATAAAGTACGTTTTGCTGGAGTATCAACTTGTGTTCCAAAGAACATTGTCTCTAATCTGACAGATTGCGAGCCCCATCTGCGCTCTGAGCGTGAGCGTCTAGTGCGTAATATTGGCATCGAGACTCGCCGTATGGCACCGAATTGGCAGTGTTTTTCTGACCTTGCTTTTGACGCTGCCAACCTCCTAATTGAAACCTTAGAATGGAAGCGCGAGGAGATCGATGCACTGATCGTTGTTACCCAATCCCCGGATTACCTAGCTCCTGCAACTGCGATTATACTACAAGATCGGCTGAGGCTTTCCCTAACAACAGTAGCATTTGACGTTAACCTAGGCTGCTCAGCCTATCCATTTGGTATCAATCTTTTAGGTTCAATGATCACTGCAGGCGGCGTGAAAAAAGGGCTACTACTAGTTGGCGACCGTAGTTCCAGCGTGAACGATCCTATTTTCTCTGATGCGGGTACTGCAACGGCACTGGAGTTTTGCAACAGTGCTCCACCTATGTACTTCGACCTAAACAGCGATGGTAGCGGCTATAAGGCTATCATTCTGCCAGTCGGAGGACACCGTGAACCGATCAATATCCAGCATTTGATTCCTTTCCGCAAGGGTGAGGATACGCGTTGGCATCGCGCTGTAGATTTGCAGTTGGATGGTGCAGCAGTGCTTACCTTTTCCACGCAAAATGTGCCTATAGCAGTTGAGAAGTTGCTCAACTATGCCGGTGCTACTAAGAAAAACGTAGATTATTTCGTCTTTCACCAGGCCAACCGCATGATTAACGAAACTATACGTAAAAAACTTCAACTATCTGAGGAAAAGGTACCTTCTTCTTTGCGCGAATTCGGCAATACCAGCAGTGCTTCATTACCATTGACCATGACCGTCTGTATCAACAAAAAGCTCGAGGAAAAAGATAATTTTGTACTCCTCTCCAGCTTCGGTATAGGCCTATCGTGGGGGACCTGCTTGATAAATATTCAAGGAGCGAAATTTCCTGACCTAATTGAATCCTAAAACATGGAGTAATAGCAAGTGAAAGATAAAAACGTATTTAATCCTTTTAGTCTTTTTGGAAAGCGCATATTGGTTACCGGTGCCACTTCAGGGTTAGGTAAAGCAATAGCCCAGAGTTGTGCTCGAATGGGAGCAGAGATGATAGTTACCGGTCGCGACCAGAATCGCCTCGCTCATAGTTTGGAAGCGTTATTCTTGATTTCAGACCTGCCACATATGTCTATACAAGCAGATCTGACTGTTACAGAACAACGTGCCGAACTGGTAGCCGCTCTTGACAAGGAGATCGATGGCCTCGTTCATAGTGCAGGCATTTCACAACTGTGTCCGGTGCGAATGATTACCACTGAACATCTCTACAAAGTTCAGGCGATCAATGTAGAGGCTCCTGTAATGTTGACTCAGGCGTTGCTGAAGAAAAACCTGGTCAATGTTGGCGGATCGATTCTGTTCATCTCCTCTATTGCTGCACACATCGGTGTAGCAGGGGTCAGTGCTTATTCTGGTACCAAGGCTGCTTTGATCGCAATATCTCGTTGTTTAGCCATGGAGGTTGTGAAACGAAGGATTAGGGTCAATTGTCTATCTCCGGCTCTAGTAGAAACATCTATGCTTGAGCGCATTTCTGTGGTTGTTGGATCCAGAAAGTACGACGATAGCAATTATCCACTTGGGTTTGGCAAGCCAGATGATGTCGCTAATGCTGCTATCTTCATGCTATCTGATGCTAGTCTCTGGATTACTGGAACAACACTAGTAATGGATGGTGGCCTGACAATCAGCTGATAAAGATAGCAAATTCTTTATTCTAGTAGTGGTCAAATACCAATCTAAATACAATAGTACTAGGCATTGATTTTAAAAGGAAATCTAGGTTTGTAGATTACAATTAGGGTCTTAAGACATTTTAATAGCCCGTTTGGTTGCTTTTGTAACATCCAGACGTGACCAGAAAATTATTTACACCACAGATGCTCTTGAAGTGTTAAGTATCTAATTGAGCAAAGTCACCAATAAAAAATCAGTTGATAAGGATATTTTAAAACTTTTTATTTGACAATAAATTACATTACGCGAGAATGAAGTATTTCTGATTAGGCAAGTAACTTTTAAGTGGAACTAACGATAAAATTTAATACCTAAAATAAACTTAATTAGTGATATGGAACAGACATATCCTTTACTTGGGTGATTTGGTAATAGTTTATAAGGATTTATATATGACGCGTCATGCCCTTAATGCAGAGCACTACATTAGCCCGCGTACCTTCTTACTAGAAAATGACAGGATCTTCAGTAAATTGTGGATATTTGTTGGCTTCAGCTCAATGGTACGCCGTCGAAACCAGTTCTTCACGCGTAAGGTGGCCGGTATTCCTATCCTAGTACAGCGTACTAGAGCTGGTGTGAGAGCCTTCGTTAATCAGTGTCCACACCGGCTGTCAGCGATTCAGACTGAATACGTAGGGCAGCGCCCTCTTGTTTGTCCATATCATGCCTGGTCTTTCGGTCCTGAAGGTGAGCTAAGAGCTATACCGAATTCTGCTCTCTACAACTTTACAGCTGAGGAGCAGCGTGAAATCTGTCTACAAAAACTTCATCTCGAAGAAGTGGGGCAATTGCTGTTTGTAAACTTAGCAGTAAAGCCAATTCCTCTACGTGAGCAGTTTACTGATGATTATCTAGACATCTTAGAGAAGTTTCATTCCACCTAGACTCTAGGTTGATTTATAGCTGTCATCGAGTCCGTTACAACTGGAAGCTAAATATGGAAAATGTACAAGACTCCAATCACGTACCATTTATTCATCCCAAAACTCTCCTACCATTCATAACTTCACCAATCAAAATGATTAAGCACGAACCAAAAGCACCGTCAAAATTGGTTGGCCTGCTGCAGCTTGGTAAAGTTCCTGATCTGAGTTCGCTCAGCTATTCCGCGCAGACGCCTTTACAACATCTCAACAAGAGCTGGTTTGCTAACCTCTGTTACGTTTATGGGGATAAATATGTCTACTATAGTTGGTATATCTACCCGAACGTCAACTTCTGTAGTGTACTCGGTGAGTATTTCCTATTGCAGCAATACGATCCAATTTCACCAGGAGAAACCGACTACCATCTGTGGATGATGACAGCGCGTCGCAAGGATGAATGCACAGATTTCACTGCTTTACTGAATATGTTAATTAAGAAGGAACGCATGGTCATCGCCGAAGACACGATAGTTCTCGAACGTTTGCAGGAGGGGATCAGTAATCGCTCTCAGCATTTTACTCATGGCGATTACGAGGCACACTTGGTATGGCAGCATCTATGGTATCGATCCCAGGTAGTTAGAGAGGCAGAATGAGGCATTCAATAATCATCGGTGCAGGAAGGATGCTAGAGCAAGTATATGAAACAGCTCAGAACAGTGGTTTAGGCTGCGTTAGGCTTGAACTCAACTCCTCTGATCAATACAACTTTGATACAGCTCCTCTATTTGAAAACTATACCGCAGATGAAACCGAGGTCTTTGTAGCTTTGGATGAGCGAGCCATTAACTATGCACGCTACAAACTGATAGCAAGAGTTCGTCTGGCCGGTTACCAAATATTTAACATTGTCTCATCTAGAGCCATTGTTAGCACCAGTGTAAGGTTGCTAGGTAACGTATACATTGGACCCGGATGCAATCTGGCTGGACGCTGCAGCATAGGAACGGGAAGCTGGCTGGATCAGCAGGTTATTGTTGAGAATGGAAGCAGTCTGGGTTCTTGCACAACATTACTGTCTGGTGTCCAGATTGGATTGGAGGTCAAGATTGGACGAGGCAGCACGTTGGGAAGTGGCTGTATAGCAGGTGCTAAGACAGAAGTGGGACGTCATTGCGAGTGGTTGTTGCCGGGTATGCTCCCAGAAAAGATTCCAGATTACTCGTTTTACAACCAAGTCATGCCACAAGGAGCTCATATATTGGGCTAGAATATGGGTAATATTACAAAAAAGCAAGTACTGGGTTTTAGTATCAGAATGCTTTATCCATTTAAATGGGAAATTATTCTTATGTGCGTTATAGCATTAGTCTGGGCAATTGATGTTTCTTTGAGTCCTTATCTGGTAAAAATGATAATTGATCGTGTTTCTACGCCAGATACAAAAGAACTTTTTCATAGTGTTACAGCTACAGCTATATTTTATATGCTAATATTATTTTTAATTGCATGTATTCATAGAGTATATGATTATCTTGTTAATATTAGACTGATTCCAAATCTGCACAAAAAAGTTAATGATTTTATTTTTAAAATGCTACTTAGCAAAAGTCATTCCTATTATCAGAATGAATTCCCAGGTAGTCTTGCTTGCAAAGTAAACCAAATAGTAGATAGTATCCCTCATATTATACAAATTGTAGTAGGGGTATTTCTTTATCAAATACTAGCGCTTAGTATTGCTTTTTATGCACTATGGATGTTGAATGCTAATTTTACCATTACAATGTTAACTTGGGCTCTAACATTCATAATCTTGTCTGCTCTTCTCTTAAAGAGGTTAGTACACCTTTCAACTAAATGTTCAGAATACGAATCAATCATTACGGGTAAAATGGTAGACGTATTTTTCAATATTTTATCTGTGAGATTATTCTCAAGAAATAATACTGAAAGGTTGTATTTAAAAACTACTCGTGAAGAAGCTAGTTTGGTAGAACAAAAGACAGGTTGGATTTATTTTTTGATTTTTTATGTTTATGGATTCTCATACGTAATTGTACAAGGGTTCAATTTCTATTTTTTAATCAGAGGTAGACAAGAAGGTGCTATGACAGTAGGAGATTTCGTTCTTGTAATGGCAATCAATAGTACCATAGTGAGCTTTCTTTGGGTTTTGACGAGACATTTCTCACAATTCATCATATTATGGGGAAAGGTTACTGATGGCTTACAGACAATTTTATTGATTTCTGAAATTCAAGATCAACCAGATGCACCAAATTTGGTTGTTATGAAAGGGGAAATTAGCTTTGATAAAGTTTATTTTAACTATAAAGGTACAGAGTCGATATTCCAAAATAAATCAGTTACTATTAGTGCTGGTCAAAAAGTAGGATTAGTTGGTTATTCAGGTAGTGGTAAATCAACCTTTGTTAATCTGATCCTTCGGCTTTATGATGTAACATCAGGAAGAATTTTAATTGATAATCAAGATATCCGTAATGTAACACAAAATTCTTTACATGAAAATATTGCCATGATTCCTCAAGACCCATGTCTTTTTCACAGAACAATCATGGAAAACATTCGCTATGGAAAAATGAATGCAAATGACGAAGAAGTAATTGAAGCAGCAAAAAAGGCATGTTGTCATGAATTTATTTCAAAATTGCCTCAAGGTTATGATTCACTTGTAGGAAACAGAGGTATAAAACTTTCAGGTGGGGAACGTCAACGCATTATAATTGCAAGAGCTATTTTAAAAAATGCACCTATTTTGATTCTAGATGAAGCAACATCTCAGCTAGATTCTATTACTGAAAACTATATACAAGGATCTCTATGTGAATTAATGCAAGGTAAAACTACAATAGTAATAGCACATCGCTTGTCTACAATTTTAAATATGGACAGAATTTTAGTATTTGATCGAGGCAAGATTGTTGAAGATGGTAACCATAAAGAACTTCTTGATAAAGATGGTTTATATCAAATACTGTGGAACACACAAGTAAGTGAATTTTAAAATAATCCTAAAAAAGTGTTATAGTAAATCTCTAGATATTGAATAAACAGGTATTAATACCAACCATCACAAATAAAATGGTAAATAATTCACAGAGCAAATGGTTCTAATTAAACTTTCGGTAATATTGCAAATAAACTCAGATACAGCATCTTCTAATATCAAATATTATAAATAACAAGATAGCAAAAATGATATACTTTACTTAGAAATTAATAATAAGGAAGGAGTTATGAGTAGGACAACAAAAGCAATAACAGAGGAAATGGTAGCTGCATGCAAAGCTGAATTAAAAAAATACGGAATAAGAGGAGAAATAGGCAGAAGGTTGCAAGCAATAATTTCAGGAAAAAAGTATGGAATTTCTCAAGTTTCAAAAATATATAACATAAGTAGGGAAACATTGATGAGGTGGATAAGAAAGTTTAAACATGGTGGAAGTAAAGCTTTTGCAGTGCAAGCTGGACGTGGAGTAAAACCGAAGCTGAACTGTGAACAGCAAGAACAAATAAGAAATTTGATAGTAAAAGAAGGTGCAAATCTAACAGCAAAAAAATTGCAGGCTAGAATAAAAAAAATGTTTGCTATCAAGGTAAGTGAATCAACAGCACGAAGGCTTATGAAAAAGCTAGGATTTGCGTACATCACGCCCCGTCCAGTCCCTTACTATTACCCATAAATCTATAAATGATGAAAAGCTGCTATTTTACTAATTTAACTTTCTACTATAAATAGATCTATGGTCTAAAAATGGAATATATTATGAAAGGAAATATAAGCACCTCAACTGGTGAATGGGCAGAAAGTGAATTTGGAATTGTTGATTTTGGTGATATAAGATTAAGTAGGAGGCTTTTAAAAATAGTTAATAGTCTTGCTGAATCGCCTGAACGTTCAATAAATCAAGCTTGTGAAGATTGGCATCAAAGTAAAGCAGCTTATAGATTTTTCCAAAATGATGCCGTTTCTGAAAGAAAGATATTATACAGTCATATAATTAAAACTGTTGAAAGAGCTAAAGAATATTCAACTATTTTAGCTATCCAAGATACGAGTTATATTTCATATAAAAATCATAAAAAGACCAAAGGATTAGGGATTATAGCAGCAAGGTTAAAATCTGAAACAACTAATTTTAAAACCCATGGATTAGTGACGCATACAACATTTGCAGTTACAACAGAAGGATTACCTATAGAGTTATTGGGTCAAAAAATTAGTACTAGACCTCCCTTAGCTGAAGATCTAAAAGAGTTGAAAAAAAGATGCCATAATACCGCTCTTCCCATAGAAGAGAAAGAAAGCATACGGTGGATAGAATCACTTAAAGACTCTACTAAACATCCTGGATTAAAAGATGTTAAGGTAGTTACCGTTTGTGATAGAGAAGCAGATATTTATGATTTATTTGAAGTTGCTTCCACTAATCAATCTCTTTTTGTAGTAAGAGGAAATCAAAACAGAACAGTAAACAAGAAATCAACTTATTCTGAAAAAGGTGGTGAAAGATTGTGGGATTTGATGAATCGCCTGTCTTGTCAAGGAGAAATTCAAGTGAATATTCCTGCTCGCAATGATAAACCTCAAAGAACAGCAGTTTTAGAAGTAAAGTTTAGTAACTTTGTGATGAATGCATCAAAAAATAACGCTAGACGTAAAATCCAAAAACTTCCTAATTTAAATTTACATGCTGTTTATGTTATAGAAAAATACCCACCATTTGGTGAAGAGCCTATGAACTGGGTTTTGTTGACAAATATAAATATTAATAATTTTGAAGAAGCAGTAGAAAAAATACAATGGTATTGCTTAAGATGGAGAATAGAGGTTTTTCATAAAATTTTGAAATCTGGTCTTAAAGTTGAAGAATGCAGGCTACAAACAGCAGATAGATTGATCCGCTTTCTTACAATTATGAGTATAATTGCATGGAGGATATTTTTTATCACATTGGTAGCTAGAACAAATCCAAATCTTCCTTGCACTACCATACTAACTGATGATGAATGGAAGGTTTTGTATACCAAAATGCTTAAGACAAAAAACTATCCTGAGACCCCACCACCTATAAGAGAAATCGTGAGGTGGGTAGCAAAATTAGGAGGGTTTTTAGCTCGCAAAAATGACTTAGAACCAGGCCCTATAGCTTTATGGAAGGGATGGAAACGTCTCTTTGATTTAGCAGAAGGATGGAGACTTGCTCACGAACTTTATATTTGTGGGTAATAGTAAGGTTCTTTTGGGGAGACTATGGTTATGAGACCAAATCGCTGATTTCAAGGTCATAAGTCTCTACCAGACCTTACAACTGCGAGTTTTAACTGATTTTACTATAGATCAACAAAATTGAGAACCACCATCTATATTTAATATCACTATTATAAGAATATGATGGATTATGCTTTAAAGGAGTGCAAAAGCTGCTGAAGTTTTTACAGCAAACCTGCATGGAGCCACTTCAGCAGAATAAACAGAAAGTTGCTCCCACTGCTCCATAGAAAATAGCTTCCTTATTAACATCCTTACTCATTGCTAATACTCCGTAATGGTCAATAGTCATAAACTCTCACGTGCAACTTATACATTTATTTTATTATATTCACTGTATTACTTTTTTAAAAGCTTTAATTTACCTATAACCCTAATCCATCTATTATCAAGAGAAGAAAGGTAATCTAGTTGGTTGGGCAAATGCCGCCTTTGAGTAGGTTTCATTTAGTTTGTCACTAGGTCTTGATACCGCACACGTAATACCAAAAGCAACAATTCCAACTACCAGTGCAGCAGCTATGCCAGCTATAACTAACGCTGATAACCCGACATTTGCAATACCAAACCCAACACCGACTGTCAATGCAGCTATAACACCACGAATAACAGCAGTTTTTATTGCTTTACCTGTTATGTTTCCTCCCTTTTCTTGGGAGATGTATCATATTTTCTTTCTTAGCTAGGTCTCCTGAAGGCTGAAGCACTGTCATTTAGTTTCTGTATGTCAGTATTGCTAAGATATTTAGCTACTTTTCTACAAATTTCTTCAGGCAATTTACCTCCGATATCAGAGTTTTGAATGCGTACTGTACCCTCATTCAATAAATTCTCTCTTTTGATTCCTTTCTGATATTGATTTTCTATTTCACCAGCATACATAGGAAACTCACTTTTGTAGTCACTTTCTTCCAATACTTCTACTATATTTTTGTTCCGTATATAACGCGCTAATTTGTTGTCATCCTTGCTTGTCAAAATATTATAAAATGTAATATTACCATCGATCTTTTCTTTTTGCATTTTTTTTACTTCATCTTGGCAATTATCCCAAAACTCAGACATCTCACCATGACCATCAACATAGCGCGGTTTTATTGCTTCAGGATCATACAATAAAATGTGCTTAATGAGAGTTTTGCTACACTCTGTGTAACGAGAACGAATAGCACAAGATAAAGGAGTAGATACCCCTTCATAATAAAAGCTCTCATTGACATCAATTTCTCTTATATTTTCTAGTAGAGCAGAAACTACTTCTACTTGATTGCTTTGAACAGCATAACCCAAAGGAGTATAGCCATTAGCCTCTCTTTTATGAACCCCTCCATTTTTTATAAGAATTTTTATAATTTCTATGTTACCAAATCTAGTGGCGTCATATAAAGGAGTTGATCTGCCACAACTTGCATTAACATCTGCCCCTCTTTCCATTAAGGCATTTACTACTTTTACACAGCCAAATTCAACAGCAGAAGTCAATAATGTATCATCTTCATGATCGCCAAAAATAGCAGAATCTATATTAAAACCATTTTCTTCCCACTTTTTGTACAAAAGAGGATTTCCTTCCTGCAGGCTACCCTTCACTTTTTCAATTACATTGTTTTTATTCAAAGTAGAAGAAGCATCTACTCGCTTCATTAAATTCCGTAACTCAAAATAATCCATAATTACCTCAACTTTCAACATATAATTTAATTATTGCATATTTTAATGAGAAAGTCAATATTTATAAACTTCCTTGTGTTTTATATAAGATTATTAGCAATTGCTTTAGTTCACTGTAGCTTCAGAAACATACCTTATCTTCAGCACCACAAAATTTTCAATTATTTACTCCTCCAAAAATCACAAAAAACTACGTATATTCGTGAGAACGCGTTGTGTAAAAATAGGGTTGTGCAAATAAAGGTGTGAAATTTTTGCAATAAAGCTAGGTACGTTAGTTCGCACCTAAATATCACAAAAATAGGCTAATATAGCTGGTTTTGCGGTATAGTAGAATTACTATATTAAAGGTTCGAACAGAACGAGCGGTAGCTCACAGAAATGCAAAACTTACTTGACAAACTCCGTCAGCCCCCTTATCATGAAACTGAAGGTATTCAGTTATCTTCATCTGTGCAGATTAAACAGCAAAAAAACAACGTAGTTGGCGTCTTATTTTTAATTTTTTGCACTATGTGCACCTTATGTCTTCACAACATTTCTGGGTTTTTACCCACACAAGCTGAAACGCGCTTATAAGTCGTTTAAGACAGTATAGTACGCCAATTTGCAGGATTAGAGAGTGACAACTAGCTAACACGGGATTTCTTTTGCCTTTTTTTCTGCTTAGTAAATTTCTTAAACATTTGAACTAAGGTGAGTTGCACTTAAAAGCAGCTAAATTGCAGTGTTTAAGACTTAAAAAAACGCCAATACAGAAAATAGACAATGACCAGGGCTTCTTTTGCCTTTTTTTTCGTTTAGTAAATTTCTTAACGTTTGTAGCTAAACGACAATCGTCATCCCGCTGCTTGTTAGCGGGATCTCTTGTTAGCGGCTGAGATACCGCGAATGAATCGCGGTATGACGGTTAAGTATCCCGCTACGTGTTAGCGGCTAAGAGATACCGCGGCGGTATGACGGTGTAGATAGTAATTCGTCATCCCGCTACGTGTTAGCGGCTAAGAGATACCGCGGCGGTATGACGGTGTAGATAGTAATTCGTCATCCCGCTACGTGTTAGCGGGATCTCTTGTTAGCGGCTGAGATACCGCGAATGAATCGCGGTATGACGGTTAAGTAGGGTGTCATTCCAGTCTGGGATCCAGTCTTTATTATGCAGCCACTTGGTTAAAATTAAGTTTTCTGGATCCCAGTGTCAGCTACTCGGATGACAGGAGATACCGTCTTGTTAGTCAACAAAAAAATTATAAAAATTTCCCAAGTTGCATCATAAAATCAAAAAATACTTCCAATTGTGTAACAGTACACAGATTATAGTTAGTGGATATGTTGATAAGTAAACTTCATCTGTTTTGTGCGTATAAAACTAATTTACTTATCAACATATCCACTAACCAACAACATTCAATAAATTTGTGTAAGATACCACTTTACATAAGATAGATAGGAAGCATTTTTGATTTTAAAGTACTAAACCTTCAGTCAACCTCCTAGCCCTGTAGTTTTTGATATGGTTAGGATCAAAAGCACTTTTGGATGTCAGAATACCGAAAATGATATGGAGTAGCTTACGCATTGCAGCACCAACGATGGCCATATTATGCTTACCCTTTTCCTTTAATCTTTGGCAAAAGCTCATAATGATAGGATTGTGATTCTTAGCTACTATGGCAGGAAAGAAAAGTGCCTTACGTAATGTTTGTGAACCGGATTTACTTAATCTGGGTTTGGCATATACAGAGGAACCTGACGTCATATTTCGTGGTATAACTCCTGTATATGCTGCCAATTGCCTGGCATCTCTAAAAACCTCTATATCAGAAACTTCAGCTAAAATAGCTATTGCTGATTCTTCTCCTATGCCTGGAATAGTCAATAGAAGTTGAAAATTTTCCAACAATTCTTTGTGTTGATTTAATAGTTCACGTACGGAGTTTTTTATTGTTTCTATTTTTTGAGCTATATTCATTGCAAGGTCTTCCCAAGCATTTGCAACTTCTTTAGGCAGTCTCTCTTTTTTTCTAAGTGGTTATTTACTAATGTTAACTCATCTTTTAACGCAACTGAGCAACGATAAAGATGTTTTAATTTTTTCATTTCAGGAGAAGGTGGTGTCCAACTAGAAGGTTCCTGTCTTTGGCAATAATCAGCAATAACTTCTGCATCGGTCTGATCATTCTTTTGTCGTATCAGCTTACTCCTTGCATAAGATTTTATGCAATAAGGATTTACAACACTTACAAAATGTCCAGCATTGTGTAGAAATTCAGCCAGTGCTTCGCTATAACAACCAGTAGATTCCATGCAGGTTTTTACTTTTTCTACATTATGTTTGTGTAGAAAATTCAGTAGACTTTGAAACCATCGTTCTTAAAGCTTCTTTTTCTAGTTTCACGCTTTCCTTTTTTGCTTATAAATGAGAGAAAAACATCAAAGCGATCTTTTGATATATCTATGCCCAAAAAGTTGTTGATCATATATAACCCCATACGTTACCATTAAAAATGAAAAGTAAGGCTAGTCTTGTGAATACAGAATTAGAACCATTCAGGTCTTTCTACGATACCGTCCAGCCTATACTTTTGAGAAGGGAATTCTTATCTCCTCTACAGATTTTATATCTAAGAAGAAGCACAGAGTTCCTCCCTTCTCCACCTAATGCTTAAGCTTAAAACATTAGATGCTTTTGACAAGATACAAGAAGAAGGCTACTTGGATGACGCCCTCCTAGTGGACTCAAATCACAATGTTCGTACAGTTATGCGTCAAGCCTAAAAACAGTTAGCTAATAGGTTTAATAAAAATTCACATATACAGGAAAGATTGGTAACATTATTTGAACAGAAATCGTTATTGTAATTATGCCAAAACGCACAGATATAGAATCTATATTAGTAATAGGAGCAGGCCCAATAGTTATAGGTCAGGCATGCGAGTTTGATTATTCCGGAACGCAAAGCTGTAAAGTATTAAAAAGTGAAGGTTATAAAGTCATTTTGGTTAACTCCAACCCCGCAACTATAATGACAGATCCTGAGTTTTCTGATGCAACTTATATTGAGCCGGTACTGCCTGAAATCATAGAGAAAATTATAATTAAGGAGATGCCAAATGCAATATTGCCAACAATGGGCGGGCAAACAGCACTCAATTGCGCAATAAAACTTGCAGATGATGGAGTGTTAGACAAATACAATGTAGAATTAATAGGGGTAAATAGAGAAGCAATAAAAAAAGCAGAGGATAGAGAGTTATTCCGTCAGTCCATGGATAAAATAGGGCTAAAATACCCAAAAGTATCATTATAAAAAATCAAGAACAAATAAGAAAGGCTTTGGATTACATTGGATTACCAGCAATCATCCGCTCGTCATTCACCCTTGGTGGTGCAGGTAGCGGCATAGCATACAATAAAGAGGAGTTTTTCAATATTGCAGAAAGTGCTCTCAAAATTTCGCCAATAAATGAAGTTCAGATAGATGAATCAATTATCGGCTGGAAAGAATATGAAATGGAAGTTATCCGTGATTGTAAAGATAACTGCATAATAGTCTGTTCGATAGAAAATATTGATCCAATGGGAGTGCACACCGGAGATAGTATCACGGTTGCTCCTGCTTTGACTCTGCGTGACGTAGAATACCAACAGATGAGAAATGCATCTATAGCAGTGCTAAGAGAAATTGATGTTAGTGCCGGTGGTGCAAATGTTCAGTTTGCAGTGAATCCTAAAGAAGATGGAAGCCTCGTTGTGATTGAAATGAATCCAAGGGTTTCTCGCTCTTCTGCACTTGCTTCAAAAGCAACAGGTTATCCTATTGCAAAAGTTGTAACTAAACTTGCTATCGGCTATTCACTCGATGAGATACGTAATGATTGCGCTCCAGTTATACCTGCTGCATTTGAACCAGTGATTGATTACATCGTCACTAAAATTCCTCGTTTTGAATTTGAGAAGTTTAAGGGGACGAATTGTGAACTATCAACTTCCATGAAATCAGTGGGGGAAGTGATGTCGATCGGCCGCACTTTTAATGAGTCGCTGCAGAAAGCTTTTCGCTCGCTTGAAACTGGGCTTACGGGACTTAATGAAGTATTTCCTGAAAATACTGATATTGATCACATCAGATCTCAATTAGCAAAATTGCTGCCAAACAGATTACTGATTGCTGCTGACGCAATGCGTCATGGAATAAGCATAGAAGAAATAAATTCGATTACAGGATATGACTTATGGTTTTTGCAGAATATACAGCAAATTATATTAGCTGAACAAAAAATCAAGGAAAACGGCCTTCCTGAGACTGCATATGAAATGTTAGAGCTGAAAAAAATGGGGTTTTCAGATGCAAGATTGGCAAAATTAAGCAATAAGAAAGTAGAGCAAATTGAAGAAATAAGAAAAAAATTTGGCATTAAACAAGTTTATAAGCGTGTAGACACCTGTGCAGCTGAATTTGAATCGAGCACTGCTTATATGTATGGCTGTTATGAGGGTAACACAATGATGTCATTCCAGCGCGTGACGCTGGAATCCAGAGATAAGGAAGAATGGATCCCAGTGTCAGCTACTCGGATGACAGAGGGAATGGAGTGCGAAGCAGATGTTTCTGACCGAGAAAAGGTTGTCATTTTAGGAAGTGGTCCAAATCGCATTGGTCAAGGTATTGAGTTTGATTATGCATGCGTACATGCAGCTTCTGCCGCCAAAGAAATGGGGTATGAAACAATAATGATCAACTGTAATCCAGAAACCGTTTCAACTGATTATGATACCGCTGATCGTTTATATTTCGCCCCACTGATTGCAGAGGATGTGCTTGAAATACTAAGTAAAGAGCAAGAAAATGGCACACTGGTTGGTGTAATAGTTCAAATAGGTGGTCAAACACCTTTAAAGTTAGCCAAAGTGCTTAACGAGAGAGGTTTCAAAATTCTGGGAACTTCGTTTGATTCTATTGACCTTGCAGAAGATCGCATGAGGTTTAAAAACCTTGCTTTGCAACTTAATTTAAAACAACCTGAAAGTTCTATCTGCCATTCAGTAAAAGAAGCGTTAACCAACGCAGAAAAGGTGGGGTTTCCACTAGTAGTCAGGCCATCATATGTCCTCGGCGGTCAGTCTATGTCGATTAGACACGATACTCAGAGCTTTAAAGAGTATGTCTTGAATCAAACCAAAATTTTTGAACACGGATCGCTGCTTCTTGATAAATTTTTAGTCAATGCAGTTGAGGTTGACGTTGATGCTGTGTGTGATGGGAAAAAAGTTTTCATTGCAGCGGTCATGGAGCATATTGAAGAAGCTGGTATCCACTCTGGCGATTCAACATGCTCAATACCGACAAATACATTGAGTGACGAAGTAATAAAAGAGATCGAGCTCCAAACTGAAAGAATAGCTCTTGCACTAGAAGTGAAAGGTCTGATAAACATTCAGTTTGCTGTTCAAGAGAGTTATGTATACATACTTGAAGTAAATTTACGAGCTAGTCGAACCGTTCCTTTTATTTCCAAGGTAATCAATATTCCTATTGCAAAGCTTGCCACTCAGGTTATTTTGGGTAAAAAATTGAATCAGGAAAACAAGCCTTTCAATCATTTTGCAGTTAAAGCTGCTGTTTTTCCATTCACGCGCTTTTCGGGAATTGACACTCTACTTGGTCCTGAAATGAAATCAACAGGAGAAGTAATGGGAATTGACTCATCGTTTGAAGCTGCACTTGCAAAAACGCACATGGCTGCAGGATACAAGTTACCAATAGAAGGAACAGCTCTGGTTTCAGTAAAAGATGATGATAAAGAGTATATATTGCCTGTTGCACGAATGTTGAAAGAACTGAGTTTTGAAATATATGCAACCAAAGGCACAGCTTTATATCTGAATAATAACGGCATTGCTGCAAAAGCTGTAAATAAAGTGAGAGAAGGCAGACCCCACATAGTTGATATGCTCAAAGATGGAAAAATAAATCTAGTAATCAATACTTCAAAAGGTGTGAAATCAGTCTCAGATAGCAAAGATATCAGGAGAACTGCTATTTTGCAAAATATAGCTTATAGCACCACAGCTTCTGGGAGTAAAGCGTTAGTGCTTGCAATTCAATATGTAAAGAATAGCAAATTGGAAGTGAAATCATTACAGCAGATACAAAACGTTTAAATGCCAAACGAAAATAATTCATTACTCTATCTCAAAATTGTGGTAGAGTAATGTAAGTCAAATTTTTTTACTGACTTGCCTATGTATTATGGTATTTGTTAAAGAATTATTGAATAACGGTTATGCAACATGAATAAGGTAAAAAGGAAACGAACTCAATTTTATCAGCCTTATCCATTACGTAAGACGAGGAAAACAGAAGCAAAAAATACCCAAGAATTATATGATCCAACACTAACTGATATTAGGTTAGGCGAAAGTGATAATCAACAAAGTTTGGAAGTAATATAAAAGATCCGATGGAGTTCTCTCGCAGTGATTTGTCAAACAAAACAGATGAACACGAAAGTGATAATCGACTACAGAACTTTAGTGATTATGATTCATATGATAGTTCTGCTGATGGTAATCAGACGCCTTGTACTGAACCAAGTGATTGGGACTCAAATTCGAGCTGTAGTTCAGATTATTCTTATTTTCCGGAAGGTGGCTCACTTTTAATGGATCTAGAAATACCATTAACTGAAAATGAAGAGAAGCTGATTGATGAATTTTGTAAGGAGATGAAAAAGGTGGAAGAAGAAAATAACAAAGGAAGTGCTTTAAGGCTTGTTCGAGACATAACAAATAAATATTTAGGGAAAGGGATAAGACTAAATTCATGTTATGGTGATCGTTATAGAACTGTAACAAATTTGATATTTGAAGAAATAATAGATGTTATCAATAATGAAGGCCTATGCCCTAGCAGTAAAGCGCATGCATTTAGAGGTCAGGATGTTTCCTGTAACAATGAAGATCAAGATGATGACAACACGAATGAAGCACTGGAAGATGGTAATTTAGACATCATAAGAAACACCATTAGGGATTTATTGTTAAAAGGTGGGAAAGTAGAAAGAGGTCTTTTCGATGGTGGTGAGCTAGGACATGTAACTTCTGATTCTGATTATGTAAATGATCTCTTTGCACAATGTAAGGAAATTGAAAACGATCTAAAAAATGCAGCATATGAAAGTATTGTAAACAAAAATGAGCAAGCTCAAAAGGACAAATTAGAATTAAAAGTAGAGATAGATAATGAGTGCTTTTGTATAAAATATCCACAAGATAGTACTGTTGAAGTTGCAAAAATCCTAAGCAATGAAAAGAATAAAGGTTTAAACTTAAGAGTTGGTATACTGCAAATTGGGAAAAGTATAGTAAGAGTTGAAAGCTACAACGGAAAAAGAAATTATCTGGATGTTTGTAAGCAAGGTGTAACATTATCTTTTGATAGTGAAGCAGGAAAAATCAGTATTCATCTAAATCCTAAGGAAAATAGTAATGAAATAGAAGTAAAGATTGATAAGGAGAGCGAAGCAAGGCTTAACGAGTTAGAAGATAAGGGGAAAAGTTTAGGAGAAAACTGTCTTTTAGGAGGAAAAAGCGTTCTGGAAGCTATACGAGATGGAAATTTTGAAAGAAATAGAAGTATTATACCAACTAGCGTAATTGAACAGCCAAATGCTGCAACGAATACTCCACAATCTTACCTAGAGAACATTAGTCTGAGCGGACACAATTACAGAACTAAACGTATTGATTCAAGGCATGGCTAATGTGCAAATATTGAAGCAAAAGTGATCAGTGCTTGACACTGCTCTCCTTTGTCATCCCAGTGCCCAGACACTGGGATCCAGGAATTTTATTAAGTTGGTGAGCATAAAAATAGCTGTTTTACGTTAAAATACAATGTTTTGATGATTATGGAAAGGCTGGATTCCAGTGTCAAGCACTGGAATGACACCATTTGTTGTAAACTTACTTTTTTCTTGATTTTTTGGTTTATCTCGCCTACCTATTTTGCCACTTTGCTGAACGGATACAACTAAACAATAGGTCTATCTACTTCATTCTAATGTGATTTCAGTTTTTTTTACATGCAAACTCTCTAATCCCACCTTATAGTTAGGATAAATTAGAGAGACATTAAGATCTTTTTTAATTTTAACATTACTTACTTTTTTTGACCCTAAATAAAAACTCTGTGCATAATCTGGTAAGGAAGAAACCTCAATTGGCTCTGGAGGACTAACATTGAGGAGTTTGGCTGCATACATTATCACTTCAGATTGTGTAGTGGGTAAATCATCTGCACAATTGTATACTTCACCAGGTTTTATGTTTTGCATGGAAGAAAATAGAATGTTCGATATATCTTCAACGTGAATACGAGAAAAAAAATGCCCTTCTTTTTTCACATTTTTTGCTTTGCCAAGCTGCAAGTCAATTAACACGTTCCTACCAGGACCGTATATTCCAGCTAAACGAAAAATATGTACAGGCAGTTTGCTATTCAGCCACTTCTTTTCAGATCTAAGGCGCTTTTCTCCTCTGATTTCTATAGGTTTTGTTTCAGATTCCTCATTCACCCAATTACCAGAGTAATCACCATAAACGCTAGTTGCAGACAAATAACCAAACCATTTAACATTTTGCAGGCAATCACCATATCTCTCCATAACATCATCACCATCTGGAGGAATAGAAATTAAAACGTGCGTTGCGCTTTTAAGCAGATCTTGACTAACTTTCTCATAATTAAAGAGGATTACATTTTGTATATTTTTACTTCTTGATGTGCCACTGACTTTCCAACCTAAGTTCAGCAGTTTTTTCGATAAAAATTTAGCCACATATCCATAACCAAAGCAAAACAAGTGCATGAAAATTAATTTTTAAAATTCTTCTTGATAAATTCTACTCCTAATTTTATCCCCTCTTCATTAATAATATGCCCTAATGCATGAATTGGGTGCCCTTCAACATTTATTCCATTTTCTTTCAAAGCTTTAACCGCTAAGTCGAGGGACGAAAAAGGTACCACGTCGTCAGCATCACCATGGATAACACATATGTTAGGTTTTGACTTGATCTCTGGTGCAGTTTTTGAAGGTGAAAGAAACCTACCAGAGTATGCAACAACTGATGCACAGGATTGAGAGCGGGTGAGAGCTGTATGTATTGCAAGCATTGCTCCTTGAGAAAATCCAACCAAAGAAAGTTGCGTATCTTTTAAATTAAGCTCCTTTAATTTTGTATCAATGAAATGATTTACAATTGATGTAGCATTTTTTACTCCATTATATAGCGCTTCCTCACTACGATCTTCCAAGCTGAACCACTGATAACCATCACCTATTTCTCTTTCAAACGGAGCATTGGGTGCTACAAAATATGACTCGGGTAAAAACTTGCTCATAACTTTAGCAAGGTGAATGAAATTATCGCCACTTGAGCCCCAACCATGTAAAAAAATAATCAAATTTTTCTTATTTCCGCCTGCACAAATTTCTTGGCCTTTAAGTTCAATCATTTCTTTTCCTTTTGCATTTATATTTTTATTTAACACTAATTTTCAAATTTGTAAAAACATACTGTGATTGCTGTTGAATGATGGAGAGACATACTCCATTATTTTATACCTATAGCTAACTGAAAAAAGGTTACCTCAGAAGGGATAAAAAGGTATAAAATGGCTTTGGATAAGGTAGAATGATGCCAAAGTGAGGATCTGAGGGAACGTGTTTTGAAAGTAGTAGACGAGAAAAAAATGACTATGGAGGAAGATGTTCAAAATTGATAGAAAAACAATATATTGGTGGAGGAAAAGAAGAGAAGAAACAGGAAGCATAAAACCATCTTCAGGCTATCAAAAGGGGCATAGTCATAAAATTAAAGACTTAGATAGCTTTGTCGAATTTCTAGATGAAAATCAGAGTTGAAAAGATAATTGAAAAATTTGGCAATATGTGCAAAGACAAAGTATATAACTACCTTAAAAAAGTGAACTATATGTATAAAAAAAACTTTTCTCTACCAGGAAAGGGATGAAGGAAAACGAAAGGAAGTCATACAAAAGGTAGCAGAAATAAATGAAGAAAATTTAGTATTCATAGATGAATCAGGTATAGAAGACAACGAATTTTATGAATATGGATGGTCTCGAAGAGGAAAAGGGCTATTTGCGGAGAAACCAGGATACAAAGGAAGAAATAATTGGAGCCCTAAGTGAAGAGGCACCATGAGGAATATTGCAACAGTGAGCTTTTTGAAGCGTATGTTGAAAATAGGCTTATGCCAATATTAAAACCTGGCTAGGTTTGACAATGCGAGTTTTCATAAGTCTGACAAGACGAAAGAATTAATAGAAAGGGAGTGTTAAATAAACTGTGTCAAACCGAAAAAAAAGTAATAAATTGATATAAAAAAATGGAGGTTTGACAATGAGTCAGAAAGTAGTAAACAGAACTACCGGTTTGGTAGATTATAAAGAATTAGAAACAAATATCCTGTCGTCTATACGAGAAGGAAGACCGTTGACAGGAAGAGATGGAGCATTAACACCGTTTATAAAAAAGTTGCTGGAGGTAAGCCTGGAAGGTGAAATAGAAAACCACTTGTCGGCTGAAAGCGAAGAGAATAATCGAAGAAATGGGAGGAATGCAAAGACTTTACGTACAAGCGCAGGGTCATTTGAGCTTTTGACGCCAAGAGATAGGGAAGGAAGTTTCGAACCACAAATAGTCAAAAAAAGGCAAACAAACTTACATCCAGAGCTTGAAACGAAGATTTTGAGCACATTTGCCAGTGGTATGGGCTATAGAGATATAGTGTCACATGTTGAGGAAATTTATGATCACAAAATATCGGTGGCAGAGATATCAAGTATTACTGACAAATTGCTACCAGTAATCAACGAATGGCGTAGTCGCCCGCTGCAGTCTGTATATCCGATAGTTTTCATGGTTTTTTAAAGTCAAAGAGGACGGGCATTGCGTAAGTAAATGCATGTATAACATATTAGGCATAGATCAAAATGGCAAAAAAGAAGTATTAGGTTTTTATTTGGCTGAAAGTGAAGGAGCTAACTTCTGGTTGGGAGTGCTAAATGACCTCAAAGAAAGAGGAGTAGAAGATATCCTTATTGCCTGCGTTGATGGGCTGAAAAGCTTTCCTGCAGCTATAAACAGTGTCTTTCCTAATGCGGAAGTGCAGATGTGTATAGTGCATCAGATACGCAACTCACTGAAGTATGTGGCCAGTAAAGATGCGAAGAGTTTTTTGAGCGATTTAAAGAAGGTATATCAAGCTTCAAGCAAGGAAATTGCCGAGAATTATCTGTTGGAATTGGATGAAAAATGGGGCACAAAGTACCCTATGGTTATAAAATCTTGGCAGAATAATTGGGAAAACTTGTCTGGTTATTTTAAGTATTCTGGTCCAGTTAGGAGGATAATCTACACCACCAATCCCATAGAGGGGCTACATAGGCAAATTAGGAAATTCACTAAGACCAAAGGCTCATTTACCAGCATAAATGCCTTGTATAAGCAGGTATATTGTGCTATAAAGAAGGCAGAGGAAAAGTGGACGATGCCTGTACATGATTGGGCATTAACTATCTCTCAACTTGATGTTTTCTTTCCTGGCAGATTGAAAATTGAGTTGAACTAAAAATGCGGTTTGACACAGTTTATTTAACACTCCCTGCTTAAAGCTTAGTGTATTCTGTTATATTGATTTGGCTGCTTTACAATTGAAGCAATGTGCTGTGAACTACACGCTTCTTTTATATTGCTTCTAGGAGGAGATGATGATGCTTGACCTTGAGGTGTAGTGCTGCTTGCAGGATTCAAGTTTTTATTTTTCTTTTGCTGATGATAGTTCCATGCTTCTTGAACGGTTTGATGTGTAGGTTCTCCATCATTATAGTTTCCTCTCACAGAGTTTGAGTTTATGTCTTTCTTTTGCGGAGGATAATTCGATGCCTCTTCACGAGTCTGGAATATAGGCTCTCCATCATTATAGTTTGAGTTTATATTTTCCTTTTGCAAACCAGCGTTCAATAATTTCGATATCTCTCGCCCTAGCTGATCACCTTTATAATTATTGTTAAGATCTTTGATTTTCTCTTTTTCTCGATTATTTGAGCTAAGGACTCGACAATAATATCTTTGTTTATTCTTGAAGCATCTATTGGCTTACTTCCTTTGACAGTAATTTCACTACTTCCTTGCTTACTACTTACATTATAGCCCTGCCCTTCAATTTTTGTTGCCACTTCTCTTCTAAATAAATTGCAAATAGCATTTATTACCTCTTGAATACAATCTTTAAAAAAAGCTTTGATTGCTTTAAATTCCTGTGCTAAGGAGATAGTCTCAGTGTATACTTGTTTTTTATTCTCACCATCAGTAACCATACCATCACTTGATTTCCTTTTTTGAGGAAGTGATGGTGATGCACTCTTATGTATAGGCTTTGCTTGCACTTTTAATGCACTCTTAATATCTTCAAAATTTTGGTATATACTTTCCTCTGGCACTATTTTTGATGCCTTAAATCCCTCTATTACTCGATCCGAAGCATCTTTTATTATCTCCTGAACCTTTTGAATATCTATTTGCTTACTCCCTTTGACAACAATTTCTTTTCTGTCCTTATTGCTCACACCATAGCCTTGCTCTTTGAGTGCCCTTATCGCCTCCTCTTTAAACAAGTCTTGAACACTATGTACTTCTTTCCTTAATTTATAACCATTGTTAATAAGAACAGACTTAATTGTCTCCATTTCTTTCTCTAAGGAAACAGTGCTTTTATTAATCTTAGCATATAGCGATTCTTGTTCCCTTGAGTTTTCATAATTTGGTTCTTGTATCAAACTGGTATTGATAAACTTTTGTACCTTTCCTAGATAACCAACATTTTTATCCTCTTTAGGTACTCGCACACCTTCAAATTTGATTTTTTGTATCTCTTCAATACTCAGCCCATTTTTTTCAAGCCATTCCTCTCTTTTACTCATTGATGCAACAAACTCATTAATCTTTTGAATATTTTTTACATCATCATCAACTAGCATGACAGTTTTTGGCAACTCACCATGTTTATCCTTATACTCCACAATTGCCTTACAGATGTGTAAATTTTTTCCAACTTGATTTTTTTGTTCTTTGAGACCTTTTGGAAGCTCATTATCATAATCTCCTGGAAACCCACCAAATACAGAAATACCGCCTGCTTGTTCTTTAGATAAACCCAAATGATTCTCTACAACCCTTCTCACAGCGTCTGAATATCCTGTATACGATGCGATATTAACTTTCACTCCATTTGAAAGTGCAGATTGCAACACAGATTTTAATGTCTCCTTATTTTTTACTCCGCCTGTATTCTTTAGAAAATTTCCTATATCAGTATCGTTCACTGCATATTCTGCACCAGAATTGAAATCACTTTTTTTGAACCCGGAGTGTTTACCGGAGAAAATATTATGCATGTGTCCATTAGTAATAGTGTTATCAAAATCAAATATTAATAGGGTATTATTTCCTTTAGCCATATCTTCACCTCTAATCCTTACAAATCATATGGGTAGAGACTAACATTAATAGATTAATTATTTATTATAACCTTTCTAATTAATAGTGTGATAAATAAAGTAAATATAACAAGAAGTAAAAATCAACGGCATAAAGAAAAGACTTAAAGAGAGGCCAAATCAAAGTGCAATGGTATTTCACTAATCCAATTATTTTTCTCTTGATCTAGCCTATCATCCAATATTGCCTGCCTTATAGATGCCATTAACTTATTCATGAAGAAAACGTTATGAATGGTAACGAGTGTGTAAGCCAGGAGCTCTTTAGCTTTCAGTAAATGGTGTATATAAGCTCTTGAATGCTTTCTGCAGGTAAAACATAAGCAGTCACTTTCAATTGGGTTATTGTCCAGCTCGAATTGTTGATTTCGCAAATTAATATGCTCTTTGCACTTTGAAGAAATAGAATCTCTATTTTTTACTTTAATAAGCGCACCACCATGCCTTGCTAAACGGGTTGGATGCACGCAATCAAACGTATCAATTCCAAGACTAACTCCGCGAAAGATGTCCACAATTCCACCAATACCAAGCAAATGAGTAGGCCTATCTTTTTTCAGATGGTCCATAGTGAAAGAAACTACATCGTACATCTGCTCTTTACTTTGACCAAGTGATCCACCTATTGCTTGACCAAAAAATGGCAAATCGTTAATAAAATTACAACTTTCTCTACGTAAATCTTGATATACTCCGCCTTGACTAATTCCATACAGTGCCTGCTTGCCATTATTGTTTTTTTCAAATTCATTTAAAGAACGTTCAGCCCATTTGTGGCTCATGAGCATTGATTTTGCTGTGTATTCTTTGCTTATGTGAAATGGAGTACATTCATCTAAGACTAAATCTGCACCTAGTTTCTGTTGAATTTGTATAGACTTTTCAGGAGTCAAGCAATAAGTTTTACCATTAATGTAAGAACGAAAAATTGCCCCATCCTCATTAATTTTGATCAGAGTTTTTTGTTTTTTTCTTATTCCTTTTATCTCTTCCGAAACTGATCCGTGCCCTAAGCTAAATATCTGGTATCCACCAGAATCAGTGAGCATTGGTCCACTCCATCCCATCATCTTGTGCAAACCACCAAGTTTTGCTACGGTATCTTCCCCTGGTTGGAGCATTAGGTGATAGGTGTTGGAAAGTATTATCTGAGTACCTGCTTCACTAATTCTCTCGATATCTGCAGCTTTAATTGCAGCTTTTGTTGCACAGAATATAAAAGCTGGTGTTTCTACGCTTCCATTTGGAGTTTTAATTGTTCCAACTTTTGCAGAACCTGATTGCTTGATTATCTTGAATGCAAATTCTTCTTTCATCTATTTGCCTGAAAGTTCTGTTATGATGTTTTCTACTTTCTCAGGAGTAAGATTTTCATAGAAGTCATTATTGATCTGCACAACGGGAGCATTAACGCATGCACCTAGGCATTCAACTTCTTTTAAAGTGAACAAATTATCTTTAGTAGTCTCACCGATATTGATTCCAAGTTTTTTTTTAAAGGTATTTAAAACTTCTTCACTATTGCACAACCAGCAAGGAGTTGTTCTACAAATTTGTATTAGATATTTGCCTACTGGTTTTAAATTATACATGGTGTAAAAATTTGCCACTTCATATACACGAATATGTGGAATATGCAGCATATCAGCAACATAACGCATAGCAGATTCAGAAACCCATCCGCATTGCTCTTGAACCAGGTATAGTAAAGGCATGACAGCACTACCTTCTCTACCTTTGGGATACATCTCTATAAACTTTTCCGCTTTCTTAAGGTTTTCTGATGTAAAACTAAACTGCTCTTTTTTTTCTATCATTCATGAGACTCGTGTAAACTTTACAGATTATACCTGTAGAACCAATGATTGCAATTGTTGGTTTTTTGAGAAATAGCATTTTGCAGTATCATACTACCCATACTGCCCAACTTGTAAATTCTTTTGGCTTGGCCATAGGATCCAGTTAAAAAATCTGATCATGCGCTAACTTCAATTGTTTCATAAGTTTGTTTTAGTAAATCTCAATTATTTTAGCTACAGCTAACTACTTTAAAAAAATGCTTAAGAAATTATAGTATATTATTTATAAATACACTATCCTTGACATTTATTATAAATGTTGTGTATGATAAACTATATTTATTAATATGAGGTTAAACTATGAGTAAACAATTAAATTTATGGATAAAAGAAACTGGTGAAGAGAAATTTAAAAATTTTCTCACATCACTAGATAAAGAAAATCTTCAAAAGCATGCCACAACTATTTACAGAAATTACGAACAAAGTTACAATGAAAAGTATTTCATGTACAACAAAATTGGTTCTGGTGCAGTAGTAATAGGATCTTGTGCTCTCATTCTGCTATCTCGATATTTCGATCTAAGAGAAAAAGTGCAAAAACCACTTGAATACATGGCACTTGCAGCAATTGTTATCTTTGGAGTTGGATTTCTATACTCACTTTATCAAGAACATGAATATAAAGCCTCCAACAAAAAGGGAGAATATGTATCAGATCACGAAAAACATAAGGAGCTTCCTGAGGTTCAAACAATTATAGATGAGCTAAAGGCAGAAGCCCTATTAGGGAGTAAAAAAGAAATTTAGCCAAAACTTAAGATTCCGCTACTTGTTAGCGGAATCTGCATAAGACATAACGAATAAAAATTTACCTTTAAATATAGATTATAGGGTTTTGAGAACTCTACCTTCCTTTCATCTATAAAACTTCTTAGCCATTTTCGAGCCTATACTTACTTTTTAGTATAAAATAAAGACGTTAATTTTTTAATTTTAGTTAAAATTTTCATTGACATTAACACACAGGAGTAATCATAATAGCATTTTATTAATATTTTAAATAAGATTATGTCTATATTAGGAAGATTGCTCGGGATCAACTCAAATACACCGGAAGTTAAAGAAGCGGTAGGTTTTAACCCAGCAAACGTAGGGTTGATTGAAGGAGATGGAGTCGCTTATGGACTTAGCTATCAAGATAATGGTAATGGGAGCAGTAAAGTAAAATTACTTATTAGTCCATTATATCAATCAAAAACATACGAATGGGGTACAAATGTCAGCGTAGTAAATGAATTCAAAGATCAATTGTCTCTCACATTAATAGAAGATTCAGCTGAAACAGATAAAGTTGGAGTTATCTTTCCTACAGAAGAAATTAACAAAAAAGAAAAATGCATCAAAGGCTTAACATTCAACACTTACGAAATCAAGCATTCAATTAATGTTCCCTTAGTTGAATACGTAGGAAAAGTAAAATTATACAAGAACATTAATAGAGATAGTCTTGCAAATGAAGACAATAGCTACTTTCAACCAAAAGCAGTAAAAGTTGGTAATGGTAATGTTATTGTAATTGCTCATAACTTAAAGGATCAAACTTTAGTTTCTTGGTATTTACAATCAGACACAAATGGAAAATTTAAGGTTTTGCGTGAAAAAAACGGTCTTATAGAAAGAAAATTATTCAAATTTGATAATCCAGGGCAATTAGTACTAGATGAAAATACGATACTTTATTCGCAAGTGAGAAAAAATAGTATTGAAAATCAAGAAGTAAGAACAAATATTTTTAAGTTCGATATGGCTAAAGTGGTTAAGGATCTAAAAAGTGGCAAGAAAGATGAATGTTTGCTTAGTAAGAGATGTCAGATAGATAATAAAGCACTATCTCTTTCCAGAGAATATGAAATAAGCTTTTTACAGTATGTGAAACGAACTGAAGGCAATGATCTAGTTGCCTTTCTTGCAGAAGACCGGTTGTCTGATAAACAAACGTTACATTTAACAAGTCTTGTTAAGAATGGATCAAAATCGAACTTTACTATTTGCGAATTTGCAGATTCTATAGAGCAATTGTACGTTAAAGACAATGGTCAAGACAGTTTTATTGTAACTGCAATAAGTGAAGAAAACATCGCAATTTTCAATCATCAAAGATTTGAAAAACCTTCTAAGGTAACAATAATACCGGCAAGTAGTATCAAAACTCTCAGTGATTTTGTTGATATCATTAACGGTCGATTGACACCTGATATCATTTCTAGTAGTACCGTGGCTCCTGTAACTATTACAGAAACGGTTGTGACTTCTAAGAAAACGCTGACTGCTGCAATTACTAGCACAACAGAAACCGACACTGTAAAGACTACCAAATTAACAACAGAAGCATCAACTACCGTTGCACCTACTTCTACAATAAGTAAACCTTCAACAGAGTCAACGACTCAAACAAGTACAGTAACAGTGGAGCCAACAACAGAAGCCGTTGCACCTACTTCTACAATGAATAAACCTTCAACGGAGTCAACGACTCAAACAAGTACAGTAACAGTGGAGCCAACAACAGAAGCCGTTACACCTACTTCTACAATGAGTAAACCTTCAACGACTCGAACAAGTACAGTAACAATGGAGCCAACAACAGAAGCCGTTACACCTACTTCTACAATGAGTAAACCTTCAACGACTCGAACAAGTACAGTAACAATGGAGCCAACAACAGAAGCCGTTACACCTACTTCTACAATGAATAAACCTTCAACGGAGTCAACGACTCAAACAAGTACAGTAACAGTGAAGCCAACAACAGTAGCAAAAACAACTACTACTTCACAAGTGACCACGGTTGCTACAACGTCAACTAGTGTGCCAATAATAAACTCAGAGAAAACTATACAAACAGTATTTAGTATACCAAGTACTAGAACAAAAGAGTCAACAACTCCTATATTTACCACGACTTTACTTCCTCAACCTACTTCTTCACCACAGCCTACTCAACTTGCTATAGGGTCTAATAGGGCAGGAATGATAGGAGGATCTTTGATTGGAACAATAGGTATTGCTGGAATTATAGGATTTATAGCATATAAATGTATTAAGAAATATCACGGTTATTATAATGCTGCTCATGTGTTAGAATTAGCTGATTTGGAATCGCATTCAAATAGCAGCAATGAAGAAATTTTTTTCACCCATAGCAGAACAAGCAGTGATAATAACATATCTATACAAACTACGTATCAATCTGAAACAATGCTAGACAGTATATCGGTAGAAAGTAGTAGTAGGTCAAGAAGTAGCTCATCGTCTTCAGGCGGTGGACCAAGCTCTTGACTGACTGAAGCGGAGTCTAAAAGTGAAAAAAGCTTATCTTGGGATAGCGATGATGTGCCGGAATATCACCTTTAGCTATTTGTCTGAATGTTTTTAATATGTAGACTGTTAGGAAATTGTCTTTTGCTTTTGTGATTTTCATGTTAAAGTATAATTCCTGGGTGAAATAAGTAGCTGCTGTTGTGTGATAAACATAGCAGAGGAAAGTCCGGGCTCCAAGGAAAAATAGTGACGGGTAACGCCCGCCGGAGGTAACTCCAGTTATAGGGCTACAGAAAATTACCGCCTAAAATATTTTAGGTAAGGGTGAAAAGGTGTGGTAAGAGCACACCATGGCAATGGCAACATTGGTAGTCGAGTAACCAACACTAGGAGCAAGATTAAATAGAAGTAGATTTTATGTTTTTCTCATATCTACTCGGGTAAATCGCATGAGGTAAATGGTAACATTTACTCCAGATAAATAGCTACATAAACAGAACTCGGCTTATATTTCACCTAGGCGTCACATGATACGTGCGATATAAGCCATGCTATATTTAAGTGTAGGCATTTCATGCGTTGTCCTTCACTTGTTCTGCTTGATAGCCATCACTACTTTCGCCTACATTAACATTAGAATATTCTTCATCATCAATATACTCTTTCAGAACATACCCTCTGCCCCAAACGGTTTCTATGTGGCTTTTTCCATCATTTGCACTTTCAAGTTTCTTACGTAATTTGCACATAAAAACATCAACTATCTTGTTATCTGAAGGTTCATCCAAGCCATTGTAAAGATGATTTAAGAACATTTCTTTTGTTAGTACTGTTCCTTTACGCAGTGCTAGCAATTCTATCATAGAATACTCTTTATTAGTAAGGTGAACCGTTTTACCTTTCACCTCAACAATCCTGTGATCAAAATTGATATTTATATTACCAATCTTTATCACCGATTCAGGATGGCCTTTAGTACGACGCACTATGGCCTTAATTCGAGCTAATAACTCGCTTTTATGAAATGGCTTGGTTAAGTAATCATCTGCACCATACCCAAGCCCTTTAGCTTTGTGATTGACAGCGGATATACATGAAAGTATTAAGACAGGAACTTTGATTTTTGCACTTCTTAGTCTTAACAATATATCATATCCGTCAATATCACCAGGCAAGTGTATATCTAAAATAACTAGGTCATAGTAATCTCCGTTTGAGGAAACCATATTATTGTTATAATCTTGTGCAGAAGTAACAACGTCACAGAAGTGTCCATCAGAAGTTAAGGCATTAACCACAGTCTTTGCACTTACTTGATCATCTTCGATTAATAATATACGCATATTTTACACCCCATAAATAATTTATAATTTTAGTAATATATATAACTAAGGAAAGTAATAAATCAAATCTTTATTAACAAATGATCAAAATTACACTTATTAATTAATAATAAATATATTGTTCCAAAGTTATATAAATAGATCTAAAATATAATAGATATACCATGGTAGTAATAATATTTTTAGTAAATATTGAATTAAAGTTACTATTATTAAAAGAATACTTCGGTTAATAAATATTTAACTATTCTATATGTCTGTGTTATATTTTTAATTTACTTATCCTACTGTTTTAAAGTATAAGTAATACTTTCAGGAATATTGTGTGGCAATATCAATTTTAGGTGCTGGTGCATGGGGTACAGCAATCGCAATTTCACTCAGTAGTAAGAAAGATGTGATTTTGTGGACTCGCAATGAAACTACATTTGAATCAATCAACGGGAAAAGAGAAAGTGACAAGCTACCCGGTTGTCGAATTTCTGATAATGTGTCAGTAAAATTGGCTATTGAAGACACAATTAATGCTTCAGTAACAATCCTCGCTGTTCCCACTCAATCTCTGAGGGAGGTATGTCAGCAATTGCATAATTGTAATCTGAAAAAAGATGTAGCAATAATTTTAGCTTGTAAGGGAATAGAAAAGTCTACATTAAAATTACCTAGTGAAATAGTAAATGAAGTTTTACCTAACAATCCTATTGCTATTTTTTCAGGCCCTAGTTTTGCTGTAGAAGTTGCAAGAAAATTGCCCTATTCAATGGTTCTTGCATGCCGAAATAACATATTGGGTTCAAAGCTAGTATCAGAACTACAGCAAGAAAATGTTAAATTACGCCTTAGTAGCGATGTTATAGGGATACAGGTTTGTGCAGCGTTAAAGAACGTTTTTGCTATAGCGTGTGGGATTGTTCTAGGTAGTAAACTTGGGTTTAATGCTCATGCAGCATTGATTACGAAAAGTGTAAGCGAAATTAAGGCTTTATACTCAGCAAAAGTTGGTAACGGTAATGTGGATATAAATACACTACTTGGACCGGCATGTCTGGGTGACCTAATTATGACATGCACATCCTTGAATTCAAGAAACCTATCTTTTGGGTTTAAAATAGGTAATAGTGACAATGGCTTTAATGTTCAGCAGATTTTGTCAGAAGGCAAGTCAGTGATTGAAGGTTTTAGCACTGCTGAGCCCATATTTAATTTAGCAAGAAAGCTAAAGATAAAAATGCCTATATGTGAAGCGGTCTATAGATTATTGTATGAAAGCGCCTCTATAGAGGATACTATTTCTGTTCTTGTAAATTAGTTTTGTACTTTGGTGTATTGTGAAATTTTTATATAAATTGATATCAACATGGTGGCTGTCTGGCACAGTAAAAAAAATGCCAGGTACCATAGGCAGCTTAGCTTCTTATCCAATTGTTCCTGTGATACTGAGTGACAGAATTTTAGGTGCAGCAATTATTTTTTTTTTATTTTTGATTGGACTATGGTCTATAGGCAATTATATAAAACACTACAAGACTTCATGTGATCCAAAAGAGGTAGTAATTGACGAAGTAGTTGGTCAATTGCTGACAATACTTTTAGTTTCGATATTGTTAAGCCAAGAGATGAATTGCTCTTCATTGTTGTTGTGCTTTTTTTCTTTTAGGTTTTTTGATATAATAAAAACGTGGCCTATAAATTTGATCGATAAAAATACCAAAGGTCCTTTAGGTGTTATGCTAGATGACATTATAGCTGCAATTTTAGCCTGTGTTCTTATAGGAGCCTTTTATTGTTTATTGTTGATGTATGCAGGATAAAAAAATTTATTATTCAAGCTTAATTGTTCAAAATTTAAAGGATTATATACTGTACACAGCGAATTTATCTGAGTGGGAAGTACACGATGAATTTGATAACGTTACATTTACAATAAATGGTACTAGGGAGTCATTATTTAATTTTGTGTTCTGTGGAGATCAATGTACCGAGCTTTCTATACAAAAAAACTCTAGATTATCTCAGAACAAGAGATATAGAAGCAACATGGGTAATAAATTCACATATGAAAATAAGAGATATTTTAGAAAAGTGTGAAATAAAACACGTTAGCACACCAAAAAAAGCTTTACTTAATATGAAAAATTACTTTTTACCTGCTGATGTTATTCCAAACTTGAGGTTAAATGCTGTAAATGGTAGCGACCTCTTAGAACAGTTAGATTTACACACTTCTAAAATTTTTTATCATGGCGTTGGAATTGTCAGCACATTTTTTCGCGGATTATCAAATTATGATGATAAAAACTCAAGATTAAGATTTTTTCTTGTAACACTAAATAGTGAAATTATTGGGACATGCGGTCTTTATGTTCAAGACAGTGTAGCTGGTTTTTATAGTGATGGAGTTTTACCAATTTACAGGAATCGTGGAATAGGTACCCAAATGGTTTTAGAAAGAATAAAGATAGCTAAACAGCTTGAATGCAAATATATAGTAGCACATTGTATGAAACCTTCTGTAAACCTTTATAAGAGATTGGGCTTTCAGATGTTAGGCAATCTTTACTTATATAACTCTTCAGCATAATTCTGAGCGGTTACAAGTTTTTACATCTGTTTTAGAAGTGCTATGTTTTTTTTGTATGAAGTGGTTTTAATATTGATTCTAATATTATTCTTTCTCTCTTATTCTAAATTAAAAATTAGTAATAAGATTAAGAACTTACAACATCGAAATGTTATCATAAATAATTTAATTGATACTGTGAATGATGGGTTTTATATTTGGGATGCAAAAAAGCGTATAGAAAAGTTCTCTCCCAACTTACTAATTTTGCTTAATACTGTTTTTTACTCATTTAATGAGTTTGTGAATTTTTTTGAGCAATCAGAAAGTTTAATTAAAAATTTTGCTGAGGCAAAGGAAATAAATAAATCTTTTACTCTAGATTTAAAGTCAAAAGACAGTGAGGTTTATTGCATATGTTATGGTAGAAGCATAATAGATGATTCTAACAATGTGATTGGTGTGCTGTTATGGATAAGGAATGTCTCAGACTGTAAAATAAAAGCTCACGGACTTGAGCTAGAAAATAGTAAGCTTACACAAGAAGTGGAGAGCTATAAAAATGTTTTCAACTCTTTACCATTTCCAATACTAAAATATAACAAGAATAGAAAGGTAGAATTTTATAATTTGTTTTATGATAAATATGTAGATGGCTCTAAGAAATTTGCTATTACCAGTAGCGCTCATAGCACAAAACCAGGAAGGCATGTCGTAACTTACAAGAACGAACCTAAGGTTTTCGATTTTGTTAAAATTCCAATACAAGGTTCTGGTAGCATAGTAATGTATGGGAAAGATGTTAGTGATGCAGAGAAATTATATACTGAATTAAACAGTTATTTAGCTACACAGAAAAATTTGCTTGAGAGGTTGCCGGTTGCTATAGTAATATATAGTAAGAATCAAAAGCTAAAATTTTATAATAATGCTTTCATAAAAACCTTTCAATTTGACCCAAAATTTTTGGCATCTTACCCAACTTATCATGAAGTTATGCTTTACCTCTTCGAATCTAAAAAGCTTTTAGAAAAAGAGGATTTTCAAACTATTAGTAACCAAAGACATGAGTTATTCAAAAAATTATTTGCATCGTATGATGATACGATGCATTTCACGAATGGAAAAGCGTTCAGGGTATTAACAATACCCTACGCTTCGGAAGGTTTGCTGTTCTCTTACGAAGAATGCAAAAGATGATACTTAAACTCCTTCTTTCTCTACCATGAGCTGTTTTACTTTCGCTATTGCTCTTGCTGGATTAAGTCCTTTAGGACAAGTTTTTGTGCAATTCATTATTGTATGACAACGATACAACTTGAATGGGTCGTTTAAAACATCAAGTCTTTCACCTGTCTTATTATCACGGCTGTCAGCAATCCATCTGTAGGCTTGTAATAGTATTGCTGGTCCTAAAAATTTATCACTATTCCACCAGTAGCTTGGGCAACCAGTCGAACAGCAAGCACATAATATACAGTCGGACAAGCCATCTAATTTTTTTCTATCTTCAGGAGATTGAGAGTATTCTTTATTTGGTAGGGCAGGCTTATCTGCTTGTAACCAAGGTTTAATTGATTTGTATTGCTCATAAAATTGGCTCAAGTCCGAGACTAGGTCCTTTATCACATACATGTGAGGTAATGGATATATTTTTACATCACCTTTTATATCGTGTATAGATCTAGTACATGCAAGAGTATTGGTTCCGTCAATATTCATGGCACAAGATCCACATATGCCTTCTCTACAAGAACGTCTGAAAGTTAAAGTCGAATCTATTTCATCCTTTATTTTTATTAATGCATCAAGTACCATAGGGCCACAACTATCCATATCAATAAAAAATGTGTCTATTCTAGGGTTTTTCTCGTCATCAGCAGACCAACGGTAAATTTGAAATCTTCTGATGTTTTTTGCTCTAGCAGGAATAGGATAAATTTTGCCCTTTTGATTAATTTTAGAATTCTTTGGCAAAGAAAACTGAACCATATCACTTACCTTTTATTGTTTATAGCTAAAACCCTTTGTAGATAACATATTTTATTATCATCTACTATATTTTTATTAAATTCCTTTTAAATCGCGCACATATTGTAGCCAAGCGAAGCTAAAATTTCTCTTTCTAGATTTTTCATTATAATTTCTTCATCTTTTTTTTGGTGATCATGACCAAGTAAATGCAGTAATCCATGCACTAACATGTGTGCAATGTGAGCAAGAATAGGTATACAATACTCATGCGATTCTCTTTTTATTGTGTCTATTGAAATTGCTATGTCTCCTAAATCGCACTCATTAGACAATTGTTCACACGGAAATGATAGTACGTTAGTTGGCTTATCCATTTCTCTAAATTTTAAATTAAGTTGATGTAGCAAATCATCATCAGCCAGAGCTATTGATATATTTGGTTTATAGTGGTCTATTTTTAATTCTTTTAGAGAAGCATTGATGACACCTAATACAAAATTTTTAGGATTTTCTATAATGCTGCACCATTTCTTGTCAAGAATATTTACTTCTAACATTCACTCATCCTTATTACTTCATTCCATTCAATTTCCGAAACTGGGGCAATTGATAAACGTGGTTGTTTTAATATAGACATATTTTTCAAAAGTGGGTTTTGTTTTATATTATTTAACGTTACTTGGTTATTTAAAGGTTTCAAAAACTTTACATTCACTAATCCGAACTTGGGATCATTAATATGATAATACTCTTTAAATACTTCAACGATTCCAAGTATTGCTTTCTCTTTACCTGTATGATAAAAAAACGCAAGATCGCTTACTTTCATAATTTTCATGTAATTTTGAGCTTGATAATTGCGCACGCCATCCCACTCAACTACCTGCTCCTTTTCCATTTTTTGCCATGAATATTCACTTGGCTCTGACTTGAGTAGCCAAAGTTGCATTATTTTTTTCTTCTTAAATAAGCCGGTATATCATAAACATTGCTGCCCCATTTAGCTCCTTCGCTTACCTGTTCAGTTGGTTTTGTTTCCAGTGTTTTGTCTTGCGTACTTTCACTGTGACTATAGGGCCACTTAAATTTCTCTTTCTCTGAGTCTTCGCTCTGACTTATAGGTGAAGTTTCTGACTTATTATTGCGACCATCAATGCCAGTTGCAAGAACAGAAACTCTAACTCTTCCCTCCATCGCTTGATCAAAAGTAGCACCAAATATTATATTTGCATTTTCATCTACTTCTTCACGCACTCTATTGGCTGCAGCATCAACTTCAAACAGAGTCATATCTCCGCCACCAGTAATGTTAATTAATATTCCTTGCGCACCTTTCATTGATACATTGTCAAGCAATGGATTGGATATTGCAGCTTCCGCAGCACTAATTGCTCTATCTTCTCCTTCTGCCTCTCCGGTGCCGATCATCGCTTTGCCCATCTCGCTCATTACTGTTTCTATATCAGCGAAGTCAAGATTAATAAGCCCTGGCATGACCATCAAGTCAGTTACTCCTCTGATGCCAATATGCAGAACATTATCAGCAAGTTTAAATGCATCAGAAAATGTAGTTTTTTCATTTGCAATTCTAAATAAATTCTGATTTGGAATGACAATAAGTGTATCCACGTATTTTTGCAGTTCTTCAAGTCCAAGCTCTGCAATGCGCATGCGGCGCACACCTTCAAAACCGAACGGTTTAGTTACAACTCCAACAGTCAATATCTTTTTTTCTTTTGGCGCTCTATCCTTAACTGCAGCTCTTGCTTCTCTGGCTGCTTTTGCAATTACCGGTGCTGCACCGGTTCCGGTACCACCGCCCATTCCTGCTGTGATGAAAAGCATATGACTATCTTTTATATGCTCCATAATTTCATCGATTGATTCTTCTGCTGCACCTTTCCCAACATCAGGCAAAGCACCAGCACCAAGACCCTTAGTTAAATTAATGCCAAGCTGAATTTTTTTATCACATAACGACTTTTCTAGTGCTTGAGCGTCGGTATTTGCGACAACAAAATTCACTCCTTGCAAATTAGATTGGATCATGTTATTCACAGCATTTCCACCAGCACCACCCACTCCCACAACGGTAATCCTTGGGTGTAATATAGGTAACTCCGGCAGACTAAGATCAATAGACATTTAAATTACTCAAATTTAGCGAATTCACTTGATAGTAAGTTACCGCTTTTTTAATAATATGCAAATACTTTTCACTTCTATAGGCGTAAACAGTAAACGGGATTTACTTATTCTTAATATTTATACTAATAAGTGCTATTTTATAATTACTAGATTTTTGGATGATATTACTTCAAAAAAATAAAAAATGTTTATAAAAAGGGACAGAGACCTATCCCTTTTTGTTTTGTTGAAGTTATTATACACCTTTTTCTGCTTTGTTCGATGCTTCAACCACAACATCTTTTAATTTTGAGGCAACTTGATATGTTCCATAAAGAACAGCAGCTGCAGCAATTGTCATTATGGCACCTGCAACTATCTGACCAGCAACACCTGTTCCGATAAATCCAGGTAATGAAGCAGCTATTGCTTGATTTGTCCCAACAAAGTAGCTGGCAGTCTTAGCAAGAAACCCAGAAGCTTCTGCTGCACTAACAAAGCCTGCTTTCATATGCATTGCTGTAAAGACAACACTTGCAACTGCAACCGGAAATAATGCTGTTCTTAACTTATTATCCTTAATATACTGACCAAGCCCACCAGCAGCACCTGTAACTCCCCAGTGTCCATTATCAGGGTTTTTATATTCCTCTGGAATAGCGTAAAAAACACTATGTTCTTGTTCGTAATTATATTCTGTTAATGCCATAACTCTACTCCTTAAATAGAATGTTAAAATTTCATTAAGGGCAGTATATAATGAAACAAATTGTCTGTCAAGTAAACTAATTTTTTAATATATCCTTATTCTGTAATTCAGCGCTTCAGCAATGTGTGCTCTTTTTACTTCTTCACTTTTTGCAAGATCTGCAATGGTTCTTGCAACTTTTAATACGCGTGTGTAGCCTCGATTGGAAATGTAATTTTCTTTCAGTACGTATTTTAGCAATTCTAACCCTGCCTGATCTGGTTCAGTAAATTTATTAAATGCTTCACCGCTTACTTCTGCGTTACAACGAACATTCAATTTACTATAACGCTCAGTTTGAACTTTTCTTGCTGCTATCACTCTTTCTCTTATGATTTTAGTACTTTCTCCCTCCACAGAGATTTCAGGAGAGAGTATGCTAACGTTTGGCATTTCAATGCATATGTCTATTCTATCAAGCAATGGTCCTGATATTTTGTTTTTGTAATCTGTGCCACACTTTGGAGCTTTGTTGCACGATCTACTTGCATCCCCCAAGTAACCACATCTGCAGGGGTTCATCGCAGCAATCAGTTGAAAATTTGCAGGGTAGGTTATGTGAGCATTTGCCCTTGCAACGGTAACTTTTCTATCTTCAAGTGGTTGGCGCAGAGAATCAAGCACAAGTCTTGGAAATTCAGGTAGCTCATCAAGGAATAACACGCCATTGTGAGCCATAGTGATTTCTCCAGGTTTTGCATTCTTTCCTCCCCCTATCATTGCTGGCATAGAGCATGAATGATGAGGTTCACGAAAGGGGCGAGTTACTTTGAATATTTCATTACCAGTTTTTGTTATGCTGGAAATAATATTAACATCAATCATCTCCTGTTCGGTCAAATCAGGCAGCAATCCTATAAAGCGCTTAGCAAGCATTGATTTTCCAGTACCAGGAGGGCCAACAAGAAGCATATTATGCCCACCTGCTGCTGCAATTTCAGCTGCTCTTTTTGCAACAACTTGGCCTTTGATATCCTTCATATCGGGAACCAATCTTTTTTCTTTGGGTGCATCACTATAATTAAAAATTACTGGCTGAATTAATTGCTCACCCTTAAAGTGTCTGATAATATCAGTTAATTTCTCTATAGCTAGAATTGAAACATTCTTTACCCATGAAGCCTCTACTCCATTTCCCCTTGGGCAAATTACTCCTTTATTTGCCTTTTTTGCATTAATTGCTGTTGGCAGCACTCCTGAAACTGGAATAACTCTGCCATCAAGAGCCAGTTCACCCATGATTATATAAGACTGAACTTTTTCAACTGGTATCACATTCATTACAACAAGTAGTCCAATAGCGATAGCCAAGTCATAATGACTGCCTTCTTTCAGCAAATCCGCAGGGGAGAGATTAACTGTAATTCTTTTTGGAGGTAGTAGTAGATTGATTGAATTTAACGCTGCTCTGATGCGCTCTTTGGATTCCGCAACAGTTTTATCCGGCAATCCAACAATATTAAAAGCTGGAATACCATTTGCCATATGAATTTGTGCATTGACATTTACTGTGCTAATTCCCTGAAGCGCAACGGTATTTATATTTGCAATCATAATATATTATATAAAATTGTTAATATAATATATTAAAGAAGTGATGAAGTAAAGGCTACAGCAATTAAAGATGGCTTAACTTAGCAAAAAAGTGCATAGTATCCTATCACTTTGCTGATTACAAAATGTTTATAAGGATAATAACTTTTCTTTTGCTATACTCAAGCGCGGTTTTCTGTGGTGATTGTAATTTTAATTTACCATACTGTGGGCTCAGTTGTAATCTGGATCTATCATATAGAAATTTAAGTAATATAAAAAAATTGTTGAATAACGACGATAAGTTTGTTGCGCTTACGTTTGATGATGGGCCTTCCAACAATAGAGTAAACGATATTATTAATGTTCTGGAAAGCTATGAAGCAAAAGCAACGTTTTTTGTGCTTGGTGAACGTATAAATAAAAAAACATATGAGATAGTAAAGAAAATCCATGAAGCAGGTCATGAGTTAGGCAATCACTCTTGGTCGCATAGGAAGTTGACATCACTTTCAAGTGAGGAACAATTGCAAGAATTGGAAAAGACAAATACAGCAATTAAAAATGCAATAAAACAAGATGTAAAATGGTTTCGCCCGCCATATGGATGTCATGACGATAATCTGATTGAAAATACTGATCAATTAAATATGTATTCAATATTATGGACAGTTGATTCGCTAGATTGGCAAGGTGATAAACCAGAAGCTTTAGTTGAAAGAGTTTTAAGTAATGTACATAATGGAGCAGTTATACTGTTTCATGATCACAATAACAGATCAAACACAATTGAAGCTTTACCTCATATTATTAAAATACTAAAAAAATCGGGTTACAAGTTTGTTACCTTAAGTGAGTGGGAGGAAAGGGTTTGTAATACGGTAAAAGCCAGAAGTGTAACAATAAAAGAGGGGGAAAAAGTGCGTTTTGAAGGAATGTTATGTGGACAAAAAACAAAGTCTTTAACCGCAGAGCATTCATATTAGGTGGTATTCAGCTTACCATTTCCGCTATTTTTAGCTATAGGTTATATAATTTACAAATACGAAACAGACAAAAGTACGAAGCACTATCTAATAGTAATAGAATAAGAGTCGCTACTATTATGCCTCAGCGGGGCAAAATTTTAGATAGGAATAGCACTGAACTTGCGGTAAACAAAATTTCGTATGTTGTTCTGTTTGATGGGCAAAAAACTTCTGGTGAGGAGGTCGATTTGCAAACATTATCAGAAGTCGAGTCTAAAATAGCAAGATCGTCAGAAACAAAAGTAACTGCTCTTTATAAACGTTATTACCCGTTTGGTTCAATATGTTCTCATGTAATTGGATATACAAAAAGACAGCAAGGCATAAACGAAGTAGGAATCAGCGGTATTGAATATACATATGATCATATATTGAAAGGCAAGTCAGGAAAATCTGAGCAGGAAATAAATTCTAAAAAACGCGTCATAAAAGAATTATCAAGCATACCACAACAAGACGGACAAGATATACAGCTAACAATTGATATTAATCTGCAAGAGAAAATCGCAAAGGTATTTAAAGATCACCAAGGCTCCGCAGTGGTAATTGATGTAAGTAACGGAGAAATTTTAGCACTATATAATTCACCTTCTTACGATAATAATCTTTTTGCTAGCAGACTATCAAATGAGACTTGGGAAAGCTTGAATACTCCTTCATTACCACTTGTGAATCGTGCATTGTCGTATCAAATTCCACCTGGTTCAATATTTAAAGTAATAGTTGCGCTTGCGGGTTTAAAAGACGGGATAATAATACCAGAAGAGAAATTCTCGTGTAAGGGCTATATGAAAATAGGTGAGCGGAAATTTCGTTGCCTGAAAAGCAAAGTCCATGGGTATGTATCTTTAAATGAGGCAATGGCATTATCATGCAACACTTACTTTTATAACATAGGAAAAAAAATAAGTGTAGACTCTCTGGTGGAAATGGCCAGAAAATTTGGTATTGGCGGTGGGTCGCTGATTGGAACGTTTAAGGAAGAAGCTCCGGGATTGTTGCCCGATAGAGATTGGCGCGCACGAAAACTATATTCGCAGTGGTATTTAGGTGACACTATCAACTTAGTTATAGGACAAGGGTATTTGCTTACAACACCACTGCAGCTTGCAGTTCTTGCAGCGAGGATTGCAACAGGAAAAGAGGTAATTCCCCACATTGAAATGAGTAATACAGTGCAAAATTTCCCTGACATTGATGTAGATTATGAGCATTTTAGCATAATTCGAAAAGCTATGTTTGACGTGGTGAATTCTAACTATAGAAAAGGGCTAAGCAGCATACAAATTGCCGGCAAAACCGGTACACCAGAGATAAACTCTAAGGGTGAAAGTCATAAGTTATTTATCGCTTATGGTCCTTACCATAACCCGCGCTACGCAATCTCTGTGTTTATAGAACACGGCAAAGCCCCGCGCCAAGATGTTGCTATGGCTAATGAGATATTTCAATACATGCTTGAAAAGTAACTATAAATATTATGGCTATTACTTGTCGTGTATTATCTTAATATAAACATTAATTTAGTCATAAACTATTGACGAATGATGATAATCTAGTTATTATTAAATTATCATTAACAAGTGAAGTAAAAAATGCGTACATCAAATCTTGGTCCTTTAATTGCTGTTTTATCATTATCTGCATTTAGTTTCACAGCTGGTCAATATCTTCCTTATGTTATTACAGCAATTTCTGGTTCTGGTGCCATTGCAGCAGTTCCTTTAGCAATTTTTGCTGTTTCTACGGTTGTTGCATTGGCTTCAGTGATATATCTTATTAAACGGGCCATTTCTATAGCTGGTAATGAGAAAAAAATAGATCTGAGTGGAAAAGAATTTGATCAGTCTGACCAACAACATACTGAATTTCCAGAACCAACAAAAAAATCTGTGTGTGAAAATGGTACTGATCTGAAGAATAAGTCAAGTACGCCTACTCTTTCACAACATCAGCTAACACTTGGTGTAGCAATTCCTCCATTAACTGGTACTCCACCACCACCACCTCCTCCTATGCCAACTCCTGAGCAATTGAATCAAGCAAGTGGTGCACCAGCTCCCAAGCTTACGATGCAAACCAAGGATGATGATATGTTCGCAGGGATAAAGAATGTAAAACTAAAGGAAACTGGTGGTCCTAGTATGCCTAAAGCTAATAATGATTTGCTTAAGGCAATAAAAAAAGGAACAAAACTCACGAACAAGAAAGAGTCTGACAAGAGGGAGAAAGAGAGGTTAAATAAACTGGAAGATGTGCAACCAAAAATCTTATAGATGTTTTGTCCAAAAAGCTTCAGTCTCGATTTAAAGCAAATTATTCGAGTGATAGTGATGACGAAGATGACGATCAAAATCGTACACTTAATAGTGAATGGGAAGATGAACATCAAACACCTCCAAACCACCAATCAGACGATGAAAAAGGAACAAGCACTCCCGAGAGTGGTTATAGATCTGATGATGTGGATCAACAATATCCTAAAATTGCAGCTTTGCCAAGCCACCAACCAAATACAGAAAAGCCACCAATACCTCCTAAGCCTGCTAATTTACAAACAGGACCTCAAGCTCCTCCTGCAACAACAGTGACTGAGGTGAATAGTGAGGTGAAAGATCCATCTACTCTTCCTTTTAAGGATCGCAAGGCACAGTTTGAGGGCAAATGAATTTCTTCCATTTGCCCTCTTCATAAGTAGCTATACAACAAAGCCCACTGGGATCCAGAAAAAAGGATGGTGTCATCCAAGTAGCTGACACTGGTTCCTTTATGACGGCAGTGCCCAGACACTGGTTCACTCTATAATAGTATCATTCCAGTGCCCCTTTCTCCTGTCATCCGAGTAGCTCCTTTCTTGTCATTCCAGTGCTCCTTTTTTGTCATTCCAGTGCGTGACACTGGAATCCAGCCTTTTCATAATCATCAAAACGTTGTATTTTAACATAAAACGGCTACTTTTATACTCACCAACTTAGCTAGATCCCAGTGCCCTCTTCTTGTCATTCCAGTGCGTGACACTGGAATCCAGCCTTTTCATAATCATCAAAACGTTGTATTTTAACATAAAACGGCTACTTTTCACTCACTAACTTAGCTAGATCCCAGTGCCCTCTTCTTGTCATTCCAGTGCGTGACACTGGAATCCAGCCTTTTCATAATCATCAAAACGTTGTATTTTAACATAAAACGGCTACTTTTATACTCACCAACTTAGCTAGATCCCAATGTCTGGGCACTGGGATGACAAAAAAGGAGCACTGGAATGACACCTCTCTTGGGCTCTTTTAGCTACAAATATTTAAGAAATTTACCAAATGAAAAAAAAGGCAAAAGAAGCCCCGAGTAGCGAGTTTTGACTCTATATTACTGTAAGTGGCGCTGTAATAATGTGCTGACGCTTAGTTTAAGCGCGGTTTGGCTGAATGTAGAAAAAATTTAAAAGACATGCAGCCGCTATAATTTTATGTAATCCGCCAAAAAATACCCTAAGTTTTTTACTGAATTTTGTCATTGAGCCTGCAGGTCAAAAACAAGTTTTGAGTCATAAATACCCTTATTGTCATAATAAGCTTACTATTACCCACAAATAAAAACATAGTATTGTATTTACTCAAATAATTTAATTTTATTAACCTGAAAGCTTATTGGATTAAAATTATTAAACTAAGAGTTATAATTTTAGCAACTAAAAGCTGTAAATTGCACCATATAAACAGTTATTTCAAGCAAAAGTTATGCCATTAAGAGCTATGCAACAAACATTTATATTTGTGGGTAATAGTAAGCATAATAAGGGGGCTGGAGGAGTTTGTCAAGTGGTTTTTTTGTTTCATCCAACGCGCTGCCAAAAGTTTGTTATGCAAGAATGCATAGTATCCTAGCCATTTCTCACAGATTCATTTAAACTTAATCAAGTAGGAGTATTATTAACGCGAAAAGGGTTCAATTAGAGACTTAAGTGATATGGCGCGTGAGGAAGATATAAACCAATTAGTAGAAAATGGATTTGATATTAACTCAAAAGATGCAAGTGGAATCACTCTCTTGCATAAGTTCACAAAAGAAGGCGATTTAGTTGGAGTAAAATCATTGCTAGAGCACGAAGCTGATTTTAATGTCGTAGACAACGAAAATAGAAACCCACTGCATTACGCCATTATGCATGGACACAAGAAAATTGCTAAACTTTTTGTTAATCAACTGACAATCAATTCCAAGGATAAAAATGGATTCACTCCACTGCACCTTGCTGCACTACAAGATGACACGGAATTAATAGATTTTTTGATAACAAAAGGCGCAAAAATTAATGAAAAAGACGCCAAAGAGGGCTATACTCCTCTTCATATAGCTTCACTATACGGTTCTAAAAAAGCGTCCAAATTTTAATTGATAGCGGAGCAAATCTCGAATGTGAAGATAACAATTTTCGCACTCCTTTGTTTTTAACTATCTATCAATGCACTGCACATTATGACAGCAGAGCAGAAATTATAGAATATCTGATAAAGAAAGGTGCAAATATAGAAGCCAAAGATGCAGAAAATAACACTACGCTTTTCCTAGCAGCGTATAACAACAAAATGCAAATAGTTAAACTTATTGCAAAAAGACAGCAAGCAAGTAACGATGAAATTAAACTTAAAGAGTTTTTTTGCACAAAAAACAACCATGGTTTTGATGCATTAGATTGCGCTATTGAGCATAATAATAGAAAAATGGTAACATTTCTTGTATCAAAAGGAATAGATGCAAATGATCAAGATTTTAATGGCAACGCCAGGCTGCATAAAGCTAGCCATAATGGTAACACTAAAACAGTTAAGCTCTTATTGAAGCTTAAGGTAAACATTAATGCTGTTACTAAATGTAACAGAACTCCCTTGCTACTGGCAGTTAAAAAAGGCCATACAAAAATTGTGAAAATGTTATTGGAAGTTAGAGCCAATATGAACATTTGTGAGCAACAAGGTTTTGCACCTCTACATCTTGCTGTTCAAAAGGATTATTTTGATATAGCTCAGCTGTTAACAGAAAAAGGTGCAGACCTTAACATTAAGTGTAATAACGGTCATACCGCAATAGATATATTCATTAGCAAGGCTCATAGCAAAAAAAACATCGAAGAAAATTACAAAAAATTTTGTAGATTTTTGATGCTTTACCTGAAAGAGCTACATAGTAAACACAAAGCCTGTTGTATACTTTCAACCCTAGCTCTAAGCTTAACAATTATAGGCTTACCATTTATTTTTAAGCCTATTATTAAATATAGAGAAAGAAGTAAAATATATAAAAAAACTAAGGCTATGCTGGAAAACTTACTCTACATTTAAGTACAAGAGGGGCGTACAAAAAAACATATATAGCTATACCGCCACGGCGCTAACGAGTAGCGGAATGACGAGTTACTATACCGCCGCGAACCGTCATACCGTCACGGTATCTCTAGATCCCGCTAACACGTAGCGGGATGACGGTTTTTCAAATCGTCGGTAAATCTAAGTCAGTTTAGCTATAGCCAGTGTAGGTCAAGCTAATATATGACAATTATCTGCTCGATGAAAACGAAATTAAATACATTTTTAATATTTTTATAGAAATCTATTAGTATAGATCTATATGCTGTTCTAATGGCTATTTTTAAATGCTTAATACTCCTCTTCATTATTTCTTGCACACACCTGCCTACTAAGCAACATCTCACTAATATAGGCAACGAAGATCATCATGATATAGGTGAGCACGATTATTCGTTGCAGCAATACAACACCTCTTTGGAGATTAATGAACCGGCAATACCAGAAATTATGCCTTTACCAATAGAGTTTCCCGATCTCACAATCAGTAATCAGCTTATTTCTATTAATGTTAGTGAAGAAGTATCAGTAAAAGATTTGCTGATTGAGATAGGAAAACTTTCTGACGTTAACTTGGATATAGACCCAAAAATATCAGGTAATATTATTTTAAAGCTAAAAGATAAGAATATAAATGAAGTAATTCAGAGTATAGCAAATAGCGCCAAATTGCGTTACTCAACAAGCAATGGTGTAATTAGAATTGAGCAGGACTTGCCATACGCGCAAAATTATTACGCAGACTTCATTAATATTCAACATTCTGCTCAAAGCAGTTTCGTCATTAGTAACAATATTACTAACAGTGATGGAAGTCACACTGATAGGGACTATAACAATGTTATGAAGTCTCAATACAGTAGTGACTTATGGAATTCATTAGAAAAAGGCTTGAATGCAATAATGGATGTTAACGGGGTGGATGATGGCGAATTCCTTTCATCCAACAGAGAAGCTGGTGTTATTATTTTGAATGCTAGAAAAGATATCCATAAAGCTGTTGAAGAATATATTAATAAGGTTAAGAAATTAGCGTCTTCTCAAGTAATGATAGAGGCAAAAATAGTTGAAGTTGTGTTAGATGACAAATATCTTTCTGGTATAAACTTAAATGACTTACGCGATGGAACTAAGTCTATAATAAATCAAGATAACTCCATTATTAACCTAGCAATGAACTTTGGTGCGAGTGATCTAGGAGATTTAGTAAGAAATTTAGACAAATTTGGCACTTCAACTGTAATTTCAAGCCCCAGAGTACATGCTATAAATAATCAGCAAGCGATGATTTCATTTACTAAAAACCATATTTATTTTACTTCCGACATACAAAAAGATACTAGAAATTCTAATCAGACCTTAATTACCAAGATGAATAGTGTTCCAATAGGTGTTGTGCTAATAATCCACCCAAGCATTAACATTGATACTAGTGAAATATTCATGGATATACATCCAACTTTATCAAGAATTAACGGCTACATTAAAGATCCAGATATAGAGTACATCGCACAGCAGAGTAAAATGAAATTAAATAGCGACATTCCAATTGTTGAAATCAGAGAAATGAACTCTATGTTAAAAATTAAGAGCGGTGAAATTATGGTAATCGGCGGGCTTATAGAACATAGGGAAGATAAGCAAAGCTTTAAAGCTACATTACATCAGAAGTCAAAAAGGCTAGCGAATAACATTAGAACAGTAGAAACTGTCATTTTTTTAAAAGCAACAATCGTACCAACATTTGGTTTGTTAGATAGAAAAGATAAGAATTTATATATATATTAAATCACTACTAAAAATTAAATATCAAACCAACTTCAATATTATGAGTGGATATGTCATCTGCAACAGGTATCGGAACGCTAAAGTAACGATAGCCGAGAAAGGTTTTGACTTCTGGGATTATTGAATAGTTAATACCAAGCTTTATTTGATAAGCAAACCAAGGAACATTAAGTGGCATTGAACTTTGGGGTGATCCATTAATTCTTTTTAATCTAAAAACTGTTGGTCCTATACCAAGGCCGATGTATGGAGCAAATTGCGTATCCTGAAAGCTGGGATTATAATATAAGTTTAACAAAAACGCAAATATACTTGCTGATTTATCAAATACCAGAGGAGAATTACTATTTTCAATATTGGCTCTAGAATACATGGCTTCAAAATCAACTCGGCCATTTTCTCCAGCATAGTAACCTAAAGATATGCTGTTAACCCATTGGAAATCAATTTTACCATTAAATTCTTTTATGCTTTTAATTTCATTTGCCACTATATTTTTTATCATAAAACCATAATGACTTTCAACTAAAGTTAGGACTCTCTCCCCTATTGCCTTTATACCCTTTACAAATGTTTCTGAATTATCATGGTATACCTTACCACCGTTAGCACTAACATAAAAATCAAGTTTTTTTGATTTTTCTTTTGTAGGCTGCTCATTATCAGCTTGATCTGCAATACGTGACCACATATTTTTCTGATCAGCTACTTGGAGAATAGAAGGTTGTTCAGTAGGACTACTTTCAAGTTCTTGATATTTTAAATCATTTATTAGTATTTTTTTCTCAGTAACCTCTTCAGAATGCATTACATCTTCATTATTGTCCGTTTCTAGTTTTAAGAGTTGTACTTGCTCAATGTGTGTATTACTAATATAAGTAATAAAAAAATAGACACATGGAATGAAAATCAAAAATAAAGTAATAGATATTTTAGTTATCACAAATGAACCCATAATTATCATTTATAGTATAACTACTATATCATATATTTCTTTAATGTACAAAAATTAAGAAAGAATATTTCCAATTAGATAATTATTTTCCACTCCTTTAACATTAACTTTCACAATACTCTTGGCTTGAGCTTTTGATTCAAGCTTTACTAATGCAAAATTTTCTGTTCTACCGACATTATTTTGCTCAACCAGAACACTTTGTTCAGTGCCTATCAAAGATTGATAAAAGCTACTCATCATTTCTCTATTCATTTCTCTTAAATTTTTTACTCGTTCTTTACGCACATTCTCTGGTACTTGTGGCATTCGTGCAGCAGGTGTATTCTTCCGCTCTGAATATGGAAAAGCATGTAGGTAAACTATATTTGTTTTTTTCAGTAAATCAACTGTATCCTGAAACATTTCATCAGTTTCTGTTGGAAATCCAGCAATAATATCAGCGCCAAATGCTATACTAGGCCTCAAACTCTTCATTTTATGACAAAATTCTATTACTTGTTCTCTGTTGTGACGACGCTTCATTCTCTTTAGTATTAAATTATTACCAGATTGTAGACTCAAATGTAAATGAGGCATAAGTCTTGACTCATTAGCTATTAAATCCATTAATTCGTCGTCAACTTCAGCAACATCGATAGAGGAAAGTCTTAGCCTCTTCAACTCTGGTATATCTTTTAAAACTCTCCTAATCATTGAACCAAGTGATGGCTTGGCAAACAAATCTGTACCAAAGTCAGTAATATCAACACCTGTAAACACTACTTCTTGATATCCATTTTCTACAAAGATCCTAATTTGCTCTATAATACTGTTTATTGGCACAGATTGATTATTCCCTCTTGCCTCAGTAATTGAGCAAAATGTGCAGCTATGATTACAACCATTTTGAATTTCAATAAATGCCCTTGATTTATCTTCAAATCCATTAATTAGAACAGGTTCTGATTTGTTTACTTGGTTATCACTGACTAAGATTTTATCGTCATTTAGTAAGTAATTTTCAGCTTTTAGCTTATCTTGATTACCGAGCACTTTACTTACACCAGGAATGCTACTGTAAACTTCTGGATCCAACTGAACAGCACAACCAACTACGATAATTTCTTTACTTGGGTCGTTTTTATAGATCTTACGTATTTTTTGCTTTACTTGGCGTTCTGCTTCGTTTGTCACTGCACAGCTATGTACCACAACAACATTTTTTCTTTCTGCTTTTTTTAATGCTTCTTTGATTAACTCACTCTCGTAAAAATTTAGACGACAACCAAATGTTATCACTTCATTCATGCTAGTATTTTTTAGACCTTACAATTTAAATTATATCACACATCCAAGCAAAGTCTCTTGCATGACCATTGTTTTGGTAGATAAATGCTATGCAAGCAGCAGACACTGGGATGGCTTTGTTGCATAGCAACGTAAGTTTTTTCCAGAGTAAATAATTTTATGCGACTATTTCAAATTTAGGCATACCAATTACGTTGCAAATATCATTTTATAAACCCGACTGTTTGTCTCAAACCTATTCTGAACAGATGGGTTATTATATGTATCAAAATTACCACTTTGTTGCTGTAAATATTGTTGCCACCCTGCATTTTGGCCCAATTTCATACCAATTTTCTATGGCTTCGTTGATATCATGAAAAATATTTCCTCTTTTTTCTAGAAACTTGTTATATTCGTTTTGGTTACTGACTCTCATTTTTTGTGGCATATTTATCCTTAAATCGTCATTTTATAATGAATTTAGTCAGTAATCACTAGTTTTTCTGAACGCTATGCAACAAAGCCACCCCAGTGTCATGCTACTTGAATGACAAGAAAAACCCACTGGGATAACAAGATTGAGATAGACTAGAAATTAAACGCTACTCCAGCTTCTGCACCAACAGTGCTGTAAAGAACTTTGAGTTCCCCTTTGCCGTCTTTGTCAGTTTTATCAAAGTTAGCACCATAAGAACCGAAATAGCGAGCTCCAGCGTAAAGTTTGACTTCTGGAGTTACATCGTAACTAACACCAGCTCTTGCTTGACCAGCAAAAGCAAATTTACCATTTTGACTACTCACAGCAGTTGCCAAAGGTGTGCTAATATACGCTGCACCAACACCAACACCAACATATGGAGTGATAGGCATGTCTTCAATCGCTACATCGTAATAAACGTTAACTAATCCTGAAATTGCTGTTAAGCTTTCTGCAACTGTATCACCTACTACATCTGCATCTTTATTCAACCATGAGTAAAGTCCTTCAACGTCAACCCTGATGTCGTCCATTTTATAACCAAACGCACCACCGCCAGCTATAAAAGATGCTTTTAAGGGACTATTATTGTCTTTGCCTGATTTATGTGCAATACCATCAACTTTTGTGAAAAGAGGTAAAATTTCACCGTTGTATTGCAAACGAACGTAGTAGCTAGTTTCTTCATCACTTATTGGACCAACAGGATCTGAGAAAGCAGAGTTTGATAAACTTAGCAACGTTGCTAAAGCGGCTGCTGAAAAAAACTTTTTATAATGCATAATTGTCCTCGTAAAAAAAAATTAAAATTCCACTTTAGCAGTCTAAGTAACAACTAAAGTTAAGTCAAGTGCTAACTTAATAACACAAAATATTCTACATTTTAACTAATTTTTAGGAGAAGACAAAGATTTTATTAATGAATAAATAGAGTTACACGACTTTTGATTTTTTGGTATAGCTAACATAGGTAAGATTTACTATCGAAAGACCTCGTCATTCCGCTGCTTGTTAGCGGATGAGATACCGTGACGGTATGACGTAGGACTGCTGTCATTCCGCCACGTGTTAGCGGGATCTAGAGATACCGTGACGGTATGACGTAGGACTTGCTGTCATTCCGCTACGTGTTAGCGGCTGAGATACCGCGAATGAATCGCGGTATGACGTAGGGCTGTGCTAGCTATAGGTGCATTATATGAAGAAGTACTGGCGTTAGAAATATTAAAAAAGAAATACTTACACTAAAAGAAACTTCAGTAGTAAATTCAAAAAGGAAGTTTAAACCCAGGTGGTAAACCCATCATACCTGCAAGATCAGAAGTTGCATTTGCCATATCTTCTTCTGCTTTTTTAACGGCATCATTAAACGCTGCTGTTACTAAATCCTCTACTATATCTTTTTCCTCATTTCTCATAAGTTCTAAGTCTATGTTCACCTTTTTAGCTTTATAGCTACCTATTTTTATGACTTCCACTAATACAGAAACTTTGCCACCACCAGAAATACCTTGAAACTCTTTCCCAACATATTTTTCTTGAGCTTCTGCAAGCTTTTTTGTATCTCTTGCGCTTGTTTCATTATTTGACTAAAATCCACAACTTACTCCTTATTTTCTATATTAACTACTTTTGCACCTTTAAATGTATCAAGTATATCCTTAACTGCAGGTGCATAATTTAAATTACTCACTTCCCTATTTATATAACCCGTATCAACTGTAATAACCCACTCCTGCTGAGTCACCTGGTTTAAGTAATTTTTTAAATCATTGCAAAAATTACTATCCAACTTAGATACAGCTTTTAATTTTAAATATCCAGGTTTACAATCTATTAATTGTAGATTATTACACAGTTGTTTGTAAAGATAAATTTGGTTACTCCGCCTTAATAGTTGCAAAACTTTGTCAAAATCATAATTTTGTTGCTGTTCATTTCCTATACTATGCGTATTTCCCTGCTGTGCATTCTGCGAAAGAATTTTTTTGACCACTTGTTCCGGAGAAGGCAGATCAGAAAGATAACAGAGGCTAATTAACATCATTTCAGCAGCAACATCGTTGCATGTTGAAGTTTTTATATCTTGAATACCTTTAAGCAACACCTTCCACAATCTCGAAAAAAATATTAAAGACTTCTTTATACTTAAATCTTTTATCCTGTTCTTTTCATACTCTGTAACTGCATTATCAATTTCTTTTGTAATCAAAAAACGGCATACTAACTGAATTGTTTGCAATAGACCTTCAAAAATACTAAGTGGGTTTGCTGTTTTTATCGCCTTGTCAAACACTGATAGAGCTTTCTGTAAATCACCTTCTAATATTGCTCCTAATAGATCGAATATAATATCTTTATCCACTAGGCCAAGTATGTCTATCACATTTTTAGTGGATATTGCACCATCTTTGCTATATAGCACTGCTTGATTCATCAAAAACAAGGCGTTACGCATTGAATTTCCAGAATGTCGTGCAATTAACTCTAATGCCCCCTTTTCAATGGAATAACTCTCTTTTTGTGCAACATCATTTAAACGTTCTACTATTTTAGCTACAGGAATGTTGTGTAAATCAAATCTTTGACAACGTGCAATAATAGTTATTGGTATCTTTTTTATTTCTGTAGTTGCTAAAATGAATTTTACACTAGAGGGTGGCTCTTCTAGGGTTTTAAGTAATGCGTTAAATGCACTGCTGGATAACATGTGTACTTCATCTATAATGTAGACTTTGAATTTAGAGCTTATAGGTGAATAGCAAATATCTCCCAGGATTACTTTAACATCGTCAATGCTAGTGTGACTTGCTGCATCAATTTCAATCACATCTGGATGGCTTGAATTTTTTATTGCTAGACAATTTTCACATGATCCGCAAGGTTCAAAAATTGGCCCCAGGGAACAATTCAAACATAAAGCTATTATCCTTGCAGTGGTGGTTTTACCAACTCCACTACTACCAGAGAGCAGTATAGACTGTGGGATTTTGTTTAAAATAAAAGCATTTTCTAATACACGCACTAATATATCTTGACCTACTAGATCTTTAAAGCTACTAGGACGATGTTTTAATGCTATATTCATAGCCTCTGATAAAACAAATAAGAAATAGGTATGCAACCCAAAAAGGTTCTGATATGGCTGCTTCATTTCTGATCTGACCAAATTACAGAGTTTTTGCCTGCATACCTTATAAAATATTATACTTTTTTTTTTATTTAGCAAGGTATATCCTATATTAGTCTTATAATTTATATGTTAGACCTTTTGCAACATTACTTTGGAGTAAACAACTGTTACCTAAAATACTCTTCTCTTGTCATTCCAACTTGGATCCAGAGAAAAAAGATGTGGATTTCAGTGTCACACACTGGAATAACAACCTATAGGTACTGGGATAACAAAAGAGGAATATTATGATTTTATATCATTTTCCTCTTTGTCCATTTTCACGAAAAGTTAGAACTTTTCTAAAAGAAAAAAAATTAGGCTGCGATCTAGTGTATGAAAATCCGTGGGAAAAACGGAATGAATTTATGGAGATCAATCCAACTGGGCAAGTACCAGTATTAATAGATAATAACTTTGTAATAGCGGATAGTAATGCCATTTGTGAATATATAGAAGAGACTTACAATAGCGACGTCAAATTACTTGGTTCATCCACTATTATTAAGTCTAAAATACGCGCTCTAATCAATTGGTTCGACAACAAATTTTACAATGAAGTTACTAAGTATATTATGAATGAAAAAGTAATTACTAACCGCAGCCCTGACTCTAGATTTCTTCATGCAGCTCAGCATAACCTGCCTTGCCATATGGAATACATCGAACACTTAATTAACAAGAACGTTTGGCTTGCAACTGATAAGTTCACTTTGGCTGATATTGCTTTAGCATCGCATATTTCCGTAATGGATTATGTAAGTAGTTTTCCATGGGAAAAAAGTAAAATTTTAAAAGAATGGTACTCCATTGTTAAATCAAAGCCTTGTTTTCGTGAGATATTATTAGAGAGAGTTTCCGGTTTAACCCCTCCTAAACATTACGCTGACCTTGATTTTTAACTTATGTTAGCTTTAAAGCTACAGTCATTCCTTCATCAGTTGGAATCAATATAGAGAAATATTTCTTTTCATCTGATAATCTATTATTAAACTCCCTCATAGCATGCCATGATTTTTCTGATACTTCTTTTGGAGGCGATTCTAAAAATACTGTATTAAATAATAGAGTGTTATCTGCAACGATTAGCCCATCTTGTTTAATGTATGACTCTGCCCAATCTAAATACTTAGGATAACTACTTTTGTCAGCATCGATGAATATCATGTCAAATGGTGCCTTTGCTGATAATTCATTAATTTTTTCCAGTGCATCACCTTCTATTAGAGTAATTTTATCACTTAGATTAAAAGCACTAAAATTTTTTTTTGCTATTCTTGAGTGTTGAGGATTATTTTCTATTGTATATATATGACCGTCTTTCAGTAGAGCTTTTGCCATGCAAATCGACGAATAACCGTATAACGTGCCAATCTCAACAATACTTTTGATTTTATGGATTTTTATAAATAAACTTAATAGCTTTCCTTCTTCAGGGCCAATCTGAATATGTTGCTTTTTTTCAAGAATACAATATTCTTCTATTTTTTTATATTCTTTTGCAAATAGATTTCTTATATATGATAATTTTATACTAAAATTATTACGCATTACGTTTTATATTATAAATTAGGGAAGCTTAATTCATACACAGTTTATAAATATAATAATATAGTTTAAAATAACAAAAACATTTATTTTAAGTTATTATTTCATAGTATAAAATTTTAAGTGACAAAAATTATTATATATCGTACTATGGTTAACTAGTATAATAAACAATCGATTATTATACTAGAATTAAAGGGATTGTTTATGCGCATTTCTCTTTTTAAAATATAATTTTTATAATCAATTAGAGGGGGTTATATGTCTTATACTATTGCTAGTGAAGTTGAAACGTTAAACAAAAAATCTAACAAGAATGAAGGGGTTATGTTACTACATAATCCAGCTTATCGTGAAAAGTATAAAGAACGTTTTAATGAAGCTCAGAGAAAAGTTATGGATATGGTTCAGTTTTATGATGGGACAATAGTATTAATAGAGAATAAAATCGCTATGTATTACTACACTTGGCACAGTAAAAAAGAGAGTTTGAGCGTAAAAAACAACAAACAGTAGTGAAAAACAATGACTCAGCATAGAGTCTTTTATATGGTAAGCTACAGTGGTATTACTTCACTATAGCTTTTCCATATAATTTATCTATCACATCAGTAAGATATTTCAGCTCTTTATACCCTTCATGTTTAACTTTATTATGCTCTATATATGACTTACCATCATCGTTAAGCTTGATGAAAAATATTGGAGTGGCTGTGATACCAAGTTTATTGATTGCCAGTGATTTATCATTTACGATTTTATCCATAATTTTCTTATCATTAATGCATTGGTTAAATGCATCTTGCTTTAAGTTGCTTAGTGCAGCAATTCTTTGTAGTAAAGTCAAATCACTTAAATTGTAGTAATTCCACGAATCTATTGAGTTAAAAACAGCTTTGTTAAAATTAAAGTAGTCTTCTTGTTTTTCGTAGCAATGACTTAGCATTGCAGCCTTTAGCCCTCTGTAATCCAAAGGAAAATGACGAAATATATATAACATCTTACCTGTGTCTATATATTTCTCTTTAATTTTAGGAAAAACATTCTTATGAAAAAGAGAGCAGTGATAGCAAGTTAATGAAGCATATTCTATCATTAGAATTGGTGCTTTTGGATCTCCTAATAATTTATCATCAGGTAATAGTGATAGTAACTCCTTTGATGTTATTTCATTAGTTTCTTTTTGAATATGTTGGTTACTGGATTTAACAACTGCATAAGAATTAACACTCATAAGAATTAGTAAAAACAATAGTCTGAAAATCATTACAATACAAACACTTAACTTACTAAAAAAATTACATATTTATATTAATAATGTCAAGATAACTTTTGTTTAGCAAGGCTTTCAGCCCTATCTTTAAATGCAGCAATTATTTTACTCTGTGTATATTTATATACTGAGTTTAATAAAGTGGAAAATGAGTTGGACTTAAACTTAAACTCTATATAAAACTTTACCATAGTTTTATTTTCATCTATGGGAATGAATTGCCATTCATTGTATAGATGTTTAAATATTCCATTTGATGATACAGCTTTTATCCAACCTTCATTTGTTCCACTTGGAGAAAGAAAGGTTACTTCTGATGTGTACTTTCCTTTAATTCCATGAAAAACTGCGAGAAGATCCACAACCATTTGGTTGTCAATTTTTTCTTTTATATAAACGGCTTTGCACCAAGGAACAAAATCAGGATACCTTTCAACATCAATTACAATTTGGAATACTTCATTAGGCGAACATAGGAAGGTACCTTGTTCTCTGCATTGATGAAGCATAAATTTAGTACCAATCAAAAAAGGATCCGTATCTACCGTCAGCCTTAGTAGATTCCTGAGACCTGAAGTTAAGGTGGGCATCGCATATTAGTTTCAACGAAACCAGCAGAGGCAATTCCCTTCTCTAGAAATTATCGCTCGGGAAATTTAACTTAACTCATAACGCATAGCACAGACCCTTACTTGAATTATAGATGATTTACACAGGGCATGTCTATAGGTATTAAAGTCAGCGATTATTATTTAATCTTTATTAAATTTTGCATTTTAAGTATTATAGTTTATCTTATGAACATTACTAAAGTTTTAATCATTATTGTTTTTATTGCAATTTCTTCAAGAGCTTACACTAGTTGTACAGATCACAAAATTTTTGTGCATACTATGAAGCAACAAGTGGATGGTATATCTACAAAAGGAAATAGAAAAAACCTAGGGCATGTACACGAAAAGCTTCAGGAGGTCATTCAGAATAATGTTAACCTCAAAGGAATATCGCAATTCGTTATAGGAAAACATTGGGCTTTAGTTAAACAAAAAGAAAAAGAAGATTTTTTAAGAGAGTATGAAGTGTATCTTACGCGTTTGTGCGTTAAAATTTTATATAAATACATGCATGATAGTGAAATGATCATAATGAGTACAAAAGCAGTTGACGATGAAACTTGCTTAATTGGTACAAGATTTTCTTACGGTGATGAAGAATTTACAAATATTGATTTTAAAGTTACTAAAAATAACAGTTCTTTCTTGATAAGTGATGTTGTAATGAGTGGAATAAGTATTGCTATTAATCAACGTTCTCAATTTAGTGAAAAAATCGACACGCATGGCATAGCAAGCGTTATAGCTGAATTAAAATGCAATAACAATCCATGATATATATGCCTCATTGGCCTAAACCGCTTGGTAGTAGACCAAAGGATTTTTCTCTTGATCGCATAAAAAGCTTTCTAAATAAATTGGACAATCCTGAGAAAAAAATGTCTCCCGTAATTTATATAGCTGGGACTAACGGGAAAGGCTCAACACTAGCATTTATAAGATATATAATGCAAGCAGCAGGGTATAAGGTCCATGCATACACTTCTCCACATTTGGTGAATTTTAATGAAAGAATAGTTATTGCAGGCAGTTATATCGACGATAATGAATTATATAGCTTATTAGAAGAATGCCGTGCCGTGATTGCAGAACAACCTATCACTCTGTTTGAAGCTGCAACTATTGCAGCTTTTTTAGCTTTTTCTCGTCATAAAGCCGATATTACTTTAGTTGAAGTAGGTATGGGCGGAAGACTTGATGCAACAAATGTTATAGATAGTCCGATTTTAACAATAATTACTTCCATTGCCCTTGATCATACAGAATATCTTGGCCCTACTGTAGAAATTATAGCAGGTGAAAAGGCTGGAATAATGAAACCTAATGTTCCTTGCGTAATAGCACCACAAGAAAAGTCTGTGATGAGTACACTAGAATTCCATGCAATAAATAAGAAATCTCCTCTATATAGAGGAGGTCTTGAATGGAATTGCAAAAAAAAGAACAACAAAATGGTTTTCCAATCAGCTATTCAATCAATAGAATTTCCTTTGCCATCTCTGAAGGGTGAACACCAAATAATCAATGCAGGAAACGCCATTGCAGCATGTAGTATTTTAAGTGGAAAATATGGATTTGATATTGGAGAAGAGGATATCACTTCAGGTTTACAGCGTACCTACTGGCCTGCACGACTAGAGCTAATAAAAGAGGGTAATTTAATTTCCCTACTACCGAAAGATTGGCAATTATTTTTAGATGGTGCGCACAATAATGACGGTGCTAGAGTGCTATCTCAGTGGGTAAAAGATAATTTTGCTGAAGGTATCTATATAATTTTTGGTGTTACTCGTAACAGAAATGTGGCAGAGTTCTTAGAGCACTTAAAGCCATATATCAAGCTACTATGTGCGGTTTGTGTTAAGTCTGAACCTAAAGCAACAAATACAAATTTGATTAGGGAAAAAGCCAATAACATAGGAATAAAAGCAGTTGAATGTGAATCAATTGGCGATGCAATATCAAATCACATATTAAAAGCCTCTATCCAAAACATCAAAACCATACTAATCTGTGGCTCATTGTTCCTAGCTAGAGACTTCGCTATGGAGAATAACTAACTTTGATGATATGTGAGCATTAACTGACCGATGGGGAAATAACTTTGATTGCTCATAGTACTGCTTGGTTGTTCGTCATCAACTTCTACAAGTGGACCATCACCTTTAAATTGCTCCTCAATTGAATTTATAGTCGTCTTTTTGAGAATATAATTACTTGCAGCATTGAAAACAGGTGAAGTAACAATTAAAAGCTTGAATGGTAATGAAAGTAATAAGCCGGATAACATCATAGAGTTAGTTATACCAAAGCCGTTGGCAACTAAATCTAATCCCACACCGAAAAACATTAAAGATGTACAGATTATGTTGCTCAAAATAAATGAATTTTTTAGCCACTTTAATTTAGTCCTATCACTCTTTGAAAAATTTTCGCATTCTTGGTCAAAGTAAAACAATAATAAAATATTAGTCTGATTATTAAACTCTTTTCCATTTCTAGTATAAATGCTCTTGATAGCTGAACTCAAAATAAATCCTGCTAACAAGGGAGCAAGAAAACCTACTGCTATTGGTACATTACAAGAAATACCATTAATGATTAAAAATGCAATTGATGTGAAGAATACTAAAAGACTTCCTAAGAGATGTGAATAAGAAGAATATTTTGAATAAGCAGTTACATTATTGTTAATTGACTGCTGCTTATTATAGAGTTTATTTCTGTGCTTATCATCTAAGTATTTTTGCAATTCTTCATAACTGCGACTCCACAACTTACCGCGTAATTCTTTTATTAAATTATTTCTTTTATTGAGACCTTTCTCCAACGGCTCTATTATAAATTCTTCAAAAAATGGCTTATTTAATGCAATAACCTTAAATTTCTCCTCCGCTTCTTTATTGTTTGGGTTTTTATCTGGGTGATATTTTAACGATAATTTACGATATTGTTCACTAAACTTTTTATTAATATTCTCAATGCCAGAATTTACCACATCCTTCTTCTGAATACCAAACATTAAAAACAACCGCTTAAAAGCGTGATACTCATTTTCATTCAAAATCTTTCTAGCCATATTACACCTACAAATTAACTAACTATTAATGTTCTATAATATACATATTTCCAAACTATGTCAATTATTTCATAAATATCTCTGGTAAAAATTATTTCTGTTATGACTAGCATGATAAGTGTATGAAGCGACTAAAATTGTCATTACAGCGCTTAGTGTACGACAGTGCTCCAACATTTAGGGTTGCAGTTTACTTGTAAGCAAGCAAACTGAGTTGGTGAGTATAAAAGTATAGCTTCTACGTCATAACGCCGCGGTATCTCAGATCCCGCTAACAAGTAGCGGGATGACGAGATGCCACCGCGAACCGTCATACCGCGATTCATTCGCGGTATCTCTTAGCCGCTAACAAGCAGCGGAATGACGAATTTGTCGTCATGCTGCCGCGAACCGTCATACCGCCGCGGTATCTCAGCCGCTAACAAGTAGCGGGATGACGGTTGTCGTTTAGCTATAAATATTTAAGAAATTTACCAAACGAAAAAAAAGGCAAAGAAATCCCGTGGTAATTAGTGTTCACTCCCTAATCCTGCAAATTGGCGTACTATACTGTCTTAAACGACTTATAAGCGCGTTTCAGCTTATATAGGCAAAAACCTAGAAATGTTGTGAAGACATAGGATGCACATAGTGCAAAAAATTAAAAATAAGACGCCAACTACGTTGTTTTTTTGCTGTTTAATCTGCACAGATGAAGATAACTGAATACCTTCAGTACCATGATAAGAGGGCTGGCGGAGTTTGTCAAGGAATTTTTTCGTTTCTATGTTGTCAGCTACTTGGATTTGCCACCTGTTAATTACAACGTTCGTACAGATGTATGCTTGACATAGGATCCAGAAAATTTAGTTATATATAGGAAAATCTGATTTGACTACACCAACTCACGTTCAGCAAAAAAGAAAGCTATCTCCTTACGAGCATTTTCTAGACTATCCGAGCCGTGAACTCTATTTTCACTAATGTCATCAGCAAAATCACCCCTGATTGTACCTTTATCTGCCTGCTTTGGATCGGTAGCTCCCATGATTTGTCTGTATTTACTTACTGCATTTTCACCAACTAAAACTTGAACTATCACAGGACCAGAAGTCATAAACTCTACCAATTCCCCAAAAAAAGACCTATCTTTATGAATTTCATAAAACAGCTCTGCTTGTTTTTTTGTCAGTAACATCATTTTTTGTGCTATAATTTTGAGCCCAGAGCTTTCAATGTATGAATTTATCTTGCCTGTAATATTATTTTTTACTGCATCAGGTTTTAATATCGAAAGTGTTCTCTCAATTGCCATATTATCTCCTTATATAAAATAGTATATTTATAGATTTATTTTATTGTAAATTTTGATTTGATAAAAGCAGTTTTTTATTTATAGTTAAGAATAAACCATCAAGGGAGTATTGTATGCATACTTGTTGTAAAAAAACTAATGAAAAACCTGAATCTACTACCAAACAACTGGTTGAAACTGAATCTACTGCTAAAAAATTGGTCAATAACTTGAAATCGTCAATTTTTTGTGGAGCAAAAGGGTTTTTAACTTTTAATTTGGCTTTTTTAAGTTATTTAGAATATGGTATGTGTGACCATATTCTACAAAAGCAAGGAAAAAGTAATAATCAATACACGGAGCTAAAAAAAGGCGCTGCCTTTGCAATGAAAAGAAACACTATTCCATTTCTTGAAATGGCTATCATAGTGCCATTTGTTTGTTTTGCGCTGCCAGCTATGGTAGGTAGTATAAGTCTTATGCAGTGTGCGCTTATATGTGCTGCATTGATGGTTACAACATGCTTTTTTGTAAGAACTTTTCACGTGCGTGAGTGGTCACTAGAAAAATGGACCAAACATAGTACACAAGAAATAGATGGGCAATTTAAGAAAGATACTATAAAATTTCCTATCTTTGATCAAAATAGAAAGCATATTGAGTATAATTCGCCTAACTCAGGGCGACCACTGGATGAAACAAGTAGCACCTCTCTTTTCGTTAAAGTTTTACTTTTTCCCCTCAAGGTTCTTCTGAATGTCCTGCAAAGTTGTATAATGCTATCTTTAGCTGCTGTTGAACTTCTTGAAACGGTACCAAGTCTTTTTGTCGATACATTTTTCGATTGGAACTTCACATCCACCAAGAGTAACCTGAAGAGATCAGGCCACTTATTGTATGCCAGTGTAAGAAATTTAGTGCCTATAACTAAATTTGATGAGTGTGTAGCTAATTTTATAGGCACCCCAGAAGTAACTTGTTGTAGTAGTGCGTAGGTGAAAAAGGCAGTTATCTTATTTAATCTTGGCGGGCCTGATTCACTAAATGCGGTCCGTCCTTTTTTATTCAACCTTTTTTATGACAGGAGAATAATCAATCTACCGAATCCCTTTCGGTTTCTTTTAGCAAAGTTTATATCTGCGAAACGAGAAAATACTGCACGAAAAATATACGAGGAAATCGGAGGTAAATCGCCAATTCTGGAGAATACAAAAATGCAAGCTAATGCTTTAGAACTAAAATTAAATGAAGATAGAAACCATGTACACAAGGTATTCATTTGCATGCGCTATTGGCATCCATTTGCTGACGAAGTTGTTAAAAGTGTAAAACAGTTTGATCCTGATGAAGTAATTTTGCTGCCACTATACCCTCAATATTCAACTACCACAACTTTGTCATCCATCGAAAATTGGCAAAAAAATGCTAAAAAGCATGGCCTAAAATGCAATACAAAAATAATTCATCATTATTATGACAATGAAAACTTTATTGAGGCTCATACTAACTTGATAGCCAAGTACTACAAATTAGCCAGCAGGATTGGTAAGCCAAGAGTCCTATTTTCAGCTCATAGCTTGCCCCTTAGCGTTATTAAAAAAGGCGACCCTTACGCTTCACAGGTAGAAAGAAGCGTAGAGTTAATAGTAGAAAAGTTAGCTATCAATAACTTAGATTGGTCAATATGTTATCAGAGTAAGATTGGTCCTGTAAAATGGCTAGAGCCAAGCACTGAAAGTGAGCTATCACGTACAAAAGCTGATGGTGTACCTGTAGTTTTATCACCTATATCTTTTGTTTCTGAGCATTCAGAAACTCTAGTTGAACTTGATATAGAATATAAAGCAATTATCAAGGATGGATATTATTTTCGCGTACCAACTCTCAGTATTGATTCCTTGTTTATAAAATGCTTAGCCGATTTATGCATAAATCACCCTTAAAGTCCTGATTTATAGGGCTTTTCTTCAAGGCTTTTATGTGATAGAATAAAAGGGAGTTATTATTTTGTTAACTATTTCATGCCAAACAAGCTAAAAAAGAAATCTAACATACTCGCACAAAAGGTGCATGATATTTATGATCATGATTTCAGGAAGGTAATCTGCATCACAACAGGTTTAACAGCCCTATTGTGTAAGATTTCACTGCAATTTTGCTGCGAGTTCATTGACAATAATAGATCCAATATCTTTCTTATACGGAATGTTGCTCGACTAGTAAAGTTTCCGACATCTATTCTATATATTGCCCATTCTGCATTTACTCTACAGGATCTAATTAAGGATTACAGAAACCCTGAGAGTAAAAAAGAGCTGGCAAAAGTTGTGGGTAAATCGGCTAATCTTGCAAGCAGCATCATAGAAGCATTGATGATGTTGAAAGTCATCCATTTTTTTACTAGGGGTAATGGAGACGTAATAAGTCACATTCACTTAACATCAACGATCCTATTTCTGTTTATTTCAGAACCTATAAGCTACTATTATTCATGGAGAAAATACCTAGATAATAAGGATCCTGAAAAGTCTGCTAAGTGTAAGAAGGACCTTATTATCAGCACATTAACTTTGTCATTAGGTTTGTTAAACTTCATATTAAAAAGAATGGAGACTGCAACCATACCAATAAACTTAGGTAATGGTATAATCTATAATTTCAACTTAAGCGTAACAGTTAGCATAATATATAGTGCAGTATTTCTGGCAGTTCAGCTTGACAAATTGTTTCAACAACCTGTCAATGATGATCCTTCCACTGAACTTGATAATGCTGGCCATAACCATATTCAGCCCGGTAATGATGATAATGATCTGCCCGATGGCAACGCTGTGGGAATGTAAGGGTTAGAGGTGAAAAGATTTTATTTCTACTGCCAACGCTAGTACTGCTAATTTGCCAACAATACTCCAAAGTGACAGAATTTTACCTTCCACAACCTGGCTAACATCATGAAACTCACAGTCAGTGGCATTCAAGCTAGAATATACATCTTTCCTGCTATTACATCGGTATAAGTAACATGTTGGAGTATCTCCTATATAGTATATCAGCGGTTCTGCAGAACTGCTTTTAAATATGTCAATGGTTGGTACACCTTCTTGTATAATAACGCTATTGATTGCTATTCCTTCTTTTATCTTTTTCATTTTATGACGCTTTTTTTATTGAGATTTAATATTTCCTCTCCACTTGTTGCTGTTATAATGCCCATCCCATATGTGCCATTGCTTGCTTTGATAAAAACGTAAGGTTGTGTTTTTATTTCATATTCCTCATACTTTTTTTGCACTAGAGATAATATTTGGTCAACTTTAGTCGCTACTGCTCCTAGTGATGAATCATCATTAAAGTCAACTCCATTACAGCTTTCTGTAAGCACAGAAATAAGCCATGGGTCCATTTTAAATTCGCTACAAAATTCGGACGCTAATTCTTGATAGATTTCAAAATACTTAAATTTCTGTCTGCTATGCCAACCGTATAGTGGGCTTGGTACTATATCTTGCTTTACGTCTTTTAGCGTGTCTGGAATGTGGCTCGTCATATCACGATTCAGTATAATAACATCAGGCACAAATCCTGAAGTTGTCTTTAGCAGAGAGTTTTCTTTCACGATAGTTTCATATGGTTCTATTAAATTATATGCTTCGTTGTGAAAGAGGCCAATTCTAGTTTCAAAACCTGCGAGCTGCAGTACTTTCTCTATAACAAATACGTTTTCTATATACATTTTATTTCGTGTGTAATTCTCCGGTATTATAAGAGTCTTTTTATATTGTTTTGTTTCAAAATAACTTTTTATTAGTTTTGCTGCTGTTGCTCTTGATGTCTCACTTAGATTGTTGAACCCTGCAGGAAATAAATTAGCGTCCACTGGGGCAATTTTGTAGCTGGAGTTTCTAAGATCTATAGAGCTATAAAATGGCAATGTAAGGCCGTTAAATTTTGCCTCAAACCAATTATTTATACTTTTTTCCAAATCTGGGTGAATTATGTTTTGCATCTACACTTTAAATGTTATAAGGAAGGTATTATATTATAAGCTATAATTAAACATATTTAGCAAATTTGACTAAAGATTAAAGTATAATGAGATTCTTATTTAAAGTAATAGAAAAATGATTCAACACGATAACAATAAAATGTATGGAACTACTATACTGTCAATTAGAAAAGATAAAAGCGTAGTAGTAATAGGTGATGGACAGGTTTCACTGGGCCACACTGTTATAAAATCCGGAGCAAAAAAAGTTAGGCGTCTTTCTGGTGATTCTGTAATTGCCGGTTTTGCTGGAGCAACAGCCGATGCATTTACTCTCTTTGAAAGACTAGAATCTAAACTTGACAAGCACCCAGGGCAATTAATGAGAGCATGTGTTGAACTTGCAAAAGACTGGAGAATGGATAAATATCTAAGAAAATTAGAGGCTATGATGATTGTTGCAGATAAATCTATTTCATTAGTAATTACGGGAACAGGTGATGTTCTTGAACCTGAAGATGGAATCGCAGCTATTGGCTCTGGGGGAAATTTTGCTCTATCTGCAGCAAGAGCTTTAATTGACATTAAAGGAATATCAATAGAAGAGATTGCAAAAAAGGCTATGAAGATAGCTGGCGATATATGTGTTTATACAAATCATAATGTAGTTATTGAAAAGATAGAGGAGTGATATGTCTTCCAAGCAAAAAACTTTGTGCACTAATTTTTCCAATCAGCCTATAACCCTTTCAGAAGGGCGGCCTTGTAGTAGTGACACCTATGATGAAAAAAATGACCTCTATAAAGATACTAAGAGTGGTTTTGATTCAAATGACAGCGATATTCAAGTTAATGACAGTACTCAAGTTTTGTTAGATGACCTGCCACCACAGAAGATAGTTAAAGAATTAGATAGATTCATAATCGGACAGGATGATGCAAAGCGTGCTGTTGCTATTGCGCTCAGAAATCGTTGGCGTCGCAATCAGGTTCCATTTCCATTGCGTGATGAAATCATACCTAAGAATATATTGATGATCGGTCATACAGGGGTTGGTAAAACTGAAATAGCTCGCCGCTTAGCAAAACTTGCCGGTGCACCGTTCATAAAAATTGAGGCAACGAAGTTTACTGAAATAGGATACGTTGGACGTGACGTTGATTCGATAATACGCGATTTAGTTGATGCAGCAATAGTTTTAGTTAAAGAGAAAGCCCGTAAAGCCTTAGCTAACAAGGCTTTAATTTTAGCTGAGAAAACAATAGTAAACTCTATGGTAGGCGAAAATGCAACCGAAGAGAGTAAAAAAATTTTTAGAGAAAGGTTGAGGAATAAAGAGTTTGAGGACGGAGAAGTTTCTATTAACGTCAGAGAGAGCAAGAGTATGTTACCTACTTTCGATATACCAGGCATGCCAGGTGGGCAAGTTGGTGTGATGAATGTAACAGAAATAGTGGGCAAGATGTTTAACGGGAGCAAAAAAACAAAAACTATTACGGTGAAGGTAAAAGAAGCGCGTGAAATATTAATTAATGAAGAAAGTGAAAGGCTAATCGATGAAGATAAGATAATCAAAGAAGCCATTGATCTTGTTAGTAATGACGGTATAGTATTTTTGGATGAAATAGACAAAATTGCAGCGCGTACAGAAGTAAAAGGTGAAGTAAACAGAGAAGGAGTGCAACGCGATCTGTTACCACTACTTGAAGGAACAACTGTTACAACTAAGTATGGCCATGTAAAAACAGACTATATATTATTTATTGCATCTGGTGCTTTTCATCAGTCTAAACCATCTGACCTCTTACCGGAATTACAGGGCAGATTACCGATCAGGGTAGAACTTAAGGCACTTACTCAAGAGGATTTAATAAGAATATTAAAGGAACCAGAATCTAGTTTGTTAAAGCAGTACATAGCTTTAATGAAAACAGAAAATGTGATGCTTGAGTTCACTGATGATGGTATAAAAACCATAGCTGAAATAGCGTTTACAGTTAATAGGCAAGTGGAAAATATAGGCGCAAGAAGGCTTCACACTATCATGGAGAAGCTTTTAGATGAAATAAGTTTCATTGCTTCTGAGAAAAATAGCGAAAAATTCATTATAGACAGCAAGTATGTAAAAGATAAACTTGAGTCAATTTCGAAGCAGCTTGATTTATCTAAGTTTATACTTTAGGAAAAACAAAAAGCCTACTTTAAGTAGTATAGAGAGTGTTCAGAAGGTCAGCCAGTAAGCCTAAAATTTCAGCTATATTCTTTAGGCTGTTTTTCAACAGTAGAATGGTGTGCTGCGACCTCTTGCTTAATATCTAAGCTTAAGTCAATTATTGAGATATTTTCTTCATCATAATCTATGTCTTTTATTAACATATCGTCAGTAATAGTCAAAAGGTCAGGCGGAGAAAGAATAGTTCTTTTATTACCAGCTCTCATTCCCACAACTCCAAGCTCTATAGCAAGTGGTATTTTTTTATCGCCAACCCTAAATTGCACTGTTTGATCTTTGACTATATATTCCCCATTATGCTCCTTTACGCTATATTTAACTGATATCTCATCACCGCACCTTACTTGTTTTCCAGTCTTGTTAATTAAGTCATTAAAAACCATCAGATTATTCACTGAGTCGGGATATTTATCCTTTACTTCGATCAGTTTGACGTAATAAGAATTAAAATTCATTTTGTTATCATTGGCAATAGTAACTACACGCTCTCCGCCTTCTTTCATACCTATCACCCCTAAACCCACTTCTTTTAGGTCATCTTGACCTATTTTCAAAGTAACATCAGAAACTTTGCTAGGGAGTGTTGCTGAGTTATTATTAGAAATTTTATATATTTGCAATAGGACTTCCATGCCACAGAAAGCCTTGCTGCCACTGCCTTCAGTAATTTCATAAAAATTTATCGAATCTTCTTCCTTTTGCTGCGTCATTTCTTCTAAATATTCTGTTAGCCCATGCTTTTCAATATAGCGGTCGAGTGCTGATTCAAGTATTGGCTTCACTAGATAATGTGCTATTGTCTGTATCAAACCACCATGCGTGGCACTTATCTCATAAAGCTTGTCCTTTTTTCCCGGTTTACCTTTGTTTATATAGACAATAGTAAACATAAAAGCAGAGGTTAAAGTGAGAATCATTACTATGGAAATAAGCATTTGTAATATAATTTTTCTAACCATCTTTCTTTACTTGATTCAATAAATCATATAAATAATTAGTATCCCCTGAAAGCGCACTCAAATTATCCAAGCCTTGTTTAAAGAGGGCGTCTATATAGTCCTCTACTTCACTTTTACCAAGTACAGACATTAGATTATTTGTTTTATCTTGTTCGTAATCTTCAATATCATCCTTAGCTTGAAAGATAAGCCCTAGGTTTATCCCGTAGTTATATAAAGCTTTACGTTGCTTATCTGTAGCATTCCCTATTATAGCACCTATTTCACATGAAGCTGCAAATAGTTTTGCGGTTTTCATCAAATGAATTTCTTTTATTTTGTTAAAATCTGCACCAATATCTAAAATCTGTCCTCCTACCATTCCCCTAATTCCTATTGCCTGAGAAAGAACTTTCATGATTTCACAGCATTTCTCATTTAACGAAGATAATACCTCAAAAGCCAGAGTAAGTAGTGCATCTCCGGCAAGCACTGCTGTTGCTTCATCAAATTTTTTATGGCAGCTTAGCTGGCTTCTGCGAGTATCACTGTTGTCCATGCACGGTAAATCATCGTGAATTAGAGAGTAAGCATGAACAAATTCAATTGCTGCAGCAACTGATATTACTTTTTTAGCTTCCGCGTTAAACACTCGCGATGAAGCTACGACTAAAAAGGAGCGTATATGTTTTGCAGGAGCAAGGAGTATATAACGCATAGCTGATATAAGCTTATTCTCGCTATTTTCTGGTAAAAGTTTATTTACTTCTACAATAAGCAAATTTTTTGTTGTTTCGTCTAGCATTTTTGAATTGTTAATTGTTTAGCACGTAACGCTAGCCAGCTAGGGCAGTAGAAAACTTTGCTGTAGTTTACCAGTTATAAAAGATATTGCAAACATAAAAATTTTTTATAACATCAAAGAATAGGTTATTTTTTTGGTAAGAAATGTGAATAGCGAACTAGCAAAGAGCACTAGAGAAGACATAGAAGAGAAAGTGAAAAAGATTATACTAGAGCACATTAGTAAGGATGTAGAGAAATTCAACAGCTCTTCAAAGCTTTCGGAGCATGGTGCAGACAGTTTAGATGCAGTTGAAATCATCATGGCAGCAGAAGAAGAGTTCGGAATAGAAATTCCAGATGAAGACGCACAAAAAATGGAAACTATGGAGCAAATAGTTGAGTACATTAATAGTAAAAAAGGCTAATAGTTAGTGTTAAATGAGCAGAAGAGTAGTAGTCACTGGTGTTGGTTTAATCACTCCACTAGCGGCAGATGTTGACAACACTTGGTCAAGGCTGATAAAAGGCGAGTCTGGCATAAAAGCAATCAATACAGATAGATTTGACTCTTCTGATCTTGCTTGCAAGGTTGCAGGGCAGGTGCCTGTGCAATCCGATAACATTGAGAATTACTTTAATCCTGTAGGTTATATTTTTGAAAAAGATCTAAAAAGAACGGATCGTTTTATTCATTACGGCATTGCAGCAGCGATTCAAGCTGTGGAAGATTCATCTTTAGAAGATTCAAAAGTAGATAGAGAACGTGTTGGCGTAACTATTGGCTCTGGTATAGGTGGTCTTCCGTCAATTCAGGAAAATGTTATTACCATGCAGGAAAAAGGGCCCAGACGTGTCAGTCCATTTTTTGTCCCTGCAAGTCTAATAAATTTGATATCTGGCCATATTTCTATTAAATACGAATTTACAGGTCCAAACGATTCAGCAGTAACCGCATGTGCAACAGGTGCGCATGCAATCATAAATTCAGCAAGAACTATAAAACTTGGTGAAGCGGATATTATGATTGCAGGTGGAGCAGAAAGTGCACTGTGTAGAGTTGGAATTGCAGGTTTTGCGTCTATGAAGGCATTATCAACTAAATTCAATGATAAACCGGAAGAAGCTTCAAGGCCATGGGATGCAGAACGCGATGGTTTTGTTATGGGTGAAGGAGCAGGTATATTGGTGCTGGAGGAATACGAACATGCAAAAAAAGGGGGCAAAAATACATGCAGAACTGGTTGGGTACGGACTCACAGGAGATGCGCACCACATTACAGCACCACATCCAGAAGGAAGAGGCGCATTTAAGGCAATGCAGCTTGCCTTAAAAAGTGCGCAAATTAATCCAAATCAAGTAGGATATATCAATGCACATGGAACTTCAACGCCACTTGGAGATAAAATTGAAGTAATAGCAATGAAACAGTTATTTGGTGACTACGTTTATAAAATACCTGTTTCTTCAACTAAATCTTCTATAGGACATTTACTTGGTGCTGCAGGGAGCGTTGAAGCAATATTCAGTATTCTTGCGTTAAATAATGGAATTATTCCGCCAACCTTAAATTTACATAAACCTTCAGAAGGATGTGATTTAAATTTTGTACCGTTTAAAGCTCAGGAGCATAAAATTCAATATGCACTTTCTAATTCGTTTGGTTTTGGTGGCACTAATGCATCGCTCATCTTTGGACAAGTGTAATCAATTTTGCTGCTAAATAGCTAAAATGTACGAACATTATGATCTGTGATAGCTATATTATCTGTAATTTGCCTTTTACTGTCGATTTACTATACTTATTTGGTAAGATCTAGCTTAATTAAATGCACAAAATATTAGTAAGTAGTAACCATAAACCTCTGGTCGGAAAAATCAAGATTAATGGCTCAAAAAATGCTGTTTTACCAATAATGGCAGCAAGTCTATTGAGTAGCTTCTCGGTAATTTTGCATAATGTACCTGATTTAATTGATGTGCATCTAATGTCTAAGCTGCTTGAGAGTCTTGGAGCGAAAGTGAATTTTACACGCAATAAAGATTATAAAGCAAATCATACTTTGGAAATTGATTGCAGTAATATCAACAATCACGTAATGTCACACGAAACTGCAAGTAAGCTGCGAGCATCTCTTTTAATGCTAGGTCCAATTCTCAGTAGATTTGGTAAAATCACAACAGTCTTTCCTGGTGGATGCAATATCGGAAAGCGTCCCGTTGATATGCATATCAAAGCATTAGAAGAAATGGGAGCTAAAATTGAAGTTGAAGGCTGTAATATAATTGCAACAGTGAAAGGAAAGCTACAAGGAAAAGAAGTTATACTTGAGAAAATAAGCGTTGGTGCAACAGAAAATGTAATAATGGCAGCAACACTTGCAGAAGGAGTGACAATAATAAACAATGCTGCAACGGAGCCGGAAGTTCTTGATTTAATAGAGTTCCTAAAGAAAATGGGTGCTAATATTGAGATTAGTGATACAAGGATCACAATAACAGGAGTTGAAGAATTAAATGGATGTGTTCATAAAATAATACCAGATCGCATAGAAGCAGGCACCTATGCACTAGCTGCTATAATAACCGGTGGTAAGTTGGAGTTAGAAGGAATAAGTCTATCTGATATAAGATGTATTGTGAATGAATTGAAGGCTATAGGGGCTAATGTTGAACTATATAATGAGGGGGTTATGATTTCCAGAAAAAATTGCTCTATTAGGTCTGCTAACATTGCAACAGATCCATACCCCAACTTTCCCAGTGATATGCAACCACAACTGATGTCTGCAATGTGCATCGCTGATGGGATATCAGTAATTGAAGAGAACATTTTTGAAAACAGATTTGCACATGCAGATGAATTGAGAAAGTTAGGCGCTAATATCAGCATCGAGAAAAGCAAAGCTACTATAAGTGGAATAAAAAGCTTATCTGGAGCTAATCTGTGTGCCACTGACTTAAGGTCAACAGCAGCTTTGGTACTTGCTTCTTTGGTAGCTGGTGGAGAAACTACAATAAATAATTCGCATCATTTATGGAGAGGATATGAAGCAATGCACGAAAAACTCAATTCATGTGGAGCTGATATTTCCATTTCATCTTGAGGATATTTTATGAATGAAGCAACTAAACGAACTACAGTAAAAGAAATAGATGAAATCTTATATGAAGAACATAAGGTATTAGACCATGGATTTATTCGAGTAGTGGATTATATGGGCTCTGATAGCGCTATAGTTCAAGCTGCTCGTGTTTCTTATGGCAAGGGAACAAAACAGATAAGTCAGGATGAAGCACTTATAAAGTATTTAATGAGACATCATCATACAACTCCATTTGAAATGTGTGAAATTAAGTTTCACGTGAAACTTCCAATTTTTGTTGCAAGGCAATGGATAAGGCATAGAACTGCAAATGTGAATGAATATTCGGCAAGATATTCAATACTTGACAATGAATTTTATATACCAAAACCAGAACAGATTGCAAAACAATCTGATAATAATAAACAAGGTAGCGGTGAAGCTTTTGATCCGGATACCTCAAAGGAAATAATAGATTCTCTAACAAACGACTCTAATTTAGTATATTCTCATTATGAAAAATTTATTGAGCAGGGGCTTGCAAGAGAAATTGCCCGAACTAATCTAACGCTTAATTACTACACGCAATTTTATTGGAAAATAGATCTGCATAACCTCCTTCATTTTTTGAAGCTTAGAGCTGATAAGCATGCCCAATATGAAATCAGAGTTTATGCAGAAGTTATGCTGGATATAATAAAAAAATGGGTCCCATTGGCCTACAATGCCTTTGTTGAATATTGCCTAGAATCAGCTTGTATTTCAAGAACTGGTCTAGAAATAATTCGCAAATTAATTAAAGGGGAAAACGTTACTAGAGAAGAAAGTAATATTGGTAAAAGAGAATGGGACGAGCTGATGTCTATACTTGATAAACAATCTTAAAGATAAAGGCATACGTGTCAATCTCCTCTGTCAGTTAACTCTCGTTCACCAAATTGAATCTTGCTTTTTACATCACATTAACTCATCACTTCTATAGAACATCTCATTAAAATCATCCAAAGTTCCAAAATCTTTATTTTGAACAAATAGATGACCATCTGTTATGTATGCCTTAGGCAGGGTAAATGGTTTATCATAATGCTGCGATGCTGGCCTAACAATTTCATTATATAAAACCATTACTTGCTCGTAGTTATATCCATCACCAGCATGATATTTACCACGTACGGTATCATAAAAATTCTTTATATCATCATATGTCACTTGCAGCTCCACCTCATACTTTCCCACCTCAAGAGGACTTCCTGTCCTTATTTTTAAGGGATGTTGTGCATTTGCAATACTGTTAGAATCTTCTGCTTCACTATCAGAATTTTTATCCATATTTTCTATCACACTTGCCATAACAGTTTCTTGTTCGTCTTCTATTGGTTTTGCTTGTTTTTCAATTTTATTATTGCTACTGTCAGTTTCCACAGTGACTTTTCTTGTTTCCATATCTTTTTGAGCTTTCTCATTACTTTGCTTGCGTATTTCATCTCCATGCAATTTCTCCTGCAGAGCTTTTTCCATGTCAGCATAACCGTCACGATTGCTTTGCAAAGCTGGTTGATCTTCAACATAACTGCTGCTATCATCTGCTTGCATTTGATCTATATAGTTAGATTCTTCTTCCTGTATAGTATTTTTTGTAACTCCCTTAAGGTAATCAAGCATATCTTTTCCAGTCTTTTCCCAACTTGCAGCATCTGCATATTTTCTATCATTATTGATTACATCCTTTAATATTCTTCTATCATCTATCCATTGTTCAGCATGCTCAAATAGCGTCCATCCTTCATTACCACAAATATCAACATCAGCTCCATTCTCTATCAGGTACTTTACTTTGTCCAATTGCCCATGCCTTACTGCATGAATAAGTGGTGTCCAGCCTTCACTATCTCGAACCTCAATATTTGCATTATTCTTTATTAAATATTCTAATATCTCTTGATTTCCTAAATTAACAGCAAAGTGTAAAGGTGCTAAACCGTAACTATCTTTAACATTAACATCTGCACCATGCTTTATTAGATATTTAGCCACTTCCATGTTTTTTATACTCATAGCAAAATGTAATGGAGATTTACCAGAACTAATATCTCGAGTATTAATATCTACATTGTGATCTATTAAGTATTTAGCTATCTCTGTATGTTTGAGTTCAATAGCATAATGTAGTAGTGTTTGAGCAGAGGTGTTTTTGACATTAAGATCTGCACCATGTTGAGCTAAATATTCCACCATATCCAGGTCACCTAGCTTAACAAAATGGAATATCGGATTACGTACATTAATATCTGCACCATTGTCCACAAGATATTTTACTAAAGCTGTGTTCTTTATAGCATAGTCGAGCGGCCTGAGATTGTGAGCATCTGGAATATTAGGATTTGCACCATGTTCCACTAAGTATTCAACTATTTCCATGTTTCCCGATTTTATGGCATAGTGCAAAGGTGTCTTAAAACAAGAGTAATCAGTTCCTTCGTAATAAATATCTTGAGAATTGAGATTTGCACCTTGATCGATAAGATATTTTGCTATTTCTGTATTTCCTGATTTAATAGCATGATGTAGCGGTGTTTGTCCGGCTTTATCTTTCGCGTCAATATTTGCGCTATGTTCTACAAGTTCGATAACTTCATTCAAATCCCCTGATAAAGAAGCAGAGTGCAAACGCGTCGCACCGGTTACCTCATTTGTTTCATTTATGTTTCCTATAGTATCTTCTGCATTATCTTCTTCAACTGCCCTTTTCTTTCTAGATTTGACTTCACTTTTCACTGTAACTTCTTCGTTCATAGGTTGATCACTAAACATAACTTCTGCATCTATCTGGTTACTATCTTTCTCCAACTCATGAGATAATTTTTCAGATAGCTGATCACCACTCAAATATGGTTCCTTTGAATATTTAGCGTAATTATAGGGATCAGTGCTGTCTGCTGAATAAAACCCACTTTCAAAGTCTGAGTAGAAGCTTTGATTGAGCGCGAAAAATAAATTTTCATAATCAAGTAGCATGTCATAATCAGAGCTAACACAATGCAAGAATTCACTATCTTCATAATCTGCTATATAGAATTTTTCGGAATCAAGGGTAATTTCATTTGTCCCCTTACCTTCTGCAGTAAACTGTAAAACTACTTCTGAACGCCCGTTACCTACGTCATTACCTTTTACCACTTTAAACAAGGTAATTTCACCTTTTTCTATGAACTCCTTTAATTTCTCATTCTTTTGATCTAATTCTTCTTCTGCTTGTCTTTTCTCTCTTATCAATTTCTCCTCTTTTTCAGTAGCTCCATTTTGCAACTGTAAAAACATCTCTTGTGTGGTTAAGCTATTTGTGTTGCTTAAAAAATTATCTAACATATTTGATGCAATTGGTGACAATTCACCGTGATCATCAAATACTTTTTCCTTTGCCTTATCATAGTGATTTGGGTTATAGATTGCATAAAGAGGATAAAAGCCATAATCTGCTATTGACGCCCCATCAGATGATAGTTCCATTGAGAATCCATAGTGATTAAGTGGAAGATTGGAAGTTAAATATCTACCGTTATCATCCCTAACGTATAGCTCACTTCTACCATTGTGCTCACTATATTTATTGTAGTAGATATAAAAATTCTCATGGTTAAGATTGAAGTGATCATCTAGGTTATCGAATTGAATTGTACTGCCAAGCTTCTCACGCAAAAGATTTTTGCTTTCATCTGTAAGCCTCATACGTGCAGAAAAGTAGTATCGATCTATAGGTTCGCCTTTTTCTATCTCAAAGTTCAAAGTAATCTTGTCGTTGACCATTGGTAGCCTCCAAACATTATGTAAATCTATTCATTATTTTATTTATCAATCATACGGTGTGTACTATGAAAAATGTGTTAAGTATTAAGATTTTTTTTTCTGTATCTAGATAAGGTAACAGTAATCTGTCATTTCAGCGCGTGAAGCTGGAATCCAGCTTTTTAAGTCATGAGAGCTACGAAAAATTACTTTACAAACTCCGCCAGCCCCCTTATCATGAAACTGAAGCTATTTATTTATCTTCGCAATCTGTGCAGGTTAATGACAAAAAACTTAGGGTATTTGGCGTCTCATGTTTAATTTTTCGCACTACGTGCATCGCATGTCTTTAAAAATTTCTGGGTTTTTACCTATAAAAGCCGAAACGCGCTTACAAAGCGTTTAAGACAGCAAAAAACGTCAAATTGACAAGGGAGAATTTGAATGCTAGCTACTACGGGGTTTCTTTGCCTTTTTTTCCGCTCAGTAAATTTCTTAACGTTTATAATTTAGGTTAGTTGCAAGTTAAAAGCAGCTAAATCGCTCTTAATCAAGCGTTTTAGAATAAAAAAACGCCGATATTTTAGTACATAGTAAATAGCCAACCACCAACGGGGTTTCTTTTGCCTTTTTTCTTCGTTTAGTAAATTTCTTAATGTTTATAGCTAAAGTAACTTAGGTTCATCGACAATCGTCATCCCGCTACGTGTTAGCGGGATCTATGCTAAGAGATACCGCGAATGAATCGCGGTATGACGGTTAATTATTCCGTGACGGTATCTGCTTTTTCCTTGATCCTAAGTTCCTGCATTGGCAATCTATTCTCATCAATACTCGTGCCATCTTCAAGTACTGCAGGTATTATGATCTTCTCAAACTGTCGCTCTGATTTTTTCTCTAAATAACCAAATATGTCGTAAACACTGATCCTTTGACCAATCACTAAAAATGGCGTATCAGCAGTATTACGCCTTGAAGTTATGCATTGTTCAAACTTTTGACAGGCACTGATCAGCGATACCCGACTATAAGCGCAGCTTGCATCATGTAAATCATCAAGGATAATGCAACCACCGTACTTTCGACCTTCATCAAAATCAAGAGAACTATCCCCAGCTCCTGTACCTGTTACATGCCCTGATATTGAAAAGCCATTAACAAAACCTCCTTCTTTAGTTCTAATTACTCGCGTACTTTTGCGACCAACTACTTTTACGTTTGGAAAGACTTGACGGTAAAATGGAGACTCAAGGACAATGTGCAGTTCATTGATTTTTTCACGCATCAAATCTCTTTGGTGCGTAATATACATAAACTTTGCCCTTGGATTATTACCGAGGGCAAACGCCACATGAAATATAAAACCCAGTGTTGTCTTAGCACAGCGTGGTGGTATGTTCCACCATTGACTGTGTGCTTTTTCAAACACCAAGCGATTAATGCTGCTGAACAGCACCCACAAATAGTTTTTGCTGCCATCTTTTCTTTTTAAATTTAATCTGATATTAAACACTCGCAGCATGCCTTGAAACGCAAAGAAACCAAAATCTTTGCGGCATAAAATAATATCCTCCTGAGATAGCATTTTTCATCCTTTAAACTAATTCCAGCATACACTAATTTATTGAAAAATTAAAAAAAATGTTGTAAAATTGTTACAGTAGTAGATTTTGGTAAAACTTATGGCAGACTTAAACGCTAATATAGTTCTCAGTAAAGAAACTTTACTGCACCTTGCCGAGCTAGCTGAGCTCACTAAGCAGCCTGCTCAAGAATTAGCAGAGAAACTACTCAAAGAAGCAATTGAGCTTGAAATCGAGGATTTTTTAGTGTCTAAAATTTCTGATGAGCGTGATGTTGAAGGCGCAGAAACAGTTGATTTTGAAGATATTAAGTGGGACTAGAACGTTATAAAATTAAGTCTCTAAAGAGCGTTACTGAAAGGGATTTACCAAATCTTCCAAAGACAATAAGGCTAAGAGTTCAAAAGGCTATAAAAGAACGACTTACAGTCGATCCAATAAATCTTGGTGAACCACTACATCATAGCTTAAAAGGGCTCAGAAGGTTAAGAGTAGGTGACTATCGCGTGGTCTACAGGGTAGATCAATCAGAACGTACAGTGGTTATCACAGAGATAGGACATAGAGATACTATTTACAAGAGATAAGTACATTCTTTTCTTTATTGAAAAAATAAAATGCTGTAGTTGGCTATATTGCAGCCTTACCCGCAACCTGACCAAAATTATCTAACATTTGATTCATAGCTATCCAACGATCATTTAAAGATTTTCCGTAAGAAGTGTAACCACCACCTAGATTTTGACCAATTTGTGCACCAAGTCCATGTGCTCCGATAAGACTTTGCAGCCCTCCTAAAGATGAACCGATAAAGTCATTCAAGCCACGCGACGCAAGTTCAGAGTTTAAACTTGCAACTTTAGATAGACCATAGCTTGATTGATCAAGCCTACTTGCTCTTAATTGGTTGCCAATCATTTGATTGCTAATAAACTGCTGGTAAGGATTGCCTTGATATTGCGATGCTATTTGATTAATAAATCCTCCTGGACCATCTTTTCCTAAGCCCCCAGGACTATCCATGAATTTATTGTACCGACCATACAATTCTTTTTGTACTCCGATATTATTTTCAAATTGGCGATTAGCTTTAGAACTACCAAAAAGAAAGTCAAATAAATCTCCTAATACCAATTCCCGCTATACAAGTAACGGATAGACAACAATGGAAAAAAGCCATACTGGAGTAAGTAAAATAGCGAGGTTTAAATGGCATTAAGATCAAAATTATTGGATGAAAAAGTGAGCAAAAGAAATGCTGAAGAAAGTAAGAAATAATGCATATGTTGCAAAAAAACTAAATGCTGTAATTGCAGCAAAAAAGCATAGTATAACAGCCGTAGCAAAAATATGTTGCATTTCAAGAAAGGCACTTACTGCATGACCTAAAATTTGGCAGAGAAGAAAAATTATTTGCTCCACCTCAACGCCGTAGAAAAACTATATTGAACCAAAGCCAACTTGAACAAGTTGAAGCATGGATACAAGCATCGAACAGACGAAATCTGTCAAATCAGAAAGAAACACACAAATTTAAGTTTTTAGTAGTTTTCAAGTATAGTTGTACAGGGAGCGCCTCTGCAGTTATGACCGACATTTTCAATGGTGCCTAAGTGCCCGTATGCAAGCATGGTTTTGGAAGGAACGGTCAAATCATTGATGGAGTCATTTAGACTACCTCGGTTAGGAGATTGTACTATCAACCGTTCCAAGCTGAAGCGTTTCCCTATTACAAATTATATGTAGGAGTTACCATGAAAAAAGCAAAAAGTAAATTAGAAATAGTGAATCCTAATGCAGCAGGAATAGACATTGGTTCAGCTGTACACTATGTGTGTGTACCTGAAGGAAGAGATGAACAACGCGTTCAGAAATTTGGCTGCTTTACTGAAGACCTTCATAACTTAGCACAGTGGTTGAAAAAGTGTAAAGTTACAACAGTAGCTATGGAATCAACAGGAGTATACTGGATTCCTTTATTTCAAATACTTGAGTCATACAAATTCGAGGTAAAATGCACGGCATGTAAAGAATGTACCTGGTAGGAAGTCTGACGTTCAAGATTGCCAATGGCTCCAACAACTGCATAGCTACGGACTGCTTCATGGATCGTTTAGGCCAGATAATCAGATGTGTGTATTGCGCAGTTACGTGCGGCAACGCAAAAATCTCACTGAAAGTGCATCTACACATATTCTTATATGTTAAAAACAAGTCTTTATAAATGTTACGAAATAGCGGTATAAAGACACGCAGAGAGGAGGAACCGTACATATTCTTGGTCATAAGGACCGTTTTGCAGCAAGGTTCTCCTCTCTGGTTTATTATACTGAAAGTTCCGAACAACTGGTTGAGCTTTTAGGCTCGTATATAAGGGTGGAAAATGCAGTATACACATTATTTATGGAGGGATTATGAATTTATCAAATATTATTACTGGCATTGATATTAGCAAAAATAAACTAGATATCCATATTCATCCACTTGGACATCATAAAGTATTTGAAAATAACGTTCAAGCTATTGATCAAATACTTGACTTTTTGCGTTTACATAACGTAACCAAAGTTGGACTTGAAGCAACGGGTGGATACGAAAAATTATGTGCTTATACTTTATTAAGACATGGTTTTGAAGTATATGTCATTCAACCAAGATGGGTAAGAGACTATGCAAAAAGCCTTGGTATTGCTACTAAAACTGATAAAATAGACTGTAGCATCATCTCACGTTATGTTAGTAATACAGACATGCGTGTCACTCCTTTAAAAGTTAGTAGTATTGACTGTTTGAAGCAAAAATTATCTCGCAGGAATCAACTAGTAGAAATAGCAAAAATACAAAAAACCCAAGCTCATCAAGTAACCGATTTATCTATAATCAAACAAATGGAAGAGCTACTTGCAGTTTTACAAAATCAAATTCAAGTCTTAGAAGATGAGATAATGGAATTAGTCGATAAAAATCAAGAGCTTAAAAAAAAGTATATGTCAATAACTAGTATACCTGGTGTAGGTGCAATAACAGCTATTACTTTTATTTGTTATCTACCCGAGCTTGGAACTCTCCAACATAAAGAAATATCCAGCCTTTCCGGAGTTGCACCTTTTAATCGAGATAGTGGTTTTAGTAAGGGAAAAAGGTGTATTCAGGGTGGTAGATCACAAATTAGAAAGGTTTTACATATGTGCATTCTTAGTGCGCAAAGGTACAATTCTTATATAAAAATCTTCTTTGATAGGCTATACAATCAATATAAAAAACCATATAAAGTTACCTCTACTGCTGCAATGAGAAAATTACTTATCCTTGCTAACTCTTTAGTAAGAGACGGTAGACTGTTTACTGAGGAGTATAGCCCTAAAACTGCTTCTATATAGCAATAGCATAGCTGTGAATAAGTACGCCCACACAAATTTTAAGTACTTATTCACAGCTACATCAATTTTTCTATTGACTTTTAACACAACTGCTGCGTATGCAGAAGGCATTAATTCAAATGAATATACAATTCACAAGGTTATTAGTCATATTACTGGGATAACTGGTATGAAAATCATTGAAGCTATAATTGAAGGCGAAAGAGATTCTGAAAAATTAGCAGAATTCAGGGACGTGCGAATGAAAAATGATCAGTCTACTATTGCAAAAGCGTTAGCTGGTGACTATAGAGAGGAACACTTATTCACGCTAAAGCAAGAATTTGAATTATATAATATTTATCAAGAAAAAATAGCAGAATGTGATAGAAATATTGAAGCCTATTATAAAACGTTTGAAACAAAGTCTTGTGAAAGCAAACAGCTAAGTAAGCAAAAGAATAAAAATAGCAAAAGTAAGCCAAGCTTTGCTTTGTATGAGGAACTGCACCGAATAACTGGTATGGATTTCACTAAAATTCCTGGATTTGATGTATTAAGTATACAAACCATAATTTCAGAAGTTGGTATAAACCATAGTAAATGGCCAACAGAAAAGCACTTTTCGTCGTGGTTGGGACTCAGTCCTGCTAATAAAGTTACAGGGGAAAAAGTGTTTAACACAAGAACACGTAAAGTCATTAACCGTGCTGCGAATGCTTTGCGAATAGCTGCTCATTCTGTAGGAAATAGTAAAAGTGCGTTGGGTGCATACTACAGAAGATTGAAAAAACGACTAGGAGCACCAAAAGCAATAACAGCTACTGCAAGAAAAATGGCATGCATATTTTATAGTATGCTCAAATACGGACAGGAATATGTAGAAAAAGGAATGGAATACTATGAAACACGCTATAAAGATAGAACTGTAAAAAATTTGATCAAAAAAGCGAGCGAATTTGGCTACATATTAGTTCAACAAGAAGAGTTAGTTGAGTGAGTTTCTTAGGAGAAGTCTATTGTTGGTTAATGTTTTATGGCTTTACGGAAAGTTTATAGCTATACAACTTATCTTAAAAGCAATATAGTGTTCACTATGCAATGAATCAAAGATAGTAAGTAAAGTCTATGAAATTTCAAATCACTACACATTTTCAACCCGCTGGAGATCAACCGCAGGCAATCGATAGTTTAATTGCGGGGCTAAATAGCAATAAAAGAGACCAAATTTTACTTGGGGTTACTGGTTCTGGGAAAACTTTCACTATGGCAAATGTTATAGCAAGGACAAACAGACCTGCGCTGATCATGGCACACAATAAAACCTTAGCAGCACAACTTTATGAGGAAATGAAAGGATTATTTCCCAATAATGCTGTTGGATATTTCATTTCTTATTATGATTACTATCAGCCCGAAGCTTATTTGCCGCAAACTGATACTTATATCGAAAAAGACTCTGCAATCAACGACAGAATTGACATGCTGCGTTATTCTGCCGTCTGCTCCCTCTTGGAGCGCAGGGACACGATCGTAGTTGCCAGTGTTTCTTGCATATACGGTCTTGGTTCGCCTGAAAGCTACCGCAGCATGACTATATCTTTAAGTGTTGGAGATAAAATTCATGTTAATGATTTCTTGAGTAACTTAGCTGATCTCCAATACAAGCGCTCTGATACCAGGTTTGAGAGAGGATATTTCAGAGTGCGTGGCGATATTATCGATATATTTCCTGCCTATTATGAAAATAAAGCTTGGCGTTTATCGCTGCTTGGTGATGAAATAGAAGAAATTTCTGAAATTGATGCTATAACGAGTAATATTACCAAAAGCCTAAATACAATCACCATTTTTCCAAACAGCTATCACATTACATCACGTGAGACTCTGTTGCAGACAGTTGAGCTAATCAAAAAAGAGCTGCATGAATGCTTGGATTATTACTACTTGCAAAACAAGATTGTTGAAGCAAAGCGCCTCGAGCAACGCACTAATTTTGATATTGAAATGATGAGGACAACAGGAATATGTAAAGGTATTGAAAATTATTCGCGTTATCTCTATGGAATGGAAGCTGGGGATCCACCGCCTACTTTGTTTGAATATTTACCCAAAGACGTAATTTTATTTGTTGATGAGAGTCATGTCACCGTTCCTCAGATTGGTGCAATGTACAGTGGTAATGAGGCGCGTAAAAAGAAATTGATTGACTATGGCTTCAGGCTCCCTTCCGCTTTTGATAATCGTCCATTAAAATTTGAAGAATGGGAGAAAGTTAGGCCGCAGACTATTTACATTTCAGCTACTCCTGGAAAGTATGAGTTGGCAAAGACCAATAATGTATTTATAGAGCAAGTTATCCGTCCAACAGGGCTTACAGACCCAATCTGCATTGTGAAACCAATAGAGAGTCAAATTGATGATGTAATTCATGAGGCACAAGTGACAATAGGAAAGGGATTTTGTGTTTTAATCACTACACTGACAAAAAAAATGGCTGAAAATTTAGCTGAATATATGAGTGAATTAAATATGAGAGTGAGTTATTTGCATTCTGATATTGGTGCGCTGGAGAGAATAGAAATTATATGTAAATTAAGATCTAAAGAAATTGACGTTTTAGTAGGTGTTAACTTGCTTAGGGAAGGTCTTGATATTCCAGAGTGTGGTTTGGTTGCAATTTTAGATGCTGATAAAGAAGGATTTTTGCGATCAGAAACATCGCTCATTCAAACGATCGGTCGTGCTGCACGTAATGCTGAAGGTAGAGTAATTTTGTATGCAGATAAAATCACTGGTTCTTTAGATCGTGCATTAAGAGAGACTGAAAGAAGAAGAAAAAAACAAGAAGAACATAATATATTGCACAATATTGTCCCGAAGACTATAATAAAACCTATATCAAACACCTTACAGGAGAGGGCAATAGCAGAACCAAAAGTAAATACTAATAAGGATGAATTGAGAAAGCAAATGATAGAGCATGCTGAAAATTTAGAGTTTGAAGAAGCAGCAAGAATAAAAAAATTATTGCAAGGTTAAGTAATATATGATGCTATGGGCATAGCATGAAAGTGTAAACAACTAAACTTCCACTATTCTTCTTTTTATTTTAACTCATCTTTTTGAGACTTTTGACAATTTCTTAGAACTGAAGAAGGAAAGGTGTATTTTTTTATTGACTTACCTATGTATTACGGTAATCACTAAAGAATTAGTGAGTAATGGTTATAGAATATGAATGGTGGGGTACCAAGCAAGGGATTAAATGAACAATTACGTGACATTTTAGATAAGTTAGAACAGGATATCAATCTATTAGATAATCCCGGTTATATTCAACATATAATGTTTCTTCTAGGAGCAGGAGCTGATCCAAATACAACAGGAACCCAAGGTGAAAAAACTCTGTCAGATTACTCAAGTGAAAAATTACGTGACATTTTAAATGAGTTAGCAAGCAATAGCGATCTATTAGATAATTCCAATTATACTCGATATATAATGTTTCTTCTACAAGCAGGAGCTGATCCAAATACAACAGGAACCCAAGGTGAAAAAACTCTGTCAGATTACTCAAGTGAAAAATTACGTGACATTTTAAATGAGTTAGCAATCGATAGAAGTCTATTAGATAATTATGCTCAACATATAATATTTCTTCTAGGAGCAGGAGCTAATCGAGATACACAAAACCGATATGGAAAAACTCTGTCACATTACTTAGATAAAAGATTATCTGATATTTTAGGTTGGTTAGCAATCGATAGAGGTATATTAAATGATTATATTCAACGTATAATGTTTCTTCTACAAGCAGGAGCTAATCCAAATGTACAAAACCAAGATGGAAAAACTCTGTTACATTACGTTGCTGAACGTAACGATACTGACGGTATAGGATTTCTTTTAAAAGCAGGAGCTGATCGAAATGTGCAAGATCAAAGTGGAAAGACTCCATTTGAATATGTTACTGAACATAACTGCCTTCAAGCTTTGAAGGATTTAGGTTGTAGTTCTAATGATGAAACAACTTGTACTAAATTAAGTGATCCGGATCCAGACAAGGATCAGGGCTATTATTCAGATGATTCTCGTAAAAATGAAGGGAATGGCTCCGGTGATGATAATAAAACAGTTCCTACTAAAGATAAAGGGAATTTGACAAATAACTCTAGTAATTACCCTAACAAGCACAATGATGATCAGACACTTCGTGATGATCCAGGGTATAGCTCCGGTGACGATAATAAAACAATTTCTACTGAACCGAGTGATTGTGACCGGAAAGACGAGGATTCGAGCTGTAGTTCAAGTGATCATCTTTTTCTAGAAGACTTACTTTCGATGAAGCTAGAAATACCATTAACTACAAGCGAAGAGGGGCTAATTAAAGATTTTTGTGAGAAGATAAGAGGTATAACAGCACAAAATAAACAAGAATCTGAAGAAAGTATTCTAGAAAGTATTGAGAAAATAGTAAATGAGTACTTGAAGAAAGGAATAAGGTTGAATTCAAGTTGTAATAATGGTAATGAAAATGACAATGGTGATAAAGAAACTGTAACAAGTTTAATACTTGAAGAAATAGAAGGTGTTCTTAATAATCGTGTGAAACCACGCGATGAAACCAGAGCGCGTGAAAGGCAGTCTGATGGTATCGCCGACCAAGACGACGGCAACGAAGATAAAGTTTCAGGCATCATAGAAAGCATCACTAACAAGTTATTGTTAAAAGGTGGGAAAGCAAGACAAAAATTTTTCTCCGGTAATACTGAGCTAGCACAAAATTATGGATCTAATTATATAAATGATCTCTCTAAGAAATATAAAGAAACTAAAGACAAGCTAAAGAGTATAGCATATGAAAGTATTGTAGGCAGAGATAGACAAGCTCAAAAGGGGGAGCCAGAAGAGGTAGACATAGATAATGTATGTTTTTATGTGAAATATTCACAAGATAGTATTATTGAACCTGTGAAAATCTTTAACAAAGCTGAAGATTTAAATTTAAAAGTCGGCATACTTCAAGTTGGGGAGAGTATAGTAAGAGTTGAAGGTACAAAAGATGGAAAAAGAAATTACACAGATGTCTTAGAAAGTAGCATTAAAATGTCTTTTACCACTGAGGCAGGAGAGATTAATATTTATCTAAGTCCTAGTGAGAAAGATAGTAATAAAATAGAAGTAGAAATTGATGATGAGAGTGAAGAAAGGCTTAACAAGTTAAAAGCTGAGAAGAAAAGTTTAGGAGAAAACTGTCTTTTGGGAGGAAAAAGTGTTCTGGAAGCTATAGAAGAGAAAGGTTTTAAGAAAAATGGTAATGTACCTACAGAGTCAATCGAGACTATTAAGGATGTTCCACGTACTGATGTTACGCAAGCTTGTTCGCAGCAAATTAACACAAGAGCTAAAGGCAAATAGCGATCTACCCATTATTGAAATTGTGCCACACAATAATAAGCTCACTCAAAATTGTTCCGATTTGGCAGGGTTATTTTGCCGCACCAAGCGGTATGGCTTTGAGTACGAAATTTTAATGTTCCCAGAAGCCCGTTATGATGATCAGGTGGACAGTACGGTACAATATTTACAATGGATGAGAAAAACTAACACCAGTGCTTTCAGGGTCAGGCCCAACCCTACTTAAGTGGCTAAGATATATCTAACGTAGCTTTATCTTTGCTTTCTGACAGTCTTTGTTGATACTCGTTTATCAGCCTTTCAGGCTCGTTCAATACACTCTGAATACAATATGTTGCACAAGTTATGCTAGAGAGTATAATAAAACTTATATCAAATACTTTACAAGAAAAAGTGGTGGTAGAGGCAAAAGTGAACATTAATAAGAAGGAAAGCGCATGCTAGAGCTTGAAAAAGCAGCAAGAATAAAAAATATTATTGAAAGGTTAAATGGCGTATGATATAATATACATAGTGTAAAAATATAAATAATTTTATTGACATCTTTACGTTAACACTTCTTAAATGTTTAGTACTGTAGAATTAAATTATTAAGTTTTATGAAGGGAGTAAAAATGATGGAAAGCTTTTCAGGTAACAATAAAGACAGTAATTTTATTGAGGGGACAAAAATAATGGAAAATTTTTCAGATAATAACGAAAACGGTAGCTCAATCTTCCAAGGAAAAATCAGGGAGCAAGATTTCTCTGCGGAGCAGAAGTTAAATGAACTGAAAGCAGCCATAGAGAAGCTTGACAGACAAGATTTGCTCAGAAGGCTCGAGTGTGAGCGTCAGGCTTCTAGTTGTATCGATGAAATATCATCTCAAGCAGAGCTACATATCGAAGATGGTGACGTGGGCTACTTCGATTGTGAAAAACCACTCGGAGATTTCTGGAGTTTCTTTGAACCTCTCTTCAACCTCTTTGAAGTAGATGTAGATGATCCGAAAATCTACCAAATGCTCAAGGAGAAGAAAGAAAAAAACCTGATTGCTGCGATAATGAAGTTTTTGCGTGAGAAGCTTAAGGAGTTAATCAAGAAGATTTTTGCACGCGATTTAAGTTTCGATCAGAGGTTGGACAAAGAGATAAAAGAATTGCAGGAGAAATTGGGCAGTGGTGAGTTATCAGAAGAGGAGCTTGCAAGGGTGCTCGAACGTCTACAATTTTTGCAGGATCTGAAACTCAAGTTACAGCTCGCCGTTACCGGATGGATTATTACAATGTTCGCAGAGATTTTTGGAGTTGAGCTAGCAGCTATAGTAGAGGCATCTACAGAAGAAACAACTAAAGCAGAAGATAAAAAAGCAGAAAAAACATCATTAAAGGAAGAAAATAAAGAAGTTCGTGAAGAAATAAAAGTGGATGAAAGAGAAAAACCTAAAGTGCCAGTTTCCCTTTTTGAAGTTTCACCCGGATTTGTAAGGCCGGTTGTTCTGAGCAAGCCAGAACTTGAAATTGTGTCAGATCCTTTGAAACATCTATTGCGTATTACTGAGCTTGAAAGAAAATCTCATGAAAATTCACAAAAACCAGAAAAAGTGGACAAAGAAAAGGAAAAAGCGGAACCGAAGAAAGAGGTGTGTCCACCGAAAGTTCCAGAGAAGAAGCCTGTGGCAAGTGGGATAAAACTTGATTCTAAGCCAAGCGAGTATGTTAATTTTGAAGAAAGGCGTCCAAATACTAGTGTTAATGGAAGAGGAACCACGCCGCCCACTAATGGACAAGGAAACAAGCTTGATAATGGAAAGGAAAACAAGTCTGCTAGACGGCCCGCTGATGAACAAGGAAACAATAATAAAGAGAAGAAAAGCGGGTCTGCTAGTTGCGCAGAAAGCCGTCTAAATGGTAATGTTAATAGTGTTAACAAGGAAGGAATCAAATCTACTAATAAGCAGGAAACGTATGACCCTTACGCTAAGCTTGCAAAAAAAGTTGCTGAAAGGAACACTCAAAGAAAAGAATCTGCCACTATTAAACACGATTATCCAATTGATACTTGGCAAGCTCCATCAGGAACTACTGATAATGGAAAATCTAGTGCTGCTCAGCGTAGTTCTGCAAGTGATGCTAAAGAAAATCCTAAGTCAAAAGTTACTGATGTATTGAATGAACGTGCAGCAAGAGGAAATGGTAATACACTATCGAGATAGCTAGTGCTAGCTACTTATGTGATAAAGAACACCGGATCCCAGTACTGGATGACACCTATGGGTTATTTGTGATGACAAAGGAGGGTAGCCCGTGACGCTGGAATCCAGGATGTACATTAGGTTTGATAAGTGTATGGTTTTATGTTAGAAGGGAGTGTTTTTGATGGAAAAAAAACTGGATCCCAGTGTCTGGGCACTGGGATGACACCCTCTTGGATGGAACCAGCATCAGCTACTTGGATGACGCCTCACCATGTCATTCCAGTGCGTGACACTGGAATCCAGGAGCCAGTGCTTCCTTTTTGTCATTCCAGCGCGTGACACTGGAATCCAGGGGCATATAGATAGATGTCGACAGTTCGTCATTCCGCTACGTGTTAGCGGAATCTATGCTTGAGATACCGCGAATGAATCGCGGTATGACGTAGGGAACTTAGGGTTGCCAATGACTTGTCATTCCAGTGCGTGACACTGGAATCCAGGGGTATATAGATAGATGTCGACAGCTCGTCATTCCGCTACGTGTTAGCGGAATCTCGAAAACTTAAGTTTTATGAAAAAAGAGTGAATAAAATTTATACTAAAAAATATAAAAAAAGTACTTGCACTACAATTTATTTTTAGTATATTAGTTACATAATATTTTTACTGGAGGGTAATATGCCAAATGATAAAAAAAGCAAATCAGGACCTCAACCTGATGGTTCGTGGATTCCAAGTGAAAGGTTAGAATGGATTGGTCCTGATAAGTATAAAAACTACGAGCGGCAACGTGAAAGCAGTAAGCCTAACACACAACTGGGTAGTAGCAGTGCTACTAGTGCCGGTAGTAGTAAAGATAAAGGCAAAAGCAAGTAGTGTTGTTTCTTAACAATTTTTAATAGAGGTAGTTATGGATATAAAAGAGCTGGTTAAAGCGTTTAATTTAAATAATTATACTTGTAATAAGATCAATACTAATTTTACTGTAGAAGGTAAAAAGATTGTTGGTTTATTTGCTAGTAATACTGATACAAAAGAATATCTGCGAGGAATAGGAGAGGAGATAATAAAGCGGCACTATCTTGGTGGAACTGAGGTAGCAAGTAGATATTATAACTTAAACTGTTTCCCATTTGTTCTAGGTGCTAATCCTGATAAAGAGGATTTAGGTAATGGCATAGTGAAAGTGAAGCTTGCAGGCTCTACAAATAATGAAGTGATTCGTAACTTGAAGGTTCATTTTGCTAATGAGTTTGAGAGGGCTGTGGGAGCGAAAGTGGTTGCATGTCTACAAAAAGAAGTAGGGATAACTAAGGAAGAAGCATATGAATGGATGGAAGGAACTGTTAAAACAGGAGCAATAGGTAAGCCTTATTTGTACTGTATAGCTTTTAGCGATGAATACCTTGAGAGGGAATATGATTTAGAGACTTTTGAATTTTTTAAGCAGGCATATATTAAAGAATTTAACTCAAGGTTAGAAAACTGTGGCCTGAAGAGCTCGGACTTTTACGAATATAAAGATGATATGTTATACGTCAAAAACGTTAGCGATAAGGTAATCAAGAGTGTAACAGAATATGTTAAAAAGGAAGTAGCATTTGATTTTAGAACTCCAGGCACAGAAGATTCTAAAGTCGAAAATTTTAAAGATGTTCTTGGCGATTTTATTTTTAAATTGACAGGGAAATCAATTAACGCTTATGATTATGATATTTTTACAGACAAAAAGAAAATAGAGAATGGTAATGATTTTGTCCTTGTACCTTTAACAGAAAGATATAGTGGTCAGCTTGAATTTTTAAAGCATAAGGATGTGTACAAAATTAATATAAAATATCAAAATCTTATAAGTGATATCAGAGGCAAGACTGCAGATCCAGATATTACTAATTCTGAAAACCCAATTTATGCTATCTCTAATGAAAGAATTGCTCAGTTACTTCCTGAAATTATGCAGTCTCCAATTGCATATAGTGAAAGAAACGGACGTTTTGAATTTGCAGTGGATCCTGAAAATTTTAAGAGACGTGGCTCGAGTCGATTCTCCTCAACAGTAAATTCTCCTATACATGCAGGACCGAGTGGACTAAGAACACCGCCCAACCAAAGGAAAAAAGATACAGACAGTGGTTATGATAGTAATTCACCTCCGAAACCTAAGGATTCTGTTGCACATTCTTCAAGTAGCGATCCAAGATCATCCTTTGAAGAGATACAGGAGCCACAGTCGTGTTTTCCCAGGCGAGGGGTGCTGCCGCATAATGTAGGCGCTGCTGAGGTAGGTGCTGCTGAAAGTGGATCAGCAGGGACTAGTGATTGGACTCAGCAAACGAACCCTTGTTTATCACAAGGCACGTCCGAAAATAAATGGATATCGTCAATGCAATTTACTGAACCAGGATTTAGTGGTTTATCATGGAAAGGTGCTAATGAAAGCACGTCAATAGGGAATAGTACTTGGTGGTTGCCATCATCGACTTCTTTTCTTACGACAAGGAATGATTCAATGTCCTCAAGTCTTGGGGTTTTTGCAGATTCTCCAAGTGTTAAAGGTAAGGAGAGCATTTTTAGTGTGGAACCTGAAAAACAGCAAGTTACTGATAAAAGTGATCTTGTGTATCATGTAACTGAAAAATCATCTGTGTCTAAGCCATTTTTTTCATTCCCAACTAGAATAAAAGCAAAAAGTAATCCACCCTCAGGGGTGACTTCTCCTACGCATGAAGGTGCGTCAGGTGGACTAAAACCTCTTACTAGTGACGAGAGGAAGGAACTACGCCCATTTCTTTCTCCTGAGCTGCAGAAGAAGCTAGACTCCAACTCTTTCTCCCCTGGGGAGGAGCAGCATTTATATTTGACGCATACTCCTTCGGGGAAATGCGAGATAACAAAATCTTTCGAGAGTCCAGAAGAGAACTTAATGCGATGTGTAAACGCACAATTACCGTCATCTGATAACCTTAGTTCTGAAAAAGTTAATAGAGATAGTGGCTTTTGTTCTATTGGATCGGCTTCTCCTGCTGTGCCACATAAGGGAAGTGTCTCTTCAGAGCTTAAACATCCGCAACAGGTAAAGCATATGTCAGAAGCTTTGGGGAAATAAATTTAGGTTTTTAGATATACCTTAACCATCTAAGCGTTTTATTAGGGTTGGGGCCAAAGTCCCTGACCCTGAAAGCACTGGTGTTAATTTTTCTCATCCATTGTAAATATTGTACCGTACTGTCCACCTGATCATCATAACGGGCTTCTGGGAACATTAAAATTTCGTACTCGAAATCGCTGAGCCATACTGCTTGATGCGGCAGAAAAATCCTGCCAGACTCTATAGTCGGAACAATTTGATAAAATCGAGTGAGTTTGTCATTGTGTGGCACTATTTCAATAATCGGTAGATCGCTATTTGCCTTTAGCTCTTGTGTTAATTGCTGACCACTTGTTTTTGCTTCGATCAAAATTGCATGTGGTGCCCATCTTGCAGCTAGTGACAGAACTTGCTCTTTAAGCTTTGGATACTCAAGCTTTGCTCGATATACATCAAGTAAATAGAATTTATTATCTATTTTTGCCCAGGTGGTGCAGACGCTAAAGTCGCTGGAATCGTTTGTTGAAACTGCAGTGTCCCAGCTTTGTGTTACATGTGAGAGATTATCAGGGAAATTTTTATAGCGCTTTAGCCACTCTTGTTTAATTATACCGCTTGAAAGCGGCAGGGGGTTTTGTTGATATTGAGCAGCAAAAGCGTAACTCCCGAGTTCAACTTTTATCATCTCAACTTCTTCTCTTCCTCCCTCCAGGGGATATAATAACTCATTCTCTTCTCTTGAGTATAATACTCTTGCAGGTAGTGTCATTCCAGCACTTGATGCTGGAATCCAGTCTTTTGCGGTTGAATTTTCTGGATCCCAGTGTCTGGGCACTGGGATGACAGGAGGGGGGGTTGGAATGACACCAGTATGGTTATTAATTGAATAAATAACCTCCTTATTTTCAGAAATCATTGGCAAACAAATGTGATGCCATATGTTTTTTGGCTTGGATAAGAGGTGCCCAGTTAAGTCTTCCAGGTGGAGCCTATGCATCACAAGCACAATTACTCCTTTTTTTCTATCGTTGAGTCTCGTTACTAAAGTCTGATCGAACCAGTTTGTAACACGCTTTCTAAACGTTTCACTCAAAGCTTGAGCAGGGTTAAGCGGATCATCCACAATAATAAGATCACCACCTTCACCTGTTAACGTCCCTCCAACTGATGTTGCGATTCTGTATCCTCTCTGCACTGTTTGGAATTTATATTTAGTGTTCTGGTCTTTGGATAATTTTACCTCTGGAAACAGCTCTTTATACCAATCCGATTGCATTACGCACCTGGTGTCAAGCGAGTGCTTTTCGCTGAGCAGCCGAGAATAACTTGCAACTATTATTCTTGCGGTTGGCTGATTTCCCAGTATCCATGCGGGCCACGCAACGCTTATGCACATGGACTTCATTGAACGCGGAGGCATATTGAATATTATGCGCCTTACTTCGCCAGCATTCGCTGCTTTCAGCCTGTCTTCTATGACTTTTATGTACTGATAATCATTATACTCACATCCCGGCACCACCGTTTGAAAGCACAGTTCAATGAATTTTAGGAAGTTGATTTTGTTCATGTGTATATTTTAGTAAATGTTCTTACAAGTAGCTGACACTGGAATGACATCCTTTGGTTTTTATATATGGTTATGCAATAAATCTAATGTAGATTTGATTTATTTGATAAGATTGAAGTAGCTATAATGGCAAACGCTACTGCTTTGTGAATTTAGTAAATAACCTACGAAAAGTGCTATTTCTTTAACTTTATTGAAGTAAAAAACTGATTTCCATTGCGGTAAATGAGCAACATTATTGAATCTTTACCGTTTTTCTTTACTGCTGAATCAACTTGTTTTTGAAAATCATTAGTATTTTCTATATCGGTTCCATCTAATTGGATAATAATGTCTCCTTTTTTAATACCACGCAGCGTGGCATTACTGTTACTATCTACATTAATAACTATCACACCTTTTGTAGGATTACTTTCTTTTGATTCTTTTGGCAGGTTTGAAACAGTTAAACCAGTTATGTAATCGGATGTTGATTTATTTTCTTCTTGATTATTACCTTGACCATCATTTGCAGATTCTTCAATCACAACCTTAATATTGACCTCTTTGCCCTTTCTAAGTAACTTAATTTGTACTTTTTTTCCAGGTTCAGTTCTTGAAACCATTTGAGGCAGTTGTGTCATTCTATCAATTTTTTTATCATCAAATTCTAATAATATGTCACCCACCTTAATTCCACCTTTTTCTGCAGGGCTATCCTTTACTATACTTGCAACCAGTGCACCTTTTGTATCTTTTAAACCCAAAGACTCAGCAAATTCTTTCGTTATAGGCTGAACTTGCACACCAAGCCAACCATGTTTTATTTTTTTGCCACTTTTTAATGTGTCAATAATTGACATAGCTAAATTAGATGGTATAGCAAAGCCTATACCCACGTTACCGCCAGACTCAGATGGGGAATAGATAGCGGTGTTAATGCCTATAACTTTTCCATTTAAATCAAATAATGGCCCTCCAGAGTTGCCTCTATTAATTGCAGCATCAGTTTGAATAAATTCATTCATAGTGCCGATACTAATGTCTCTGGACCTTGCAGATATAATTCCTGTGCTTACAGAGCTACCCAAACCAAATGGGTTACCTATTGCAATAACTGTATCGCCAACCCTTGCTGTATCAGAATTACTAAATGCAACAAAAGGAAGATCTTTATTAGAATGAACCTTAAGCACAGCAAGATCAGTTCTTGCATCATAGCCTAAAACTTCTGCTTTGAAATAAGTATTATCGTTCATAGTAACTGTGATATCTTGGGCGTTTTTAATAACGTGATAATTGGTTACTATAGTTCCACCTTTATCTATAATAAACCCAGAACCAAGCAGCACCACCTCTCTGTTAACACTAGGGCCCCTATCCATAAAAAACTGATCAAAATGCTCAAAAAATTCTCTAAAATCATCAAAGAAATTATTTCTTGGCATAAAAGGGATTTTAGTTCTATTGTTACTTTCTTGTTTGATTATTTGTTCGCTTGAAATATTTACAACCGCAGGAATGAGTTCTTCCACTAAATCGGCAAGTCCTTGATTACAGTTACATGCAGTAGTGCTAGCATCAACGACCTTTTTTGCATTCCAATCAAACATATTAGCGTATGAAGAAAACGCAATTAGAAAATATGCAAATATAGATAAAATAAATGCCTTACTTTTCATAAATTATTTCCATCCTTTGTTTAAAATATCTAAAAAGTTATTGTTTGGTGAAAGTACAAATTTAGTATTATTTTCGGCAAATGATTTACTGTAAGCGCTCATAGAGCGATAAAAGTTAAAAAACTCTTCATCAACCTTAAATGCCTCATTATAAATTCTAGTTGCTTCAGCATAACCACGGCCCCTTATTTCATATGATTCTTTTACTGCACTGGAGATAATTTCCCTTTTTAATTTATCAGCTTTTGATCTAACTTCCTGCCCAGCTTGCTCTCCTTCTGCTCTAATTTCTTTTGCTTCTTTTTCCCTTTCAGTTTGCATACGGCGAAATATTGCAGAACTATTTTCTTCTGGTAAATCTGCTCTCTTAATTCTTACGTCTATTATTTCTATGCCAAATTTTTCAGCTTCAGAATAAACTCCACGCTGAATCAATTGCATAACCTCTGATCTTTTTTCGTTCAACAAACTAATCAACGAAAATCTGCCTATATTTTCTCTTATGTGTGCTTCTATAACCGGATACAATCTTCTAACCAGCCCTGATTCATTCCTCACAGCCTGGTAAAAAGTAACAGGATTTGTTATTTTATATTTTGCATACGCATCTACTATAATACGTTTTTGATCCGCTGTTATCACTTCCCTTGGGATCTTATCAGGACTTAAATCTAAAACTCTTTTATCAAGAAACTCTACACTGTTTATGAATGGTAACTTAAAATATAAGCCACTTTCCCTAACATCTCTTACAACTTTACCGAGTTGTATAACTATCGCTTGCTTTGTTTCTTGCACAACAAATATTGAATTAAATAAAACAATCAATAAAACAACAAATACAGAAACAAAAACAATTTTAATATTACTACTCATGGTTATTTCCCTAAATTTTTAAGAGGTAAATAAGAAAACATACCTTTCAGATCATCAGTTACAACAACTTTGTCTACCTTACTGAAAATATTTTCCATAGTTTCAAGATAAATACGATTCTTAACGAGAGAAGGATTCTGTCTATATTCCTCATAAAGAGATAAAAAGCGATTTGCATTACCTTTTGCTTCATTTATTACTTCATTCTCATATGCCTCTGCATCTAATTTTATCTTTATCGCTTCACCCTTTGCTCGAGGTATAATATCATTATTATAAGCGTATGCTTCGTTTATAGTACGCTCTTTGTCTGCACGAGCACTTTGTACATCTCTAAACGAACTGATTACTTTTTCTGGTGGATCAATTTTTTTCATTTGAACAGATAAAATCTCTATGCCCATTTGGTATCCATCAAGAATCTGCTGCAATAGAATTCTAGTATCTCTAGAAATTTCTGGTCTGCCTTGACCAAGTGCAAAAGAGATCGTGTTTTTACCTATTATTTCTCTCATGGCACTTTCAGCAGCATTTTTAACACTGAAACCGGGTTTGTAATCCCGCACTTTGAATAAATAGTCCTTAGCATCTCTAACGCGCCACTGAACCTCGAAGTTAACGTTGACTATATTTTCATCTCCAGTTAGCATCACACCTTCACCGCGATCTGTGTCTCGCCCATAAGAATTACTTACCCCAATTTCTTCACGATTTACTTCCTTAACATTCACTTTAAAAACCTTGCCAATAGGGTAGGGGAAGTGATAACGCAAACCAGGTGTTTCTGTATTAGAATATTTACCAAAGGTAAGTTCTATACTTTCCTCACTAGGATGGACAATATAAAAGCCAGTGCAAGCATAGAACAGTAAAATAATGAAAATGATGAAATAAGGTTTTTTGCCCCTGTTTCTGGTTAATCCATTAAGAAAGAACCTTACATCAGATACAGCTTTACTTAAAATATCTTCATTATTAGGAGTTTTGTTCCCTACCGGTTTCTTTCCCAGATTCCAAGGATTATTCTCATCAAACATAATGATTGATTCTATAATTAATACGCTAATATTACTTCTTTAATAAGAAAATGCAAACATAAATTGCTATTTTATTTACAAATTAATCATCAGGATGGAAAACATGATCGTACACTTCCTTTTCTCTATGTAGTATGGTCGACTCTATAGAATTTTCTGGCTTTTTTTTGAATTCTTTGTTGTCACTCTTTAAGTGCACTACGTCTTCGTGAAAATGGGAATTATACCTAAATAGTAAAGCTATTATTATTAAAGTTATAACAGCCAAAAAGATGAGTGCCCTTTTTATGCACCTCATAAATACTCCGGCTTCTTGACCTAATTTTCTACGCTTCCAAAAAACACGTCAAGCAGAATTATTCAAAGACAAATGAACATTAACAGCCAAATTAACACTAACTTAAGAATCGAGGGTGTACAATATGAATATATTTAATTAATAGTGAGGTTTAAAATGTTACCTAATAATGAAACAAATTCAAATGTTGTTGAAATACAACAACTTCAACAACAAAATAATTCTACGCCTTCTTCAGAGGATTTATTAAAACAAAAAATAGAATCATTGGGGAAAGAAATAAAATCATTACAAAAGCAGGGTCGATTGGACCGTGGTATTTTTAGGTTGGGAGCAATTGGCTTCATATCTTATCTTGTTGCAACCAACTGGTCAGCAATTGCTTCTGCTTTTTCAACTACAGGAACAGCTACAGTCGCTGCAGGAACAGCTGCTGTACCAATAGCTGGAATTGTAATTGGAGCAGTAGTAGGAGCTATTGTTTTGGTTGGTGCTTCTTATGCAATGTGGAAATATAGAGCACAAATAAAAGAAGGCTTCAAATATGCTGCAGAAAAGACAGTTGATGGGGCGAAGTATATTGGCGGAAAAATTAGAGATGGTGCTGTATATTCCAAAAACAAGGTAAAAGAGGGTTATGAATATTCGGCAGCTTCACTAGAAAGAGGTGTTAGCTTCGTAGGTGAAAAAGTAAAGAAAGGAGCAAGTCGTGTGACTGAGGCAGCGGCAAATAAGTTATATAATGCGGCTGGTAGCGAGAATTATTCAGACAGAATAAATGATGAGCTTGTTCCTGATTCATCACAAAAGAAGAAAATTCAAGAAATAAAAGGGGATCTCAAGGCAATTTTTGCTGACAAAGGAAATAATTCTGGGTTAGTAAAAAATATACTTTCTGGAATATCGTCAAAAATTGATTTAAAAATGGCAGAGGAAGCAAAATTAGGATGGAAAGAGTATACTCCTAAGTGGCAAGTACAGAAAGAATTCATTCATAATTTAAATGAAAAAAGTTTGTATAGCTTGTTAACAAAAAGGTCATTGCCTAAGTATAGGTATTTCATCGACAGTGTTTTCTCTGACCATTATGATGAAATTAAGGAGGTTATTAAAGAATGTAAAGAAAGTCATTTGTATTCAAGCGTAAGCAATATGTTCAACAAAGCTGAGAAAAGAGCTAACAGGCCTTCTTTCAAAAGTTTAACTAGGTCTATATCGTCATCATTGTCTTCACTAGGAAGAAAAGACTCTACACAATCAACTAGCAGTTTATCAGAAAGCAGTTCAATGAGTTCACTAGATTCTGTAAGGACTGACAGTACTATTAGCAGCGAAGCGGAATTGTTCAATCCTGCGAAGCATAAAGAAGTGAAAACAACTGCTCCATTTAAATTGCCATTATGGTTGGGGGGTAAAAAAGCACCAGAAGAAACTACTAATGTTAAATATCAAGTTCTTTCTGAATCAGACACGTTGTCTAGACAAGTAGGAAAGAGCACTTTTTACGTTGATACTCCTATTCCCATTGAAAATACTGGTAAAACTGCAACAGCAGGAGGAAGACTTTCTGGTAAGCAGCCTATTCCAGTTACTCCACCAAAGGTATCAAGAAGCTCTTCTACTGATAGTAGAATGGGTTCTGGTTCTTCTACGCCAAAAAGTCCTTCTCTAGAAGACTTAAGTAAAGCTCGTGCAGAACTGAAAAAAACAGGTTATCTGGGCAAAATGGTGGAACAGCCTTCTACGTGTAAGTCTGAAGTTTACATTGAACCACAGCAGCCAGGAGTTACATCTGGTAAGTAGCATAAACAAAACCACTCACTTTCTCCAAAGGATGTTACTCAATGAGTAACATCCTTTTTTTGTTTTTAAACTATAGAAAAATCCCAGCGTTATGCGCACAAACGTATGAACATTGTGATTTCTCCACTAGGGAAGGTGTCATCCCAGTGCCTTGACTACTTGGATCCAGGAATTTTGTTAAGTTGGGAAGCATAAAAGTAGCCGTTTTATGTTAAAATACAACATTTTGATGATTATGAAAAGGCTGGATTCCAGCGTCAAGCGCTGGAATGACATGGTGAGGCGTCATCCTGCTGCTCCTTTCTTGCCATCCCAGTAGCCTCCTTTCTTGCCATCCCAGTAGCCTCCTTTTTTGTCATCCCAATACCCCCTCTGTCATCCCAGCGCCCTCTCTTGTCATCCCAGCGCCCTCTCTTGTCATCCCAGCGCCCTCTCTTGTCATCCCAGTGCGTGACACTGGGATCTAGCCATTTCACGCAATCCCATCGAAAACGCTGTGTTTTAAAAAATGTTAGCCACTTTCATGTTTACCAACTTAGTGCTCAATCAAAATTCCTAGATCCCAGTGTCACGCACTGGGATGACAAGAGAGGGCGCTGGGATGACAGAAGAGAGCACTCGGATGACAGGGGAAGGAGGCACTGGAATGACAGAAGAGAGTGCTGGAATGACAGAAAAATCTAATCTATTTTCTCTTGATGAATAAACCTAAGTGGAGTATAGTAGAAATGCATTTACGTAGATTCTAATGAATAATTTAGTTTTGATTTATACAACTTTTTCAAGTTTGAAGGAGGCTAAAACTGTTTCTGAGGAATTGTTAAACGAGAAATTAATTGTATGTGTAAATATATTTCCTGAAGTGAATTCTCTGTATTTATGGGAAGGTAAAATTAGTAATAGTTGTGAAGTAGTAGCAATTATGAAGAGCAAAAATGATCAAGTTGATAAAATTGTAGAAAAAATCGAAGCAATGCATTCTTATGATCAGCCAGCTATTGCTGTGATGTCCATAGAAAAAGCAAATAAATCTTTTACTAATTGGGCTAATAGTGTTATTGATGTAAGTAGTATTGGGGTGTAGCCAAGTGGTAAGGCAGCGGTTTTTGATACCGTCACGCGAAGGTTCGAATCCTTCCACCCCAGCCATATTGAAGTGGGTGTGAAATGATATCACTTTTCTATAAATTAAGATTATTGAATTATATATTAGGTAGTCTAAAAGATATAATTGTGAAACTGTTTCTCTTCACAATGTATCTTTACACATCCAGCATTGTGCTCATGTTTCTCAGCAATGGTTTTTGGTATGCTGTAGAATTTGGTTCTTTCAAAAATGCGTTTTACCATTTATTTCAATATTGCAAGTGGTATTATGAAAATAGGGAAGACCTCGGTTACGGAATTTCTATTCGAATATTAGTAGCATTCCTTACTCCGCATTTTCTCTATAAGTTGTTCCTTAGCACAGGCTGGAAGTCTTTTTTAAAGGAAAAGATAGTGCAGATACTCAGCACAAGAAGAAAAAAGGGTAGTGAGTTCAGTAACAGTAGTAAACCAAGTGGCAGTAGTTATAGTGATAAGAATAATTACAGCAATAACAGTGAGCATCACGCTCAAGATGCAAAGCGAAAAGTAAACATAATAAAGCAGCTATTAATCAAAGATATAGAGGCAACTATAGATAGGAGATTGAATGATATTTTTTCCGGTAAAAGGAGTAAACCTCATTAAAAAGGCTTTATCTAGTAAGGCTTTTTAAGATTGGCTGTATTTTGTTTTTTACGTATACCGGATCACAATCAGCCAATATACATGTGTGTGCAAAATCTTGACTAAAGTCCGATAACCAAGAAATCGCCTTACGTTTCTCTACCAAGCTTTCTGTTTTTTTACAGTGACTTGCTGCATCAGTCATTGCCTGCGCTATTACTGATTTCCACAGCAAATAATACCTTTGTATATCATCTGACGTACTATTTGTTTCATAGTGGTTAAAAAATTCTTTAAAATTGAAGTTGTTTGACATAATGATACCTCTTTGGATTGAAATTTGAAATGATTTGAGTTTATGTCGCCACAGCAGATCCCGCTAACAAGTAGCGGGATGACGATTGTCAGGGTGTCATCCCAGTGCCTCTCTATAATGTCATCCCAGTAGCCCCTATAATGTCATCCGAGTAGCTGACACTGGGATCTCATTTCACTCTATAATAGCAGTGCTCCTTTCTTGTCATCCCAGTACTGATTAGCTATAAAATTTAAGAAATTTACCAAATAAAAAAAAAGGCAAAAGAAGCCCCGTGGTTGGCTAATTACTTACATTATACTTTCAAGTATGGCGTTTTTTTATTCTAAACGCTTAATAACCGCGATTTAGCTGCTTTTTAATGCAACTAACCTTTAGTCATAAATGTTTAAGAAATTTACTAAACAGAAAAAAAGGCAAAAGAAACCCTAGGGTAGCTAGTTATTCACTATCCATTTTTTAAGTTGGCGTTTTTTGATGTTTTAAATGCTTTATAAGCGTATTTCAGCTTGTATAGGTAAAAACCTAGAAATTTGATAAAGACATAGAGTGCACATAGTGCAAAAAATTAAACATGAGACGCCAAATACGTTGAGTTTTTTTGTCATTTAATCTGTACAGAGAAGATAAATAAATAGCTTCAGTTTCATAATAAGGGGCTGGCGGAGTTTGTCAAGTAAGTTTTTTCGTTTCTATGTTGTCAGCTACTTGCATGACACCATTTGTTGTAAACTCACTTTTTCTTGATTTTTTGGTTTATCTTGTCTACCTATTTTGCCACTCTGCTAAACGGATACCTACTGAATAACAGTAAGATTTTTCAATCCTGTTCCACAGCAAATTTTAGTGCCATGTGAGTAGTTATAGTGCTGTTAACAATCAAAACGACAAAAATTAACATGGTGATTAGTAGTGTATAAATATTCAAGGACAAATTTTCAAATTGAGTTAGCATTTTAAAATACACAAAGGTTGGCATTATCATTGGCAAAACAAGAATTTGCGATACTCCTGATGCTAAGTTGTTTCGACCAATCATCAATGCATTTCCAGTAGCTGAAATATTAATGATTATCAGCGTATTAAATAATAAAGACACTCCAACTGCTATTGAGTGTTCAATACTATTGCCTAGAACTGCAAAGCTGAATATGGAAGAAACCACTGAAATCGGTAGCCCAAATAATAACCAGTGAGCGAAAATTTTATAAGCAACTATAAGCCTAGAAGAGAGTGGCTGTACAAAGATTTGCTCTAATATTCCATCATGATAATCAGATGTAAACAAATTATTTGTAGAGATCTGCAAAACAAATGTAGCACATATCCATGTTAATGTTAACATAACTTCTTGTTTATTGTTGTTTTCAAGTGTAAATGAAGATAAACTTAACATTATAATAAAAATACATACTATATAGGTAAGGTTCTTACCATCTATTACTAATTTTTTTACTAAGTCGATCATACTAGGCTTTTAAATGTTTATTATAAATTATAGTGTTTACTTTGAGGGTAGTATAATTTTTTGTTCATAAGTTATATAGGTTTTATTATTTTTTTGATAATGCAATTATGGAAAAGTTACCGAAAATAAAGTCACCAGAGGATTATACTCCTTCAGAAGATGAAGAATATATGAGCGTAAAACAACTGGAATACTTCAGCTTAAAGTTACAATCAATACTCGCTGAGTTGGAGAAACAAGAACTAGAAGATAATAGTATTGATACATACTATTCTGATGGAGATAGTGGAAATGAGGAATTAATCAAGCGCCGAAAAGATAGAAAAGAAAAGATTAAGGAGGCGTTAGAAAAAATAAAATTAGGCACTTATGGTTACTGCGATGGAACAGGAGAAGAAATAGGAGTCGAAAGACTTAAAGCTAATCCGCTTGCTATATATTGTATTGAAGAGCAAGAGAGAGTAGAAAAAGAAAAGAACGTGTACAACATTAACGATTAATTTACACATAAGTGGTGAGCCATTGGGCTTCAAGAGGAGCAAGAGGCGGATCAGGACTGAAGTATGTTATGCTATAAAGAAAGTGGAAAATTGGACATTCTCAACTCGACTCCTGCAGATTAAAAATTAAGTTGAATTAAAAATTGGGTTTGACACAGTTTATTTAACACTCCCTAAAAATTTAACGATTAGAATTATAATTACAAACCACAGTAAAAAATAGACTTTTCCATTTGATTTATTTTTAACTTGGATGTTTTCTAATTTTTTATCAGCTATTAGGTTTAATTTTTCTATAAGGCTAAATATCCCTTGGATTGTTTTTACAGGATAAGAATTTCTAATTTTTTCCCTATACCCTATTTTACTTTCATGTTGACTGCTTATCCACGCTTCAACTACTTTCCACATATTGATTTCTGGGTAGATCTTTCTACATGTCCCTTCCAGTAAAATCATAGTTTTCTGCAGCAATAACAATTGTGTTTGAACTTTCATATCAAAATCACCAGTTATTTTTAATAGCTGAGCAAGTAAACTAGCAAATGAAATCTTCTGTATAGGCTGCCCAATAATGGGTTCACCTATTGCCCTGCAAGCTGTGACAAAATTTCTATGCTGTGATGAAACGTAACCAGCTTTAAAGTGCATTTTTGCAACGTGGTCATAATCCCGATTTAAAAAGCCTTTGAGTATCTCTATAACGTAATAGCATGTCTCACGATCTATTCTACCCATGATTCCACAATCCAGGGCAATAATATTGTTATTACTATCAACCATTAGATTTCCAGGATGCATATCAGCATGAAAAAAACAATCCCTGTATACCTGACTACAAAACGATTCTATAAGATTGATAGCTATTTGCTTACGATTATTCAGTTTTTCAACTTCGTATATTGGTGTTGCTTCTATCCATTCTAATGTTAAAACCTTTTTTGCAGTTCTATTCCAATCTATTTCAGGTACATAAAAACCTCTGTCATTTTTTGTGTTTTCCTTTAGTTCTGAAGAGTGAGCAGCTTCAAAACGTAGATCTAACTCTAATCGGCAAATTTCAGCAAAAGTTTTGACTAATTCAATTGGCCTCAGCCTTTTTGATTGTTCGCTAAATTTTTCTGCAATTTCTGCAAGCCAAGAAAGCATTTTTATATCCCTTGAGAATGTTTTCTCAATATTTGGCCTTAAAACCTTCACAGCAACTTCCTTACCCTCAGTTGTAACCGCTCTATGCACCTGAGAAATCGATGCTGCTGCAATTGGCTTTTCAGAAAAGCTTGAAAAAATGTCGCTCAATTTACAATTAAACTCACTTTCTATAGTTTTAACTGCTATTTTATGTGAAAATGATGGCAATCTATCACATATCAATAACAAGTTATTTGTTATATCCTCATTTAAAACATCAGTACGTGATGAGATAGACTGCCCAAACTTAATGAACACCGGACCTAATTTTTCAAGAGCACACTTTAGCTTATGGCCTTGTATTTTATTTATTGATTTCTTTGATGGTGGAAGTAAATAAGGTAATATATTGTAACGTGTCAGCACTGTAGTTATGTGCAGAAGACGCAAAATATTTTGAATCATTTTGCTGCGTAACTGCTAAATATTTCATTTAGGGTTCTATTTTTCATAATCTCATCAGGCTTGCCTTGGCAATAGATAGTATTATTTATACAAATTACGTAATCTGAGGATGGTAGAGCAGAGTTAAGATCATGAGAAGTCATAAGAATCGATACCAATCGTTTTTTTGCTATTTTATTTATAATATCATAAAATTTAGCCCGCGCGTTAATATCCATTGCACTGACTGGTTCATCTAGAATGATCAAGTCAGGTTCTGCAATTAAACAACGTGCAAGCAGCAATAATTGTGTTTGCCCTGCAGAAATTTCTAACACTTGATTCTTCAAAATGTTACCGATACCAACCAACTCTATCGCTTCTGTAATAATGGATTGATTTTTCTTTAGTCTTTTCAAGGAGCTATTTAAAAGGAAATATTCAACTGTTATTGGCATCAAATTACTAATACTAAAATTTTGCGGCATATAGCCAATTTTTATGTTGTCAGCAAATACGATACTACCGGTACAGCTTTTATTTATGCCAGCAATTGCTTTCACTAAAGAGGTTTTACCTCCACCATTTGGACCAAGTATTGTAATTACGTCTCCTCTTTCCATGAACATATTGATATTGTCAAGGATTCTTTTACCATCATATGTGAGAGCAAGATTTTCTATTTTTAGAACACGATTATTGACATTATTTAACTTTTTGGCAAAATTTAACTTCTTCTCAACGTTTATATGAGACATTTACTGCCTTTTTTTCTATTACTTTCATTTACACTATACTATAATATTGCCTTTTCATCCAATTTAAAAGTTGTAGCTACAATCAAACCTATCCTCTCACTTGTAGCTTCTGTGACAGAAGGAATTTTAGAACCGGAATTGCTTGGCTATGCAACATCTGCGCATAATTATATATTAAAGCCGTCTGATGCGAGTAATTTGGAATCAAGTGATGTCATATTTTACACTGACGATAACTTAGAGACGTTTGTTCAAACTTTCGCCAAAAATAATAAAGAACTAGTGCAATTGTCAAAGGTAATCAACCTACTTCCTGCTCGGCCACATTCATTTTCTAGAAAAATTACCAATACTCAAGATGAAAAAGACCTACACATTTGGCTGAGTCCCGAAAATGCAAAGAGCATGGTACTTTTTATAAGTGCAACATTGTCTAACATAGATAAAGAAAATTTCCATCGATACAACTCTAATGCAACAAAAGCCATAAAAAAAATAGACCAAGAAGTAAAAGAAATCGTGAAAGAACTGAATGATTTTAAAAATCAAAAATACATCGTCACTCACGATGCTTATCAATATTTTGAAAAATATTTTGGTTTAAATCACCCAAGCGCCATTCTTTCTATAGAAGAGGATTCGTACATAGGTATGAAGAGTTTAATGAAGCTAAAAAAGATAATGAAGGAAGAAAACGTTAAATGTATATTTGCTCATTCACAAGAAGATAGCATAAAGCCTAATGCTCTTTCTAATGACGCAAAAATGGTAGTTCTTGATCCTATTGGATCAGACATAGACCCTGGAAAAGATGCATATCTAGCTATAATCAATAGCATTGCACAAAATTTCAAATCTTGTTTTGTTGAGTAACAAGTTCTTTTTAAAATGCCTCTGACTTACTGTTTTATTGTTCTGCATTTAAATCACCATTTGTCCTTTACATATTATACAGGTTTAGAATTATGCTTTATTCTTACGTTTATGTCTTGGTCCAATGCAATCAATAAGTTAAGCAAGTATTCTAAGGAAAACCCTTCGATTTTTGACCTATTGATTTGAGATACTTTAGGTTGATCAATCTTTAGAGCGCTTGCTGCTTTTTTCTGTGTTTTGTACCTCTTACTTATTAATTGTGCAATGACCTTTATTAATTTCAGTTTTGTATCTTTTACATCCCCCAACTCTACTATTATAGGATAACTTAATTGTAAATTTTGCATAATAATAAAATTCCTTATAAAAAAACTACTTTAATTTTTCTTCTTTAAATAATACGTGCCTTCTGACTACTGGGTCATACTTCCTAAACTCCAGTTTTCTGGTGAGCTTTTTTGGATTACGCTTTTTTACATAAAAATAGCCAGTTGATTTTTCTTCACCAGTTTTTGTTATCTTGATTGCAGTGCTGACTAACTTAACGAGCAAAGAAGCATTTTTTTTCGCCATACTTATAATGATATAATAAATTCTATGCGAGTTTATTACGCAAAACACTAAAAGTCAACCGAATAATGCAGATCGTAAAATTCTTGACAATCAACAGTGCATTAAGTAGCATGAAGTTAACTTCAGAATGAAAAGCAAACGGTAAATAAGTGGCAAATAGTGGCAAAAGGTTATTATTGATAGAAAATTCTGCCTGTTCTAATGAGGTAAGAGTTGCCTTATCAGTTAATAATAAGGTTGTAGAATTTGAACAAGAATTCAAGGAAAAAAAACAATTAAGAGGTAATATATACGTTGCTTATGTAAAGCGTATAGAGCCTTCTTTGCAAGCCGTATTTATTGAATATGGAAAAAACAAGCAAGGTTTTTTATCTTTTTCCGAGATATCTCTAGATTACTTCAATATTCCAGAAAAAGAAAAGGAAATTATCTTTGAGGGCTACTCAAATGACGATTGTACAGAAGAAGCTTCAGCAAATGTTTCTTCAGATTCTGCAGCTAGTAAGAATGTCAACGAGTTAGGTAGTGGTTTTGTAAGAGAGGTACCTTTATATAAAAAATACAAATTACAAGATGTTATTTCAGTAAATCAAAAAGTATTGGTCCAGCTAACTAAAGAGGAACGAGGCAATAAAGGAGCTTCATTTACAACATACATAACTTTAGTGGGTAGATACTGTGTTTTCATGCCAAATTCCATGAGTAAAGGTGGAGTGTCTCGCAGAATTGAAGATGCTAATGTCAGAAAGCAGTTAAAGGATATACTGAGTTCAATAAACTTGCCAAAAAGATCAGGTTTAATAGTAAGAACTGTTGGTTCAGGAAAAGATAAGAAAGAAATTGAGCAGGATTACAATTACTTATCCTCATTATGGCAGAGCATTCAAAAAAATGCCTTCTCTGTAAATGCTCCATCATTAATTTACAACGAAGCAGATGTAATTATGAGATCTGTTCGTGATTTTTGTAGCGATGGTATAGAAGTCATAGTATCTGGGAAGGAAGCTTTTGAAGCAGTGAGACAATATACTAAAAATGCATTAAAAGGTAGTAAGTTGCGTTACAGATTGTATAGAGGTTCTATCCCAATCTTTACTTACTATGGAATCGAAGATCAAATTTCTGAGTTATATAGCAATAGGGTAGAGTTGCCATCTGGTGGGTCTTTGGTAATAACTTTAACTGAGGCGTTTGTTTCAATAGACGTAAATTCAGGAAAGATGACAGGAGAAGATAGCATAGAAGAAACAGCTTATAGAACCAATATGGAAGCAGTACCTGAAATATCAAGACAGGTGAATCTTAGGGGCCTATCAGGATTAATAGTAGTCGATTTTATTGACATGTTGAAATATCAGTATTGCAGAGCTGTTGAGTCTGCTATAAAGCAAGCGTTTAAAGACGATAAAGCTAAAGTTCAATTTAGCTACATAAATGACTTTGGTTTAATGGTATTTTCAAGACAAAGAATTAAACCAAACATACAAGAAATTAATACTACAGAGTGTTTACACTGCAAGGGTATTGGAAGAGTAAAATCGAACGAAGTAATTGTTGCATCGATACTAAGGGATTTACAACACATTGCTCATAGGAACCAAAATAAGTCTTTTGATTTAGTAGCGCATAGTGCGGTTATAGCGCATATTTTTAATAATAAAAGGAATACAGTTTCTACAATCGAAAAAGAGTTTAATATTACATTGAACATTAGTATTGATAACAGTTTAGATGTAAATACATTTGTTTTAAAACAAGGAGATGATGTTAATTCAAACGGTTATAAGCCATTACAGAACTCTGGATACCAAATTGAGGATAGCAGCAATGAAGAAGTTGATAATTCAAATAAACTACGAGGCAATTTTTGGCTGACTAAATGGCTTTCGCGCTTTTTAAGTTCTAATAACTAATTAGAAACCCTAAATTGGGCTTGTAATTAATAAGTCCTATACTTATATATTCTTATATCAGATAATATTTACAATGGGGTACTCATTATGGGAAGAGCAATAGGCATAGATCTCGGAACAACAAATTCTTGTGTTGCAATAATGCAGGGCAAGGATACAAAGGTAATAGAAAATAAAGAAGGGGCAAGAACTACTCCATCTATAGTTGCATTTACTTCGTCAGGAGAAAGGTTGATTGGCGCTCCTGCAAAAAGACAAGCAACCACCAATGCAAGTAATACTTTTTTTGCTACTAAGAGATTAATAGGCCGTCAATACGGTGATTCTGAAATGAAAAATCTAAACGTGCCGTATAAAGTGTTTGCAGCAAAAAATGGTGACGCATGGGTTAAAACCACTGATAATAAAGAATACTCTCCTAGTCAAATTGGTGCATTCATACTACAAAACATGAAAGAAGCAGCAGAAGCTTATCTTGGAGAGGAAGTAAAAGATGCTGTGATAACAGTGCCAGCATACTTCAACGACTCTCAACGTCAAGCAACAAAAGATGCAGGAAAAATCGCCGGATTAAATGTGCTCAGAATAGTAAATGAACCGACTGCTGCAGCGCTTGCTTATGGTCTTGATAAGAAACATGGGCACACAATAGTGGTATATGACCTTGGTGGTGGTACATTTGATGTCTCAATACTTGAAATAGGTGAAGGGGTTTTTGAAGTAAAGGCTACAAATGGTGACACTCATCTTGGAGGTGAAGACTTTGATAACGCAATAGTGAGTTATTTACTAGATGAATTCAAGAAAAGTAATGGCATTGATTTGAAAAATGATCCAATGGCTATGCAAAGAATCAAAGAAGCTGCTGAAAAAGCGAAAATTGAATTATCAAGTGCAATGGAAACGGAAATAAATCTACCGTTTATTACAGCTGATGCAAGTGGTCCAAAACACTTAAATATGAAATTAACGAGAGCAAAACTTGAAAGCTTAGTGAATGGTTTAATCGAAAGAACTATGGCTCCTTGTAAAAAAGCTCTTGAGGATGCTGGTTTGTCTGCTAGTCAAATTGGCGAAGTGGTTCTCGTTGGTGGCATGACTCGTATGCCAAAAGTCATAGAGAAAGTTAAAGAATTCTTTGGCAAAGATCCACATAGAGGAGTAAATCCTGATGAAGTTGTAGCAATTGGAGCTGCAATACAGGCGGGAATCATTCAAGGTGATGTAAGAGATGTGTTACTACTTGACGTGACTCCACTTTCTCTTGGTATTGAGACTCTAGGAGGAGTATTCACTCCACTTATTGAACGTAATACTACTATTCCTACTAAAAAATCTCAGGTGTTTTCAACTGCAGAAGATAACCAAACAGCCGTTACAATTAAGGTACATCAAGGTGAAAGAAAATTGGCGGTTGATAACAAGCTACTTGGTCAGTTTAGTTTGGAAGGGATACCTCCTGCTCCTCGTGGAGTTCCTCAGATCGAAGTAACATTTGACATAGATGCAAATGGAATAGCACACGTTTCTGCAAAAGATAAAGCTACTGGAAAAGAGCAAAAAATACGCATTCAATCTTCAGGTGGTCTATCTGATGATGAAATAAATCGCATGGTAAAAGAAGCTGAAGAAAAAGCGCAAGAAGATGAAAAGCGCAAAAAGTTTATTGAAGTGAAGAATCAAGCGGATAGTTTAGTTCATTCTACAGAAAAGTCTCTGACAGAGTATGGTGATAAAGTTTCACCAGAAGATAAATCTGCTATTGAAAATGCAGTTAACGAATTAAAAGAAGTTAGTAAATCTGATAACATTGATGACGCTGATTCAATCCAGCAGAAAGTTACTAATCTTTCTCAATTATCTATGAAACTTGGAGAAGCTATGTATAATGCCTCACAACAAAATAGTGCTGGAAATGGCTTTTCATCAGAAGGGAATCCAAATGATAAAGAAGAAAAAGTAGTAGATTCTGATTATCAAGACATAGATAATAAGGAAGAGAATAAATAAGGGTGTATTGTTATATCACTTTTCCTGTCATCCCAGTGTCAGCTACTTGGATGACAAGAGGAGCATGTTGTTGCTTAAAGAAACCATTATGGATATTATTAAAACAATAGAAGAAAAGATACGCGATTCGATAGATGTAATTGATATCAACATTGTCGATGAATCAGCAAAGCATGCTGATCATTATTTTGCTTCATCTTCAACATTACCTTCGCACATTAAATTAATATTAATATCTGACGGCTTTATTGGAATGAGTATTCTAAAAAGACATAAGTTGATTTATGAGTTATTGAAGGGTGAGATAGAGCTAATACATGCAATTTCTCTTCACTTGTATACGCAAAACGAGTACAATTTAAAAAATAAATAATAAAAATGTGAAGGAAGAGTCTATATTAGTTAAAGCAGGAAGAAAATTTAATGACTATAAAGGTTCTATGAACCCGCCAGTTTATCATTCTTCTACCATATTATTTCCTACTTACAAGGACTACTTAAATGCAGCAAATGGAGAAAGTATATACGATGTAATCAACGATGGTGTTGCAAGGGATTATAGCTACAGTAATGTTGGTACTCCTACTGTCCATTATCTTTCAAATGCACTGGCTGAAATTGAAGGGAGTGGACAAGCGCTTATTTATCCTTCCGGACTATTTGCACTTACTTTTGCTATTTTGACTTTCACTAAAGCAGGCTCGCACGTTTTAATTCAAGATAATAGTTATTATAGGCTTAGGAGGTTTGCAGAAAATGAGCTACCAAAAAGAGGAACAGAAGTAACTTTTTATGATCCAACGCAGGATATAACTGATTTAATTCAGAGTAATACTTCATTGATAATGATCGAGACTCCTGGTTCTATAATGTTTGAGATTTCGAATATAGAGCATATAGTAAAAGTTGCTAAAGAACATGGAATCGTAACCGTTTGCGACAATTCATGGGCCACTCCTTTGTTATTTAAGCCGCTTGATTATGGAATTGATGTTGCACTATATTCAGTGACAAAGTATCTAGCCGGTCACTCAGATTTAGTTATGGGAGCTATTATTGCTGAAGGTGAAATTTTTAAATTGCTTTATGAGAGCTATAAAAATTATGGAGTAACCATTCAATCGCACGACTGCTACCTTGCACACAGGGGACTAAGAACACTGCACACACGTATGAAAAGGCACCAAAATACAGCAATGGAAGTGGCAAAGTGGCTAGAAGCACAGCAAAAAGTTAGAAAGGTTTTATATCCAGCACTTCCCTCCCATCCTCAACACGAATTATGGAAAAGTTACTTCAAAGGAGCAAGCGGCACATTCAGTATAGCACTGGATAGAGAATATTCATGTGAAGAACTAAGCTGCATGGTTGATCATATGAAAATTTTTAGTATTGGTGCTTCTTGGGGAGGGTGCGACAGTTTGATATTACCAGTAGATCGTAGATCTATGTCAAGATCTGTAATGAATTCAGATTGTGGTGGAAGTTTCGTGCGAATATTTTGTGGACTGGAAGATCCTGAAGATTTAATCTTTGACCTTAATGACGCACTAAAAAGGTTACCATGTTTAGACTTTCAAAACGATGAAGTAGGACATGAAACTGAGAGAATTACTGCATGATATTGTTGATGTTAACTTTGACGTTGAAATCAAGGGCGTTACATGTAATCCCAAGAGAGTCAAGGAAGGTTATCTTTTCGTTTGTGTGTCTGCGGTGTCATTCCAGCGCGTGACGCTGGAATCTAGAAAACCAGCATGTATCCAGATTTTTCCTACTGAATCCCAGTATCACGCACACGACTGTGTAGACGTTGTCATACAAGGAACCAAAAAAGATGTCATCCCAGTGCTTGACTACTTGGATCCAGAAAATTTAATTGCAAATGAGCACACTAGGCAATTGTATAATAAAAACTGGATTCCAGTGTCACGCACTGGAATGACAGATACTTCGAGCTTTGCAGTGCTTGAACACCCAAATCCTCAAGAAATATACAGCGAAATAGTCAGCAGGTTTTATCAATTCAAACAGCCCAAATATGTTGCTGCTGTAACGGGTACGAATGGTAAAACTTCAGTAGTAGAATTTTGCCGCCAGATCTGGCAAAACTCTGGCTATAATGCTGCGTCTATTGGAACACTTGGAACATGCATCAATAATGGTAGAAAAGGTAATAGCAACAGTCTTACCACTCCAGATGCAGATGACCTTTACGCAACATTGCGTGGTATAAATGTAGAACACTTAGTGTTAGAAGCATCAAGTCATGGGATTGATCAATATAGAATCCATGGATTAAAGTTGAGTGCTGCAGCTTTTACTAATTTCTCGCAAGATCATTTAGATTACCATAAAAATCTTGGTGAATATTTAGAAACTAAAAAAAGGTTATTTTACGAGGTATTACCAGAAGGAAAAACAGCGATTTTAAATGCGGATATAGATGAATACTACGCGTTGCTTAAGATAGCTGAAAAACGCAGCAACAAAATTATCACCTATGGAAAAACAGGCTCTGATATTACTTTATTGGAGCAAACACCAACCCCTAATGGTCAACACCTTACAATAAAAATTGGTGGTGAAATTTATGATACGTTTTTTCCGGTTCTGGGGCAATTTCAAGCATATAATCTGTTGTGTGCAATGGGTATAGTTACCTCGTCTGGACTGAATTACAGAGAAATATGCGTAGAAAAACTCGTTTCTCCACCAGGAAGAATGGAAAAAGTGAAACCTTTTGCATTTGTGGATTACGCTCATACTCCAAGTGCGCTTAAACAAGCCCTATTGTCTTTAAAATGGCACTTCAATAAAAAAATAATTCTAGTTTTTGGTTGTGGTGGCAATCGTGATCAAACAAAACGCGCAGAAATGGGTAAAGTAGCACAAATATATGCAGACAAAGTGATAATCACGGATGACAATCCGCGTGATGGGAATCCTGCAGAAATTCGTCGTGGTATTTTACTACATTGCCCTAATGCGCTAGAGATAGAAGATAGAAGAGAAGCTATAGAGAAAGGAGTAGATATTGCCTATAACGAGGGTATGATTCTGCTAGTTGCAGGAAAAGGACATGAGAAATTCCAAATTGTAGGAAGCCAAACTTTTGAGTTCAGTGATGTTGAGGTTATTAAAAATCATGCCTTAACATACTGATTTTCACAATGGGCTTACCTCCGTATCTGTTCAGGGACGTGGCTAATGTGCGAATATTGAAGCAAAAGTGATGTCATCCCAGTGCTTGACACTGGGATGACATCCTCCTGGTAGACAATGTTCGTACAGCTATGTGCGTAACGCTGGCACTGGAATCTAGAAAAAATAGATCCAAGTAGTCAAGCTACTTGGATGACACTGACTGCTAATTTTTTATGCAAGAGGTCCAATCATTCACCGTTCTTGCAAGTGATAGCACTCTCACTTCTCTTGCACCGGAGTTTAAAATTTCTTGAGAGCAAGATCTTACAGTTGCTCCGGTTGTTACCACATCATCAACTAATATCACGATTTTATTTTCGATAATTTTCTTGTTGGTTATGCTAAAAGCCTTTTTCAAATTTTTTTCACGCTGTTTAAGTGAAAGACCAGCTTGAGGCGCAGTATGGCGAAGACGTTTTATTGCAAATGGCGTATAGGATAAATTGGACAACTTACTCAACTCTTTTGCAAGCAATGCTGCTTGATTATATTTACGTTTAAACAAGCGCATTTTATGTAACGGTATAGGAATTATGACCTCTGCGTTCTGAAACGTATCCTGATTAGCTTGGTGTATCCACTTTGCATAGATTTTTACGTAATTCAAATTATCAAAAAATTTGAAATTTATAATCATGTTTTTACTATGTTGATCATAAGCAAAAACTGATCTTAATACTTTAAACGGTGGAGGATTGATGATGCACTTACCACACGTATGAATATTGTCTGAGATTACTACGCCACAAACATTGCAGTAATGCTTAGTTAGAAAATTGATTTTTTTGTTGCATTCACTACATAGATTAAGATTTTCATCAATGATATATTCGCAACTTACGCATACGTTCGGAAATATAAGATTTGTAGCTTTTTTTAGTAAGAGAAGGTTCACAATTCATTAAATATATTATAAAATTTATATAGTATAGCTAAAGTAACTTGTGCTTACACTCTTTCACTTTTTATTTCATTTCAATGTAATTCAAACTGAGCCACTGCTGAAAAAGCAGAACTTATAACTTATTAGATAAAAGCTGATGTTTTTCTGGCTCCTGTATTTCACTTAACTTACTTTGCACTTTGTTGCAAGCCCACACAAGTGGCGTTATCATTGACGCGGCAGCCCAAATGATAGCAGCGCAAGCATAACTTACAATCTTGTTAAATACTTCAGCTACTGCACTAGCACAATCTTGCCCAGCACTTAAAAATGCATTTGAATGATCAACTAATGACTTTGTACTTGCTTTTAAACAATAGTCCCCTGTTATTTTTGATAATAACTTAATTGGGAAGTATGACAAATATGCTAGTATCAAACATAAAGGTTGCAATATTATGCTAGCTACTAGAAAAGCACCCCGTTCACAAAGTGGAAACACTTCCTCTGCCCTGTAACCCACGTATTCACATTTATCATTGTTTTTATAATACTTGTTATAATTGTCTTTACTCTCAACTCCACAAATTACATCTTTCACAGGTCCTAGCACATTATCAACGTAATGTACGGACTTATAGAAACTATTTTCTGGAACTAGTGTGCAATCTTCTGCTCTCTTAGCAGGTACAATTCCATGTTTAGCATACCTTTTAAAATATTGATATATTGACATTACCCTCTCCAAATCATAAATATGCAACCTAGCCTAATATAATTAAGAAATAGTTTATAATAAATACGTTTTAAGATACCTGCCTGTAACACTTTCTGGAATTTTTACCACTTCTTCTGGAGTTCCAGTGGCAATCACTTCTCCGCCTTTTATTCCGCCCTCTGGTCCGATGTCTATTATATAATCTGCAGTTTTTATAACGTGCAAATTGTGCTCGATAACTATAACAGTGTTTCCCAGATCGACTAATCTATGGAGTATTTTTAGTAAGTTATTTATATCTTCAAAGTGTAATCCAGTTGTTGGCTCATCAAGAATATACAATGTTCTTCCGGTAAATCTTTTTGATAGCTCTTTGGACAGCTTTATTCGTTGTGCTTCACCCCCAGACAACGTTGTTGACGACTGTCCGAGTTTTATATAGCCAAGCCCCACTTCCTGCAAAGAAACCAACTTTTCTTTTACCATTGGAAGGTTTTCAAAAAAATCACAAGCCTGATCTATCGTCATATCAAGCACATCAGAGATTGATTTTCCTTTATAAGTAACTTCCAATGTTTCACGATTATACCTTCGCCCTTTACACTGCTCACACTTCACATAAACGTCCGGTAGAAAATGCATCTCTATCTTTAAGTGCCCATCACCTTTACAAGCCTCACACCTTCCCCCTCTGGTATTAAATGAAAACCGGCCTATATTATATCCCCTTGCTTTTGACTCCGAAAGACCTGCAAACCAATTTCTTATATGAGTAAACATACCGACATATGTTGCTGGATTTGACGCAGGAGTTCTACCAATTGGCGACTGATCAACTTCTATAACTTTATCTATATATTCAAGGCCTTCTATTCTATCACACCGACCATACCGTGCAGACGAATGATATATCTTATGTGCTGAATATTTATATAACGTTTCTATGACTAAACTTGATTTTCCCCCTCCTGATATTCCAGTAACACAAATAAGATTCCCTATAGGAAATTTAACGTTCACATTTTTTAAGTTATTTTCACATGCATTTATTACTTTTATGAACTGAGTTGCTTGCTTTCTTCTCCTTGGAATTAAAATTTTTTTCTCTCCACTCAAATATTGCCCTGTTATGCTCCCTGAATTTCTTTGCACCTGGTCTGGTGTTCCTTCTGCAATAACTTTTCCACCATTTACGCCAGCTCCAGGACCAATATCAATCGCATAATCAGCAGCCATTATTGTATCTTCATCATGCTCAACAACGATTACAGTGTTACCCATGTCTCTCAAGTCTTTCAGTGTAGCAATTAACCGATCATTATCGCATTGATGAAGGCCTATCGAGGGTTCATCAAGCACATACAGCACTCCTGTTAAACCAGAGCCAATTTGCGAAGCAAGTCTGATCCTCTGACTCTCACCGCCAGAGAGAGTGCTAGATTCTCGATCGAGCGTTAGGTAATTCAACCCTACATTCTTTAGAAATGCTAGCCTCTTGATTATTTCATTTAATATTTTACTTGAGATTTGCTTCTGTTGTTCTGTGAGCTTGTCTGGCAAATTTTCAAACCACTTAAGGGATTTATCGATGCTGAGCCCTGATATTTCACCTATATGTCTGCTATCAATTTTCACTGTGAGTGCTTCTTTTCTCAATCTATGGCCAGTACATTCCTTACAATGAATAACAGAGCAGTATCGCTCAACAAGCGTTTCATCATAATCCATCTGGTTCTCCAAGATACTGATCAAACCTTGAAATTTATTAGAGCCAAAGAGTATCATATCTTTTACTTCTTGATCTATGTTCTTCCACGGAACATCAAGGCTAAATTTACAATTTTCAGCCAGTGATAGAATTGCACTTTTTAGAAATCCATAACTTGTGTGCACTTGACGGAACATTGGTCCTACTGGCTTTAAAGCACCCTCAGATATTGAAAGAGTTTCATCTGGCACTATCAGCTTTACATCAACAGCCAGCTTTTTACCAAGCCCATTACACGAACCACATGCACCGTAAGGGCTGTTAAAAGAAAATAATCTTGGTTCTATTTCCTCAAGAGTGAAACCAGACTCGGGGCATGCAAAATTCTCTGAAAAAGTCAGAATTTGACCATTTTTATACTCGGAATTATGGTTGTCAGGTAGGTTTACTACTTCTACATACATTAGACCATTACCAAGTTTTAGTGCGGATTCTATACTACTTGGCAGTCGATTTCCTATATCGCCCAATATTGATATTCTATCTGCAACCACAAAAATGTCGTGTTTCTTGTTCTTATCAAGTTTAGGCAAGTCATCTACATTGTACACTTCACCATCTATTTTGAACCTTACGTAACCTTGTCTTTTAATTTCCAATATCTCTTTGAGATGTTCTCCCTTTCTACCACGCACAACAGGGGCAAGTATATATATTTTAGTTTCTAAAGGTAACGCAATTATAGTATCTACAATTTGAGATACAGTTTGCTTTGTTATCGGTAATCCAGTTGCAGGTGAATAAGGAACCCCTATTCGTGCATATACTAAGCGCAAGTAATCGTAAATTTCGGTAACAGTTCCAACTGTTGACCTTGGATTTTTTGAGATCGATTTCTGGTTGATAGATATTGCAGGGGAAAGACCTGTAATCGACTCAACATCTGGTTTATCCTGAATGTTGAGAAATTGACGCGCGTAAGCTGATAGGCTTTCAACGTATCGGCGTTGGCCTTCTGCATAAATCGTATCAAATGCGAGACTAGATTTACCAGAACCACTTAGCCCAGTTATAACAACTAGCTTATTTTTCGGTATATTGACATCTATACCTTGCAGATTATGTTCCCTTGCACCCTTAACTCTTATAAAATCGTCCATATTATACTATATAACGTATTTTAACCATTATAGCCTTAAAATACATGAATTTACAGTGATATGTTGATTTTCTATTGATTTTTTCAACTGTTACGGAAAATTAGGCAGCGTTTGGTAAATCGTCATTCCGCTACTTGTTAGCGGAATCTATGCTGAGATACCGGGCGGTATGACGTAGGGCTGTACAACTTGTGTTAGAGTCTTAGGGCAAATCTACTACCTAAATTCTAAACTGTTGTTACGCACCAAATACATCCCCAGGACCCAAAGTCAGTTTAGCTATATCAGAAAACAGGTTATGTGGAAATCTTAAAATACTTCTTGTTTGCCAAGCAAAATAAATACATTCCTACAAACAAGCAGATGCTTAATACTGACGCATAAGAAAACTTAAAAATTAAATCTCTAATATATATTGCTAAGCATTTACCTGCAGAAAATTTGTATAGTAATCCAACACATACAACGGCACTATCAATTACTGATGCCATAATTAAAGTAATGAAATTTGCCATATGAAAATTCAACTTGGACTTCAATTTTTCAAAAACAATTATGCTCGAGAGAAGAGATACTAAAATTGCAGCATATGAAGTCAATATCATCAAACTAAAACTTTGCCATTTTAAAATACAGCATAGCGCTGTACACACTATTAAGCTATACGTAGCTTTTTCTTTGCCATAAAATTCAACCATTGAATTTACAACTAAAGCAGCTCCTATAAATAAAGCAGCACATATCATCAATTTATTTGAAGCGTTGAGTAAAGAAAGACTGATAAATAAGAGTGTCAGTAAAATAGACATAACTACCTACCCAAATTTAATGACATACATTTATTTTAAGTAAATATTGCACATAGTGAAAGAGTTATTTAACCTAATGGAAAAAAAACATTTTAAACTGACATGCTATAGCTACCCAAGAAAGGTTTTCCTACGTCATACCGCCGCGGCCGCTAACAAGCAGCGGGATGACGAGTTTGTCGTTTATCAAATCGTCTGTAAACCTAAGTTACTTTAGCTATATAATAACTATTTCCCAAATCTTTCAGATTTACTTTTAAAACATCCTTTATGTTTAGCACCTTTTTCTCTGTTACTTTGCCAATACATGAATAAGCCGCATCTTCAAACAACGCTTCAAACCTCTGCTGATTTTGTGGTGCAATAGTAACCAAAATTCTACTTTGCGATTCAGAAAACATTATTATCTTGTTTATTATGTCTGTATTTTGTGTTTTTCCTATTGGTACTAGTGAAAGATCGATTTCAGCACCAAGGTCTCCTGCAATTAGCGATTTTGCCAGAGCAATAATTAAGCCGCCTAAGTTTGGTGCAATTGCAGAGGCAATTATGCCATCTTTTATTGCCTGGTTGTAACGCTCATACAACTTCCTAGCGCTCTTTGCATCAACTTTTGGCACGTTGTTATTATCTATTCCACTATATAACTGATATTCAGATCTACCAAGCTCATCGTGGGTTGTACCAAGCACATATATCAAGTCCCCTGGCATTTTCACATCAAGCGATACCGCATTTTCAATATTTTCTATAACTCCAATTGCTGAAATGAGTAATGAAGGTGGTGCAGATATCATCACTTTCTCGCCATTTTCGTCATATCCCTTGAAGTCATTGAACATACTGTCTTTTCCGGATATGAATGGCGTTTTAAATGCAGTTGCAAAGTCGTAACAAGCCTCTGCAGCTCTCTTTAGCTGCCATAGCCTTTCTGGATTATAAGCATCGCACCAGCAAAAATTGTCGAGCAACGCTAGATGATTTATATTTCCTCCTGCAGCTACGTAGTTGCGTATTGCAGTGTCAATCGCACATGCTGCCATGTGATAAGTGTCAATTTCTCCATAACTTGAGCCAAATCCCTGCGATTTTACAACACCTTTGTTTGAAGAAAGGACTGGCCTCGAGACAACAGCTTCACTGCATACTCTTCCCTTGCCTTGCAGTGGTTTCAGTATTGACGACCCCTGAACCTCATGGTCATATTGCACCACTATGAACTCTTTGCTGCATATGTTTGGTCTGCTTAGCATTTTTTTTAATGCAAAGGTGTCATTCCAGTGCTTGACACTGGAATCCATTTCACATTCAATTCCACCGTTGGATGGGTTTTTGCATAAAATGTTTGCAGGCTCAGCCTGCTGGATCCCAGTGTCAAGCACTGGGATGACAGGGAAGAGTGTTGGGATGACAGGAGAGGGTTCCGGAATGACAGCAGGCTCCTTAGACCATGGCTTTGTTTGTAAATGCACTTTGGGATTACCGTCATGCAAAAATTCAGTTTCCATATCCATTATTACTGTCCCTTCAGGACATTTAACAACAGCTTTACCACTCTCATTAAACTCTCCAATCACACAAACCTCCACATCATGTTTTTTCATGATTTGCTTAAACGCAGGAAAATTTTCTTCTGGCACTGCTAAAGTCATTCTCTCTTGTGATTCTGATATCCATATTTCCCACGGAGCCATACCATCGTTTTTAAGGAGAACCTTGCTCAAATCAACTTCAAATCCGTCTTTTCCCATTTCACCAATAGACGATGATAGACCGCCTGCTCCATTATCCGTTATTGCATTATAAAGACCAAGATCTCTTGCTTTTATGACGGCATTGGATAGTTTTTTTTGTGTTATGGGGTCACCAATTTGCACAATCGTTGAAGGGCTGTTTCCCGACAAAGCCTCTGAAGAAAACGTTGCACCGTGAATTCCATCTCTTCCAACTCTTCCACCAATAATTACGATTTTATCGCCATTTTTTGGTCCTTTAATGTGTGAAGGTGCATTATTTATATTGCGTGGAATAATTCCGACACTTCCAACAAAGACTAATGGCTTGCCACAAAATCTATCGTCAAAATATACCGATCCAAGTTGCGTTGGAATGCCAGAACAGTTACCAGCAACATTAACGCCATGAATCACTTCTTTCATTATATATTTTGGCGGTAAGATCTCATCAGTGCGCTCCTTGTCCCTATAAAATTTGCCTTTTGCTTCTTTGGCAAAGCAAAAGTAATAGGTATTCATTATAGGCTCCGCGCCTTTCCCGAAACCCACTATATCACGATTAACTCCAAGCACTCCGGTCATTGCTCCACCAAATGGATCAAGAGCTGAAGGGCTATTGTGAGTTTCAACTTTATCGACAATCAAGTAATCGTCATCAAAAATTATTCCTCCTGCGTTGTCGGAGAAAACTGACACGCATATGTCAGAATTTATCTCACGCGTTGCACGCTTAATATAATGAGCATATAGACCGTCTTTTATTTCATCAATAGGGGAGCAAAAAATATTGTGTTTACAATGTTCAGACCAAGTCTGTGCCAGAGACTCAAGTTCAATATCATATGGATTTCTACCGAGTTTTTTAAAGTAATCCTTTATAGCTTTCATTGCTGCCAGCGAGAGCCCTAAAGTGCCATTACCATCGATTCCATCTCTGCTGATTTTTTCAAGCTCTTGGTCACTCACATTGAGGTCAACAGACTTAGTACTATCCTCTGTCATCCCAACCCTACCTTCTGTCATTCCAGTGCTTGACACTGGAATCCAGTTTGCATTATACAATTGCTTGAAATTTTCTGGATCCCAGTGTCGGGGCACTGGGATGACACCAGGTGTTGTATTCGATTTACCATAATATTTCCAGCTATAGTTCTTACAGATAAGTGTGCAATATTCAGTGATAGGGTTGAATTCTTGCTTTATATCATCTTCGGTTGGCATGCTTCCTTTACCCAAAATCAGCTTTGAACTTCTTGCTTTGATATGAACGCCTTCATCAATGTGGCCCTTGCTAATTAAATACTCTCTAACAATTTGTTTCGCTGTGTTGCCCACATTGTCAGTCATACCAGGTAAAAAGCTTATTTCCAAGCCCCACTTTGCTTGTGGTTCTATGAAGTCATATTGAAGGTTTTCATTGTAGGAATAATAACGGCAGTCTTGTATGACTTTATTATAAAATAGCCCACAAATTTCTTCATGTAATTTTGATGGTAATTCTTTGCTTATGTAAATCAAGTAAACATTAACTATCCTTCTGCGGCCAACTTGTTCACATTTATTTAAAACTTCTATTCTGATGTTTGCCATGTAATATTGTGAAAGACTTTAATATATCATAGCATAAGAAACTGCGAGCACATTTATATTTTGAGTGATTTCTATATAATAAAATATTGTATTAATTGTTACTGTTAGTGGGAAGAGTTTTTACCGTTAATGTGGATGAGTCCTTTTTCAATGTATTGGTTCAGCACATATTTTCTGAATATGAAAGAGAAAAAATTCCCGAGATAAAGATCATACTTCCCTGCAAAAGGGATGTAATAGCGCTGCTGAGTGCGTTCAAGAATTATAACGCTAAAAAATGCATAATTTTGCCAGAGATAGTTTCACTGGAAAACATTGATGAAGAGGATTTAATATTAAATCTTGATAGAGTTAAAGTTATCAATCCAACAAAGAGGACGCTGCTACTCATTCAATTCATATTGGAGTGGAATAGAAAAAATAATGATAATTTCCCCATTGATTTAGCTTATAGCCTGCCATCATTGCTTGATAAAATTCAATCTACCCAAACAACGGATTGTTATCAATTCGATGAACATTCAAAAAAAATAGAGAATTTCATAAGCTTACTCATTGAGAGTTGGAATAAAATTTTAAAAGATTTAGGAGTAGTAGATATATTAGAACATAAGAGTGATTACATAAACAATATGATAATCTCTTTACAAAAAGACCAACATATAATCTTTGTTGGAATTGGAAAGGATAAGTCGTTAATTAAGGCTATATATGACCTGCCGTTTGGAAAAATAATTTTTCCTAATCTGAATTTGAAAATTAAAGAGAAAGATTGGCAATCACTTGATAAAAAACATTATCAATATTGCCTGAAAGATCTACTCGATTATTTAAATGTAGATAGAAGAGATGTGAGTTTTCTGCCAGAAGCGTGTTCTCCAGTGCCCAGACACTGGGATCCAGAAAACTTAACTTTAAATGAGCGCACCAGGTGGCTGTATAATGAAAACTGGATCCCAGTGTCAAGCACTGGGATGACAGAAGAAAGGGCTGGGATAACAGGAAGTCCTGAGGAATATCTAGATTACATTTTTGATACAACTGCCGATCTAAGCAAAGTTAGTAATGGACATATTGGCAATATTGAAGTCATCACTTGTGATTCCAGAGAGGAAGAAGCACAAGTGACATCATTAATTATAGAGAATGAAGGTTATGAAAACGTTTCTTTGGTTGTCTTTGATAAATTACTTGCAGCTCGTATAGCATGTTTATCAAGGCAACACAGTGCCATACCGGAAAATTATCCTTATATAACACTCCTACTTTATAGTATCGAAGTTTTGACCTCAAATTGGAGCAGTGTGTCATTACTTTCGCTCCTTAAACATAGGCTAGTGACTTTTGGTTACACTCAAGAAGAGTACACTCGGATTTTATCTGAATTTGAAATAGAGATATTACGCAACTTTAGTACAAATGGCCTTAAAGATATTATAGATGCTATTAATACCTATAAAAAGCTAAAACATAAAGAGGATATATTGCTTATTATCAATAGGTTAGAGGCTATACTTAATCTTTTACTTAACTCTATAAATTGCCCTATTTCTGATGTGGTGGCAACTCATTTGCAGTGTATTAATGTGCTATCTGGTATAAATTTTTCAGAGCTAAATAGTGAAATAGGTAATTTCACCTGTAATTTCTTGAATGCATGTGAGGGTATAGAAATTAAGTGCTCCTTAGAGTTATATAGCCAAATTCTGACCTTATTTTTAGAGAAAGAGTTTTTCTCTGTAGCAAATGACTTGAATAAATTCAGCTTATATCACAACAAAGTTGTAATACTCGCTGGATTTAATGAAGCGCCAAGCTTTCAAAGTCCGCTTTTGAATGCACTTACGAGAGAAAAATTTAACCTTCCTTCTGCGCAAGAAGAGCAGGGGTATTTTTTTTATACTTTACACAATTTGTTTTGTGCAAGTAAGGTTTATATTACAAGATCGCTAAGCCATAGAAAACCAATTCTATTGCAGCGTTTGGAAATTCTGCTCAAGGAGGGGAAACAGCCGTATCGCGATTGGCTGAGGATATTAAATACGCCTGAATGTACTGTTCCATGTACTCAGCCTATGCCAAAACCTCAAACCGAAGTTAGAAAAGAAAAAATGCAGGTGATGTCTTGCAGTGCAATAGAAAAGCTAATTCGTAATCCTTATTCATTTTACGTTGAATATATACTGGGCCTTAAACAATTAAGAGACTTGAATTTTAAGCCATCGATATTGGAATTTGGCACTATGGTGCACAACATTCTTGCAAGATATTTACGCAACAAAAAGTCGCCAATGAGCATTGCACGAAAAGCATTCTCGACTAGTCAGTTTAATTTTTCAAATATGTGGTGGGTAAGACTGCAAAGGATAATTCAATCTTTTGTCGAATTTGATGAAACTCGAAGCAATTATGTTGAGTTGGAAAAGAGTTTTACCTGTCCGATATTTCATATTCCAGCGCGTGACGCTGGAATCTATATTTCTTGTGATGATGTATCCCAGTATGAAACTGCTTGGATGACAAATAGAGATCTGATCCCACAAGAAATTTTACTGACAGCAAGATGTGATAGAGTTGAGTATCTACCAAGTGGGCAAGTAGCAATTATAGACTATAAACTTGGTTCACCACCTTCCAACGAAGAAGTGATGTCGGGGTTTTTTCCACAGTTAATTTTGCAAGCCTTAGCGGTAGAACATATAACAAAAAGAGAAGTTTCAGAACTTGCTTATTGGAAACTTGATTATGATAAAATAAAAGTTATTTCTATACAAAATTATAGATACAAAATGCAAGAATTAAAAAATGATCTGCCTGGTTTTTTATCTAATTATTTAAGTAATTCCACACCCTTTATTGCCTCTCCATATTTTGATAAATTCCTGAGATTTAATAGCTATAAACAGCTAGAAAGGGTAGGGGAGTGGTTGTAAATGGTGTCATCCGAGTAGCTTGACTACTTGGATTCAGGAAAAAGAATGGTGTCATGCAAGTAGCCTCCTTCTCCTGTCATCCCAGTGCCCCTATGATGTCATCCCAGTGCCCCGACACTGGGATCCAGAAAAGTTTGCTTGTAAGCAAGCAAACTAGCATAGAAAGTGGTTACAACATTTTCGATGAGATTATATGGAAAACTGGATCCCAGTGTCTGGGCACTGGGATGACAGCAGTCCTACGTCATACCGCGATTCATTCGCGGTATCTCTTAACATAGATCCCGCTAACAAGCAGCGGGATGACGGTTGTCAGGGTGTCATCCGAGTAGCCTCTTTCTTGTTATCCGAGTAGCCCCTTTTTGTCATCCCAGTGCCCCGACACTGGGATCCAGGAAAAAGAATGGTGTCATCCCAGTGCCCCGACACTGGGATCCAGAAAAGTTTGCTTGTAAGCAAGCAAACTAGCATAGAAAGTGGTTACAACATTTTCGATGAGATTATATGGAAAACTGGATCCCAGTGTCTGGGCACTGGGATGACAGCAGTCCTACGTCATACCGCGATTCATTCCTACGTCATACCGCGATTCATTCGCGGTATCTCTTAACATAGATCCCGCTAACAAGCAGCGGGATGACGGTTGTCAGGGTGTCATCCGAGTAGCCTCTTTTGTTATCCGAGTAGCCCCTTCTCCTGTCATCCCAGTGCTCTTTTTTGTCATCCGAGTAGCCCCTTTTTGTCATCCCAGTGCCCAGACACTGGGATCCAGGAATTTTATTAAGTTGGTAAGCATAAAAATAGATGTTTTACGTTAAAATACAACGTTTTCGATGAGGTTATATGGAAAACTGGATCCCAGTGTCGGGGCACTGGGATGACAGCAGTCCTACGTCATACCGCGATTCATTCCTACGTCATACCGCGATTCATTCGCGGTATCTCTTAACATAGATCCCGCTAACAAGCAGCGGGATGACGGTTGTCAGGGTGTCATCCGAGTAGCCTCTTTCTTGTTATCCGAGTAGCCCCTTCTTGTATCTTGTCAAAAGCATCTAATGTTTTAAGCTTAAGCATTAGGTGGAGAAGGGAGGAACTCTGTGCTTCTTCTTAGATATAAAATCTGTAGAGGAGATAAGAATTCCCTTCTCAAAAGTATAGGCTGGACGGTATCGTAGAAAGACCTGAATGGTTCTAATTCTGTATTCACAAGACTAGCCTTACTTTTCATTTTTAATGGTAACGTATGGGGTTATATATGATCAACAACTTTTTGGGCATAGATATATCAAAAGATCGCTTTGATGTTTTTCTCTCATTTATAAGCAAAAAAGGAAAGCGTGAAACTAGAAAAAGAAGCTTTAAGAACGATGGTTTCAAAGTCTACTGAATTTTCTACACAAACATAATGTAGAAAAAGTAAAAACCTGCATGGAATCTACTGGTTGTTATAGCGAAGCACTGGCTGAATTTCTACACAATGCTGGACATTTTGTAAGTGTTGTAAATCCTTATTGCATAAAATCTTATGCAAGGAGTAAGCTGATACGACAAAAGAATGATCAGACCGATGCAGAAGTTATTGCTGATTATTGCCAAAGACAGGAACCTTCTAGTTGGACACCACCTTCTCCTGAAATGAAAAAATTAAAACATCTTTATCGTTGCTCAGTTGCGTTAAAAGATGAGTTAACATTAGTAAATAACCACTTAGAAAAAAAGAGAGACTGCCTAAAGAAGTTGCAAATGCTTGGGAAGACCTTGCAATGAATATAGCTCAAAAAATAGAAACAATAAAAAACTCCGTACGTGAACTATTAAATCAACACAAAGAATTGTTGGAAAATTTTCAACTTCTATTGACTATTCCAGGCATAGGAGAAGAATCAGCAATAGCTATTTTAGCTGAAGTTTCTGATATAGAGGTTTTTAGAGATGCCAGGCAATTGGCAGCATATACAGGAGTTATACCACGAAATATGACGTCAGGTTCCTCTGTATATGCCAAACCCAGATTAAGTAAATCCGGTTCACAAACATTACGTAAGGCACTTTTCTTTCCTGCCATAGTAGCTAAGAATCACAATCCTATCATTATGAGCTTTTGCCAAAGATTAAAGGAAAAGGGTAAGCATAATATGGCCATCGTTGGTGCTGCAATGCGTAAGCTACTCCATATCATTTTCGGTATTCTGACATCCAAAAGTGCTTTTGATCCTAACCATATCAAAAACTACAGGGCTAGGAGGTTGACTGAAGGTTTAGTACTTTAAAATCAAAAATGCTTCCTATCTATCTTATGTAAAGTGGTATCTTACACAAATTTATTGAATGTTGTTGGTTAGTGGATATGTTGATAAGTAAATTAGTTTTATACGCACAAAACAGATGAAGTTTACTTATCAACATATCCACTAACTATAATCTGTGTACTGTTACACAATTGGAAGTATTTTTTGATTTTATGATGCAACTTGGGAAATTTTTATAATTTTTTTGTTGACTAACAAGACGGTATCTCCTGTCATCCCAGCACCTTCTTCCTGTTATCTGAGTAGCTGACACTGTACGAACATTGTCTATCAGGAAGGTGTCATGCAAGTAGCTGACACTGGTTCTTTTATGACGGTGTCATTCTAGTCTGGAATCCAGGAAACTTAATTGCAAGTAATGCATTGGGTTTGGTGAGTATAAAAGTGTTGTGTTATGGCTAACGCTGGCTAGGTTTTCCTGCATCATACCGCCGCGGTATCTCTAGATCCCGCTAACAAGTAGCGGGATGACGATTGTCAGGGTGTCATTCCAGCGCCCCTATAATGTCATCCCAGTACTCCTATAATGTCATCCCAGTGCTCCTATAATGTCATCCCAGTGCTCCTATAATGTCATCCCAGTGCTCCTATAATGTCATCCCAGTGCTCCTATAATGTCATCCCAGTGCGTGACACTGGGATCTCATTTCACTCTATAATAGCAGTGCTCCTTTCTTGTCATCCCAGTACTGATTAGCTATAAAATTTAAGAAGATATTTAAGAAATTTACCAAGCGGAAAAAAAGGCAAAAGAAGCCCCGTGGTGCGAGTTTTGACTCTATATTACTGTAAGTGGCGCTGTAATAATGTGCTAACGCTTAAAATAAGCGCGATTTGGCTGAATGTAGAAAAAATAAAAAAGACATGCAGCCGCTATAATTTTATGTAATCCGCCAATAAATACCCTGAGTTTTTACTGAATTTTGTCATTGAGCCTGCAGGTCAAAAACAAGTTTTGAGTCATGAATACCCTTATTATTATAATAAGGGGGCTGGCGGAGTTTGTCAAGCAAGTTTTTTTTCTACTGAATGACAGTTGTGGCTTGGGAGGTAGTGCAAGAAGTCTATTTCCACAAAAATGCTTCAATTTATCTTAACATTTTGTCAACTACCTTTATAGGAACGACAATTTAAAAGGGCATTTTTACATATTCCATATGGCTGCCAGTTGCACCCCTCACATGCGTAATCAAATTTCTTTAAAGACATTTTCTCTCTAATCTTTTTTACCGCCTCATTCCAAGTTAAAGTCTCGCCAATTTTTATTCCTAAAATTCCCATATGCCTTCTATCTAGCTCTAAAACTTTAGCTTGTTCGGTGCATTTACCTTGTTTAGTCTGGTTTGGGCAAGCACTACAAATACTATCAAGATTGCCAACTACTTTGATTTGAGTATTAGGATCACTCATTACTTTGCTTGCTATCTTTTTATAATTTTCTACAAAACCCTGAGAATACCCATATCCCCGAAACGCGAGGGTGCACATGAAATGATGAGGACGAAACCTTATCACTTTTTCAAATACTGCAAAACCGCTACGAGTAGAAAAATTTTTACCAAACCAGGAAGGATAAATGGTAAAACACCCACCATTATTGCTTGTCCCAGACCCAAGTAAACAGCAAGCCAACTAACACCACAAATAAAGATTACAACTGTACCAGCCAGACAACTTAAAGAATTGCGCGCGAGTAATTCACATTTAAGGCTTAAGAGTTCATTTACTTCACCCATCACTATGACAGCAGCTAAAAAGCCAATTAAATATCCACCTGTTGGTCCGAGAAAAATGTGATAACCACCAGAAAAATTCGCAAAAACAGGAAATCCTGCTGCACCAAGTGATAGATATGTAAGCACAGAATAGAATGCTGTTCTGCGGTTAAATTTAAGCCCAATAAGCATTACTCCTAAAGTTTGCAATGTGATAGGCACAGGCTGCAATGGTACGCTTATTTGAGCCATCAAGAATAAAAGTAAAACGCAAGACAATATTTCAGCCAGTGTTGATCTACTGCTAGATTGTGTTATAAACATACCTTCCCAATAAAAATAACTTATAAAATATAATATATATAAGAGGTTTTGCAATTTAAATTTTGCTTATATTGTGCTACAATGAATTATTTATGCACTATTAAATTAAAAATGATAAGTAAACAAGATCTATTATCGTTGATGAAAGCAAGACACAGCGGACGTTCATACGATACTACAAGAGCAATATCTCAGGAAGACATGGATATTTTAATGGAAGCTGTAAGGCTGACTCCCTCATGTTTTGGTGATGAACCTTGGAGATATGTGATATGCAACAAACAGAACAATCAAAGCGCATGGGAAAAGCTGCTAAATTGTCTTGATGAATCTAATCAAAAATGGGCAAAAGATGCACAAGTGTTAATCATATCTTTCAGTGCTAAAAACTTCCGTAAACGAGGTAAAGGAGAAAATCTTTGGGCTAGTCATGATACTGGTGCAGCAAATTATGCACTTATGCTACAGGCTGCATCTGTGAACTTAATGGCTCATCAAATGGGTGGATTTGATAGAGATAAAATAGTAGAAAGATTCAACATATCCGATGATTTTAATGTAATGTCAGTGATAGCGGTTGGTTACGAAGAAGAGGGTGCTGAAACAAGTAAGAAAAAAAGAAGACCAATAGAAGAAATATTTTTTTATGATGAGTGGCCAAGGTCCTAAAAATTTTATCAAGATGCACGGTACTGGCAATAATTTTGTTATCATAGACTCACGTTCAACAAACAATTTAGACTGGAACTATAGACAAATTGCTGATCAAAGCAGTTGTGATCAAGTGATAATTATAACAATGTCTAATGCTGCAGACTGCTTTATACATATCTATAATGCTGATGGTAGTCGAGCTGAAATGTGCGGAAACGCAGCACGCTGTGTTGGATATTTGATAATGTCAGAAAAAGGTACTGAGTATATCACTATTGAGCTGGTAAACAAACGCATTTTAGAGTGTTTTAAAGTTGGTGATAAATCCATAAAGGTTAACATGGGTAAACCTTTGCTAAAATGGCATGAAATTCCCTTGTCTACTGAGTGTGACACTCTTCACTTACCTATAGAGCTTGAAATGCTAAAAGATCCTGTTGCAGTAAATATTGGTAACCCTCATATAGTTTTTTTTGTTGATAACATAAGTGAAATACCATTGCGAAATTTAGGACCAAAGCTAGAAAATCACGTACTATTTCCTCAGAAAATTAATATTAGTATTGCACAAGTTGAAAAGTCTGGAGAAATAGCTTTAAGAGTTTGGGAAAGAGGTACAGGCATTACTGCATCATGCGGTAGTGCAGCCTGTGCAGCACTTGTTGCATCCACACTACGTGGATATCTGACTGCCCAACAGACTTCAGTAGATTTACCAGGAGGTAAGTTATTAATCGAATGGGCAAATAACGTATTCATGACCGGTGATATAGGATTTTTGTGATCGTTGTTTTCACAATGCAAAACTACTTGACAAACTCCGCCAGCCCCCTTATTATGATAGTGAAGGTATTCAGTTATCTTCATCTGTGCAGATTAAACAGCAAGAAAACAACGTAGTTGGCGTCTTATTTTTAATTTTTTGCACTATGTGCACCTTATGTCTTCACAACATTTCTGGGTTTTTACCTATATAAGCTGAAACGCGCTTATAAGTCGTTTAAGACAGTATAGTACGCCAATTTGCAGGATTAGAGAGTGACAACTAGCTAACACGGGATTTCTTTTGCCTTTTTTTCTGCTTAGTAAATTTCTTAAACATTTGAACTAAGGTGAGCTGCACTTAAAAGCAGCTAAATTGCAGTGTTTAAGACTTAAAAAAACGCCAATACAGAAAATAGACAATGACCAGGGCTTCTTTTGCCTTTTTTTTCGTTTGGTAAATTTCTTAACGTTTGTAGCTAAAAGAGCCCAAGAGAGGTGTCATCCCGCTGCTTGTTAGCGGGATCTATGTTAAGAGATACCGCGAATGAATCGCGGTATGACGTAGGAATGAATCGCGGTATGACGTAGGACTGCTGTCATCCCAGTGCCCAGACACTGGGATCCAGCTAAGTTAGTGAGTGTAAACAGTAGCCAACCTTACGTTAAAACACAACGTTCTTGATGAGATTGCATAAAAACTGGATTCCTTACATCATAGAGGCACTGCCATTATAGAGTGAACCAGTGTCTGGGCACTGGGATGACAAAAAAAGGGGCTACTTGGATGACAAAAAAGAGGCACTGGGATGACACCCTGACAATCGTCATCCCGCTGCTTGTTAGCGGGATCTGCTGAGATACCGTGGCGGCATGACGCAGAGCTCACGTTAGCTATACTTTTATACTCACCAACTCAGTATCCAATCTGGATCCCAGTGGGCTTTGTTGCATAGCAGCAGAAAAGCTAGTGATTACTGACTAAATTCATTATAAAATGACGATTTAAGGATAAATATGCCACAAAAAATGAGAGTCAGTAACCATAGAGAATATAACAAATTTCTAGAAAAAAGAGGAAATATTTTTCATTATATCAACGAAGCCATAGAAAATTGGTATGAAATTGGGCCAAAAATGTAGGGTGGCAACAATATTTACAGCAACAAAGTGGTAATTTTGATACATATAATAACCCATCTATTCAGAATAGGTTTGAGTGGGATTTTTAGAGGGATACATTGAACAAATAGGAAAAAATTTGCAGCTATTCACAAGCATCAAAAGAAACTTGATATTAAGATCAATGATTGCAGAGTTGATAAAAATAACATGGAAGATATCGAAATTGCTATAGACAGTACAGGAATTAGTATATACAACAACACACAGCAAAGAGAATAGCAAAGATAGAGAGTACCGCGGCTATAAACAAGTAAGAAAATTGCACATAATGTTGAGCAAACAAGTCATAGCTACAAAATACAGTAATGGCGTTTACTCTGATCACTATGGAGCATTGGGGAAATTTGATGTTAAATATGCTATAAAAGCTCTATAAGCTGTGTAATCAATATGGCATAAAAACGAAAATTCCTCCGAAAAACAACGCAGCAGAGCATCCAAAATTGGATTATATGCTTGATAGAAATGCCGCTATTCAGTTAATGAAATTACATGGTGAGAATGGTATAAAAAGATGGAAAGAAGAAGTAAATTACGGAAAAAGATCGTATATTGAAGGATTTTTCTCAAGGTTGAAGCGAATATTTGGGTTTAGTTTTAAGAATAAATCTGAGACAAATAGAGAGAAGAAACTGCTTATTAAATGCTACTTAATGAACAAATTTACTGCAATTGGTATGCCTAAATTTGAAATAGTCGCATAAAATTATTTACTCTGGAAAAAACTTACGTTGCTATGCAACAAAGCCCACTGGGATCTAGAAAAAAGAAATGTGGATTCCAGTGTCAAGGCACTGGAATAACACCACTTACTAAGTATTTAAACTATAATGTTCATCATTACACGCTGGCAGGATGTCATATATAGTGTTACCCAGGTAGCTGTGCTGGGGCTTATCGTCTTTAAGATCCCAATTAGATAGAAGGTTTATACTTTTTTCAAATCAAAGCTTGAATTTTTGCTTGAAAATCAATATATTATATATATGAAATTTTAATTTAAGTTGTTATGTTGACCCCAATGGCAAGCTTATGTGTTGATAGCAGAACCAATCTCATGCAATATATTGCTAGAGTGCAAAAATTTCCTATGCTGTCTCAAGAGGAAGAGGTACGATTAGCAAAAAATTGGAACCAATATAAGGATATTTCTTCTGCTCATAAATTGATTACCAGCCATTTGAATTTGGTAGTGAAAATTGCAATGAAATTCAAAAATTATGGACTATTGTTGATGGACCTGGTCATGGAAGGGAATATGGGTTTAATGCATGCAGTAAAAAAGTTTAATCCTGATTTAGGGTTTCGTTTTTCAACTTATGCAGTGTGGTGGATTGAAGCTTCAATAAAAGACTTTATATTGAAATCTTGGTCGTTCGTGAAAATAGGCACAACGCAAGCACAAAGAAGATTATTTTTTAGTTTACGTAAAATAAAAAAAGAATTTTACAGTATACAAACAGAGAGACTTTAAGCAATGAAGAAATAAAAGCAATATCTAATGAGCTTTCTGTATCCGAAGGAGATGTTCTGCAGATGAATTACCGTTTGGCTTGTAAGGATCAGTCGCTAAACGATTGCATAAAAATAGGTGATGACTCTAAAAGGGAGTTGCAAGATATGATCCCATGTAACTTGGTCAGTCAAGAAGTAACCTATCAGAATCATGAAGAAAAAGAATTAAAAGAAACAATTTTAAACAATGCACTAGCAAGCCTTAACGAAAGGGCAAGAGACATTTTTATCAGTAGATATTTGTCTGAAAACACTCAAACTCTAGATGAACTTAGTAAAAAATATTGTGTTTCAAGAGAAAGAATAAGACAGTTGGCTGAGCAGGCGATGGCTAAGGTAAAACAATATATACAATCAGAAAGTTTGAAATTTGGTTTGCATGCGTAGTTTTTTTATATTTCTAATATTTTTTTCAATAGGCGCTTTTGCATCGGTTAGTGATGTGCAATTGAAGGAAAAATACAAAGACTGGCTTGTATATACTGCATCAGAAGATGGAGAGAAAGTGTGTTACATTGTATCTTACCCTAAGACAAAAAGCGAGCATTATACAACCAATCGCAAGCCGTATGTAATGGTCAGTTATGTTGATAAAAAAGCAGATGAGGTAAGCGTTACCTCTGGTTTTCAGTATGATAAGGAGCCTGTAGCTCTCAATATCGACAAAAAAATTAAATATACACTGCCTATAATACAGGGAAGTTTTGCGTGGGCAGAGCATACAAAAATAGATCAAGATCTCATTCTAAAAATGAAGCAGGGATTATCAATGGTAGTTAATGGAAAAACAAAAACAGTGACCATTGATGATACTTATTCCCTACTTGGTTTTCAAAAAGCGTATCAAAAAATGCATGATTTATGTCATACAAAGTAAATCATTGTAACAAAATACCCAGCTATAGTATAAACTGGACTACTCTTTCAATGGAAATATAAATAGCACTTTACTTTATATAGGATGTGGATATCATTTAAAATATATTTTTGAGAGTTAGCAATGTCAGAGGTTGCAGGTGTAGATACAGAAATCAAAAAGCAAAATTCTGTGTGCGAGCAGATGCGTTTTAGCGTGAGCCGTACAAGTCTTTTAAATACATTATCCAGAGTAAGTGGAGTGGTTGAAAGGCGTAATGCAATAGATGTTTTGGCATGTATAAATATCAAAGCACAACACGGCAGCATAAAATTAATGGCAACTGATCTTGACATTTCAATGTTTGCCTCACTTGCTGCAACCGTATTAACAGAAGGAGAAGTAAAAATTTCAGCGCATACTTTACATGACATAGTGAAGAAGTTACCCGCTGATTTGGATGTCAATTTTGAAGTAAACAACCAAAGAAAATTATTGATGTCTTGCGGAAATGCAAACTTTTCTTTACCGAATGTAGTTTCAAGCAGCTTTCCTGCTCTTGAAGAAGACAATTATAAACATGATTTTATTCTACTAAATACGGACCTGATAGACTTATTAACTAAAACAAAATTTGCTGTATCACTAGATGATACAAGGTATAATTTAAATGGAATATATCTACATACAGACGAGCAGTTTCTGTACTGCGTTGCAACTGATGGTCACCGTTTATCATGTATAAAGAGACCAAAGCCTGGGAACATCAATGGCGAATTTGGTGTGATCATTCCACGTAAAACTGTTATGGAGCTGTTAAAAATATTGGACGACTGTAATGAAATTAATGTAAAACTCTCAGACAGAAAAATCAAGTTTACATGCGGTGAATATATTCTAATATCAAAATTAATAGATGGGACTTTTCCAAATTATAAAGCAGTTATTCCAGCATCTCAAGATAAGCATATGATTATTGAAAGTAAAAAACTTTCAGATGTTATAGATCGAGTTTCCGTTGTTGTATCTGATAAAGTAAAATCCATTAAATTCTCACTACAAGAAAAGCTGCTGACTCTGCATTCAAACTCTCAAGAGTGCAATGATGCAACTGAATCCATAGAAGTGGACTACAATGAAGCCCCTATAGAAATAGGGTTTAACTCGCGTTATTTACTTGATGTTCTATCCTGCATAAAAAATAAATGTAAGTTTAGCTTAGCCGATGGTAATAGTGCTACAATTATCACTGATGAAGACGATTCAAGTGTATTATATGTAGTGATGCCAATGAGAACTTAAACTTGTCATCCCGCTTCTTGTTAGCAGGATCTGGAGATACCGTGGCGGTATGACACTTATTTCACTAAGAACGTTACTTTTTATTAAATTAGTAATCTATCTTTACCAAATATAAGCCAAAAGGTGGTGCAGTAACTCCAGCTGCATTTCTTTTGCATTGGTTTAATATATTTAGCATTTCTTGTGGATTAGTTCTATTTTTTCCAAATTCAACTAAAGTACCCACAATGATCCTCACTTGGTTATGTAAAAAGGAAATAGCAGATATTTTGATGTGTATATGATTCCCATTTTGTATTATATCGATATCATCAATTGTTCTCATCGGATTTGCGGCTTGACAATCTTTTGAACGAAAACTTGAAAAGTCATGTTTTCCAAGTAGATGTTTAGCAGCTTCACGCATAATATTTACATCAAGTGGGTTAAACACTTGCCATACATAACCTGTCTCCAGAGCGGCAGGAGCATAGCGATTAACTATTCTGTATTCGTAATATCTTTTTTTTGCTGAAAACCGTGCGTGAAACGCATCATCTACAACTTCTGCATTCAGTACAACTATGGGAATTGATTTTAAATGATAATTTATTGCGTTTCTTATTCTATAAAGCTCAAATTCCTTTTCCATATCAAAATGAGCAATTTGTCCTAAAGCATGAACCCCTGCATCAGTCCTGCCACCGCAGTACAAAGTAACTTTCTCACCACTAAAATTAAATATAGCATTTTCTATGGCTTCCTGGATTGAATTAGCAGAATGTTGCTGCTTCTGCCAGCCAGAGAAACTACTACCATTGTATTCTATCGTTATTTTGTATCGCACTGCAGAGTCTATCTAACTTTCTATCTTAATATAATTTAGGTAGCTAATTTTTCTACGATAACGTTCTTCGTTATTAAAAAACCCTTGGCAGGTTGTTCACGTTTGATTATCATGGAAGTTATACAAGTTAATAAATGATCCATGGCAAACAACTCAGAAGAAAGAAATAATGATAAGCAAAAAGCATTAGATAACGCAATAAGCCAGATTGAAAAAGCATTTGGTAAAGGTGCAATAATGAAGTTGAAGCAAAACCCTGTAGAGAAAATAGACACAATATCCACAGGATCAATTGCGCTTGATTCGGCTCTAGGTGTTGGAGGTCTGCCAAAAGGACGTATAATTGAAATATTTGGTCCCGAGAGTTCTGGTAAAACCACTCTTGCCTTGCACGTGATTGCTGAAGCACAAAAAAAGGAGGATCATGCGCATTTATCGATGCAGAACATGCATTGGATGTCTTATATGCTCGTAAACTTGGGGTAAGCACTGATGATTTAGTAATTTCGCAACCAGACACTGGGGAACAAGCATTACACATTGTTGAGTACTTAGTGTGTTCTGGTGCGGTTGATGTGATAGTTATTGACTCTGTTGCAGCGTTAACTCCAAGAGCTGAAATTGAAGGTGATATGGGTGATCAACATATGGGGCTGCAAGCAAGGCTTCTAAGTCACGGGCTACGAAAGCTAACCTCTGCCGTTTCAAAAGCGAACTGTATATTGATATTTATTAATCAAATTCGTATGAAAATAGGAGTAGTGTATGGAAATCCTGAAACTACCACGGGTGGAAATGCATTAAAATTCTATACTTCTGTAAGGCTTGACATAAGAAAAGTTGGTGTAATAAAAGACAAAGAAAATATTACAGGCAATGAAACAAGAGTTAAAGTTGTAAAAAATAAAGTTGCTCCTCCATTTAGAGAAGCGAAATTTGATATAATGTACAATGAAGGTATATCAAAACTCGGAGAAATAATAGATATGGGAGCAAAGCTTGGTGTGCTTGAAAAAGCAGGTGCTTACTATTCATATAACAATACACGTCTTGGACAAGGAAGAGAGAATGTAAAAACTTACCTAAAAACAAACAAAGAAGTCGCAAATGAAATAGAAATGAAAATCAGAGATTTACTCAGAAATCATGATAATTCTATTATAATAGACGAGGATAGTGAGCAACTTTTAGAAGAATCAGTGTTCTGATCTAAACTTAGTTTGTGTTGGATGGGTTGTTACAGTATGACGGTGTGTGCTAATCTGTAATGTTACCTTGTATCAAGAGGACTTTGCTGAAGCAGTTAAAAAAAGCTTTTCATGAGAAATTATAAATGATAAATTGTTAACAATAGGTTATTGTGAATAAGATTATGTGTTTTAGTTTACCTAATATAAACAGGGAAGGTTATTTATTTATAGTCGTTGCCTTTATAGTAACGTGTATAGCATTCTCTATATCTTGGGGGTTTGGTGTTACGTGCTTGTTTCCGACATTATTGTGTACTTATTTCTTTCGCGATCCAACAAGAGCTGTGCCAAACAACAAGGATCTTATATTAAGTCCTGCTGATGGTGTGATTTCAAAAATTGAAGAAGTTAATTATCCTTTATCGGCAGAAAATGGAGAAGAGAAGAAGTTCACGCTTGTTAGCATATTTTTAAGTGTTTTGAACGTCCATGTGAACCGTATACCAATATCTGGTACGATAAAGGAAATGAATTATAAAAAAGGCAAGTTTGTATCCGCAATGAGCAATAGGTCTAGTAATGAAAATGAAAAGCAGGTTATTGTGATTGAATACGAAAAGGGAAAAGAAATTATTGTGGAGCAAATAGCTGGATTAATTGCACGTCGTATCGTTTGTAATTTAGGAGTATCCCAGAATGTGAAAGCAGGTGAAAGGTTTGGAATTATAAGATTTGGTAGTAGAGTGAATATTTATGTTCCTGCTGATATAGAAGTCAGAGTTTCAGAAGGGCAAACTGTTATTGGTGGTGAAACAATTATAGCAAACTTAAATAAGGAAAACGTTCAAGAGAAGCTTACTTTTGACGTTATATGAATAACGATGGAAGTAACAGTAGATTCTTACCTATTACTAAATTATTCCCAAACTTTATAACTTTATTGGGTTTATGTTCTGGTCTCACTTCACTTAAATTTACATTTAATGAACAATGGGAATTCTCAGTAATTTTTATCATCATTGCAGCAATAATAGATGGAATGGATGGCAGAATAGCTAGAATTCTAAAATCAACTAGCGATTTTGGAGCCCAGCTTGATTCTTTTGCAGATTTTCTAAATTTTGGTGCAGCGCCTGCATTTCTTTTGTATTTTTGGAAGCTAAACGAAATCAAAGTCATAGGTTGGATTTTAGTAATGATATACGTAATCTGCATATCAATAAGACTTGCAAGATTTAATGTTTCGCTACACTCAGAACAATCACACTGGGAAAAATTTTTCTTTTCTGGTGTTCCAGCTCCAGTGTGTGCTTTACTTTCTTTGTTACCAATAATTATTACCTTTCAATCTCATGAGAGTGAATACTTACTTCTCATAGAGCGATTTTTTAACACAAGAAACGTAGCTTGTTACTTTCTGGCCATTTCATTTTTTTCGATAAGTCACATTCCAACCTTCTCTGCAAAATATATTTATGTTCCCAAAAGCCTATCCTATATATTTGTGTCATTTTTTGGAGTACTTATTATATTTTTCATCAGTAAGCCCTGGATGACGCTACCAATTTTAGGTGTAGTGTATGTACTTACTATTCCAGTAAGCACTGGGCTTTATATATATTACTCGTATAAAGCTCGTTAGCTATAAGTTGTAATAAAAAGTAGTGAGCAGCATGATTGTAAAAATAAGTGAACTGTTAAATTCATTTCTGTACATAAAGATATTCAACATTCCATTTATAATTATTTGGGTAATTGCAACTGGGGTTTTTTGTACCATCCAATTCAAATTCACTAACTTTAGATTGTTCAAGCATGGAATACAGACGCTATTCAATCTAAAGTGTAATAACAATAACAATGGCATAATCACTCATATTCAAGCGTTTGCAACAGTAATTTCAGGAACAGTTGGTCTTGGAACAATATCAGGAGTTGCAATAGCTATCACAATAGGGGGCCCAAGTGCAGTTTTTTGGATGGTAATTACCGGAATACTTGGTATGTCGATAAAGTTTGCCGAGGTGGTGCTTGCATTCACCTATCGCTCTGAAAATGCAACTGGCGGGGCTTTTTATTACATGAAGTACGGGCTTGCAAAAATTGGATTTGCAAAAACTGGTAGATTTCTTGCCTTTACTTATGCGATTATGCTACTTATTGCAATGATTTTGGGCGGTATACCATTTCAAGCGAATCAGATAGCAGCATTGTCAAATAACCTCTTCGAATACAACGCATCTATTATTATATCCCTGCTTGTCTTTATTGTAATATTGGGAGGAATAAAGCGCATTGCTTTCGTTTCAACGAGCTTAGCACCAATTATGATAGTGCTATATATGGGTATGTGTATATATTTAATTTATGTAAACAGAAGTAATTTGCTGAATGCTCTATCCATAATATTCCAAGACATCTTCAATAAATCAGCTATAGGAGGCGGAGTATTGAGCGGATTAATAGCAGGAGTGAGAAGATCAGTGTTTGCTAACGAAGCAGGTACCGGAACAGCAGCTATAGCACATTCAGCTGTAAAAGAAGAAGATCCAATTAAAGTTGGATGCGTTGCAATGATTGCACCACTTATAGACACAATACTAATCTCATTTTTGACTGGTATCGTGATAATTATTACTGGTATGCATAGCACTGATAACGTGGGTGATATTACACTAATTAGTTCGGTATTTTCAACAGTTTTGCCCTTGTTCAGCAAGTTAGTTTTTCCGCTAATGATGTTTTCCTTTGCATTTTCTACAATAATAGCTTATTGTTACTACTGTGAAGTTGCTCTGCTGTATTTATTTGGTAATAAAAAAATACTGATACCGTTCCAAATTCTTATAGTGGTTTCAGTATATATCAGTTGTATGTCAAAAAATATAGAATTTATATCTTACCTAGGCGACAGTTTGTTCATGTGCCTTATGATTCCAAATGCTGTTGCAATATATCTACTAAGAAGGGAAGTTTTGAATACAATAGATTCTTATTACAATTCTAAAGGGTATTAACATGATTTATAGATTACTTTGTATGGTGTTATTTTGCCTATTGTTTAATGATGTGTACGCTGCTTCAGGTTTTTATGAAAGTTATGATGCTGTGTTGAATGGAATAAATAACTTCATGAATGAAGTGCTGTTTTTCAAAATCCTTTACGTGCCATTTATAATCTTTCTACTAGCTTTTGGTTATGTGTTTCTAACATTACGTTTTGGATTTCTCAACATAAGAATGTTTAAGCATGCGTTTGCTATTTTATGTGGAAAATATGACACGAATCACCATGATGGTCATATTACGCATTTTCAGGCATTTATGACTGCACTTTCAAGCACAGTAGGCCTTGGAACTGTTGCTGGAGTCGCAATTGCAGTTTCAATGGGAGGGCCAGGAGCGGTGCCTTGGATGATGATTACAGGTTTTTTTGGTATGTCAGCAAAATTTGCCGAAGTGACTTTAGCATTTAGACATAGAACAGAAGATCAGGAGCAATTGTTTAGTGGTCCCTTTCAGTATATAAGGAATGGTCTGGAGGAATTTGGATTTAAAAAACTTGGTATTGTTTTAGCTGCAATATATGCAGTATTCTTTGTATTATCAGGTCTTGGTGGAAGTGTAGCGTTTCAAACCAACCAAATGGTTTCAATATTATCTGGCTATTCAAGTTGGGTAGATGGTCACTCTTGGTTTCTTTCTTCCATAATCTCTGCGCTGCTTGCTCTAGTGATTATTGGCGGAATTAAAAGGATAGCTAGAGTATCTTCTGCACTAGTGCCTATTATGTCACTCATATATATATGTAGCTGCCTTATTATTATTGGATTTAATATCCACAATCTTGGTCACACATTTAAGATATTATTTTCCAGCATGATAGATTTTAATGCTGTTGGCGGAGGGATGGTAGGAGCATTTGTTGCTGGAATTCAAAGAGCAATTTTTGCCAGCGAAGCTGGTGTCGGCTCTGCTGCAATTACTCATGCAACAACTAAAGATGAAGAACCAGTAAGAACTGGGCTTGTTGCTATGATAGAACCGTGTTTTGATACAATGCTCACTTGCTGTTTAACTGGAATAACGATAGTAATAACAGGTGCATACCAGACTAGTGTTGGTGAAGGGATATTAATCACTCAAAAGGCATTTGAAACTGTTTCTTCATGGTTTCCTATACTTTTAACCATAGCTGCACCTTTGTTTGCATTTTCTTCAGTAATTTCGTTTGTATATTGTTGTGAAATGGGGTGGCTATATTTATTCGGTGCAAAAAGTATAGTGATATATCGCATAGCAGTAATAATTGTAGCGTTTTTTTCTGCTCTTTCTAAAGATATAATGGCTATTGCCAATATCGGTGGAACTTTGTTCTCTTGTTTAGCTCTCATCAATATGACAGCGCTTATACTGTTTAGTAATCAGATTAACGATGAAGTTCAGTGCTACCTAAAAAGGCTGAGGAATAATAAAATTAATTAGGTTCTTGGTATAATGGAAAAGCATGTAGTCCTTATACTATCCTACATATTAGGTTCAATACCGTTTAGCTTAATCATTACAAAAATAAAAGGGATAAACTTAAGAGAAGTAGGTTCAGGAAACATTGGCGCTACAAACGTTGCAAGAACAGGAAATAAATGTCTTGCTGCTCTGGCATTACTTCTGGATTCCTTAAAAGGATTCATCGCAGTTTATATAGCACAACAATTTTGTGATAATAACGATTTTTATATATATGTATCTGCAATTTTAGCAGTTTTAGGGCACATGTTTCCTATTTGGCTAAAATTTAAAGGAGGTAAAGGAGTTGCAACAACTCTGGGAGTGTTGATAGCGTTTAACATACCTGCGGCATTAGTGTTTATATTTGCCTGGATAGTGGTATTTTTTATCTTTAGATACTCTTCTCTTGCTTCTTTGACTGCTACTTCAACGGTTGTAGCATGGTCCTTTTTTTTTCAGAGGAATTTGTTCTTAACATTACTAGTTATAGGAACACTAGTTTTTCTCAAGCACTACAAGAATATTATGAATCTTCTGCAAGGCAAGGAACATAAATTTTTATAATTCATGTGCTGACCCTGTTGCTTCTTATATTATCGATGTTTGGGTCGGTTAATTTTCCTGGATTAATATATTCAAGATTTTCTATTGTATCTACTACATTCTGTTCACTACAATCCAAGCTAAACAAATTTCTCATTAAAGGTATCTTGATTTCTTGAATAAAATTAGAAGTTATTTGGTTACTGCTATCATCTGACTTATCCCAGGCATTGAGGATTTCTTTATGATTCTTCTTTTTTTGCAGCTCTTTCTTAATAAACTCACATGCCTCATCTTCTGCACATATTCCAATTCTATCTTCTACAAGGTATTCTACTCTAATACCAGGGTGTATTCCTTCTAATGACTTTAACATTGCACCAATAATACCAGTAAAGCAGGTTTCAGGAACAATTGTTCCTTTAGCATAGTTCATGGCATACATTAAAGACTTTACTAACTCTTGCCTTTTTACTGCAACTGATTCACTATCTCCACTATTACAAGCCTTTAGAACCAAATATAAAATTTGCCCCCCCATGAGTCCAGAAACATGAACTTGTTCATCATTATTGCACCATTCATTAAGAAAGTTAATAAATTCTTTTTTATTATTGTTTCCAAGCTCTTTTTCCCCTTCTACGAACTTAATAAACTTAACAAATTCATCATTATGTATAACACCATTAGGTTCTGGTATCTTCTCACCATATTTATCTTTTAGTGTATTAATACTGTCAATAATGCTATCATTTGCCATATGAGGCATCATATGTTCTTTCATAGCATTTATTACATTTTTTGTACCAACTAAATTCTCATACAAACCATCGGAAAGTAGCTTTAATGAAGCTTTAAGTAAGGCTATAGGGTTAAGTGTTGCTGGCCTTGTTTCGGGCTGCAATAGGATTATTCCAATTGCCAATGGTATCGGCGCCAGCAGCCAAGCTAATATTAAAGACTTAGAGAAAAAATAATAAATTGTTAGCCCAGCAATACATGAAACTGCGATTGACTTGATTATGTTACCTTGACCAAATATTTTCCAATATTCTTTATTACTTATTTTTTCCCCACCTTTTATTTTTTTATATCCAAGAAATGTTTTAATTTCTGTATCATATAGAGTAGATACTAAGCTAGCTATTATCGAAGTAGGAATGGTTACTATAGTTAACGCATAATAAAAAGATAAATAGAGAGCAATTCTAACTTTACTGGAACCACTGCAAGGAAATTGTATTTGAGAGATACCTATCATAGCTTACCTTCAACATCATTACGCTCTAGTAATAGCATAGTAATTTAAAACGTCAATGTTTAAGTATCTTATTATCCGCACACTCATCGTATTCGATCTCGACTGTAGAGTGTGCTATCTCGAACCTATTTAGTAGTATTTTTTTTATCTCATACAAAATATCAGTGTGTTGTGCATCTTGCTTTACTTTGGCATGCATGGTAATTATAAAATAATTATCAGACAGTGACCATGCATGTATGTGGTGCACATCTATCACTTCAGATAATTCTGATGTGATCTTACTTTTTATTTCCTCAGTAGATATCCCTTCAGGTGTGCCTTCAAGAAGTATGTGGCAAGAATTCTTTAGAATTTTGTAGCCACTATTCAAAATGATTATACTGACAAATACCGATAAAATCGGATCCACCATTTGCCATCCAGTAAACATGATAATTATGGATGCAAGTATAGCAGCTACAGAACCTAAAATATCTCCTATAACGTGTAGTACAGCACTTTTTATGTTTATATTGCTCTCGCATTTACTATGTAATATAAAAAAGACTATAATATTAGAGATCAGGCCAAGTGTAGCAATTACTAACATTACTTTCCACTCAACATTTACCGGAAAAATAAATCTTTTTATTGACTCAATTATAATGATTACTGCAATGAAGAATAAAGTTAAACCATTAACAAATGCTGCAATTATCTGCAACCGATGATACCCGTATGATCTTTGCAAATCAGATTTCTTAGCTGAAAATTTGTGTGCTAACCAGCTTAAAACTAAGGCAAAGAGGTCAGTGAGCATATGCCCTGCATCTGATAGTAGAGCAAGCGAATGTGAAATTATTCCACCTACTATTTCCATAAACATTGTTATCGCAACTATTATTATGGAATAGATTAAGCGCTTGGACTGTGCTGCTGAGTGTTTGCCGTTATGCACTGCTGTCATATAAAATCTTTTCATGAACAAAAACGTGGGTAACACTGGGTTCGAACCAGCGACCGCTTGCACGTCAAGCAAGTGCTCTACCAACTGAGCTAATTACCCATCGTGGTTTTAGTATAGTGCTTTGGTGGAATGAAAGTCAATTTGCTTTTAAATTCTTACCCTATCCTAATGTAACGTTAGAATTTAGATTTTTTTTGTGGTCAAGCTATAGAGCCTATAGCTAGTGCAGGTCAGGTTTTCCTACGTCATACCGCGATTCATTCGCGGTATCTCAGCATAGATTCCGCTAACACGTAGCGGAATGACGAGTTCATAGCTTACCAAATTATCGGTAAATCTAAATTGCTTTAGTTATAGCTATATCTTATATTGTTCATATTAAATTAATTACTTATATTTCTTCACTAAGATATAGATTATACCAATATGAAAATTCACACTTTTTTAGTAGAGATCACCTTATATTTGAAGAGTTAATAAATTAGAGGTTAGAATTATGACAATCAATCAACAAATAAATAAAAATATAACTAAAGAAGAATACTTTAACAATAACGGCAAAGGGTTTAATTCGCCACATGTTGTAGAAGTTAAAGATTTAAATATTAAAGTAGAAGTTTATTCTCATAATTTAAGAGCAAGTAAAATTGCAACAATTGAAAGTGAGATAAAAGAAACAGCTACTAGTTTTAAAGATACATTCAAGTTAGAACACAGCAACTCAGAACAAACATTTAAAATTTATATGTTTGATGACAAGGATGATTACACTCACCTTGGCGGAAGCGAGCGTTTCGGTTCTTACCTTGGAGATGAGGGTGGTAAATGTTACTACAAAGGGGAAGCTGATGTTTTTGCTGAAATGTATGTCTATCAGCAAGGTGGCGTTCATAACCTTCAGCATGAATTTGCACATGGTTTAACTTACTTGGCTACAGGAGGTAAGCACCTACCTACAGTATTAATGGAAGGAATTGCAGATTACTTTGAGCATCATTCAGATCATAAATTCAATTCTCAAGGATCAAGTATCGATAAAACTGAAGCTGCAAATTTGGATTTAGATAAAATTTTAAGTTTAGAATATTCAAAGGACAGCGAAGCAAATAGCCTGGTTTATAAAACAGGTCATGCGTTGATAATGTACTTACAGGAAAAAGATCCTAGTTTATTAAGAGACTACCTAGATGCTTTACGTCAAGGTAACTCAGATGAGTCAAAAAGTTTCTTGAAAGACATAAAAGGACATGATGCTGACTTCAAAAGTTGGCTTGCTGAGAATGATACAGAAACTGCTATGGAAGAAATTAATGCCCTACAAGTTACAAAAGGAGATTTTATAGCAACTGGTCAAGAAATAGTTGGTGGAGAAATTAAAAACATATCCTACTATAAAGCAAATATAGAAAAAATAGATGGAGAAAACGTTGGAAGTTTTTCTCCTGTAGAACATGTGTCGTTTTATGATTATGCTCGTGCTGTTAATAGGGCAACAAATGATAACCTCGATATATCAAAGGAATATCATTTCTTAAAGGCAGTAAAAACTGCTGATGGGCAGGTTAAGCTGACTTACTCTGACCAACAAGGTAATGAATATCAAAACAGTCAAGAGTATAAAATGCAAGCTTTAAGGATGCTATCAAAATATGGTGAAGATCTAAGAAAATCTTACTCTAATGGGAAAGAAGACTTAGAAAAAATACGTGCGAGCGAGCTAGAAGACTTAGATAAGCAGAAGGATATAGAATATGATGATGTGTTGAAAGGCCTGCGTGAACAGGAAGAAACACAGCATCATGATGCATACGAGCAACACAAAAGAGGAGAGATCTCTTATGAGAAATTTGTAGAAAAATGCAATTCAGCCAGCACTAATTATTGTAATGAAGATAAGAGATTATATAGTGCTACACAAGACAAATATACACAACTGAAAGATGCAATACTAGATAAGTATGAAAATTTAAAAAGTACCTTGCTTGATAAAACCATAAACACTGGCTTAGAACAAGTAAAAGCGACTAAGAACATCGATGTAGAAAAGATGTTAGAAGAGATGATCAATATCGATCCAAACTTAATCAGAGGTACTCACATTAATCTACAAGAAGGTAAGATTTTTTCTATGCAAGCTCATGGTCAAGGAGATATGGGTGCACTGTCTATATATGACGGAAATACAAAGCTTGGAGAATTATTGAGCGAATCAGGATTTTTTAAGCAAGTTGAAGGCCAAACTAAAGAAACTTTTGTTTTTGAGGACATATTGCACAACTTAAATGTTCAATATGATGGTGGTGCTTATATGGCGGTTACAAAAGAAAATGGTCATTATAAAGCTTCTCTGATAGATGGCAGAACAGTTGAACGCGATGAATACTTTGATGAAGCACATTTACATGAAAATGAATTGTTGCATCCTAGCACTGGACACATCCAAAAAGATTTAGATTCTCTGCTCCTTAGAGGTACCAAAATTTTGAATCATCAGGATTCAAAGCATGCACAATATTCTGATGAGCAAAAGGCAAATGGAGTAATCGTGGAAAAAGGAAAATTACTGGATAATAAGGGAACAGATAGGACAGACGACGATGTATACGAAGCGGTTGTAAAGCAAGGAGACGAGCGCTTACATGAATTCAAAAATATGGGCTTTTATATTACCGAAGAGGTGAAAAATGAAAGAGGTGAAATTACAAATGGAAGTAACTTGTTCATTCATGATCACGGAAAAAATGTGCGCTATGAGTTACCTGAAAAAGTTACTCATCTAAAGTTAGTGCAAAAGGATGGACAATATAAGTTAGCACCATCTGATTCTGAAGGGAGAGAGTATAATGGCATACCAGATGAATATAGATATATAGATCCAATATTTGCACATGAATATGAGAAGAGAGATTATTCCCATAAACATGTAAATGTGGGCCTTATAAACTTAGAGAAATATGGCTCTGGCAAACTTTTTGCTATAAAGTACGATCCAAATGATTACCAAATACAAAGAAACTCTAGCGGTGAAATAGTTAGAATAAAAGATCAAGCATATTTCACTAAAGTAAAACTATTTGATGGTGATACTGATGAAGAAATTGGAATGTTATCTAATAATTTCCATAACTTCAAAGGGAAAATATTCTTTTCTGCTGATTATAACTACAGTTATAACGACTTCCTCGCATCTGTTTCTCCTCAAGTTGAAATTGAGGACATGGGGAATGGAAGTAAAAAAATAACTTTCGATCAAGGTGATGGTGATATCGGTGACACTAATAGAGGCTACACGGACTATCAGAGAATATTCACAAAAGAGAAACAAACCGAAAGTCCAAAAGGGCAAGTAAGTGAAACTAAGACAGAAGTTGATACATCACACATAAGTCACAATACTACTAATGTTGTTGCACAAGCTGCTGAAGAGAGAACTGTATCAAACGACAATAGTGAAATGCAGTCTGATCAGCCAATTCCATCACAAAGTTTAACAAGAACGAAAAGAACAGCTTCAGTGGAGGAGAAAGAGCAAGAACAGGTAGTATTAAAAGACACAATTCTCAAAATAGAAAAGAGTCGCGAGCAGGACTCAGAAGGGAAGCACAAGGCAAATGTAACCATAGATTATAATGATGTGAAAGCCTTGTATGATAGAGCGGAAGGAGCAGAAAAGCAATCTGTGTTAAAGTTTTGGCACAAATTGGCTGAATCAGGATATAAGGTTGGTGCTTTGCCGGAAGACAAATACTATTTTGAAAAAGGCAAATTCGTAATCCACGATAGTGGCACAAAGAAGCTTATAGTGTTACCTGAAGATAAGGTGTCCATCAAAATAATGAAGGATGGTGATAGTTATAGTTTAGCTATATCAAGTGGTAATGGCAAAGTAATAAGCAGCATTAGTAAAATAGATAATCCAAATTACGAATTGCTGTCAGATTCAAGTCATTTCAATTTAGGGGAGCAAGATAATATTGTATTATCAGATCAACATCACGAATATAATCTTTATCTAGAGAATGGCTTTGTGAAAATGTTTGATTACACAAGCGACCACATTTATCACGACCACAACTCAGCCTACATCTAATACATACAAGGAGGCAAGTATAGCTGACCCAAGCAACACGTCATACCGCGATTCATTCGCGGTATCTCTTAGCCGCTAACAAGTAGCGGGATGACAGCAGTCCTACGTCATACCACCGCGAACCGTCATACCGCAGCGGTATCTCTAGATCCCGCTAACAAGTAGCGGGATGACGGTTGTCAGGCTAGCTGTCATCCAAGTAGCCCCTTCGGTGTCATGCGAGTAGCCCCTTCGGTGTCATCCCAGTGCCCAGACACTGGGATCTAGTTAAGTTGATGAGCATAAAAGTAGCCGTTTTATATTAAAGTACAACGTTTCTGATGATGGAAAAATGGATCCCAGTGTCATGCACTGGGATGACAGGAGAGGGGAGTGGGATGACAAGAGAAGAATTCTAAAATGAAAAGTTTCAAGGAAATCTTATGTAAAATCTAGCATTAACGAAAATTATACTATTTTCATGCATGCTATGGTTTTTGTAATTAATGGAGGGTGATATGTCGGCTAGTTTAAAATTTGAAAGCGCTGTAGGAACAGCAGCAACAGATTTAAGTCATGTTAAAATTATAACTTTAGCAGATAAGAAGGGTAATAAATATACTTTAGACGTAACAGGAGATGATCTTAAATTGGAATATACACCAGATAAAAACCTGCAGTAGAGTACAAGGTAGATGGTTTAGCAACAGCTCTTGGAAGTTTACTTAGTACAAAAGATAATAATAAATCAGTTCTAGTGGGTACATTAGGAGAATTTCTTGGTAGCTCAGACAAAGCAAAGTATGATGGTACAAATGACCAAACAGCAAAGGCGTTCTTAGGAGGTAAAGGGCTACAAGGAGCAGATGGAGCTCAAGGCCCAAAAGGAGAGAAAGGGGATCCAGGAAAAGATGGTAAAGATGGAGTTCAAGGCCCACAAGGAGAGAAAGGCCTACAAGGAGAGAAAGGGGATCCAGGAAAAGATGGTAAAGATGGAGTTCAAGGCCCACAAGGAGAGAAAGGCCTACAAGGAGAGAAAGGGGATCCAGGAAAAGATGGTAAAGATGGAACAAGTCCATCAGCTGCTGAAATAGCTGCTGATCAAGCCTTACAAAAGCATATAGCAGCGATAAATATAAAAAGTCCAGAATTTAAAGAAGCTGTGCAAGAGGAAATGTCACAACCGTCCTTTGACATTCCACCAAGTGATGATGCTGCACTTAATTGGACTTGGTAATACAGCAAGTAGTCACGCTACTTGGATAACACCTAACACCCCACAATGTCATTCCAGCGCGTGACGCTGGAATCTAGGAAAGTTTGCTTGTAAGCAAGCAAACTTATTTGGTGAGTATAAAAGCATAGCTAACGCGAGCTCTACGCCATACCGCCACGGTATCTCTAGATCCCGCTAACAAGCAGCGGGATGACGATTGTCAGGGTGTCATCCCAGCGCCTCTCTATAATGTCATCCCAGTGCCCATACACTGGGATCCAGATTGGACACTAAGTTGGTGAGTATAAAAGCATAGCTAATGCGAGCTCTACGTCATACCGCCGCGGTATCTCTAGATCCCGCTAACAAGCAGCGGGATGACGATTGTCAGGGTGTCATCCCAGCGCCTCTATGATGTCATCCCAGTGCGTGACACTGGGATCTCATTTTACTTTATGATGATGTCATGAAAGTAGCCTCCTTCTCCTGTCATCCCAGTGCTTGACACTGGGATCCAGATTGGACACTAAGTTGGTGAGTATAAAAGCATAGCTAACGCGAGCTCTACGTCATACCGCCGCGGTATCTCTAGATCCCGCTAACAAGCAGCGGGATGACGATTGTCAGGGCGTCATCCCAGCGCCTCTATGATGTCATCCCAGTGCCCAGACACTGGGATCCAGATTGGACACTAAGTTGGTGAGTATAAAAGCATAGCTAACGCGAGCTCTACGTCATACCGCCGCGGTATCTCTAGATCCCGCTAACAAGCAGCGGGATGACGATTGTCAGGGTGTCATCCCAGCGCCTCTCTATAATGTCATCCCAGTAGCCCCTATAATGTCATCCCAGTGCGTGACACTGGGATCTCATTTTACTTTATGATGATGTCATGAAAGTAACTGACACTGGGATCCAGAAGACTTAATTTCAACCAAATAATAAAGGCTAGATCCCAGACTGGAATGACATCATAGGGGCACTGGGATGACAGCAGTCCTACGTCATACCGCGATTCATTCCTACGTCATACCGCGATTCATTCGCGGTATCTCTTAACATAGATCCCGCTAACAAGCAGCGGGATGACACCTCTCTTGGGCTCTTTTAGCTACAAACATTAAGAAATTTACCAAACGAAAAAAAAGGCAAAAGAAGCCCCGTGGTGCGAGTTTTGACTCTATATTACTGTAAGTGGCGCTGTAATAATGTGCTAACGCTTAAAATAAGCGCGATTTGGCTGAATGTAGAAAAAATTTAAAAGACATGCAGCCGCTATAATTTTATGTAATCCGCCAAAAAATACCCTAAGTTTTTTACTGAATTTTGTCATTGAGCCTGCAGGTCAAAAACAAGTTTTGAGTCAGAAATACCCTTAATACTACAATAAGGGGGTTGGCGGAGTTTGTCAAGGAAGTTTTGCATTTAATCCGTTTATGGCTTAGGTGCCGGCCAGCTACTTGACTCCCGGCTGGGTCGAATTTGTATAGCTACATTGTCGGTAAATCTAAATTGCTTTAATAATTTTGATTGAAAAATAGTTTTTCTATTATATAAATGCTACTTTAGGGTAATCAAAATGGAAGACGATAAATATAGCCTAGGTTTAAGAGTTATCCATTGGTTGATGGCTGTTTTTATTATTGGTATGCTTTGCTCTGGACTTTATATGAAAAGCTTACCACTTAGCAATGAGATTAAGTTCAACATATACGCTATTCATAAGGCTTGCGGTATCACTATTCTTGGACTAATCATAGTACGCATATTTTTTCGCGTCTTTACTTATGTTCCACGACTTCCAGCAAATTTTTCTCGATTTGTAATCAATGCAAGTAAAACAGTACACTTTGGTTTATATTCTTTAATGGTGCTAATGCCACTATCTGGCTATGTTATGTCTTCTGCTTCTGGCAAAAAGATCAAGTATTTTTTTCATATCCCTTTGTTGATTAATCAAAACAAAGATCTAGCTAACACGGCTAATCAGCTACATTCGATGCTTGCATGTTTTATGGTACTCTTTATAATCTTGCATATACTTGGCGCTTTGAAACACACATTTATAGATAAGCAAAACATTTTTAAACGTATGATATAGGTTATATGTTAAGTAGCCTCTGGAAAAAAGGAACAGATTTTCTTGGTAGTGAGTTTGCGATAATGGGTGGTGCTATGAGCTGGGTTTCAGAGAGAAACTTGGTTTCGGCAATCTCAAACGCTGGTGGTTTTGGTGTAATTGCATGTGGTGCAATGTTTCCAGACCTATTGAAAAAAGAAATCATAGAGACACAGAAATTAACTAACAAATCATTTGGTGTAAACCTAATTACTATGCACCCAAAGTTGAGTGAGTTGATAGATGTGTGCATTGAAACGAAAGTGAGCCATATAGTGCTTGCTGGCGGATTACCAACGAAGCCTAATATAGAAAAAATCAAGAGTGCAGGCATTAAAGTTATGTGCTTTGCACCAGCATTAAGCCTTGCGAAAAGGTTAGTAAAAATGGGAGTAGATGCGTTAATAATAGAGGGAATGGAAGCAGGCGGGCACATAGGGCCAGTTAGCACTTCTGTTCTCGCACAAGAGATATTGCCTCATTTAAAAAATGAACAAATACCAGTGTTTGTTGCAGGTGGAATAGGAAGAGGTGAAATGATAGTTAATTACTTAGAAATGGGGGCAAGTGGCTGTCAAATAGGTACATTATTTGTCTGCACTAATGAGTCAATTGCCCACAAAAATTTTAAGAAAGTGTTTATTAAATCAGCCGCACGTAATGCAATACCTTCTGTACAGATAAGTGCTGATTTTCCTGTAATTCCAGTAAGAGCTATAGCCAACAAAGCAAGTGATGATTTTATGAAGCATCAAAAAAAGTTATTGATGAATACCAAAAGGGACAGATCTCAAAAGAAGATGGGCAGCTTGAAATAGAAAAGTTCTGGGCTGGAGCTTTAAGAAGAGCAGTAATTGATGGAGATGTTGAAACGGGATCTTTAATGGCCGGTCAAAGTGTTGGCATGGTTGATAGGGAAAAGCCTGTAAAAGAAGTGATAGACATATTAATTCAACAGGCAAACAATTATATTGAAATGTAGAAGTAGAAGAGCAAATAATTATCCATAATACGGCATAATTGCCCAGTTTTAATGTAAAATTAACGCTAAAAAGGTATCTATACATTTTATTATGTATGGAGAAGTCTATGCCAAGTTCTAAAAAAGATATTAACCAACAATTGCGCGACACTATATACAAAAAGGTAACAAAAAAAACACATAGTAATCAAAGTCCAAAAAAAAATGGAGATGGAACTATCGCAAAATGCATAGAGTTGTTCAACAAAGGAGCTGACCCTAACGTATTAATTCAATTAGAAAAATCACTGAGAGAGCAAGAAAAATATCAAAAATACTATAATTATTACACCGAGAAATTTCTTCCAGCATTGGAAGTAGAAATAACAAACTCAAAAAAACTAACTACAGCAAAAAGAACGGAAATAGAAAAAATAATTATGGAACTAATAACTTTAGATGTTGTTAGCAAGAGCAGCAGTGTAAGCTCAATACCAAGTGCTGTTAAAGAAAATATTGAAGATCAAATGCAGCTAGGACATATTGAAGAGCAAAACAACACACAAGAAACACCCTTGAATATAGCTGAGAAAAAAAGTGGTGATAATAAAATACTTAGTAATTTAGGTATTACAGAAGAAATACTTGAAAAAGATAGCAAGGTTGTGGAAGAAATAAAGGAGCATAAGCAGACTTCTGAACTCAGTAATGATAATGATTCAGATAGTAGAATAGATTCACCTAGAAAGAGTGAAGAAAGTTTGGAATTACCAGTAAGGAGCAGTATAAGCTCTACTGAAGAAGATAGTAATCCACAAAAAGCAGAAACTGAAAATAAAGTGCTGCTAGAACAGACCACAGAAAAAAAGCCAGCTCAGGTGTCATACCAGTGCGTGACACTGGGATCCAAAAAAAAGAAAATATGGACCCAAGTGGTCAGGCTACTCAGAGGACAGGTAGTCAGCCAGTGAAATCTGAAGAACAAAAGGACAAAAAAAATACCATTACAACCATGCAGAAACCTCCTGTGAATGAGAAAAAGGGTGAAGATACTCCACTTAAACAACCCAATAACAGAAATCTTCACGTTGCACTTGTAGCAGGTTGTGCTCTCTCTACAATAGGGTGCATTGTTGCAGGAGCAATGACATCAGGACTGGTAGGAGCAGGACTACTTGCTATGGCTGCAGTGTTTGCTATAGCAGCAGTAGCTGAATTGCATTCAAACTTCCTATCAAGTAAATTAACATCCATTAATGTGGAACCTCTTGTTGATGATAAAAAGCTTACAGCATGTTCACATCTGTAAAAATTAAATATGTGTTACTTGTAGTGGATAAGTGAATTCAGTTCTTGCCTATTGATATAAAAGTTGTTATATTTGAGGAATATTTAAAGGGTATTTAGTTGATGCGCATTCAATTGAATAAAGTTTTGGTTTTTATAGCCTTATTAAGTTTCATTTTTGCATCATATTCTAGCGAAGCTTCGGTGAGTGATGAATTAAAGGATGTACAAGAAACAGTAAAAGATTTTATTTCTTCATTTTCAATTAAAGATACTGTAGAAAATATGAGTCCTTCAACAATCATAGGGTTGTGTATAGCTGCGGTGATACTTGCAGTAGTGTTCAGAGGTCTAATCTTTTTTATGATAATGTTTGGTGTACTGATCATGATGTTTGGTAGTACAGAAAAGGCAACAGACTACTTAAAAGAAAAATTTAATTTTGCAAAAGATATAAAATTACAATCCGATAGCGAAAAAAAAGATAAAAATTAAGATAGTATTTTTATCTTTTTTAATTATCTTTATTGAATACGCATATGCAGCTAAAAGTACAAGCAATTAACTCTAAGTTTGAAAAAAAGAACAACTTAGCATTACTAGAGAGCATTGATTTAGATTTCATTCCTTATGCTTGTCATTACAATGAAGAAACTATACTAACAAAACAGGGAGAGTTGTTAAAAATAATCAAGTTAGAAGATTATTCTTCTGTTGATAATTACAGCGACCTTAGAACTGAAATTAGAAAAAGCATATCAAAAAATATTAATAGCCTATATTTTACCGTTTGGATTCATACTGTCCGAAAGCGCAATAAATTGAGCTTAAAATGGAATAAAACTGAAGACTTCTCTGATAAGCTACATTCAGCGCGGTTTGATAAACTCACTGATAGTAAATTACAGTATATAAATGAATTATATATTGTAATATTGTTTAGCGATTTTGGTAAGCATACTAATAATTCATTTTTTTTTAATAGAATAAAGAATAAGCATAAGCTGTCTTTACAAGAAAGCCACCAGGAGTTGCAAAAGATAACTGACTTAATTCACGATGATTTAGGACCTTTTGGAGCTAAAAAACTGGGTCTAAGATTTAGTGAAGGTAAAATATATTCTGAAATGATAGAATTTCTCCACTATATTGTTACATTAACGCACAAAGATTATCCAATACATGAAAGGGACCTGTCGCAATATATTAGAAATTTTAAAATAGCTTTTGGTTTCAATACGTTTCAGACAATCTTTGAAAATCAACAGAAATTTGGCTCTGTTTTCAGCATAAAGGAATACCGAGAAATCTCCTTAGGCAATATAGATAGGTGCTTGCAGCTTGAATCTGAATTTATCATTACAGAAATAATGATATTTACTAGTAATAGTAAGGCAATAAAAGAATTTAATAAACAAATTAACATGCTGCAAATTAGTGAGGATAATACCTTACTTAAAAGCTCAGGAATTGAAGAAATAATAGAGCTTGAAAAGACCTCTAGTCTAGACTTCTGCCAACAGAAAATTATTTTTACAATATTTGCAGACGATAGGAATAAGTTAGCCGAAAATATTAGTGATTTATCTTCTATAATGTCATTAATTGGCTTCATGATATTTAGAACTGATCTACATATGGAAAGTCATTTTTGGGCACAACTTCCGGGCAATTTTACCTTTATTACACAACCGAAAAATATATTAGCAAAATATGCTTGCAGTTTTGCTATGCTGCATGATTTTACGTCAGGTACATTAAAAGGAGGAAGGTGGAAAGAAGCGGTAACAGTTTTTTTCTCAAAAGAAGGAAATCCTTACTTCTTTAATTTCTATGGAAAAAGAAATAATGGCCATACTACGATACTTGGAGCTCCAAATTCAGGCAGAACTTCACTCATTAATTTCCTATTATCAGAATCAAGAAAGTTTAACCCAAGAATTGTCATATTGGATAACACTGGAAAGTCGATAATTTTTACTAAAGCAGTGAGTGGTAAATATTATATAATCGATCCGAAGTATAAGGACAAAAGCCTAAAATTTAATCCACTAAACATTGAAGATAGTGCTTCCAATCGCAATATGTTGGTTGAACTGATCAAAAGAATGGTAGCCGATACGAGCTTGGTGGACGTAGAAGAAAAGATAAGAAAAATTGTGGATTCTATATTTGCTATACCCAAGGAGTCACGTTCTATTGCGCAAATTTCTGAGGTGCTTTTGCTCCTCGGGGGTAAAATAAGTAGATGGTGTGACGGTGGTGAGTTTGCTTACTTATTTCAAGATGGTAATGAATCAGATATTGACTGGGAAACAAAAATTATATCTCTCAACACCGCAAACCTCACAAAACGAAAAGAATGTATGTCCGTGATACTTTACTATTTTTTATATTCTTTTGAGGCAAAATGTGATGGCTCGCCTGCAATACTTGTTTTGGATGAAGCATGGGAGATAAGTAATATCTTTCCTACAGAGAAAGAGTTTGATAACTGGATGCAAAGAATGACGGAACTAAATGTTGTAGTAATCCTAAGTACTGAAAACTTAAACCTCGCATTTGCTAGCAAATTTACTCAATATTTAGATAAACATGTTGATACAAGGATCTTGATGCCAAACGTCAATGCAAATAGGTTATACATGAAAGCATTTTCTTTATCGAAAGAGGAGCTGAATATAATTCTGCAGACGCCAACACAGGAAGGTTTATTTTTGATAAAGCAGTATAAAGGGTTAGTAACTTTAAATTTAGATTTAAAGAATATGCAAGAAATACATGTACTTTCAGCTAACAAAGAGACGATAAAGTATATGTACGAGGCAATAAAGGAAAAAGGAGAAGAAGTTAATGAGTGGTTACCGGTGTTTTATGAGAAGTGTAAAGCTTAATTTCTTATTGATGTTCTTTTTGATACTTGGTCTTTCGTATCAAGGATATGCTGATTGTCCGAATTTTGTAACGAGTAATACTTGGTTCGAAGCAATAGTTAGCGGAGATTGGGTAAAAGAAATTAAAGTACAAGCAATAAAAGATCAAGGAGTTGATGGCTATTTTAATCCTAAAATTAGAGTATGTGCTTATGATGGAAAAAGTTATTGTTATGACTTACAAAGCGGGGAATCCTGCCGCCAAATATATGGAACACAAAGTACAGGTGGGGGTGTTTCTGCTGCAGCTTTTATTGACTGGGGAGGGGATAAAATGCTGAATGGTGGAAAAATTCATGGACAGGTGACACGGGGTCTTGAGTGGGAATGGGCAGATGGTGTTACTGATGAGGAAAAAAGAAGATTCGCTAACTCTCCTAAAATATGCGCTTGCAGTCAAAAGGGTGCTTGTATATCAGGTATTTCTGCATGTGGTTCTAGAGTTTTTTCAGGGGAAAATATCTTTCGCCCTGGAGAAATGGAAAATGTTTGTGATACTTGCTATCAGGAAAAAGTAAAATGTGCCCCTGTGCCACTTGCACCTGGCCCCCCTCCGTTCTGTGAGCAACTTGCGATGTCACCTCCACAAGTTAGAATTGTTCCTATAACAGATGAAGACAATGATTACTTTAACCCTAAAGTTAAGGTAATCATTGGTGATCTGAAAGGAGGAGACGGAGAGATTGGAGAAAAATTAGATTTCCCTAAAGGGTATGGAGAAGATAAAGCTGAGTGGCGCTCTATTTTAGACAAAGATGGCATCACGTACTACTTCAAAACTTATAGAGAAAAAGATAAGCTCTGCGCTGAATACCTTGGAACTCAAAGTATAGATGAAAAAAATCCACAGTTCGTCCGCTGTTTCCCGGCACCACCTACTCCAGAGCCTGAAGTAGTAGAGATAGTAAAAAGTAACACGCCTGGAAAACAGAGTAACACGTTAAAGATAAGAATGAAGATGAGTGAGAACACTTGTACTTATGAAGCACGTGGAACCTACAGCAATGGTTTATGTACTTTTAATGTTAATGCTGGTTCTTCTACAAACATTGGCCCTCTATCTTTAAAGGTAGTAAAACCGAGAATAGTTAAAAAAACAACTGATAGTAATAACGAAAAAAGTTATATTGATAATATTATAGAAGGTATATTAGAAAGTAATCCGCAACAATTTAAAGTTCTGAAAGAATATGACTATGTTCCTGATATTGAAACAGAATGTAAAGAGTTTCAAGGAAATAAATGCAAATTGAACAGCTTAGGACAACCAGAAGTAGAAATAAAATATAAAGAAAATTCTAACAGTAGAATGCTTTGTCTTTCTGGATGGCAGCCAGAACCAGAAGAGTTTGTTCTTGAAAGAGAAAATAAAATAATACCACTAAAATTAATGGGAACAAAATATATTAAATACAATGCTGTTTATTCAAAGGAATCAAATCGGTTCTATTATCTTCCAAGCAAGGAAAGGGAAACAGTCGACCTCTTAAAAATAAAAAGACTTCAAGATCAGTTGGATAAAATAATATTTAATAAGCAAGGGTATGTTTTCTTCCCTGACGACAATAAACAGGAAAAGGGGAAATGCAGTTACTGTGTAAAAAGAAATGATGAGATAGACAAGGCATTTAAATCTGGTAAAGGACTGAAAGTAGTATACAAATTGACGGATGTAGAGCATAGAGAAAAATGTAATCAAGGTGATGATGGTTGCATCTGCTCTGATGGAAAATGCAGCCGTTCAAAACAATATTTGAATAAAAATGAAAATGATAAGCCATTCTACTTAAGGTATGAGGAAGTGGATTGTAAAGATAAGGATGGTAAAGTATTAAGAGATGAAAAAAATGAAGTACAAAAGTGTACACAATTAAAAGATCAACTGATTAAAGCAGATAGAACAGAGGTCTTTTACGCTGATAAATTGTGTAGGTTCGATTTAGAAGGTCTCAAAAAGAAATTAAAAGAAAAATTAAAAGAGATAATCAAGGAACAGCTGAAAAATAAGAAACCAGATCTTGAAAAAAATAATGAAAAATCCTATGATCATGAAAATAAAGATGTTTATACAGATGACTTATCAATAAAATTTGATCGTGTTGAAATAGAAGCGTGGGGAAGTGGTGAAGCAGGTCATATAAAAGATACACCTATTAACTGCGAATCTTCTGTATGTTCCACTGAAAGTAGAGCAGGAATGCCAGGCGATTATATTAAAGCTAAACTGAAAATTGACCCTAATTATCCTGTAATTAAGGTGAAAGTTACAGAGGGAGGGGGTAACCAGGAAAATAACTCCTCAGATAAGGACGGAGGACCTATTTTTATAAAAATGTGTCGTTCAGACAAACAAGATTGCAAGCCATTAATCACTGTTGCAGGTGGAGGTATGTATAGAACATATGGTCCTGAACGTACAAGTTATCGGGACACAATAATTCATGAACCGAGTTTAGAGTTAGAAAAAACAGTCATACCAGCAAGTGCATTGAAGTTTACTGAAGATAATAAAATAACATATATAGAAGATGGTCAAGTCAAGTATGAAATAATAGAGTGTGGAAGTGGTTTGAGAAGCAGTAAACCTGGTGCAGGTGGTTGCATTTATAAAAGCAAAGAAATTTATGGTAAAGGCTCTCCAGGGTATGTGAAGATTAGACCTATTATAAAGGAATTTGACAAAGAAGAAATAAATGATGCTATTGAAAAAGTGACAAGAGATCTATATGATCTTGAAGCTATGACTGATTTTTCGACGAAGGACCTTAATGTGAATATAAGAGAGAAAGTTGAAGAGGAAATCAAAAAAGAATTGTTAAGGTAAAAAGATATAACTCTGAAAATTATGCTCTCGTTTTAATAATTAATTAAAGTAAAGCATGTAGTAAATGGTGTATCTTAACAAAAAGGTATAACGAATGTAGGAGGGTGCTTTATGTCTCTAAAGAATAAAATTTCTGAGCTAATAGAACAACAATTTAGCATTAAATACCATGACAATTATTTGGCTACCACTATACATAAGTGGGCTGCAAATGAAATATCTAATTCTATTGCTTTTTGCATAATTGGTTGTGGAAATTGCAAGATTGGATATTAAGATGTTGCAAATTCATTCAACATAACAAAAGAAGAAATTGATCAAGGTAATATTGCAAGCATAGAAAGCAAAATAAAAAGTGAAGCTGAAAAATCAGGTAGTGAGTTTCTTAAGTTGATTTCTAGAATGGATCAATCGCTAAGAGAACAAAGTGAAAAGTCTATTGTACAAATTTTAAACTCATCTGCTGAGGAGATGTTACAGAGTTTTTGTGACAGCACTATATGGCAAAATAATTCTCCAGAACCTCAAGAAGTTAGTGCAACTCCTGCTTCATCTGAAGAGTCTGCTACAGAAGGTCCGGAAACTAGTGTTAATCCAGATCCTTTATCAACCTAATCAACCCCATATATATGTTTTTTTTGTACCCATGCTTTACGTTTTGGGGTGGAAAGAAAGCACCATTCTTCGTTGCATTTTTCTATTTTCATTACAACGAACTTGTCTATTTTCATAGTAATCTTGCTGTCTACACTCTGTTTTTGATATCCATAAGTATCTTCTTTTATCATTGCGTGGTGCTTATCACTAAGCAGATTGCCTTTTATCCATCCGCAGTCTTCATCTATATCGCAGACCTTTTTCCAACTCTCAAACTCTTCTATCACTTTCAGGGGCAGATTTTTGCAAGTGTATATCCATTTTACAGGATAGTGAAACCCTGGCCCTGTTCTCATGTTGATTTTGTTTGACTTTGTTGAAACAAAGTTATTAGCAAACAAGCTATGACTAAATAATAAAAACAATAGGATAATAGTACTGAACCAAGATCCCAGTGTCACGCACTGGGATGACGTGAGGGATAGTGTAACAGACTTATTCATCATAATTCACGATTAGATTGACATAAGATAAAGAGTAAATTAAAAATTGAATAGATCTTTAAATGCAAAATCAATGCCTATAGAAATATTAATGCCTGCTCTTTCACCGACAATGAGCAAAACTGGAGGAAAAATTGTCAAGTGGCATAAAAAAGAACAAGACAAAGTTGAAGTAGGCGACGTAATTGCTGAGATAGAGACTGATAAAGCCATAATGGAGTTTGAATCTATAGATGAAGGAGTTTTAGCAAAAATTTTAGTAACAGAAGGAACAAGTGGCGTGCCTGTAAATCAACCAATAGCTTTAATGCTGGAAGAAGGAGAAGATGAAAGTGCACTTAACAACTATACTTCAACTTCCATCAATAGTGCAGTTAAAAAGGAAGTGACAAAAAGTGCTGTTGATAATCAAAAATCAGAACACCAAGATTTAAACGGAAAGCCAACAAGTCATTCTTCGGTGTCATTCCAGCGCGTGACGCTGGAATCCAGAAGAAAAGAACCAGTGTCAGCTACTCAGATGACAGAGGGTTATGTAGAAGGTAGAATAAAAATAAGCCCATTAGCTAAGAAAATAGCTCAAAATGAAGGGGTTAATGTGCAGCAATTAAAAGGTACAGGACCATATGGTCGCATAATTAAGGCTGATGTGTTGGAGTCTTTAGGTAGTGGTACACGCATTGAAAGTCGTGAAAGGCCCGAGGAAGATACCATGGTTGAAGTAAGCAATATGCGCCAAGTGATAGCACAGCGCTTAACTGAATCCAAACAGAATGTTCCACATTTTTATTTAACTGTAGACTGCCAGGTTGATAAGTTAATATCGTTAAAAAACGAGATTAGCTCAGCAGATGAAAATAACAAAGTAACAATTAATGACCTAATCATAAAAGCTGCAGCTTTCAGCATGAAAAAATTTCCTGATATAAATTCTTCGTGGATAGATAATAAAATACTTAAATACTCGAATGTAGACATTTCAATCGCTGTTGCACTTGAAGATGGGCTAATTACTCCTATAGTAAAAAATGCTGATAAAAAGGGTATTTTATCTATATCAAAAGAAGTGAAAGATTTAGTAAGCAGAGCAAGATCTGGAAAATTAAGGCCAGAAGAATTTCAAGGAGGTGGGTTTACTATTTCCAATTTAGGAATGTTTGGTATAAAAGCCTTCAGTGCTATAATCAATCCGCCGCAATCTTGCATTATGGCAGTTGGTGCATCCAAAAAACAACCAATTGTTATGAATGAGAAAATAGAGATAGCAGAAATAATGACAGTAACACTTTCTGTTGACCATAGAGCAGTTGATGGAGCATTAGGAGCAAAATTTTTAAATGCCTTTAAGCATTATATAGAGAGTCCTCTGGCGATGCTTATTTGAAACCTATTAGCATCGTTATTACAAAATTAATACCTCTAAGTTTATAATTCTACTAGTTAATAGGCTTAGAGGTAAAAAAATGAATACTACAGTAGAAAAAAATAATCCAAAAATTTTTCCTAAAAATGAAGGAAAGATTAACTCAAAAGGCATGGTTGCCCCACCGGTACCACCAAGAGCACCAGAGACCAAGTTATCGTCGCAGAATGAGTTAGAAAAAATAGTAAAGCTTAAGAAAGTTGCTCCACCTGTTCCTCCGAAATCTTCCCAAGCTAAATTTGCTGGAATAAAAGCGATTTTTGAGCGAAATGCATCTCATTCCCAAGCAAATGATAGTAATAAAACAGTAAGTAGCAATCTTGGAAGAACATTTGGCCCAACAATGCAAAAACTCATGAAAGACAATATTCATAGCACTTCTAACAAACAACGCCGTGATTCAGGGGATAGTGGTATCAGTGATGTTAGTAGCAGTACTCTTGATAAAAAAGCTAAAGCTTACAATCCACTTGATTGGAATCCAATCTATCAAGGTAAAAAGCGCTTTAGCTTAGACAATATGTCGAGTAATTCGTCTTCATGTAGTGAAAAAAGCAATATTTCAGATATAAGCGATAAGTCTAATAATTCAAACATTGTCAGATGTAATATTACTAGGAGTAACAGTAAGGAAGACCTTCGTAAACCTGATGCTTCACATAATGACAAATCTGCAGGTAAAAAATTATCTAATGTCAACGTAAGCGAATTAATCAGAAAGTTTGAACAAGGTAATAACATAGTAAAGGGGCGTTAATCAAATATTACCCTATCTTTGTATATGCAAAGGTAGGGTATCTTTTCAAAATATTATATCCTTTATAGCTTTGTTAATTTTTGATTCCTTCTCTGCAAAAGCAGCTTCTAGAGAGGTTTTAAGTTTTTCCCATTCCTCTTGACCATTTAGAATTAAAGATTTATATTCATTTTCAATTTTTTCCAATGCTCTTTGACATGAGGAATCTAACTCCTCATACAAATCAGTATTTACTGATTGCAGTATTACCAAAAACGAAAACAAATTTGGAGCAGGTAATTCTTCTCTTGTGTAATTCAGAAGACACAGCTTTATTTTTTTTACGCAGTATTCTATTGTTTTTAACGATAGTAAAAGGCTTTCTGCATAAAATATAAAACTATCTACAATCAAATTTTTTGACTTTTTCGGTAATTTAATATTTTCAAATAGTTCTTTTGTAAATTTTTCTATCGGTTGCTTCGGTAAATGTAAAGAGAGATCAGTAAAAGATTTTAGGTCAAAATTTGGTCCAAGTATCGTGCTAATGGCTTTATGCACATTGCTCTTATCTTTACTTACAGAAATAATGAAAACCAGCCCCTCCACATCAAGCATATACTTTATAGATTCCAAAAAATCGACAACGAATTTAGGGCGGCACACATCAAGATTATCCACCATTATATAAATGTTTTTGTCTTTTCTAATTCTATTAACTACTTTTGCCAATTGTGTTTTAAAATCCTTAATGTTTTCTTCTCTTCTTTGAAGAGTATTCAACTCTCTCAGTACAGAACCAATATCTTTCCTATCAGCCTCTTTTGTAGCGTCAAGCAATACGGAAAGCATAGCAAGTGGAGATTTACTGATCAGCTTTCCTAGTGTGTTTAGAGAAAATAGTTCTTGGTTTATGTTCTTGAACTGTTGTATAACGCTTCTTTTTACTTCATACGATGCAAATAAATCTTCAAATAGAAAATTTAAAAAAGAAGGAAGTGGTTGATCCAGTGCATTGATATCCCATGCGTTATAGTAAGCTGCAATTTCATTTTGCTGTTTTAACTCTTTTACCCACTCTTTCAGAAAAAACGTCTTACCCCATCCGTCATATCCTTCTAAAGATATTATTGTAAAAAACTGATCAATCGTTTTAATTATAGTGTTGAATTTGCCTGAAAATTGCTTATAGTTTAGACGGTCATTTTCCCAAGCCGCCACTTGAAGTGGTGGCGCTGTTTCTTTCTTCTTGAACGTTATTAACGATGCAAGTTTTTTTAAGCACATACCTTATTTTATATTTAACTCATATTCTTGTCTTGAAGTGAGGGCTGCTTTTAACGTTCCTTCATCTAGATAGTCAATTTCTCCGCCCATTGGTATGCCGCAAGCAAGACGTGATATTTTCACATCCAAATTTTTTAGCAATTCAATTATATATTGTGCAGTAACTTGACCCTCTAATGTCGGATTAATTGCAATAATTATCTCTTCAACTTTAGATTTTGTCACTCTTTCCAGAATAGTATCAAGATTAAGTTCTTTTGGACCTATGCCGTTTATTGCAGACAATCTGCCCCCCAAAACATGGTATAAACCTGAATATATATTTCCTTTTTCAAACGCCCATAGATCACCCAATTCTTCTACTACACACAGTAACTTAGTGTCACGTTTTGGGTTAGTACAAATAGAACAAGGTGATTTAGTATCTAGATTTCCGCAAATCTCACATTCTACTATAAGATCTGCTAGCTCTTTAATCAAAGATACAAGTGGTAGCATAACTTTCTCTTTGTTTTGGAGTAAATGTATAACCAACCTGCGTGATGATGATGGTCCTAAACTTGGCAATTTAGAAAAAGCATGAACTAGATTCTTTATGTTAATGTTCATTCAATAAATTCAGAATAGTTCATCAAATGGTAACATCAAACCCTTTGTAAAGAAAGTGGTAAGTTTCTCTTGATCCCACTTTGATTAGCTATAGAAAAAATTTTTTACTCTAATGCAAAAAATTACTTCCGCACACTTAAAGCCTGATTATAATAGACTTCTTGCATAACCCAAACTAAGTAGAAAAAAGGTATAGCTGACCCAAGCGAGACGTCATACCGCCGCAGTATCTCTAGATCCCGCTAACAAGTAGCGGGATGACTACCCCTACAACAACATTGCAAGTATTGATTTTTCTCCCCATGAGAAGAGTCTGGAAGCTCTTTCACTCTAAACACGATGTTCACATCCTCAAAATTAATCTCAATTCGCTTAACTAACGTTCTAATAATATCACGTTTAGTTAGCCAGTCTGCATTATCAAGACTTGAGTTAATACTAGAGGAAAATCCCTCTAAATTTGTTACTACTAGAGTGAACTCTTGTGTGAGTTTTTTCTGATCAAATGTTTTTTTCTTTTGTTCTTCAACCATTTTTAAGTTTTGTTTCATTGCTTTAATTCTTGGCTCAAATTCTTCTTGATCAATATATTCTTGAGCATCACTATCAATTAACCTTGCAATACCACGTTTTAATTTATCTTCTTGTGCTTCAAGCAAAGCGCTTTTTTGATCTAGTGGTAAGTTCTGAAAGTCTTCGTTTATACTCCTCTAATATTCTATTCGGATTTTTTAATAGATGCTTTACTTCTTCCCACACAGCTATGTCTAATGTATCTGTACGAATTAATTTGTTGTTACACATTTTATTACCACCAAAACGGCGTGCCAATACAACGATAATACACCTGATTATTAGTTTTTTTCCCTCCTTATTCCTTGCAGTGCTAGTACCATAATATGCATAATTACAAAGCTTACATACTACTAAACCTTGCAATAAATATCTTGCTCCTCTTTGTCTTGTTCTTGCTATTTTTCTATTCTCTGCTAATTGTTCTTGAACTATATCAAATAAATCTTCGTTTACTATACTAGGTACTTTAATATAAATCCAATCCTCTTTTGGAACAGGATAAGTAGAATAATTATCTTTTGGTTGCTCGCAGGAGTTTTTTTTGGTCTTATATGTTTTAATTTTACGCCTAACCTTGTTTTACCAAAAGCTGCTTGTCCTCTATAAGCAGAGTTTTTTAACATACTCAAAACTACAGCCCTATCCCAATATTCTTTTCCTGTTCGCGTCATAACGGACATAGCACTTAGCCCACGACATACTTCTCCTATACTCGCTCTTTCTCTTCCTACCCAAAAAAATACTTTACGCACAACTTCAGCTTCTTCTTCATAAATTTCAAATAAGGCTTGTCCTGTCTCTGTATTTTTATTTATATAATGATAGCCATAAGGAGCAGCTCTCATTACACTTATATAACCCTTATTGGCTGCATAAATCTTTCCTCGGCAGCTTCCTTCCATGATTTTTGCACGTTCATATTCTGCTATCATACCTTGCATTTGTAATAGTAATTGAGATTCTGGATTATCGCTAATTAAAAAAAATGACTTCTACTCCTAGTTTCTTGAACTCTTCAAGTAATACCATCTGATATGCATACTTGCGAGATAAACGATCAGGAGAATGAATATAAACCTTATCAATGCTACCTTCTGCTATTTTATCACGTAATTTTTCTAAACCAGGACGGATTATATTAGAACCATTATCAATAAATTTATATTCATTTAATAATTTATGTCCGTCCATACTAATTTGATTCTCTATAGCAGCAATTTGACTTGCTATTGTACCTTCTTGTGCTTGTCTCCCTGAAGAAACTCTTGCATATAATCTAACTGTTACCATTTAACCCTCCTCAAATCTACTTTCTTACATTCAGAGTTTTCTTCCTTTTTGCTCACTTTTATTGGTTTACTTAACACTAATTTTTCATATGCATCTAATAGATACAACTCTGCTAATCTATTCACTTCATAACTACAACGAATACAAACTATTAATTTCTTGTTGCCCATTAGCTCTCCCATTTATTATTCATCGAGACATATGGTTATTTGATCACTAGCTCTATAAATAAATTCAACTCTCTGTTCTTTTTGTAGAAGCTTTCGGGAAATAGTTTTCTCAAGTTTCAGATTTCTTCCAATATTGTTGGCGGAGTCCCTACGTCATACCGCCGCGGTATCTCTTAGCCGCTAACAAGTAGCGGGATGACGATTCTTCAAATCGTCAAGGTGTCATCCCAGTGCCCTGACTACTTGGATCCAGAAAACTTAACTTTAAATAAGTGGCTGCATAATAAAGACTAGATTCCAGCGTCACGCGCTGGAATGACACCATTTTCGGTCTCTTAAGTTGCTTTAGCTACAAACATTAAGAAATTTACCAAATAAAAAAAAAGGCAAAGAACTCCCGTGGTGCGAGTTTTGACTCTATATTACTGTAAGTGGCGCTGTAATAATGTGCTAACGCTTAAAATAAGCGCGATTTGGCTGAATGTAGAAAAAATAAAAAAGACATGCAGCCGCTATAATTTTATGTAATCCGCCAATAAATACCCTGAGTTTTTTACTGAATTTTGTCATTGAGCCTGCAGGTCAAAAACAAGTTTTGAGTCATAAATACCCTTATTATCATAATAAGGGGACTGGCGAAACTTGTAAAGTAATTTTTTGCAATATCAGGGGATAATTTCGACCATAAACCCCTACCAATAAATTTTAACAAAAATACTTTAGTGCATTTTCAAATATAAGCATTCCATCACCATATTTTGGCACAGCAATACCTAAACGCTTGCTCTTTTCTTTTTCAAGAGGCCAATTATCTTGCTGAGTAAAAAATATTCCCCTCTCTGGATGGGGCATTAAAGCTAGCACTCTTCCACTTTTATCTGATAAAGCTGCTAGGTCGTATGTAGATCCGTTCGGATTGTAAGGAAATTGTAGGTTAGCATAGTTGCCATTTTCATCAATGTAACGTAATGCGGTGGAATTGCTCTCAATCAATTGGTTCAAAATATCTTGATCCATAAAAAATTTGCCTTCCCCATGAGCAATAGGGAGATATAGTTCACTCAGGCCCCGTAGCCAAACAGAATTACTCTGCGGATTAACTCCCACTCTAATCCAACGGCATTGATAATTGCCTATATCATTATGGATTAAAGCTAGACTAGAGAACTCTGGAATTAATTTTACTAATATCTGACAACCATTACATATTCCTATAATCAGCTTGTCCTGAGATAAAAACTCTTGAAACTCATCCAACAAGTTGTTTTTAATACGTAAAGCAAACGCATTACCAGCACCAGTGTTATCACCATAGGAAAAACCTCCTGGAATTGCAAGTATATTGCTTAATTTCAGTTCACTTGGATTATCTATGATATCATTAATGTGAACGATTTTTACTTCAATATTACTAATACCAAGTTTTCTGCTGCATTCCATAAATGCAAATGCGGTTTCTTTTTCGCAATTTAAGCCATAACCAGATAGGACTGTGATTTTCATGAATTGCTAAAAATTAAAAAATTCGAATTTCTTTTTTACAAAATTTGCTACTAAATTTAACGCAAATAACACCAATAATAAAGCTATAATTGCAATAGCAGCAAGTTCAATAAATGCAATTTCAGGACTACTTGACCATATGTATATTTGCACAGGCAGAACAGTCGCCGGATCGAAAAAGGACGTAGGTGTATCAGCAATAAATGCCACCATACCTATCATAAGTAAAGGGGAAGATTCACCTAAAATCCTTGCAATTGCAAGCACAGTACCATGTATTATTCTTGGTAACGCAATCGGTAAAGAGTGATCTAATATCACCTTGATGTGAGGCGCACCGAGCGCAAACGCTGCATCTTTTATCGTAATAGGAACATTCGCAAAGGCATTTTTTGTTGCAATTATAATATTAGGTAACATCATAAATGAAAGAGTCATTCCACCAACAAGTGGTGAAGAGCGCGGTAGCCCAAATATGCCAAGATAGAGAGTTAAGCCCACTACACCAAATATTATTGAAGGCACTGCAGCAAGATTATTCATGCTAATTTCTACAATATTAGTCATTAGCCTATTTTTAGGCATAAATTCGTAAAGACAGATGCCCGACATAATTCCTATTGGTAATGCTAATGCTAGGCACACTATAATTGTCATTAATGAACCGATAAATGCCCCTAAAATCCCTGCATTCTCAGGTTCACGAGAGTCAGATTTAAGGAATAAAGACTTATTAAAAAATTTTTTCACTCTCCTCTTTTCTTTTAGCCAATCAAGTAATTTAGCATAACGATCATTCAAATGTTTATCTTTATTTATTGAATTAATTATACTTGACGCGGTAAACCAGATCTCATATTCACCACTATCTTTTACTTTCTTACGAAAAAATTTCTCTAGTTCTTTGTAAGAATTACGACTTAAAATTTCGTCACTGTCTTTAAAATCAGTTCCTTTAAACACCTTACGTAAAGAATCGTTGAGTAAGCCAATGGACTTATACCGCAAATCACTAGGATTATTTGTTAAAGTAAGATCAGCACTTATTTCAATTGGCAATAAAATTTTCGTTACTGTTAAGGCACTGTAAGAGTTAACTAATATACTCAACAATATACACACAGGACAGCCAAGTGAGATAACTAGTGCCGTGAAAGAGCAAAAGCGTAACGCTCTGTTCTTTTTATTTTTCCTTTTTATACGAGCATGTACACGCCTTGACTGAAGTAATTTAAGGAATTTTTTCTTTATACTCATTTATTTTCCCTGGATCCTATCGTCAAGCCCACAGCTGTACAAACGTCCAGTTTAATAAACGTTGATGTCATTCCAGTGCTTGACACTGGAATCCAGTTATAAAAATATTTACAAATCAGGCAATTGGTAACAGACTCCATGCTAAAAATAACATCCATGATATAGAATAAGGTAGATCCCAGTATCAGCTACTTGGATGACACTGGGGAAGTGCTGGGATGACACAATTGACATCACTCCCTATTGTATCTACTTAGATTTCTTTTTAACATAAGTAGTACGCTCTTTGATCCTTGCAGCTTTTCCAAATAGTTTGCATAGATAATACAGTTTTGCTCTACGAACCTTTCCTTTTCTTGTCACTTGCACTGAAACCAGTGCAGGAGAATAAACAAAAAATTGAGACACTATACTTTCTCCATGGCTCACTTTTCTGACTGCAAAAGAAGAATGCAACCCGCGGTTCCTTTTTGATATACATACACCTCCAAATATCTGTATACGTTCACTTGCACCGTCAACTACTTTAAAAGTGACCTTCAAATCATCACCAGGACGAAATTCTGGTATTTCTTTAGCTAACACTTGCATTTGCTGTTCGTTAAATTTTTTAAGTAAATTTGTCATTTATCTCTCCATTCAATAATTCAGGCCTACGCTTTTTTGTTATAACATGAGACTGCTTCTGCCTCCAATCACTTATTTTTTTGTGATTGCCAGATAACAAAACCTCAGGTACTTTATATCCCTTCCACTGCTCAGGTCTAGTATATTGAGGATATTCAAGCATACCACCATCATAACTAAAACTTTCTTCAATAATACTATCGGAATTATTTACTACACCTGGAAGAAGTCTAATGCATGCATCGAGAACCACCATCGCAGCTGGCTCACCTCCTGAAAGTATATAATCTCCGATACTTAATTCATAAGGAGTATACGCATCAATTATCCTTTGGTCAATACCTTCAAATCGACCACACAATATTGTTATATGAGGAAACTCTAATAATTCTCTGGCAATATTCTGATTAAACTTAGTTCCAGATGGAGTCATGTAAATAAACTTAGTGTTTTTATGAACAGAGAGCATACTATCTACTGCATCACCAACTACATCAGAACGCATAACCATTCCTGCTCCACCTCCATATGGAACATCATCCACAGTTGAATGTTTATCTTTCGCAAAAGAACGAATATTTATTACTTCAAGGTTCCATATTTTTTTTTCTAACGCTTTTCCGGCAAGAGAATAGTTCAAAAACCCGGGGAACATTTCTGGAAATATGGTTAATATTGTAACATTGAATGCCATTAAGGTTTATTTTAAGTTATTTGGAGCTATACTCTAAGAACAGTAAATTGATATAATATATAGTTAAATTAAGCATGTCACTGAATAAAACAATATACGAAGGTAAAGCGAAAGCCATTATTGAAACTGAAGACTCATCAACTGTTATACAGCACTTTAAAGATGATGTTACAGCATTCAATAAGAAAAAATATGAAATTATTGAGGGCAAAGGAATAATTAATAATCATGTTAGTGCTTTTATCATGGAAAAGCTTGAAGAAGCAGGAACTAGCACGCACTTTATAAAAACTCTAAACGAAAGAGAACAGCTAGTCAAAAAGCTCAAGATAATACCTCTTGAGGTGGTAGTTAGAAATGTTGCAGCTGGCAGCTTTTGCAAACGTTTTAATATCAAAGAAGGTGAGGCACTTACATCTCCTATAATCGAGTTTTTTTACAAAAATGATGACCTAGCCGACCCAATGGTGAATGAAAATCACATACTGTATTTTGATTGGCTATCTAGCAAAGAAATGGATGAAGTTAAAACTACAACTTTAAAAATCAACGAAATCTTAGTCCACCTATTTTCAAATGCAAGTATATATTTAGTTGATCTCAAGTTAGAATTTGGCAGATTAATAAATGACAGTACTAAAATCATTTTAGCCGATGAAATCAGCCCTGATAACTGCAGGTTATGGGATAAAAATACTTATAAAAAGCTAGATAAAGACGTCTTTCGTTTGAATTTAGGAGATTTAAAGGAAGCGTACCTAGAAGTTGCAAAAAGACTGTCAGTAAAGTTAGACTAACTAAATACTACTCTATCAAGTGGAGGGTTACATGCCTCATCAAGTTTTCCAATAATTTCAATTTTTTCTCCACGTTTTTGGAAATGATTTTTCACGTTTTGCATATTCTCAGGACTTACGATCAATACCATGCCAATACCACAATTAAATGTTTTTAGCATTTCTTTCTTCTCTATTTTACCCTCCTTTGTTAGCCATAAAAATATATCTGGCCATTTCCAGGAATTAATGTCTATGTTTGCAAATAAGTTTTTTGGAAGAATCCGCGGAATATTATCTATCAAGCCACCACCTGTTATATGTGCAATGCCTTTTACCTTTGGCATAATAGGCAACAAAGAATCAACATATATTTTTGTTGGTTCGAGCAACACTTCTTTCCAAAGCTGATTATTCCATGGAGATGAGTCGTTATAATTTATACCTAAGCCTTTGAAAATATGGCGCACCAAAGAAAACCCATTTGAGTGAATTCCACTTGACTCTAAGCCAACTATATAATCACCTACTTTCATCATGCTACAGTTTGGAAGAATTTGCTTTCGATCAACTACACCAACCACAAACCCTGCAAGGTCATAGTGATTATTATCATACATTCCAGGCATTTCTGCAGTTTCCCCACCAACCAATGCTATTTTAGCTTGCTTGCACCCCTTTGCAATGCCTTGGACCACAGATAATAAAACGTCCTTGCTCAAAACACCTGTTGCAAAGTAATCAAGGAAAAATAAAGGCGTTGCTCCTTGTGCAAGTAAGTCATTTACACACATTGCAACTAAATCTATACCTATAGTATCATGCCTATTCACTTCTTGAGCTATCAATAGTTTCGTACCTACTCCATCAGTTGAGGAAACAAGTACTGGATGGTCATATTTCTTACTTAGTGCAGCAAAATCAAACAACGCAGAAAATGAACCTATTTCGCTGATTACTTCTTCTCTAGTAGTTTCTTGAGCAATAGGCTTGACTTCTTTTATTAACTTATTATATAGTTCAAGATCTATTCCTGATCTGATATAAGTATTCATAATCCTTCTATAAATTTTAAAATTGTTAATACTATATTAATGCCTTGATATAAAAAGTGCAACGAAACTTTCTCTTAATTGACTATTATATGTTTACCAATATAGGGTAACTTAAATCATTTATAATTATCCAATGAACAAAAACATCAAAAACATACTGTTAATAACGGAGCTGCTATCAGGACGGCTGCTTCATGACTTTGCTAACTCTATGAATGGAATAATGTTTGGCTTAGAAGAGCTTGAAGTAATAGATAAGAACGATGCTGATGCGCAGAAGGAAGCGTTGTCGTTTCTTAAAGAAAGCTCCGATGATTTAATATATAAACATAAAGTTATGAAGCAGGCATATTCTTCTTCAGCAGATAATTACAGCTTTGATCAGACCAAATCTAATATCGAAAATTATTTATTAAAAAAAAAGTAAAGCTTACGTGGAAAATAGACGCATACTCTGCAAAAAATAAGGAAGATTTAATTGAAAAGATAAATAAGATAATTTCTAATATGGTGCTAACTATAGCCAGCGCAGTGGCGGAAGTTGAACTAGTGTCTGTTTTACTGAGTCAAACAGAAGATAAAATGCTATTAACTATAAAAATTCTAAATGAACACAAACCAATAAGCAAATCATTAGTAGACAAATTAATCAAAAAAAATGACACTAATTTAAATACAAAAGATATTAATATCTATATGACCTCTTTATTATTAGAGTACTATAAAACTGAAATGCATTGTACTTGCGAAAATAATTTGCTGGAGATAGGTTTAACTATACCTTGAGTTGCATATTTGGTTATTACAACTTTTTCTTCGTTTCAAGGCAAGACATTCCTCGACAAGGGGTACCAAATCTAATTTTTGTAATCACTTAAGTCTAGTACTATTTTATTAATGTAGCGCTCATTTGCATCTTTGATGATAAACTTCATACCATTTTTATATTTAATGACTTCATCTACAGAAGGCACTTTACCAGCAATCGAAAGAATCAAACCACCAAGTGTAACATAGTCTTCTTCAGGGTCACGTAATTCTATTTTTAGATCCTCTTCTATATCCTTTATAAGAACCCTTGCTGACACTTCAAACTTATTTTGAGACAATTCAGTAATGGTATATTCTGAATTTATTTCGTTCTCACTATCAATGTTTGGTATTAGCTCCTCTATAAGATCGGTCATTGAAATTAAACCATCAGTTCCACCATATTCATCCAATACAATAGCTAAGTATGACTTAGAAGATTTCATCCTAACAAAAAGATTAGTTGTCTTCATCGAGGGCGGAACAAATATTACGCTTTGTATAATATTTCTCAGATTAAAATTTTTATCCCTATTAAAAATAACATCTTTTACATAAAAAAAGCCTATTACGTTATCAAAGTTATTTCTATAAATTGGTATTTTAGTGTGGCAAGTGTTTTTTATCTTCTTTATTATTTCACGCTCGCTTGACTCAATGTCTACTGCGCATATCTCTGTACGTGGAGTCATTATATCCATTATACCACAATCGCGGAATTTTAATAGACCATTAAATATATTAAGGTCTGGCAGATCTTTCATTAATGCTTCAGTCGCACGCTTTTTCAACACAGAAGCTTTTTTGAAAAGGAAGAGAAAAATTCTATATGCTATTTTTTCTACTAAGGTTCCTTTTTTACTCAATTTATTCCCTGTAATGGCAAAAACGTTTTCAGATCAGATTTATCAAGAAAACTGTTATTAAATGTTTAATAAGCATGTGAATAATGTCAAATTAATTTGTGAATTATTTGTTGATATAAAATACCAACAATTGATCAACGGTTTTTTCAACGACATATACATAGTTATGTAACAATGCATGATGGTAAAATGTTTTCCATAAAAGAAAATTACTAACACTCTGAACATCTTACTTATACACATAAATCATAACAGAAAATCAATAGCATATAGAAGTTGTTAACATATTTATCCACAAATTAAACAACGCCAATTTTTACTGAATTTTAAGTTAGTAACAAGTTGTTGATAGAACTATTATTACTACTATACTTTAGTATACAGAAAAATAGATAAAATAGATTGGAAAGCAGCAAAACAACAATAGTAGAAGTTATCAAACAAAATGAGCCAGGTGAAAGAGTGCCTATTTGGCTAATGCGTCAGGCTGGCAGGTCTCTTCCTGAGTACCGCAAAGCAGTGGAAAATATGAATAATTTTATGGAGATATGCTACAACACAGATTTAGTGACAGAATTGACGTTACAGCCAGTGACAAGATTTGACGTGGATGCGGCGATAATTTTTTCAGACATTTTAATAATAGCTGATGTTTTGGGTTGTGACGTGAATTTCCTGCGCAATGTGGGCCCGAGAATAAAACCTATAAAGAATCCTAAAGAATTGAAAAGTCCACAAGACATTGAAGCTAAAATTTTACCAATTCTAAACGCTATAAAGAAAGTCAGAAGTCAGCTATCAAAAAAAAAGTCTCTTATAGGATTTGCTGGTGGCCCATGGACAGTAGCTTCATATATCATAGAAGGTGGAAGCAGCAAAACTTTTTCCAAAGTATTAAATTTTTACCCTTCGTATTTGAAGGAAATAATTGAACGAATAACGGAAGCAACGATTATTTATCTAATTAAACAGATAGAATTTGGAGCAGATGTTATTCAGCTATTTGACAGTAATGCTGGTGCATTATCGGAACCATTGTTTAAAGAATATGTTATCGAACCAACAAAGAGAATTACCTTGGCAATAAAGGATAGATTTTCTGATTTTCCAATAATAGGATTTCCAAGGTCTGCTGGAAATCTTTATAAGGATTACTGCGAACAAACAGGTGTATCTGCAGTAAGTATAGATTATAATGTCCCAATAGAATGGGCGAAAGCGAATCTAAAAATCCCTCTACAAGGAAATCTTGATCCTAATCTTTTAGCCTATAATAAAACGGAAGCAATAAAAGAAGCAAAACGTATAATAGATTGCTTTAGAGATTCACCCTTCATATTTAATCTCGGACATGGAGTACTCCCTGATACTCCAGTTGAAAATATCACTGCGTTGGTGAATTTGGTAAAGAGCTACTAATACAATACACAAAATTCCTAGCTTTTTTGCTGTACAGGGTTTATCATTTGAATTTAGCTTCAGTAAGATATGTCAGACCTTGCAAAAAGAATGTCCCTAATAAAACCATCACCTACGATTGCTGTAACTGATAAGGCAAATAAGTTGAAAAATAAAGGAAAAAAGATCTGTGTTTTAGCTGCAGGAGAACCGGATTTTGATACTCCAGATCATATAAAAAAAGCAGCTATTCAAGCAATAAGTGAAGGTAAAACTAAGTATACTGCTGTTGATGGAACGCGTGAGCTGAAAGAAGCAATAATTAATAAGTTAAGAAGGGATAATAACCTCGAGTACACGTTTAACCAAATCTGTGTTGGTACTGGCGCTAAGCAGGTGTTATTCAATTTGTTTATGGCAACAATTAACTCTGGAGATGAAGTTATTATTCCAGCTCCTTATTGGGTTTCATATGTTGATATGGTAAATCTTTTTGGGGGCTTACCAGTTGTAGTGGAATGCAAACAAAATTTTAAACTGACAGCGGAATTATTGAAAAGCAGGATAACTAAAAAAACTAAATGGTTAATTCTTAACTCACCGAACAATCCTGCAGGAGTTGTGTACACATATGATGAATTGAAAGACATAGCACAAATATTGCTTGAATATCCACATGTGAATGTCGTTACAGATGATATTTATGAGCATATAATATACGACGAAAAGTTTTTTACTATCACTCAGGTTGAGCCAAAGCTTTACAACAGAGTTTTTGTAGTCAATGGAGTGTCAAAAGCCTATGCAATGACAGGCTGGAGAATAGGGTATATTGCAGGTAGAAGTGATGTAGTAAAAGCTATCTCTACGCTGCAGTCTCAGAGCACTTCTAACCCAAATTCGATAGCACAAGCAGCAGCAGCAGCAGCATTAAACGGTGACCATAGTTTTTTGAAAGAAAGAACAAGGATTTTTAAGAGTCGTAGAGATTTTATGGTGAAAAAGCTAAATTCTGCTCCGGGATTATCAGCATCCATTCCGCAAGGCGCATTTTATTTATTTGTCTCGTGTGAAGGATTGCTCAGTAAGAGTACAAAAAGTGGTAAAGTAATAAATAATGATCTTGATTTCACTGAATACCTGCTAGAGGATCATTTAGTTGCTGTGGTTCCAGGAATTGCGTTTGGTCTAGAAAATTTTATCAGAATTTCTTATGCAACCTCTCAGGAACAATTAGAAATTGGATGTGATAGTATTACTAAAGCGTGCCAGGAGTTAAAATGAAATAGACTATCCATAAATTACCCATTTCACCGCGTCAAAAATATTCACTAAGGGAGTGTTAAATAAACTGTGTCAAACCGCATTTTTAGTTCAACTCAATTTTCAATCTGCCAGGAAAGAAAACATCAAGTTGAGAGATAGTTAATGCCCAATCATGTACAGGCATCGTCCACTTTTCCTCTGCCTTCTTTATAGCACAATATACCTGCTTATACAAGGCATTTATGCTGGTAAATGAGCCTTTGGTCTTAGTGAATTTCCTAATTTGCCTATGTAGCCCCTCTATGGGATTGGTGGTGTAGATTATCCTCCTAACTGGACCAGAATACTTAAAATAACCAGACAAGTTTTCCCAATTATTCTGCCAAGATTTTATAACCATAGGGTACTTTGTGCCCCATTTTTCATCCAATTCCAACAGATAATTCTCGGCAATTTCCTTGCTTGAAGCTTGATATACCTTCTTTAAATCGCTCAAAAAACTCTTCGCATCTTTACTGGCCACATACTTCAGTGAGTTGCGTATCTGATGCACTATACACATCTGCACTTCCGCATTAGGAAAGACACTGTTTATAGCTGCAGGAAAGCTTTTCAGCCCATCAACGCAGGCAATAAGGATATCTTCTACTCCTCTTTCTTTGAGGTCATTTAGCACTCCCAACCAGAAGTTAGCTCCTTCACTTTCAGCCAAATAAAAACCTAATACTTCTTTTTTGCCATTTTGATCTATGCCTAATATGTTATACATGCATTTACTTACGCAATGCCCGTCCTCTTTGACTTTAAAAAACCATGAAAACTATCGGATATACAGACTGCAGCGGGCGACTACGCCATTCGTTGATTACTGGTAGCAATTTGTCAGTAATACTTGATATCTCTGCCACCGATATTTTGTGATCATAAATTTCCTCAACATGTGACACTATATCTCTATAGCCCATACCACTGGCAAATGTGCTCAAAATCTTCGTTTCAAGCTCTGGATGTAAGTTTGTTTGCCTTTTTTTGACTATTTGTGGTTCGAAACTTCCTTCCCTATCTCTTGGCGTCAAAAGCTCAAATGACCCTGCGCTTGTACGTAAAGTCTTTGCATTCCTCCCATTTCTTCGATTATTCTCTTCGCTTTCAGCCGACAAGTGGTTTTCTATTTCACCTTCCAGGCTTACCTCCAGCAACTTTTTTATAAACGGTGTTAATGCTCCATCTCTTCCTGTCAACGGTCTTCCTTCTCGTATAGACGACAGGATATTTGTTTCTAATTCTTTATAATCTACCAAACCGGTAGTTCTGTTTACTACTTTCTGACTCATTGTCAAACCTCCATTTTTTTATATCAATTTATTACTTTTTTTTCGGTTTGACACAGTTTATTTAACACTCCCTTTACCTCTTAATAAATGGTACTTCTGTGTCCTATTTCTGTGATGATTACTGTGTTCTCTAATTTATCTACTTTATAAATAATCCGATAATCGCCTACTCTTAATCTTTTACTTCCTACTAATCTACCACTTAATGGTTTACCAAGATTAATTGGATCAATTGTAAGCCGCTCGTCTATAGCTCTTCTAATTCTTGATCTTATTGTTGGTGGTAAAGTAAGGAAATCTCTCTCAAGAACCTTTTCTGAATAGATAATATTGTATTTCACTCATCTTTAATTGTCTTTGCAGATAATATTTTATCCCAATCGACATCCTCACTTCTGACCGTCTTTGCATCTGGCACATCACGTTCTTTTATAATTTCAGCCATCTCTTTCTCTGCTTCAAATTCTTCTTTCACAAGACACACTAAAACTTCTGGTATAGTTTTATTCCATGCTTTTGCGACCTCTGTAAGATACTGAGCAAATTCCCCCTCGAAACTTACATTAATATTGAGCTTTTTTTGACTTTGAGCCATATGATTAACCAGAAAACATCAACTATAGACTATAACATTTTTACACAATTTTGTCAATCCCCTTACTCGTTGAAATAACAATCTTTCTCTTTGGCTTCACACCTGCAACTTTTAACTCTGCTTTGATTCGTTGTCTTAAATCCAATAGATCTTTTATCTGAACTTCCCCATACCTAACCACATGATCGCCGTACGCAATTGATACTACTCTCTCTCCGCTCTGTAGCTTCTTTATCGCTTCTTCTACTTGAGTTAAATATTCTTGGTTGTACATCAACTTTTCTCACTCAACCATTGACTTCTTCTCACTCTCTTTGACTTTTTAGCTTTTTCACCTGCTAAACTTTCCCATTTACTCTCTGGCCAACGATCAATCCCCAGGGCAATAGACGCTGCTCTTGCGTAAATTCGGCAATCTAGTACTTCATTTCGGTCTCTTATCTTTTGCCACTCTTGTTTGGTATATCCTTTTACTACCTTGGTAATTAGTTGCTCTGCGGTTAGCTGCTTAAAATATTCAGGTGGATATTCGGGAAAATGACAATACCCCGGCGCCCCTTCTGTTAAAACATTAAGTAGCTGAAAAAGCTCGGACTTTAATATCGATACTCCAACTGGCCACAGCTTCATTCCTCTCTTTAGCTTTTGTCCGCTAACTGTTACATCTACTCTACTTGGGCTGCTAAGTGGCACTAGCGCTTTGTTTGCACCTTTCACTGCCATTACCCTCCCAGAGCCCTGGTGACCTCTTACCCAGTTGTATACTTCTTGTGTTGCATATCCAGCATCTACCGCCATCATACTTATCATGTATTCAAGCCCATTTTCACCGATAAAATGATGATTGAGTAGCTCCGAAAGTTTTCCCCATACTTCTTCTCCTCCCGGATCTCCCTCAAATACCTGGTAGTCTATTGACCAACTTTCTCGGTTTTTTCCCCATGCTACTACTTCTACTTCTAACCGATCTTTTTGTACATCAACCCCTGCCGTTAACACTATTTTTCCACCTTTTGGCACCGTACCTATCGGAAAATTTTCTCGACGCTCAAATAGTTGCTTCCAGTCTGGTACTTCTCCTTTATCTACCCAGGTTTCTCCGAGTGTTGTATTTATCCAAACTTTCAGTAATTGCTCATTTTCCTTTGCATGCAGATAATCTTCCACTGCTTGTTTCCAACTATACCAGCCTACTGGGCTATACAAGCTTGAAAGGTGGAATCCTATTTTTGCCCCTTCTTTTGCCTCTTTTTTTCCTTCTTTCCCTGTAGCTCTCCATTTTCCACGGGCTAGCATCTCTGTTTTCTGATGATTTTTTATTTCTCCCCTACACTCTATGCAAACGTAGTGGGCTGTTGAGGGATCTTTATCTTTCCACTTTATCTGTGGCCATTTTAACACCTGATAGTAATTACAATGCGGACATGGGAGAAAGAAATATCGTTTGTCTGAACTCTCAAATTCCTTCTCTATTCTGCTGATTCCATGAACCGTTGGTGTTGAAACTAAGAATATTTTTCGCCGCGTAAATGTATTAGTTCGCGCGATACTGAGAAGAACTGGATCTCCTTCTCCTCCTGAATCTCCTGGATATGCATCTACCTCATCTAAAAAAAGATATTTTACCGGCATTGAACGCAGACCTACTGGACTATTGGCACCTGTTACTACTACCGTTCCTCCCGGAAACTCTTTGCTCTGCACAGTATTCCCTGAATCTCTCGACCTTGGATCTTTTATTTTACTCCTTAAACATGGGGTATCTTCAATGAGCGGCGCAAATCTTCCCTTTGACCAACGCTTGCCCATTTCTACTGTTGGCTGTACTACCAGCATTGGCCCTGGCGTCTGATCAATAATATAACCTATCCAGTTATTCCCTGCTTCTGTTCCTCCAATCTGCGCTCCTTTCATGAATACCACCTTTTCAGCCGGTGAAGACGAAGATAGTGAATCCATTATTTCTCTAAGGTACGGCGTTCTCTCTGTTCTCCATTTCCCTGGCTCTGATGATGCTATTGTTGAAAGTTGACGATTCCTATCTGCCCACTCTGATACTTTAAGTAGCGGATCTGGCTTTAACCCTGTATAAAAGCTACTGCTATAGATCATAATGTTATTTGCTGCAATTGTTGCACTTTTAAGGAGAAAAAGAGGTATTTTTTGTCTGCAGTAAGTATCTGCTGACGCTTTACTTAAAATCATTATTGCAACTAATATAGGCTCACTAAGGCGATAAGACGCTTTTTTAGTAATTTATATGTAGTCATTAAAATACACTTTGTGTTAGTTCTTCCAATGCAACTCTGATTTCCTCAGTCAGTGTCTCATGGATCTTCTCTGTGTCGTTCATCGATGCTAGTAATGCTGATACTCTGTCTGGGATATTGAGGAGATTGTTTCTCACTACTCTTGCCACGTTAAATGCTTCAGTCTTTACTTCCTCTACTGAGATAAGTTCACCAATTTCAGCTTTTGCTTTTGCCTCCAGCAGTTTTCCCCGCTCCATCTCGTTTTTTATCCGGGTTTTAAGCAACATCGTGGAAAGTTCATTATTTCCTCTTTTTTCCCCTTCTTCTCCACCTTTTCTCCTCAGTGGTTGACTTGGATCTCTAATTGCTTCTATTGCTCTATTTGCTTGTTCTCGGTCAATCAAACCATCCTCCAGCTCAACTATTCCTTTCTTTACTAAGTAACAGACGTACTGCTTTGAAACTCCCAGTTCTCTTGCCCATTCCGTCTGCGTGATTTTTCCTCTTTCCACCTTTCTTTCCCCTCTTTTTTCCCTTATTTCGTCCCTTACTGTCTTGATTCTTGAATTTGTGCGAAAGTTTTACCAGAACCAAAAAGGGTGGAATCTCTTCCCGTATACACCTGCCAACGCTTTATCGTTACATCTACAAACGTAGGATCTAGCTCTATCGTCCTACAGATTCTTCCTGTCCTCTCACAGGCAATTAATGTACTCCCAGAACCACTAAATGGATCAAGAACTATGTCTCCTGGTCTACTGCTGTTTACTATCGCTCTCTCCATTAACTCCACTGGTTTCATCGTTGGGTGCAGCGAGTTGTACGTTGGCTTATCGTAAAACCATAGGTCACTTTGATTGCGTCCTCCATGCCACTCACGTTTATTGCCGTTTTTCCAACCGTAGAGTATTGCTTCGTATTGTCTTTGGTAATCAGATCTTCCTAGCGTAAAATGATTCTTTGCCCAAATGATGAATGTCGACCATCTTCCACCTGCTTCTTCAAATACTTTTTGCAAGGTCGAAAGCTCAGATGATGATGCACAAATGTAAATTGCCCCTTTGGTGTATGCTAAAACGTGAGTACAAATGTCATACAGAAAAAGTTCGTATTTTTCACCTTGATCATCGTTTAATATCTTCTTGTCTTCTCTCTCTTGACTGTCACCATATGCTACGTTATACGGAGGGTCACACACCGTAATATCTGCCATTTTATCGTCTAATACCGCTTTAAACGATTCAACCAGACAACTATCACCACAGTAGATTCGATGACCACCTAAAATCCACAGATCCCCTGGTTTTGTTATTTCCACTTTTTTGTCATCACCAGCTAAATCAGAAAATTTTTCTCCCTTTTCCCCTTGTTCTTCCCTTCCATCAAGATTATCAAGAAAGCGTTGGACTTTTTCTAGCTCAAATCCGGTCATTTTGAGGTCAAACTGTAAGTCTTCTAATTCTTGAATTTCTACCTTTAAAAGATCATCGTCCCACTTTGCCCAGTTAGCTGATTGATTTGCTAGTAACCGAAAAGCTTTGGTTTGGGCATCACTTAAATTATCACTGAGCACCACTGGAATACTCTCCATACCCAGTTTTCTTGCTGCTTTAAGCCTTAAATGACCATCTACCACAGTGCCATCGCTTTTTGCAACTATCGGAATACGAAAACCAAACTCCCGAATTGAAGCGCACATTCTGTTTACTACATCGTCATTCTTGCGAGGGTTGCGATCATATTCGACAAGATTTTCAATAGGATAGTAGTGTATTGCTAAATTCATATTCTTAATATTTTATTAAATTGCTATATTTAAATTCTTAACAACTAATTAAAAAGTTAATAATCAAAATACGTCTGACGCTAGAGAAGGTTTGGGCTTTTTGCTACCAAGTCAGCCTGGCTGGCGGGAAGGACCCATATTTCACTCTGGTCCTTTGTTATGAAAATCGTTATTTATAGTAGAATTAGTATTAAAACTCATTATGTAAAATATTAATATCACAGCATTCGCTAAAACTCATTATGTAAAACATTAATGCCAAAGCATCTGCTTCATTATCGTCTTGAGGAAAAAAACCTTTGCCTTTCACAGCTTCAATGACTTCACCCTTACTTGCATTGCCTTTGCCTGCTATGAAACGTTTTATCGTCTTCACCGGAACACCTTTGTATGGAATTTTTTCCCTCTCACACCAAGCAGCTAAAACGGCAAAGAAACCACCATAACAATGCGCAGCATCAGTTCCAAGGTGTCTTCTTACTTCTTCAAAATACACCACAGAAATGTCTTTCAAGGAATTAAGCCAATTACTAAAACTTAAGAAGCACATGCCACCTCCGCTGAAACGGCTACCATGAAAATTTTTGCTCCCACTTTGAATTACTCCATCTGTAAGAATAGCCCAGCCAGTTTGTTTGCCGAGGTCGAGTGTTAAAATAGACATCCTAAATTACAAAGACCCCATCTTGATAACGCAAAAAATGACTAAATCCTCCGAACTGTAGAACACGTTCATCACTTGCTTCTTCTGATCTAGATAAGTAAAATGCCCTATTATGCCACATATCTATATTTGTATCGTGTTTACACAGCAAAACAGCACAATTTAACGTTTTTGCTACAGCAACCCTGCATAAACTGCTTAAGGTGAGAGGAATTACTTTCATCTCCTCCAAATAAATCTAAAGCTGTATCTAACACCACAAGTTTTGATTGAAATAATTTAATATCTTCAAATAATTCATGAAAGAAAGGGCTATACCCTTATCGTTAAAAGTCATTAAGAGATTATCTCTTCTCCATCTCTTGCCAGAATCTGTATTTGGCTTTCAAATAAAGTTTCTTCAACTTGGTAAAGACATACACTGACGACGTATTATATCTCGTTTACTGCTCTCACAAAATACACCATATGCTTTAACCTGTTTGACATCCATATTGAGCAATGAGTAGCAACCGATGTCATTAATTGTTGAGCAAGAAGTGATTTACCAACTTCATGTTCACCTTTAAGAAACGATACTTCTCCTAGGGAAAGCCAATCTTGTACTATAAACTCTTTTTCAGGAGGTGAACCAACCCACTTTTACTCTTGAACAATCTATTGCATTTATCATAAAATTACCAAAACATTGACTACGAGCAGCACTAAATATCGTTTGGTTCCTTCAAAATACACTAGCAATTTATAGTTTTTTGCTGACCAACAACGGAAATCCAAGAATCATCCTACAAGGTAATCTGTTTCATTGCCCCTATACTAATGTATTACCGTGTTTCTCATGGTTTTTTATGATGAATTTGAAAAAAAAGTTAAAATAATTTTAAATTGCAAAGTTGATTGTCGGCTACGTAGCTGTGTTTTTACAATTTTTTCAAATTTTTCTTTACAAAGCATAAAAACCGTGGTAAACTTACAGGTAAGTTTATTTTGTAATAGCAAGGCTACTAAAAATACCTTTTATTCGGATTATAAGGGGTATTACAAGCGTTCTTTGATCAGGGGAGGTAATTTCTTTATCCTTGAAGTCACATCTAGCTTTAAAACGTGTTTTTTTGCCCTTTCTAAAAATTGAAAGCTTCTTCTCAAAGCAATTTCAATACAACTGAAGCTTATTGCCTTACGCGCGCGTAACTTGTTTTCAATTTGAGCTATTCATTTAAATTTCAAATTCCTGAGAAACATATTATTAAAAAATTAAATAATATAAAAACAGCATATAAATAGTTAGAGTATGTATCTTAAAAGTACATACTTTATTATTATTTATAATAATAGGGGTTCTTTTCAAAACTGAGGTATGGATAAAGTCAGCCAAATACCAGCCTTTCACAGTAATTGGGTAGTTTTCTTGAGTTGTAATCTTAAATTGTACTAAATTCCTCTAGAGTAGCCGACTTTTTGATTTAGTAAGATTTTATTTTGCAATCTAAACTGGCCTAAACTGCCCAAAACCGGCGTAATCTCGAATCTGATTCCAAACTTTTTTCAACTTTTTTTTCGAATTTTTCATAAAATTGTATGAGAAACACGGTAATACATTAATATAGGGCAGTGAAAAAACCCTATCAACTTCACATTCTTTTCATTTCATTAAAAAATTAAGTTACGCCTGAAGAGAGCTAGAAGTAAGCACTTAATAAATTTCATAGTGAGCAGCTTTAGTAGTGTTTTGCAAATATCTTTATAGGAGTTAATATGTATATTGTGCATGACAAACAAGCTTTATTTGAGAGGTCAGCAGAAGTAAAAGCAGAACTACTTTCAAAAATAGATTTGTGTTTATCCTATTTACTACCAAATGGTACTTTTCACGGTGGTAAATTCTATGTTGGCAACATTAGGGGAGATAGGGAAAAAGTTTAGTAGTAGAAACAAGAGGAGAAAGAGCTGGATTATGGCACGATTTTTCTACAGGTGAAGGCGGAGATATACTTAATCTCTGGTGGGATGTTACTGGTCAGACCAAGTTTCTTGATACCATAGAAGATATAGAAAAATGGCTTGGTCGCTCAACATCTCAACCAAATAAGTTAGAATATTTAAATAAATCAGAAACATATTGGGATTACCGCGATGAAAACAACCAAGTAATAGCGAAAATCTATCGTTACAATGATACTGCAGGAAAAAAACGATATAGCTGTTTTGATGTAAAAAACTCAAGTGATACTGCTCCAAATCCAAGACCTTTGTACAACATTCCAGGTATAATTAAATCCGATAAAATTGTTTTTGTTGAAGGTGAAAAATGTGCTGAAAGTTTAATAAATAAGGGCATAACAGCAACAACAACGATGTTTGGAGCGAATGCACCTATTGATAAAACAGATTGGACTCCGCTAAAAGGTAAACATATTATCATTTGGCCAGACAATGATGAAGCAGGTAATAAATATGCCAAAAACGCTGAAAAGAAGCTTTTAGACCTTGGGGTTGCATCACTTTCTATTTTAAAAATTTCCCAAGATAAACCAAAAGGCTGGGATGCTGCTGATTGTATTCAAGAGGGAATAGATGTTGAAAAGTTTTTAACTACAACTATTCGCATACCATGCAGAAAGAACGTTACATTTTTCCTTGCCAATCAATACCTAAATGAAAAGTCTCCTGGGCCAGAAGATATCGTTGCACCAAGGATTTTAACTCCAGGAGGTCTTTTGGTATTTGGCGGGGCTCCTAAGGTTGGTAAAAGCGATTTTCTTATCTCGTGGCTCGCACATATGGCAGCAGGCAAACCATTTCTAGAGATGGCTCCAACAAGACCTTTACGGATTCTTTATCTCCAGACAGAGATTGGCTATTTCTACATGTGTGAGCGCATGAAACAACTTAAACTTGATCCAGAGATTCTTGAGTTAGTCTCCTGTAATTTAGCCATTACGCCACAAACAAAGTTGATTTTAAACGAAGATGGCATTAAGGACATTGTCACTGAAGCAGAGAAGATCTTTGCTCCAAATACAGTTGATATTATCGCTATCGATCCATTACGTAACATTTTTGATGCTGATGAATATGGTAGCGAAAATGACAACAATGCTATGCTCTTCTTTCTCCAGGAGAGAATTGAAAAGCTACGATCTCTAATTAATCCTGATGCAGGGATTATTCTCATACACCACACGAAAAAGATGCCAAAGAAGTTACTGGAAGAAGATCCATTTCAAAGCTTTAGTGGTGCTAGCAGCCTAAGAGGATTTTATACTACCGGAATGATCATGTTTAGGCCAGATGAAAAGAACAGCAACCGTCAACTGATGTTCGAGCTACGTAATGGTAATTCCATTTCACCAAAGTGTGTTGATAAAGTTAATGACCGTTGGTATGAAGTTGGTTCTGAGTCACATAGGCTGATAAATAAGGACTATGGAGAAAAGCTAGATGCTGAACGTTCTCGTAGAGATGACATCATCTTGGATTTAATTTATGCAGAGGGGCATAGAGCAACGTTTATACAATCAATCAATTTTGTCAGGCATTTGAAAACAAAGAAGGTTTAGGTAGCAGGCATTCTATTCGTGATCGTCTTGATGTTCTTGCCACGAAAGGTTACATAAAATTCAACAAAGAAGGCAAAAATGCTGCAAGAAACAAATACGGGATACTCTGTGTTGAAGGTATGGAACTCGGAGAGAAAGTATTTGATCAGCAAAAGAACAAAAAGATCATGGTTTACAATAGGTTACTACCGACGCACTACAAATCACCGCATTACGGGAGCGTCATTCCTGTCGAAAATCCAAACGTTTGGGTTTATCACGGCTGAACTTTCCAAACATTAACATCCTAAATTTCTCTTAAAATTTTTTTACCAAGAATCATTATGACTTCAAAAAATTCCTATACTGGCATTGATCAGAAAATTGTCAAAAATATAAGACATTATGCAAAACGTCTTAGAAGAGATAAAGCTTTTGTTCATGAAGAAATCGAAGATATTGAGCAAGAACTCTTACTTGATTGTTTACCTGGCTTGGAGAATTACAATGCACTTGAAGAGCGGTACGATGCTTTAATTACTCAGTATGTAAAATGTCGCGCTCTCAATCTAAAAGAGAAACAACTACGTAAAAAACGTATCATTGATTTTGTTGACGAGACTGATTATGCATCAGGTGAAGAAGAAGGTGAGGACTTTGAATACGACTCTGCGGTGCGTATTGATGTAAATGAAGCAATTGAAAAATTACCTCCAAAGGCAAGAAAGATATGTAAGCTACTCATGAAATATGAAGTTAGTGAAATTTCTAGAAAGACCGGAATACCAGAACAAACAATCTATAGCACAATTAAAGCATTACGTAAGAACTTTGCCCACTTAAAAACGTACCTATTTAGTTAAACACACCTTACAGGAAAAAAATATGAAAATAATAAACAGCGAAGAAAGGGCAAAGATGGTTACAGGTGTGAAGATAGTAATCTTTGGACCTTATGGAATCGGCAAAACCAGTCTACTTAAAACTCTTGATGAGTCAACAACACTGTGTCTTGATTTTGAAGCAGGGCTTTTAGCAGTTCAGGACTGGAAAGGAGATTCAATCAGCGTTCGTACTTGGAACGAGGCAAGAGATATAGCTTGTCTTATTGGTGGGCCTAATCCTGCATTAAACCTGATCAAGCATATAGTCAAAGGCACTATGAGCATGTATCTGGCAAGTACAAAGACCTTTCTTCGGAGTTTTTTAAATATCATTGCATTTTTATCGATAGTATCACTGTTGCATCACGTTTATGCTTTTCATGGGCAAGAATGCAACCTGAAGCTTTTTCCGATAGATCGGGAAGAGAAGATAAGAGAGCTGCTTACGGCACACTTGCTCAGGAGATGATGGCTTGGTTAAATCAGTTTCAGCACATCAGAGATAAGGACATCATTATAGTTGGCACATTAGGTCAGTATCTTGATGATTGTAATCGTTCAACCTGGCTGCCTCAATGTGAAGGGGCTAAAACTGCCAGTGAAATTCCTGGGATTGTTGATGAAGTAATCAGCATGGTTGGCATCAAGAAAGATGATGGCACAGAGGTACGTTCATTTGTCTCTGTCAGACGATTAATTCTTGGGGATATCCAGCTAAAGATCGAAGTGGCTGCTTGAATATGGTTGAAGAACCACATTTGGGTAAGCTGCTTACAAAAATTAAAACCAAGGCTTTTTCTACTGCTACTCAACTTGGAGCATAATTTATGACACAAAGCTTTTTAAATATTGGTCAAAAAATTCCTTTCTTTAGTGTTAAGGAATATTTAGATGATCAATTGCCAATACCAGAAGACATTGTCTCGCCAAGAATTTTAACCAAGAGAGGTTTACTAGTATTCGGTGGCCCTCCTAAGATCGGAAAGAGTGACTTTTTGATTTCTTGGCTCATTCATATGGCTGCTGGAGTTTCGTTCCTTGGCATGACACCAAGTAGACCTTTGAAGATCTTCTACATGCAAACTGAAATTGAATACGAATATATGAAAGAACGTTTGCAACAACTTCAACTTGATAACGGGCTTTTGGATATAGCTGCCAATAACTTAATTATCACGCCGAGAGTGCAATTATCGTTCAATAGTGAAGAAATAGATGAAATCAAAAACACCGTTAAAGAGCGTTTTAAACCTGATATTATTGCAATTGACCCTCTTCGTAACATCTTTAGTAGTGAATATGGCAACGAAAATGATAACAGCGCTATGCTATTCTTTTTACAAAAAACACTTGAAAAACTTCGTAATGCTATTAACCCAGATGCTGGCATAATACTTACCCACCACACTAAAAAATTATCCAAGAAAATGCTAGAAGAAGACCCATTTCAAGGCCTGAGTGGTGCAGGGTCTCTTCGTGGTTTTTATAGTACAGGAATGGTCATGTTTGCACAAGATGAAGAGAGCACAGCACGTCAAATAGTATTTGAACTACGTAATGGTGAACGTGTGCCAAACAAGCTTGTTGATAAGATAAATGGCCATTGGCAACTCGTAGACCAGTGGAACAGCTAATTCAACTTTATTATGGGAGTATTTATGTTACAGGATTTAACTGATTTTAATACTGCAAAATCACAAAGTAATTTAATACCAAAAGGTACAGCGGTAAAAGTCAAAATGGCCATTAAACCTGGAGGTTATGAAGATTGGTTCACTAAAAGCTACGCTACTGGCAGCATCTATTTAAACGCTGAATTTACTGTCACTGAAGGGCCATATGCAAAACGTAAGATTTATCAAGTAATTGGTATTAAAAGTGGCAAAGCAAGCGTTGAAAGAGAGGATGTTTGGGGAGAAATGGGTCGTGCTATGATTCGAAGCATTTTAGAGTCAGCACGCAATATTCACCCACATGATAATTCAGAGAAGGCGGTACTTGCCCGTAAGCTTGGCTCAGTTGCAGATTTAAATGGTTTAGAATTCAGAGCAAAGGTAGGTATTGAAGCTGATCGGTATGGGGAAAAGAACAAGATCACTACAGTTATTACTCCACAGCAGCATCAAAATACTGAAATCGACTGGATTCCGTTTTGAAGTACGACGAGGAGAAGCTCTGGATTGCTGTCATTGAGAGGGCTATGAAAGATGCAGTAGGAAAAAACATAAAACTGAAAGAAGAAGCGATAAAATGGTTAAATTCAGAGTCTTTTGAAACTGTTTGTGAACTAGCTAACCTTGATTTTAAACTTGTGAAAGAACGCTGTATAGGGGTTCTCAAAACCAAAAAGAGCTGAGCAAAACCGCTTCTATCCGTAGATGACGTGAGAAAAAGAAATTTATGAGTGCTTAAAAAATTTTTCCACTTTTTTCATAAAAACCCATGGGAAACACGGTATATATATAGTAGAGGGATCAAACATGTCAATTCTCACCCAAACGGGAAGAGCAGCAATAGCAGCAAGTATAAAAGAGCAAGTTATACATCTTGCCTGGGGAACGGGTGATGAAAGCTGGGAAAGTCACCATAAAGTAGAGAATTTTTTCACCCTTGATGGCGAAATAAAGCTTGATCACACCACTATTAAAAACGTAAAAGTTTTTACAGGACAGACAACTTATCAGCCAAGTATAGACTATACAGTTGATAGCAGTACTGGTGTAATTAAACGTACGGCAAATGGTTCTATTGCAGCAGATGGTGCAGTTACCATAGAGTATACTCAAGATACATCACCAGAACTCATTACTTCTGCAACATTACTCAAGGAAGTTGGACGTCGTGTTGTTGATGAGATACTCTTCTGTGTTGGTGATGAGAATGGAGAGCTTGTTACTCCCTCTGGAAGGTTTAAATCTTCCGCTGTACCAACCAACAATCTCTACCTTAAATTCACTTTCGATTTCACGGACGCAGCAAATCAAGTGATAAGGGAACTAGGGGTTATGGTTGGTACAAAGCTTAGGGAAAATTTATCTCCTGGGCAGAGATATTTTGAACCAAAGGACATAGAAGACCCGGGAATTTTGTTAGTTTTAGAACACACGGTACCACTTATTAGAACTGCAGCAACCCGTGAAACTTTTTCATTTGTTGTTACATTCTGACAATTTCTTGAGATAAAATGACCCTGAATAACTATTATAATCGCTCTGACAAAGAATACGAGAAAAGTTTATTCTTAGCAGGAAGAGGTTTGCAGTCAGCAGAATTAAATGAGATTCAAGATTATGCTCTTTTGAGGCTCAAAGGCATAGGAGATGCGATATTTCGTGATGGTGATATTATAACGGGAAGCAATTGTATCATAGACGGGGAAAAAGTTACACTTGAAGCAGGAAAAATCTATCTTCGTGGAGCGGTTAGAAAAGTTGAAAAAGAAGAATTTACTATTCCACTGAATACTACAGTTCGCATAGGTGTTTATTACGTAGAATCTACCATTACAGAACTTGAGGATGAAAATCTTCGTGATCCTGCAGTTGGTACACGTAATTATCAAGAAGTTGGAGCTGCAAGGCTTAAAGTTTCCACCATTTGGGGTTATCAATCTGAAGGTTTTTTTCCACGTTTTTCTACAGGAGAGTTTTATCCAATCTATAACATTGAAAACGGAGTGTTGGTAGAACATTCACCGCCACCACAAGCAAACATAGTAACTACAGCTCTTGCTCGTTATGACAAAGAGGCAAATGGTTCCTACGTAGTAAATGGCCTAGAAGTAATGTTTTTACAGAGGGAAGAAAAAGGGGGAGAAAGAGGGGCACAAATATTTGTGATTAATGAGGGAAAAGCTCATATTGATGGCTATGAGATTGAACTTCCTCACAGTATTCGTGTTTATTTTGATGAAGATCCAGACATAAAAACAGTTAAATCAGAATTTCACACCTTTCAGCCAAATAGCCAAAGAGTAATGGAACTGAAAGTTCATGATTTTCCGGTTAGTGAGATAAAAAGGATAGATATAACTGTTCAGAAAACATTTGCCGTTACTCACGGTTCATATTCTGGAGTTGTTGATCCGATACCTGACTCTGCAGTTCAGGAGATTATTCAAGTTAAGCAAGGAGATGTAATTTATGAAAATAGTACAGATTACAAGCTCAGTGGAGGAAATGTTGATTGGTCATTACCGGGAAAGGAACCAGCGCCAGGAAGCAGTTACCTGATAACCTACCGCTTTCGCACTCATGTTAGCCCTGAAGATGTGGATGAACAAGGATGTAAAATAAAGGGAGCAGTGGATGGCAGTTTAGTTTCAGTTGATTACACCTGGAAGATGCCCCGCTTTGATTTAATCACTCTAGATGCAAAAGGGGTGATAAGGAGAATAAAGGGAATTGCCCACCCTTGGAGACCATCAATGCCAAAAGCCCCTAGCGGACAATTGCTACTTTGCTACATTCACCAAACGTGGAAAGAAGGGGAAGAGGGGAAAATAAAAGTAGTGAATAATGCTATCCATGCAGTACCGATGAACGAATTGGAAGCAATGAAGAGTGGAATAAGAGATCTTTATGCACTCTTTGCAGAGGAGCGTCTACGCAGTGATGCAAATTCAAGAGAGCCTACCACTAAAAAAGGAGTATTTGTCGATCCCTTCTTTGATGATGATATGCGCGATCAAGGAATTGTTCAGTTTGCAGCAATAGTAAATAAGGAACTGATATTGCCGATAAACGTGGAAATTATTGATGTTGAAAGAGGTAAGGAACCTTATTTATTGCCGTATGAACTTGAGCCAGTGCTTGAGCAGCTTTTACAAACTAAAGAGATGAAGATAAATCCTTATCAGGCATTTGATCCAGTACCGGCAAAAGTTACCATGAACAAAAACATCGATCACTGGACCAAGGTAAAGACCAATTGGTCAAGTCCAGTGACAAGAGAATTTACTACTTCTGAAGTTTCTGAACTTTTATCCAGTAGTACAAAAGAGGAAGAGTTTATGAGAGAAGCAATACAAGATTTTGAGATCGAAGGTTTTGAGCCAAATGAGAAGCTTAAAGAGATAAAATTCGATGGCATCGTCATTCAACCCGTGGCATAGGGGAAAAAAAAGTGGAAGCTAACAACCAGGGAAAATTAAAGGGAAAGGTGAAAGTACCGGCAAATATTCCAGCAGGTACTAAATTAGTACAGTTTTATGGGGATAAAGGAAGCTATGGAGAAGCAACATATACTGGTAAAAAAACTATTACCATAGAAGAACGAAGAAGAGTTTTTTCCAGCAAACGTGTTGATCCTTTAGCACAGACATTTACCTTGGATGAGAGTAGGCATATAGGAGGTGTAGAGCTATGGTTTACAAATAGCGGCAAAAGACGTGTTGTTGTGCAGATTCGGGAAACAACAGTTGGAGTGCCCTCGCAAACAGTTATCGCTGAAAATTCCATCGAGCCAACTAAGATCAATACTGATGGCACAGCAACACGTATAACTTGGTCACCAGTATTTTGCCATGGAGGGCAAGAGTATGCGATAGTTTTACTGACTGATGATGCAGATACAGCGGTAAAGATAGCAGAACTCAGCAAATATGATGCAGTAAACAGCCGTTGGGTAACCAGTCAGCCTTATCAGGTGGGAGTATTACTGTCATCGAGCAATGCAAGTACGTGGACACCGCATCAGAATTTTGACCTTACCTTTCGACTTTTAGCAGCGAAATTTACTGAAAGTTTTCACGTTATTGATCTTGGCAAAGTTACTGCAAATAATACATCAGACTTAATCGCTCTAACCAACATAGAAAAAGTGGGTTTTGATACTAATGTAGAATTTATCTTAACAGATGAGAAAGGAGAAGAAAATTTTCTGTCTGATAATTTGCCGCTCGCACTGCGCGCAAGAATAAGTGGAGAATTAACGGTAAAAGTAGCGCTCAAAGGATCGGGAAAAAAAGTCCAGTTCTCTACCCTGGGTTACAGCTAGTTATGGGGAATATTTCAGAGTCCGGAGATTATGTAACTAGGAGCATTACAGCAGGTTCCAACACTAAGATAACAATTACCTATGATGCGCTGATACCTGGTACTGCAGACGTTAAAGCATATGTGCAGAAGGGGGTGGAAAAAGGAGAAAAATGGCAGTTAGTAAATTTAACAACAGGAAAACCAATCGGAGAAAATTGGGTGGAAAGAACTCACGTGCTATCAAATTTTAATGGTAATGAGACAAGGGTAAAATTAGTGCTTAGCGGAACGGTTGTCTATCGTCCAAAGGTGAAGAATCTACGAGTAATTATCACGTAATGCCAAACGAAGAGACCAAAAGAGGATATCCTTTGCCGCATCCAGAGAACATAGCTGTAGAAGATGTAGTACGTATACGCAGAGCCATAGAAAAGATAGATGAAGATATGAGTGAAAGAGAAGATGAACTTAAAAATAATTTTGAACGATTTAGATTTGAAACTTTTTTGAATTTTTGGGAATGAAAGAAGCAATAGAAGCATTACACCAAAGGATAAAGGATTTAGCAGCAAATAGCACACCCGATCAACTGGCGTATCTTGCGAAATCGTTGGAATTGATAATAGATAAAAAAGCTATTTCCAACGTTGTGCAAATGACCACAATAAAAGAAATAATTGATGCACTACAAGGAAGGCTTAAGGATTTAGCAGCAAATAGTACACCAGATCAGTTAGCATATCTTGCTAAAGCATTGGAATCAATAGTCGACAAAAGTGCAGTGTCTGAAATTGTGCAGATGACAGATGAAAAGTTGAAAGAACTTCTAAACGCTGCAAGATCGCACTTGAATGATATAAATACTAACAAGGAAAATTCAATATCAGCGATAACTGGAGCAAAGACAGAGTCTGTAAATGAGATCAATACGCTAAAAACTAATACCCTGGATACTTTAAAAGCGTCATCAGATTCATATGTATCGCTACTTGATACTCGTAAAAATACCAATATTGCGGCAATAAACAGTATTAGCAACAATCATAAAGATGGTCTTAAAGGTTTAGTAGAAGATTTTCGTGGTGTAAATGATGTGCCAGATGGTTCATCGATCATGAAGGAAATAAAAACCAGGGAAGACCAGCTAAAAACACTAACAACCAAATTTAACTCCATCAATGATTTGCCAAGCGGTTCATCAATTATGAAGGAGGTAAAAACCAGGGAAGACCAGCTAAAAACACTGACAACCAAATTTAACTCCATCAATGATGTGCCAAGTGGTTCATCGATTATGAAGGAGGTAAAAACCAGGGAAGACCAGCTAAAAACACTGACAACCAAATTTAACTCCATCAATGATGTACCAAGTGGGTCGTCAATCATGAAAGAAGTAAAAAATCGAAATATGGTTGAACCAGGGTCATTACCTTTCTTGTTTGGAGTACTAAGTAGAGGAAATAATTACTATGGTCACGGAATTTTCACAACTGAGTTAGGTGGATGGAGCGGTGATATAACAAAAACCGATTACATGTTGCAATTACTTGCGGGTAGCCATACATACGATACAAGTTACGTTAGTTTTTATCGGCCAAGACAATTGAGTTTTATAGAGGGAAGTAAAGGTACATTTATTTACGGAGAGTTGTATACAAACAGTTTTTCGAGTAGTCATAATCAGATATATTACTACCCGTGTGCTGCACTTGGAGTAATGTTTGTAAAAAACACCACAAGTAGGGATATAACAAGAACATTAAACTTTGTTGGTACATCTTATTGGAGTTCAGGATATGAAGGAGCAGGAGCATTTGTGGGAACCCCTGATAATACCAATGCTAGTAAATCAAGAATTTCAAAAATAATGTGGAAAAATGTTTACAAATATGCGAGTTCTAATAGCAAATTTGCCGCATCTGGCAATGTAGAAATTCCAGCAGGAAAAACGGTTGCAGTGTTACTTTATACATCATCTTATCTACATTCCAGAACAAAAGTTAGTGAAGGTGCGTTTTCAGGTGATGTATATACCTATGGTCAATTTATCCAGTGGGGAATTTATAACATACGTAACAACTTTTTAACTGCAGGGCTTGAAATCGATGTAGAAAGAACGCTACGAGCTTGGCAATGTCCAGGATTAGATGCCACCCACAAAATCTGGAATTGATACCAGAAAACGGAGAAAACCAATGCCAATTTATATTCATTTTGAAAACAACAAGCAAATTGAAACAACAACGCTTGAAAGCAAGCCAACTGGGAATGATTGGTACGAAGCGCCAAAGAATTTCGACTGGCAAAAGAGTTATCGGTTAACAGAAGGAGGGAAAATTGTTGAAAGGAGTCAAGAAGATATTGAGCTGGAATTATTGGAAAATGCGAAACATACTGTAATTGCTGTTGAATAATGGAGAGACATACTCCATTATTTTGGCGCGAAGTAACAAATTCAGTAGAATAAGTTCTTCAAAAATAATTTAAACTTTTATAGTAGGAGTAGTCTCATGAAATATTATAGCGGATTAGATGTCTCACTCAAAGAAACTTTTATCAGTATCGTTGATGAGAAAGGAAAAATTATTAAAGAAGAAGTTGTTGCAAGTGAGAGTGATGCAATAGCTAAGTGCTTGCTTGGCCAAGACAAAGAATATGAAGTGATAGGGATAGAAAGTGGACAGCTATCAATATCAATGTGCAAAGAATTAAGGAATTTTGGATTACCAGTAATTTGTGTAGATGCAAGACATATGGCAGCAGCATTATCTGCAAGGATCAATAAGAATGATAAAAATGATGCAAGAGGTATAGCACAAATGATGAGAGCTGGGTTATACAAAGAAGTATTGGTAAAATCAGACGAATCTTGCAAAATTAAGGTAGCGCTTGGAAGCAGAAGGCAGTTAATATGCAACAAGCAGCAAATCATTGGAACAATAAGAGGATTATTGAAGATATATGGAATAAAGCTCGGTAAAGGAGCAAAATTTGAAATTTTTGCCTTAAGAATACAAGATGCAATGAATAATTTGGATGAAATCAGTAGGAGTTCAATAGAAGCATTAGTTTGTAGTTTGGAAACAATAGAAGAATCAATAAGAAAACTTGACAAAATACTTTCAGGACAAGGCGAAAAAGACGAAGATTGCAAATTGTTAACTACTACCCAGGAGTTGGTATGATAGTAGCAATGACATTTAAAGCTGCAATAGATAATCCATATAGATTTGAAACATCTTATACAGTTGGAGCCTATATAGGATTGACACCAAGGCAGTACGCTTCTGGGGAGGTTAATCATCATGGCAGTATATCAAAAATGGGACCAGTGGAGTGCAGAAGTATGTTGTATGAGGCTGCACAAGTCTTACTTGTAGTCAATAAGAAGAAATTTAAGTTAAAAAGCTGGGGATTAAAGCTAGCAAAGAAAAAAGGGATGAAAAAAGCAATTGTAGCAGTAGCGAGAAAATTAGCTGTAATTATGCACAGGATGTTGGTTGATAAAACAGAATTTTGTTATCAATAAACAAGAGGAGTATAGAACAATAGTTTTATTGAAAGTGAAGATAGTAATGCCGATGGAAGGGACAAGCAAGAGCAGAAAGTGAAGCTTAGACTTCGTGCGAAACATGTTGCCGTCCACTTCCGCCTAACAAGTATAGTGCGGCTTGGCGAACTAAAGTTTTAGCCATATTGGACCGCGGAGAGAACTTTGGAAGCATGCTACTTTAACTTATGTAAAATCACTAGGATTATGAGGAAAGTATGACACCTTAATTTTTATGAGTTTAATGAATATGTGAATAAGTACTTTTAATGTGTGTGGACGTACTTATCCACATATTCATTAACTATATTGATTTAGAAAGGTCATTAAAAATTTAGTACAGGTGTTTTTTTGCCAATAAAGCGATTTGTAGTTGAGTAAGATAATATAATAGCAGATAAAATTTGTACTATAGCCAGGCTTGATGTCAGAAAATATTTTTAATGATATAAAAAATTATTATTGACTTTTATGCAATTAGAGAACTTTCTGCATTTTCTAGTCTTCGTGCTTATTATGATAACTATACTCACCAATACACAGGATATTCTCATCAGAAGTCTAAGTCGTATGAAATACAAGCAAAAGCCGCAGAGAACATTTTAGCAGCACCAGAATCTATAGACGAAAAAGATGCAGAAATCGTAGAACCTTTAGCAAAAGTCCGTGAAATTTCAGTAGTAGAAATGGCAAGAATAATTAAGGAAAAAGCAAAAAAAGCAATAGCCAAATGTGAAGAATTGGAAGATATAGCCAAGAGGAAAATTGAAGAAGTCAAAAGTGAAGTAGAGCTACAGGCTTTGCTCGACGATTTTAAACAAAGAATGCAAAAGGTTTTAGAAAAGGGCACTTCGTAAAGTAAGGGGAAAAAGGGGGGAAAGATGTTTTTACATGGGATAAATGTTATAGAGGTTACCTCTGGAGCAAGAACAGTATGCACAGCAAAATCATCAGTGATAGGTGTAATTGGTACTGCGCCTGATGCTGACGAGCAAAAGTTTCCACTCAATAGTCCAGTATTAATAGCGGGAAGCTTAAAAGAGGCAGCAAAACTTGGAAAAAGAGGAACTTTGCCGTCTGCAGTAAATGGAATATTTTCCCAAGCTGGTGCAACAGTAGTAGTTATTCGAGTTGAGGAATCAGAAGAGACGCTGAAAAACATCATTGGAGGAGTTGATGAAGAAACCGGGGAATATCAAGGGATTCAAGCATTCCTCAGCAGTGAAAGTATAGTCAATGTTGCGCCAAGAATACTGATTGCCCCTCAGTTTACTCATCAATTACCCGAAACAGATAGCGAAGGGTCTGTAAATCCAGTGATTAGCGCTTTAATTCCTATAGCAGAAAAGCTAAGAGCAATAATAGTAGCAGATGGGCCAAATACCAATGATGAAGAAGCAATAAAGTGGAGAAAAAGTGTAGGTAGCTCAAGAGTTTACGTAGTTGATCCATGGGTTAAAGTGTTTGAAGGGGAAGAAAAACCGCCAAGCCCATTTGTAGCTGGTTTAATAGCCAAAGTAGATAGTGAGCAAGGCTTTTGGCAATCACCTTCAAATAAAGAGATAAATGGTATTGTTGGGACAAGTAGGGCTATTGATTTTACCCTCGGTGATACAAGTTGTCGAGCAAACCACTTAAATGAAAATGAAGTAACAACGATAATCCATCAAAATGGCTACAGACTCTGGGGAAATAGGACATGTTCAAACGATGAAAGATGGGCTTTTCTGTCGGTGAGGCGTACTGCAGATCTAATCAATGATAGTCTACTGCGAGCTCATTTATGGGCAGTTGATCGAAATATCACCAAAACTTATATAGATGATGTGATTGAGGGGGTGAATTCTTATCTTGCCCATTTAAAAGCCCAAGGAGCAATTATCAATGGAAGATGTTATGCGACACCAGAGTTAAATACACCGGCAAATATTGCAAGCGGGAAAGTGTATTTTGACTTTGAGTTTACACCACCATATCCGGCTGAACAGATTACTTTCCGTTCGCATCTCGTGAATAGCGAAATATTGTAAATTTTACAAAGGGGAAAAGAAGGGGAAAAAGATGTTACCAAAGATTTTAAAGAATTTTAACGTATTTGTTGATGGCCGAGGATATGCAGGAAAAATAGATGAAGTAACCTTGCCAAAACTTACGATAAAAACCGAAGAATATAGAGCTGGTGGTATGGATATTCCAATAAATATCGATATGGGCATGGAAAAGCTCGAAGCTGATTTTACTTTTGCCGAATATGATTCAGAGCTTTTTAGGCTGTTTGGTTTAATAGATGGAAATTCGGTTTCTTTGACGCTAAGGGGTGGTCTTCAAGGCAGTGGAAGTAATGATATTGAAGGAGTAATTATCAACCTTAGGGGAATATTTAAAGAGTTTGATTTTGGCAGTTGGAAGCCGGCTGAAAAAGCAACGCTGAAGTGTACCGTAGCTGCGCATTATTACAAACTTACTATCGGTACTAGAGAACTTATCGAAATCGATGCTGAGAACATGATTCGCAAGATTAATGGTGTTGACCAGATGGCTTTGTTACAAGCAGTTTTAGGAATTTGATGTAGTTTACATATTTTTTTATTGAAAAATTCAGAGAAATGTTGTATAATTATTGTGGTATATTTTGGTAAAACATATGGCAGACTTAGGAATTAACATAGCACTTGACCCAAAAACTTCACATCACCTTACTAGATTAGCTGAAGTTACCAAGGAGCCTATTCAAGAATTAGCAAAAAGGCTAATCATAGAAGGAATTGAATGTGAGATAGAGGAGATTGCGTTATCTGATACTGTCAAGGAGAGTGATGTTCCAGACGCAGAAACAATTAAGTATGAAGACTTCAAGAGGGGATAAAGTATTTACGAAATTGAACTCTTAAAGAGGTATGCTAAAAAGGATTTTCCAGCTTTACCAGAAGAAATAAGATTGGGTATTGAAGAAGCTATAGAAAAGGAACTCAAAGTTAACCCAAATAAAGCTGGTAAACCATTACGTGGCAAGTTACGAGGATATAGAAGACTGAGATTTGATAACTATCGCCTTATCTATCGTGTGAATATTCCAAAACGCAAAGTATTTCTCGTTACAGCAGGACATAGAGATAACATTTATAAACGGGCAGGATTGTTAGACTTACTACCAAAACTTTAAATATATTTTTTGTTGAAAAAGTTTAGAAAAGGTGTGGTCACTTCAATAAAACACAACTTCTGCAATTCAAGTAAAAAATTAGTTATGTAAAAGCCACGAAGACTTTTATTTAATTAACTTTTAGGGGGAAACATGACAACAGTAAAACTTGATAACCCAATAACAGTAGATGGAACTCCGGTTTCGGAATTAACTTTTAGACCAGTCAAAGTAAGAGACTTCCTAGCAATGGAACGTGCCGGTAGTAGTGATTTTGAAAAAGAAGTTGGATTAATAGCAAACCTTGCATCTGTAACAAAAGAAACAATTTGGGAGTTATATTTTGCAGACTACATGAAAATACAGGAAGCGTTGAAAGATTTTTTTCCATCGGTTACACAAAGAACTTAAGATTAAATGTACTAATGCTCTGTTCTGTTGTAGGTGGCGGAATTGAGCAGGTACTTGAGATGGAAATAAACGAATTTATTTTATGGGCCAAAGCTGCGGGAGAGTTTAAATGTCAACATTATCAGTAAAAATAGGTGCAATACTAGATGGTAGCTTTAATAGCGCAATGGCAGGAAGTAGTGCTCAACTTTCCCGTCTTGGGGGTACAATAAGGCAACTTGATGCATCGATGAAATCGGTATCAAAATTTAAGGAGTTAAGTCGTAACACATTAGTTGCCAAGAGATCCTGGAAAGGCTTAGAAGTGCAAGTAACGTCCTTGGCTAAGCAAATGAAAACAACAGCAAAGCCAAGTAAAGATTTAAAGGCTCAGTTTGATAAGGCTAAGGAATCGGCAATAAAGGCCAAAACAGCGTACTTACAGAAGAGAGACACTTTACATGCGCTCAGTGAAGAATTTAAGAAAAGTGGAAAGAATATACAGTCTTTGATAAGAGATCAAGATAAACTAGGTGCTTCTGTAGGTAGGCTGAGAAGTCAATATAGTAAGTTAAACTTTGCTACCAAAGCATACCAGAGATTTTCAGCACAAAGGACACACTTTAAATCACAATTACTAGAAACAGGGGCACTTGCATTAACATTTGGAACTCCATTTAAAGCTGCAATTGATTTTGAAAGTGTTATGGCTGATATCAGGGCAGTGAAAAAATTTTCTAAAGAGAAGGAAGCCAATGATAGAGGATTTATGGAACTTGGCCAGGGAATAAAGGAGTTATCCCGTACAATACCACTATCTGCTGCAGAGTTAGCACAAATAACTACAAGTGGTGCTCGACTTGGTATTGAAGAAAAAAAGATCTTCTAGAATTTACAGAAACAGTATCGAAAATGGCAGTAAATTTTGGTATGACCGCAGAAGAAGTAGGAAGTGCTGCTAGCAAGCTCTATAAAATTTTTGGAACAAAAATAGAAGATCTAAAAGAGTGGGGAGATACGATAAATCATCTATCAAGTAATACTACTGTTGAGGCAAAAGATCTGATGGCAGCAATGACGATAGCTGGCGGGGCAGCAAAACAGTTTGGTTTGAATGTTGATCAGATAGCTGGTTTATTAAACGCCTTCATTAGTTTAGGAAAACAACCCAAAAAAGCAGCAGAAATGATAAGTGGTATGCTGGTTAAACTTCAAACGGCAGGGAAGCAAGAAGATGAATTTAGAGAAACACTAGAAGAAATCGGGATAGATATAGAAGAGCTTGAAGAGAGTATCAAGGAAAACCCTCACAAAGCACTACTAGATTTTTTTGAAATTTTAAAAAAAATAGATAAACATGATCGGGCTGGCATTCTGCTAAAGCTCTTCCAACAGGGAGCAGAAGATGATATAGCGCTACTACTTGAAAACTCAAAAGTATATGAAAAGGTGCTGGATTTATTAGCTGATGAAGGGGAACGTGCAAATTCATTGCAGGAAGAATTTAATGACCGTGTGAGTACTACAGCCAACCAATTGCGATTGCTAAAAAATTCAATAGCAGAAGTAGGAATGAATCTGGGTTCAGTGATGTTACCTATTTTAAAACCTATAGCTGAAAGGTTAAAATGGGTAAGTGAACATATAGCCTCATTTGCAGAAAAATATCCCACTGTAACTACAGCAATCATGGGTACCATAGCAGCACTAATAAGTCTTAAAGTTCTATTAGTAGGTGGTGGTTACATACTTAGTTTATTTATGGGAACAGCTTGGAGTTTAGCAGCAAAAGCAATAGCAGCATTTTCTGTTCTATCGACATACGCTATTCCAGCAGTAATTACTGGACTGAGTGTTTTAAAAGCTACGACTCTGAGCCTAGCAACATCAGCTATTCCAGCAGTCACAGCAGGAGTGAGATTTTTGACGGCGGCAATAGTGAGTAACCCTATAGGAGCTATTATTGCTTTACTTATATCTGGTGCAATACTTGTGATTAGTAACTGGGGAAAAGTAAAGAGCTTCTTTGCTAGTTTTTGGGAATATATAAAATCGATAATAAAGCCCATCGGAGAAATGTTTTCATGGATGGGAAATACTGTTGGTAGCATATTTGGAAAGGTTGCCGAAAATAGTCCACTGAAAGAATTTGAAAAAAGAAAAAGTATTGTTGCTGAAATACATACTCCCCTTAAGAGCAGCATTTCTAGTAATTTGTCAAATAATAGTGCGATTAAAGAAATGTCTGAGAGGAGCAAGAATAATGTAAAAATCAAAAGTGTTATCGAGGAGAAAAAATCCATAGAAGATAATCAAAACAAAATTGATAAAGCATTTGAGAAAAGTAGATTTGAGAAAAAAGAATTAAAAACATACAACCAAACCTTTCATCAAACGTTTAACATAAATGTGAAAGCAGAGCCTAACCAAGGCGCCCGTAGCATTGCTGATGCAGTAATAGAAAGATTTAGAGAACAAGCAAGAGGGGCTCTTTTTGATGTTGTGGAGGAAATAAATTAAGTGTTACTTGGGCAATTTAAATTTGATCCAGTGAGCCTCAGGCGTAGTAAAGAGCATAGGTGGCATACAATTGAATGTATCGAGAAGACATCACTGCAGAATATCGGCTCAGGAATTGAGAATATTGATTTAACAGGAGTGATTTATCCACATCGTCAAAATAGTAGTTTAGAACAACTAAGAAATATGCGTGACATCAAAGAACCAAATGTTTTAGTTTATGGTTCAGAGGTACTAGGAAACTTTGTGATTACTCATATAGAAGAAAGACAGAGATCATATCTTCCTTGTGGACTACCAAGAAAGATCGAGTTTCAATTGAAGTTAAAAAGCTACAACAAGTGATTTACTATTTTACCAAGGATAAAGAAATGCTGGATTATATTTGTTGGAGGCATTATGGTTACAGTAGTGGAGCAGTGGAAGTGGTCTTGGAAAAAAATCCTGGACTTGCAGAGTATGGAAGCTTTTTGCCTGCAGGGTTGAAAATTAAGTTGCCTAAGATTCAAAAGATATCACAGAAGTCTGTTGTAAAAATTTTAGATTAATGAAGCCAGATTTTAACATAATAGCAGAAAATAACTCTATTACAGAGGCCTTAAGGAGTAGCTTAATATCTCTGCATATTACTGATGAATCAGGGACAACGAGTGATGAAGCTGAAATATGTCTTGAATATGGAAGTAATGAACTCAAGGGTGAGTTGAAAGTTTTTCTGGGGTATAAAGAGACCGGGCTATTGTCTATGGGGGTTTATACAGCAAGTGAGATCACTATACAAAGTCCACCACAGATTTTAAGGGTCAAATGCCAAGCAGCAAACTTAAGAGGATCGCTGAAAGAAAAAACATCAAAAGAATGGAAAGAAATTACTTTAGGTGATTTAGTAAGAGAGATAACAAAAAAGCACGGATATGAAGCTAAAATTGCGCAAAAATTTGAAGATATATTTATATCACACATCACTCAAACAGATGAAAGTGATATGAATTTTTTGAAAAGGATAGGAGATGAACATGAAGCAACGGTAAAACCTATAGGAGGACACATAATTTTTATTCCCAAAGGAGGAGGAAAATCAGCAACAGAGAAGGTTTTAGGTACAACAGTACTTACACCTAAAGATGTAATAAATTGGAAAGTAAATTTTAATGTACGTAGTAAATATGGATCAGTTATAGCAAAATGGTACAGCTATGAAAGAGGAGAAACCATAGAAGAAAAAGTAGGCAATGAAGAACCAAGTTATCCGATATATAAGCTTTATCCTACTGCAGAATCAGCGATCAATGCAGCAAGCGCTAAGCTCAGACGATTAAAGCAAAATGAAGCAAAATTAAACGTGACAATACCTGGCAATCCAGAGTTATTTGCAGAAGCTAAAATTAACTTATCAGGGTTTTGCCAAGAAATAGATGGCGAATGGGTAATAGAAAGGGCGGAGCATATTTTAGATAATAGGGGATACCAAACTACAATAGAAGCAGCGATAAGCAGAATTAATTAAGAAAAATTCAACAAACAATTGCTATACGCAAGGCAGAGTATTGCAACAAAAGTATGCCAAGAAGAAATCGCCGTTATTATCAAGAGCACTGTCATCATCAAGATTGCTATTATCACCAAAATTGGATGTATTGGATAGAAATTATACCTGGGTTGATAGCATTTGGTGCTGTTGTTGCAGTTATTATAAGTTTCTTTGTCTTTGATACTAACAGAAAGGCTGAATTAGCAAATGCAGAAGCAACCAAGAACTATAAAAAGATAACATCGATTGCTGTTAGAAATTGTGATTTAGAGGTTGTGAAATTTTTGACAGAGAGGAACTTAGTAGATATTCATAATACCCTAGTCTTTGAAGAAAGGTTGTTAGGATATGCTGCAGAAAAAGAGTGCCTAGAAGGTATTCAGTTTTTGATAGAAGAGAAAGTTGATATCAATTCTACGAGCGGTGATTCAAGTCACAGAACAGCCTTACACTACGCTGCAGAGCATGGTAACTTAGAAATTGTCAGATTCCTGTTACAAAATAGTGCAAATCCAAATGCCAAAGAATTTAGGGGAAAAAAGCCAAGGGATTTAGCTGTTATAATGTTACGGCACAATAAAAATAATAAGCCCTACAGAGAAATTATAGATCTATTGTATAACGCAGAAAAGCAGTACAAGCCAGGACAGTAAATCATACGTACAACACACAGTAGAAATTTTCAATAATTATCTACAATAAATTATTACATTATGCAAAATCAAAAAATACCATTAGCAGTAATTGTAACGATGTTAATACAGACGGTAGCGGCGATATGGTGGCTTGCCAAGCTAGATTTACGGGTACACATGCATGATAAATTTATAGAGCAGAACAACGGATTGACTGTTACGGTATATCGCCTGGAAGAACGGGTAAAAAATCTTTCTGAGGAATTGGATGAATTCAAAGCTAACTCGAAGTACAAGTAATTATTTTTCTGCTAATGGTATATAAACCTCAGATTGAGATTGACGATCTTTCCAATTTTCAACGTATTGTTCAACTAATGAAGGGCTTCCTGTTATAACCAGTAGATTCTCAGCATTTTTTTTCTGTGCAGCATCGGAAAAATTAAAAGATCCAGTTATGATTTTTTGATTATCAATGATCATAATTTTGCTGTGTGAAATTGCAGGTTTATAGTCTATGTATATCAGTATTTTTTGCCCAAATAATTCATTGATGACACTGTATTTTGATCTGACCTGTGATTCATCTAGGATAACCTTAATATCAACACCACGTTTTTTTGCTCTAATTAAAGATTGTGCAATTGGCTTTGAAGTAAACGTGTATGCCTGAACTAATATGGATTTTTGAGCTTGATCTATAGCATTGGTTATTTGATTAGTACAATTTTCTCTAGGTGTAAAACAAACTGTAGCTTTTGGACAAGGAACACATCCTGATAAAAGTGAGCAAGTCAACAGAACTAATAAATATCTAAACATGACAAAATATATACTTTCAGTAGATGGCGGAGGCATAAGAGGAATAATACCAGCGATAATACTAGCAGAAATAGAAAAAAGATCAAGAAAAAAGGTAGCAGAAATCTTTGATCTGGTGGCTGGTACATCAACAGGCGGTATTGTTGTTGCTGGGTTATGCAAGAAAGATAACCAAGGAAATCCTCAATATTCAGCTAATGATTTAGTTGAGCTTTACCAGGAGTATGGAGCATATATTTTCAAGTCTTCATTTTTTAGACAATCAATACTGTCTTGGTTTAACTGCGCACAATACCCATACGAAAACATCGAATCAGTACTGGATAAGTATTTTGGTGAGGATATTCTAAAAAATACTTTAAGCAAGGTACTGATAACAAGTTATGATATTCACAATAACTGTCCATTTTTCTTCAAAAGCTGGAGAGAAGACAGAAATTTTATCAAGTTGAAAGATGCACTCAGAGCCACAACAGCAGCACCAACATACTTTGCACCTAAGTATTTAGAAGTGAACAAAGATACAAGAGTACTAGTGGATGGCGGTGTTTTTGCCAATAACCCAGCGGCTTGTGCATATGCAAATAGCAAAAAACTTTTCCCTAATGAAGAAATAGTGCTGGTATCAATTGGCACAGGTCGGCTATCTAATCGAATAAAGTATAGGAAATTAGGAAAGATAGCCTGGATAAAGCCGCTGTTAAATGTGATGTTTGCATCAAGCCTTGATGTAGTAAATTACCAGCTAGGTAACGTAATGGACGACAGATACGTAAGAATACAATCACAACTGACAATAGCGTCGGCTGAGATGGATAATGTAACACCTAAAAATATTAAATGTCTGCAGCAGGAGGCAAATGCAATGATAGAAGGTAATCAAAAAGTAATCGATAAATTTTGCGATATCGTATCTTAATTTACATAAAAATGCCAAGCAGACTAAAGAAATTATACCACAAAGCAAAGAAAGGTTTAAAAAACATAGTTTCGCCCAAAAAGCATAAAACTGTGACTAAGGGGCAAGAAGCTAAAATTTCAAACGATAAGCCAAAACCGCTACATGAGCAACCTCTAAAGTTGATGGAGAAGACCTCTAAAGTAAAAAAAGATAAAAAAGGAATAAAAGAGAAAATAAAAAGCTTAAAAACAAAGAAAGCAAAACCCGTAGAAAAAGAGCTGAAAAAGGGCAACGTGTTCAAAAAAGGCTTCAAAAAGCTAAAAGGGAAAATAAAAAAATTAAACCCCATAAAGGTTAAGAAAAACAAGATAATCGGGAGCAAGAAGTTAGCATTTTTACTGACATCTGGCACGATTGTGGCAATTTTGCCGATGTTCAATTTAGCTCCTCTTCCAGCATTAGCAATAACTTCTGCATGTGTTTTCAGTATAAACTTTATCGCAGTCAAAACATTGAAGAAATTTATCAAACAACGCAAATTAGCAGCAGAATCTAAAGAGGCAGTATCTAAAGAAGAGTCAACTCTAGCTGAACCAAACAAGCCGGAAGAAGAAATTCAAGATGTGTCAATTGAACCAGTAAAAGAAAATTCTAAGCAAATTTCCAGAGAATAGATTGGCAACTTCTAATGCAGACATATTTTCAGTGTAGCAAATAAAGAAAAGGAAACAAATTTTGCTTGTAAAGTCTCCTCTTCGTTATCCTGGTGGCAAGAGTCGTGCCGTTTCTCAAATTATTAATAAATATATTCCAAAAGGGTTACCTACGCTTTGTGCTCCTTTTGTAGGTGGAGGAGTTAGCATTAGCCAGCAGAGGAACAAAAGTTTATGGCTATGACGCCTTTGAACCATTAGTAAAATTTTGGCAGGTGCTTTTAGAAGATGCTTCTTGTCTTGCAGAGGTAGTGCGGAAATACCAAAATATGACATCTTCCATGTTTTATAGCCTACAAAAAACATTTTTCACCTTGAAAGATAGAGTTGAAATTGCTGCAGCATTTTTTGCATTAAATCGCTCATCTTTCAGCGGTACAACATTGTCGGGCGCCAGGACACCCACGTTTTACACTAAGTTCAATAGAAAGATTGCTCAATTAAAAATCTTACTGTGGATTTAGCTGACTTTAAAAAAAGTATTCCTAAACATGCAAATATATTGTGATCCTCCTTATTTAATTGATCAAAAACTATACGGAAGAAGAGGTAGAGATTTTGACCATGAAGAAACTTTTGTCGACTCGTGATGTTATCGTATAATGATTGTGAGGAAATACGGGATATGTATACAGAATACCACATCATTGAACCCAAATGGAGTTATGGAATGGGCAACTGAAAAAAATCGAATGAGGTTTTAATCTTGAGTAAAGACTATAGCAAGTTTCAGTATCGCGGTCAAAAAAACCAGTAAGTAAAGAAAATTCAGAGCAAATTTCTAAGGAATAGATTTCTATATTCATATATTACCTTAAATACTTTTCTATTTCTATTTAAATATTATCTATTGAATATAAAAGTAGTAGTAAAGCGAGAATTACGTTTGTAAAATGCATGCAAGACGTACGCAACGGTTAATAATTTCAAAACATTTATCGCTGCATACTCTAATACAAACACATTTTTTGTGGGGTTGCTATGACAGTAGAAAAGATTTTAGATGAAGCATCAAAGAAAATCTATAAGTTTAGAAATCCTAGCCTCTTTTCTTTATTAGTTAGTGCAGTCTTCAAATGGATCATAAATAGTAGATTGGGTGTTCGTTTTTTACATTTTGCTGCAGAAAAGAACTTTTATAATATCATTCGATTCCTTGTCAAACATGGTGCTAACGTTGATGCTGCAGATAGAGAAGGCAATACAATACTACACATTGCTTCCATACTTGAGTTTATAGAAATAGTACGAATTGTTGTAGTAAGGACTAAAAATATTAATGTCCATAACATTTATGGTGATACTCCTTTACATTATTCAATAAAGTATAAGCTTTTGGAAGTTATGCAGAAGTTGTTGCAATGTGGTGGGGATATTGATTGCCTAAATCGTTTAGGTAAATCTCCCCTTCATTTGGCTGTACAATATGCTGATGGAGTAATGTTGGGGTTGCTGATAAAAGGGGGAGCTTTTCTCGAAGCTAAAAATATAGAAGGAAGTACTCCTCTTCTCCTTGCAGTTTCATTGAATAAAAAAGATCATGTGGAGCTTTTATTGCAAAATAGAGCAGATGTTAACGCAATCGGAAGAGATGGTTGTACTCCGCTACATCTTCCTGTTATGAATGGCAATAAAGAAATTGTGGAATTATTGCTAGAGAAAAAGGCAAACGTTCATCTGAAATGTTCTTATAACTCTGAAGAAGGTTACACAGCGCTAGAAAACGCTGAAGCGAATAAAAACGAAGAAATTATAGAATTATTTATGCTTCATGGAATCATTTTAGAGTAGTGGAGATGTCTTACGAGCAGATCGTTATATACGGTACAATATTAATTATTGCTATTAAAATATTTCTTTTTTTTAGGGGAATATACAAAAACCTCGTCAGAACATTTCATTTGAGAGAGAGTGAAAAGAAAACAGATCAAGTTGAGAATCATGACATCCAGGTCTATAAAGAAAATCTAAAAGTAGTCGATATTGTAAAGCCAGTGGGTAAGTGGACAAAAATGGTTATACTGAATGATGGGTTGATGCAGCGTTTGGTTCAATTGATAGCAGAAGAAGGCGATGAGAAGGGATATTGGGAGCTATTTGTAAAAGCTCAAGCTTCAACCCAGGGTAAGTATAAGGGAAGGAGAAGATAGCTCCATTTGACGCATATGTTAGCGCTGCTATCTGTAGTCTCTCAAAGTGTCTGTTCTTCTTCACAAATTTTTGCAATCTCAGATAAAAACGAACAAATGGTATTCTGTAGTCTTTCGTTCCTTATATTTTGATACCCTCTCATAAAACTTAATACTTTTTTTTCTCCTTCAGTATCTTCATCTTCATAATAAATTTCGTCTTTTGATCTTGGCAGTAGTGCTCCATTACTCAATGATAATGCTTTTTCCATTTCAGATATCCTGTTAAATGATATGTCATTTACTCCTTGCTCATATCTGTGTATTTGCTGAGGTGATAACCCTGCTTTGTCTCCTAAATCCGTTTGAGTACACACTTGTACAAACCTCCAATCTTTTAACTTTTGTCTTATTTTGTTGCTCAAAGGCTTTGTACCAGTTATACTCTTGTTTATTTGAGTACCTTCTGATAAAATCTTGACTAGTACACATAATGCATTGCGAAGTTCTTGGTCCTTAAATTTTTTAAAATTTTGCACTACACTTAATGCTTTCTCATCTTTGCTGTTAATACAATTTTCTTTTATTAATTTAGAAAATGTAGCTTCAACATCAATTGATAATACTTTTAAGATATCCTCAAATTTTTTAGGCGAAAGGCTATCTCTCCCTTCTTCATATCTTCCCATCTGTCTCTTTGAGACACCGATTTCTTTTGCTACATACGCTTGAGAGTATCCTTTTAATAACCTCAAATTTTTTATCTCTTGAATTATTTGGTCACTTAGAGAGCCAGCAGCAACTTTCTTTTCGGTAGTGGTCATTTTTTGCACAATTGCAGAACAAATATAATACAGTATTATTGAGTTTTATTAAAGTTTTACTACTTCATAATGTACGTAATTAAATACTTTCCTATTTCTATTTAAATATTATATATTGAATATAAAAGTAGAAGCAAAGCGAGAATCTTGTTTATAAAATACATGCAAAACGTACGTAATGGTTAATAATTAATTTACAACTGACGCTGTATACTGAAACAGTGGTTGAGGTAAAAATTATGACTGAAAATACATTAAAACTACAAGAAGAAATAAAACGCCACAACGAGTTGTACTATCGGGAAAATAGGCAAGAAATAACCGATGCAGAGTACGATGAACTGGTAAAAAAGGTAGATATTCAAACCGTTGGTACTGCGCCTGACGATAGGTTTTCCAAGGTACAGCATATTGTGCCTATGCTCTCGTTAAACAAAGTTTACAGCCAAGAAGACATTGAAGAATTTATTGCTAAGTCCAGAGAACTCCTAAATACAGATGAGCTGAAGATAATGTGCGAGCTGAAAATTGATGGCTTAAGTTTCACTGCAATTTATGAGGATGGTATGTTCATTAAAGGTTTAACTCGAGGTGATGGCCATTACGGTGAAGATGTAACAAAAAATGTTGCAACTATAGAAGGATTGCCTAAAGTTTACCTGATGTAAAGGGTAGATTAGAGGTGAGAGGGGAAGCATACATAAGTAATGACGACTTTTTAAAATTAAATAAGAATTTCTCAAATCCACGCAACACAGCGTCAGGCTCACTAAGACACCTAAATCCAGAGGTCACCGCTAGTAGGCCACTGAAGTATTTTGCCTATTCTTTAATTGGTGGAACAGAAAATACCCAGTCTGAAGTATTAAATACGCTGAAAAAGCTTGGATTCTGTGTAAATGAACATCAATGCTTAGCAAAAAATGTGGACGAAATGCTGGGGTTCTATAACAAAATCTACGATAATCGCCATGAATTAGGTTATGATATTGATGGCATAGTATATAAAATCAACAACTTAGAGTTGCAAGATCATCTAGGTAATACCAGTAAAGCACCAAGAGGAGCTATAGCACACAAGTTTCCAGCAGCTCAAGGAAAAACTAAGATAGTTGAAATATTAATACAAGTAGGCAAAACGGGCAAATTGAATCCTGTTGCTAAATTAGCTCCGATAAATGTAGGTGGGGTGATCATTACTAGAGCAAATCTGTATAATAAAGATGAAATCAAGCGTAAGGACATAAGGGAAGGTGACATTGTAGTAGTGAAACGAGCGGGTGACACAATTCCTCAGATAGTCGAAGTGGACAAAAAGTTTCGTCCTCGTAATACACCAAAGTTTGTTTTTCCTGATATTTGCCCGGAATGTGGCAGTAGAGTTGATGACTGGGGAACTATAGCTATATGTTCTGGAGGAAATGATTGCCCAGCACAGCGAATAGGAAAGTTAAAACATTTTGTGGAAGTTCTTGACATTAAAGGTTTTGGCGATAAGCAAATAGAGTTCTTTTATGACCTTGGTTTGATAAGGAAAATATCTGATATTTTTGCTCTCGAAGAAAAACTCAAAAATTTCAACTTAAGTGAGCTAAATGGATGGGCTGAGAAATCCGTATCTAATCTATTGAATTCTATCAATAGCAGAAAAACCATAACTCTTGAAAAATTTATATCTTCTTTGGGAATTAGATTCGTAGGACCACACGTAGCAAAATTACTAGCAAAACATTATGGCTCATATGAAAATTGGTATTCTGCTGATGAAGAAGAATTAATGAGCATAATAGGCGTAGGCGAAGAGACCATAACTTCCTTGGAGGAATTTTTCTCTGATGAGGATAATATTGAAATGGTAAGTGATCTTACTAATCAATTAACTATTCTGTCTGTAAGTGCTAATGTTAGTAATTCCCCGCTCAGCGGTAAAATAGTGGTTTTTACTGGCAAGCTGTCAAGGGAGAGAAAGGAAGCGCAAGCAAAAGCCGAATCTTTAGGTGTAAAAGTTAGCTCTAGTGTGTCCAAAAATACGGATTTTGTGGTTGTAGGTAAAGATCCAGGGTCAAAGTATCACAAAGCTTTAGAACTAGGTGTTAAAATTTTAACTGAGGAAAAATTTAATAAATTAATCTTGGGAGAAGAATAAACCCTTCTCGATCAATTCTTGTATCTACTGCGTCATTTCCTCTGCACAAATAATAGTCCGATTTTATTTGCTAGGTCCTTTTGGGTATATCCTCGCTTTAACCTACAGCTTCTTACTTTTTGTGCTATTTCATACCTTGTAGCACACTTTGTGTTATTGTTAGCTTTTTTTGAAACCATAAGCTCTATATGAAATTCTTGCTATGGATGCCTATTTGGTTTCAAGTTCCTCTACAGTTAAGCCAGTTATCTCGGGGATAATATCGATGGGAATGCCCAATATAAGCAGATTATTTGCAACTTTGATCCCCTCTGCTTTGTCGATCTTTTCTTTGTAAATTTGCCTTCTTTGGGATAAAAATTCTATTAGTATGTTCAGTTCATCTCTTGATTCCTGATTATCAATTCTTTTGAATTCTCTCATCGAACTTAATAGCTCATTTTCTACTTCCTCGTCTTCACTTTCATAGTAATCTTCTTCCGTTATTAGATCTTCAGCATCTACTGATAATATTTCTGCTGCTTTACATGCCACCTCGCTCAAAAAGGTACTCTTCCCTTGTTCATAGTTATGTATTTGTGAACTTGCTACACCTAGCTCTTTTGCCAATTCCTCTTGAGTATATTCCCTTATTATCCTCCATTTCTTCATCTCTTGTCCTTCCTTGTGACGCTCACAGACAACTAGCTCTTTGTTATCATATTCATCTATTGATAAGCCTGTTGCTTGGTAGATAATATCAGCATCAAATTCTAACTCGAGCATATTTTTTGCCATTCTTATTCTTGCTGCTTTTACATCACTTTCCTCTTGAGCTCGAATAAATTTGGTTAATGCATTAATTGCCTTGCGTGGTTCTCTCTCACTTATTTTCATGTATTTTCCTATGAAATTATATGTCTCTTGCGTCTTATCTTTATCAAAACAACTGTTTCTCTCAGTGGTTTTCGTTCAAGAAGTAGATTACTAACAGAAATTGACAATGCTTTTGTTATGCGCTTTAACTTTTTAGTTGGAATGCCAGATTTCCCTTTTACATACCTTAGCAGCGTATAGTATTTTATACCTGTTTCATTTGCCAAATCTTTTGCGTTATATTTCCGCTTTAATATCCAGCTTCTTATATTTTGTGCTATTTTGTGCCTTATGGAGGCAGTAGATCTCGTCATTAGTGGCTACACATTTGCTATAAGAAATTCTAGCGCTTTCATTTATTCGAATAGCTTGCGAATAAGTGATCAACCCTTTGTAAAATTTTATTGTTATAAGTTGGAGTAGAGAAGGAAGAAAAGATCTCCTTCCCATAGTAATTCAACGTTTTATAGAAGTTGTTTTACTATCCTCACTTACCTTACCTACCCACGATAATGTTTCACTTGAGCTATCAACCGCCTTTATTTTCTCTGTGGCCTGTTCTTTACTCAACTTGCCATTTCTCAAGAAGCTCCTTCCTTTATTGCCTCTTCGACTGTCTTTCCTCCAAAAAGGCAACCTTTTCCTACAACTTCGCCGCGTTTTTGTAGCTCATCCACATTTCTTTATTTTTTACTATCATTTGTACTCGGTCTGCATCGTGATTCAATATAATATTTAGCTTACCGATACTCGTAGGAAGTTCTAACATAACGGCGTCACCGGATAAATCGGTATAGTTTCTTTTACCTCCTTTTTCGCTGACTTCGATTTCGCTGTCACCTATTTTTATAATGTTGCCACCTAGTTCCACACATCCTGTGTTAGACCTAACCTTCTTGCACCTTCTAGCACTTCCACAGGCTTTACTGTGCTATCTTTAGAAAACTTCATATAAAATGTTTTGTTATCTATACATACATCTTCTACTGATTCCTCCTTGAACAGCATTTTCTCCGGCCTCCTTCAGTTCTTTAAGCCGCTCGTCTATCTGTGGCTTTACCTCTTGGTACAGTTTGTTGTGAACTTCACTTATTCGCTTATCCTGCAATAGATCGTAACTGAACATTGCTCCACTTAGCATCAATTCACATATTATATCTTCCTTCTCATTTTTTTTTGCATTGGATCGAAAGCATTTTCAATATTACTGCATCAGCAAAACTCGTCTGTCCTTCACTATATGCGTTTATCCTGATTCCAGCATCTAGTGCTTGATCTACAACTTTGTTCAGTTCACTTACACTTTTTACCTTTACCACTGCATTTTTAAACCATATCAATTCTGCATTTTCAATTGCACTCGGCTCTATCTTGTTTAAAGCTGGAATAAATGGATTTGAACTTTGACGATTTAAAGATTTTGTGTTATAAAATCCACGTCCTTCTCCAAAATTGATTGACTTGTCACGAGGGGAAGGCATACCTTCAGTCTTTACATCCTAGCCTTCTTATTCATGACTTTGCTTAAAAGGACAGACAACGGGGTTTTCTTATCAGTTTGCTTTTCAATAGCATCCAATATTCCCGCTAATCTGCTTACAGTTTCCTTCATGACTGCTTGATGGTACGACTCATACCTCTAATAGCATCCAATATTCCATTTTTCGACAATCTGTCAAGATCTATGGTTAACTTCGTACGTATTTCCCTCTTTATCTTTAAAAGGTACAATTACTTTATTATTCATATAAACCTCCAATATTAAAATATTATCTAAGTATACATTGTCATTTGTTGCTTTATTATTAATTCACCATGTGAATATTATAGACATTATAAATGAGCATTCTATATTATGCAACTCTTTTCAATACAAGTTTAGCAAAGCAGATCTTTTTCTTAAAACTGAAATGTTTTTTACCTGATATAAGAATGTGATCCTCTAGCTCCATTCTCACGCCTTGACATACTGCCGCTAATTCACTCGTCATAGCTTTATCCTCCTTCTGATGGCTTTAAACTTCCTCCTGGATGGTTGTGCGATTATACATATTGATACTCCTATAAAAAATTTGGGTTGTTGAGTTTACCATTTTTAAAATCCATAAGGGTTCTAACAGTTTCTGGTCTATCTTCAAATAAATACTTGCCTCTGGTTTTGCTATAGTCTTTTTGTATTTTTATTTTATCTCTCCTTATTCTATCGTAAAGCCACTGCCTGGAAACTTCAAGGATTTTTGCAACTTGTGAAATAGTAAGGTAGCCAGGCACTTTAATGGGGTGTGATTGCTCCTTTTTTCGCATAATATTATTTTTTAACCGAATATTTTTTACTGTATTTTCTAAAACAATATTCTTTGATTGTGAGGGAGAACGATACCCTTGTGTTTCTAAGTACTTGGCAATTTCTATATCCGTTTTACCCTCTTTACTTGACTTTATTATCGATTGCTCCATTTCTGTTGCAGTAGTCAATGCACGAAAGGAGCTTACTGGAATAGGAGCATGGAAAGTGGTAGTTTCTCTACCATGCCATACAATACGTATCTGCAAGCAATCACGCATGATTCGGTGTGCTACTACCTTATCAATCAGACAACGAACAAAAGATTTTCTTTGCTGACGTGACAGAACTGACTTATGCCAAATTTCTGGTAGTTTCTTACCTACATCTAAAAATATTGTTTTCAGTTCCTCGGATAATTGAGGAGTAGGTTTACTTGGATACTGACGTTCAAATGTAATTTCCGCTTGCTTGAGTTCATTCAATGCCTGTTCCCAACGTCTTTCAAGTTCTGCAGCTACAAGACGATTGTCAGGATCAACTTGATTAAATTGTCGTTCTGCCAATCTTACTTGGTATCTTAAGCGTTCTAATTGTTGTAAATGAGCTTTATTAATTTCTTGTTCAGATTGTAGCTGCGAGTTAATAGCCTTAGTATAAGCATCTAGCTCAATTTGACTAAGTGCTGCAAAAAATTTAGGAATTACTTCATTATCAATAATATCAGCAGGTAAAAACTGACATGAAGGGGAAAGATCACGTTGATGTTGGTAACTGCATTTATAATGATTTCCTCCTTTATACTGTACTATCATTTTGTGTCCACATTCTCCACAATAGATTATTCCATGTAATAATGCTGCACCTGGTCTAGCTATTCCACGTGTTCTACAGCGACGGTAATCCGCATGATTATCTTTAAGTATGATCTGAATCTTTGTAAAGGTTTCCCAATCTATGTAAGCTGGGTATTTATCTTTAATTAGAACTTTCCATTCTTCCATTGGTAGTCTTTTTGTTGTTTTATTAGCAGAAGATAGTTTGTGACGCGTAGTACAAGAACGACCATAAGCAAATGCTCCAGCATAAGCAGGGTTTTTGAGCATTGAGATAATTGCGTCAAAAGTTGGTTTTTTCCAATGCACTTCTTTAAAATTGTCATACCTAGGAATGGTAAGTTGGTTATTGTTAAAATACCTTACAACTTGTGCTGCTGTTCGTTTTTCTAGAAAAGTGTCAAAAACAAGCTTAATATGCTGCTGAACTTCAAGGTTAGGATCCTTACTCACGGAATCATCAATGTTACGAACGAAACCCACTGGAAGAGATAAGGCTAAATCTCCTCTGGTTGCCTTATTTACTAGTCCAGCATTTAGTCTGGCTCTTATAGTAGATAACTCCATTTCAGCAAGCTGTCCTTTCAGACCAAGTAACAACCGACCATTAATAGTACCAGGGTCATACACACCATCCCGATCAGCTATCAAACACTGTTTATAGCCACATATATCCAATAACGGATACCAATCAGAACAATTACGTGACAAACGAGTCACATCGTAGGATAGGATAATCCCTACCTTTGATAAAGTGACTTTAGCGAGAATCTCTTTATACCCTTCACGCTTTTCAGCACTAGCACCTGTTAAGCCGAGATCATTATCAATAACAACAATATTATCAGCTTTCCACCCAAGATCAATAGCTCTTTGTTTCAGCGCATACTGTAACTCCAAACTTTCTTGATTGCTCAGTGCTTGATGAGGTGTTGATTGTCTTATGTAAATTATCGCTTCGCGTGTTAAATGTTGTGCTGTAATTAGCTCTGATGTATTCATGGATGACCTCTTTGGACACTAATAATATGTTTTCTAAAATTTCTGATTTGAGACATTGCGGCATTTTTTTCCACACTCTATTTGGTTTACATGGCATAATTTATACTCCTTTGCTAAAGAAACAAATTCGTATAATGAATCCCATGTTAATTTACTTGTGAGAAAATCTTGCTTACTGGCTAAGTTGGTAGCAAGAAACGGGATACGCAGAATTATGTTATTACGATGAATAACAAATACATTACTACTACAATGGGCTCTTGAACTGATAAAGGATATAGGAAAAGTTCTGCCAAATAGCGGATGAGTTGGATCTGTAACTGTAATCTCTTTTTGGTTGTTGAATGGGGTATTAAGGTGGTTGATCGTGCGATAATTTTTATTGATGCTCGCTTCCTTATTAATGCCTTTCTTGTCACTTTTTCTTATGTAAAAAGGTACCCTTTATCTATCTGTACCAATAAACACTTCATTCCCTTTAGACGGTGCTTTTGATCCAAGATATATTATTTTCAGCTTTTCCTGCTGAATAACCTATGTTTACCCTTAAATATTTTACGATAGTTTCCAGTTATCCATTACAGGTCCTTCTTTAATCCTTCTCTGGTACTCTTTATGCAGCTTCCTTTACGCATAAATTGCTAGCTGTAAGTTCAGTTTATTCCTTCTATCAGTTTTCAAATCATCTATTTCCTGGCCTAAAATCCTCCTATTCCAACAACTATCTATTAAGCTTTCTAGCAATAATTCGAGCTTCTTCCCCTTTTATGCACTGCACTTAGAAACGTTTCTATTACTTCACGATCAAATAAAGCACTTTCCTTCGCTTTGTAATACTCTATTCTATTTCTTCTGTAATTTATTTCTTATTATTCATAAAAATTTCCCTTCTAATAACAAAATTTTTTTTAATTTTTTACTGCTGTTTTTTATCAGCATTGGCATAAAGCCATAGCTTGTGAGTGAAGTCAAATCAATTTTTCAATCTTTTTTACTTATTTTTTCATCAATAAGTTAAAGATATTAATAGATACTGATTTTTTATTTTAAATTTGTTGAATTTCGTCTAAAGAGATGCCCACTGTTTTTAAAATAATATTGATAGAAATTCCCTCCTTAACTAAATTCTTTGCAATTTTCATCTTTTCTACTTTCTTAACTTTCTTTTTGCAAATTTGTATACTTTCAAACAGAGATTTTATTAGTACATTACGTAGTTCTTGGCTTTCAATCTTTTTGTATTCTTCTATTAATCTTGATAGCTCTGCTTCACTATTCTCATTTTCTCTTGTTTCTGGAAGCAGATCTGTAATATTAATTAATAGTACCTTTGCTATTTCATCTAACATTTCAAGTGAAACAGCAGCTCGTCCTTGTTCATATTCATATATTCTTTGATTTATTATGCCTACTTTACTTGCTAAATCTTCTTGAGTGTATCTTTGCCTCAACCTCCATTCTTTTATTCTTTGACCTACTTTATACGGAATGGAAATTTTTTTCTCATCATTATCATATTCACCAATAGATAAATTAGTTGTTCGAGAGATAACATGAGTAGAAACTCCTTCCTTAACTAAACCCTTTGCTACTTCTATTTTTACCGCCTTTCCACTTTCTTCCTCACTAATACGGATGAATTTAGTTAATAAATAAAACGTTTCTCGTAATTCTTGATCCTTAATCTCTTTATGTCTTCTTACTAATCTCTTCTTCCTCATACCTTTCCTCATTTGATACTTCTTGTCCGCAAGCTAGATCTCTAGCAGTTGTTGATAATGCTTCTGCTAACTCATATAATTTCTTAATTGAAATTCTGCGTGTTCCTTTTTCATATTGCAGTATTACCTGATATGTTGTACCGATTTTTTTTGCTAAATCTTTTTGAGTATATCCCTTTGCTAATCTACGATTTCTTACTTCCTGTCCTATCACTTTGTAATCTAAAAAATTAGAGCATTTATTCTCTTTTTTCAAATTTTATACTCCATAATCAGAAGAGCTGTTACGTATACTTAATTGGCAACCTTTTTGACAAACTGAACTCATCTCCTTTCAAACAATTTTTCTATATCACTTAGTTTCATTTCTATATACGTTGGTCTTTCATGACCAGAATATGGAGTTTTCTCAATTTGTCTTAGTATCTCATTCATCTCTTCCAATTTCATTTTTCTTCCTGCTCCATGGCAAGCGATTGTGGCTGATATTTTATTCACCTTATCCTCTATTGGCAACGTATCTTCCATTTCCGTTAACTTGTCTACTATATCAACTAGCATCTCTTTTATATCTATTGTTCCCAAGATTGAAGGTATTTCTTTCACCATTATCTTCTGATTCTATTTCAATACCAAAACCCATTTCAAAAAGCTTATCTTTATACATTTCAACCATCTCCATTCCTGCTTGGTTTTTAATCTCAACTGTTTCAGGAAGAAGAAGTTTTTGTCTTTTTATGCTTGATTTTTGCTTTAAGCACTCGTATATCAATCTCTCATGAGCTGCGTGCTGATCTACTATAATTAATTTGCCTTTAGCCTCAGCAATAATGTAAGTACTGTGGACCTGACAGCGTGCATACCCTAGAGGATGATCCTCTATTAAATCAATTTGCTCCCTTTCTAAAACCATAGTCTCCGCTTGTAGTGGTAATCTCTGTATACCAGTATAGTCAAATGATTCTGACCGTTCTGATAAGCCTTTCTCTCCTGCATTTGGCAAGTTGAATTCTTTCATTAGCTGATTCTCAAAAGGACTTGGCCTTCTTTCGTAAAATTCTTTTCGACCCTTTACTTCTCTGCTTTTTCCATTATTAACACGCTCATTATTCCTTTGACTTTCACTAACATCAAAAGACGAACCACCCAGTTCTTCTCCAATACCTTGACACCTAGATCCATCAATATCACTCACTGAAGAGGTACCTATTCTCATTGACAACGCTTTTATTAGCCCTCTTCTCACTATTTCATATACTAGCCTCTTGTTCTGAAACCTTACCTCTGATTTATTTGGATGCACATTTACATCTACTTGATCGTATGGTATCTCTAAGTGCAGCATTGCAAAAGGATACCTCCCACTTGGAATAAAGTCCTGATACGCATATCGAATTGCACCAATAAGTAGATTGTCTTTTATTGGCCTGCCATTAACAAACGTATAGATCTGAGTTGAATTACCACGACTAATAGTTGGTTTACAGATGTGTCCCGTAAGTTTGATGCCGTCTTCTTCCTCTTTAACTTCCAGCGAATTGCTCTGAAATTCTTCTTCTGTTTCACATAGTCTGTTAAAGAATGAAGTTTGTTTAGCATATTTTAAGAGCTTTTTATTACTGGAAGTGAGAGTAAACTCAATACTATAGTTAATCATTGCTAAGTTATTTACAATATCAACAATGCTTTGTGTTTCTGCTCTTTCAGTTTTTAGAAATTTTAGTCTATTTGGTGTTGCAAAAAATAAGTCACGAACTTCAATATATGTACCCTGCAATAAAGAACAAGGGATAACCTCTCCTATTTTTTCTCCTCCCTCATAACTTATAGACCATGCTTCCTTTGCTCCACTTGCCTTAGACGATAATTTCATTCTGCTTACTGCTGCAATTGAAGGCAAAGCTTCTCCCCTAAACCCAAGGTGCTTGATTTCTATTAACTCATTATCGCTTAATTTTGAAGTGGCATGCCTCGTAAATGCTAATTCTAGATCGTTCTTTTCTATTCCATTTCCATCATCCGTTACAGTTATAAGGTTACGCCCACCACTTTCTATCTTGATCTCTATCTCTGAACTTCCAGCATCTATTGCATTTTCTACTAATTCCTTTACTACACTTGCTGGCCTTTCAATTACTTCACCTGCTGCTATATGGTTTATTGTTTTTGTATCTAAAAGAATTATTGCCATATTTTCAACTCTCAGCTTGATCAAGATATAGCTTTAATATCAATACAAATCAAGTATGTTTCACTAAGCTGGCCTTTCTAAGGAGGATTATAGAAGTAGTTGTAAGAAGAAATAAAAAACCTGCTTGGCTAAGTCCTTCTGAGCAGATCATTCTCCTACTAACATGTTTGAATTTTAGTTGAATATTTCTTCACAATTGTGTATAATTATTAATGCTTTCTAGGTTAACTCGTCATGGCTTTTTCTAAATTTCTTGATGCGCGTAATGATTATGCCTTCAAAAGAATATTCGGTACTGAGAAGAATAAAGATATCCTCATTCATTTCCTAAACGATATTTTGGGCTTCACTGGCTTAGCTGCTATTCACGATGTTGAATTCTTAGCTACCATTTTGGATCCTGAGATTGCCGCTAAAAAGCAGAGTATTGTCGATGTTCTTTGTAAAGACTCTCAAGGTTCAAGATATATTATAGAAATGCAGTTCACTAAGACCAAGGGCTTCGAAAAACGTGCTCAATATTATGCTGCCAAAGCCTACTCAAGTCAAGCTGATCAAGGTGATAATTATCATAATCTCAAGGAAATTATCTTTATTGCTGTTGCTGATTGTATTATTTTTCCAGATAAGGCTGATTACAAATCTAATCATGTCATTTTAGATCAAAATAGCTTTGAACATGACTTGAAGGATTTTTACTTCGTATTTATAGAGCTACCAAAATTTACAAAGACAAAAGAAGACCAATTAGAAAATATAGTAGAAAAATGGTGTTATTTTTTCCGATATGCAGCAGAAACAAGCGAAGAGGACCTAGATAAAATAGTTGGTAGTGACGTAATAATAAAACGAGCTTATGAAGAGATGAATAAGTTTAATTGGTCAGAAGAAGAGTTACTAGCATATGAACAAATGAAAAAACGTATAATGGATGAGATTGCTGCTTTCGCTCAAAAATTTGATGAGGGTCTTAAAGTTGGTCAAGAAAAAGGTAGACAAGAAGGCATCCTCATCGGCGAAGAAAAAGGTGAAATGAAAGCTAAAATAGCAGTGGCTAGGGGAATGCTTGCTGATAAAATGGACATTAATACCATTGCCAAATTCACTGGATTATCCATTAATGAAATTAAAAAACTTCAAAAGGATGCTGACCTCCTTCTTAGCTGATTGTCTAATGCTACACTATTTAAGGTAGTTTTTGGTGATCGCATTTCTATGTTTAGAGCATTGAAAAGAGGTGTTACTTCTTTAAAAAAACTTCCAACATCAATTCTAGTCCCTGCAACATTTAAGTGACCATTTTGTGCCGCTACGTGTAGAGGAATATTGCCATTCCTATTTAAGTCTGGCTGTACATTATTTAAACTTTCGCTTTCAGCGTTACTTTGCTGTAGTGTACTATCATAATTTTTGTCAGTACCATCTAAGTCATGTGAAATAGGTGAACATGAGCCTTTTCCTCGTTCTAATGAACTACTGCTATTTTGTTCTAGTGAACTGTAAACGCTTTCTTCATCACCAAAGCTCTTTTCACTAATATCATTTGAAGCAGTGTGTTCTACTTCTTGAAAACTTGGACTATTCGGCTGTGAGTCACTTGTCTCTGGGCTGCTTTCTTGACTACCTGACCGCAAGTTATTCTCCTCTGTATCGCTTTCTTGACCATAGGACGGATGAGGAGTACAGAGTTTACTCCTGTTTTGCTCCAGTAAGTCCCTTATTTCATGAGATAGATTATGGCCATTAAGCAATCCATCTAGTTCTTCCATTAGAGGAAATCTGTCCAGATAAATGAAAAATCTTGCTTGAGTGCAGTTATCAACTAAAGTTTTCAGTATACTAACATTACCTGCAATGGCAGCCGATTCAACGAGGTCTTCAAAATTGTAAAAATCAACTTTAGCACCTTTACTAAACAAAAATTCTGCAATTTCAGTATTATTTTTTTTAATAGCATAAAAGATAGCATTCTTGCCTGAACAAGATTCTTTAATATTAACATCGACTTTACATTCATCGACTAGAAATCTAACTACTTCCTCATCACATTTTTGAGCAGCTTCTAGAAGAGGAGAACAAGAATGCCCTATATGTCCAGGATTTTCACCCTCTCTAATAAGAGCTCTTAACAATTGAATCCTATTTTCTGCACCTTCTTCGATAACACGGCAAATCTTGGTATGCCAGAAGCCTTTTCCTCGTTCTAATGAACTACCGCTATTTTGTTCTGGTGGACTGTAAACACTTTCTCCATCACCAGAGCTTCTCTCACTAATATCATTTGAAGCAGTGTGTTCTACTTCTTGAGAACCTGAGCTACTTGACAGTAAACCACTTATTTCTGAGCCGCTCTCTCGACTTGAGTCCTGTTGTTCATCTGATTCATCATTGCCAACATTTGATTTTATTTTTACTTCTTGTCTAGAACTATCAGATTGTGCAACTTTTTTTACTGGTGGTTTTTGTGTATTTCCATTACTAATACGTGGTCTTTTTTTCGAATACGACGATGTAGGACCTTCACTCTGAGAACATGGGTTATTATCATCTTTCACAGCTTCTGAATGAGAATGCGTCTTTTTAGTAATTAACTCTTTATTACGCTGTTTCTTCCTTCCTTCAACACGGCCTTTTGTTTGTAAATCATCTAAACTATAAACATTCCTCTTTTTAGAACCACTTGCTTGTTTTGCAAGATCAAGATAATACTGGCTTTGTTCTAGATTCTTTATGTATTTTAATAGCTCATGAAAAACTTCCCAACTATCATAGGAAATAGCAATGTCCAGCGCATTCTCATTATCATTGTTTACAAATCTAATATAGTTTTCTTTTTCATCTTCTCCAACGCATTGTAGTAACCTCTCAACAGCTTTTACATTACCACTCATAGCAGCAAAGTGTAGTGGTGTTTCACCTTTATTGTTTTTGCTTTGAACATAACCTTCTTTTGCTTCCGCACCTACAAACTCTAATAATTTATTAATAACTTCTACATTGCTACCCCAAGCAGCAAAATGCAGTGGTGTACATTTATTACTGTTTTCATGCTTAACATACCCTTCTTTATCATTTACATACTCTAATAACTTCTCAACAACTTTTACATTACCACTCCTAGCAGCAAAATGCAGTGGTGTACATTTACTACTGTTTTCATGCTTAACATACCCTTCTTTATCATTTACAAACTCTAATAACCTCTCAACAGCTTTTACATTACCATTTTTAGCAGCAAAATGCAGTGGTGTACATTTCAATCATCATTTTATCGGTGAAAATGGGCTTGAATACATGATAAGTATGATGGCGGTAGATGCTGGATATGCAACACAAGAAGTATACAACTGGGTAAGAGGTCACCAGGGCTCTGGGAGGGTAATGGCAGTGAAAGGTGCAAACAAAGCGCTAGTGCCACTTAGCAGCCCAAGTAGAGTAGATGTAACAGTTAGCGGACAAAAGCTAAAGAGAGGAATGAAGCTGTGGCCAGTTGGAGTATCGATATTAAAGTCCGAGCTTTTTCAGCTACTTAATGTTTTAACAGAAGGGGCGCCGGGGTATTGTCATTTTCCCGAATATCCACCTGAATATTTTAAGCAGCTAACCGCAGAGCAACTAATTACCAAGGTAGTAAAAGGATATACCAAACAAGAGTGGCAAAAGATAAGAGACCGAAATGAAGTACTAGATTGCCGAATTTACGCAAGAGCAGCGTCTATTGCCCTGGGGATTGATCGTTGGCCAGAGAGTAAATGGGAAAGTTTAGCAGGTGAAAAAGCTAAAAAGTCAAAGAGAGTGAGAAGAAGTCAATGGTTGAGTGAGAAAAGTTGATGTACAACCAAGAATATTTAACTCAAGTAGAAGAAGCGATAAAGAAGCTACAGAGCGGAGAGAGAGTAGTATCAATTGCGTACGGCGATCATGTGGTTAGGTATGGGGAAGTTCAGATAAAAGATCTATTGGATTTAAGACAACGAATCAAAGCAGAGTTAAAAGTTGCAGGTGTGAAGCCAAAGAGAAAGATTGTTATTTCAACGAGTAAGGGGATTGACAAAATTGTGTAAAAATGTTATAGTCTATAGTTGATGTTTTCTGGTTAATCATATGGCTCAAAGTCAAAAAAAGCTCAATATTAATGTAAGTTTCGAGGGTGAATTTGCTCAGTATCTTACAGAGGTCGCAAAAGCATGGAATAAAACTATACCAGAAGTTTTAGTGTGTCTTGTGAAAGAAGAATTTGAAGCAGAGAAAGAGATGGCTGAAATTATAAAAGAACGTGATGTGCCAGATGCAAAGACGGTCAGAAGTGAGGATGTCGATTGGGATAAAATATTATCTGCAAAGACAATTAAAGATGAGTGAAATACAATATTATCTATTCAGAAAAGGTTCTTGAGAGAGATTTCCTTACTTTACCACCAACAATAAGATCAAGAATTAGAAGAGCTATAGACGAGCGGCTTACAATTGATCCAATTAATCTTGGTAAACCATTAAGTGGTAGATTAGTAGGAAGTAAAAGATTAAGAGTAGGCGATTATCGGATTATTTATAAAGTAGATAAATTAGAGAACACAGTAATCATCACAGAAATAGGACACAGAAGTACCATTTATTAAGAGGTAAAGGGAGTGTTAAATAAACTGTGTCAAACCGAAAAAAAAGTAATAAATTGATATAAAAAAATGGAGGTTTGACAATGAGTCAGAAAGTAGTAAACAGAACTACCGGTTTGGTAGATTATAAAGAATTAGAAACAAATATCCTGTCGTCTATACGAGAAGGAAGACCGTTGACAGGAAGAGATGGAGCATTAACACCGTTTATAAAAAAGTTGCTGGAGGTAAGCCTGGAAGGTGAAATAGAAAACCACTTGTCGGCTGAAAGCGAAGAGAATAATCGAAGAAATGGGAGGAATGCAAAGACTTTACGTACAAGCGCAGGGTCATTTGAGCTTTTGACGCCAAGAGATAGGGAAGGAAGTTTCGAACCACAAATAGTCAAAAAAAGGCAAACAAACTTACATCCAGAGCTTGAAACGAAGATTTTGAGCACATTTGCCAGTGGTATGGGCTATAGAGATATAGTGTCACATGTTGAGGAAATTTATGATCACAAAATATCGGTGGCAGAGATATCAAGTATTACTGACAAATTGCTACCAGTAATCAACGAATGGCGTAGTCGCCCGCTGCAGTATGTATATCCGATAGTTTTCATGGTTTTTTAAAGTCAAAGAGGACGGGCATTGCGTAAGTAAATGCATGTATAACATATTAGGCATAGATCAAAATGGCAAAAAAGAAGTATTAGGTTTTTATTTGGCTGAAAGTGAAGGAGCTAACTTCTGGTTGGGAGTGCTAAATGACCTCAAAGAAAGAGGAGATACCGTCTTGTTAGTCAACAAAAAAATTATAAAAATTTCCCAAGTTGCATCATAAAATCAAAAAATACTTCCAATTGTGTAACAGTACACAGATTATAGTTAGTGGATATGTTGATAAGTAAACTTCATCTGTTTTGTGCGTATAAAACTAATTTACTTATCAACATATCCACTAACCAACAACATTCAATAAATTTGTGTAAGATACCACTTTACATAAGATAGATAGGAAGCATTTTTGATTTTAAAGTACTAAACCTTCAGTCAACCTCCTAGCCCTGTAGTTTTTGATATGGTTAGGATCAAAAGCACTTTTGGATGTCAGAATACCGAAAATGATATGGAGTAGCTTACGCATTGCAGCACCAACGATGGCCATATTATGCTTACCCTTTTCCTTTAATCTTTGGCAAAAGCTCATAATGATAGGATTGTGATTCTTAGCTACTATGGCAGGAAAGAAAAGTGCCTTACGTAATGTTTGTGAACCGGATTTACTTAATCTGGGTTTGGCATATACAGAGGAACCTGACGTCATATTTCGTGGTATAACTCCTGTATATGCTGCCAATTGCCTGGCATCTCTAAAAACCTCTATATCAGAAACTTCAGCTAAAATAGCTATTGCTGATTCTTCTTGTATCTTGTCAAAAGCATCTAATGTTTTAAGCTTAAGCATTAGGTGGAGAAGGGAGGAACTCTGTGCTTCTTCTTAGATATAAAATCTGTAGAGGAGATAAGAATTCCCTTCTCAAAAGTATAGGCTGGACGGTATCGTAGAAAGACCTGAATGGTTCTAATTCTGTATTCACAAGACTAGCCTTACTTTTCATTTTTAATGGTAACGTATGGGGTTATATATGATCAACAACTTTTTGGGCATAGATATATCAAAAGATCGCTTTGATGTTTTTCTCTCATTTATAAGCAAAAAAGGAAAGCGTGAAACTAGAAAAAGAAGCTTTAAGAACGATGGTTTCAAAGTCTACTGAATTTTCTACACAAACATAATGTAGAAAAAGTAAAAACCTGCATGGAATCTACTGGTTGTTATAGCGAAGCACTGGCTGAATTTCTACACAATGCTGGACATTTTGTAAGTGTTGTAAATCCTTATTGCATAAAATCTTATGCAAGGAGTAAGCTGATACGACAAAAGAATGATCAGACCGATGCAGAAGTTATTGCTGATTATTGCCAAAGACAGGAACCTTCTAGTTGGACACCACCTTCTCCTGAAATGAAAAAATTAAAACATCTTTATCGTTGCTCAGTTGCGTTAAAAGATGAGTTAACATTAGTAAATAACCACTTAGAAAAAAAGAGAGACTGCCTAAAGAAGTTGCAAATGCTTGGGAAGACCTTGCAATGAATATAGCTCAAAAAATAGAAACAATAAAAAACTCCGTACGTGAACTATTAAATCAACACAAAGAATTGTTGGAAAATTTTCAACTTCTATTGACTATTCCAGGCATAGGAGAAGAATCAGCAATAGCTATTTTAGCTGAAGTTTCTGATATAGAGGTTTTTAGAGATGCCAGGCAATTGGCAGCATATACAGGAGTTATACCACGAAATATGACGTCAGGTTCCTCTGTATATGCCAAACCCAGATTAAGTAAATCCGGTTCACAAACATTACGTAAGGCACTTTTCTTTCCTGCCATAGTAGCTAAGAATCACAATCCTATCATTATGAGCTTTTGCCAAAGATTAAAGGAAAAGGGTAAGCATAATATGGCCATCGTTGGTGCTGCAATGCGTAAGCTACTCCATATCATTTTCGGTATTCTGACATCCAAAAGTGCTTTTGATCCTAACCATATCAAAAACTACAGGGCTAGGAGGTTGACTGAAGGTTTAGTACTTTAAAATCAAAAATGCTTCCTATCTATCTTATGTAAAGTGGTATCTTACACAAATTTATTGAATGTTGTTGGTTAGTGGATATGTTGATAAGTAAATTAGTTTTATACGCACAAAACAGATGAAGTTTACTTATCAACATATCCACTAACTATAATCTGTGTACTGTTACACAATTGGAAGTATTTTTTGATTTTATGATGCAACTTGGGAAATTTTTATAATTTTTTTGTTGACTAACAAGACGGTATCTCCTCTTTCTTTGAGGTCATTTAGCACTCCCAACCAGAAGTTAGCTCCTTCACTTTCAGCCAAATAAAAACCTAATACTTCTTTTTGCCATTTTGATCTATGCCTAATATGTTATACATGCATTTACTTACGCAATGCCCGTCCTCTTTGACTTTAAAAAACCATGAAAACTATCGGATATACAGACTGCAGCGGGCGACTACGCCATTCGTTGATTACTGGTAGCAATTTGTCAGTAATACTTGATATCTCTGCCACCGATATTTTGTGATCATAAATTTCCTCAACATGTGACACTATATCTCTATAGCCCATACCACTGGCAAATGTGCTCAAAATCTTCGTTTCAAGCTCTGGATGTAAGTTTGTTTGCCTTTTTTTGACTATTTGTGGTTCGAAACTTCCTTCCCTATCTCTTGGCGTCAAAAGCTCAAATGACCCTGCGCTTGTACGTAAAGTCTTTGCATTCCTCCCATTTCTTCGATTATTCTCTTCGCTTTCAGCCGACAAGTGGTTTTCTATTTCACCTTCCAGGCTTACCTCCAGCAACTTTTTTATAAACGGTGTTAATGCTCCATCTCTTCCTGTCAACGGTCTTCCTTCTCGTATAGACGACAGGATATTTGTTTCTAATTCTTTATAATCTACCAAACCGGTAGTTCTGTTTACTACTTTCTGACTCATTGTCAAACCTCCATTTTTTTATATCAATTTATTACTTTTTTTCGGTTTGACACAGTTTATTTAACACTCCCTTCACTAAGGTTATCTTGAATGTTCTAACTTGTATTTTTCTATGGAAGGCATTTTTATTGAGTGAGCAAGTGTCTTTCTAATATTGAATTCCTCATTTTTTTCATTTCGTTGCAGTAAGTTAATGTTATTTATTTTATTTACTAAATCTTTCCCTTTCTCCAGAGTCTTTAAATCACTTTCGTTAATGTGATGTTCATTGTAAAATTCTGCAACAATTTCTTTTCTTTTCGGGTGAGTATTTAAAAATTCCGACACCTGATGTTTAGCAACAGCTTGAATAAATTTCTTATTAAATCTTGAATCGTTATATAGATTTTCCAAACTTTTGTCATAATGTTTTGCTTCGTTTATAGTGAGTTTTATTATCTCTTCTATACCACTTAGAAGTTCCCTATACAATTTGTCATATCTATTGCCTGACACATGTGTAGCGAATGTTTGTTCAATGTATTTTGTTATGTAATTTTGCAGTGTGTTGTCTATTGTGCTTATGTTCATCAATCTACCTCAATGTTATATTAACTATTTTACATGTAGAAAGGTTAATATTGAGTTAATAGGGTACTTCTGAAGTCAAATTTTACTGAAAATTATAGTATTTAATATATAATTGTTAGCATGAAATAAAAACATAAATAAAATGGATCTTGTAACAAAAGTGAAGCTCAAGATAAAGATGAATAAGGGCAAAATCATAAATATACTTGTCATTTGTGGTGTAATTTTTTTCATATACCTTATTCATGAGCCAGTTGTAGATATGGTAGAAAAAATTATAAGTAAAATAAAAGGTCTCTTTTAAAAATAGAAAAAGTGAACTTTTTCCATCATCCAAACTTGAACCTGGAAAATTTAGTTAATGCATAAACTACTTATGTTGGCTATGAGTTCAACTGTATAAAATTCCGGTAAATTAAAATAAGTATTCATAAAAATATTGTTTTCTATAAACAGAGTATCTATAATACTAGCTTTGGGGTAAAGTACTGCAGAGGAATTTTTTAATCTGGTTGTTGGCGTCACTGTTTTATGCGTACCAATATATATTACGCGTAATTCCAAACATAATTGCGCCTGGATTGATAACAAAATTTAACATAAGTATTACAGATGTTGGCCAGTTTGGTGGGTTATACTATGTAGGCTATACGCTAGCTCATATACCTGTTGGTCTTTTCCTTGATAGATTTGGGCCAAAATTTGTTTTGCCTGCTTGTATTGTTTTAACATTTACCGGAACATTACCGCTTATATGTTTTGATGAGTGGTATTATTCAATACTTGGCAGAATAGTCGTTGGAATTGGGTCGTCCGCTTCAGCAATTGGGCTTTTTAAAGTTGCAAGCATGTATTTTGCGCAAGAAAAATCAGCAAGAATGGCTAGTTTATCCATAATTATAGGAACTTTGGGGGGATATGTGGCGGATTACCGTTAGACTTCTTACTCAATAAATTTGGCTGGAATTATGTTATCTATACCTTCTCAGCATTCGGGTGTTTACTTGCTCTGTTACTGTTCTTAGTAACGCCTGAAAGCAATGCTCAACAGGAAAAAGTTAGCATTAGAGACTTGAAAAACATACTTTTCAACAAGCATATTATTCTAATTAGCTTTTTTGGTGGACTCATGGTCGGTCCAATGCAAGGTTTTGCTGATGGTTGGGCGAAAGCATTCTTTTTTGAAGTATATGAAATGAATGAAGGCTTGGCATCTTCTCTCTCTTCCGTAATATTGATAGGAATGTTAACAGGATCATTCTCTTTGGCTTATTTATTGGAAAAGTATAAAAATAAGCATTATGAAGTAATAATTTCATGCTCATTTGCAATGATCGCCGGTTTTCTATTACTTTTTACTCAGATTAGTGGCTTGTATGTTGTATTACCTACGCTTTTTATTATCGGCTTTGCATCTGGATATCAAGTAGTTACAATTTATAAAGCACTAAGTTATGTAAATAATAACTTAGTAGGCTTAGCTACAGCTGTGTCAAACATGATAGTCATGGGTTTTGGCTATTTTTTTCACACTGGAATCGCAAAAATAATAAATTTGTGTTGGGATAGAACAGTAATACAAGGAAATCCTGTGTATAGTGCTGAATTGCTGATAAAAGCAACATCTATTATTCCTGTATGTTTGCTAATAGCTGTTTTTGGGCTCTTATGGTTAAAAAAGCAGGATAAGTAGTCTTAAAATTGCTTGTGCATCTTAAAATTAAAGCGAGGTTTGATCTATGATGAGTGTTTTAAAAAAAATCTGTGGCTCTAAAAATAGTTTAAAGTCTTTTGATAACGAGGTTTATCAGTTTATAGAAAAAGAGTTACAACGTCAAAAGTCACAATTGCAATTAATTGCATCAGAGAATTTTGCAAGTAAAGCAGTAATGGAAGCACAAGGCTCTTTTCTGACTAATAAATATGCAGAAGGCTATCCAGGCAAAAGGTATTACTGTGGTTGTGAGCATGTGGACAAAGTTGAAAGTCTAGCTATAGAAAGACTTTGTAAGCTGTTCGGTGTTAAATTTGCAAACGTTCAACCTCACTCTGGTTCTCAGGCAAATCAGGCGGTATTTGCTTCACTGCTTACTCCAGGCGATACAATACTTGGATTATCACTGAGTTGCGGTGGACATCTAACTCATGGTGCGGCACCAAGCTTTTCTGGTAAATGGTTTAAGTCAATTCAGTATACAGTTAACAAAGACACTTATCTGCTCAATATGGATGAGATAGAAAAGCTGGCGCTGGAGCATAAACCAAAATTGATCATAGCTGGTGCTTCTGCTTATCCGAGAAAAATGGACTTCAAACGCTTTCGCGAAATTGCAGATAAAGTTGGTGCTTATTTGCTTGCAGACATTGCTCACTATGCAGGGCTTATTGCAGCGGGCGAATATCCATCTCCTGCTGAATATGCACATGTTATGACTTCCACGACTCACAAAACTTTGCGTGGTCCTCGTGGTGGAATAGTGATGACCAATGATGAAATATTACACAAAAAAATTCAATCTGCAGTTTTTCCAGGATTGCAGGGCGGGCCACTTATGCATGTAATAGCTGCAAAAGCTGTTGCATTTAAAGAAGCATTAGCGCCAGAGTTTAAGACTTATAGCAAGAAAATCGTGGAAAATGCGAAAGTACTAGCTCAAGAATTGCAAAAGCATGGACTCGACATTATAACCGGTGGCACTGACTCTCATATAGTGCTAGTTGACTTAAGATCGCAGAAATTAACTGGAAAAGACGTTGTAGATAGCCTTGAGAGGGCTGGCATTACCTGCAATAAAAACTCTGTACCATTTGATACAGAAAAGCCAACCATCACTTCAGGGCTCCGTTTTGGCACCGCTGCTGAGACAACACGCGGACTTGAGGCAGAAAATTTTAAAGAGATAGCCAGCCTAGTAAATGAAGTGGTTCAGGGATTAATCAGCGGAAATAGCTCAAGTGTCGAAAAAGCAGTAAAAACTAAAGTTGAAAAGATTTGTAGTAATTTTCCTATTTATTAATTTATGTGGTGTCATCCAAGTAGCTGGTAGAAACGAAAAAACTTACTTGACAAACTCCGCCAGCCCCCTTATTATGCTTACTATTACCCACAAATATAAATGTTTGTTGCATAGCTCTTAATGGCATAACTTTTGCTTGAAATAACTGTTTATATGGTGCAATTTACAGCTTTTAGTTGCTAAAATTATAACTCTTAGTTTAATAATTTTAATCCAATAAGCTTTCAGGTTAATAAAATTAAATTATTTGAGTAAATACAATACTATGTTTTTATTTGTGGGTAATAGTAAGCTTATTATGACGATAAGGGTATTTATGACTCAAAACTTGTTTTTGACCTGCAGGCTCAATGACAAAATTCAGTAAAAAACTCAGGGTATTTTTTGGCGGATTACATAAAATTATAGCGGCTGCATGTCTTTTAAATTTTTTCTACATTCAGCCAAACCGCGCTTATTTTAAGCGTTAGCACATTATTACAGCGCCACTTACAGTAATATAGAGTCAAAACTCGCACCACGGGAGTTCTTTGCCTTTTTTTTCATTTGGTAAATTTCTTAATGTTTATAGCTAAAAGAGCCCAAGAGAGGTGTCATCCCGCTGCTTGTTAGCGGGATCTATGTTAAGAGATACCGCGAATGAATCGCGGTATGACGTAGGACTGCTGTCATCCCAGTGCCCAGACACTGGGATCCAGTTTTCCATATAATCTCATCGAAAATGTTGTAACCACTTTCTATGCTAGTTTGCTTGCTTACAAGCAAACTTTTCTGGATCCCAGTGTCGGGGCACTGGGATGACACCATTCTTTTTCCTGGATCCAAGTAGTCTGGGCACTGGGATGACAAAAAAAGGGGCTACTTGGATGACACCCTGACAATCGTCATCCCGCTGCTTGTTAGCGGGATCTATGTGAGATACCGCGGCGGTATGACGGTTAATTATTCCGCGCGGGATGACAAGAAAGGAGCAGCAGGATGACACCTCACCATGTCATTCCAGCGCGTGGCACACATCTGTACGAACATTGTTATAATAAGAGTTCATGAAAGATGTCATCTGGAATCTTGTTCCAATGTTAAACAACACAAAGTTGAAAAAGTAGAGCAAGAATTACTTACAATTCAATAATTCTCCAAAATCAATTATGTTTGAAAAGTAATCACTATCTATAACGTCATCACTCACACCGTTAACGTGAATAAGGACTGGACGACATGAAAAGCCTTTTGGACGCTTTAGTGTATCTATTTTCTTTTGTACTTCTTGTATTATTGAATGACCGATTTTATTTTTTGAAAATTTGATTTCGCAAATGTAGAGAGTGTTAAACCTTGTTTGAATCATGTAATCAATTTGACAACCAGCACCTGTCTTCCTCTGAAAAAATGGATTTTCGCTTACTATTCCATCAATTCTCAAGATATTATGTATGCTCTTTCTATTGTTAAGCACCAAATTTTCAAACTGAAGTCCAATAATTGTATGCCACTCTGGTAGAGATGTAAGTAACCCTATAGAGTAGGTGTCGCGATTAATTTTTCCTAGATTTTTTTCAATATATTTTAGATAAAACCTTAAATAATTATCTTGAAGTCTGTACTTCCTGAGTCGTGAATCAGTACCCGTTTTTATATCCCAAGTGTGATCCTTTGCAATAAAACCGGCAAGCTCGAGCTCATATAGATACTCAGAAATGCGTCCGTGTCTTGCAATGTTTAAAGCAGTACAAATTTCTTCCTGTTCTTTAGCTCCAGTAGAAAGAGCTCTCACTACTTGCTTATAAAAAGCTGTTTTTCGCATGAATAGATCTGAAAATATTTGGTCAAACTCCTCAACTAAAAACCCACCTTTTGTAAAACAAAGCTTTTTAATATTTTCTTCAGTACCATGTTTAAAATTTACCTCTTCTAAATATTTTGGAATTCCACCGGTTACTGCAAGCACCTTAAACTTTTCGTATGCTGAAATATTTTTTGGCCAAAATTCATTGCAATCAGAAAGTGATAACTCCCCGAGTGTTAAAGTCAACGATATTCTTCCTACAAAACCAGTACTACTAAGTATATTTTTTTCAATCCAGGATGAAGCTGATCCACAGACAACAAAAATTAGCTTGTTATTATTTTTTAGCTGTGTATCCCAAAAATTCTTTATTTTGCCTAAAAAAGTTGGATCTTTTGAGCCCATCCAAGAAATTTCATCAAGGAGCAATAATATTTTGCCAGATAGTAAACGTTCACCAACTGCCCATAGTAAGTCACTCCAGTCGTCATATCTAGCAAAAGATGTATTAAATTGTCTAGCAACTTGTCTAGAAAATTCATTAAGTTGGTGGGATGTTGTAGTATGCTTTTCTGGTGGCAAACCTGCAAATGAGTAATGTTGTTCGAAATGTTTACCAAACTCTTGAATTAAACGACTTTTTCCTATACGACGCCTTCCTTTGACTACTACAAAAGATGCAGTGTTTTTTTCCGTAAGCTCCAGCAGTTGCTTCAACTCGGTTTGCCTACCAATAAATGATGGAGACATAAAATACAAAATATAAATCTTTGTCTCCATTATACACAATGAAATTGGAGACGTAAATAAGTAAATTTCGATCTTTGTCTCTATAGTGCTATAGCTAAACTGACTTACGACAATTTGAAAAACCGTCATTCCGCTACGTGTTAGCGGAATCTATGCTGGGATACCGCGAATGAATCGCGGTATGACGGTTCGCGGTGGTATAGTAACTCGTCATTCCGCTACGTGTTAGCGCCGCGGCGGTATAGCTATAAATTGTTGATATCTTTTTTATATCACATTTTTAACTTACAATAGTTAGCCAGCGTTTCTTACATTAACCAAATCTTTCGAATTCTGCACTCACCACTACCTATAACTCACTTTCACGCAATATTGATCGTTCTTAAAAAGCAATCTAACATTTTTTATTCCTTGATTGCGAAGCTTTGATGCAGCTGATTTAGCAGCCTGAGCACTTTTAAAAAATGCAACATATCCCTTACTTTCTGCACTGTCTTGTTTCGGGTGACGTTTCTGCATTTCTTTTTCATATTGCTTTCTGTAATGAGGAGTATTTTGTATCAATTGTTCTGACATCTTTCTTAGGTATTGGACTTTTACCTTTGCAAGCCCTACTTTATGAAATCCTAAGACTTGAGCTGCTTTTTCTGATAAGTCTATTATTCTGCCTTCAATAAAAGGCCCTCTATCGTTAATCCTTACAACAAGCTTTCTTCCATTTTCTAAATTAGTGACAAGAGCAAAGCAGGGTAGGGGCAAAGTCTTATGCGCTGCAGAGATCAAGTGACGGTTAAACACTTCACCATTTGCTGTAAGCGTGCCATGATCTTCTATTCCATACCACGACGCTATCCCTATCTCTTCATAGTGTTTACAGTTTTTTGGATAATAAGTTATACCATTTATTGTGTAGCTGCAGCCAATTTTATAATGACCTGCAGTGCAATTAAACCTGTTGCTAAAACTGCAACTACTTATCAAAACAAATATTAGACATAGGAAGGCTAGGTTTTTTATCATTGTATTCGGTAAGAGGGTTCGATACTATGAGGATTTTAAATTATACTATAATAAATTTAGTAATGAGTAAACATCTACTGCTAAATATTAACAAAACTCAAAAAAGAATAATACATATAATTGGTATAGGTGGAATCGGAATGAGTGCCATTGCTGAAATTCTTCACAATTCCAATTACAAAGTTCAAGGCAGTGATGCACAATCAAACAACAATGTAGATAGATTACAAAGGCTGGGCATAGAGGTTTTTATTGGTCACAATGCTAATAATATAAGCCAAGCTCAAATAGTTGTACATTCTTCTGCGATAGAATCTGATAATGTGGAGTTAGTAACAGCGAGAAATAACAATAAAACCATTTTGCATAGATCAGACATACTTGCTGAAATTATGAAAGATAAATATGTGATAGCAGTTTCAGGTTCAAGTGGAAAGACGACAACAACGGCTATGATTGCTTCTATTTTTGATCATTCTGGCATTGATGCGACTGTAATTGTAGGAGGAATACTAAATTCGTATCAGAGTAATTCAAGACTTGGAAAGAGTGACATTTTTTTAATCGAAGCTGATGAGTCTGATGGAACCATGCTAAAAATTCCTGCAAATATTGCTGTCATAACGAGTATTAACGACGATCATATGGATCATTATGGTACATTCGACGATATTAAAAATGCGTTTTCTCAGTTTATAAGCAAAGCAGGTTTTGCAGTTTTGCCTGATTCTGTAGGCATTAATTATGATGCGAGTAATTCTATAACGTTTGGGTTTGAGAATGGTAGCATAAGAGCCAGCAACATTAAACAGCATGCTAACAGCATAGAATTTGACGTGTTGAACAACTGGATTCCAGCATCAGCTACTTGCATGACAAAAAAGCAGGTGTCATCCCATCACCTTCTGTCATCCCATCACCCTCTGTCATCCCAGTGCGTGACACTGGGATCCAGCCCTTTAAAAAACATAGTACTATCAAACGCAATAGGTATTCACAAAATGAGTAACGCCTTGGCTGCAATATCAGTTGCGATAAAGCTCGGGATTAGCAATGCAGAGATTAAAAAAGGCCTTTTGGAATTTCAAGGAGTAGCAAGAAGATTCTCTTTGATTGCCAATATTAAAGGTGTTAAGTTAATTGAGGATTATGCCCATCATCCAAATGAAATATATGCAACTTTAACGGCTGCACGTTCGATTACTAAAGGAAAAGTAATAGGAATTATCGAACCACTTCGTTTTGCTCGCGTTCGTAATTTTTTTGGTGAATTCATAAGGATCTTTATGATGTTTGACTATGTAATCCTTACTCCTATTCATCCCCCAGAAGACAAGCCTATTCCTGGTTGTGGGATTGATGATATACAAAAAGCTTTAATCAGTAATGGGTTTAATGATGTAAAGATTATGAATGATGCTCTACTCATTTCACATTTTATTAGTGATTCGACAAGTCCAGGTGATATAGTATTATTTATTGGTGCTGGTAGTAATATAGCTAAATTGGCAAAGGAAACTGCAGCACTTATTGCGGAAGTTAAGGTTTAATGCGATGAATAAGATAATCAACAACGTATTTGCAAGAGAAATTTTAGATAGCAGGGGTTACCCCACTGTTGAGGTGGAAATTGAACTCTGTGATGGAGCAATAGGTAGGGCCTCTGTACCTTCTGGAGCTTCAACTGGTAAATTAGAAGCCTTGGAACTCAGAGACCAAGATGAGAAAAGGTATTGTGGTAAAGGAGTGCTGAAAGCTGTTCAAGCTGTAAATGGAGTGATAGCAAATGAAATCATTGGCATGGATGCAACAAACCAAAGTGCAATTGATAAAGCATTAATTGAACTAGATGGAACAAAAAATAAATCTAAACTTGGAGCAAATGCAACTTTGGGTGTGTCTCTTGCGGTTGCAAAAGCAGCAGCAAACAGTTTCAAAATACCGTTGTATAGATATTTGGGAGGAGAGCAGATGCCGGTTCCACTCATTAACATAATTAATGGTGGAGTACATGCAGACAATAAGCTCGATTTCCAAGAATTCATGATTCTTCCGGTCGGTGCTGAGACTTTCAGTGAAGCAATCAGAATATCTGCGGAGGTGTTCCACAACTTACGTAGCATTCTTAAGAAAAAGGGTTATAGCACAAACGTAGGAGATGAAGGCGGTTTTGCACCAAATATTGAAAGTACTGAAGAAGCACTTGACTTGATCATATACGCTATAGAATCAGCAGGTTATTCAGCGCAAAGTGATTTTGCACTAGGCCTTGATGTTGCTTCATCTACTTTTTATGAAGATGGAATTTACAAATTTGAAAATAAAGAGCTTACTTCAAAAGAATTGACTGAATATTATTGTAGTCTTGTGGAAAGATATCCAATAATTTCTATAGAAGATGCAATGAGTGAAGACGATTACGAAGGTTGGAAATTACTTACTGCAAAATTGGGGAGTAAAATTCAATTGGTTGGGGATGATTTATTTGTTACAAATTGTGAACTAATAGGCAAAGGAATAGAAGAAAAAATGGCAAATGCTGTACTGATCAAGCCAAATCAAATAGGGACGTTAACAGAAACTTTTGCTGCTATTGAAATGGCAAAATCAAACAACTACAAAGCTGTTATTTCTCACCGCTCAGGTGAAACAGAAGACACAACAATATCTCATATAGCAGTTGCATCAAATTGCGGGCAAATAAAAACCGGGTCGCTGTCGCGTTCTGATAGGCTCGCGAAGTATAACGAGCTAATGAGAATAGAAGGCACATTAGGAAAAGATGCTAAATATTATCATGGGTTAGCATGGGTTTTATAGACGAAGTAAAATTGTACTTAAAAGCCGGTGATGGTGGTGACGGTTGTGCAAGTTTTCGTCGAGAAAAGTTCGTTGAATTTGGTGGTCCAAATGGTGGTAATGGAGGAAAGGGTGGAAACATAGTTTTCATCAGCGACGCTAATCTCAACACTTTGCTTCATTTTCGTTATAGAAGACACATTAAAGCAGATAATGGGGAAAATGGTGCAGGCAGGGATAGATCTGGCACAGCAGGGAAAGACGTTATACTTCGAGTTCCAGTCGGTGCACAAATAATTGATGAAGAAAGTGAAGAGATAATAGTAGATCTTGACAAGCCTGGTATGGAATTTCAAGTAGCACAGGGTGGAAAAGGTGGACTTGGAAATACTAATTTTAAATCTTCTACTAATAAGGCACCAAGACATTTTACTTACGGTCAGCCTGGCGAAGAAAAACATGTATTATTAAAACTAAAAGTTTTATCAGATGTTGGAATTATTGGCATGCCAAACGCAGGTAAATCAAAATTTTTGACTCGCTGCTCAAATTCCGATACAAAAGTAGGCGATTATCCATTTACCACCGTAAGACCCCACTTAGGTGTGACAAAAGTGGATGATAGCGAAGTTGTAATAGCAGATATTCCTGGAATAATTACTGATGCTCACCTTGGAGTTGGGCTCGGGCATAAATTTTTAAAGCACATAGAAAGGTGTCAAATTTTACTTCATTTAATCGATGTAACTCACGATGACGTTGTTTCGGCTTATAGTTGTATCCATAATGAATTGGAACTTTACAATAGTGATCTTGTTGAAAAAGAAGAGATTGTAGTATTAAACAAATGCGACTTATTGAGGGAAGCAGAAATTCTGGAAAAGAAGAATCACCTAGCTAATTATCTCAATAAAGAAGTGCTGTGCTTATCAATTAATGGTGATTTACAGCCTATTTTAAGATTATTAAGTGAAAAATTGAAAAAGAGTAATTCTAAGGAAATCGATGTATATGATCCTTTTAAGATGTGAATTTCATTTAGATAATTGATGTTTTTCATTTATTTTATCATATAACTAGAATATATGTGTACGAACGTTTGTTTTTGAAGGTGATTTGCACAGTAAATGGTCAGCGCGTGACGCACTGCCCAGTTCATGTTAGCTATAAATATTTAAGAAATTTACCAAACGAAAAAAAAGGCAAAAGAAGCCCTAGTCATTGTCTATTTTCAGTATTGGCGTTTTTTTATGTTTTAAACGTCTAATAACCGCGACTCAGCTGCTTTTTAATGCAACTAACCTTAGTTTAAATGTTTAAGAAATTTACTAAGCAGAAAAAAAGGCAAAAGAAATCCCGTGTTAGCTAGTTGTCACTCTCTAATCCTGCAAATTGGCGTACTATACTGTCTTAAACGACTTATAAGCGCGTTTCAGCTTATATAGGTAAAAACCCAGAAATGTTGTGAAGACATAAGGTGCACATAGTGCAAAAAATTAAAAATAAGACGCCAACTACGTTGTTTTCTTGCTGTTTAATCTGCACAGATGAAGATAACTGAATACCTTCACTATCATGATAAGGGGGCTGGCGGAGTTTGTCAAGGAATTTTTGCATTTAATTCGTTTCTGCGAGCTACCTGGTTTTCCTACTGAAATTTTGAAAAATGTAATCTACTTCTATATTCAAATATATCAAGCAGTAATTCAAAATTAGCCATTGCGCCTTTTGCGTTATTATACGCGAGATTGAGCAGCTCTTTGTCCTGATATAAATCAGCAAATTTAAATTCCATACATCCTGATTGTTTTGTGCCTAAAATATCTCCACTGCCTCTTAGCATCATATCCCTTTCAGCAATGTAAAATCCGTCCTGTGACTCACACATGATCTTTAACTTTGAAGATGAGCTTTTACTTAAATTATCGTATAATAATACACAAAAAGATGGCTTGTTTCCTCGCCCTACTCTGCCTCTTAACTGATGTAATTGCGATAACCCAAATTGCTCTGCATTTTCTATAATCATAATGGTTGCATCTGGCACATCTATACCAACTTCTATCACAGTGGTTGCAACAAGCAAAGAAAATTCATTTCTTTTGAAGGAAAACATAACTTGATCTTTCTGCTCCTGAGTCAATTTTCCGTGTATTATCCCGACTCTATCAAAAAATGTTTTTTGTAATTCCTGAAAACGCATCTCTGCTGCAGCAATATTGGTCTCTTCGTTTTCTTCTATATATGGACAAATCCAATATGCTTTTTCGCCCCTGTTTATAGCACCTTTTAGCTTTTCAATAACATCTGGCACCCTACTAATGTTCATAGTTACAGTTTTTATTGGCAATCTGGATTTTGGTTTTTCTCTCAAAATTGAACATTCAACGTCACCATACATAGCTTGCTGCAAGGTTCTTGGAATGGGAGTTGCAGTAACGAAAAGTATATCGGCATTTTCTCCTTTTCCTACCAAGCGATTTCTCTGCATCACTCCAAATCGCTGTTGCTCGTCTATGACTGCAAGCCCTAAATTTTTAAATGTAACGTTAGCTTGAAATAACGCGTGGGTGCCAATCACTATATTTAAAACACCACTTGCAAGTTCGTTCATGATAATCTTTCTTTCCTTGCGCGAAGTTTTACCAGTAAGCAGCGCAACTTTTATATCGGTACAGGATAAAACTTCCTCAATCCAATTATAATGTTGCTCCGCCAAGATAGTAGTCGGTGCCATTAGAGCTACCTGCATGTTGTTTTCTACCACATTTAGCATCGCAAAAAGTGCAACTACGGTTTTGCCACTACCAACATCACCTTGCAGCAAGCTCATCATGCGATACTTGGATTTTTGCCTCTCTGAAATTTCATCTATTGCACGAATTTGATCGTTTGTTAATTGAAACGATAATTCATTTAAAACTTGCTCTTTATATTTATTCAATACTATAAATTCTCTTCCCCTTTTTTTACATGATTTTCTCTTGCAAGTTTCAGTGCTAGCTGATACGCAAACAATTCATCATAAGCAAGCCTTTTTCTACAAACCTCGGCTTCCGCCAATGAGCTTGGTCTGTGCAACTTTATGATGCTTTCCCTCCAACTTAGCCATTTTTTTTGCTTGATTAATGTATCATCTATCCACTCTGGCAAATCAGGCAATTCTTTCAGGTTAGAGCTTATTATGTTCCCAATGCTCTTATTGGTAATGCCACGGCATAATTGGTAGACTGGCTCTATGCGAGCTATTTCTTTAAATTGGTTGATGTCAAGCGACACGTAATCTGGATGAGTAATCTGCCAATGCTCAGCAAATTTTTCGAGTTTGCCACTGATGATTACATAGGCTCCAACTGGAAATAGTTTATATAAATACTTAACTGAGTGATTAAAAAAGACTATGAATATATACTGACTCTCACTTTCAACGACTATTTTATATGGTCTACCTCTAAAAGTGGGCGACTGATGCTCATAAACTTTTGCCATGAAAGTTGTAAATTCTCCAACTTGAGTATCAAGTAGTGACTTACTTCTATCTATATAACCAAGCGGCCTATAAAACAGCAGGTCCACCACTTTGTTCCCACCACAGAGTTTAGGTAATATTGCGGAATGGAACTTAAGCATATTTTCCAGCTTGCCATTTAGAAAAGCCAGCACATCTAATTGCTCATTGAGATTCATACATGTGTAAAAACTGTTTATCAATAATAGAGCCTTTTTAAAATCTTGTCACCTTATGGTCAGGTATGCACTATAGCTAGCACAGCTCTCTAACATCATACCACCGCGGTGCTAACAAGCAGCGGGATGACGGTTGTCGGTAAGCCTAAGTTACCCCTAACTATATTTGCTATCATAGGGCTTATAGCAGGTATTTTATTGAATTATTAATAATTTGTGATATAATTAATTATGATGTTAATAGGTCTATGATAGAAATGAATAGTACCAATCCAGTAGTTACATTAAGGGCTCAAGCAGAAGAGTTTGATTTTGGCAAATTAAGAGCTGGTAAAGATAATGCTGAAGCAAACTCTGGTGAACAGATGTATAAAGACATCAATAGAATGGATTTTGTTATTAATGGTAAAAGTATAGACCAAACTTTAACTAGTGCGTTGATGGAAGGAGCTAAGCAACGTGAATTCGATAAAATTTGGAGCGAATATTGTGAAAATGACAATACTCCTGATCATAAAAAAACTGACCAGTATGAAAAGGAATTTGAGAGATTTTACAATTTAGGCAAGGAGTATGCTCACCTATTACCAAAGGAAGAAGCCAGAAATTATCGCCCGTTTGCAAAAGAAGTTTTTAAGGAAATGTTTAAATATGCTGAAGCAAAAGTTCCAAGTGATTCTATTCTAGAAGAGCTAATTACTAATTGTAATCAAGCAGGGTATGAAGGCACTTTATTCACTGATGTTCTCTTTCAAGCATTTCGCCAGTCCGAATTTACGCTACTAAGTCCTCAAAAAACAATAGTTATTGATTGCACTGATCCAAATCATGTAAAAGTCAAATCTGAGATGGCAGTGCCTACGGTAAAATCTGATAATCCAGAAGAAGAAGTTTGTCAGATAAATAGCTCATTAGAGTTTACACTTGCATTCCAAGATGAGAAAAATGATGTAACATATAAAGATGGTAAATTGTTACTTACTGCTCCTCGAGAACTGAAAAATTACAAAATTGATGGCAAAAATTTATTTGATATTATTAAAGAGTATTTCCAGAAATTTTGCGAGAAGTTAGGATTTAAGTTTGAAGCAGAGATAGAACATAGTTTAGGTAATCCACTAGAAGTAAACAGCCATCTGGAAAATATGGAACCGCCCATTCATAGCAATGAGCATGGAAATACACCTGGAAACTAACAATTAAAATATTTCAAGCGCTGTTAGCTCATTTGCACAATCAATTACTTCAGAACTTGGGAACTGGTTTTTAAACCAAGTGTACTGGCGTTTTGCGTAGTGTCTTGTGTTTGTTTGAGCAATCTGTATCGCTTCGTCTAAAGTAATCTCACCTTTCAAATACTTTACAATTTCTGGCACTCCATGTGCTTTCATAGCTGGCAAATGTGGAGCTAAGTTCATACTAAGTAGCTTTTTTACTTCATCAATTGCTCCATTTTCGATCATTTTGATAAAACGAGAATTTATTTTTTGGTATACATCCTCACGTTTAGGCAAAATTGTATATATCTTAAAATTATCGAATAAAGGAGGCTGTCTATTTTCTTGCCATACAAAGATTGTCTTACCAGTTTCAGTGATAACTTCAAGTGCCCTTGAAAGGCGGTGCGAGTCATTCATGAATACTTTACCTTGAATCCTTGGATCTTTGCTTAGCACTAATTTGTAAAACTCCTCTTTACTTAAATTTTTCCTTAATTCGCTTACATTTTTCCTTACTTTCTGACTTATTTGTGGCATTGATGATAAGCCTTTGATTAAACTGCTGATGTAAAGCCCGCTTCCTCCAGTGATGATAGGTATTTGAGCATTTTCTAATGCGTGATTAACTTCTTTTTCTAAATCCTCTAACCATAGACCCACGGAATAATTTTCTTTTGCTGAAACATAACCATATAATTTATAAAATTCTTCTTGCTTTAGTGGTTGAGCAGTAATTATGGGAATTTCTTCATATACCTGCTTTGAATCACAATTTATTATGCTGATATTATTATATTTTTTTATCAGGTTATCACACAATTCTGATTTACCTGAAGCTGTAATTCCTGTAATAATTACTATATTATTTTTCATTTATATTAATTTAATTAACATATGATAGAGTGTAGTAAAAATTTGGGTCCTACAATCTAAAGTTTGGAGATTTTTATGGCAGAAAACAACGACAATAATTCATTTATTAAGCGTTTCACAAACAGGACTCCTGGCGGTACAGGGGAAGGTTTTTCCAGTAAGTATTCGTCTCAAAACACCAAAGAACGGGCATTAGGGAAAAAGGGGGAATTTCTGAATTAGCAAACAAAAAAACCGAATCCAAGGAAGCTTTTTCTGAAAGTGGCGGCATAAAAAGTAAAAGCAGAACTGTCAATGAAAGATCTTTTGCTGATGCAACAAAAAGAAGTAGGTCAGATCTTATATATTTAGTCCGTGGTAAAGATCGTGGAAAATCAGCGTGGCATTATGTATTAGTTGATAAAGAGAAAAGAGAAATGTTTCTAGCAAAAAGCAGAACTGGCTCTATAGATGTTGCAGACTATGGAGAGATTTTGTATTCAGGATGGGGAGAGGATCCACCACAGGCAATAGTTGATAAAGTCAATGAAGAGTTTGGGTTGTAGCAAGTCTGCATAACAAATGGTAAGCTGCGTTGCATTGCGTTCACAAAAACTAGCAGTTACTATATAAGATACAATGCAACAAAACTGATCTAGTTGTTATGAATAAGTTTTTAGCTATATGGTATCTAAAATAATAAATGCAATACAGAACAACTTGTTAGTGTGTTTTCCAACAGAAACAGTGTATGCTCTTGCTTGTAATGCATTAAATAATGAATCTATAGGAAAAATATATCAGATAAAGAAACGCTCTCAAAATAAACCACTGTCTATATTTGTTAGTGATATTTGCAGCTTGATGAGAATAGCAAAGCTAGAGAAAAAGTATATTGGTTTAGTAAATCACTTTTCTCCTGGACCGATTACCTATATTTTACCACTTAAAAACAATAATATATTGCCAAACGAATTCTTTAAAGATAGTATAGGCATCAGAATCCCTGAGCATCCTATTGCAATTTCAATACTAAACAAACTGAAAGTTCCAATAGTTGCAACTAGTATAAATATTTCAGGAGAAAAAAGTGTATGTAAGGCAGACGATATACCACAATCCATTAAGCAACATTTATCTGCAGTGATTGAAGATGATGAATTAGTTTCTGGTATAGAATCTACTATTATTGACTTAACCGAAGATAAGATTAAGGTTTTAAGGGAAGGTGCAATTTTATTACAAACAGTAACCAATGCATTTTCAAACTAAGATCTATAGGAGAAAGAATGAAAAAAGTAATAGGTCACAACCAGGCCAAAAAAAAATTAATGAACAACTTATCTGTTCAGTCTTGGCTGATCTGTGGTAAAAAAGGTATAGGAAAAGCAACACTTGCAAAATCCTTCTCCAATTGGTTACTCATAAAAAGCTATAATGAAGTAGCATTGGACTTACACATTGTTGAAGGTGATACTATCGGAATAGAAAAAGTCAGAGAAATGAAAAACTTTCTACACTTAAGTCCCATTCAATCAGAACACAAAATAGCTATAATAGATAGCTTAGAGGCAATGACTAATAACGCTAAAAACGCAATATTGAAAATATTAGAAGAGCCGCCAAAAAATTCTAAGATATTTATAATTAGCCATAAGCCATATGATATACAAACTACTATCCAGTGTAGGTGCTTTCAGCTAAATTTACTTCCATTAACTTATGACGAAACAAAGCAAGTTGCTTCATCTCAATGTAAATTTGATGATCAAACGTTTGACGAAATGATTACTTTATTTCCTGGAATGCCAGGAATGATAATAAATGCAATAAGTAGTGATGCTTATGAAGCATACAAATGCTTTTATAAATTTCTTCATGATTTAAAGAATCCCAATATGATTAATAAAGTAATTAATAGCGAAATCGAACTAGAACTAGCATCATATATAATTCAGGCCTTCATTTTAGAAAGCATAAAGAGAGAGGTAAATGGTGTTGAAATTTTACTAGGTCAGTGGAAAAAAATAGATGAACTTTTCGTTGTTGCTAAGCAACTTCACTTAGATAAAAAGCATGTTTTAGCTAATGTAGTTAATATCATGACATAAGTTTACAAAGTATAATACTTTTAACATAAATTCATGATAAAATTCTGTTAATTTAATACTCGAAGTATATAATTTGACTGATAATAAATTAACTGTATGGCAATCAATAGAAGTTTTGACGAAAGCCATACTAAACATGCAGAAAGAATTAAGTTCAATCAAGAATATAGCTTTAGACCAGGACGTCACCTTAGAAAAAGGAAAGGAGTTGTTAAGCGGCATTTATGAAGCAAATTTTAAGCTAAACAAGGCAATCAATATAGCTACTTTGCCAAAAATTGGCTATCATATGCTAAATGGTGAGCTTGTTGTACGTAATCATATCACGGAAGAGGAAGTAAAGATTCCTAGAGATTTTCATTACCTTAAAGTCGTTAAATCCGATCATGATGATTATAAATTAACGTTTTGTAATTTTTTAGGTAATGAGTTCTTTGAATATAAAAAGTATGATCCACAATATTCTGGCGTTTCAGATGAATATAAGTTTGTGGATTTTGGTAGTGTAAAAAAGACTCATAATCTAAAATTTAAGGAATACGTTGGTCATGCACCTAAGTTTTTTGCTGCAGAAGGGCCTATTGAGCCTGGATCTCAAAACCATGCAATTGATCTATTTGAGCTAGTCAAAAGTGGTAAAGGTAGCAAAGTGGGAACCCTCGCTGATGAATTTGGTTATTTTGATGATCAAAATAAATTACATTATTATAATTATCACAAAAGTGCTGAAAGTAATATTTACAATCCTGAAAATTTCAGTGTAAAAATGATCAATGTAGATGTGAGCAAAATCGATAAATTCTACCTTATTGCGGAACAAGGTGATATAATCATTCATCCTATTTTGGAAAATTTAGACATATTTTAAAGTTTTTTAGAGTATCTAATCTTATTGTTATTATAATTGGGTTTGGTAGCATTGTGTTATGGAAGATAAATTGCTTGAATCAGTAAAAAACAAAAGTTATTTCAGTAAAGCAGTCGAATGGTACTGCCATAGGTATCTGTTTTGTGTAGCAGAAAGATCTTGGATGGCATTAATAGTATCGCTTCTCCTAGTATGCTTATGTTTATTAATACTAAACATATACCTGTTATTTCCTGTTAAAAAAGATTTAAATTTTGTGAAGTACATGAACCACACAGAAGATGAGTTCTCTGCAATGCATAAGCTTAGTTTCAGTAAAAAGGAAGATGAATACACTTCCACAGCGAGGTACTTAATAAGTAAATACATTGAAATATACGAGTCCATTAAGATCGTTGAACCGAAGTACCAAGAAAATTTTATAAGAAACAATTCTATACATAAAATCTATCAAGGCTTTCAGGAAAAAACGAACAATGAAGCTGTTAGTTCACCTTCATCCAAAAGAAAAACTGCCAACATAAATGTAATAACATTATCTATTGATCGATCGACCAAGGACTTAGTTACATTTGCTGGAAATGCTACTGTAGTTTTTACAACCGAGCAAAATAAGGAGGTGAAAGATCATACTGTGGAGATTAGCTTCACTTTGTCGAGTATAAAAGCAACTCTGGCTGGTATAATACCATTTAAATTTATTGTTAATGGTTATAAATACAGATTTTAAAATATTACTTGGTAGCTAAAAAAAATAACTAAAGTGCATGTAGCAGTAATAACTGGAGGTAAAACTAGAAGAATTGGCGTTTTTTTAATAAAGTAATTCTGAGAAGGTTTTAAGAAAAAGGCATTGTAAATTATCGGTAAAAAGTACAGAGCGTTAAGTATAGTACTAACAATTAACACTAGAGTTACAAACACAGAAAGTATTACATTGCCAGAGTTGAAAACAGCTTGAAAAATGAGAAATTTACCCCAAAAAGTCGGAGCAGGCGGCACCCCTATCATAGACAATGCACCTATAGCAAATGCTGTCATGTTAATTGGCATACTGCGTCCTATACCGTGAATCTTATCTATATATTTCTCACCTGTTTTCGTTATTATTGCTCCGGCAATGAAAAACAAAGTGATTTTTGCAAATGCGTGGCAAACTAATTGAAAAATTGCAACCCTCATGCTGAGCTCACTAAAAATTGAAGCAAATAATATAATATACGACAATTGAGAGATGGTAGAGTAAGCAAGCAATTTCTTTAATTCTTTTTGCTTTAATGCAATCAATGATGCAGTAATAATAGTAAATCCAGCAGCGTACGGAAGCCACCCTCCAGCAAACCAATTTTGCTGCACAAAACGTTGTATGTTATCGACGCCGAAAGTGTATAATATAACTTTTATGATGATGAAAACTCCGGATTTCACAACAGCAACAGCATGTAATAGTGCACTCACAGGAGTTGGTGCAACCATTGCTTTTGGTAACCAAAAATGCATTGGCATTAATGCAGCTTTTCCTATTCCATAAATCAGCATAGCAAAACACACTGCAATGAAAGTGATGAGTGAAGTATCAAATTTGAATATTCCACCACTTACAAAGTCTAAAGTATGAAATTCATTATATAAAAGGCCTATTGCAGGAAAAAATAATACTAAAGAAGAGAAAAATAGCACGCCAAAGTAATAGCGCCCTGCAATCATTGATTCATTTGTTGAGTTGTAAGTAACCAGAGGGTATGTACTAATAGTTAGAAGCTCATAAAAAACAAATGTAGTGAGCAAATCTCCAGAAAAAGCAATAAACATTGCACAGCTAATCGATATTGAAAAAAAGCATAGAAAACTTGAGTGATTGCCATCAGCATAGTTATTCTGCATATAACATATTGCATATATACTGGTTAGTATCCATAAAAACGATATTAATAAACTGAATATTACTCCGGTAGACTCTAGCTTTAAACTAATGTGCAAATTATTACCAAAATCCATGAGAATAAATTGAGAATGATCACCATATACCCAATATAAAGTGCACAGACACGTATACGTAAACAGAAGTACAGAAGAAATGACAGTAATACTATTGTTCACTCCGGGCCATTTACCAGTAAAAAAGATAACAAAAGCACTTAAAAGCGGAATCAACGCAGTAATTAATAAGTAATTCTCAGTAATTGAAAATGGTAAGGAAAGATACATTAAGATATAGTCCATTAAATTTTCTGTTTAGGTAAAGCTAGAATTATACTCAAATCATAGAAAAACCGCCATGTTTTTTTGGCAAACTAGTTGTTTGTGTATGCTATAGCTATACCGCCGCGGTATCTCTAGATCCCGCTAACACGTAGCGGGATGACGAATTTGTCGTTACGTCATCCCGCGATTCATTCGCGGTATCTCATCCGCTAACTAGTAGCGGGATATGAGGTTATCGTCATACCGCTGCGAACCGTCATACCGTGATTTATTCACGGTATCTCTTAGCATAGATCCCGCTAACACGTAGCGGTATGACGAACTTGTCGTTACGTCATACCGCGATTCATTCGCGGCATCTCATCCGCTAACACGTAGCGGGATGACAAGCTTATCGTCATGCCACCGCGAACCGTCATACCGCCGCGGCGCTAACTAGTAGCGGAATGACGGTTTTTCAAATTGTCGGTAAACCTAAGTCAGTTTAGCTATATAGATAGCATAAAGTCAACTGCATAAATTGAAACAATATCTGCTAGACGCAAATTATAACAAATGCAGTAGCGTAATCTCCATCGTCACTCAGAGAAAGATGAATCTTGTAGTCCTTTGAGATGAAATCCTTTCTGACAGCAATATATGGTTTTCCTCTTACATCGCTGTATATTTCTATATCTTTCATTATAATGCCCTGGCTAAATCCAGTACCTCGTGCTTTAACAAAAGCTTCTTTTGCTGCAAAGCGTTTGGCAAAATACCTTGCTCGCATTTCTTGACTATTATACTTTCTACTTAGCTCTATTTCTTTTTCAGTGTAGATTCTATTGAGAAATTTTTCCCGTATTTTTGTAATATTCTCAATACTCTTGGTATATATACTATGTCAGTGCCGATACCGCGTATCATTTTGTGCTAAAGCGATTTATTGCTTCCTCAATCTGCATTTCTTTTACCTCTCCAGTTGCTCTATTTTTTACTTCAACTATATTTTCATCTATTGCCTTTTTTCCAACAATTATTTGCCACGGCAAGCCTATCAGATCCATTCTAGAAAATTTTACTCCTATACTTCTTTCCGTATCATCGTAAAGCACTTCATCACTTTTCAAAGCTTTGTATATTTTATCTGCAGCCTCCGTTACTTTCGTTTGTAAATTGATTAAACCAATTCTGAAAGGAGCTACCGCTTCTGGCCAGATAATTCCCTTATCATCATGAAAAGCTTCTATTATTGCACCGACAAGCCTTGAAACCCCAATGCCATACGAACCCATATGCATGTTGACATTTTTTCCATCTTGAGAAGTAACACTTGCCTTCATAGGCTTTGAGTATTTGTCGCCAAAATAAAAAATATGCCCTATTTCAATACCTTTACTAACATTTAACTGCTCTTGCGGCACAAGGCAAGTTTTAGGGTCGTGCATATCATCTGCAACTGCATATATATTCTTCAAACTTTCAACATCTTCACTTTCCAGTAGTTCAGAAAATTTATTGTCATAATATAAAGTGCTCTCACCAGTGTTTGCCAATATATGAAACTCGTGGCTCAAATTTCCTCCAATTGGCCCAGTGTCCGCTCTCACTCCAATTGGAGTAAGTCCCATGCGTTTGAAGATTTTTATGTAAGTTTTGTACATCAAATTATATGAATTCAGTGCACCTTCGTAATCTACATCAAAACTGTATGCATCCTTCATCAGAAATTCCCTACCCCTCATAACACCATAACGTGGTCTTACCTCATCACGGAATTTCCACTGGATATGATACAAACAAAGTGGCAAATCTTTGTAACTTTTTACCACATCTCTAATTAGATCAGTTGCTACCTCCTCATGCGTTGGACCGAAAAGCATATCTTCCTCATGCCTATCCCTTATACGTAGCATTTCCTTACCGTAATCATCGTAACGTCCCGATTCTCGCCAAAGATTTGCTGGTTGCACACAAGGCATTAATGCTTCAATTGCACCAGATTTATCCATTTCATCTCTGATAATATCTTCAATATTCTTAAGCACGCGCAGACCAAGCGGCAACCACGTATAGATGCCAGATGCTATCTGCTTTATTAAACCTGCACGTAAAGAATATTGATGGGAGATAATTTTAGCATGGGTAGGCTTTTCCTTTAGAGTTGGTAGGTAATATTTGGATAAACGCATATAATAGACCTGATTGTATTAAGTAATCTTAATACAATCAGACCTGTAGGTAAACTTATTTTGAAAAAGAAGGGAAGTGTGTGGTACTTCCCTTGATAATTTTATAGCTACCGTGGTCTTGGTACAACATTTTCATCCCGCTAACAAGTAGCGGGATGACGATTGTCAGGGTGTCATCCCAGCGCCCCTATGATGTCATCCCAGTGCCCAGACACCTTAGACGGGAGTGTTAAATAAACTGTGTCAAACCGCATTTTTAGTTCAACTCAATTTTCAATCTGCCAGGAAAGAAAACATCAAGTTGAGAGATAGTTAATGCCCAATCATGTACAGGCATCGTCCACTTTTCCTCTGCCTTCTTTATAGCACAATATACCTGCTTATACAAGGCATTTATGCTGGTAAATGAGCCTTTGGTCTTAGTGAATTTCCTAATTTGCCTATGTAGCCCCTCTATGGGATTGGTGGTGTAGATTATCCTCCTAACTGGACCAGAATACTTAAAATAACCAGACAAGTTTTCCCAATTATTCTGCCAAGATTTTATAACCATAGGGTACTTTGTGCCCCATTTTTCATCCAATTCCAACAGATAATTCTCGGCAATTTCCTTGCTTGAAGCTTGATATACCTTCTTTAAATCGCTCAAAAAACTCTTCGCATCTTTACTGGCCACATACTTCAGTGAGTTGCGTATCTGATGCACTATACACATCTGCACTTCCGCATTAGGAAAGACACTGTTTATAGCTGCAGGAAAGCTTTTCAGCCCATCAACGCAGGCAATAAGGATATCTTCTACTCCTCTTTCTTTGAGGTCATTTAGCACTCCCAACCAGAAGTTAGCTCCTTCACTTTCAGCCAAATAAAAACCTAATACTTCTTTTTTGCCATTTTGATCTATGCCTAATATGTTATACATGCATTTACTTACGCAATGCCCGTCCTCTTTGACTTTAAAAAACCATGAAAACTATCGGATATACAGACTGCAGCGGGCGACTACGCCATTCGTTGATTACTGGTAGCAATTTGTCAGTAATACTTGATATCTCTGCCACCGATATTTTGTGATCATAAATTTCCTCAACATGTGACACTATATCTCTATAGCCCATACCACTGGCAAATGTGCTCAAAATCTTCGTTTCAAGCTCTGGATGTAAGTTTGTTTGCCTTTTTTTGACTATTTGTGGTTCGAAACTTCCTTCCCTATCTCTTGGCGTCAAAAGCTCAAATGACCCTGCGCTTGTACGTAAAGTCTTTGCATTCCTCCCATTTCTTCGATTATTCTCTTCGCTTTCAGCCGACAAGTGGTTTTCTATTTCACCTTCCAGGCTTACCTCCAGCAACTTTTTTATAAACGGTGTTAATGCTCCATCTCTTCCTGTCAACGGTCTTCCTTCTCGTATAGACGACAGGATATTTGTTTCTAATTCTTTATAATCTACCAAACCGGTAGTTCTGTTTACTACTTTCTGACTCATTGTCAAACCTCCATTTTTTTATATCAATTTATTACTTTTTTTTCGGTTTGACACAGTTTATTTAACACTCCCATCTAAATCCGATAGAGCATTGTTGGCACACCATCAAAAGTCGCCTCAGACCTCTAATGCATCAATGTACAGACTTACACCTTTTAGTTGGTAATACCATTTTAGACGTTTATCATTCGTTTTAGAAAATACTATAGTTTCATTAAGATTTTTTTTTAAACTCCTCTTGTTTACTTTTATCTTGTCCGTTATGCACTGGTCTTGGTGTGATATATGAGAATTTCATTCTTTGCATATTACGGTGTACTGTAGACTTGCTAAACCAAACTTTTCCTGAATTCTTATTCTCGTTTCTTTAATGGTAATGTTGGGATTTTCTCCTAAGAAACTCACTCAACTAACTCTTCTTGTTGAACTAATATGTAGCCAAATTCGCTCGCTTTTTTGATCAAATTTTTTACAGTTCTATCTTTATAGCGTGTTTCATAGTATTCCATTCCTTTTTCTACATATTCCTGTCCGTATTTGAGCATACTATAAAATATGCATGCCATTTTTCTTGCAGTAGCTGTTATTGCTTTTGGTGCTCCTAGTCGTTTTTTCAATCTTCTGTAGTATGCACCCAACGCACTTTTACTATTTCCTACAGAATGAGCAGCTATTCGCAAAGCATTCGCAGCACGGTTAATGACTTTACGTGTTCTTGTGTTAAACACTTTTTCCCCTGTAACTTTATTAGCAGGACTGAGTCCCAACCACGACGAAAAGTGCTTTTCTGTTGGCCATTTACTATGGTTTATACCAACTTCTGAAATTATGGTTTGTATACTTAATACATCAAATCCAGGAATTTTAGTGAAATCCATACCAGTTATTCGGTGCAGTTCCTCATACAAAGCAAAGCTTGGCTTACTTTTGCTATTTTTATTCTTTTGCTTACTTAGCTGTTTGCTTTCACAAGACTTTGTTTCAAACGTTTTATAATAGGCTTCAATATTTCTATCACATTCTGCTATTTTTTCTTGATAAATATTATATAATTCAAATTCTTGCTTTAGCGTGAATAAGTGTTCCTCTCTATAGTCACCAGCTAACGCTTTTGCAATAGTAGACTGATCATTTTTCATTCGCACGTCCCTGAATTCTGCTAATTTTTCAGAATCTCTTTCGCCTTCAATTATAGCTTCAATGATTTTCATACCAGTTATCCCAGTAATATGACTAATAACCTTGTGAATTGTATATTCATTTGAATTAATGCCTTCTGCATACGCAGCAGTTGTGTTAAAAGTCAATAGAAAAATTGATGTAGCTGTGAATAAGTACTTAAAATTTGTGTGGGCGTACTTATTCACAGCTATGCTATTGCTATATAGAAGCAGTTTTAGGGCTATACTCCTCAGTAAACAGTCTACCGTCTCTTACTAAAGAGTTAGCAAGGATAAGTAATTTTCTCATTGCAGCAGTAGAGGTAACTTTATATGGTTTTTTATATTGATTGTATAGCCTATCAAAGAAGATTTTTATATAAGAATTGTACCTTTGCGCACTAAGAATGCACATATGTAAAACCTTTCTAATTTGTGATCTACCACCCTGAATACACCTTTTTCCCTTACTAAAACCACTATCTCGATTAAAAGGTGCAACTCCGGAAAGGCTGGATATTTCTTTATGTTGGAGAGTTCCAAGCTCGGGTAGATAACAAATAAAAGTAATAGCTGTTATTGCACCTACACCAGGTATACTAGTTATTGACATATACTTTTTTTTAAGCTCTTGATTTTTATCGACTAATTCCATTATCTCATCTTCTAAGACTTGAATTTGATTTTGTAAAACTGCAAGTAGCTCTTCCATTTGTTTGATTATAGATAAATCGGTTACTTGATGAGCTTGGGTTTTTTGTATTTTTGCTATTTCTACTAGTTGATTCCTGCGAGATAATTTTTGCTTCAAACAGTCAATACTACTAACTTTTAAAGGAGTGACACGCATGTCTGTATTACTAACATAACGTGAGATGATGCTACAGTCTATTTTATCAGTTTTAGTAGCAATACCAAGGCTTTTTGCATAGTCTCTTACCCATCTTGGTTGAATGACATATACTTCAAAACCATGTCTTAATAAAGTATAAGCACATAATTTTTCGTATCCACCCGTTGCTTCAAGTCCAACTTTGGTTACGTTATGTAAACGCAAAAAGTCAAGTATTTGATCAATAGCTTGAACGTTATTTTCAAATACTTTATGATGTCCAAGTGGATGAATATGGATATCTAGTTTATTTTTGCTAATATCAATGCCAGTAATAATATTTGATAAATTCATAATCCCTCCATAAATAATGTGTATACTGCATTTTCCACCCTTATATACGAGCCTAAAAGCTCAACCAGTTGTTCGGAACTTTCAGTATAATAAACCAGAGAGGAGAACCTTGCTGCAAAACGGTCCTTATGACCAAGAATATGTACGGTTCCTCCTCTCTGCGTGTCTTTATACCGCTATTTCGTAACATTTATAAAGACTTGTTTTTAACATATAAGAATATGTGTAGATGCACTTTCAGTGAGATTTTTGCGTTGCCGCACGTAACTGCGCAATACACACATCTGATTATCTGGCCTAAACGATCCATGAAGCAGTCCGTAGCTATGCAGTTGTTGGAGCCATTGGCAATCTTGAACGTCAGACTTCCTACCAGGTACATTCTTTACATGCCGTGCATTTTACCTCGAATTTGTATGACTCAAGTATTTGAAATAAAGGAATCCAGTATACTCCTGTTGATTCCATAGCTACTGTTGTAACTTTACACTTTTTCAACCACTGTGCTAAGTTATGAAGGTCTTCAGTAAAGCAGCCAAATTTCTGAACGCGTTGTTCATCTCTTCCTTCAGGTACACACACATAGTGTACAGCTGAACCAATGTCTATTCCTGCTGCATTAGGATTCACTATTTCTAATTTACTTTTTGCTTTTTTCATGGTAACTCCTACATATAATTTGTAATAGGGAAACGCTTCAGCTTGGAACGGTTGATAGTACAATCTCCTAACCGAGGTAGTCTAAATGACTCCATCAATGATTTGACCGTTCCTTCCAAAACCATGCTTGCATACGGGCACTTAGGCACCATTGAAAATGTCGGTCATAACTGCAGAGGCGCTCCCTGTACAACTATACTTGAAAACTACTAAAAACTTAAATTTGTGTGTTTCTTTCTGATTTGACAGATTTCGTCTGTTCGATGCTTGCATCTTTTGCTTTTATGTACTAGCCTTTACTTGGAGCAGGGTAGACCACTTCCTTACCTCACTTCTTTTTTATAGCTGATCTACCTGCTCAAACATGGAAACCATTTTACCTTTATATAGTAACTTAAGAAGCACGCTAAGAAAGTGGCTATATTGGTAGGAGGAAATCTCCTTTTGGCTCCTCTATGCTGCAACGATTTTTACTAATATCCCCGGACGGTGGCACATCGGCAAAGGGTTGGATTGGGTATGAAGGTCAGTTCCTCTATCAAATCTTCTTGGCTCTTGTTTTGCATACAATGGCTGACCAAACTGTTTCATTAAAGTCCGCTGGCGCAAAGTAAGTAGTAAATGTGCTTGCTGTTCCTAGTGGAAAACAATGTCCTGTATCTTTTTCTATAAACCTTCTCACAATTCCTTCAGGATCGGTTGCTTGTCCTCTGTACTCCTCAAATGTTATTCCACAGAACGTAAATCCTGATCGTTCGGTAGAAGTCATAGTCCTATCCCCCTTGATTGAGTTTTACTTCTATAACTCCCCCGCAAGAACCTTACTATTACCCATAAATCTAAAAATGGAGAAAAAGCTGCTATTTTACTAATTCAACTTTCTATTATAAATAGATCTATGGTCTAAAAATGGAATATATGATGAAAAGAACTATAAATACCTCAACTGGCGAATGGGCAGAAAGTGAATTTGGAATTGTTAATTTTGGTGATATAAGATTAAGTAAAAGGTTTCTAAAAATAGTTAATAGTTTTGCTGAATCGCCTGAGCGTTCAATAAATCAAGCTTGTGAAGATTGGCATCAAAGTAAAGCAGCTTATAGATTTTTCCAAAACGATGCCATTTCTGAAAGAAAGATATTAGACAGTCATATAATTAAAACTGTTGAAAGAGCTAAAGAATACTCAACTATCTTAGCTATCCAGGACACGAGTTATATTTCATATAAAAATCATAAAAAGACCGAAGGATTAGGGATTATAGCAGCAAGATTAACATCTAAAACAACTAATTTTAAAACCCATGATGCATACAACGTTTGCAGTTACAACAGAAGATAGGATTATTGGATCAAAAAATTAGTACTAGACCTTCCTTAGCTGAAGACCTAAAGGAGTTGAAAAGAAGAAGCCATAATACTGCTCTTCCCATAGAAGAGAAAGAAAGCATACGGTGCACTTAAAGACTCTACTAAACATCCTGGATTAAAGGATGTTAAGGTAGTTACCGTTTGTGATAGAGAAGCAGATATTTATGATTTATTTGAAGTTGCTTCCACTAATCAATCTCTTTTTGTAGTAAGAGGAAATCAAAACAGAACAGTAAACAAGAAGTCGACTTATTCTGAAAAAGGTGGTGAAAGATTGTGGGATTTGATGAATCGCATGTCTTGTCAAGGAGAAATTCAAGTCTGCTCGCGATAACAAACCTCAAAGAACAACAGTTTTAGAAGTAAAGTTTAGTAACTTTGTGATGAATGCATCAAAAAACAACGCTAGACGTAAAACCCAAAAACTTCCTAATTTAAATTTAAATGCTGTCTATGTTATAGAAAAATATCCCCCATTTGGCGAAGAGCCCATGAACTGGATTTTGTTAACAAATATAAATATTAATAATTTTGAAGAAGCAGTAGAAAAAATACAATGGTATTGCTTAAGATGGAGAATAGAGGTTTTTCATAAAATTTTGAAATCCGGTCTTAAAGTTGAAGAATGTAGGCTCCAAACAGCAGATAGATTGATCCGCTTTCTTACAATTATGAGTATAATTGCATGGAGAATATTTTTTATCACATTGGTAGCTAGCGAATCTTTCTTGCACTGTCATACTGACTGATGACGAATGGAAGGTTTTATATACCAAAATGCTTAAGACAAAAAACTATCCTGCACCTATAAGAGAAATTGTGAGGTGGGTGGCCAAGTTAGGAGGGTTTTTAGCTCGCAAAAATGACTTAGCTATAGCTTTGTGGAAGGGATGGAAACGTCTCTTTGATTTAGCAGAAGGATGGAGACTTGCTCATGAATTCTATACTTGTGGGTAATAGTAAGCGCAAGAACCGTGCATGCAGCTTTCCCGCACACGGCTCCACAATATTAGCGTTCACGACATACCTCCTGTGTATACAAGGAAAAACATATTTTTGGTTTTGGTGGTGGATTGACTTGTGTATAATGAATAAATTGCTCCCAATTCATGCTCTTTTTCTGGCTACGTCGGTTTATCCACTTAAACGTTAGTTTCTTTACTGCCCAATTAAACTTATTGAGCCATCGATAATTTCCGCTAATCCCGAAGTAGTTATAGTGTCCTCTTAGTTTGGCTTTGAGTATTTGCCACCAGTCTTTGAGACGAATAAGATGTATGGTTCCAGAGTGTGATGGTGTGGATCTATTATAAATAATTCAGGAGACTTTGTCAACTGAGAACATATAAATTCAAAAGGCGTAAGACCCCTAAGAGCTTTGAGTCTCTTTGCATAATTGTAGGCCATAACAAAGTCATAAAGATGCTCCTTAAGTTGCTGATGCGAACGATAGTAATATTTCCTAACTGTAGCATTCTTTAAAGTTTTATTCATACGTTCAACTTGTCCATTTGTCCAAGAATGGCTAACTTTTGTCAGACGATGTTCAATGTTATTTTCTTCACAAACTCTATCAAATATGTGTTGGAAGGCGTATTTATGGCGCTTCTGATTTGTAAATTGTATGCCATTATCTGTCAAAATAGTGTGGATTTTATACGGTAAAATTCTAATCAGATTACCTAAAAACTCAGCAGCTATGGGTTTTGTAGCACTTTTGTGCAACTCAACGTAGGTGAATTTGATCTATTGCAACAAACAAATACAGCTTTCCTTCTTCTGTTCTAACTTCCGCGATATCAATATGGAAATAGCCTATAGGATATTGTTTGAATTTCTTTCTTGATTTAACTTCACCATCGACATCTGGTAGTCTGCTAATGTTGTGCCTTTGTAAACAACGATGTAAGCTGGAGCGACTCAAATGTGGGATTGAGGTTTGCAAAGCGTAGAGACAGTCATCTAATGGCAATAGAGTATGCTTACGAAATGCAACAATTATAGCCTCCTCTTCTAAAGTTAAAACAGTTGATCTTGGATGCTTTGGACCCATACCAGCATCTTTGGTAAATGAGCGTTTTCTCCACTTAATAATAGTTTTTGGTTTAAGGTTATAACACTTGGAGAGTTTTGCTATGCTCTCTTTACTATTTTGTATTGCTCTACAAATTGTCTCTGTTGTTCTGGCGCACCCATGTAATACTTGTCCCATAATTCCTCCCTTTGATGATATTTTTTTCTCACATTTTATCATACCATCACACTCTGGAACTGTGCATCTAATACAATTATAGAACAAGTTTAAAAGTTCTGGTAAAGTAGTTTTATTTACAAAGAATATGCTACTTGAAATTGAAAAGCGCAGCATAACAAATGCATTGTGGAAGTTGCAAGAAGCAGATCAAAGGGAAATCTTAACTCTTATACAGAGATTTGAGTTGCCAGAAGTACTAGCAAGAATATTGGTTACTCGTGGTGTTAACATAGAAAATGCGAGCGACTTCTTATATCCACTAATCAGATCGCTATTACCAGATCCCTTTCACCTTCTTGATATGGATAAAGCTGTTTCTCGTATAATACGGGCAATAAAAAATAATGAAAACATTGCAATATTTGGTGACTATGATGTTGATGGTGCAACGTCGTCAGCATTGATTAACAGGTACCTGAGAGCAATCGATATACACTCTATAATCTACATTCCAGATCGTGTTGATGAGGGCTATGGATTAAACACAGATGCTTTATTACAACTTAAAAAAAACGGGATCGATTTATGTATTTCCGTTGATTGCGGTACGCTTGCATATCAACCAATAGAAGATGCAAAGGTCTTTGGTCTTGATATTATAGTTGTCGATCATCATCTTGGTACGGAAAAGTTACCAAGCGCCGTAGCAGTTGTTAACCCAAACCGCCTTGATGAAAGCTCTCCTTATACTAACCTTGCAGCAGTTGGAGTGTCATTTCTGCTGATTATTGCTCTTAATAAAAGCCTACGTGAGCAAGGATTTTTTACCAACAAAAAAGAACCAGATTTATTTGATCTGCTGGATTTAGTTGCCCTTGGAACTGTTTGCGATGTTATGCAGATTACAGGCCTCAATAGAGCATTTGTCTCACAAGGATTAAAAGTTATGTCAGCAAGAAAAAACGTTGGCTTGCGTGTTTTATTTGATGCTTTGGGGATCCTTGAAAAACCAAGTGTTTCACGATTAGGGTTTAGTATTGGGCCATGCATAAATGCTGGAGGAAGAATTGGAGAAGCATCGCTCGGTGCAAGGTTGCTTTCCACCGATGATGATGAAGAGGCACATTCAATCGCGCTAAAATTAATAGATTTGAATAATGCAAGGAAAGTGTTAGAAAATGAGGCTCTCTTGGAAGCTACAGCACAAGCGGAAAAATTTGCCCAATTAGGTGTAAATTTTATAATGGTAAGCGGCAACTGGCACCAGGGAATAATCGGTATAATTGCATCGAGGCTAAAGGAGCAGTTTCACTTACCAACAATAGTGATGTCTTTAAACAATGGAATAGGAAAAGCAAGCTGTAGATCAATTTTGGGAGTTGATATCGGTGCTGCAGTCCTTTCCGCAAAGTTTACAAATTTAATTATTGAAGGTGGTGGCCATAGTATGGCGGCAGGATTTTCAATTAAAGAAGACAAAATAAATGATTTGCATGATTTTTTTACTGAAAGATTTTCAAACTCTATAAATGAGAAAACTTTAAAAGCTGATAGTATAGTAACTGCTAAAGCAATAAATTTATCTTTATGGAATCAATTGCAACGCTTGGGACCATTTGGAGTTGGGAATCCTGAACCAAGGTTTATTATCCAAGGAGCAAAGATAAGAAAGCCTGAAGTTATAGGAGTTGACCATATAAAATGTTTTATTGCTGATGATAATATTATGGTAAGAGCTATTGCATTTCGTTCTGCAAATACTCATCTTGGCTCTGCTATCATGCAGGGTAATGTTAAAGCTATTTTGGGTAAAATCTCTATGAATTACTGGAATGGCAATGAATTTGTACAATTTTTAATAGAAGATGTATTGACCATTAGTTGAGTTGCTATTTTACAATAATTACCTATCAATCTCACCAAAAACTATATCGAGTGAGCCAATAATTGCTGCAACGTCGGCAAGCATGTGTCCTTTTGCCATAAAATCTAAGGCTTGTAAATGTGCAAAGCCAGGTGCTCTTATTCGGCATCTGTAAGGTCTATTGGTACCATCTGAAACTATATACACTCCAAACTCGCCTTTTGGTGCCTCAACAGCTGTGTAAGCCTCACCTTTTGGTACATGATACCCTTCCGAATAAAGTTTAAAATGGTGGATGAGAGCTTCCATAGATTTTTTCATCTCCGCTCTTGGCGGTGGAGAAATTTTTCTATCTTCAGTTTTTACTGGCCCTTCAGGCATTTTCTCTATACACTGCTTCACTAAGCTAACAGACTGCCTGATCTCTGCCATTCTAACTAGATAACGGTCATAACAGTCGCCATTTTGGCCGATCGGTATATCAAAATCTAGTTGATCATATATCTCATATGGCTGGCTTTTTCGCAAATCCCAAGCAAGCCCAGCAGCGCGCAACATTGGGCCACTAAAGCCCCAATCAAGTGCTTGCGCTACTGATATTTCACTAATTCCTACAGTGCGTTGCTTCCATATTCTATTTTCTGTTAAAAGTTCATCAACATCGTCTATATACTTTGGAAATTGCTCTATAAACTTTGCAATATCCTCAATCAAACCTTCTGGAACATCTGCTGCAATTCCACCTGGCCTGATGTAAGCTGCGTGAAACCTTGCACCTGAAGCTCTTTCGTAAAATTCCAGTATTTTTTCTCTTTCTTCAAAGAGCCATAAAAGGGGAGTCATTGCTCCAACATCAAGTGCTTGAGAAGAGACGTTCAGTAAATGATTTAGTATTCTCGTCAGTTCACAAAACAAGACACGTAAATACTTTGCCCTAATTGGAATTTCGCATTGCAACAATTTCTCCACACACAGTGAATATGCATGCTCTTGTGACATTGGTGATACATAATCAAGGCGATCAAAATAAGGCAAAGCTTGAAGGTACGTTTTATGTTCTATTAATTTTTCAGTACCGCGGTGCAAAAGCCCAATATGAGGATCAGCTCTCTCAACCACTTCGCCGTCCATCTCTAAAACAAGGCGCAACACTCCATGTGCAGCTGGGTGCTGAGGGCCAAAATTTAACATCATTGTCTTTAGATCGGGCATGTCCAGTAGTTTAAGATATTAAAATTGTATAGGCTAAAGTGCGCTCAAAGTCAATAGACTTCTTGCATAGGCTACAACTGTCATTCAATAGAAACAAAAACTTTTACAATGCTAATAAGTGTTGGTAAAACTAAGTCACTTTAGCTATAGAATGACAAAAAAGGTTTGCATTAGCCAAATTTTTAGTTGAGGTAGCATAAGAGGTTAAAGGAAAAGCTTTGTGTTAATGGATTCATTTCAGGTATAATACAGATAATACCACAATACTTATAAAATGGATCATGTTGTTAATGCGTACAATAGACTTGACACTCCTATAGTTAGGGGAGAAGGGGCATATCTTTTTGACAAAGATGGTAAAAAATATTTAGATTTTGCTGCAGGTATTTCTACAACTTCTTTAGGGCATTGTCATCCATACATTACAGACAAACTGAAAGAGCAATTGAGCTCACTATGGCACTGCTCTAACATTTTCACTATTCCCGAGCAAGAAAGGCTTGCTGACCGTTTAACAACCCTTACTTTTGCAGATAAAGTTTTTTTCTGCTCAAGTGGGCTTGAAGCAACAGAAGCTGCAATTAAGTTTATTCGTCGTTACTTTTATTCAAAAAGGCAAGCAAAACGTAATCGTATTGTTACAATTGAAGGAGGGTTTCATGGCCGCAGTATTGCTGCAATTTCTGCTGGAAACAGTGAAAAATCACGCGAAGGTTTTGCTCCGCTTCTTTCTGGTTTTGATAAAGTGCCAAGAAATGACATTAAAGCTTTGGAGAAAAAAATCAGCAATGAAACAGCTGCTGTGTTTTTAGAGCCCATACAAAGCGAAGGCGGAGTATATCCACTAGACGTAGAATATCTTCAAAAAGTAAGGAAAATAACAAAAGCTCAAGGGATAATTTTGTGCTTTGATGAAGTGCAATGCGGATATGGACGCATCGGTTCTTTATTTTATTATCAAAATGTCGGCATTGAACCTGATATGCTAACCTGTGCAAAAGCTATGGGTAACGGTTTTCCTCTAGCTGCATGTTTAGTAAAAGATTACATAGCAGAAGCAATCACTCCAGGAACTCATGGATCAACCTATGGTGGCAATCCACTTGCCATGACTGTTGGTAATGCAGTGCTCGATATAATGCTAAAAGAAGGCTTTTTTGATCATGTTAAGAGAATTAGTAAATATTTAAAAGAAAAGCTGTTGCCTTTAGCTAAAGAATTTCCTGAGATGATTTCAGAAGTTCGTGGAGAAGGGTTACTAATGGGAATAGAACTAGCAACTCCTGTAGCTGATAAAGTTATTAGTCGATCTCTTGATAAAGGTTTAATAATAACTAGGGTTTCAAACAACAAAGTAGTAAGGATAACCCCACCACTTATCATTGAGGATGAGCATGTGAATGCGGCGTGTAATATGCTTTATGATTTATTTTTTAAGATTAAAGATATATAAAATTCGGCAATATAAATTCAGGCTTGCAAATACCTCTCATAACATGTAAAATTAATTTTATTTTTTATCACAATAACATCGTACTTTAATGGATTGGTTATTGGTCTTAGTATCATCAGCAATTTTTATTTTGTTAATTTTATCGTTTTTGTTCTCAGGAGCAGAAATAGGCTTAACCTCAATTAGCCGTTCTCGAGTTAATAAGCTAAAGCTAGACGGTAACAAAAGAGCCAGGATAATAGACCGCTTATTAAATAAGAAAGAATTGACAATAGGAACGGTATTGCTCGGCAATACAATTATTAATATTACTTGCTCTGCTTTATTTACAGCAATATTTATCAATCTTTTTGGAAATGAGGGCATTCTCCTATCAACAATTATAATGACATTTTGTATTTTATTATTCTTATATGTTAAAAACAAGTCTTTATAAATGTTACGAAATAGCGGTATAAAGACACGCAGAGAGGAGGAACCGTACATATTCTTGGTCATAAGGACCGTTTTGCAGCAAGGTTCTCCTCTCTGGTTTATTATACTGAAAGTTCCGAACAACTGGTTGAGCTTTTAGGCTCGTATATAAGGGTGGAAAATGCAGTATACACATTATTTATGGAGGGATTATGAATTTATCAAATATTATTACTGGCATTGATATTAGCAAAAATAAACTAGATATCCATATTCATCCACTTGGACATCATAAAGTATTTGAAAATAACGTTCAAGCTATTGATCAAATACTTGACTTTTTGCGTTTACATAACGTAACCAAAGTTGGACTTGAAGCAACGGGTGGATACGAAAAATTATGTGCTTATACTTTATTAAGACATGGTTTTGAAGTATATGTCATTCAACCAAGATGGGTAAGAGACTATGCAAAAAGCCTTGGTATTGCTACTAAAACTGATAAAATAGACTGTAGCATCATCTCACGTTATGTTAGTAATACAGACATGCGTGTCACTCCTTTAAAAGTTAGTAGTATTGACTGTTTGAAGCAAAAATTATCTCGCAGGAATCAACTAGTAGAAATAGCAAAAATACAAAAAACCCAAGCTCATCAAGTAACCGATTTATCTATAATCAAACAAATGGAAGAGCTACTTGCAGTTTTACAAAATCAAATTCAAGTCTTAGAAGATGAGATAATGGAATTAGTCGATAAAAATCAAGAGCTTAAAAAAAAGTATATGTCAATAACTAGTATACCTGGTGTAGGTGCAATAACAGCTATTACTTTTATTTGTTATCTACCCGAGCTTGGAACTCTCCAACATAAAGAAATATCCAGCCTTTCCGGAGTTGCACCTTTTAATCGAGATAGTGGTTTTAGTAAGGGAAAAAGGTGTATTCAGGGTGGTAGATCACAAATTAGAAAGGTTTTACATATGTGCATTCTTAGTGCGCAAAGGTACAATTCTTATATAAAAATCTTCTTTGATAGGCTATACAATCAATATAAAAAACCATATAAAGTTACCTCTACTGCTGCAATGAGAAAATTACTTATCCTTGCTAACTCTTTAGTAAGAGACGGTAGACTGTTTACTGAGGAGTATAGCCCTAAAACTGCTTCTATATAGCAATAGCATAGCTGTGAATAAGTACGCCCACACAAATTTTAAGTACTTATTCACAGCTACATCAATTTTTCTATTGACTTTTAACACAACTGCTGCAAAGTTCTACCAAAAACTTATGCTATTCAAAATCCTGAAAAATTTGCATCATTTTCTGCTTATTTTGTATTGTTTTTTGTAAAGATTTTTTCTCCATTGACGCTAGGTATTCAATTTATTGTTAACCTCATCCTGAAATTATGTGGGCTGCATAAAGATAAGGAAGTAATATCTGCAGCGGATGCAATGCGTAATATGATTACTCTTCACCGCAGTGAAGGAACTATGTTACAACAGGATTTAGATATGCTAAGCAGCATACTTGATTTGGCTGAGACAGAAATATCACAAATTATGACCCATAGAAGAAATTTATTTTCTCTTGATATAAATCGAAGTAAAGAAGAGTTAATAAGGGAAATTTTAACTAGCAGTCATAGTAGGATACCTTTATGGCAAAAAGAACCAGATGATATTATCGGTGTAATTCACGTGAAGGGTCTAATAAATGCCTTGCGTGAAAAGAATAATAAAGCGGAAGAAGTTGACATTACCCAAGTTATGTCAAAGCCTTGGTTTATACCAGAAAGTACACCGCTCAGCGTGCAACTTCATAACTTCCGTAAGAACAGGAAACACCTTGCATTTGTTATTGATGAGTATGGAGCACTGCAGGGAATTGTAACTCTTGAGGACATACTGGAAGAAATAGTTGGAGAAATTTCGGATGAACATGATTTGATCACGGAGAATTTCATAAAGAAAATATCTGACAATATGTATCACATAGAAGGAAAATCTACTATTAGGGACATTAACAGGCAGTTACACTGGAATCTCCCTGATGAAGAAGCTACAACTCTAGCAGGTATGATTGTGAATGAAATAGAGCGCATTCCTGACGAAGGCGAGGAGTTTTCCATGTATGGTTTTCGCTTTAAGATTTTAAAAAAAGATAAAAATATTATTACTGTTGTTGAAGTGCAAGTAAAAACTGGTAATACTAGTAGCAGCAATTAATTAGTGGAGTTTCATGGAAGATACAGTAAAAATAACGGCTGAAGAGTTGAAGGGTTACATAGAGAGAATCGAAAAACTTGAACAAGAAAAGAGGGATGTGCAAGATCACATTCGTGATGTATATGTAAAAGCCGCAGATGAAGGTTGGGATATAAAAGTGATGAAACAAATTATTAGGCTGAGGAAGATGGATGATGATGACAGAGAGGAACAGGAAATATTGCTTGATACCTATAAACGTGCATTGGGAATGAGCTACGAAGAAGAGTTAAGTGAATAGCAGAATTGTAATTGGAATAAGTGGAGCATCTGGTTCTATTTACGGTGTACGTATTTTAGAGGCGTTAAGAAATATTAATAGATCTCTTATCCCTGTCATCCGAGTAGCTGACACTGGGATCCAGGGAAAAAGAAATATAGATTCGAGCGTCACGCGCTGCAAATTTGGTTATGAAACTCATTTAGTGATAAGTCGTGCTGGAAAAATAACTCTAGCTCATGAGATTAAAGAAAAACTTGAAGATATTACATCACTTGCAGATTTTTACTATTCTGAAGAAAAAATAGGAGAAAAAATAGCAAGTGGCTCATTTAAAACCTCAGGAATGATTGTAGCACCATGCTCTATGAAGACAATGTCTGAAATTGCATCAGGTGTTACTTCCAATCTATTGACAAGGGCTGCAGATGTAACGCTAAAAGAAAGAAGAAAATTAATTCTTATGGTGCGAGAGTCACCACTACATCTTGGGCATTTACAAAATATGTTAAAATTAACGGAGATGGGAGCAATAATTGCTCCACCAGTGCCTGCTTTCTATATTAAACCAAAATCGTTGGATGATATTATTAATCATTCTGTTGGCAAAGTATTGGATTTATTTGATATCAAATTACCTGACTTTAAGGAGTGGCAAGGAAGTGACAATTATTATTGATGGTAAAAAAATAGCAAACGACCTATGTGAGAGGCTATCACAAAAAATTGATATTTTAAAGAGAGAGTATAACATTTTTCCTTGCCTGAAAGTAATTCTCGTGGGCAGCAATCCAGCAAGTCAGGTTTATGTTCGCAACAAACAGAAAAAAGCGGAATCAATAGGCATAAGTTCTGAGACCATTGTTTTGCCTAATAATATTTCAGAAGATGAATTGATTGAAAAAATCAATGAGTTAAATGAAGATCGATCTGTGCATGGCATTTTAGTACAGTTGCCTTTACCAAATCATATTAGTGCAAGCAGAGTAATTAACGCAGTAAGTATTGAAAAAGATGTAGATGGCTTCCACGATGAAAACGTTGGTAGATTAGTTAAAGGTGAAAAAAACTGCCTTATACCTTGCACTCCTAAAGGTTCTTTGCATTTAATTAAATCAATTGAAGAGAACCTTTCCGGTAAAAACGCAGTGGTGATTGGTAGGTCAAATATCGTGGGCAAGCCAATGTTTCACCTATTGCTGCAGGAAAATTGCACTGCTACCATCTTGCACTCACAGAGTAAAGATTTAGCTGAATATTGCTCTAAAGCGGATATAGTAGTTGCAGCAGTCGGAAAGCCAAATTTTGTTCAAGCAGACTGGATAAAGAAAGGTGCAATAGTGATCGATGTTGGCATAAATAGTGTTAATGTAGGAGAGCTTGTAGGTGATGTTGACTTTGAGGGAATAAAAGGGAAAGCCAAAGCTATTACCCCAGTACCCGGAGGCGTTGGCCCAATGACAATTGCATTTCTAATGATGAACACTGTTATTGCTGCTTGCTTGCAGAAGGGAGTTGATGCTTCTAATTTCATTAGTTGAGGTATGAAGAGGAAAGCTATATGAAGATAGAATGTACCACATCTCACAATTAATAAAAAATTGAGATTTTTGAAATTCCTCAGTAGTCAAATTTATTAAATATTTAGGATCATCATCTATTCTTTTTTCTCTACAAGTATAGTATTTTCAAAAGCGAATGATAAAGGTATAATATATTCTATACTGAGAATATGCACGAGCTCCAAGAGGAGAAAAAATATATGCTGATGTTCCAGGAAAAAAGCGGGAAAGAGTGAGTATAATAGGTGGATGGATTGAAAAGAAGTTTATTGCACCAATGACCTTCACAGGAGGGTGTAATAAAGATGTATTTAATGTATGGTTAGAGCGAACCACAATTGCAGCGTAATACAACCATAGTTATGGATAATGCTACATTCCATAAAACTCCCAAAACAAAGTCATTAATAGAGTCTTTTGGCTGTCATTTGCTTTATCTTCCAACATATTCACCTGATCTAAATCCGATAGAGCATTGTTGGCACACCATCAAAAGTCGCCTCAGACCTCTAATGCATCAATGTAAAGACTTACACCTTTTAGTTGGTAATACCATTTTAGACGTTTATCATTCGTTTTAGAAAATACTATACTTGTAGAGAAAAAAGAATAGATGATGATCCTATAGCTAACCCAAGAAAGGGTTACCTGAATACTGAAAAACAAAATCAATAGCAGAATTGATATCAGGCCAAAAGCTTGGCAGCGCTTTTTTTATGGCATGCTTGATGGCAAACCAGAACTTCTCAATTGGATTTAAATCAGACGAGTATGGCGGCAAAAATAAAACTTTACATCCAACACTTTCTATTGGGAGTGTTAAATAAACTGTGTCAAACCGCATTTTTAGTTCAACTCAATTTTCAATCTGCCAGGAAAGAAAACATCAAGTTGAGAGATAGTTAATGCCCAATCATGTACAGGCATCGTCCACTTTTCCTCTGCCTTCTTTATAGCACAATATACCTGCTTATACAAGGCATTTATGCTGGTAAATGAGCCTTTGGTCTTAGTGAATTTCCTAATTTGCCTATGTAGCCCCTCTATGGGATTGGTGGTGTAGATTATCCTCCTAACTGGACCAGAATACTTAAAATAACCAGACAAGTTTTCCCAATTATTCTGCCAAGATTTTATAACCATAGGGTACTTTGTGCCCCATTTTTCATCCAATTCCAACAGATAATTCTCGGCAATTTCCTTGCTTGAAGCTTGATATACCTTCTTTAAATCGCTCAAAAAACTCTTCGCATCTTTACTGGCCACATACTTCAGTGAGTTGCGTATCTGATGCACTATACACATCTGCACTTCCGCATTAGGAAAGACACTGTTTATAGCTGCAGGAAAGCTTTTCAGCCCATCAACGCAGGCAATAAGGATATCTTCTACTTGTATCTTGTCAAAAGCATCTAATGTTTTAAGCTTAAGCATTAGGTGGAGAAGGGAGGAACTCTGTGCTTCTTCTTAGATATAAAATCTGTAGAGGAGATAAGAATTCCCTTCTCAAAAGTATAGGCTGGACGGTATCGTAGAAAGACCTGAATGGTTCTAATTCTGTATTCACAAGACTAGCCTTACTTTTCATTTTTAATGGTAACGTATGGGGTTATATATGATCAACAACTTTTTGGGCATAGATATATCAAAAGATCGCTTTGATGTTTTTCTCTCATTTATAAGCAAAAAAGGAAAGCGTGAAACTAGAAAAAGAAGCTTTAAGAACGATGGTTTCAAAGTCTACTGAATTTTCTACACAAACATAATGTAGAAAAAGTAAAAACCTGCATGGAATCTACTGGTTGTTATAGCGAAGCACTGGCTGAATTTCTACACAATGCTGGACATTTTGTAAGTGTTGTAAATCCTTATTGCATAAAATCTTATGCAAGGAGTAAGCTGATACGACAAAAGAATGATCAGACCGATGCAGAAGTTATTGCTGATTATTGCCAAAGACAGGAACCTTCTAGTTGGACACCACCTTCTCCTGAAATGAAAAAATTAAAACATCTTTATCGTTGCTCAGTTGCGTTAAAAGATGAGTTAACATTAGTAAATAACCACTTAGAAAAAAAGAGAGACTGCCTAAAGAAGTTGCAAATGCTTGGGAAGACCTTGCAATGAATATAGCTCAAAAAATAGAAACAATAAAAAACTCCGTACGTGAACTATTAAATCAACACAAAGAATTGTTGGAAAATTTTCAACTTCTATTGACTATTCCAGGCATAGGAGAAGAATCAGCAATAGCTATTTTAGCTGAAGTTTCTGATATAGAGGTTTTTAGAGATGCCAGGCAATTGGCAGCATATACAGGAGTTATACCACGAAATATGACGTCAGGTTCCTCTGTATATGCCAAACCCAGATTAAGTAAATCCGGTTCACAAACATTACGTAAGGCACTTTTCTTTCCTGCCATAGTAGCTAAGAATCACAATCCTATCATTATGAGCTTTTGCCAAAGATTAAAGGAAAAGGGTAAGCATAATATGGCCATCGTTGGTGCTGCAATGCGTAAGCTACTCCATATCATTTTCGGTATTCTGACATCCAAAAGTGCTTTTGATCCTAACCATATCAAAAACTACAGGGCTAGGAGGTTGACTGAAGGTTTAGTACTTTAAAATCAAAAATGCTTCCTATCTATCTTATGTAAAGTGGTATCTTACACAAATTTATTGAATGTTGTTGGTTAGTGGATATGTTGATAAGTAAATTAGTTTTATACGCACAAAACAGATGAAGTTTACTTATCAACATATCCACTAACTATAATCTGTGTACTGTTACACAATTGGAAGTATTTTTTGATTTTATGATGCAACTTGGGAAATTTTTATAATTTTTTTGTTGACTAACAAGACGGTATCTCCTGTCATCCAGCCCTTCCATCCAAGACGGTGTCATTCCAGTGCCCAGACACTGGAATGGCTTTGTTGCATCGCTAGCTATGATGGATTAAAGATAAAAAAGATGGAGAATATCAGTAGCTTATTATTCTGGTATTTATAACAAGAACGGTCAGTGAATACCTAAATTTGAGTAAAAGAAATTTCACTACCACTCACTAATCCGGCTAAAATTCAAGAATTTCAATGCTTTAGCTATTTTCAATAGAATTAAGTTTATTAATATAAATAATAAATTACTATTCTTAAATTTGATCAGATTGATTGCAAAAAAACAAGATTTTCAATAGGTTGCTTATAATCCTAGCTATAGTTAGCCTTTCATAAGTAGCGATGCAACAAAGCCCACTGGAATCCAGAAAACTTAACTTTATACCAGGTAATAAGAACTGGATCCCAGTGTCTGGGCACTGGGATGACAAGAGAAGGTACTGGAATGACGGTTGTCGTTTAGCTATAAACATTAAGAAATTTACCAAATGAAAAAAAAGGCAAAAGAAGCCCCGTGGTTGGCTAATTACTTACATTATACTTTCAAGTATGGCGTTTTTTTATTCTAAACGCTTAATAACCGCGATTCAGCTGCTTTTAAACCGCAACTAATCTAAATTATAAACGTTAAGAAATTTACTAAACAGAAAAAAAGGCAAAAGAAACCCTAGGGTAGCTAGTTATTCACTATCCATTTTTTAAGTTGGCGTTTTTTGATGTTTTAAATGCTTTATAAGCGTATTTCAGCTTGTGTAGGTAAAAACCTAGAAATTTGATAAAGACATAAGGTGCACATAGTGCAAAAAATTAAACATGAGACGCCAAATACGTTGAGTTTTTTTGTCATTTAATCTGTACAGAGAAGATAAATAAATAGCTTCATTTTCATGATAAGGGGGCTGGCGAAGCTTGTAAAGTAATTTTTTCGTTTCTATTCCCAATAAAAGTTTGTTATATGGTTATGCAAGAAGTCTATTGTGAATGAAATGAATGTGAAAAATATCTTATTAGCGTTTTTAGTACAAACGGTATTCAGTTTGCCGCTATTTGCAGCTGATCCTGTTTTGCTCAACTGCATTGAAACTCCAGAAATATATGACCTTGATGCAAGGCCAAAAAATTTTAGCTCTTCAAACAATTTAAGAAGGAAAGCTGGTTCTCCAAATAGTGCAATAGGAGAATTAATACACATAGTGGGTAGAATTACTGATATAAACTGTTTACCAATACAAAATGCTGTAGTTTCTATATGGCACGCGAATTCACGCGGCGTGAACCATTACGATGAGAATATAGAGGATAATCAACTCGATCCGAATTTTGCTGGATCAGGAAGGTTTGTAGTGAATAATCTTGGCTATTATAATTTTATTACGATAGCACCTGGTAAAATTGGTGAGAGAGCTCCACATATTAACTTTCTAGTTCAACATCCAGATTTTCCAGAATTCACAACGCAAATGTTTTTTGCTGACCATAATTGCGATAATTGTGCTGATCCTGTTCTTGGAGATTTTGTTAGTAATGGGCTTGCAAGCCTTCTCATAACACCATTTACTTACAGTGATCAGGTCATAAAAACCTATACGTTTAACATTACCTTGGGTGGATATAATAAGTTCTCTAATAAAAGATAAAAACCCTTGCATGTAAGGTAGTCCATAGTAAACTTGAATGTTATTGTACTTAGGATGTATATGAAAAATATCTTACTGATGTTTTTGCTATGTTTTATGTACAGTTTACAATTATTTGCAACGGAGATGCCAGCAATGAAAATAACAATTTCTAAAATTTCGCCCGATTTTAAAACAATAGTAATGGGTTTATTTGAGGACAACGAAACCGTAAATGATGGCGGAGTTTTGCAAGGAAAACAGATCATAGATAATATAAAGCAATTTAGCGATTTTAATGGAAGCTTTGGTGAATTTTCTTCTACCATTTTACCAGAAGGAAAAAACGTTGTAGTTGTTGGACTTGGTAAGAAGGATGAATGGAATGAAAATAAAGAATTAAATATTGGTGGTAAAATATATTGTGAGCTAAGCAGATTAAAAATTAAGAAAGCAGCGATTTTAATCGAAGGTAGTGCAGCAAATGTTGCATATGGTGCGTTTCTGCGTAGTTTTAAGTTTGATAAGTATAAAACTAAAAAGGATGAGAAAATTACAGAGGTAGAGGAAATTACCGTATTAGTAAAAGATGAGCAATTAAGTAATGCTGAAAGATCATTTGAGCACTTAAGGCAAGAAGGTGAGAGTATATTCCTTGCGCGCTCTTTTATAACAGAGCCTCCTAACATTCTATATCCAGAATCCTATGCTGATCATATAAAAAAAGAGCTTACTAAGCTTGGTCTTGAAATCGAAGTGCTTGATAAAAAGCAGATGGAAGAGAAAAAAATGGGAGCCTTGCTTGGAGTCGCACAAGGAAGTAGTAAAGAACCAAAATTAGTAGTGATAAAATGGAATGGGGCTTCTAAAGAACAAAAGCCAATAGCTTTTGTTGGTAAAGGTATAACGTTTGACACTGGTGGAGTATCACTCAAACCTTCACGTGGTATGGAGTCGATGAAATATGACATGGCAGGCTCTGCTGCTGTAGTTGGGGTGATGCATGCTTTAGCAGGACGAAAAGCAAAAGTAAATGCAATCGGCGTGGTTGCACTTGCAGAGAATGCAGTGGGTGGTAATGCTCAAAGGCCGAGTGATGTAGTAACTTCAATGTCTGGACAGACGATAGAAGTGTTGAACACCGATGCAGAAGGAAGGCTCATACTTGCAGATGCTTTATGGTATACGCAAGACAGATTCTCACCAAAATTTATGATTGATCTTGCAACTTTAACTGGTGCTATAGTGGTTGCACTTGGAAATAACGAATATGCTGGTCTTTTTTCAAATAATGATGAATTAGCAAACCGTCTGATTGATGCAGGAAATGAAGTAAGTGAGAAGTTATGGCGTTTTCCTATGAATGAAACTTATGACAAAATTATTGATTCACCGATTGCTGATGTTCAAAACATCGCTCCTGCAGGCTCTGGTGGAGATAGCATAATGGCTGCACAGTTTTTACAGCGTTTTGTGAATGAAACTTGCTGGGCACATTTAGATATCGCAGGCACTGCTTGGTACGAAAAAGGTACTGACATTTGTCCAAGAGGAGCAGTAGGTTTTGGTGTAAGGTTACTTAATAAGTTGGTTAAAAAGTACTACGAAGCCAATGATTAAAGGTCTTTATACTGGATTTATGGCTTGACTCACAGCTACATGAACGTTTATTTTCGAGGCGCAGCAAATGAAAGTAGCTGATGCATATTTCTTTTTTTCTGGTCAAGCACTGGAATGATATCAAGGAGTAACTTTTTATTTAAACAATGATTATAATAAGAGATCTATTGAAATTTTAAAGTTATTAAATATTGACGCTATATACTTAAGTGTTAAAATAGAATGAAAAGTTTTTAGGAGTTTATATGGCAGTAGGTGGGAAAGCAAAGACAGCTAGTAAAAATAACCCTACTCAGCGTAAGAAGGCCGAGCAAAAAATGTATAAAGATAAACCGGTAAAACCTGTTAGATATATAGATCGTGACTCGCGCATGAATTATATGTCTGCTCAATATGATAACGGCAATCTGGTTGAAGATGAGGTAAGCGGCAATCCTATAAAGTGGGAAGCTGTATAATAGTTGTGGTTAAAGTTACTATTAATTCTAAGGAATGTGAAGTAGAGCATGGGCTCACTATAATTCAAGCTTGTGAAGTCGTGGGCGTTGAAATTCCACGTTTTTGCTATCATGAGCGTTTAGCAATTGCTGGTAACTGCAGAATGTGTTTGGTTGAAGTTGAGGGTGGGCCTCCAAAACCAGTAGCCTCTTGTGCAATGCCAGTTGCAGAAGGGATGGTTATTCACACTGATACCCCTAAGGTTAAAAAAGCACGTGAAGGTGTGCTTGAGTTTTTGCTAATTAACCACCCGCTTGATTGCCCAATTTGCGATCAAGGTGGTGAATGCGATTTGCAAGATATCACGATGGCTTATGGGAAAGGAACCAGCAGACTTGATGAGCATAAGAGGGCTGTGCCAAAAAAACACTTCGGACCACTGATTGAGACTGCGATGAATCGATGCATTCATTGCACTCGGTGTGTTAGATTTTTGTCTGATGTTGCAGGTACAAATGAACTTGGAGGAATCGGAAGGGGAGAAAATGTAGAGATTAGCACTTACATAAAAAGGCATATTAGTTCTGAATTATCTGGAAATATCATAGATCTCTGCCCGGTAGGGGCTTTAACTTCAAAGCCTTACTCCTTTACAGCGCGTCCATGGGAGCTATCACATTGTGAGACTATAGATGTGCTAGATGCTGTGGGAAGTAGCATTAGAGTTGATTATCGTGGCCTGGAAGTTATGCGAATATTACCAAGACTGAGCGAAGAGGTAAATGAAGAATGGATATCAGATAAAACCCGCTTTGCCTATGATGGACTAAAAGTTCAGCGTCTTGATCAACCTTATGTAAAAAAAGATGGTAAATTAGCCCCAGTTGATTGGAATGAAGCATTAACTATTGCTGCAAAGAAATTAAAGAATACAAAATCAAATAAAATAGCTGCAATTGCAGGTGATTTAGCAGATTGTGAGTCTATGCTTCTACTCAAAGAAGTGATGCAGAAGCTCGGCTCGGGGAATATAGACTGCAGGCAAGATGGTGCAAAGCTTATACCAAGTAATCGCGGATCTTATGTGTTCAATACCACTACCCAGGGTATAGAGAATGCAGATTTGTGTCTGCTTATAAATACAAATCCAAGGATAGAAGCACCGATCATTAATGTAAGATTGAGAAAGAGATATTTACAGGGCAACTTTCCTATTGCAAGTGTTGGTCCTAACATTGAATATTTGTATCATGTTGAGAAATTGGGCGATAATCCTGATATTTTGAGTGAAATAGCAAATGGAAATCATAAATTCTGTGAGCTGCTGGTAGCCGCCCAAAACCCTATGCTGATCATTGGTCAAGATGCATTAATAAGAGATGATTCTGAATCAATTCTAATTCTAGCTGGCAAAATTGCAGAAAAATTTAACATGATCAGAGATGATTGGAATGGCTTTAATGTGCTGCATAAAGCTGCAGCAAGAGTCGGTGGTCTGGACGTTGAGTTTGTTCCTGAAAAAGGTGGAAAAGACACTAATCAGATACTGGAAAATGCAGAAAGTGGTGACATAGAAGTGGTTTATCTTCTTGGTGCAGATGAAATTGATACATCAAAATTAGAAAATACATTTGTAATTTATCAAGGTCATCACGGTGATAAGGGTGCACATGTGGCAGATGTTATCTTGCCTGGTGCTGCATATACAGAAAAATATGCAACTTATGTAAACACTGAAGGTCGAGTGCAAAGAACAAATTTAGCTGTATTCCCACCTGGTGAAGCAAAGGAGGATTGGTTAATTATTAAAAATCTTTCACAATATTTAGACCTTTCTTTACCGTATGATAGTTTATTTGATGTGAGAAAAAAATTAGATACTATCGGTCCACAGTTTAGAAATGCCGATCAAGTGGTAAAAAACACATGGGTGCCAATTAGCAATGATGGGATAAGCTTAAGTAATACACCTTTCACTTTAAAGGAGTGTAATTTTTATATGACGGATTCAATAAGTCGCGCTTCAAAAATAATGGCAGATTGTACTAAAGCTTTTTATGAACACGCTAGTTAATATTTTATTTATTTTAGTACCGCTACTACTTTCAGTTGCGTACTTGGTATACTTTGAGCGTAAGGTTATTGGTGCAATTCAACTGAGACACGGCCCAAGTGTAGTTGGACCTTTTGGGCTATTGCAGCCATTTGCAGATGCTATTAAGCTACTGATTAAAGAGCCGATAATACCATTTAGAGCGAGCACCATACTGTTCATTATGGCTCCAATGCTTACCTTTATCTTGGCATTAATTGCCTGGGCAGTTATACCGTTTGGTGCTGAAGTAATTGTAGAAAATGGCCAGCAAGTAGTGATTCCTAAGGTTATAGCAAATATTAATGTTGGAGTGCTTTATGTGCTAGCTATATCGTCGCTGGGAGTATACGGCGTAATTATTGCAGGCTGGTCAAGCAATTCTAATTATGCATTTCTTGGCGCTATACGGTCGGCTGCTCAGATGATTTCATATGAAGTTTCAATAGGCTTAATAGTTGCTACAGTTGTTGTTACAACTGGTACGTTGAACCTTGGAGAGATGGTGGTAGCGAAACACAACATGCCATTTTGGGTTGATTTGCTACTAATGCCTATAGGAATAATATTTTTTATTTCTTTGCTTGCAGAAACTAATCGTCACCCATTTGATTTACCAGAAGCTGAAGCAGAGCTTGTCTCTGGATATAACGTTGAATATTCATCCATGCCTTTTGCCCTCTTTTTTCTTGGAGAATATGCAAATATGATTCTAGCAAGTGCTATGATGACGATATTCTTTCTAGGAGGATGGTATCCGCCGCTGGAGTTCAGTTTACTTTACAAAATTCCAGGTTTGATTTGGTTCGTTTTGAAGATAGTTATACTTTTGTTCGTATTTATTTGGATTAGAGCAACAATACCTCGTTATCGATATGATCAGCTAATGCGTCTTGGTTGGAAAGTGTTTCTGCCAATATCGGTGCTTTGGGTGGTACTCATTTCAGGAGTGTTGCTCTTTACTGGGAATTTACCCGGGTCCAATGTTTAATTTTCCAAATACAAGATTAAGGCGCAGGCGCTCGAGCAAATGGGTTCGCAATTTAACAAGTGAAAATAGTCTATCAGTAAATGATCTGGTTCTTCCTCTGTTTGTTCACGACAGAAAAGAAACAACTGAACCAATTTCTGGCTTACCAGGCGTAAAGTGTTATTCAATAGATGGATTAGTGTCTATAGTTAAGGAAGCTAAAGATTTAGGAATTAATGCTGTTGCAATTTTTCCTGTAGTTGATAGTAAACTAAAATCTGAAAACGCTGAGGGAGCATATAATTCTGACAACTTAATCTGCAAAGCAATCCGTGCTGTAAAATTAAAGGTACCTGAAATTGGTATTATTGCAGACGTTGCACTGGATCCATACACTATTCATGGCCATGACGGCATTTTAAAAGATAATCAGATGGATGTAGAAAACGATGAAACTATATCAGTACTGTGTAAGCAAGCACTTGCTTTAGCGAAGGCAGGATGTGATATAGTTGCTCCTTCTGATATGATGGATGGTAGAATAGGAAGAATCAGAAAATCATTAGATGATAATAACTTTCAAGACGTATTAATATTATCTTATGCGGTGAAATATTGCTCTAGCTTCTATGCTCCATTCAGGCAAGTCGTTGGTTCATGTGGGCTATCACATTCTATAGACAAAAGTGGTTATCAAATGGATTATAAAAATGCGCACGAAGCAATGTGCGAAATTGAAATGGATATAAATGAAGGTGCAGATTTTATTATGATTAAACCAGGTATGCCATATTTGGATATTATCAAAACAGCAAGTGATAAGTTTAATTTTCCGATTTTTGCTTACCAAGTAAGCGGTGAGTACGCAATGATAAAAGCTGCTGCAAATAATGGCTGGCTAGATTATGACAAGGTGATTTATGAATCTTTGATTGGTTTCAAACGTGCGGGTGCAAGTGCAATATTCACTTACGTTGCACTTGATGTTGCAAAAAATTTGGTATCCGTTTAGCAGTGTGGCTAAAAGGCACGTCTGTGCAAACATTATGATTTAGAAAAATCCAAGTAGCATGAAAATGCAAAACCTACTTGACAAACTCCGCCAGCCCCCTTATCATGAAACTGAAGGTATTTTATTATCTTCAATCTGTGCAGATTAAACGACAACAGTATTACGTGATTGGCGTCTTATTTTTAATTTTTTGCACTATGTGCACCTTATGTCTTCACAACCTTTCTGGGTTTTTACCCATATAAGCTGAAACGCGCTTACAAAGCGTTTAAGACAGTATAGAACGCCGATTTGCAGGATTAGAGAGTGACAACTAGCTAACACGGGATATCTTTTGCCTTTTTTTCTGCTTAGTAAATTTCTTAAATATTAAAGCTAAGGTTAGTTGCACTTAAAAGCAGCTAAATTGCAGTGTTTAAGACTTAAAAAAACGCCAATACTGAAAATAAACAGTGACCGGGGTTTCTTTTGCCTTTTTTTTATTTGCTTGATATTTATAATAGACCCACACCATCACACTCTGGGACCATACAAGAGAAGGCTACTCGGATGACAGGGAGGAACGGTTGTCGGTAAACTTAGAGCTATAATAACTATTTGCCTTTTTTCTATGCAAGAAGTCTATTGATAAGTCCGTTACAATACAGTATTATAAATAATATAAACCAAGTGTTACTTAGAGCATGGGGATTTTTTTTGAATTTTTGGGAAAGATGCTAGGTAAGGTTTTTCCTGCCAAAACAGTAAGCTCTTTTTTGGGAATAGGATATTTACCAGGTTGGCAGAACTATTGGTCTTCTTTTTTAATATTATTTATTGTCGATGTTATATTGATTTTTACATATGGAGGCGAATATTTACTATATAAAATGCCAAATTCAGGAATAGTTGTAGCTGCTGTTTTTACAAAATTGGCAATAGTTATGTTAGTAATACAATTAATTGGAATATTTATTTTTCATGCTCAGGACCCTTCAGCAAACAGTGGTGAAGAAATAGTAATACAAATAGCGTCAGGGCAAGTATTGACTGTAGCACTTTCAATGCCAGCAATAATGTCAATTTATTATACTGTAAGTAAACTCTATGGGAGTATATGTAAGCAGATGTTTCAATGCCCATTTTGGTTTAATGATTTTATGCACTTTTTCTTTTTTCTTATGATACCTTACGTATTTTTTAATGTCGTAGAAGTGATAAAACCATGGCCAATAAGTTCAATACAACTCAGCTATAATAATGCAATTTCAATTACATTTGAGGGGATTTTTCACACATTTTATGCGGTGATTTTACTGTATTTAACAGCATTTATATTCTGCGATTTAACTATGCATGATGCAATTGTCCTAAATAAAAGCATAATTCAGTATGTGAGGGAAAGTTCAGCAGTTTTAGGTGATTATTTACATAGTGCTGCAAAAAAAATAAATATTGAATAGTACTTATTTATTTATATATTTAGTATAAAAAGTGTGCAATTTGTGTGAATTTACAAAGTATAATAAAAGAGTTGCAAGATTTTTGGGCTGGTGAAGGGTGCGTTATACTTCACCCATACACATCTGAAGTTGGTGCTGGTACATTACATCCTGCAACAATTATGTCTGCAATTGATACAAAACCGACAAAAATTGCATATCTACAACCAGTAATTAGGCCAGCAGATGGACGCTATAGTGATAATCCTAATCGCTTGTATCAACATCACCAATATCAAGTTATAATAAAGCCATCTGGTAATAATTTACAAAACGTCTATTTAGATAGCTTAAAAGCTCTTGGCATATCTACAGAAAAATATGATATTAAGTTTGTTGAAGATGATTGGGAAAACCCAAGTGTTGGTGCATCAGGACTTGGATGGGAAGTTACATGCAATGGAATGGAAGTAACACAGCTTACTTATATACAGCAAGTTGGAGGGATTGACTGCAAGATGATTCCTGGTGAGGTGGCATATGGGTTGGAACGTTTAGCAATGTGCATACAAGGTGTAGATAATGTTTACGATATAACTTGGAACGATAACGGTGTAACTTACGGAGATATTTTTAAACAAAGAGAATATGAATTTTCTTATTTAGCGTTAGATTATTATGATACTAAAGTGGTACAGCAGCAATTTGAAGATACGGAAAAATTATGTAAGTTCCTTATTGAAAAGGAGCTACCAATTGCAGCTTATGACCAATGTATTAAAACTAGTCACCTACTTAATCTGCTTGATGCAAGAGGTGTGCTTGGTGTCAATGAACGTACAGCGCATATTGGTAGAGTTAGAGAGCTGACAAAAAAATGTTGCGAATTGTACATGAGTAAATAGCGTATGTCGTTGCAGTTGTTATTTGAGTGCCTTTCAGAAGAAATACCATCGAGAATGCAGAATGTAGCTGCAACTCAAGTTAAGAGCTGTATTGCCAATGTTTTTAACAAAAATAATGTAAAATTTACATCAATGGAGGTTTTTGTAACGGCACGTCGCATTACCCTATTTGTTGACAACATAAATGCTTTGGAGCTAAAGGATTCCAATAACGAAGTTAAGGGACCAAACATTAACGCACCAAAAAGTGCTATCGAAGGTTTTTTAAGAAAATATCAGAAAAATGAAGAAGATTTGCTCGTTCGAAAAGTAAATAATGAGGATTTTTACTTCATTAAAAGAGAAAGCTGCTCATTTAACATCAGAGAATTCCTCAAAAATCAACTGGAGGAAATGCTCAAAAACTTTTCTTGGTTGAAGAGCATGAGATGGGGCGAAGGAAAAGAAAGGTGGGTTAGGCCAATTAAAAACATTTTATGCATTTTAAATGACGAAATAATACCTGTGTCTTTTGCAGGGATCACAGCATCTAACACAACATATGGCCATCGATTTCTCTCAAGTGATGCGACGTTAACTATTAAAGCACCTAAAGACTATTTTGAATTGCTAGAAAAAAACAGCGTAATTCTCCAGCTGGACAAAAGAAAGCAATTTATACTAGATCAGATTAATAAATTCACAAAAGAGCAGAATTTACAACTTGAGAAAAATGATTATTTACTAAATGAATTGACAGGGCTTATAGAGTGGCCAATCGTACTGTTTGGTGAAGTGAATCAAGAAAAGTCATTTGGATTACCGAAGGAAGTAATTCTTAGTATAATTAATACGCAGCAAAAATATCTTGCTTTAAGTAATGGAAAGAGAATTTCACACTTTGTCACTGTTGTCAACGTCAACAATGGTGAAGTTGTTAAAGGACACGAAAGAATATTAGAAGCACGTCTTGCTGATGCACAATTTTTGATATCTCAGGACAAAAAGGAAGATCTGGATCATTATGTCAAAAAATTGGGTTCGATATTATTTCATGCTTTTCTTGGCAGCGTGGGGAAAAGGTGAAGCGTATTACGTCTCTGTCAAAGTATATAGCTATATTTATTCCACATGCTTCGCTGATAAAAGTTGAACGTGCTGCATATTTGGCAAAAGCTGATTTGGCAACATCGATAGTAAGAGAGTTTCCAGAATTACAAGGAGTAATGGGTGGATATTATGCTTCTTATTTTCAAGAAGATAGAGAAATAGTGGAAGCTATAACTGAACACTATAAGCCAATCGGGCCAGAGCAGGAGTGTCCTAAATCCCCTTCAGCAATTGCTGTGTCAATTGCAGACAAAGTGGATAGCTTAGTTGGTTTAATTGCAGCAGGTGAGAAAATCTCTGGTTCGTATGATCAGTTTGGTTTGCGGAGAATGACAATTAGTATAATTAGAACAATACTTGAAAATAATTTGCATATTCCAATTAGGCTATTGATAGATAAGTCAGTATCTTTATATTCAAGGCTTCTATTTAATGAAAATACAACGTCAGTTGATAAGCCAAATAGAAAACAAATTTCAGAACTAGTATTTAGATTCTGCTTAGAAAGATTCAAGGTTATTTTAAAAAATAGAGATATAAGGCAAGATGTCGTAGATTCAATACTATATAAAATCGATATTAATGATCTGCTGACAGCAGAAAAGCAAACTGTTATATTGGATCGTTATCTTAGTACGCCAGAAGGTGAACAGATTCTAAGCACTTACAAAAGAGTCAGTAACATGATGAGCAAAGTAAGGAAAAGTGATGGCACTACTTATAGTGCATCTTACGGTAAGAGATTTTTGATTGAAAATGAAGAAATTGCGCTATCAAATTGTGCTATAACTGCTTGTAAAAACATAAAACAAGCGATAAAAAATAACCACTTTAATGCAGCGCTTGATGAACTTGCTGGTTTTGCTCCGTTTATCAATCAGTTTATGGACAGTGTAAAGATTAACTGTGATTCTGATAAGCTGAGAAGAAACAGATTATCTTTGCTTGAAAATGTAGTTTCCGTCTTTCATTTAGTAGCAGATTTTAACCTCATACAAGTCAAGTAATGGATAAATGTTCAAGCAATATAAAGAACAGATAAAATTATCTCCGCAGTCTTGTGGTGTGTATAAGATGATTGGAGATAAGGATAAAGTTTTATACATTGGTAAAGCAAAAAACTTGAAATCGAGATTATCTGACTACCTTCAATTCGAAAACCTTTCTGAACGAATTAGAGTTATGCTCTCACAGGTTGTTAAGGTTGAAATATTCATCACTGAGAATGAAATCGAAGCACTGCTTCTTGAAGCACAGTTAATAAAATCATTGAAACCACTTTATAATATTGTGCTCAAGGATGGAAAATTTTATCCTTATATAACAATTTCCAAGCACGATTATCCAAGAATAGCAAAATATAGAGGCAAATTTAAGAAGAATGAGTTTCATTATTATGGTCCCTTTACATCTGCCGCTGCTGTTAAGCAAACTATATTGTCATTGCAAAAAGCTTTTCTCCTAAGAGTATGTTCAGATCAATACTTTTCCTCAACAAAAAGACCATGTATTGAATATCAAATTAAGCGCTGCTCAGCACCATGCATAAACAAAATCACAAAAGACGACTACTGCCAATCAGTAAAACAGGCACGAAATACATTGCTTGGAAGAAATAAGGAAGTGAAAGAACAGTTACTTTTCACAATGAGAAAGTGCAGCAGTGAAGAAAACTATGAGCTTGCTGCTATATATAGAGATCGGGTAAAGTTTCTTGAGCAAATTCAAATACAGCACACGGATTTTTCTTTTGAAAAAGATGCAGATTTCTTCAGTATTGTACGTGAAGAGGATCTAGCATGTATTAGTGTGTTATCGTTCAGAAATAAAGACAACTACGGCAGCACTCCTTACTTTGCCGAGAACTGTGGTGATCACTCAAATGATGAAATTTTATCCACCTTTTTGGTCAATTTTTATAATTCAGCTAACATACCTCCAATACAAATTTACGTTCCAGATTCTATTGTGGATAAGGAAATTATAGAACAAGCACTATATAAGGTTGCTCAAAAGCCAGTAAAAGTTCTGCATGCAAAGAATAAAAAAGAGCGTGATTTATTGAAATTTGTTTATGATAACTCTCAGCATAGCTTAGAGCAGAAGCTTATCGATTATAGAAATAACCTAGAAAAGCTTGAGGAGCTTAGCAAAATCTTCTTGTTACCAAACATTCCAAAGCGTATTGAGGTTTATGACAATAGCCATATATTTGGAAATCAACAAATTGGTGTAATGGTTGTTGCAGGGCAGGAGGGTTTTTTAAAAAGTGAGTACAGAAAATTTACTATAAAGGAAAAATTTTCAGGCGATGACTATAAAATGATGAGGGAAGTGCTAACCAGACGTTTCTCCGGCAATATAAAAGGCATAATACCTGATTTTTTACTGATTGATGGTGGACCAGGACATGTTTCCATAGTACAGAATGTACTGGAAGTATTGAATATAAACGTTCCTTTTGCTTGTATGGCAAAAGGTCCTGATCGTAACGCAGGAAATGAAACATTTTATATGCTGGGCAGGGAAGAATTCAGTCTGGCAAATGACAGCAAAGTCATGCTTTACTTACAATTGCTGCGTAATGAAGCCCACCGTTTTGCGATAACTTCACATAGAAAAAAACGCGATAAACAGTTTATAGTTTCACAATTAAGCAAAATACCCGGCATTGGCAACAAAAGGAAAAAGGCGTTGATGTCTTATTTTGGTTCAGTGAAAAATATAAGCAAAGCTTCTCTGGCTGAAATTCAAAACGTACATGGAATTAGTAAAGGTTTAGCAGAAGTCATTCTTAAATACGTGAATTATAAGAGAGGAGTGCTCTTAACCTGACACATATGGCTTTTTGAATACTCCTAATGAACATATTTATAAATAAATATTTACTCTTCTTTTTTATTGTTTTTGGGTTTTTCTTGATCAACCATTTCTCCACCGATCTCTTTTATTTTTAGTATCAACGACTCTGGTACATACATGTCAATTACTTCTTCTGCTTTCACAAATAAAGCCTGATAAGAGTGTGAATTTATTATCCAATTAGGCAATATGTCTTCTGCTTTTATTTCAGAATGTTCCTCTTTTTGCCATATTCTTTTTTGTCATATACTGTGTAGCAATATAAGTGCACAGCAAAAAATAATACATAAGAGAGCAATATTCCTTTAAGCACTCCGAGAAAGATTCCAGTAACTCTATCGATAAACCCCAACCTTATGGGTGATAATATGTACATTAGCCAGTTGTTTATTATCATGAATATAAGATTAAGTATAATAAATACAGAGATTGTAGAAAGTATGTTTAGTATAACTTTAGAATCAAAATATTTACTATAATTTGGAGTGAAAAAATCATAGTGATTAGCTGTCAGAAAAATTGATAAAAATAGAAACATCAATGCGCATAGCTCTTTTATAAAACCTCTAGTTACCGAGATTATTACGCATAGAACAACAATGAAGATAATTAGGCTATCGAAAAGCATATTTTATATCTATATGGTTTTCAAGATATAATAGTTGTAAATAACAAGGTTGTAAAATTAATTGTATTTATGCTGCATCAATTGATCTAAATACCTAGCGATCATGTCAATTTCTAAATTCAGATAATCATTTATTTTGTTGTACTGAAAAGTTGTATTTTCCCATGTATAGGGAATTATATTTACTATAAATTCCTGATTAATAACTGAATTCACTGTAAGGGAAACCCCGTCTAGTGTAACGGAGCCTTTTTTTGCAACAAATTTAATTAATTCTTGTGGGCACGATAGTTTGATTTCATGAGAATCTAAATTTCGCTCAATTGTTAAAATTTTTACTATCCCATCAACATGACCCTGAACCAAGTGGCCATCGATTCTGTCGCTTAGCCGCATTGCTTGTTCTAGGTTTATTTTTTTTCCTATTCTCCACGTATTTAAGTTAGCAACCTTCATAGTTTCTTGAGACACTTGAACTGTGAATACATCGTTCAGTATGTTCACAACAGTTAAACATACACCAGAGCAAGCTATTGAATCTCCTTTGTTTATAGAGGGTAAATTTTGTGTTTTGATATGGAAAATTTGATCAGAGTTGGAGTGAGTGGTAGTATCAGTTATAGTCCCGATATCCGTGATAATTCCTTTAAACATATGGTGAAAATAAATAATTTTACCATGAAAATTTTTTTACAACAACTTACTTCTATTTTGTTATAGCTAAAGTAATTCTGGTTTACCAACGATTTAAAAAATGACAAATTCGTCATTCCGCTGCTTGCTAGTGGGATCTATGTGAGATACCGTGACGGTATGACGTAGGACTGCTGTCATCCCGCTGCTTGTTAGCGGGATCTATCCGCGGCGGTATGACGTAGGAAAACTGAGCCTGCACTAGCTATAGGCGCGAGAAAGGGGATCGTTTTCACTTACTTGCTTAACAGATTCTATAGAATATTCAGAATATATAAAGTAAGCTAAACTCAAAACACATAATGTAATCAATGTCGGTAACCCTATGTTCAATGCTAACCCAATATTTTCTCTTTTTCTGGTGGCACTAATTCTTTTAACATTGACACTTTTCCTAATGGAAAATGCCATAAGCAAAGTGTTGATGCAGATGCTACTATTATAAATAGACAAAAATAAGCCTTTTTTGAGGAAAATACAGTTTTTAACGGTGATTTGAGTGTAATGTTAGTAGGTGGTAGAGTTTTAGCTTCATTTGTTGCTGGTGAAGGATCTTTAGATTTATTTATTGGTAAAGGGTTTGTAGATTTATGAGGAGTATTTTCATGTTGCGTAGGAGGTTGTTGTATATAAACACCTGAAACTAATTTGAGCAATTGCTCTTTTTTTTATATACTTGCTTATGTAAATACTCTTTTGGAAAAGAAGACTTGCCAGCTGGTTGTGGTATTTCTAGTATTTCTAATACTTCTGATATCTCACCTGACTCCAATATTTCATGTAATTGTTTATCTTGAAAATAAACAATATTGAATATTGAGTTAAAAACATTGCGAAATGTTTCTGGATCTTGATTTTTGTATCCATTCATCACTTCAATAAATATTTCATCGAGTTTTTTTCCCCTGCGCTCAATCTGGTTATCTAACATAGCTACTCTAGCATCATTTTGTGCTTGTTTTATGGCTAATTGTTTTTCTTTCTCTGATAGTTCTTTGGTCTGCTTTTTTGACTTCTTTTTTCTGTTAGCCTTAAAATACTCTGTGTGCGAAGTAGTTTGACCTACATTCTGTTCTGCTCCTTGAGGTATTGGATTTCCTATACTACTTGTCATCCAAGTAGCTGACACTGGGGTCCATTTTTCTTTTTTTCTGGATTCCAGCGTCAAGCGCTGGAATGACACCAAATGGTATATTGTTGCTCTGTATAGAAGGTTTTGGTGTTCTTAAAAGGGATAACCTTATTACATCATTAAAAAAATTGGATAAGGGAAGGAAGATTCTATATTTTGGTATATTAGCTTTTATTGCAGCAGTAACCACTGGAGCTTTACAATTTCCTTTGCTTGCTACGTTAAAGCCAAACGAGCCTGTAAATGGTACAATTTGTCTATTTTGTGCGTTTTTTTGCTTAGTTTCACTCTGTTCTTGTCTGTCTTTATTTTCTGCTTCTTTTACTTGTAGTGTAACTTGACTCTGTTCCTCATTTTCAGTTTTTTCTGCATGTTTTAGCCTTTCATTTAAAAATGACCCTATTTGGTGCAAATTATCTAAGTTAATGTCTTTAACATTTGTTTGTAGTATGATTGTTATTCCTTGCAGAAGGATTTGAGGCGGAGCATTATTTACGAATTCTTCTACAGTTTTATCACTACTAGTTTTACAGTAGTTATTATATAATTCACTGCTTTCTTTTGGTACTTTTATGTTGACTGTAAAATTTTTTTCCCGAGAAAGGCAGATTTTAAAAAAATCAATTAAAGATTTTATTTGAAATGGTCTTGTATTAAAGGTGTCTTTACCTGTTGCTGTTAGCTCAAATGAAAATTCTTGTATATTACTTTCAATACTTCTCGAGCGAATGGTACTGATCTTAATTATTTTGCTAGAAAATGCTTTACTTATGTTTTTGGATCTTTCCTTAAAGAACTTAGGTAAATCCTCTATTTTGTACTTATTATCAGTTTCAGTGTCACTGTTGTGCATGGTTGATACAGCAAATTCATCAACGCAAAGGTAAATAAAAAAAACTAATTGGTCAATAAATTAATAATCAAAATGGGACAGTTTTTAGATTGTTGATGCTATTCAAGATTTTACTATAATTAAAGTTTAAGCCAGCGTTTCTAAGATGAATAAAGAGCTACTGAATGAAATACCTTCACTTGAAGATAAAGCGGTCTCTGAAATTGAGAATGCTTCTTCTTTACAAGATTTAGAAAAAGTCAGGCTATCATATTTGGGAAAAAAGGGTGTAATTAAAGCTTATTTTGACAACTTAAAAGAGATAGAAGACGCAGGAAAAAAGCGCAATTTAGGCGAAGTTATCAACGTTTTACGTAATAAGCTAGATCAGCTTATAATGAATAAGGAAAATGCACTAAAAGCCGAAGAAGTTAACTTTAAATTGCAGAACGAGGCGGTTGATATCACGTTGCCCGTTAGACCAGAAAAAATGGGCAAGGTCCATCCACTCAGTAAGGTTCTAAATGAAGTAAAGCTTATTTTTGCACATATGGGTTTTAAAGCAGTTGATGGCCCTGACATTGAAGATGAATTTCATGTATTTGATGCACTGAATACTCCAAGTCACCACCCTGCGCGGGAGGAGCAAGATACCTTCTACTTAAAGAATAAAATAAACGACAAAAGAATGGTGCTGCGCACTCATACCTCATCTGTGGAGATCAGAACTATGGAAAAAGCGAAAACTTTTCCGATTAAAATCGTATCTCCTGGTAGAGTATACAGAAACGACTTTGATGCAACTCACACCCCTATGTTCCATCAAATAGAGGGGTTATATGTCAATGAGAATGTCAATATGGGCCAGTTAAAATTTACTATTCATCACTTCCTTAATAAGTTTTTTGGAGATAAAGGGCTGAAGATACGTTTTCGTAATAGTTTTTTCCCTTTTACCGAGCCTTCTGCAGAAGTGGACATAAGTTATAAAGGTAGTAAATGGATAGAAGTACTGGGATGCGGTATGACGCATCCAAATGTATTTCAAAATGTTGGAATAGATCACACTAAATACAGCGGTTTTGCGTTTGGCATTGGTATAGAAAGGCTTGCAATGCTAAAATATCAAATTAGCGACTTAAGGAGCTTTTATGACAACAAAATCAGATGGCTTGATCATTACGGTTTTCATTTTTCATCTTTAAGATAAGTGATAAGTAAAACTCATACGTTCGTTATACTTGCTGCAGGGCATGGCAGGCGGATGAATTCAGATTTGCCTAAGGTCCTACACAAAATAGGCAGTTTTTCCATGCTCCAGCATGTCATTTACAATGCAAAACAGTTAAATCCTGAAAATATTGCTGTTGTAGTTGATCTGCCTTTAATTGAAAGACTAAAGTGCTTTAAGGATATACAGTTAATTACACAAGAATTAACACTTGGCACGGGAGATGCAGTCAAAACTGCGATGAGAAACCTGAAAGAATTGCCAGATTCGAGCATAATTATTGTGCAGTATGGAGATACCCCACTCATAAAAAGCAGCACAATAACTAAAATGGTTAGTTGCTTAGAAGGCAAGGCTCTAGTTTGCCTAGGTTTTAGGACAAGCAATAAAGAATACGGTAGGTTAATTATTGAGAATGGTTCCTTAAGAGAAATCGTAGAAGCAAAGAGTGATAAAAATAATCATGAAGAGTTTCTTGCAAATGCTGGAATAATGGTTGCATGTGCAAAGAATTTACGTGAATTGGTGGAGAAAATAGAGTGCAATAGCTCAACTCATGAATATTATTTGACCGATATAGTTTCCATTGCAGTGAAGAGTAATTTAAATGTCGGTTACGTTATTACCGGTGGAGAAGAGGCAACGGGAATAAATAACAGAAATGACCTTATAAAAGCTGAATTTTACTTTCAAGAAAACAAAAGAAAATTTTTTACCAACTCTGGAGTAACGCTTGTTGCTCCAGAGACTGTTTTCTTTTCTCTTGATACGCAAATTGCCAGAGATTCAGTTATTTACCCATATGTTTTTTTCGGTACTGGAGTGAAAATAGAGTCTGGTGCGAAAATACTGCCATTTTCGCATTTAAAAAACTGCTTAATTAAAAGTAATGCTGAGGTCGGTCCATTTACCAGAATACGCGGAAACACAACAATTGGTAATAAGGCAAAAATAGGAAATTTTGTGGAAGTGAAAACAAGTGAAGTTGGTCAAAACACTAGAATAAAACACTTAAGTTATATAGGAAATGCTAAAGTAGGGCAGAGGAGTAATATAGGAGCAGGTACTATTGTTTGTAATTATGATGGGAAAAAGAAACATAAAACGAACATAGGAAGCAATTGCTTTATTGGTGCCAATAGCTCACTCATTGCACCGCTTAATGTTCATGATGACTCTGTAATTGCGGCAGGTAGTGTTATAGTGGAAGATGTACCAGAAAAAAGCCTTGCAATAGCAAGAGAAAAGCAGGTGATTAAGAGAATAAAGTAATTCGCTGTAATTATATTATTTTTAATGCTTATATTTGTATACATGCGTATATCAATATTTGGAGGGTAAAAATGAAAAAATTACTTACCTTAGTAGCTATATTGCCTGCTGTTTCTTTGTCAGTACCATGTTTTGGAGTTGATTGGGTTAGAGATAGGATCTATACTTCTTCGTCATACAGTTCTGGCAATTTTAGTCATAGTATCGGTTATCACTACACAAACAGCGTAAAAATTTCAGTTGAGCCTATGATTTCAGTTGCAAATATTTTTAAATACAGACTGCAAGGAGGAATTTTAGCAAATTTACGTTATCATTACGAGTTTACAAACACGGATATCACTCCGTATGTCAATGTTGGTATAGGTGCTGCTATCGATTTTATTGGACAGTCAAAGTTTGGTTTCTCATATAAAATAAGCTCTGGTCTTGATTTTCCGCTTTCTTCAAGGACAAGTGCTTTTGCTGGTTATAGTCTATTGAAAGCATTTGAAGATTATAATCATGGATTTGAGCTTGGAATAAATTATAACTTATAAAACCCCAGCTGAATAGCAACAGGTTGTACTTTTTTCAAATTGAAGCTGAATTTTTGCTAGATAATTAATAAGCCATATTATGGAGTTTTAATTAGAGACCTACCGCAAAAGCAAAGTGAGGGAGATTAAAAATGATCAAGTTTTGCTTCTGTTCAAAACAAGATTTTTTGAGAATTAATTATTGTCTGAGAAAAAGCAGATAACAAGGTGAAAAAAGATAGAAGTATTTAAGTAGCTCAGAAGGAGCATTAAGTCATGTTTTTTATTTATATTGACAGCATATATGACATCGTTTACGATTAAAGTTAATAACAATAATTTATATTTATCATGTTTGCAGTAATTGAGACTGGTGGAAAACAATATTTAGTAAAAGAAGGCAGTATAATAAAAGTAGAGAAGTTAGAAGTTGAAGAAAAAAAGAGGTAGAAATCAATAAGGTGATTTGTATTTCAAATAATGGCTTATCTTATTCATCTAATGCTACTGTTAAAGCTGAAGTATTGGAGCAGTGTAGAGGAGAAAAAATTATAATCTTTAAGAAGAAAAGAAGAAAAAATTACCGTAGAAAGACTGGTCATAGGCAGTATATAACTGTTCTTCGTATCAATGAAATTAATCTTCAAAAGTAAGAGGTAAGATATGGCAACTAAAAAATCAGGTGGTAGTTCCTGTAATGGTAGAGATTCAGCAGGTCGTAGGTTAGGAATAAAGAAGAATGGGAAGGTTATTCCTGGTAACATAATTGTGCGCCAAAGAGGCACAAAATTCCATCCTGGGAAGAATGTTGGTATAGGTAAAGATCATACGATTTTTGCCAAAGTAGAAGGCTGGGTCAGCTTTAGAAGGTCAGCAAATAAAAAGACTTTTATTGATATCTTGCCTACAGATAATATGAAAGCTTCAGCTTGAATAAATCAGGGGTCTGTAGCTCAGGTGGTTAGAGCGCACGCCTGATAAGCGTGAGGTCGGAGGTTCAACTCTTCCCAGGCCCACCATTTAGTAATTACTAACTGTGTTTTTATAGCGGTTTTGGTATTGTATAAGCAGAAACCTAAAGCATGAGTTTATATAAAAATTTAGTAACCAGTGAGTCAGTGGCGGCTGGTCATCCAGATAAAGTAGCAGATCAAATTTCAGATGCAATACTTGATGAATACCTTTTCACTGATCCTTTTGCGCGAGCTGCAATAGAGACTTTAGTCACCAAAGATAACGTTATTATAGCTGGGGAAGTATTCGGACCTAACATCAAAAATAGCAGGATTGAAAGTATTGTACGGAATACAATAAAAGATATTGGTTATGAGCATGATGGTTTCCACTGGAGAAAAGTGAAGGTAAATATACTGCTGCATGAGCAATCAAATGACATTGCAATAGGGTTGGATCAAGGTGCTGGCGATCAGGGCATAATGTATGGCTATGCAACAACAGAGACAGAAAACCTTATGCCAGCACCCATTTTTTATGCACACTCGATTCTGAAAAATATCATGAGCGCAGTTAAAGAAGCAAAGCTTGGTCCGGATGCAAAATCACAAATCACTTTGGCATATGAGAATAACCTCCCGGTACGTGCTGAAAGTATCATTGTCTCAATACAGCACCCTGAGGATTTGGATCAATCAAAAGTAAAAGAAATAATTTATCCTTACATAGTTTCATCTTTACCTAAAGGGTGGATATGTCCTGAGGAAAATCTCTTAGTCAATCCAACTGGTAGATTTGTTATTGGTGGACCGGTTAGTGATTGTGGATTAACCGGACGAAAAATTATGGTTGATACCTATGGAGGTTATATTCCACACGGTGGAGGGGCATTTTCCGGAAAAGATGCAACCAAAGTTGATAGATCTGCAGCTTATATGGCAAGATACCTTGCTAAAAATATTGTCTTTGCAGGTTTAGCTGAACGTTGTCTTGTGCAGCTTTCTTATGCAATTGGTGTATCAAAACCTACTTCATTCTATATTGATACATTTGGTACGAATGCGGTGGAGGAAAGAGTAATTAAAGAGTTTATCGAGAATAGTATAGATTTATCAACAAAAGGCATAATCAAGCATTTATCGCTTAATCGCCCTATATATAAACGTACAGCCTGTTATGGACATTTTGGTAAAGAGTCAGAAAATGACGGTGGATTTTCTTGGGAAAGCATGAACTTGTCTGCTGATCTTTGTAGAGAATTCAATATAGAAGGTAATAGTAAAATTTCTTTAGATTGCTAAAATTTTTGATTTACAGCCTCATATTTATATACTAGCTTATTGTTGAAGTATAATTGCTTTTTCATAATAATTATACTATATTAGTGATAATTATTATATTCAGTTTTTATTATGAGGCTCATAAAGTGTATAACGAAATAGAAGGAGAACTGTACAACGTAATTGTAAAAGAGCTTTCCGATCTTATTGATAGGATGAAAGAACATCCTTTTTATGTTGAATTGATGAATGGTACTTTAGATTATAAAAGATTTAAATTTTACCTTCAGCAGGATTTTCTAGGTTCTGTAGATTGTGCTCGTGCTCATTTAGTTGTTGCAGCTAAAGTTAATGATGTTGAAACAATAAGTAGGTTAATTGATATAGCAAAAGGAGCATTTGATTTTCGAGAACAATATAAAAAATATTTCGAGGATTGTGATCTATCTGATAATCATAAAAAGTCAAGAGCTTGTTCTGCCTGTGTTGACCTTTTCATGAGTACTGCGTATCACAATTCTGTTACTGAGACCTTAGTATTGTCTTATTCTTCCTTTAATGTATACCAAATTGTTATATGCCATATGGCAAATGAGATAACAACTAAGGGGATTAAAAATAACAAATACAAAAAGTGGATTGATATCTGTAATAGCAAAGGAATGGACGCGGTGGTTGAGGAGGTTAGTGATATTACAAGTAGGCTATACAAAAGAGCTAGTGACTGTGAAAAGGAAAAGATATATGAGCTTTGTAGGAAAGGACTGGAGCTAGAGATAATGTTTTTGGATGAGGCATATTGCTCTAATATACCTCAATAAAAACGCATTAGCACAAGTTGTTTACGTTGGCAGTATTGTAGTGTTCAGTGGTATAATTAAGAGTTGTTATGGATCAAATCTTTTAAAGGATATAATTAAGCATCCTTTTAATGTTGAATTGGAGAATAACACTCTAAGTATAGAAAGTTCTCTAATTGCATAAAAGTCAATAATAATTTTTTATATCATTAAAAATATTTTCTGACATCAAGCCTGGCTATAGTACAAATTTTATCTGCTATTATATTATCTTACTCAACTACAAATCGCTTTATTGGCAAAAAAACACCTGTACTAAATTTTTAATGACCTTTCTAAATCAATATAGTTAATGAATATGTGGATAAGTACGTCCACACACATTAAAAGTACTTATTCACATATTCATTAAACTCATAAAAATTAAGGTGTCATACTTTCCTCATAATCCTAGTGATTTTACATAAGTTAAAGTAGCATGCTTCCAAAGTTCTCTCCGCGGTCCAATATGGCTAAAACTTTAGTTCGCCAAGCCGCACTATACTTGTTAGGCGGAAGTGGACGGCAACATGTTTCGCACGAAGTCTAAGCTTCACTTTCTGCTCTTGCTTGTCCCTTCCATCGGCATTACTATCTTCACTTTCAATAAAACTATTGTTCTATACTCCTCTTGTTTATTGATAACAAAATTCTGTTTTATCAACCAACATCCTGTGCATAATTACAGCTAATTTTCTCGCTACTGCTACAATTGCTTTTTTCATCCCTTTTTTCTTTGCTAGCTTTAATCCCCAGCTTTTTAACTTAAATTTCTTCTTATTGACTACAAGTAAGACTTGTGCAGCCTCATACAACATACTTCTGCACTCCACTGGTCCCATTTTTGATATACTGCCATGATGATTAACCTCCCCAGAAGCGTACTGCCTTGGTGTCAATCCTATATAGGCTCCAACTGTATAAGATGTTTCAAATCTATATGGATTATCTATTGCAGCTTTAAATGTCATTGCTACTATCATACCAACTCCTGGGGTAGTAGTTAACAATTTGCAATCTTCGTCTTTTTCGCCTTGTCCTGAAAGTATTTTGTCAAGTTTTCTTATTGATTCTTCTATTGTTTCCAAACTACAAACTAATGCTTCTATTGAACTCCTACTGATTTCATCCAAATTATTCATTGCATCTTGTATTCTTAAGGCAAAAATTTCAAATTTTGCTCCTTTACCGAGCTTTATTCCATATATCTTCAATAATCCTCTTATTGTTCCAATGATTTGCTGCTTGTTGCATATTAACTGCCTTCTGCTTCCAAGCGCTACCTTAATTTTGCAAGATTCGTCTGATTTTACCAATACTTCTTTGTATAACCCAGCTCTCATCATTTGTGCTATACCTCTTGCATCATTTTTATCATTCTTATTGATCCTTGCAGATAATGCTGCTGCCATATGTCTTGCATCTACACAAATTACTGGTAATCCAAAATTCCTTAATTCTTTGCACATTGATATTGATAGCTGTCCACTTTCTATCCCTATCACTTCATATTCTTTGTCTTGGCCAAGCAAGCACTTAGCTATTGCATCACTCTCACTTGCAACAACTTCTTCTTTAATAATTTTTCCTTTCTCATCAACGATACTGATAAAAGTTTCTTTGAGTGAGACATCTAATCCGCTATAATATTTCATGAGACTACTCCTACTATAAAAGTTTAAATTATTTTTGAAGAACTTATTCTACTGAATTTGTTACTTCGCGCCAAAATAATGGAGTATGTCTCTCCATTATTCAACAGCAATTACAGTATGTTTCAGATTCTATATTCAACAAGGTACATTACTCTTGAGTGATTATATTCGTACCGTCTTAATTACTGCATCCAGGGTAGAAGGCTGTAACAATGTTGTTTCACTTATTAGGGTGGCTCGAGGGGCAATTGCTATTGAGAGAATTTTGCATAACCACTACTTTGCTATATATGCTATAAGTCGTGGAGAGAAATCTCTTGAGTGCTTAAATTTTACTAATTTTCTTTTGTCTACCTCATATAGCAACACTTATGAAGCCATAACAGTTTTGTATTCTTATATGTTTATATACAAGACTATCGTTGATAGTATGAAAAATAGATTCAAGAAAAATAATAGATATAAGGATTGGTTTGATTATTATAGCGGTAGTTTTATAGAATCTGGATGCATTATTTTGGAAAATATTGTTGATGAATATTGCAGCAGGGCAAGAGAAAATGAAAAGAGCAGGATGCTTAAGTTATTTAGAATAAGCGCCCAATTCATGTTAGATTTTTTGAATGGTGCATATAATTTTTCAAGATTCAATCAATTTCCTAAGGAACATTGACAATTTTAAGCTAATTTGTATCCTTAGTAAGTATTTTTTAAAATGCTATGAAAAGTAAAGAACATGATTTTCATTTAGTGGACCCAAGTCCTTGGCCAATTGCTATATCAGCAGCAATTCTTATTCTTGCACTTGGATTAGTTGGCGCGCTTCATAAACAAATTTTCGGAATGTTTTGTTTAGTTCTGGGAATCTCCGCAGTATCAGGGGTGCTGTTCTATTGGTGGAGAGATGTAATAAGGGAGGCCATTTATGATAAATGTCATACTACCATTGTAAAACATGGACTCAAATTTGCAATGTACTTATTTATTCTCTCGGAGGTCGTATTTTTTATAGTGTTCTTTTGTTCATTCTTTAAAGCCTGGCTTGATCCAGTTTTTTTATTTGAGGCGTTTTCTCCTGCAAAAAAAGTTGAATGGCCCCCTGAGGGAATTTTGCCACCTGATCCGTGGTCACTACCATTCATGAATACATTAATATTATTGCTTTCTGGTACAACAATTACTTGGGCAAATCACTCTTTACTTGAAAATGATAAAAAGAGCACGATTAAAATGCTGTCCATAACTATATTGCTTGGGGTTTTTTTATAATAGTGCAAGCAATAGAGTATCATGAAGCGAGTTTTTCTCTACAAGAAACAGGAGAAAAGCTTATTTATACATCCAATTTTTATATGATTACCGGTTTTCACTGCGCACACGTTATAATAGGAATAATATTTTTATCAGTGTGTTTATTTAGAGCGCGGAAAGGCCAGTTTACACCTCAGGACCATTTGTGCTTTGAGTTTGCCTCCTGGTATTGGCACTTTGTAGATGTAGTCTGGATGTTTTTATTTTTGTTTGTCTATTGGTTAAGCGTTTATTAAGTGGTTAAAATAATAGGTCTAGATCCAGGGATAAGCAAGACTGGTTGGGCCATTATCAGCCTGAACGAGAAAAATAATATTGAATTTTTGGGCGGCGGTACCATATCAACTGATGGAAAATTGGGTACAGGTGAACGCTTACATATAATTTTTGAACAATTAAAGAAAGTAATATTTCAATATTCTCCGAATGAAGCTGCAGTAGAAAAAATTTTTGTTAATAAAAATCCTAAATCTTCACTAACTTTAGGATATGCAAGAGGGGTTGTAATTTTAGCGTTAAAAATAACAAAGCTAACTATGAATGAATATGATGCAAACTATGTAAAAAAAAGCATTACCGGAAATGGCCATGCTGATAAGGATCAGATTATATTTATGGTGAAGCAAATAGTTAAAAATTTGAGTATAAAATGTCACCATGCTGCTGATGCTCTTGCTGTAGCAATTTGTCATGCTTATACGAAAGGTTCTTGTTTTGTTGAGTAACTTTTATATGAGATTCAGTTTGAAGATTTCCAGATCTGAAAAAACTATTTGATTGTATTTATTTTGTCTAACGTTCGTTGCAAAATAATACATGCGGAGATTTTATCATCTATTTTTTTTGATTTTGTGATTGATATTCCAGTGATTTTTAGTGTATGAGTTGCGATAGATGTTGAGAAGCTTTCGTCTTGTAAGTATATATGTACTTTATATTTTTTTATTATTTTATTTGCGAATTGGATTATGGTTTTACACCATTTAGTTTCTTGCTCGTCCATTTTTAATGGTAGTCCTATTACCATTGATCCAGCTTCATTTTCTTTGAATATTCTATGCAGATAACCTAAATCTTTGCTCATATTTTTCCTATAATATACACTATGAGCTGTGGCTATAAGCTGTGTTTTATCGCTAAATGCTATACCTATTTGCTTTTCTCCCATGTCAAGGCACATTATGCGCTTATCTTTTGGAATAGACTTTAGAAACTCATCTGGATTTCTATGTAGCATCTATTAGACTTCCTTTAAAGTGACCTTACCCAGAAAAAGTAGAGAGAAAGTCAAGAAAATTTTTTACAAAAAGAATAATGAATCAAATTGCTCAGGAATGCAATAATTAATAGCAGAATGTCTACGCTGTTTAATACACAGCTTCTAATTAAAACTCAACTGTATATTCTCTTCTTTTTGTCATTACTACTCCTTTTGAAAAAACATTTTTATTATAAAAAAACGCCTTTTCTTTCTCTTCACTCTTTCTGGGTAAGGTCATATTTTAATTACTATAGGTTAAAAAGTTAAGACAAAAAATAAAAATGTGGGTTTTGTTTTGACTTTTTGTGTTAATTTTGCAGAATATTAAGATTATCATTTAAATAAAATACATGACGAAAGAGGATTGGGAAGCGGTAATTGGGCTTGAGGTGCACGCTCAAGTTTCTTCTAATACGAAGCTATTTTCTAGCTCATCAACGGAGTTTGGTGCTGAGCATAACACTCAAGTTTCTCTAGTTGATGCAGCAATGCCAGGTACGCTGCCAATACTAAATTATTACTGCATAGAGCAAGCAATACGCACCGGTCTTGCAATTTCTGCAGAAATTAATAAGTGTTCTTACTTTGATCGGAAAAATTATTTTTATCCTGATTTACCGCAAGGTTACCAGATAACCCAGTTTTTTGAGCCAATAGTTAAAAATGGTAGAGTATTTATCAACGACAATGAAAAGGAAATAAGAATTGCGAGAATTCATTTAGAGCAAGACGCAGGAAAGAGCGTTCATGAGGAAAGCAAAACTTATGTGGATTTAAATCGTGCAGGGGTTGCTTTAATGGAAATTGTTTCAGAACCAGATCTCCGTTCATCTGCGGAAGCTGCAGAATGCATGAAAAAATTGAGGCAGATTTTGCGTTACATTGGTTCATGTGATGGTGATATGGAAAAGGGATCACTTCGTTGTGATGCAAATGTTTCTGTCCGCCTAAAAGGCAGTAGCACATTTGGCACTCGTTGTGAGATAAAAAATCTGAACTCGATACGTTATATTGTGCAAGCTATAGACTATGAAATACAAAGACAAATTGAAATTTTAGAAGGTGGGGAAGAAATAAGTCAAGATACCTTATTGTTTGACGTTGCTTCGGGAAAAACAAAAGTGATGCGAAACAAAGAAGATGCAAGCGACTATAGATACTTCCCTGAGCCTGATTTATTACCTGTTGAGGTAAGCCAGGAGAAAATTGATTTAATTCAATCATCTTTGCCTGAGTTGCCAGAGCAGAAAAAGCAGCGATACATTGAAAAATTAGGTATCAACGAATACGATGCAAATGTCATTACTTCCGATAAGGCGATTGCTGATTACTTTGAGGAATTGATAAAAAAACATGATTCAAAGCTCGCGGTCACCTGGTTAACTGTAGAGCTTTTCGGTCGTTTAAATAAAGCAAATATTGATATTGTGAGCTCCCCAATCAAAGCAAATGCTTTGTCAGAACTCTTAGATTTTATCGTTGATGGAACGATCTCTGCTAAACTTGGTAAACAAGTTTTTGATATTATGTTTGAAACTGGAAAGCCTGCATCCCTTATTATAGAAGAGCAGGATCTCAAGCAAATAACTGACAAATGTCAAATTTCAGAGGTAATAGATAAAATCATCAATGACAACCAAGATAAAGTTCAAGAATACAAAAGCGGTAAAACAAAATTATATGGTTTCTTTGTTGGTGAAGTCATGAAATTCACCAAGGGAAAAGCCAGCCCTGATGTTGTGAATTCAATTTTGAGTGAAAGATTAAGTAATTAGTCACATTTTTTTATTTACATAACAGCACATCTCGTAGATATTCCAAGGTCTTTGTTACGATATCTGTATATCATGACATATAACTTTTTTACCATTTATGGGTACTATTTATAAAATTATGTGAGGTTGAGGATGCCTGAAACTTATCCTGCTGGAGGGAGAAAACGCTCTTTTCATGGTGATATTTACCAATTGAAGTGGCTAATGCTGTTTCTCAAACGTGCAGTAGATAGAGAATATTCTTTCCGCTTAGCCACAGAAATGGAATCAGCTGCAGGTTTTGATGATATTGTTTTTCGATATAGGCAAAATGGAACAACAGTACATAGGTTTGTACAAATCAAACACAAGCAAAATGAATGCGAAAAAATCGGTGTAGGCAAATTGCTTTCAAAAGATAAAAGTGGTGAATTTAGCTTGGCAAAATATTTTGTTCCCTACCTAAAGACTAAAAATAATCAAGATTTTGCAGATGGTGACCTAGAGGACTTTATTATCTGTACTAATATCGGTTTCGATCTAGCTCAAAGTACAACACAAAATACAATAAAAAAGTTGAAAGTAAAAACTTCGGGACCAAACAAGGGAATAGAAATTGCAGTTGAAGTAATAAGCACTAGTGATATTTTTTTTAAATACGGCGGTACGAGATACAAGTTCTCTTATACTCACGATAACATGATTTCAATAGTGCAACCGGCATTTAAGAGTGCTGTAAAAGAAGCAATAGAAGAATTGGAAAAGGAGATAAAAGAACTTCAAGGTAAATCAGATCAAAACTCAAAAAGAAAATTGGAAAGAAATCAGGTATGGCAACGTGAGTTTGAGCGAATGACAAATGAAGGCAGGTTAGAAGAGAATATAAGGGAATTTTTTGATAAATTAGTATTTGCAGTAAATCAACCTAACGAGATAAAACTAGCGGAAATCATTGAGAATGAGTTAGGCAAAGAATTTAATAATATCGATAAAAAGAACGTTTATGGTCGCTTTCTGGTAGAAGTTCTGGATTGGATGAAAGCAAGAGAGGGAAAGTTTCTATCACATGAAGAAATAAATGAGTTTTTTGAAAAAATAAGAGAGGAAATTTTAGGAGCGATTTGGTTTGGCATAATAGAGCCAGTGGCATCTTTTACTGGTAGAAGTATTGAATTAAAAGCCTTACATGACGCACTACAAAGGAGCACGGGCAGGCAAGCGGTGATATCGCAGGTTGCTACTATTAGTGGTCTTGGAGGAGTGGGAAAAAGTGAGTTAGCTAGGAAATATGCTTACAAGTATGGAAAGTATTATGGTGGCAATGTTATATGGATAAGTGCTGAAAACTCTAAGACTATGGAAAGTTCTTTTCTGGACTTAGCTAAAGATGATAAACTAGGCATTTCTCCCCAGGATAAGTACGGAAATGACAAGATGATAGAAACTATTGTTAAAGAAACATATGCTTTTTTTGCAAGAAGGGGAAGGAGAAGCCTGTTCATTTTTGATAATGCTGAGGGATATAAAGGTATTAAAAGGTTTTTACCTTCATCTTTACATCCTAGGCATAAAAAACCTTATGTTTTAATTACTTCTCGTGACTGTAAGTGGAATGTGAGAGGAGATACCGTCTTGTTAGTCAACAAAAAAATTATAAAAATTTCCCAAGTTGCATCATAAAATCAAAAAATACTTCCAATTGTGTAACAGTACACAGATTATAGTTAGTGGATATGTTGATAAGTAAACTTCATCTGTTTTGTGCGTATAAAACTAATTTACTTATCAACATATCCACTAACCAACAACATTCAATAAATTTGTGTAAGATACCACTTTACATAAGATAGATAGGAAGCATTTTTGATTTTAAAGTACTAAACCTTCAGTCAACCTCCTAGCCCTGTAGTTTTTGATATGGTTAGGATCAAAAGCACTTTTGGATGTCAGAATACCGAAAATGATATGGAGTAGCTTACGCATTGCAGCACCAACGATGGCCATATTATGCTTACCCTTTTCCTTTAATCTTTGGCAAAAGCTCATAATGATAGGATTGTGATTCTTAGCTACTATGGCAGGAAAGAAAAGTGCCTTACGTAATGTTTGTGAACCGGATTTACTTAATCTGGGTTTGGCATATACAGAGGAACCTGACGTCATATTTCGTGGTATAACTCCTGTATATGCTGCCAATTGCCTGGCATCTCTAAAAACCTCTATATCAGAAACTTCAGCTAAAATAGCTATTGCTGATTCTTCTCCTATGCCTGGAATAGTCAATAGAAGTTGAAAATTTTCCAACAATTCTTTGTGTTGATTTAATAGTTCACGTACGGAGTTTTTTATTGTTTCTATTTTTTGAGCTATATTCATTGCAAGGTCTTCCCAAGCATTTGCAACTTCTTTAGGCAGTCTCTCTTTTTTTCTAAGTGGTTATTTACTAATGTTAACTCATCTTTTAACGCAACTGAGCAACGATAAAGATGTTTTAATTTTTTCATTTCAGGAGAAGGTGGTGTCCAACTAGAAGGTTCCTGTCTTTGGCAATAATCAGCAATAACTTCTGCATCGGTCTGATCATTCTTTTGTCGTATCAGCTTACTCCTTGCATAAGATTTTATGCAATAAGGATTTACAACACTTACAAAATGTCCAGCATTGTGTAGAAATTCAGCCAGTGCTTCGCTATAACAACCAGTAGATTCCATGCAGGTTTTTACTTTTTCTACATTATGTTTGTGTAGAAAATTCAGTAGACTTTGAAACCATCGTTCTTAAAGCTTCTTTTTCTAGTTTCACGCTTTCCTTTTTTGCTTATAAATGAGAGAAAAACATCAAAGCGATCTTTTGATATATCTATGCCCAAAAAGTTGTTGATCATATATAACCCCATACGTTACCATTAAAAATGAAAAGTAAGGCTAGTCTTGTGAATACAGAATTAGAACCATTCAGGTCTTTCTACGATACCGTCCAGCCTATACTTTTGAGAAGGGAATTCTTATCTCCTCTACAGATTTTATATCTAAGAAGAAGCACAGAGTTCCTCCCTTCTCCACCTAATGCTTAAGCTTAAAACATTAGATGCTTTTGACAAGATACAAGTAGAAGATATCCTTATTGCCTGCGTTGATGGGCTGAAAAGCTTTCCTGCAGCTATAAACAGTGTCTTTCCTAATGCGGAAGTGCAGATGTGTATAGTGCATCAGATACGCAACTCACTGAAGTATGTGGCCAGTAAAGATGCGAAGAGTTTTTTGAGCGATTTAAAGAAGGTATATCAAGCTTCAAGCAAGGAAATTGCCGAGAATTATCTGTTGGAATTGGATGAAAAATGGGGCACAAAGTACCCTATGGTTATAAAATCTTGGCAGAATAATTGGGAAAACTTGTCTGGTTATTTTAAGTATTCTGGTCCAGTTAGGAGGATAATCTACACCACCAATCCCATAGAGGGGCTACATAGGCAAATTAGGAAATTCACTAAGACCAAAGGCTCATTTACCAGCATAAATGCCTTGTATAAGCAGGTATATTGTGCTATAAAGAAGGCAGAGGAAAAGTGGACGATGCCTGTACATGATTGGGCATTAACTATCTCTCAACTTGATGTTTTCTTTCCTGGCAGATTGAAAATTGAGTTGAACTAAAAATGCGGTTTGACACAGTTTATTTAACACTCCCTTTAAGCATAGAAACCACTTTATCGTAACTTGGCAATGATTTAATTTCTCCAATTGCAGCTAGAGTAGTTTTTTCATGCTGAGATAACAATTCTTTTGCTGCTTTTTTTACGTTAGCAGTGGTAACTGCACTAATTTTTTCTATTAATTCATTTTTACTGATGTACCTATTATAGTTACCATAGTAGTGCCCCAATGTTTCAGCGCGTGAGCTAACACTTTCGCGTGACATTAAAATTTGGGATTTTATTCGCTCTTTCACTCTATTTACTTCTTCTTCCCTCAGATTATCTGTAGACAGCTTCTTCAACTCTGTCGTCATAGATTTTAAAAGCTTATCTAAGTTACTACTATCTGTGCCAGCAAAAATGGAAAACATCCCTGTATCAGTGTAGCTGGAATTAAATGAATAAACAGAGTAAGCTAATCCCTGCTTTTCCCTTACTTCCTGGAACAGACGTGATGACATTCCGCTCCCTAATATAGAATCAAGCACTTGAAACGTGTGATATTTATCGTCATAACGAGAAACGCTAGGTAGACCAATTAGCAAGTGCACCTGATCTAATTTACGATGTTCTAAATACTCACCACCAGTGTAGCTCGTCGCATTTTGGCTTTTTTTCAGCTTTTTAGAATGAATCTTTGAGAGAAAATCTTTGGTTAATGCAACAACTTCTTCATGTTCAACATTTCCTGCAACGGCAAATAGCATATTCTCGCCAAAGTAATGCTCATTTATGTAGTTATTTAGATCTTCTCGAGTAAAAGATTTTACAGTATCTTGCGTGCCTAAGATTGACCTGCCGAAAGGTTGATCTTCATAAGCTGCCTCAAAATATTTATCGAAAACAATGTCACTTGGTGAATCATTAGTTTGAAAAATCTCTTGTATTACAACGCCCTTCTCACGTTCCAATTCATCTTCTGGAAATGTTGAATTCATCAATATATCTATTAATATATCAATACCAGTTTTTATGTCTTTCTTGAGGACTTTTGCATAATAGGTGGTGCTTTCCCTACCGGTGCTGGCGTTGAAAACCCCACCTATGTCGTCAAAAGCTTTTGCAATTTCAAACGCAGTTCTTGTCTTCGTTCCTTTGAAAGCCATGTGTTCTAGAAAATGGGATATTCCATTTTGATTTGCACTTTCCGCTCTACTGCCAACACCAACTCGTATGCTTAAAGCTACGGAATCAACATCACGCACCTGCTCAGTTATTATGCGCAGACCATTATCTAATTTTGTTACCTGAGGTGTATTCATCTTATGTATTCTTTTTTAAATTTTCTTCTGCAAAATCCCAATTAATCAAATGGTCAAGGAAAACTTTTATGTAGTCAATTCTACGGTTTTGACAATCTAAATAATAGGCGTGCTCCCAGACATCCATAGTGAGTAATGGAACTTGGCCATAAATTAATGGCAAATCTGCATTTGGAGTTTTGGTGATTTTGAGCTTTCCTTTTTCGAGCACTAACCATACCCATCCACTACCAAATTGGCTTACTCCATGATTGGCAAATTCCCCACAAAACTTATCAAAACCACCGATATCATCTTGAATTTTTTTTGCCAGAAAACCATCATCTTTAGGTTTACCACCACCATTCTTCTTCATTGAATTCCAATAAAAAGTGTGGTTCCAAACTTGCGCTGCGTTATTAAATATGGGAACTTTATCGCTATTACCATGCACTTTTGTTATTAATTCCTCAATTTTCACATGTTGATAATCTGTATTTTCAACTAGCTCGTTGAGTTTATTTAAATATCCTTTATGGTGCTTATCATAATGAAAATCTAAGGTTTTTGCAGATATGTAAGGCTCCAAAGCTGTTTTATCATATGGTAATTCAGGTAAAGTAAAACTCATGACAATCTCCTTATTTTTGACCTACTTGGATGGTATTGTAATATGTGCTCTTGTGCAACATATAATTAATAGCTAAAACATTAGGTATCTATTGCATTATTCTAAGTTTTATATCACAATAATGATTATTATATAAGCCATAGAAACGGATTAAATACAAAAACTTCCTTGACAAACTCCGCCAGCCCCCTTATCATGGTATTGAAGGTATTCAGTTATCTTCATCTGTGCAGATTAAACAGCAAAAAAACAACGTACTTGGCGTCTTATTTTTAATTTTTCGCACTATGTGCACCTTATGTCTTCACAATATTTCTAGGTTTTTACCTACACAAGCTGAAACGCGCTTATAAGTCGTTTAAGACAGTATAGTACGCTAATTTGCAGGATTAGAGAGTGACAACTAGCTAACGCGGGGTTTCTTTTGCCTTTTTTTCTGCTTAGTAAATTTCTTAAACATTTAAACTAAGGTGAGTTGCATTTAAAAGCAGCTAAATTGCAGTGTTTAAGACTTAAAAAACGCCAAATACTGAAAATAGATAATGACCAGGGCTTCTTTTGCCTTTTTTCTTCGTTTAGTAAATTTCTTAATGTTTATAGCTAAAGTAACTTAGGTTCATCGACAATCGTCATCCCGCTACTTGTTAGCGGGATCTATGCTAAGAGATACCGCGAATGAATCGCGGTATGACGGTTCGTGACGGTATGACGGTTCGCGGTGGCATCTCGTCATCCCGCTACGTGTTAGCGGTATGACGGTTGTCAGTAAACCTGAATTACTTTAGCTATGCAATGAGATTTCCTAAAAAACACTTTATAGCTCTTGAGTATAAAAAAAAATTCCTTTAATAATAAGGCATGCTAATCAGGAATTTAATCAAACAAGCGACTAAAGTAGGAAGCAGTGAAAATGCAATACGATATATTGAGTATCTCTATCAATTTGAGAAGTTTAGAAACACATTAAACCTCACTTTATCACTAATAAAGCAAAATAAGCTTTCGTTTGAAATATACCAAGAGGGATTAGTGGATATGGAAGAAGGGGTGTGTAAGACAATCAGGTCTTCCGGTGTAAATAGGTATGTTATTGTGCTGAGAAGGTCAAATCCATACATTATAGTGCATGAACTTTCACATATGGTTGAAAATGAGCTTAACTTGAGCCTAGAGCAGGAATTTCTCCATAAGGTTTACCAGGATATTGAGCAGAATTTAAGGCAAGCAAATGTTCTTGTGCAGAAAATTATTAGCCAAGTTATATTTAAGGAGATACAAGCTTATCAAACTGCAAAGTCACGCGCATCTGAATTGTTTGCACGCTATTTTGAGCTATTTGCTTGGGCACAAGAGGTTTATCCTAAGGATAAAGAATACTTAATTCGCACTCAAGATTTAAACAAAGTGTTCCTTGCTACTGATCAATGGAAAAAGAGCTGCCTGGATCCACAAATGATGGATAGAATAGATAAGGAAATCAAGGAATACAGCAATAAAACCGCCACTAAAGACGTAACCAAAGTGCAAAGCAGTTGGACTAATAAATTTTCTCCTGGGGGCAAAAAAATTAGCTCCATATTTGGAGATGATGATTAGCTTATAGTGCAGGTTTTCCTACGTCATACCGCAATTCATTCCACGACTGTACGAACGTCTAGTTTAGTGATAAAATGTATATAATTATTGATGTCATTCAAGCATTTACATTTGTTACATCAGCACTCACATTTGTCATCTCAGTCTCCTCTTCCTGTCATCTCAGTGCGTGACACTGGGATCTAAATTTTATGAAAAACTATTATATTTATATACTTGCAAGTAGACACAATAAGGCTCTATGTATAGGTGTTACGTCGAATTTAATTAAACGAATTTGGGAGCATAAGAACAAGGTTATTCCCGGTTTTACGTCGAAATATAATGTACAAAAATTAGTTTATTTTGAAGAATTTCAAGACGTAGATTCGGCTCTTGATAGAGAAAAACTTCTAAAAAGTTGGAGAAGGGAATGGAAAATCAATTTAGTTGCAAGAAAAAACCCAAATTGGTATGATTTATATTACGAAATTACTAAGTGAGATCCCAGTGTCACGCACTGGGATGACGAGAGAGGAGACCTGGAATAACAAGAAAGTGCTCCATCTCAATAGCGCAATGTTCATACGATTGTAGATTCATTCGCGGTATCTCATCAGCTAACAAGCAGCGGAATGACGGTTGTCGGTAAATCTTTTAGCTATAGAAGTTAACTTTGCAGTTAACTTCTACAGCGTTTCAAGGTATAGTTTTTATAATAAAGTGCTCGAATATACATGAAAACCATTTTAGCTGTTGAAACAAGCTGCGATGAAACTGCAGTAGCGATTGTAAATAGTGACAAGCAAGTCCTTGCTCACGAAATTCTCTCCCAAGCAGAACACAAAAAACGCGGTGGGGTGATCCCTGAAATAGCCTCACGTGCTCATATGGAGCATTTAAGTGGTCTAATAAAAAGCGCCGTGGAAAAATCTAACCTTAACTTTTGTGATCTCAATGCAATTGCAGCAACATCAGGACCAGGACTCATAGGTGGATTAATAGTTGGTACAATGATGGCTAAAGCAATTGCGCATGTAGCACAAAAACCGTTCATTGCAGTGAATCACTTAGAAGCGCATGCATTAGTTATTAGGTTACTGCATGAGGTGAAATTTCCGTTTTTAGTTCTATTAATATCAGGTGGTCACTGTCAATTTTTAATTGCACAGGATGTAGGTAAATATATTAAACTCGGGGAGACACTTGATGACTCGTTAGGAGAAGCATTTGATAAAGTTGCTAAGATGCTGGGTTTAAGCTATCCCGGAGGGCCATTAATTGAAAAGTTAGCTAAAAAAGGCAATGGTGAAAGATTTAAACTGCCAAGGGCGATGATAAAACGTTCTGGATGTAACTTTTCGTTTTCTGGAATCAAGACAGCAGTAAAAAACTTAGTGCAGAAACTCGAAATGAGCGAGCAAGATGTGTGTGATGTGTGTGCTTCGTTTCAAGAGTGTATTAGTGACATACTGCTGGACAGGGTTAGTAATGCGATTATTATGGCCGAATCTTTAAATATCAAAATCAATGACTTTGTGATTACCGGCGGAGTTGCAGCAAATAATTTTTTGAGAGAAAAACTGAAAGAACACATAAACTTAAACATATTTTTCCCCTAATAATCTATGTACAGACAATGCAGTAATGGTTGGATGGGCAGGAATTGAAAGGTTACAGAAGAATTATATAGATCCACTTAATTTTGCACCAAGACCTAAGTGGGAGTTAGAAAGTTATTAAAAACTCTCAATTCTGAATTATAGCTAAAGTGACTTAGGTTTACCGACGATTTGAAAAACGACAAATTCGTCATTCCGCTACGTGTTAGCGGAATCTACGCCGCGAATGAATCTATAGCTGTACGAACATTGTGATTTGAGAACAATTTCCACAAGGGATGACAGCTACCCTGACAACCGTCATCCCGCTACGTGTTAGCGGGATCTCTTGTTAGCGCCGTGGCGGTATGACGTAGGATTGCTGTCATTCCGCTGCTTGTTAGCGGATGAGATACCGCGAATAAATCGCGGTATGACGGTTTGCGGCTGCATGACGATGGTTTATACCTCGTCATCCCGCTGCTTGTTAGCGGGATCTCTTGTTAGCGCCGCGGCGGTATGACGTAGCTCAGCTATAGGCAATGAAGGAAATATTAACTATACTTCTTTTTACCATTGTTTATATTTCCTATTCACATATATTAATATTTTACTCACTTAAAGCAGGCTAACTGCCGTTATTAATATTTTTGTAATAAAAATTGTATATGGTGCATGTAATTAAATTAAGAGGAAGATTGTGGAAATTACGCCATCAATAAAAAAAGAATTGAAGCAAAGTACTCTATATATTTGCCTAGAAAAATGCAAAAGTGCATTTTGGTTTATCTTTTGGTTTAGTGCGGGAATCAATTTATTAATGTTATTTCTACCACTTTATACCTCTCAAGTGCTTGATCGGGTGATATCAAGCGAAAGTGTATCAACACTAACTATGCTGACAATTATCACTTTATCTGCATTTGCATGTTCTGCAATGCTTGAAACTTGTCGATATTTAGCCATGGCAAAAATAGGTGATTGGATCGATAAAACTGCAACACCAGATCTGATAGTAAGGTCAATCAGGCTAACGTCAGTGCAGAGCTCAACTTCAAGTGGTGAAGCAATACGAGATCTCGGGGTAATAAAAAATTTCATTACAGGAAATGGTATATTCTCACTGTTTGATACTCCATGGTCGTTAATTTACCTTGTTGTGATTTTCATGATACACACCTCCACGGGGTTTATAGCTATTGCTGGAATCATTATATTAGTCTCTATGGCAATATGGAATGAACTTGCCACTAAACGAATATTACAAGAAACCAACGAAGAAACTATACGGAATATCAATGCTATAGATGTTGCAACAAGAAATGCAGAAGTAGTTGAAGCTATGGGCATGTCAGAATTCATAGTCTCTGATTGGTGTAAACGAAATGATCAGAATCGAGCAATGCAAATTAAAGCACAAAATCGCTCTAATGTAATTACTGGAATCACTAAGTTTTTGCGCTCAACTCTGCAAATATCAGTAATTGGAACAGGTGCATTACTTGCAATTACAGCTCATAAAACTGCTGGTAGCATCATCGCTGCTTCAATTTTAATGGGTAGAGTATTAGCACCATTTGACGCTGCGGTTCATACTTGGAAGTTTTTAAATCAGGCTAGAATGTCATATGGAAGGCTACAAAGACTTATATTAACATCACCAAAAAGAGAGCAAACGATGGCTCTACCAGAACCTGAAGGAAAATTGGAATTTGATAGAGTATTTTTTACTCCTTATGGAAGCAATAAGCCAACAGTAAAAGGAATATCATTTATTATAGAACCAGGGGACGTAGTAGGTGTGATTGGTGCAAGTGCTTCTGGTAAATCCACTATCGCAAAATTAACTGTTGGTGTATGGAAGCCAATATCTGGTGTAGTCAGACTAGATGGCGCTGATGTATATACTTGGAATCGAGAAAATTTTGGTAATTATGTTGGCTACTTACCTCAAGATATTGAGTTATTTAACACTAGTGTCAAAGCTAATATTGCTCGCATGAGACCAGATCCAAATCCTGAAGAAATAATCAAAGCAGCAAAAATTGCAGGAATACATGAACTAATACTAAGCTTACCAAATGGATATGATACAACAATAGGAGGTCCTGGAGGAGTAACGCTCTCTGGCGGCCAAAAACAGCTTCTTGGACTTGCCAGAGCTTTTTATGGTCACACAAAACTTTTAGTACTTGATGAACCAAACGCTAACTTAGATAGCAATGGAGAGGCATGCTTAATTAATGCAATTGGCATTGCAAGAAAGCAAAATACTACTACTGTTATCATCACTCACAAGCTACCGTTATTGTCCGTAGTTGATAAGGTGATCCTCATGTCAGATGGTGTCATTTACGCTATGGGACCAAAAGATGAGATTTTGAGCAAATTAGTTGCTCCATCATCAAATACCAAAGAAGATGAGCGCTCTTCAGCAAATGGTTAGTTTACTTACACTAAATTCTGTATCTGAAATAACAACTGTTCCAGTATTACTAGAAATGTTTACCATTAGAAATAATATTACAAGAATAGTAAATAGATTAATAACTCCTATTAATTAAAGTTAATCGGCAGATAGTGTATATTTCTAATTAATGAGTTTTCTTAATTTATTAATTAAATAGCTTAATATTAGTAGTGATTTTATAAAAAAAATTATAATATAAATAATGTTGCTGCGAAAATTTATAACAATATTTCCCTCTAACGTTTAATGAATTTCAATAAATTGCCTTTTTAATTCTAGATAAGTATATGCTTTGTTAATATGTTTAGTTCAAAATCCAAAAGTAAGTTTATGCTTTCTATTGGAGAAGAAGGCATAATGTTACTATATTTTAAAAATAATACTTTAAATAAAAGGTATTTTGTTAAGGGCAAAAACGATAAAGCAGTTTCCGATTTAATTTCATGTCTTTCATCAGACAAAAAAGCACCTTTATACCTGGTGCTTAATCATGCAGATCAAAATTACTCGCTACAGTTTATTACAAGGGCAAACAAGATTAGTGCCTATCTATCAGCAAAAACAAAGATGGAGCATTTTTCTCGTAATAATGACATAAGTTCAGTTTTTTTGGTTGAGAAGCCAAACAAATTCAATCAAAACTGGTGCTATCTTCTTGTTTCATCAAAAGCAAAGCATTTAGTAGAATATTGGTTGAATGTGTTTATTGAGATAGGCTCCAACTTTAAGGGAATATTAATGTTTCCTATAGAAATAAGTAATATAACAAAAAAGATTCTACATAAAGATCCTAATAATTGGAAAATTATAGTTGCTGCAACTAAAACGGGAGGCTATAGACAAGTGGTTCTTAAAGAGAATAAAATGATATTTACGCGTTTAGTACCATTTACTAATGATAATTTACCAGGAATTATTGCTGGTGGAATATATCAGGAAGTGCAAGATACTATTCGATCCTTAACTAAGTTTGGGTTTGAAAAAAATAACCCTATCGACCTTTGCATCATAGTGTCAGAAGATATTAAAGCTAGTTTATCAGTCATAAATTTTTCAGAGAACAGTGTGAACATATTAACTCCATATGAGTTAGGCAAACTATTAGGAGCAGAACTAGCTATAAGTGAAAAAGATAACTTTTGCGATACCATAATTTTGTTTCACAGCTTTAAGAATAAATTAGCAGCTATTTTTAATACAAAGGAAACTAAAGAATTTTATCTATTCAATTATCTTTATTTAAACTCTCCTCAAATTTTTCTGTACTTCGCTTTGGTTTTAGTCGTAATTAACGCCCTTTGTTTGCTAAATTTGTATTCAAACTTCAGTGTCGCTGATAATTTATCCGCAAAGCAGAGCACCTTAAATAACCAATTAACAAAACTTAGCCAAAGCTATAATGTAAAAAAAATAGATGAAATTTATGATTTTATTAATATCAATAATATTTTATCAAAAATAGAATACTCTCCTCTTACACAAGTTAAGTATGTAGAAAAGTTAAAAGTACCAGGTATAGAGCTTCGATCATTTGAATGGAATTATAATGAGGCAAAAAGTTATATTACCACAACTTTAAGGTTTAATTTTCGATCCGGTAAAAATATTTCCTATCAATACGAGAAACTACGAAAAAATTTAAACGATAATTTTCGTACCTATGACATTAATATTTCTAACTTACCTGCTGCTAAAGGGCAAAATCTATCTATTGATGTTGAAATAGGAGAGGCAATGTAGATTAATGACTATCTCTCAATTAAAAAGAAAAGCTACAATTCAGTTTATATCGTGTTTGTTATTATCTGTTGGATTAATAGGGTTATTAACATATGTTGTTATCTATAACGAAAAGGTTTATAATAAAAACCAAATTGCGATTGATAAAATACGTTCTATTAATTTACAGATTACTGGAATTCAAAAAAAGGAAGTTGTTCTAAATAAAAACCTAGATTTATGGAAAAAAATTTCTTCTTCAAATTTACACAGTAGCAGATACATTGCAAATTTAAATTTCGAGCTTAGCAGGTTATATAAAAAGTACTATATATTAGAACCTGAAATATCAATTTCTATACCCGAAGAAGTTGAGCTCCACAACAAAAGTGAACGCACAAAAGTAATAAAAAGTGAAGTGGTCCTAAATTTAAGTTCAATCAGCGATAAGCATATTTTTTTATTTCTACAGTCTATTCCAAATCTGCCCGGTTATGTTATGATCAAATCTCTTATTTTAAACAAGCAGAGAAATATTGATGCTGCAACTATGAATCAAATTTTGAATGGTAATATGATAGAGATAGTGAGAGTTAATATAGTCTTTGATTGGTATACTATATTAAGTAGATAAGGTGATGAACATAAAGCTGTTTTTTATTTTTACGCTACTCATTTCCAATGTTAATGCATATTGCAGTTGTGAAGATATCATAGAAAGCATAGAAATTTGTAAGGAGTATTCTTGCCGACAATATATTGGCAATGAAGATTTTATTGAGCATAAAATATTAGGATTAAATAGTGGAAATTTATGCGTATATATAGAAAAACAAGGTGATAATGAAATGGTTTGTCATCATTCTCAGTATGGAATGATGATAGAAAAAGATATTTTGAAAGTATTCTTAAAGTTGGCAATCAAGAAATCGATGATTTTATTGATATAGCAAATTTGCGTGCAAAAGAGTGTTTCTTTATTAACAATCAAAAACTAAGCTATACAGATCGGGACGATATAATAAGAGAAGCAGTGGAAAGTGACTTTGACGTTTTGTCACAATATAGTAACGTAAAAAGCATTTTTTTTGATGAAGAGCCAGTTAATAGAATGGTCAATGAAATGGAAAAGTTCAATTTACGGTCTTCAAGAGCTGCAAAAGAGGAGGTATCAGATAATTTCAACTGTAAGGTAGTGAGTTTAGACTCAATTTTATATCTTTCTTCCGATACATGGAAAATATGGGTAAATGGAAAGCTGTTTATAAATACTAAGGACTTAAAGGTGCACTCAGTCACTGAAAATTGTGTGACTTTTGTATGGGCCGTAGATCAAAAAGCAATAAAAAAGCATGCGAATGATTCTCAAAATGTATATCTTGGACATGGGAGTGTTATGTTTACGCTTTATCCAAAACAAAAATTTGACTTGGATAGCTTATCTATTAAATAATTTAGTATATAGCCAAAGTGACTTAGGTTTACCGACAATTTGAAAAACCGTCATCCCGCTGCTCGTTAGCGGGATCTCAACATAGATACCGCGGGTGGGTAGCTATATATGCGCTTGTAGCTCAGTTGGATAGAGCGTTGCCCTCCGGAGGCAAAGGCCGTGGGTTCGAATCCCTCCAAGCGCACTTTTAATTAAATTTGACAATAGTACTTTCACATAAGATAATAAAGGGATTTATTTAGAGCATAATTATGTCTGGTGGTACCATAAACAAAGTCATATTAGTTGGTAATTTAGGAAAAGATCCTGAAATTAGGACTACACAAAATGGAAAAGAGATGGCAAGTTTTTCAATAGCCACGTCTGAAAGTTGGACTGACAAACTTTCCGGTATGCGCTCTGAAAAGACAGAATGGCATAATATTGTAATTTTTAGTGAAGGATTAGTAAAAATCGTCAAAGATTTTGCACGCAAAGGCAGTAAAGTTTATGTTGAAGGTTCTTTGAGAACTAGAAAATGGACTGACCAAAACGGTAGTGAAAGATACACAACAGAGGTGGTTCTATATAATTTTAATAGCGCTCTTACTCTCTTGGATTCGCGACCAAATTCCGATTACAAGCCAAGTGAATACAAGCAAAATGAAACAGAACAAAAAAATAAGCACGAAAGTTTTGACAACGATATAAAAGATGAACTAATCGACGATGAAATACCATTTTAACAATTTAAATTGAAATTTATATTTTTATGGACTGCTTGTGTTACTCCTTTTAATTGCAATGGGGATGACATAGATTACCGCAGTTTGCAGCGTTTACTTACAATACAAGCTGAAGCTGAAAATGGCGTAGTGTTACTGGGTAGCACAGGTGAAGGCCTATCGCTTACTGATTCTGAAAAGCGTACATTAGTTGAATTTGTATGTAAGCTAAAATTAAATACGAAAATTATAATTGGTGTACCAGGAGTGAATCTATATCAAACTCTTCAATGGCTTGATTTTTGCAAGGGTATGCCTATTCATGGCTATCTAATGACAACTCCCATTTATGCAAAGCCCGGAATTATGGGGCAGACTTTATGGTTTGAAAAGCTGCTTGAGAAAGCACATGTGCCGGCTATGTTTTACAATATTCCATCGAGAGCAGGAGTGAGTCTTCACGCTGAAACTGTACGCAACTTATCCAGCCACGAAAAATTTTGGGCTATCAAAGATTCAAGTGGCACCGTTGATACTTTAGCTCAGTATAAGAAAGTTGCTCCAAATATTGAGGTCTTTTACGGAGATGATAATATGATATCCGATATGGCCGCTTATGGTGCGGCTGGTCTGGTTTCCGTTGCTTCCAATGTTTGGCCACATGTAGCACATGAATATGTTAAGCAATGCCTACTGTCATTCCAGCACGTAACTAGAAAAAAAACAACTCCTCAAATGACAGGAAATGACATGAAAAGTTCAACAGATATCTGGCAACAAGCTTGCAAAGCTCTATTTATTGCCAGCAACCCAATACCCACTAAAGCACTTTTGCATGATATTGGTCTTATAGAACATCAAACTGTCCGCCTACCACTCAGCACAGAAGACTTGCCTTCTGTTGAAAAATTGAGGCAAGCTAATAAAATGATTCTTGGATGGAAAGAACTGACTAATGACTAGGGCTAGGAACACAACCTGCACTAGCACCATTAACTTTCACACCGCTGTCAACCGAGCTACCTGGTGGTGTTGGTGGAGAAGAAGAGCGTTCAGTTATTGCACTAAAAAGTGACATAATAACTTTGCATGCTACTGCAGCTAAGACGGCTATAGCTAGGGGCGATTCAAGGCCAAGGGCAGCTAAACCTGCTCCAACTCCAAAAGAAACAACAGCCCCTGCTATAAGAGGTAAAACACACTTACTCAATTTATCAAACAATTCAGCTTTTTCATTTATCTTTTTTTGGTCATATATATTACCGTATATTTTATCGAGAGAGCTTCTATCTATAAGCAATAAAATGCCAACAAGCGTACACGCAACTAGCGGGAGCATAGAGCCAATCATCCCCCCTGCGATCAAAGGCGGTAAACTAGGACAATATTTAAGAGCTGTGATACTAGCTATAAGCCCTACAGACCCTATGGCTATTGCTGCATATGATGCAAACTTTTTTAGGTTTACCGACGATTTGAAAAACGACAAATTCGTCATTCCGCTACTAGTTAGTGGAATCTATGCCGAGATACCGCGAATGAATCGCGGTATGACGTGTTGCTTGGGTCAGCTATAGGACCTGTACCAGCACCATGACCTTACCCAGAAAAAATGGAGAGAAAGAAAGGAGTTTTTTTGTGGTAATCCAATCAATCCGTAACCGTTCACAGATTTCCACTTAATTCTTCAATCTCACTAATAGAAAGGCCTGTAAACTTGACAATAGTGTTGACATCAACATTATTAGCCAGCATTGCTTTTGCGACTTCAATTTTCCCTTCAATTTTCCCTTCAATTTTCCCTTCAATTTTCCCTTCAATTTTCCCTTCAATTTTTCCTTTCTCTATACCTTTTTGTATACCTTTCTCTTCAGCAAGATCAAGTCTGTATTCAAGAATGGCTTCTTCTTTCCGTAGATCCATTATTCTTTCTTCGTAAGCTACTAAATCTTTTTCGTTCCAACGAAACTTGTCTAATTCATCATATGCTAGCTTTATTATTGGCGCTTTTTCTGCAATTTTCTTTAGATCTTCATCTGTCGTTTCTTCAGCATATTTAAAGAAAAATAGCCAACGATCTACTATGCTTTCTAGCTGTTCTACTTTGCTTTTTGTAAATTTAGGTAACTCAATAAAGACAAATTGAAAATCTTTTAAGTAATGGCCGTTGGTTTTTATATCACGTATATTATGAGTAGAGATATAACCAACTTCTTCAGGAAGTAAGTTACAATTGGAAATAGCAATAAAGAAGACTTTCTTTAAATCAATGTAGTTGCCAGATTTATCTAATTGTCTTGAGTAGGCTTTAGCGGCATATAATTGAGCGCGTTTTTCGAAGCCCTTGTCTCTAGCGAGCTGCATTTCTGCTATATATCTATTTCCATGAGAATCCTTGCAGAGAACATCAACAATACTTTGTTTATCAGAGGCAACTTCGGGATCCATAATAGTGCTAAGAAACTCAACTTCTTGTATTGCATTTATCTCAGTAAACCCTAAAATATCGTTCAAAAAGTGGATCAGGATATTCTTATTTTTTTCCGTTCCAAAGATTTTTTTGAAACACAAATCATTGCGAGGATCGAGAAATTTTGAAAGAGCCATGGCAAAAATGCTTGAAAATATTAATAATTATACACTATTATTAACAATTATTCAACCATATTTTTGAAGATAGCTATAGCTAAAGTGACTTAGGTTTACCGATAATTTGAAAAACAAAAATTCGTCATTCCGCTACTTGTTAGCGGAATCTATGCTGAGATACTGCGAATAAATCGCGGTATGACGTGTTGCTTGGGTCAGCTATAGGACCTGTACCAGCACCATGACCTTACCCAGAAAAAATGGAGAGAAAGAAAGGAGTTTTTTTGTGGTAATCCAATCAATCCAATTAACAGCTTGCTCATTATAGTCTTGCAACTTTGATTTAATATACAATCCAAATGTTATTTGAACACTCCCAAACTTATCACTTTATGCCACTGGTCTTCATCTAAAATTTCTACACCTAATTCCACTGCCTTTTTATATTTGGATCCTGGTTTTTCTCCTGCAATTAGGTAGTCAGTTTTAGCAGAAAGATGTGAGCTGACCTTTGCTCCTAGAGTTTTGGCTCTTACTTTTGCCTCTCCTCTACTCATAGCAAGTAGCTTACCAGTAAACACTATAATTTTATTATTTAAAACAGAGTCACTAGAGTTGGAGTTCACAGGAAGAATTTGAAGACAAGCAGTAAGATCATTTAACATTTTGATGTTATGTTCCTTAGAAAAAAATGATTCCAAAGATTCAGCCCCTTTTTTTCCTATGCCGTCTATACCGACTAGCTCAGTATTATCTGATGACAGTTCAATCATCGAATTATACCAATTATCATAAGAAACATAATAATCTGCAAGCAATTCTGCTGCAACTTGGCCAATAAATCTAATACCTAAAGAAAATATAAACCTATCTAGAGTTATTACCCTTCTGCTTTGTATAGAATTTAACAAATTAGCTATAGATTTCTCGCCCCAGCCAGACTGTCCTTCCAGATTAAATTCATCCAATTTTTCTTCTAAAGTAAAAATATCATGGATTTGTTTTATCAGATCAAGGTCGTAAAAAAACTCTATCTGCTTATCACCAAGGCCAACAATGTCAAATGCATCTTTCGATACAAAATGCTTTAGTTTTTCTATTATTTGAGCTTTACAGGCAAATTCCTCAGGACATCTTACTGCCGCCTCTCCCTCAACCTGACGTACTTTACTACCACATTCAGGGCATACTCCAGGAAACACAAATTCAGGTGTATTTGGAAGACGAGAATCTCTGCTTACTTCAACGATCTGGGGAATTACATCTCCTGCCCTTTTGATTGTTACAATATCTCCCTCTCTTATGTCTTTACGTTTTATCTCATCTTGGTTATGCAGACTTGCTCTACTAACTAGCACCCCACCAATATTGACTGGCACTAAATCTGCAACTGGAGTTAAAACCCCTGTTCTGCCCACCTGTATAAATATCTTATTTAACTTTGTTTTTGCATAAACCGCAGAAAACTTGTATGCAAGTGCTGAGCGCGGTGCTTTGTGAGTATTCCCTAGACGATTTTGTAGTACCAAATCATTTACTTTATAGACTATTCCATCAATATCATAATCCAAGTTATAGCGACAATTATAGACCTCGTTATAGAACTTCAGCATTCCATCCAAACTACTCGTTAAGGACTGATGCTCATTTACGCAAAAACCAAGTGCCTCAAGCTTATTTAGTATTTCACTTTGACTTTTCTCTGCTCCACCAATCAAAGAATAAGCAAAATATCTAAGTGGTCTACTTGCTGTAATGTTTGCATCCAATTGCTTTAGAGAACCAGCAGCTGCATTTCGAGGATTGGCAAATTCATCGTTTTCATTTAACTTTAAAAAGTCGCTGTTACTGATGTATATTTCACCTCTTACTTCTAGTCTTCCTTGCACGCCTTGCAAAAACTTAGGAAAGCCTTTTATTGTTGCAACATTGTGAGTGACATCTTCCCCTAAAAAACCGTCACCTCGAGTTGCAGCTTTAACAAATCTCCCATCCTCATAAATTGCAGAAAACGACAACCCATCAATTTTTGGCTCACATAATATCTCTATTTTGTCCTCAATTAAAAACCTCTTTATTTTAGACAAAAATTTCTCTACATCTTGTTCATCATAAGCATTCTCAAGAGAAAGCATAGGTTCTTGATGTTCCACCTTAGAAAACCTCTCATCAGGTGGAGCACCAACACTATCTTGTGTTGCATAAATTTCTGGAAATTGTGCCTCTATTTCAGCTAACTTTTTCTTCAGTTCATCATATTCAGCATCACTTATTTCTGGCTTATTTTTTTGGTGATACAAAACATTATGATAATTTATTTGATCTTGCAGTTTTTCTCTCATCTTTTCTAAGTTAGTCATGATATCAATATGATGCTACATTAGCCTTTGTCGTCAAGTTGTGAATTTTCTTGAATTTATCATATGGTCTTAATCCATCAAATATCAAAGGTGCCACAATGCTATAGCCATACTTATTCTTCTCTTGCTCAATTGTATTAGCAGATCTCACTTGCTTTAGCCGTATATTTATATAAAATTAAAATAAATTAGAGTAAATAAGTTATTATTTTACAATATTGCTATTTAAATGCTAACAAGATTCGCTCCAAGCCCAACTGGCTATCTCCACGTAGGAAACGTACGGACTGCTTTGGTTTGTTGGATGTACACACGTAATCAAAATGGAAAATTTCTACTCCGTTTTGATGATACTGACCTTCAGCGTTCAGATGTCAAATATATAAATAATATCATAGAAGACCTAAAATGGATTGGCATAGATTGGGATGCAAGTTTTAAGCAATCAGAGCGCTTTGAGCGTTACAATGAGGTGTTTTTGCAGTTAATAAAAGAAGGGCATGTTTATGCATGCTATGAAACAAGAGAAGAGTTAGACATTAAACGAAAATTGCAGTTAAAACAAGGACTTCCCCCGGTATATGACAGAAGCGCGTTACTTCTAACTGAGCAAGAGAAAATTCATTATGAGCAAGAAGGAAGAAGACCACATTTCAGGTTTAAATTGGATAGAAATGAAGTTGTTAAATGGAATGATGAAGTTAAAGGTGAAATAAATATTGCAACAAGTCACATCAGCGATCCTGTGGTAAAAAGAGAAGATGGAATTTATACATACATGCTACCTTCTGTTATTGATGACGTTGACTTTAATGTAACCCATGTTGTACGTGGGGAAGATCATGTAACTAATACCGCAGTTCAGATCCAAATGATTAAAGCATTAAAAGCGAAAATTCCTATATTTGCTCACCTTTCTCTACTACATTTTGATGATAGCAAGATATCGAAACGGAAAGGCGGGCTGGATATCAAGTCCATAAGAGAAGATGAGACTGAACCAATGGCGCTAGTTAGTTATTTAGTGAAGCTCGGAACATCCAATCCAATTGAAGCTTGCGCCTGTATGCAATCTTTGATTGACTCATTTGACATTAAAAAATTTAGCTCAGCATCTGTACAATTCAGCTTGAGTGAAGTATACAAGCTAAATAGCAAAGTGCTGCAACAAATGTCATTTGAAATTGTACAAGAACGTTTAAATCAAATTGGAGTGGGCTCCTCAGAGTTTTGGTATTTTATAAGGAACAATATAGAAAGGTTTTCTGAGGTGGCCAAGTGGTGGAAAATATGCAAATCTGATATAGAGCCTGTGATTCTTGATAAGGAGCTTATAAAAATTGCGTTCAATGCATTGCCTCAAGGCGATTGTAACGAAAACACATTATCAGAGTGGGTAAAAGCTATTCGACAGACAGTGGATATAAAGGCAAAAGACTTATTTATGCAGTTGCGTTCAGCTTTAACAGGAACAGAAACAGGACCAGAGCTCGCTAAATTATTAATTTTTATCGGCAAAGAAAATATCATTGCAAGGTTAAAAAAAAAGTGAAAATCAAAAAATTATATAGTAACCAGACTGCATTCTGTGAAAAACACGATCTTTCATTTGAGCTTTCTTCAATTTAAAGTAAATACAGAAACTAGCTATCTTCAAAAATATAGTTGAATAATTGTTAATAATAGTGTATAATTATTAATATTTTCCAAGCATTATGGCTCTTTCAAAATTTCTCGATCCTCGCAATGATTTGTGTTTCAAAAAAATCTTTGGAACGGAAAAAAATAAGAATATCCTTATTCACTTTTTGAACGATATTTTAGGATTTGCTGAGGCAAGTGCAATACAAGAAGTAGAATTCTTAAGTACTATCATGGATCCCGAAATTGCCTCTGATAAACAAAGTATTGTTGATGTTCTCTGCAAGGATTCTATTGGTAATAGGTTTGTGATTGAGATGCAACTGGCTCGTGATAAAGGTTTTGAGAAACGCGCTCAACTATATGCTGCTAAGGCTTACTCAAGACAATTAGATAAATCTGGCAACTACATTGATTTAAAGAAAGTCTTCTTTATTGCTATTTCCAATTGTAACTTACTTCCTGAAGAAGTTGGTTATATCTCTACTCATAATATACGTGATATAAAAACCAACGGCCATTACTTAAAAGATTTTCAATTTGTCTTTATTGAGTTACCTAAATTTACAAAAAGCAAAGTAGAACAGCTAGAAAGCATAGTAGATCGTTGGCTATTTTTCTTTAAATATGCTGAAGAAACGACAGATGAAGATCTAAAGAAAATTGCAGAAAAGGCACCAATAATAAAGCTAGCATATGATGAGTTAGATAAGTTTCGTTGGAACGAAAAAGATTTAGTAGCTTACGAAGAAAGAATAATGGATCTACGCAAAGAAGAAGCCATTCTTGAATACAGACTTGATCTTGCTGAAGAGAAAGGTATAGAAAAAGGTATAGAGAAAGGAAAAATTGAAGTCGCAAAAGCAATGCTGGCTAATAATGTTGATGTCAACACTATTGTCAAGTTTACTGGCCTTTCTATTAGTGAGATTGAAGAATTAAGTGGAAATCTGTGAACGGTTACATTACATAAAAGGTTTAAATATACTGGACATACTGATATACTTTCGTATTAAAAAACACCCAATAAGCAGAGTTGTGAGTGGAATAAACCACAAAATGTAAGTGCTAGGTGGGGTAGTTATAATTGAATTGCCGTAAGAATTTTTTAACTCTGAGATTATCTCTTCATCTGTGTATCCATCATTGATTTTTTTACGAATTGCTTCTCGCATATCATACGCAATCTGAGATCCAGATTCAGACAATGATTCGCCAGAACATATTGGACACCTTATTATTTCAAATAAACTGGTTGCTCGTTTTTCCATGCTTTTATCTCTGAGTTTATTATCCAGAGTAAAAGCGTTTACGCCTGAGTGAAATATCAATATGAAAAGTAAACTAACTACTGCTCTCATCCTTGGTTAATTGGGTTATTTTACTGAGTTGGTTCATAAAATCAGTGGTGGATAACTTTCCAATAAAGCTTGACCCTACATCATCATCGTACTTTATTGAAAATTGAACGCTGTCATCAGTTGTTTTTTCTGATAAGGAAGACATTAATTTTTCAAACGCATCTGAAGTTTTTGAGTCACCAATCATAAACGAGATTAATTCTTTATAATTTGATATAGCCACGTTGATTTTGTCTTTAAATGAAGACGTAACCAAATTATAATTTTGCATTCCACCATCTGCAGCAAGAGAAAAATTATTACTTTGAATTAAAAATTTCTCTATGTTGAAATTAACTCTGGAAGCTGAGATGTGGTTTACAAATTCGTAATCAAATTTAGTGTCGATACTAAGGTAACTTTCAGGACTTGCAGTATTTTTATACCGATAAGTATAAAAATCAAATCCTAGTTTAGTATTTCCACTTGGTTCTTTATCGAGGTGAAATTGAATGTAATTGCTTTTATCATTCACTTCAGTTATAACACTTTGCTGATTTTCTGAAACATCACATTTTAATCCATAATCTGCGTAACGAAGTGTATCTATATAGTCTATCACGGTACTATTTCTGTTGAATCGCAATGAAGATGGTAAATCATTTAGTCTAACAACAAAGTGGCTGCTATCGTTTGTGTGGCATTTTATATTCTTTTTCTCATCACCATGAACAACAATGTTGACTTCATTGCTTGGTATGTAGATATATACTGATTTATCAAACAATCTATTTTTTATCAATAAAGCATCAGATGAGATGGTTAATTGCTTATTGGAAAATTTTGGGTTTGTCACACGGAAAATTAGGTTAGAAGGAAGTCCACTGAAATCATGTGAAATATCAAACTTTTCGTCGTTAATGTATAGTATTGCTTCAGCTAAAAGATTTTTTACCTTACATGCAGAAAAATACCAAAAACCACCATACGCTACAGGAATAAACAAAAGTAAAGAGATGATAATATAGATAAAAATCTTACGCATAGCTAATTATTCCCCTGTTTATCCAATGATATATTTCTTGTACCCCTTGGTATGGTTACACACAAACCGTCGATATCTTTTGTGATTTTTATTTGGCACCCAAGTCTTGATGTCTCTGTTAAGCCGAAGGCTAGATCTAACATATCGTTTTCCTCATCAGATATGGGATTATGCGTTTCTACAGCATCATAAAATTCTGGATCAACAATCACGTGGCATGTAGAACAAGCAAGAGAGCCTTCACATGCACCTTCAAGCAGATCTGGATCACTTCTGTGAGCTAAATTAAGCAGAGTTTCTCCCTCTGCAGCTTCATAGCTTTTCTTACTCCCATCAGGTAAAACAAAAGTAACAGATGGCATATTATTCCTATTAAAATCCTTACTAATTTCTCTGTATTCTACAGGTAATAACTAATATTTGCAAACTCTTTGCAATTCCAGTGCCTATTTTTTGTCATCCAAGTACCCCTTTCTTGTCATTCAAGTAGCTGACTACTTGGATCCAGATTGGATACTGAGTTGGTGAGTATAAAAGTATAGCTTCTACGTCATACCGCCACGAACCGTCATACCGTGATTTATTCACGGTATCTCATCCGCTAACACGCAGCAGGATGACGAGGTTATCGTCATGCCGCCGCGAACCGTCATACCGCCGCAGACCGTCATACCGCCGCGGTATCTCTAGATCCCGCTAACAAGTAGCGGGATGACGAATTACTTAACCGTCATACCGTGATTTATTCACGGTATCTCACATAGATCCCGCTAACAAGCAGCGGGATGACGAGGTTATCGTCATGTCACCACGAACCGTCATACCGCCGCAGACCGTCATACCGCCGCGGTATCTCCAGATCCCGCTAACACGTAGCGGGATGACGGTTGTCGTTTAGCTATAAATATTTAAGAAATTTACCAAACGAAAAAAAGGCAAAAGAAGCCCCGAGTAGCGAGTTTTGACTCTATATTACTGTAAGTGGCGCTGTAATAATGTGCTGACGCTTAGTTTAAGCGCGATTTGGCTGAATGTAGAAAAAATTTAAAAGACATGCAGCCGCTATAATTTTATGTAATCCGCCAATAAATACCTGAGTTTTTTTACTGAATTTTGTTGTTGAGCCCGCGCGGATCAAAAACAAGTTTTGAGTCATAAACACCCTTAATACTACAATAAGGGGGCTGGCGGAGTTTGTCAAGGAAGTTTTTTCGTTTCTACTGAATGACAGTTGTGACCTATGCAAGAAGTCTGTTGTAGTTTGTACGATATCTTTATAAAATGGTTCGCATAAGTTATCTAGCAGTGCAACTAAACAAATACAAAAATCAAAACGTCGCGGTTTTTGGTCTTGGTAAAACTGGTTTATCCGCCATTAACGCTCTAATAAAGAGTGGTGCAAGAATATATGCATGGGATGATCATGAAGAGCAAATAGCAAATGCAAAAATGATGTATAAAAAATGTAATTTTATTCATCCCAAGGAATACAATTGGCATGAGATCAGTGCATTGGTTTTAAGCCCTGGAGTGCCAACAGAGCCACATTGGATAGTAAAACTTGCAAGGAGATTTGATTGCAAAATAAAATCAGACATTGAGCTATTTCTTGAAGCTAAAACTACGAACCAGAAGGTAATAGGCATCACAGGAACAAATGGTAAATCAACCACTACATCACTAATAGGGCACATATTAAAATCTGCAGGGAAAAAAGTAGCTATTGGTGGAAATTTAGGCGTTCCTGTTTTGGATCTAGAAAGAGATGCAGAAATTTATGTAATTGAATTTTCCTCTTTTCAATTGGAGTTGATGAATGAAATTAACGTGGACATTTCAGCACTGCTCAATATTACACCAGATCACATAGATAGGCATGGAAGTATGGAGAACTACATAGCAACTAAATTAAAACTGATAAACGGTAGTGAGGTTGCCGTAATAGGATGTGACAATGAGATTACTGCTGACATATTCAACAAATTCACTGGAAACAAAATTCCAATCTCAGCTTCGATGTCATCCTCTTTGTCATTCCAGCCACTTCTTTTGTCATCCCAGTGCTTGACTACTCGGATCCAGAAGATCTCGTTAAAACTAGAGAGTCATAGCTTATCAGTAAGCGACGTGAAAATAAACCTAATATCCAACGCAGAAAACATAGCAGCCGCATATGCCGTATGTAAGCTACTTGGAGTAGATAGCAACACTATTATCAATGGAATCAAGTCCTTTTCAGGACTGAGGCATAGGAATGAACTGCTTGGCAAAATAAGAAATGTGTTTTTCGTGAACGATAGCAAAGCAACTAATGCAAAGTCGAGCGAAAAGGCGATCTTATCTTATGAAAACATAAATTGGATCGTTGGTGGAAGAAGCAAAAAAGGTGGAATAGAATCATTAAGCAAGCATTTCACGAGGATTAGAAAAGCTTTTCTTATTGGAGAATCAACCGAAGCCTTTGCAAACACTATGGAGAATAAAGTAGATTATGTTAGATGTTGCAATCTAGAAGATGCATTCAGATTGGCTTTTGAAGAGGCCTTAAATAGCGCAGAAGAAGTAACTATATTACTTTCTCCCGCGTGTGCTTCTTTTGATCAATGGAAAAATTTCGAGGAACGTGGTGAAGCATTTTGTAGAATGTTTGAAAATCTCAGGTACAATCACACATGCTGTTTAGTATAATGTTGCGTGGAACAAGATGAAATAAAGTTAATAATAGATAAGCTAATTAGGGTTATTCCATTTGAAGGGATAAGCGATGAAACCCTATTAAAAATTTGCACAGACCTTAATCTAGCTAATAGCTTTTGCAAATTTCAGAATGGAATATATAGCGCTTTGGAGCACATAGCAGAGGACTTAAATAGCTCAATGGAAGCTGAACTAAGAAATTCCAATTTAGAAGATATGAAAGTGCGAGAGCGGGTAAAATTAGCTATTCAAATACGCCTTTCAAACTACGCTAAGCTACCGAATTATAGAGAACTTTTAAAAAATGTTTTATCATTCTCCGTATCACCAAAAAATACATATTTTTCTAGTAAACTTTTATACAGAACTATTAGCGCGATTTGGTATGGCATTCATGACCAATCAACAGATTTTAACTACTATACAAAAAGAGCAATATTAGCTGGAGTGTACTTAAGTACGATACTTTTTTTTATCAATGATTATTCAGAAGATTTTGCGGATACTTTATCGTTTCTTGATAACCGTATCAACAATGTCATGACATTTCAAAAATTCAAAACTCGCTTAAAAGGAATCATAGGAAATTTCTTATAAGCTTTTCATCATACTGGTTATTCATATTTATATTCTCTTGTTTTTTTTGATCTTTATGTTAAAATAACTAAATATTCATTAACGATAAAATGAAAGTTATTTATCATACCAATAGTGATATCAAGCCAGAAAAAAATACAAAACACGTGATAAACTTTTTTGGAGTACTTGGGTGTATTAAGGTTAATGCTCGTGGTAAAAATCCACTTAAGGGACAAGTAAGTTAGTTAAGCATTATTTTGACTATCCCTATTTCTCTAGAATTGTTAATCCAAGATTCTTTCAAGAAGAATTAAATGCTGAAGAAAAAAAATTCAATAGGAGAATAATCTCACTATGGTTATGTTCTGCTATATTGTCCACTGCTTCTATTGTGTCGTTATACTTGGCATACCAGAATCAAAAATCAAAAAAGGTACTTACAGGGTTAGCTTTTGCATCAGTAGTGCTATCAATTTTGGCTACCATATGTTTTATCGTACTTTGCCTATGGATGCTTTTTGACTTTATTAAGAAGAGATTTGTAGTACACAGAATTAAAAGCTTTTTAGAAAATGAAGTCAGCCCTGAGTGGATAAAGCGTTATAAAAAAGAACTTATAGATAAAGATTCGAAAAGAGATGCAGAAGCTTGTGATCAAGAGTTGGAAAAAGATATAGAGGATATTATAGAGTTCCTCTTGGAAAGAAAGAAAATTGTAGCGCTATATGAATTTCTAACAAACGGTGAAAAGTTAGTTCAAGCTGGAATGGCAATGGTAAACATGTTACTTGTAAAAGGTGTGCATCCAAACAATATAATTTTGGATACTAACTCTCTTGGAGGAGGAATTGCAGCAGAAGTTTTAAAAAGATTTGAAAAACAAGGTATCTATTTAACATTAATTCATAGTAATTCTTATAGCTCACTTAAGGATGCAACTAATAACTTTCCTCATGGGATAGGGAATTTTTTCATGAGACGGCTTCCTGCAAAATTCTTGAATTTTTGGTTTAATCGTTGCGGATTGGAATTTAATTCACGAGAGATTATAGAGAATACAAAATGCCCTGTATTAATTGCTGGCAGGAAAGGCGATACTGTAATTCCACAGGAAGCACAACTCGTTGGTAAACTTCCAGATTCATCCACATCTGACACATCTGAATGGTTTAGATGGAATATAGTACTTGAACACGATCCTCAAAACACGGAGTGTAAGAGCAAAAATATTCATGCTGATCATAAAGAACATTTAGTTTATCGTGAGGATAATGATGATATAACAAAATACACCAGTTACGAAGAAAAAGAAAATAAATTTATTGAAAAAGCACATAAGTATTTGTTGAAAGGTAAATTTAATAGAAATTTTAAGCTAAAAGACTACTGTAAAAGTAGTATCTTTGGAAGCTTGACGGAAATAGAACTGAAACCCATCAATGAAAAGCATATACAAGTTTAAGTTAATAGAGAAAGAAAAATTATTCTTGCTATACCGTAGGTACGTTCCAAGATTATACTGAAGTTTTTATTGCACTCAAAACCTTCGTTTTTCCTAATCTCTAGAATTATCAATGCATCATCACTTAACCAGCCTGAGTGAGCTAGTCCATTCAACGTTGATTCAACTAGATTGCTATTGTAAGGTGGGTCTATAAAAACTACATCGCACTTTGAAATAGGTTGTGGCAATTTGTTAGCACTGCAACAAATTAGCGTGACATTGTTCGTAATTCCAAAATCTTCTGCTGTTTTTTTAGGCAGTTGCAAATTGTAATAATCTGAATCCACCATGAATGCATGTTTAGCGCCGCGAGAAAGTGCTTCAAATGAAAAAGAGCCACTTCCGCAGAATAAATCAAGTACATTCAAGTTATAAATAGGTTTTCTTGAGGAAAGTATACTAAATATTGCTTCTCGGACAACACTCATAGTTGGTCGTGCAGCTAAATGCTTACCTGTAGTTATTTTTCTTCCGCGATATTTGCCTGCAATGATGCGTAGCATACTAAATAAGCTCCAAAATAACTAATTATTTAATACTATATGATTAATGTCAATATGGCTTTAGCAGTTTAATAGAGAGAAGCTATCGAGTCGCTTGTAAGAAAAACACAAACACAAAACTCATCCGTTATTTTTTTCTGATTTGCCTACTGCATTAATTGCTTGACCAATCTCATCTTGTAAACCACCATAATCATTTCTTTCATCATGATTTATCCCTTCAATTCTGCTTTCTAACTCCAGCTTAATTATAGTATTAATTTTATCTATGTTATCGAGAAAGCTTTTACATTCTTCATCACTATACTCTTCGCCAGATGCTTTTTTTTCAACAAATAGGTTTTTAAATCCTACTAAATTGGAATTCTGATCGGTATTCAGTACAACATTTCTCTCTACGAAGCTAAGATCTGATAGTAATAAACTAACCTCTAATAGATCTTCACTTTTAATGTTTGCAAGATTATCAAGATTGTCTAAAATATTAAACACCTTAAGCCTTTCTTGTGCAATCTCTTTGTCTTCCTTATCAAATTCAGACAATAAACTATGATTATCTACAAATTTCTCACTCAAAGCTTTATTTAATTTAGTGAGGTCGATATTGTTGTCTAGTGTGTTGTCTAATAGTAGATCTACTCTTGCCCTACGCGCATTTAAAATGTCATCGTAGTCATTTAACTTTATATTACCATCACCGTCTTGCTGCAGACCATAATAATTTAATCCTTTAAAGTTATGATTCTTCGTCATTATCACCCCTGTTATCAGCCCTTTCATTATTCTCACGTTCTGTATCTTCTCCAAAAAGTAATGAGGTGTCGTAATTTTCGCCTTCTTGATCTCTTTCTTTTTTTCTTCTAGCTCTTTCAGCACGTTTTTCTATATCTTCCGGAGTATTAGTGTATTTTTCTGTGCCTAACTCTCGTGCTAATTCATTTGATTGATCAGACTTATTTTCCTTTAGTGGTTGATCAAGCTTGTCTTTTTCTGGTTCTCTCTTACGTCCGATAGTGTAATCATGAAGTTTTTCTAAGAAATCTCGCCTATGCGATTTTGCTCTACAGAGCAGATTACCTTGGTAACCATCTTTTTCTCCTGTACGGTGGCTAACTCCTATAGAATCAAGGCCATGCTCCCAAGTAAACTTCATAGCATCTTCTATTGTATAGCCCAAATGTGACCCTACATATCCTTTATAATAATCTAAATATTTACCAATCCTTCTATGTGTAATATCTTCTTTATCAACTCCAAATGCCCTGTAAATTTTTTCCTCAAGCTTATCAATGTCATTTTCAGGCGATGTCACAAATTTTGTTGCTTCAATAGTAGCATTTACAAGTTTACGTGGCGCATCAATAGCATGTTTCAGTACACCTCCAACTCTTGGTATCCTACCCAGTAGATTAGCTGTACCTCCGGCTAATCTGTCTGGTAAATGAGTAGCCCAACTGCCTAAAGACTCTAGTTTTCCACCAGCAAAATCTTGCCACTTCTGCTTTAATCCTTCTGCTACACCAGCTAAAGGTGACGCATGATACATGCTAGATATGCTGTAAACGCTGTATCCACCACCGGCAATACTTGAGCCCATTTGTTGCACAAACTCACGTAAGGAGAACATTAAGAATGAGAGCAAGAATAATACAAAGATTTCCCCCGCATTGATTAAATAGCCCCTCTGTATGTCTTGCACCCTTTGGTAATCGCTATTTTCTTGATAATTTTTGCAATCCTCACAATCTTTACATTTCTGACAGTATTCACTGTTGGGATCCCTATATAATTTGTGCAAATCCTGTAATTGGCAATGTGGCTCTCGTCTAATAACATCCTGCACCAAAGACTTTATCTCTCTTTTAAGATCTGGTCTTATGGTACCTTTTCTGTAGTCATCCACTATTTTCCTATAATTTTTACATTTTTCTTCATCTTGCTGAGGTTGACAGTAAAGCTCTGTTATTTTACTATTCATACCACCTATCTTTTTGTCTATATTGTTGATCAGTAATATAATGTTAGCCCTCTCTGATGCATGAGATAAACTATTTGTTAAGCGTACTAGATCCTTTGCACTACAGTTATTATCCACTACTATATCACTTTCCGCAATATAGTGGTCTGCTGGATTCCTTTTAGTACCAGGAATTGGATTAAAGAAAGGATAATCTATATAACGAAAACCTTTTTCAATGTAATCCGGTGGAAGCAGGATATATCCAGCGCCTCCAGTAAATTTTATTGTACCACCTTCTCTGCTTATCTTTTCTATACCTTCTATGTTCTTATCTACGTTCAGCGGAGAAGCTTCTCCAAGAGTGTAAGGTACGAAAATTTGCCCTGGGGTCCAACCAAAGTACTGCTTATCAACGATACAAAAACCGCCAAACACCCATTTTGGAGCACATAACCTTACCTCAAACCATTTATTGTAGCATACAGTAAAACCTAACTGCCTATAAAAGGTATTCATTATAATGGAAGCCAGTAATGACAAGAGAGCAAATATCATAATCGACTGTAAACAAAAGCTGATGCAGAATTTTATCCAACCTTCAAACAGACTTTTCAGCGGTGAAAATAAAATAGAGATCAGGAACAATGGCATGATAGCTATAAGAAAAGCTATACCCATAAAACCAGAGAGAAATATTATGTAAGCATATAAGCACAGCAAGAAATATAAAACTATCCCTATGAAAATTGCTGGTATCATAAGTAAGCTTGCCCACATTTGGTAATGTAAAAACGCTGCAAACTTTTTCCAAACAGAATAAGCAAAAAACTTATTGAACATGTCCTCCATGAACTTAAACAACTTAGCTTCATCTCCTTGAGCAATACTTCCGGTGTTCATGTTGGGAGCAAAATTAGTAATTATACTTATCAGTTGTTCAAGACCTTTAACGAATAGAACGAGAAAATGATCATAGAAAAATCTAAAACTTCCAGGAGATATAAGCACTATTACTAGAGTGATTTTCATCATTCTGATGAGCATATCATGCTTAGTTTCTCGTATCATGCCAAAAAGATAAAGAAGCGATGAAATCATTACAAATAGAACAAGCAAGGAAAGAACAAAATTGTGAAAACTTGAACCTTTTTTAACTATATTCTCAAACATAGTTTGCGCAGCCGCACACTCACTACCTTTACAATCTTTATTAGGTGAGATCAATAAAGTGTCTTTTAGATAATGATAAACTTCATTGAAAAATCCAAAGGTACCTGGTTTTTGTACTCCATACAAAAACTCAAAAGAGTAGCCACCTACATTATCTAAGTAATATCTATCTAATATTTTTACATATATTTTCCATCCCTTTTCTAACTTCAACTCATTACAATTTCTGTCCTTTAATTCAGTGCTATCTCTGTCTAAAGTAAAAAGTCCATTGGCGCCCTCTGCTGTGGAGTTATAACCTAGATGTACAGTAGGATATTGAGGATCGCGCATTAACTTTAGATTTTCGTTAGGATCATCTTTCCCCGTTTGAAACAAAAGATAAGCACCATGACCATTGGTAAACCAGCATGGAGCACCACGTGATACTGTATTTGCGCTATCATCTTCATTAATGCACTTGCAATTTACAGTGCAACTTGCATTAGGCTTACTTGAAAATTTTTGTATGCTAGGTTTATAATCATTACAAACTAAGTGAAAGTCAGGTAGACTATTATCACCTGACTTGCCTTCAAATTTAGTTGCATATTTTAACTGCTCCAAGCTTTGTAAGGTATAACTGCCTTTTTTAGATTCCTTCTTGTTATTATTGCTCCAAGATGTCCATGCACCATTAACTCGCACTCTTAAACTATCTCCATTGGTTTCGAGTCCGGTATCCTCCCACTTCACCACTTGGTTATGGTGAAAACCATAATTAATTTCGCCAGTTTCAGGATCAATAACTTCTCCATCTTCTGGAATAAACGCATCGTGATCGTTTGTAAAATGAGCGCTTACTGTAATAGGTTCAGGACCAAAATAATCGGCAGATATGCACCTTGGGAAAGGCATATCGTTCTTACTACAACCTGTGATCAGCACATAAGCTGCAAGAAGTAATACCCTAAACCAACATTTGCCTAAGCGTGATTGCATATCTAAACTTTTTCCAAATATAGAAATAAATTTCTAAAACTTTACTTAAAATATCTTTTTAATTAGTTACTCCATAACATCATTCATATCTTACTTCTCTCCATTTCCTTCCTTGTTTTTAGCTTTATCACTAGGATCACTTCTTATTGTTTCATCAGGATTTTTTTGCTGACCTGATTGTTTTGGTGCTTCAGGTTTAGAGCTCCCCCTCTCCTTTTTATCAGGACCTTCTTGCTTACCTGATTGTTCTGGTATTTCAGATTTAGGGCTCATGGAATTATCCTTCACGTCAACTTCCGTCCGATCTTTACCCACTTGTTGCCTAATGTTCTGTATCATACCTTGGGTGTTATTATCAAGGCCAACAGTTGACAGTATAGCTTGTGATGCGCTTGTGGCAACTTGACGAACACTGCCAGCAACTCCCCAACCAGAGCTGAATAGTGCTTGTGCCATAGTTTCTGATATAGTAACAAAAGCTTCCATTGCATTAGCAATAATTAAGTACATAAATGCTTGGATCAGATCTATGGGCAACGCTGCAAAGTGCCCACCAGCCCTTTCTCCGGTACTGAGTGCAACATCAACATTAGTGCCAGGACTGTATCCAAGAGGCAGTATTGATTTCATCAAGCACAGATCATACGATAAGAAATTTACGCTAATTAAACATTGATAGCATGCAGAAAAATTTGTGAGATTGTATAGAACTGAATACATCAACTGATTTAAAAGAGATAAAGATGAAAATAAAATAACTGGTTGTACTGCAACGTGAGCCAGCGTTTTTATCCAGTTATCAAACAAGGGTTTAGTCTGTTGAAATAAAATAAACACGATAAACAAAGGTGTTAATGACAGTAAAAACGCTACTAGAACAGTAGATATTACATATTTAAACGTAGCGCTAATAATGCATTTTAAAAACGCAAAAGTAGCGTAGAGTATTGCCAAAAATGCAATAAAGCCAAAAGGACCAGAGAGCATCAACGATAAAAACTTTAACCAAGTTTCTGCTGTGAATAATATTCCTGCTGTCAAGTCTAAGAATGCAAATTTTCTCCCCCCTTCCCCTATATAGCCAGAAAAGCTATCAACTAAATAAGTGCTACCATCTATAAAAAGTCTGGATAAAGTTGTACCAAAAAGTTCCCAGCTTCTATCGCTAAAGGCAAAAGCTATAAATGCTATCTTGAACATTCTTACAATGAAATCAAATTTACTTAGCTGTATTGTTCCAAGCATATAGCCAACGACAGTAAATATAACGTATAGAGTAAGCAAAGCTCTTACTCCTTGAAGAAGACCTCTTGCATATCCTTTGTATGAATCTTTAACGCTGTCACCAATTACTTCTTTTTTCATAAAACCAAATATCTTGTTTATATTTGATGAAATAAAATCATTAATTTTTCTTTTGACAAATAAAGTTACACTATACTTATTGTTTTCGTAATATTTGCCATTTTTGTCCGTAATGTCATCTCTCTCTACGTTGCTTACATCAATACCAAAATATATCTTCTTAGATTCTTCGTTCTGAAAGTGTTTTCCGCTTATTACATCTAATATAGTGTACTCATCTTTTCCGTCTACTCTTTCTCTCACTCCTACCACTTTGAAATCATTAGTTCCCACACCATGCAAATCTTTAGGTGGCTCATCACCCAAATACACATACAGTTTTTCGCCATTAATATATTCACATGATCTAGTCACTTTAACATGGTACCCACCCCTATTAGCTCCATAATGATCATAATCTGCAATGGCAAGCATCACACTGCTACCAGGTGTTACACTTCCTATTGGATAGTCATGATTTAATTTCAGAGAAAAATCTCCAAATTCATCTTTAATTTGTGAACACACATTATCCCCTTTTGCACCCCTTTCCTTTGGAAGACATTGAATACCTTTAGCAGTATCTTGATCACCAAGATCACCAATTTTTGCAACAAGAGCCTCAGCCCATGAGATATCTTCTTCAGTGTTTGATGTAAAATCAACGTTAATCTGCATGGGACCCCCTTTATTTTCTTCTATCCTCTTAAGCTTATCTTCAACTCCTTTAAGGTGAGAATACATGTCACATTTATTTCCTTTATCATATTTGCTATACCTTATAGAAGAGACACAGTTCCGTTCTTTGTCTTTATATGTATAATTCCATATACCCTTCTCGGTATAGCACACGTTCTGATAGTAACAATTAAGCTCATAAGAGCTGTACTTTTTCACCTCGTTAGAATCGCAGTTTTTTCCATCACATAATTCGTTCAATCCTATTTTAGCGCGGCGTAAATCGAGTAGCGAGCCATATATCCATGGTTCGTTGTCTTGAATATAACCTTTATTAAAATGTACCTTATTATCATATGGGGTGTAACCATTGCCAACTAGCACTTTGCTTTCCTTTGCTTTTGTTTTATCAAGAGGTAAAAATTGTATTTCATTTTTTGTACCATCTTTACCATCACAAAAAAACTCTCCCCCCTGATGTACTTCACTCACTGTAGCTTTCTTATATACAGTTTCCTTACGGTCATTTTCTACAGCTTTATAACAATTATCATCAAAATTGATGCCTTTCCCTTCTGGATTGTCATAATCAATTGTTATTTTTCTGGGAACTAAGCTAAAGCTTAACCTGTCACCAGGACTTACTTTTATTCCAGTGTCTACATAACGTCTATTGCTGCCAAATTCTTTACCGCCGCACAATTCGTTTTCATTTACGCCATAATTATTAGGCACATCGTTAATATTTGCAGCTTTACTATAATTTGGTTCTGAGCCATCAGCACAAAAGCTAGCTGGCACAAGTACTTTCCTTGGATTTTTGTCTTCTTTAAAAGGGCAAAAATTTACTGATCCATCGAGGGTGAATTTGATTTCCTCACCCTTGCTAATTATCTGACCAGAATCAACCCAATGAATTTTAACTCCTTCATCTGCTTTATGAACTGGAACATCCACATTAACGCTGGTGTTTCTGCTCTGCAACCCAGGCTCAACACACTCCATAGTACAACCAGTGATTGCAAGACACAGTATCAATAATAGTGATCTTTTACTTATCATTGCTGTCTTCCTGGTTGTGGTATCTGAGGCGTTGACCTTTGAGTCCCTTAGTGATCTTTTACTTATCATTGCTGTCTTCCTGGTTGTGGTATCTGAGGCGTTGACCTTTGAGTCCCTTGTGGTATTTGAGGTCTTGACGCACCTGACTGTTGAAAAGTACCTCCTCCTCTTCTTTGAACGCTTTGTTCATCTAACCCTACTGTTCCCATTAAGCTTTGTTGATATTCTTTTCCAGGTTCGTTTTGCACATAAGCACCAAACAACGAGTCAGATATTGCCGAAGAAGCTTTAACTAAAGCTTTCATAGCGTGTCCCAAAATAACAAAAGCCATCATAGCGGTAATATTAGGTGTATATTTGGAAGCATAACCATAGAAGATACAAGGGTTAAAAATCTTTAGGTTAATACTAAGTATACACGTAGAGCAGACTTCAAAATCAAATACTGAATATATGATATAATCCATAACCTGACTTATCAGTGATATAAAAATTAAAAGCACTACTGGATGAATCGCAAATCTTGCTAAATTTTTAACCCAGTTGTGAAACATCTGCCTAGTATACGCAAATAAAAGACAAATAATAAAAATAGGTGCTAAAGAAAGCAATAACGCAACTATTGCTATAGATGTAATAAAAGAAAATAAGGCATTAAAAATAGATAAGCTCACTGTGATTAAACCCCAAATCACCAAGCAAAAAGATACAATGCCCAAAGGGCCAGAAAATATAAGAGATACTATTAACAATACTGAATGCGATGACAGAAATCTATTTAACGGCAAATCAAGAAACTCAAAAACATTTGAAGTAGTGCCTCTGAAATTTGCTATTTCTATTAACTGTTTTGGGGTGTTAATAAAAATAGAAAATGCATTGTTATAAAAAAAATTCCAACTGTTGTCCTGCAGCAGCTGGGTAATAACTCCTATCTTTACGCATATAATTAGAAACTCATATATAGAAATATGAGTTAATCCAAAAAAGTAGTAAAGGGTATATAAGATTATGTATAATACTAACAGCGATATTATCGTAGATCTAATGATATTTGTTTTGCTTGATTTTAGAAAACTTTCGTAAAGATGCTTTACAGGACTAGTATCAGAGTGAATCGCGTTGGAGTCTTTATAGCTGGAACCAAAAAATGCAGTTTTTACTTTTTCGTCAAAAAAATTATAGATTGCACTAAAAGTTCTTGTAGGTGGCTCTTTAGTTGTTAGGTTAATGCTAAACTGACCTTCATTTTTGTAACCGCAGCCATGGTCTCTTATTCCGTAATATATGGTGCCTGTTTTGTCTTTTAACTTTTCTTTTAAGCTTTCCATGTATTGAACGTCATGAACTTGGCTAATATCCACAGATATATCCGCTTGGTCTTCACCAGGCTTATGGTCAGGGAATTTATCAGAAACACGTATATATAAGTTATTTTTTAGGCTATGGTTCTTTGTTACTCTTATGTTGAAACCACCTTTGTCATTTCTATCGTAGCAGTGCTCGTCATTTCTACTACATAAACTAAAAGTTAAACTTGGTGTTCGATGGTATTTTTCTATCTTATAATCACAGTTAGTACATATGCCACCTGTTGGAATGTATTCAAAATCTTCACCATCCATGTGAATTTTCAAAAGTGTAATGCCAGTTTTTATCTGTTTTTCTTTTAGTATTTTACTAATAGCTTCAACATCAGACCGGGATATCTCACCTTCTACACTATTGTATTCAATATATGCGCAACCTTTGTTTCCGCTGCCGGAAGGAAATTTACATATACGTCCGCAGAGTAAATTCAAAATGCGCGTATCTATTTCGCTTGCGCTGCTATCTGAAAGGCTCCTACAGTCTATATTTTCTCCTTGTTTTATAGAATTGATGATATTTTTAATCTTTTTTTCATCTTGATCTAACTTCGAAAACCAGTACTCTTTTCCATTCAACCATTGCGCATCGCCTATTATATATTTATTAGGACATATTCCATCTTGAATACTACCTTGACATTCTTCTTGATTTAAAACATGTGCAAAATGTTCCGTTTCTTGCTCGCTACACTTTTCATCGATTTTCACATACCTGATTTTTGTCTCACTCTCTTTATCTTTACACACTTTACTTCCAATAACACTAAAGCTTATCGTATCGTCTTTTTTAATTGCAAATGGTAATGTAACGTCATTTCTCCCAGGCCTAATTGCAAAATCTGCATACTGCTTAGGACAAAAATTAACCTTACTAGGCACTATATTAATCTCTGTTACGCTTCTTATCCCATCTGAGATGTAAACACCAGAATCAACCCACTTCTGCTCTGTTGACACTATATCTAGTTTTTCACGCAAACCTGATAAATTTTCTGGCTTAATACAGTGATCCTCCCCGCATCCAGACAATAAAAAAAGTACCACAAAACTTATGCATAGCTTACCCAAGTTTTGGTTACTTAAACGTTTAAGCATCTGTTACTTACCTTAACTAGCATCACCGCCACCTTAGTTAATCTTTTCGCTGGAACCTTTACCACTATCTCCACCTCCTCCACCAGCACCACCTCTTGCCTTCTTGACAGCCGCAGCAGCAGCTTGACCAACACCTCCAGCAGCGGCTTTGGCAGCAGATAAAGCTTTGCCCACCATTTGTCCAGGTGTACTACCAGAACCGAGTAATGCTCTATGGTTACCAGCAAGTTCAGCAGCCATGTTAGGAAGAATGTTTAAAAAGTGGTAAAAGAGGAATAACACTAGACACAACTTTAATAACTCTCCGATGAGAGAGCTGCCAAACTCCATGTATTTAAAGTAGAATAGACCAAGTATGTTGCTCTTTTTAAAGCTATAATTTTGCATCATACATGCAAGAGTAGTTTCATTTTTATCACATTCACCATCCTTCAATTTGAACCACTGTTTTTTCTTACTATCTGAGGTTTCTGCTTGTTTCTTTTCATATAGCTTATCCGATTCAAATTTCAAATTTTTAAAATATATTTTATCACATGCTATGAACATAAAGGACAAAAACGCAAAAAGGATAACCGGGTATAAGCTATAGGTAATCAACTCTTTCACCCAGCCGTCAAAATATCCTTTGGTGTGTTGGAATAAAACCATAGGAATAAACAAAGGTGATAGAATAACAATTACACTTAAAGCAACTAGAGATAAAATAAATACATAGCACATCCACAAAATAACCATCATCATCAGAACGGCCATAAATATACAGACAAGAGCTACTAAAATTTGTCCACCAGCGAAAATAATACCAATCACCGAACCTGCAACTAACAAGACAGGAGCAGCACCAAGCAAGACTGCTAACGTTGCAACACCTCCAGTACCAATTTTGCCACCAATTCCATCTAAAGGGGCACCTAAATAAAATAAAATTCTACAATCAAGCCTATCCCAAGGTGCAAGATAACTGTAAGATACCTTCTTTCCTTCACGAGTATATTCATAATCTGTACCTGCTTTATAATTACATATGCCTTTACTTTCAGATGACGCTTTTAGCACTATCTCTGACAAACCATTTGAGAGACGAGTTAATTCTCCATAATAATGAGACATGGTACTGCCTGTTGTGAAGTAAATCACTAAAGCGAATTTAATAATCAACATGTACATTTCTTGTGGGCTGCGAACTCCACCAGACATAGCTTTTATAGAGAACAGTATTAAAGCTAAAACCAAAACAGCAGTTACAGTGTTTTTCAACCTCTTTTGTGCTACAGATAAGAAACTGCCCTTGTTATGTCCATCTTTATCTTTAAGTGGGCTGCCACTTGAATCAATACCTGCAACTAAATTATCTAACGATTCCTTAATGCATTGCACTATCATAGAAGTGATGGGAATAGGAGCTAATGATTTACTTCCTGCCTGATTATAGCAAGCTTTAGAGACATACGAGCTAAAACAGCCAGCATTATCATAACCTACAAAAATTTTCCCCCTTGTCCGTTGAGTCCTTTTTCTTTAGATCTGATAATAGTTTTATAGTCATCATTATTACCAATAGAAACTTTTTCCTCTCCTGTACCATCTTTATTTTTGAATGTCATCATAGATTTTTCACACATAGGAGCAAGTGGGTCAGGTGGCAATTCCGTGCACCCCATATCAACCCCTTGCGGCCAAGGAGTCATTTCGATACCAAGCATGCTCACACTTCCCAGCTCCACACACAACCTGCCCATTTTTCTTACTGCTTTAAATGTTGACCCATGTATGGTTTCGCTTTGCCCAGCTTTAAGAACTTTACATTTCAGCTCACCATCGACCGTCGGGGACCATGACCCATCTACATATCCAGTATCTTTTTCCCTTACATCAAAGTCTATGTATCCAGGTTTTTCTCTGGAATCAAAGTCTTTCTTGTTAAAAAGATTACCAAAAGTTAAAGGATTTCGATGACATATTTCTATATATTCACTGTATTGCACACCGTTTTTTGGCCAGTAATAACTTTCTGTACTCTCCTGAACGTTAGAATTTAAGGCTTCTTTTTCTGCTCTTTTCCCGTCATAGTCTTTTTTGTTCACGTCTTCCCGAGCTTTATCTTGCAAACAAGAAAAATATTCATCTTCTGTTTGGTAATTTTTATTGGTGCAGCCACTATAACCTGTGTCTTCTTTAAAATTTTTGTATTTTCCATCATGACCACGTGCAACTGGGTGTTTAACAAAACTATGTTCACAAACAACAAGCCCCCCTATTGCTTTCCAGACTCCAACAATTGCAGCTATCATTCCAACAATAACAAGAGCGGTAAACAAACCAGCAGAAGAGACGATTAAGACAATGCCAGTAAATATTGCGCCAACAGCAATCGCTATTCCAGCAAGTGCTGCAGCTGTTTTAAACGCCCCACAATCAGGATTAGAGGCACGACTGAAGCTGCCAGTGGAATTAAATCTGCTAACAAATTCTGTCTTGTCAGTACCACTTACTCCATCTGCAAGCACTGGATATGAGAGTAAAAAGTCTATATTTAGTAAAAATATCGCAATTAATAGCAATGACAGCTTAGTCTTAAACATTTTTTACCTTCTGATAAAATATAGGCAACCATACTTTTGGGTTGTCCCCAACTTCATTTAATATATCGTGTAACAATAGAACACTTTCTGCACGTCCGGATAATACGTTGATTATATCATCTAAGTCTTTTAAGTCTATTCTAGCTACCACAGCATTAACTCCTTGTTTCACCAAAAAGAATCTAGTACTCGGATCTGTGTGCTTAATTAATATATATTCACGTTCAGTTAACATAAAAACATCCCGATAGACACTAGTAGCTTTCAGATTTGGTAAAAAAATCTGTGTCGCTGTTTGTTGTACAAGCGTATCGCTAATAGCACTTTTACTTGCATCCTCAACACTCTGAGTAGCAAAAATCACAAAAGCATTTAGTTTTCTCAGTACCTTCAACCAGTCTTTTATCTTGGGTGCAAAAACTGGATTATCTATTAATGCCCATGCCTCATCAAGAACGATAATAGATGGAGTGCCATCAAGAGATATACTAATCCTATGAAATAAATAAATCAATACTGGTCCAAGGGCAACAGGATCTTTGAGCAAGCTAGCCATCTCAAAACCAAATACTCTTGCTCGTGAAAAATCTAGCAAATCTTCTTTATTGTCAAATATTGCAGCATGAGAACCATTATCATGCCACATAGATATTGCCCCAGCTAGAGTATCAGGACCTGCAAGTCCTAAAAACGGTACAAGGTTTCTCAAGAACCTGTCTTCTTTTCTTAATTTAAAATTTCCTTCAATTGCATCATTAATTCGTGCAATATCTTCTGAAGTAAATTTATCATTATATACCGAAATTAAAGACTTTATCCACTCCATTAAAAATGTTCTATTATCAGAGGTGTCATCAAGTTGCAAAGGATTAAAATTTGTTTTAGTTCTTGGTTCTATTACAGTATAGATACCACCAAGTGCTCTTAAGAAAATCTCTGCACCGCGATCTTTGTCAAAAAAGAATATCCTTGGAGAAAATTTTATCGCTTGAGCACATAAGAAATTCATTAAAACAGTTTTACCAGCACCAGTTGGGCCAATTATCATAGTGTGTCCAACATCCCTTATATGAAAGTTGAAAAAAAATGGAGTACCAGATGTCGTGTCGAAAACTGTAACGGCATCTCCCCAGTGGTTATTGAATTTATTACCAGTAGGATAATTATGTTGAGATGCAAATCCAGCCAAATTAAGACTACTTATTGTAGCTTTTCTCACTATATAATCGAAATTACCAGGAATTTGCGCCCAAAATGCTGGTTCAAGGTTAACTCTCTCACGGACAGGGTAAACACCGCAATTAGAAAGCTCTGATTCTACCAACGACAGAGCGTTATCCAATGATTTAGGACTTTTTTCTATACATAAAATAGTCAGGTGATGTTGACCAAATGCAATCTTACCACTCATTGCGTCATCAAGCGCTTGAGAAATTTCTGCTATTTGAGAAATAGCTTTATCTGCAGACTGTATCATTCGATTTTGCTGTATCTGCATTTTTCCAATCGCCATTTGCCTGTTTATAAATTGAAAAGATTGCGTAATTATAAACTCGTAAGGAAGTTGTAAAAACGAATCAAGCATTCCTGCAGAAGTATGATTTCCATATTCTTTGATACTAACTACTCCAGCATATTTACTCTCATTATGAGTCACAACCTGTATCATCTTACGGCCAAAGAATAACCTATGTACTGGTAAGTATCTTGATATTTCAGTTCTTAGCGGAAAAAGCGTATTTGTAACGAAGCCACAATTTACGATTCTAGATAGAAACTCCATTATTTCGCAGAACAAACCATCTGGAGTTTCTTTTACTCCAAGAATTTTAGGCGAATAATTTCTAAGGCTTGTCACTACACGATTTGTCGTTTCCTCTAAATCTTCATACGTGGCACGCATATCACTTTCCCAAGCATGTTTTGAAGTTACATGTCCGAATTTTTTTAGTAGATATGACAAAAATTCTACTCCTTTTGTGTCTGCTCTACGGATAATCGTAATGTATAGGTCATTAATAAATGATTGCCTTGTTGCGTGTTTTTCTCTCCATTTTAGATTTACGTGATTAGCGAAAAAATTCGGCAAACCTTGACTTGCAAATTCATCAGAAAAAATATTTTTTTTACGTCTGATAGTATGAAAATACAAACTAAATGCCGGAGATGAAATGCTTCTGAGCATCTGATTCCTGATATTATTTTGTATTACTAAATCCTCGTCATCGGCGGTTTCAAATGCAAAGCCACTTAGTTTTATAACCTTAACCAACCAATTTTCTTTTGTCATCAAGGTTGTGCTATTCCAATAGCAAGAATAAGGAATAAATTCAGCAGCGTGAACTTCCCTGCTCAGAGTAGATTTACTCTTTGATTGAATAGCCCTAAACCTCAGCATCACACAACATTAAGCAATATCATAAGAATTGGCTCCATGATAAAAACGATTTAAACATTTCGAGCACTTTCCTAATTTTACCATAAATAATTCAATAAACAAAGGTTCTTTTGCAGAAGCTATATAGCCAAGTCCATGTATACCTGGTAACATTAAAAGAATCACTCTCAAATCATTTGAATTAATGAAAATTAGCAGGCAAATCAGGACGTTTAATATTGCAAACATATAACTCACACCAAAGAGCATTGCAGGTCTTGTAAGACCTTTAAATAATTGATCTGTTTGTATACTACCTGTGGACATATCTTTAACCTTCTAATAATAGCTCTAACACTAATACTATATCATTATATTAAAAATCCATTGAAACTAGTAGCACTTTAAGTTAAGATACATTGATTAATAATTTAACCCAGATAATGACAAGTTGGCCATTTCAAGAAGCAGAAAAAATATTGCAAGAGTTTCCTAATAAAAAAGAAATAATATTTGAAACTGGTTATGGACCCTCTGGTTTACCCCACATAGGAACCTTTGGAGAGGTTTTCCGCACTACAGTTGTTGTAAATGCATTAAAAAAAATAGCTCCTGGTATAAAAACCAAAATCATTGCAGTTTCAGATGATATGGATGGTTTGCGAAAAATACCAGATAATGTGCCAAATCAAGAGATGCTAAGGGAGCACTTAAATAAACCATTGACTATGATACCCGATCCATTTGGCACTCATGAGAGTTATGGTCATCACATGAATTCGTTGTTGTGTAAATTTCTTGATTTGTTTGAATTTGAATACGAATTTAGGAGTGCAACAGAGTGTTATAAATCTGGCGTTTACGATGAAAAACTTTTACTCCTGCTGAAAAATTATGATAAAGTGATGGACGTAATGCTTCCATCATTTCGGGAAGAAAGGCAGCAGACTTACAGTCCATTCTTGCCGATATGCCCAAAAACTTCCCAAGTTTTACAAGTTCCAGTAATTGAAACAAATACAGATAAAGGAACAATCACGTATGAAGACCCAAACGGGGAAAAAATAGAAGTTCCAGTGACAAAAGGAAAATGTAAACTGCAATGGAAACCTGATTGGGGAATGAGGTGGGCCGCATTTGGAGTAAATTATGAAGCTCACGGAAAAGATTTAACTCCATCTGCTGTGCTTTCAAGTCAAATATGTGAAATACTTGGAGAAAAGCCACCACTTCTGTTTTGCTACGAGCTTTTCCTTGATAAAGAAGGAAAGAAAATATCAAAATCAAGAGGAAATGGCATTTCGATTGAAGAGTGGCTAACTTACGCACCAACGGAGAGTTTATCACTGTATATTTTTCAGAGTCCTAAAAAAGCTAAACGTTTATATTTTGATGTGATACCAAAATCAACCGATGAGTATCTAGAGTTTGTAAGGTGCTATAATGAGAGTAAAGAAAAAGATATAAATAATCCTGCATGGCATATTCATCAAGGTGAAGTTCCCAGTATAGAAACTTCAGGTATAAATTTTACGCTACTTTTAAACCTAGCGGCGGCTTGTAACGCTGAAAACAAAGAGATTCTCTGGGGTTTTATATCCACTTATGCACCAAGCGTCACACCAGAAAATAATAAAATGCTTGATAGACTTTCAGACTTTGCAGTAAAGTATTACCACGATTTTATCAAACCAACAAAATCATATAAAACTCCAAATGCAAAAGAGAAAGAAGCGTTACTAGATTTGAAGGACACTTTACATTCTCTATCTACAACTGTTACTGCTGAAGAAATTCAATCTCAGGTATTTTCTATTGGAAAAAAATATGATTATACCAACTTACGTGACTGGTTTCAGCTATTATATGAAACGTTACTTGGCCAAAAAACCGGTCCAAGAATGGGATCTTTCATAAAGCTTTATGGAATAGATAATACGATTTCTCTCATAGAAAGCGCTACTAAATGTATACTGTAGAGTTTACCTTCTTTCATTTGAGCTCTTTAGTTTTTAGTTCTGCCTTCTAAGGCTTTTACTCGTGACAACCACTGTGCCTGCGATCTTGTCGTGCCAAGTTTGACAGCGTTTGTTGAAATTTGACCATAAAAAGCCCAAGAATAATGGTGCAGCTGACAATATAAAGGAAAAAAATCTCTTTGTTGCTTGTCTTAGGGTCATCTTTTCGAAAGTTTGTGCATCCACAACTCTAAGCCCAAGTAATAGTTTTCCAGGTGTAGCAGCAAACCTTACCCACATATATGTTACATAGCAAAAGAGCATAATGCATTGGACTATTTGATTTAGGATTTGTAATTTTATAAGTCTACTCTGCGTTGTCTTTTCTTCTGCAGACAGTGGCGCTTGCATTTGGTATTTTGCAGCAATTTGACTTAATATTTTGCTATCCTCTGAGTTCATAAAGAGCTTATTTAAGGCTTGGCTGCAAAACTGCAAGAACAAAACGATAATAATCAAATCAAGCAATACTGATATATAGCGCCTAAGTCCTGTTACATAACATATCCCATTTTCATCTTTCTTTACCTTTTGAATAACATTTATAGAAGAAAAAATAGAAAATAAACGATTAAAAAATTTATGTAACATATATATACTTTCCAATATTTAACGTGCCCCTGGCCGGACTTGAACCAGCATGCTTTTGCAAGCAACAGATTTTGAGTCTGCCGTGTCTACCATTCCACCACAGGGGCATTAAGTTTTAATGCTATAGGCAACACGGAATTAGTCAAATTTTATATGTCTTTCAAATGAGGACTAAATATTCTACAATAATCAACAGTTACTCTCAAAACTTAAAATGAATGAATTAGCTAGTCTCCTCAGTTCAAGAAGTGTAGATAAGGAAATATGTAAATTACCGCATAATTTAGAAGCTGAACAGATGCTTATTGGTGCAATGATTCGTGATAATAGAATCTGTGATGCAGTTGAAGACACAATCACAGCAGAAAATTTCTATGATCCATTACATCAAAGTATTTTTACGCAGATATCCAAAACCAGGAAACACGGTATAGTTGCCAATGAACTAAGCCTCAAAATGTTTTTTGAGAACGACCAAGCGTTTACCGAGTGTGGTGGGGTAGAGTACTTAGCAAAGCTTGCAGCAAAGGCAAGTATTGCACTTGATATCTATAGTTTGACTAGAATAATCCGTGATACTTACTTAAGGAGATGTTTAATTAAGCTCGGGCAAGAAATAGTTGGTGATAGCTACAACTACGATATTGAAAATCCTGCACAGGCGCAAATTGAACAAGCAATGACAAAATTGTTCAACTTAGCAGTAAAAAAACAAGGTGAGAAAACATATATAAAACTTGCAAGTTCAATTAAAGACGTAGTTGAGAAGATCAGCACACTGAAAAATAATCCAGAAGCGCTGGGCGTTACAACCGGACTTCAAGATCTAAATCAGCTTCTTGGTGGCCTACAAAAATCTGATTTATTAATTTTAGCTGCAAGGCCTTCTATGGGTAAAACAGCACTGGCGCTAAACATCGCACTTAATGCTTGTAAGATGTTGCAAAAAAGAGCAGATAAACAACATTATGTAGCGTTTTTCTCACTTGAAATGTCAGCAGAACAATTAACCGCAAGGCTGATCACTATAGATTCAGGGATTAGTTATTATAAGGCATTAACCGGGAGAATTAGTGATTTTGAATTGCATGAATTTATCAATGCTAGTACAGAATTATCTGAACTGCCTTTCATCATAGATGACACCCCTGCGCTATCAATTAGTGCCCTTCGCACCAGAATACGCTTGCTGTATCAATTATATAATGTAGAAGTGGTATTCATTGATTATTTGCAGCTAATCAGAGGAACAACAAAAAGAAGTAATGAAAATAGAGTACAAGAAATCTCGGAAGTGACGCAGGGTTTGAAAGCAATTGCAAAAGAGCTGAATATTCCCGTTGTTGCACTATCTCAGCTCTCTCGTTCTGTTGAGCAGAGAGACGACAAAAAACCACAACTTTCTGATTTGCGTGATTCAGGAAGCATAGAGCAGGATGCAGATATAGTGATGTTCCTCTATAGAGAGGAATATTATGAATTGAGAAAGCAACCAAGTGAAGGAAGCAATAAACATCGAGAGTGGCAAGAAAAAATGGAAAAAATTAGAAATATTGCAGAGCTTGTTATTGCAAAGCAGAGAAATGGGCCAATTGGCAGTGTGAAGCTATATTTTGACTCTAACAGAGGTTCGTTTAAAGATTACACGGAGAGGCATAGTGTGTAGCTTGGCAGCAATCTTCTTGTTCCCAAGTTCATCAATTGTTTTTTTATGTAAAAAGTTAGCTTGACAACTTCCTTTAAATCCTTTTATATGGTATTATATTTTACAATACGTGAGGAATAATCATATGAGTAAAAACAATTTACCCTATTATATAGCTGGAACTCTGGCTGCTTTAACTTTATTAGCACCTGGAGTGTTTGCTGCAGCTCCTTATATTGGTTTCTTAGCTCCTGTTGCAGCATTAAGTGTTGGCCTGCCATTTATTATTGGTGGTGCTGTATTTTCTGCTGTAGCTATGGCACTTTCGTATAAAGCAATTAGTAAGAATAAAACTATTTCTGAGAAAGATGTTCAACTGACTGAGAAAGTAGAAGAAATATCTAAAAAAGATGCTCAACTAGCTAAAGAAGAAGATAAAGTACAGGCTCAAAAGCAAACAATTTCTGGGCAAAATGACCAACTGACTAAAAAAGAAGCGGAAGTAAAAGCTAAAGAGGAGGAAAATTCTAAGCAAAAAATTGAAATTAATAAAAAAAATGAGGAGATTGATAATCAAAAAAAAGAAATAGAAGAACTTAAACACAAGAAAACTTTTGTTCCGCAAGCAATGAAGAATATCAAAGAAGCATCTCAAGAAGTATTTGCATATGTAGCAGAAGCCTACAGTAGTGGGCGCGTTCATAGTACTATTAAGCAGCGCCGTAGTGATGTTGCGAATGACTTAAAAAATGTCGTAGGTAGTGCGAAAAATGCTTATGGCACATCAGTTGAGTATGTAAAAGGGAAATTTAATAGTGCTGGAAATAAATTAAAAAATGTTTATGGTACATCAGTTGAGTATACAAAAGGAGCACTTAACAGCGTTGGAAGCAGCTTGTACAGTAGATTTCATGGTACTAAGGTTTCTAGTTCGGAAGAGCAGTTTAAGCGTGAAGATGGATCTAAACCTAGTATGCAAGAACTAACTAGTTTGGATTACTTAGATCTTGCAGTTTCTTCCAGTGAGCAAAAGCAACGAGCTAATAGTTTGGATTATTTAAATATTGATAACGACGTTCCTAAGCAACCTGATCATTTAAGTATTGATGCTGCTAAAAGGTATTTAATGAGTCTTTCTGAGGATCAGGAGATATTTTATGATGCAGAATCTGGTGGTGAAAAAGATACTGAGACTTCTAGCCTGAAAGAGCAGTTAGATGAAAACAGTAAAGCAAAAGTTCCGTCAAGAATTTCTGATTTATGTGAGTCAGTAAAAGGAAAGTTTACCAGCTTTTGGAGTGGGGTACAAAGTATTTATAGTAAGAATGTTTATAATAGTTGTGCACTAGGTACTGATCTGTTGCATGCTCAACATAAAAACACCTTGGCTAATGTACCACAAGAAGAGGTTGTAAATAAAGAAGCTCAAAAGCCAGAAGAGCAAGCAGACCAAAAGCCAAATCTTCAAAGGGACAACAGCATAAACAATACGGAAGAAGGCGGTAAAAATAAAAGGAGTGGAGCCGCAAGAAGAAAAAGAAAACAAGCACGAGTAGAACAACCTATAGTGTATACAGTTACAACAAGTAATAAATATGATGTGTTGCTACCTGAATGCTTCCTTAGTTAAACATCAACCCTCAAAAAAACCGGCGTAGGTTTAGGCAGCGTAATGCCTGAACTTACGCACGTATCGCACAAAGATTTTAAACCTCGTTGCTCTTTCGGAATTTGCAATTGATCGAGTATCATTTCCGCTGACCTCGGGACAATTGGCTGCAATAAAGTGCCAATTATCCTGATGTATTCCAGTAGCTTATAAATTACTAAGTTCATGCGCTCTCTGTCAGTTTTGCTTAGTGTCCAGGGTGCACTTTTATCTATATAAGCATTGGCTTCAGAAGAGATGTTGATGATTAAAAGTATGATATGGTTAAACTCATACTTTGATAGGTGATTCATCACCTGATCGAGTATAGCTTTGCAACCTGGAAGACTTTCTTCACCTTTAAGTAGGCTTTGATCGATTGTTGGTACAATTCCAGAACATTGCTTGTGTAAAAATGAAATTGTTCTTTGTACTAAATTGCCTATATTGTTTGCAAGTTCTGAGTTTATGCGGCTGATCATGTTTTTCTTACTAAAGTTGCCATCCTGGCCAAAACTTGCTTCTCGAAGGAGAAAATAGCGTAGTTGATCAACACCAAACTCTTGAGCGAGGCCAATTGGATCTATGACATTACCAAGAGACTTGGATATTTTTTCTCCTTCGTTTAGCCACCAACCATGAACTGCAATTTGTTTTGGCAGTGGCAAATCTGCTGCAAGGAGAATCGCTGGCCAATACACAGCATGAAAGCGCAATATGTCTTTGCCGATTACATGAACGTTGAAAGAGTTGTCAGCTAGGTTTGCAGTGCTTGACACTGGAATCTGTATTTCTGGTTCTGCCCAAAACTTCTTATATTCTTCACCTTCAGTACTAGGGAAACCTATTGATGTAAGATAATTGGTTAATGCATCTATCCAGACATAGATTACGTGTTTGTCATTACCTGGTACTTTTATTCCCCAGTTAAAACTAGTGCGAGAGATTGAGAGGTCAATGAGCCCTGATCTTACAAACGATACCACTTCATTTTTTCTGCTCTCAGGAAAGATAAAATTTGGCTGATTTTCATATAGTTCTAGTAATTTATCCTGCCAATTCGACAAACGAAAAAAGTAGCTCTCTTCTTTTACCCATTCAACCTCAGCACCTGTTGGTGCTTTGCCATCTATCAGCTCTGATTCCTGATAAAATGCTTCATCACGAACTGAATACCAACCCGAATAGGAATCCAAATATATTTGTCCTCTCTCTTCAAGCCTATTCCATAAAGCTACCACTGCTTTTTCATGACGTTCCTCCGTAGTGCGAATAAAATCGTCATACTCAAAATTCATGAACTTAGCTAATTCTTTAAATGAAACACTCACTTCATCTGTAAATTCTTTTGGCTGCATTTCCTTTGCTTTAGCTGCTTTTTCTATTTTTTGTCCATGTTCATCTGTACCGGTGGTAAATTTGACATTTTTCCCAGCTAGTTTCATGAACCTTGCCACCACGTCACACAAGAGAGAAGTGTATGCATGACCGATATGCGGCTTATCGTTTACGTAATATATTGGCGTGGTGATGTAAAAACTCTCAAATCGATCCATGGTTTAGCATTTTGATAAAAATCAACTGAGTTAATTATAGTATTAAAAAGGCAGTAATAAATAAATATTGATTGGGTTAAGCATAATTTTTGAAAAAAGCTATTTACTGAAATTTTATTAAAATAAGAAACAATCAGGTATGATTATTGAAAGAACAATGGGAAATTTTCTTGTAATTCTATTTATAGTTTTCTATGCATTTGATGCACACGCTGATGGAGCAACAGATGTAATGTGTAATGTAATAGGTTACGTTCATGGAATAGGTGGACCAATGATTACAGTAGTAGTAATTGGTACAAGCTTGCTTGCAATATTTGGAAGAATGCCTTGGCCTTCACTTTTCTCACTTGGTATGTTTGTTGCTGTGTTTTTTGGTGCACCTAAAATTGCAACAGCGATAACAGAAAAAAACGTTTGTAATTTTCTTGAAGATCAAATGCCGGTTCGTTGTCCTTATAAAGGTCAAACGTTGGTTCAAGGAAAGTGTGTTGCTGCTCCTGGATATGAACGTGTAGGTACAAGTTATTCTTGTCGTCGCGGTTGGGCGCTAACTAATAAAGGCTACTGTATAAAAGCTGGCCAAGATCCTTCAAAGTATTGGAAGTGAAAATGGTGCTTTTATAGAGTTAAATCTAACTACTCATCAAACCACAAAGTATATAATTAATATCCACACCTTTAGTTAAATTCCACTCACGCTTTATTACGTTGTACTCCATGCCAGCCATGTTTTGCAGCGTTACATTATTTTCTCTTAAGTGATTTGCAATTTCTGACGGCTTGAGAAATTTATTCCAATTATGCGTACCCTTAGGCAGCCAATTTAATATGTACTCTGCGCCGACTATTGCAAGACAGAAGGATTTGATAGTTCTATTTATTGTGGATATAAAGATTAGCCCTTCTGGTTTCAGCAATTCTATTGCTCTTCTCATAAAGAATTCTAAATTATCTACATGCTCGACTACTTCCATCAGCAGAACCACGTCGTACTTCTTGTCATTGCTTAGCTCTTCAATGCTGGTGTGCATATATTCTACATTAAGCCCTACTTTTTTCGCATGTGACTGTGCCACTTTGATGTTTTCTTCACATACATCTATTCCCACAACGTTAATGCCAACGCGTGCCATTGACTCTGACAAAATGCCACCACCGCATCCAACATCAAGCAATGATAATTCTTTCAAATTGCATTTTTTTAACTCTTTTATTTTCTCAATAATGTAAGATACTCTAACAGGATTCATCATGTGCAATGGTTTGAATTTGCCGTTCTCATCCCACCACTGGCCTGCCATTTTAGCGAATTTTGATATTTCATCTTCGTTATAAGTTTTTGTTTTTTTTTTCTTAGAGGTTATATTACTGAGTTTATCAAGGCGTTTTTTATGTCTGCTTTCTTTTGAAAATTCTGTTTCGAGGAATTGTTTGACTATGTCTTTTGCTAATCCACTCGCAGTAAACCCTGCACCAAGACACAGTACATTTGCGTTGCCATGCTCGCGAGCTAATTTTGCGATCTCAACACTGTTACATAAAGCAGCGTAGATTCCTTCAAAACGATTTGCCACAGTACTCATGCCCAAACCTGTACCACAAATTAATATCCCATAATTTGCTTTTTTGCTTGTTATATCTTCTACAACTTTAACAGCATAGTCTGGGTAATCTACACACTTTTGCTTAGCAGTGCAGCCTTGATCTACCGCTGTGTAACCCAGGGTTTCCAGGTAGGATTTTATTTCTGATTTTAATTCATAACCAGCATGATCTGAGGCAATTGATATTATATCTGACATATAAAAAGTTGATCTTGCATAACTTAAGGATATTTATATGGGTAATTTATTTTGATCTTTCTGTCAAGCCGTTTTAATACTCCTGATCTTTCGGGAGTCCTAAAGCTTGAAATAAATTTCGAGTCAGATGTGTATAAATTCTATATAATTTTTATCCTACTACTAATTCAATAAGATGGATCACATAGATATTATAAAATCAAAATTATTATTATCTGACATAGTAGGTAAAAAAGTCAGGCTAATAAAAGAGGAGATAGTTTTGTTGGGCTCTGTCCATTTCATAACGAAAAAACCCCATCTTTTTCGGTGAGCAATACTAAGGGGTTATATTACTGTTTTGGTTGTTCAGCTAGTGGTGATGCATTTGAATTTATTTCACAAACTGAAGGATTAAGCTTTAAAGAAGCATTGGAAAGATTAGCATCGGTTACAGGTGTTGAACTGCCCAAAAGTCTTAGTATTACAAAAGGGGACAATAAACTATTTTTAGCGCTTGATTTAGCTGCAAATTGGTTTGCACAAAAAAATCAGGGCATTGTAGATTATTTAAAGCAGCGCAAGATTTTACCTGAAATCATAGATAAATTTAAGATAGGTTATGCACCAAGCTCTGGTTTGAAAGAGTATTTAAACTCTTCAGGTATTGAAGACAAAATTTTAATTGATATTGGATTAGTAAACAAAAATTTTCATGATTATTTTTATGACCGGCTGATATTTCCTATATACAACATTGCAGGAAGAGTTATTGGTTTTGGCGGACGTGCGCTGAGTTCTGAGCAACAGCCAAAATATTTAAATAGCCCAGAGAGTCAGCTCTTCAAGAAGAGGGAGAATTTATACGGATTAAACTTTGCTTTAAGCGAAATACGTAAAAAACAGCACATATTTGTTGTTGAAGGATATATGGACACTATAGCGCTACATCAAGCGGGAATTAGTAATGCAGTTGCTCCACTTGGTACCGCAATTTCTGCAGAACAGATAAAAAACCTGTGGAGATTTGCTAAAGAAATCTCCATCTGTATGGATGGCGATAATGCCGGATATCGTGCTGCTACACGAGTTGCGGAACTTGCTCTGCCAATATTAGAGCCTGGATACACGTTAAAGTTTGTGACTTTGCCGAGTAATAAAGATCCATACGATATATGTAACGAACTGGCATACAAGAAAGAAGACGTGTTGACTGCTCTTGACCATTCAACAAAACTGCATTCTGAATATTTATGGCGTCACATAATCGATAGCAACTTTCAAAATTATGAAAAACTTGCTCCGGAAAAATATTCAATTCTTGAGCACAAGTTCATGGAATATGTAAATACTATTAGCAACAGCAGTATTAGAAGGTATTATAGAGATTATTTTTACAATAAGGCTAGTGAACTAAGAAGTAGCTTCAAAAAACAGATTTTTAATAGTAAAACTAGAGCAACAAAAGGTGAGTATCTTCATAACAAATCTCCAGAGCTAATTGAGGCAGAGCAAAATCAGGCCATAATTTTGCGTATAGCCGTAGAATTTCCTGAAATCTTGAACCGTCCTATATTTTTTGAGCAATTTTCTCATTTTGAATTTACTAATGAGATGAAAAGATTACAACAGCGTGTAATTGATGTAATAAGTAACAAAAGCAAACTTGGTAAAGAGGCTTTGTTACAAGAATTGAAACAGTTTGACGTTATAAAGTATGTATTTGAAAAAACTAGTGTACTAAATAGCCAACTGAACGAGAGAAAATCTGCAGAAATTGTGTGGAATAATATAGTGTTACTAAAAGAATTAAATGCGTTACGAAAAGAAAGAACCGAAGCGAGGCTGAGCGGTAATCTTGACTTAGAGGAAAGGTTGATAGAACAAATAGAGCAAATAGAAAGTAATATACAAGAAATGCAAATGGAGTTTATTGAAAAGTAGGCTGCTACAGTTAATTATTTTTAGGTTGTTTGTCATTCTGCTGCTTTTTAACGGAATTTATACTGCCTCTTAGCAATAAAAAACTTACTTATTGTAGGAAAATCTTGTGTTTGTTCTCATATAAAACTATTTATGGAGTGACAATGGTGCATGTATTATACTTACATTTTTGATTCGAAAATTTATGCAGTTGTTTCTAACAAAATTAGTCAACAAATTCTATTGTTTAAAGATGAGAAATAAAGTAATCATCATTTCTAGTATTGCTTTTATTCTACTGTTTTTTATCAGCAGTGCATTTTTAAAAAAGATCAGGCGGTTCATAGTGATAATGCAACTAGTAGCTTTTCAGTAAAAACTCAAGAATGTGCGCCGCAAAACCGCACTATATATTTAAATTTTTCTGGTACAGTAAATCCCTTACATAGAGCTAGCCTTGTCTCAAAAATAAGTGGTAAGATTATTGCTATTTATTTACCTGATGGTGAAAAGGTAAAAAGAGATGATGTAGTGTTAAAGATAGAAGATTATGACAGGATTGAGCAATCTCAGAAAGCCAAAGCTTTATTAAAGCAGCGTGAAATTGAGTATGATTCCTCTCACAAACTGAATAAAACAGGCTATGGAGCACAAATACAAGTAGAAGCAGCTTTTACTGCGTTACAAAGTGCAAAAGCTGACCTAAAAAGGCTAGAATTGGATTTAGAAAATACTGCAGTCAAATCTCCTATAGATGGTTATATTGATAAAATCAATGCAAACGAAGGGGATTTTGTTAATGCTGGGCAAAAAATAGCTGACGTGGTTGATTTCGATCAAATTCTTGTGGTGTTATACGTTTCGGAAAATGAAGTAAATAAAATAGAGCTAGGCAGCACAGCTCAAATTAGTTTACTGGACGGAAAAGAATTGGCAGGTGAAGTAAGTTTTATTAGTAAAATTGCTGAGCCTAAAACTGGGTCTTATAGGGTAGAGGTAAAGGTAATTAATAATAAAATGATATCCTTGCAGGGACTAACTGCCAACGTAAGACTACCTTCAGGCGAAAGATTTGCATATAAAGTTCCTTCTTCAGCCCTGAGCTTAAGTGACGAGGGTGCTCTTGGAATAAAGATTGTTGATGACAATAATTATGTAATATTTGTACCAATAGAAATTGTTGATCATGAGAGCGATGGGGTTTGGATAGTAGCAAATAACGAAGGTAAACCCATAAAGTTAATAGTATTGGGCCACCTATTTGTTAAGCCTGGTGATAAGGTTTAAGACATAAGATCCTTTTTCATAGCTTATACTACGTTATACCAATCCCAGCGTCTGGGCACTGGTTTCTTGGTACTTATTCCGCAATAATTTTTTTTTCCTTCAATAAATTTTGCAGTTCGCCTTTTTCGTACATCTCGCGAGTGATGTCGCAACCACCGATAAACTCTTCCTTTATATATAATTGTGGAATTGTTGGCCAATCAGAAAACTTTTTTATAGATTCACGTATTTCATCATTCTCCAACACGTTAATATACTTAAACTTCACGTTCAATTTTTTTAGGATTGACACGACGAGTCCAGAGAATCCGCATTGAGGAAAATCAGAAGTGCCTTTCATGTACAACACCACATCATTTTCCGCTATATCTTTTTTTATTTGTTCAAAACTGCTCATAAATTCACCTTATTTTTAAGTATTAGTTTCCAGTTGCAAGGCGTGTATAGACTGACCTTCCAGAGCTTTATATACCATTTTATGCTGTTCTATTTTTGTCTTTCCAAGAAAGCGCTTGGAGGTTATTTTTAAATGATAATGATCATCATCTCCAGCAAGGTCCTGAACCTTTATATCAGCGTCGGGGAACGATTGTTTGATGATCCTTTCTAATTCGTGAATTGCAATAGTCATTGATTTGCTTTAAATTACAATACTTTCATTATAAATCTAAAACGACTGGGTGCAATTGAATTATTGATTATATGGTTACTAATATTGTGAAGACAGTAGATTCAGCGTGTTAAGTGTACTAGCAAGGCGAGATTTCAATTGATTTTCATATTTACTCCAATCTTGTATTGCCTTTCTTGCAATACCTGAATCAACTGCGGCTTTTGCAACAGCAGGAGATACTATAGAAATTAATCTTGGGTCAAATGGAGTAGGTATTATATATTCACGTCCATAGCTCATTTTACGACCGCCATAGGCTGCAGATATCTCGTCAGACACTGGCTCACGGGCAAGCTTTGCTATTGCATCTGCAGCTGCAATTTTCATCTCATCATTTATTGTTGTTGCATGTACATCAAGCGCTCCTCTGAATATATAAGGAAATCCCATTACGTTGTTGACTTGATTGTTGTAATCTGACCTGCCAGTTGCGATTATTGCATCTGGCCTCACAGATTTTGCAAACTCAGGCCTTACTTCTGGATCGGGGTTGGCGAGAGCGAAAATAATCGGGTCTTTGCCCATACTCTTTAACATCTCTTCATTTAACACATCTTTTGCAGATAATCCGATGAATACATCAGCGCCTTTTATTGTATCAAGTAGAAACGTTCGGAAGTATCAATTGCATATTTTTCCTTCCACTCATTCATGTCCTCGTTTCTACCTTTGTATATTACTCCTTGCTTATCACACAGCACTATATTTTTAGCGCCCATGGACTTTAGTATTTCTAAACATGCAATACCGGCTGCTCCAGCACCATTCATAATGATCTTAACGTCCTCTAATTTCTTTCCGACAATATCAAGAGCATTTTCTATACCAGCTGCAACAACCACTGCAGTTCCATGCTGGTCATCATGGAACACTGGAATATCCATCAGTTCATTCAGACGTTTCTCTATTATAAAACAATCGGGAGATCTTATATCCTCTAAATTTATCCCCCCCAACTTGGCCCAAGGTACCTTACTGCATTGATGAAATCTTCTATATTTTCTGTACCAACTTCTATATCAACTGCATCAATATCAGCAAAACGCTTAAATAAAACAGCTTTGCCTTCCATGACAGGTTTTGCAGCAAGAGGACCGATATTACCAAGCCCAAGCACTGCAGTGCCATTTGAAATGACAGCTACAAAATTGCTTTTTGCCGTATAATCATAAACAACCTCAGGATTTTTAGCTATTTCAAGGCACGGAGCTGCAACGCCAGGAGAATAAGCAAGTGACAAATCATACTGGGTAGATAAAGGTTTTGTTGGCATGATTGAAATTTTACCAGGGTTACCACCTCTACTGTGATACTTAAGTGCCTCTTGTTTTGTGGTATTATCTAAATCATCGTTCATTCTTATATTTTAAGCTTGTAATTTTTAAGTATATGGAGTTTTTATAAATGTTCAATTGTAAACTATTAGCTTGTGAACTCTGTTGTACTTCTGTATAAGTTTACCTATTACGTAAGATGATATTACATGCTTAAGAAAAACGTGCCTAATTTGCTTACAATTTCTCGTGCACTTGCAATACCAGCAATAATATTAAGTTTTTATATAGAAAATAAATATGCAGGCCTGATAACAATATCAATCTTTGTGTTTGCGTGCATTACGGATTTTTTTGATGGTTACTTGGCGCGTGCGTGGAAAGTCCAATCAAAGTTTGGCAAGCTATTTGATCCAATTGCTGATAAATTAATAGTGGTTTCAACGATAATTATGCTAGTTTATAAGCAGAAGATAAATGATTTTACAATAGTACCATCGATTATCATCATCTGTAGGGAAATATTAGTTTCGGGTTTACGGGAGTTCCTTATAGCTATAAATGTTAGTCTACCTGTAAGCAAAGCTGGCAAAATTAAAACATTTTTGCAGATGGTTGCTGTAGTAGCGCTAATAATGAACGATTACGACACAACTCAATATATAGGTGCAATTTGTTTATGGGTTGCAGCTATTATAACTATGTGGTCAGGCTATAATTATATCCTAGCCGGCATCAAACAGGTTGACTGAATTTCTTGAGAAACAGTTAATATACAAAAGTAGTTAATACTTTCATAATATTGACTGAATAGTTAAAATCCTGTATAATATATTAGTTAATAGGGTTTATATGACTGATAACTTTAAGACTACGTTTTCTCCTGAAGATTTTTTTGGGGATTTTTGGCTGACAGTTGATAAGGAAGTCAAAAAAGAAAGGTCAGAACAAGAGTCATTAACACTAAAAGAAGAAGCAGAAAAAAAGAAGAAGCTTGAACAGGAGTTATTAATGCTAAAAGTAGGAGAAGCAGAAAAAAAGAAGAAGCTTGAACAAGAGCTATTAACACTAAAAAAAGAGAGCTATATAGACAATGTGTATCATTGGTAACAATGGTTCCATTTGCATTATTTATGGCTATTGAACTGGAAAAAATATGTAGCGATCAGGTATTACTTGGCGTGATAAGTGGCGCGCTAAGCCACACTATATTACCTTCTATGGTCCTATCTCTTATTTGTACGCTATATTTAATTTACAATAATAGGAAAATAGCACAAAAAGAACGAGAGTTGGAGAATATTGAAAATGGAGAGGAAGTAAAGGAAAAAGAGCACAATATTTCTGATATAGGTCAGTGTTTGATCTATATTGAGGCTATAACAACTGCACTGATTATTGTAGGTATGATAATGGGTGAAACATCTTCACTTGAAGCAGCAGAGGATGCAATTTTATTTCTTGCCAATGCAATTGCTTTTCTTGTAACTCTTGTTTCTTATATTGATGAGCATGAAAAAAATAAGAAAAAGGAAACAGAAAAATCTAATCTTGATGAAAAATCTAGCAAGAAAACTAGCAATATGTCTGTAGCCGGATTGGCGCTTGCTGGTTCTTCTATATTTTTAATAAGAAGGATAATGTTAATGGCATTAGCATCGTCCTTAAATCCTGCTGTTGGGCCTACTTTAGGCTTGATAGGTATTGCACTTTTTATGGTTGTACAGATATTAACTACACATTCCTACAGCAAAACGCTGAAAGATCCAAAAGTGGAAGGACAAGGTAAATCGAGGAATGCAGGTAGTTCTGACCGTAGTTATAAAGAGGAAGGGCCGGCTATTGCCTAAGAAATTTATTTATTTAAGTAATATTTAGGTCTATACTTTATTTTGATCGAAAAAAATCTTATGTATAAGACTTTAATCACGTGCTTTATTTTCCTAATTTGCTCCTTTACACAATCGTATGCGGATGATCTTGAAAAAACTGAAGCTGAACTATATGAGGAAGCAGTTGAACTTTTTGACCAGAAAAAATATAAACAAGCTATTAGGGCATTTCAAAAGATAGAAGATTTGTACCCTTTCTCTTATTGGGCAAGGAAAGCAAAATTATTATCTGGGGTTTCTCACTATAATATGGGTAACTACAGTAGTGCTGCAAGTGATATGGATGATTATATATACGTTTATTCAAATGGTGAAGATTTGCCATATGTGTATTACTTAAGAGTACTATCTTATTACATGCAAATTAACAAAGTGCAGCTCGGGCAACAAGTTGCATATAAAACTTTAGAGCTAGCTACAGAGTACATTAATCTCTTTCCAGGCAGCGAATATGTAGACGAGATGAAGGAAAAAGCAAAGCTGATCACAGAGCATATATCAACAAAAGAGTACTCTATCGGTAAGTTTTACCTGAGGCGTGGTGAATATTTAGCAGCAATTAAGCGTTTCCAGAATATAGCAAGCTATAAGGATTCTAAATATTTTTCTAAGTCTATTAACTATTTAATAGCAGCCCATTCAGCTCTTGGCCTTGACTTAGAAGCTGAGCAGTATGAAAGTATGTTATTAGCAGAAAACCTGCAAGATGCCAAGCCAGAGGCTTGAAAATTTGCTTTAGCTTTTTCTATGCTTTGATATATAATTAGGTTTTTAACTATTTGAATATGGCTGGTCATTCACAATTTTCAAATATAAAACATCGGAAAGGCACTCAGGATGCAAAGCGCTCTCAAAAATTTACGAAGCTGATTAGAGAAATAACAGTTGCTGCAAAGCAAGGGCTACCCGATCCCGAACTCAACCCGCGCCTTCGCTCTGCTATATTTGCTGCACGCAAGGAAAATCTACCAAAAGATAAAATAGAAACAGCAATAAAAAATGCAACTGGTAACGTTGCTGGAGAAAATTATGAGGAAATCCAATATGAAGGTCATGGGCCTTCTGGCACTGCACTTATTGTCCATGCCTTGACTAATAACCGCAACCGTACTGCTTCTGAGGTACGTTATATATTTTCTCGCAAGGGTGGAAACTTGGGAGAAACAGGAAGTGTTAGTTACCTTTTCGATCATGTAGGCTTAATCGTCTATAAAGCAGAGGGTGTGAATTTTGATGATTTATTTAATTATGGGATCGAGTTAGAAGTATTGAATGTTGAGGAAAATGACAAAGAAGGATTACACGTTATAACTTGTGAAATAAAAGATTTTGGTAAAGTACGCGATGCCTTTTATGCAAAATTCGGAGAACCAGAACTTGCTCGTCTTTCGTGGCAACCAAAGGATCTAGTTGAAATTAGCGATAAAGAGTTGATCGATAAATTATCCACATTGGTTGAAGAATTAGAAGATAATGATGATGTACAGTATGTTGAAGGTAATTTTACTTTTGTTGATAAGCTATGAGGCTGGTAATATTTGTATTGCTTTGTATTTTACCAGCATATGCTACTGAAACATCAACAGATCTTGCACAGCCATTCCAGCATGGAATCAGAAAAAAAGCTACTTTGACGACAGAAAGTGATGGAAAGTTGTTATTCATATCTAGTGACATAAAATCCTCTTTTTTTGACACGGAAGGGTTGGCGCCAAATACAGTGGTAAAATTGATCAACATATATAAAGATTTTGGTGTTGATTTTAAAAAAGACATTGTGCCGAAGAGTAAATTGGAGGTTCTTTTTGAGAGATCGCTCAGTAATCAGAAGACTGAAGAAAAGATTTTATATGCTTCACTGACAATAAACAAGAAAGCTATTAGTTTATATCATTATAAATCGCAAGACGGCAAAGAAAGGTATTTTAATAAAGAAGGAATAAGCTTAAAAAATGGCGAAATTTTTGCAAATCCTTTAAATGGAGATTATCGCATATCCTCAAAATTTGGCAATAGAAAGCATCCTGTTCGCGGTAAAATTGCTTTTCACAAAGGAGTGGATTATGCAGCTAAGCTTGGCACTCCCATATACGCTGCTGCAGAGGGTGTGGTAGAATATATAGGAAAGAATGGTGGCTATGGAAATTACATCAAAATAAAACACAAAAATGAATATTCAACCTGTTATGCGCATATAAGTAGATTTAGTGGCGATATAAAGTTAGGCTCTAAAGTAAAACAGGGGCAGGTCATTGCCTATGTTGGTAGCACTGGTGTTGCAACAGGACCCCATTTACATTACGAAGTTATATATAACGGCAAACACATCGATCCGCTTACGATAGCGCATGAAACTGAAGTAAAATTGCCTGATCATGAATTAAGAGAGTTTAAACTATTTGTAAATAAGATAAATAAAACGATCAACAGAGAGGGTTCAAGTGAAAAAGAAGTTTAAAGACAATATGGATAAGAATACGATAAACGATAGAAATTTAAGTCAACTCCGGTTTTTTCCTGTACTAATAGCGCTAGGATTAATTTTATCGCTGCTTTTTTTGCATATGACAGCACAATTGCGCTTGGAGTTGCTGCTGTTTCAATTTTGACTTTTCTTCAAGGATTTTTTATTAATGACCCTAATGAAGCAAGAGTGATAGAGTTTTTTGGTCATTATATTGGAACTTATTTTAAGTCTGGAATATGTGTAACGCTTCCCTTTTCAAGCAAATATATAGTTTCCCTAAAATTTCAAAATATCAACACAGAAAAAATAAAAGTGAATGATGCAAATGGAAGTCCAATAGAGATTTCTGCAGTAATTGTTTGGAGAGTAAACAGCCCTGCAAAGGCGTATTATAATGTTAACAACTATCACGAATTTGTTTTTGTACAAAGTGACTCAGTAATAAGAGAATTAGCAAGCAATTATCCGTATGATAGCGAAAGCGATGAGGAATCTTTACGTAAAAATTCTGATAAAATTTCAGATGAATTGCGGTCAATGTTACAACAAAGATTAGATATTGCAGGAATTGAGATTACAGAAGCAAGAATATCGCATTTGGCGTATTCGTCCGAGATTGCACAAGCAATGTTAAGGCGTCAACAAGCACATGCTATCACTTCGGCAAGAAGGCATATAGTGCAAAATGCAATAGGAATTGTCGAGGAAGTAATAGCTCATTTTGAAAAAAACAAAAGCTTACAATTAGATGGCAAGCAAAAGGTTCAATTGATAAATAATTTGTTGGTTGCCCTAATCTCTGAGCAAGATGCACAACCGACGATTAGTTTGGATAATAATTAGCATAGAAGCCGATTGGGTTTCATGAATGCAAGTCACTATTAATTTCTTGATTAATAGACTAAATGATGTTATAAATTACACGCATTAGGGGTGCTCTAGAAAAGCTGAGAGTACATAAAGTACAACCCTTTGAACCTGATATTGTTAAAGCAAGCGTAGGAAAATGTATGTATATAAATATTGAAGAATGCTTCGGCTTCATTGCGTTAATTGCATCTCTAATTGGATTATCACCTCAAGTATATAAAGCATATATCACTAAAGTTACTCGTGATGTATCGATGCTAATGTTAGTAAACTATCTTATTTGTTCATTGTCTTGGATTGGCTATGGTCTTTACCAGAGCTCAATTTTTGTGGTGCTTAGCAATATTGCTGGATTAGTGATTAGCATAATATCAATTATTTAAAAATGTTACTACGATGCAAAACCTGCACCATGATCATGTGCTGCACTGCAGTACACAACAACAATATCGTTCTATTGTAGTGCTAAATGGAGAAATACCGAGCTCATCGTTTTTTAAACGAGATATACCTATTATTGCTGTAGATGGAGGAGCAAACAAGCTTCTATCAATTGGCGTAAAACCTGATCTTGTAGTAGGAGATTTGGATAGCGTAAATCTGGATTTACGTGCTAATTTGAATACGATATATCTACCTGATCAAGATTATTGCGACTTTTCTAAAGCAATGGCTCACTTAAAAACAGTAAAGTTATTGCCATCAATAGTAACGGGTATTACTGGAGGAGCAATTGATCACATACTACAGAATATTAACATTTTTCTAAGTACGGGCAGTATCTTTTACACACCTTCACCTCCCATGGTAGGTTACATCCTACAAAAAAGTATTACCCATTTTTCTTTGCCGAAAGATACTAAAATATCTTTACTTGGTATACCGAGAGCTCAAATATCAACCAAAGGATTAAAATGGGAACTGCATCTTAGCAACCTTGCTTTTCCAGGAAAGAATTCTTGCTTTAATCGAAGTTTAGGCAGTAAGTTATCTATAGAAGTACACAGTGGTATATGTTTGGCGATGGTTTATTTAGAAGCAGTAGATGATGCTGCAAGACATCATGTGCGTCAAGTTAAGAAGTAAATAGACTTCTTGCATAACCCAAACTAAGTAGAAAAAAGGTATCATCCAAGTAGCTAACACTGGTTCCTTTATGACGTGTCATTCCAGTGTCAGCTACTTGAATGACAGCAGTCCTACGTCATACCGCCGCGGTATCTCAGATCCCGCTAACAAGCAGCGGGATGACGAATTGCTTAACCGTCATACCGCCACGAACCGTCATACCGCGATTCATTCGCGGTATCTCTTAGCATAGATCCCGCTAACACGTAGCGGGATGACGAGGTTATCGTCATGCCACCGCGAACCGTCATTCCGCCGCAGACCGTCATTCCGCGATTCATTCGCGGTATCTCATCCGCTAACACGTAGCGGGATACTTGACCTTTACAGGGATGACGGTTGTCGTTCAGCTACAAATATTAAGAAATTTACCAAGCGGAAAAAAAGGCAAAAGAAGCCCCGTGGTGCGAGTTTTGACTCTATATTACTGTAAGTGGCGCTGTAATAATGTGCTAACGCTTAAAATAAGCGCGATTTGGCTGAATGTAGAAAAAATTTAAAAGACATGCAGCCGCTATAATTTTATGTAATCCGCCAAAAAATACCCTAAGTTTTTTACTGAATTTTGTCATTGAGCCTGCAGGTCAAAAACAAGTTTTGAGTCATAAATACCCTTATTATCATAATAAGGGGGCTGGCGGAGTTTGTCAAGGAAGTTTTTTGTTTCTACTGAATGACAGTTGTGGCTTGGGAGGTAGTGCAAGAAGTCTATTGTATTACTGAATTATTAATAATTCAGTAATAGTGCCTGCTATGTAGCTAAAATTTTCCTTTAACTTAAGCTATATGTAGCTAAAATAACTTGGGTTTACCGACGATTTGACAAACGACAAATTCGTCATCACGCTGCTTGTTAGCGGGATCTAGAGATACCGCGGCGGTATGACGTAGGGAAACCTGACTTGCATTAGCCATGTATAATAAAGGGAATCTATGACAAAAGAATCATTGGTAAAAACTGATATAGTGAAAGTTGAAGACAAAAAAGCGGTAAGAAGCTTTTTTAAAATACTAGGTGGAGTGGCAGATGCTGTAAGATCGTGGATTGGTAACATCGGTCCTGATTTAAGCAACAGTCGCGATATCGATAGTTTAGTCTTGAAGATGAACGAGTGCTTAAACCCAAAGGGAGGAGAGGTTTCAGCACGTAAGAACGCTGTATCTCTTGGTAACCTGTACTTGAGCTTATCAGAGAAAGGTAAAATAAAATTTCTACAAACCCTGGCAGAAAAATTTAATCCGAATAAAGCGGAAATAGATGAGAAAATTAAAGAGTATAAGAAAAACCAAGATCCCGAGTTAAACTATAAATTTGAACAGGATTTAATAAAAATTCTTGAATCACCGCGTTCTAAAATATTGAAGCAATTTATTTCTCTACCAGAAGGCCTCAAGTTTATTGTTGATATGCGTTCTGATGTGCTTAAGCTAAAGAACCAATATAGAAGCTTGAATCCACTAGAGAATGAATTAAAAAATATACTCTATACTTGGGTTGATGTTGATCTACTCGATCTTCGTCAAATCACCTGGGATTCACCTGCATCATTGCTAGAAAAACTTATAAAATATGAAGCTGTGCATAAAATTTCCTCTTGGGATGACTTAAAAAACAGACTAGATTCTGATCGTCTCTGTTTTGCTTTCTTTCATTACAAAATACCAAACGAACCTCTAATTTTTGTAGAGGTTGCATTGGTGAATAAGATTGCAGATAGCATTCAACACCTTTTAGATGAATCAGTACCTTCAAGTGATCCAAGTAGTGCAAGCACTGCTATATTCTACTCAATATCAAATACTCAAGCAGGGTTATCTGGAATCAGCCTTGGTAATTTTTTGATCAAAAGGGTTGTAGAAAAGCTATCGCAAGAGTTTAAAAGTATAAAAACATACGCAACTCTTTCTCCAATACCTGGCTTTACGAAATGGCTAAAAAACAATCTAAACCAAGATGTCACTTTATTGGGCAAACTAAATATAAAACAATCTAGTGCAGAAATTTTAGAAAGTGCAGAGCAATTAAAAACTAACGTTGAATGTACAAATGAAACTAAACAATGCATGCTTAAACTGTGTACATATTATTTACTAAAAGTGAATAATAGTAATGGAAATGCTTATGATCCGGTGGCACATTTTCATTTAAGCAATGGCGCATCAATAAAACAATTAAACTGGATGGCGGATACTTCTGAAAAGGGTATTAGTCAGTCGGCTGGAATGATGGTGAATTATCTGTATGAGTTGCCTAAAATAGATAACAATCATGAAAACTATATGGTTAATAAAGTGATTTCCTGCTCGAAAAAAGTGTCGTCTATGTTGAAGGAGTAAATAGTCTCTTAATAAATAATTGCCCTCACAACACTTAAAATGTAAAATAGTTTTACTAATTAAGTATAGTAGGCCATAAATGAACAACATAAGAAATTTTGCAATAATAGCGCATATAGACCACGGTAAGTCAACGCTTGCTGACCGTTTAATAGAGAAATGTAACGGCCTTGAAGCAAGAGAAATGATCAATCAAATACTCGATTCAATGGATATAGAGCGTGAACGTGGCATTACAATTAAAGCACAGACGGTAAAACTCAATTATACGGCAAACGACGGTAATCAATATTGCCTAAATCTCATGGACACCCCAGGTCACGTTGATTTTTCTTATGAGGTAAGTCGAAGCTTAGCTGCATGTGAAGGTTCACTTTTAGTGGTAGATAGTAGCCAGGGTGTTGAAGCTCAGACTCTTGCAAATGTATATAAAGCTATTGACAACAATCATGAAATAATAGTTGTACTCAATAAAGTTGATCTCCCTGCTGCAGATCCAGAAAAGGTAAAACTCCAGGTTGAGGAAGTAATTGGCATTGACGCAAGTGAGTCAGTTTTAATATCAGCCAAGACTGGTCTTGGAATAAGGGATGTATTAGAAGCTATAGTGACAAAACTTCCAGCTCCTCAAGGTGATGTGAATGCTCCACTACAGGCAATTTTAGTTGATAGTTGGTATGACACTTATTTGGGAGTAGTAATTTTAGTACGAATTAAAAATGGAGTGCTAAAAAAGGGCATGAAGATTGTTATGATGTCTAATAACTCTACATACCAAGTGGACAATATCGGTATTTTTACTCCTAAAAAAGTAATGACAGGTGAACTCTCAGCAGGTGAAGTTGGTTTTATCACTGCTTCAATGAAGGAAGTTGCAGACTGTAGAGTGGGAGACACTATTACTGAAGAGAAAAGACCGTGCAGCAAGGCATTGCCTGGTTTTAAAGAAGTGCACCCTGTGGTATTTTGTAGTATTTTTCCTAATAAAACGGACGACTTTAAATATTTAAGAGAAGCACTGGAAAAATTACATTTGAATGATGCAAGTTTTACTTTTGAAGCAGAAACTTCAAATGCGCTAGGCTATGGATTTCGTTGTGGTTTTTTGGGAATGTTGCATCTTGAAGTTATTCAAGAAAGGCTCGAGAGAGAATTTGATTTAGATCTAACAGCAACTGCACCGAGTGTTATATATAAGGTTACAACGCAAGGTGGTGAAGTTCTGAGCATTCATAATCCTAGTGACATGCCAGATCCAACAAAGATTGAAATGGTAGAAGAGCCGTGGATTACTGCAACTATAATGGTCCCTGACCAATATTTAGGTGAGATTCTATCATTATGTGAAGAGAGGAGGGGAGAACAGGAAGATTTATCTTACATTGGTAACACAACAACAGCATTGTTAAGATATAAGTTACCACTGTCTGAAGTTGTTTTTGACTTTTATGATCGATTAAAATCAATTTCCAAGGGGTATGCAAGTTTGGATTGGGAAATTTCCAGCTATCTGGTAAGCCAAATAGATAAATTAAGCTTTTTAATTAATGGAGAGCCCGTAGATGCACTGGCTTGTATCGCTCACAAAAGCAGAGCAGAAAAAAGGGGGCGTGAAATATGCGCACGCTTGAAGGATCTAATACCACGTCAGCAATATAAAATCGCGATTCAAGCGGCAGTGGGCGGGAAAATTATTGCCAGAGAAACGATTAATCCATATAGAAAAGATGTAACAGCTAAACTCTATGGTGGAGATGTAACGCGAAGAATGAAACTACTTGAAAAGCAAAAGAAGGGTAAAAAAAGGTTGCATTCTATAGGGAACGTAAATATTCCACAGAATGCTTTTATTCAAGCTTTGAAGATAAGTGATTGATCTTAAAAGACTTCTTGTATAGTTTTTGGCAACAACCGTTAGAAACGAAAAAACTTACTTGACAAACTCCGCCAGCCCCCTTATCATCTTACTATTACCCACAAATAAAAACATAGTATTGTATTTACTCAAATAATTTAATTTTATTAACCTGAAAGCTTATTGGATTAAAATTATTAAACTAAGAGTTATAATTTTAGCAACTAAAAGCTGTAAATTGCACCATATAAACAGTTATTTCAAGCAAAAGTTATGCCATTAAGAGCTATGCAACAAACATTTATATTTGTGGGTAATAGTAAGCTTATCATGGTACTGGAGGTATTCAGTTATCTTCATCTGTGCAGATTAAACAGCAAGAAAACAACGTATTGGCGTCTTATTTTTAATTTTTTGCACTATGTGCACCTTATGTCTTCACAACATTTCTGGGTTTTTACCTATATAAGCTGAAACGCGCTTATAAGTCGTTTAAGACAGTATAGTACGCCAATTTGCAGGATTAGAGAGTGACAACTAGCTAACACGGGGTTTCTTTTGCCTTTTTTTCTGCTTAGTAAATTTCTTAACGTTTACAATTTTGTTATAAAAGTAGCTAAATTGGAGCGTTGAGAGTAAAAAACGCCAATTTATAAAGTTAATATAGATAATTAGCCAACCATGGGGTTCCTTTTGCCTTTTTTTTCGTTTGGTAAATTTCTCAAACATTTATGGCTAAAGTAATTTAGGTTCACCGACAACCGTCATCCCGCTACGTGTTAGCGGCTAAGAGATACCGTGAATAAATCACGGTATGACGTAGGATTGCTGTCATCCTGCTGCGTGTTAGCGGATGAGATACCGCGGCGGTATGACGGTCTGCGGCGGTATGACGGTTCGTGGTGGCATCTCGTCATCCCGCTACGTGTTAGCGGCTAAGAGATACCGTGAATAAATCACGGTATGACGTAGGATTGCTGTCATCCCGCTGCTTGTTAGCGGTATCTAGAGATACCGCGGAGGTATGACGGTTCGTGGCGGTATGACGGTTCGCGGTGGCATCTCGTCATCCCGCTACTTGTTAGCGGGATCTATGCTAAGAGATACCGCGAATGAATCGCGGTATGACGAGGGAGAACAGTTGCTACTTGTTAGCGCCGCGGCGGTATGACGGTTCGTGGCGGTATTACGGTTAAGCAATTCGTCATCCCGCTACGTGTTAGCGGGATCTAGAGATACCGCGGCGGTATGACATAGGACTGCTGTCATTCCAGCGCGTGACGCTGGAATCTAGAAAAAGAAAACGGATCCCAGTGTCTGGGCACTGGGATGACATCGTTTACTATGTGATATCGTGCCATATTACAATGTTCGTGCAGTTGTGTGTCAACTACTTTTGTGGCACCGTTTGTTATTCAATCTTTATGCTAGCTTTACTAAAAATTATAGTATTTTAGGTATAATTGCAATATCTAAATTTAAGGTATAGGGATGAACCCTAGGAAAGTTTTTAATATTCTTTTTATAGTATTATTTATTTCTTTTTCTCATGTTGGGAGTGCTGCCGCTGACACTAATGCTGATACAACTGCTCAAGTAATATGTAATATTATTGGCTACGTTTGGGGAATAGGTGGACCGCTTATGACCGTAGTGATAATAGGTGCAGCTTTGCTTGCGATATTTGGTAGAATGCCATGGCCAGCTCTTTTTGCACTCGGTATATTTTGTGCTGTATTTTTCGGTGCTAAAACTATTGTGACAAAAGTAATGGGTGGTATAGGTGGAAATACTTCTTTGATGGACCAATGTGGAGTGGACAAACAGAAATAAATTCCGATAACATTTTGCCAGTAAATTGCTTTTATATATTGTATTAGAAGTTAAAAATTATTTTTTTTCTAAAACAGACCTGATGCACGGCTTCAACTATATCTTCCACTTGTGGTAATGCTTTTTTTTCTAGATTTGCAGCGTAAGGTAAGGGGATGTCCTTGCCAGTTACGCGCATAACTGGAGCATCAAGGTAGTCAAATCCTTGTTCCATAACAACGGCTGACAGCTCTGCTCCTATTCCTGCAAATGGCCATCCTTCTTCTACACTAACCAACCTATTAGTCTTCTGAATAGAGTTAATAACAGTTTGAGTGTCAAGTGGTCTTAAGGTTCTGAGGTCAATAACTTCAGCTTCTATACCTTCACCTGAAAGTAAATCTGCTGCGTTTAAAGCATCCATTAATTTCAGTGAGAAAGCAGTGATAGTTACATCCTTTCCTTCCCGTATAACAGCAGCCTTGCCTATCTCAAGTAGATAATCTTTATTTGACAGCTCAGAGTCAGAAACTTCATGTTCATGTCCGTAAGCTATTTCGTTTTCTAGAAATATTACCGGACTCAGGTCACGAATTGCAGCTTTAAGCAGACCTCTGCAATCGGAGGCAAAGTAAGGTGCTATCACTTTTAATCCCGGTATATGCGAATACCAAGATGCAAAGCATTGAGAGTGTTGTGCAGCAACTCTTGCTGCAGCACCATTTGGCCCACGAAATACTATGGGGCATCCAAGTTGTCCACCTGACATATAATTTGTTTTTGCTGCAGAATTCACGATTTGGTCGATAGCCTGCATAGAAAAATTAAAAGTCATAAATTCGACAATTGGCTTTAATCCAGCGAATGCTGCTCCAACAGCAAGGCCAGCAAATCCATGTTCGGTAATAGGCGTATCAACCACTCTATTTTCTCCAAACTCTTTCAGTAATCCTTTTGTTACTTTATAGGCACCATCATACTCTGCAACTTCTTCACCGATGATCAACACGTCAGGGTCGTTTTGCATTTCTTCTCTGATCGCTGTGCATAAAGCTTCTCTTACACTTAAGGTTGCCATTTATAAACTTTTATAGACTTTAACTAAAGTAACTATATCAGAATTACTAGGAAGCGTACAAATTAAGTTTTACAAACTGACCTTACCCAGATGATATGAATAAGTATTACTTGGTTGAAAGCAAGAGAAGATAATAACTTCTCAGAGTGGATAGGTGGCAGTTCTTTTGAGGCACTGTCTGCTCTTACATGGAGTGTAGGAAGAAGACCTCGTGACCCAGATTCTGCCACCGATGAGGCTCAGTCACCTTTTGATAGCCTGAAGATGGCTTTATGTTTCCTGTTTCTTTTTTCCTTTTCCTCTATAAATATATTGTTTTTATATTCAGTTTAAATATTTCACTAATTCTTTTTATCGTCATTGTTTTTTCATCAACTGCTTTGAGAACTCGTTCTCTGAGGTCTTCACTATATGGGCTTGGCATTTTTCATCTCTTTAATATGCCATTATAACCTATTCTATCCTTCAGGTAAACCTTTCTTGGGTTAGCTATAGCAGTGGGAATAGCAGTTGGAGCTTATTGTCTGGTTGCTGCTGCAATCATATACTATTGTAATAGACCTTCAAATTCACTTGAAAATAGCAAGGTCTAAGGGTTTTCTGGAAACCATGAACAACCTACTCTGTAAAATTCACAAGACCTATTAAAATATTTTTTTACTTTTCATCGTATATTTCTCAACATATTATCTTTAAATACTAAAATAATTAACAATATGGCATTATTAATAGTTGAATCACCTGCGAAAGCAAAGACAATAGGCAAATATTTAAGTAAAGAGTTCAAAGTAGCTGCATCCTTTGGACATGTGAGGGATCTTCCAGCAAAAAACGGTTCTGTCGATCCGGATAATGATTTTGCTATAAAGTATGAAACCATTGAAAAAGCAGAAAAGTATATAAAAGAGTTAGTAAAAGCAGCGAGTAAAGCATCAGATATATATCTTGCAACAGACCCAGACAGAGAAGGGGAAGCAATGGCTTGGCATGTGATAGAGACATTAAAAGAAAAGAAAGCAATCAGTAATGAAAACAACATTTATAGAGTAGTCTTTAATGAGATAACAAAGAGAGCAGTTCAAGAAGCAATAAAGAATCCACGTGAAATTAATATGGACTTAGTGCGCGCACAGCAAACACGCAGAGCTTTGGATTATCTAGTTGGATTTAGCTTGTCACCGCTGCTGTGGACAAAATTGTCGGGAAGCAAATCTGCGGGGCGAGTTCAATCTGTTGCATTAAAGCTTATATGCGAACGAGAAGATGAAATCAGTAAGTTTATAACACAGGAGTATTGGAGCATAAAGGCAGAAATGCAAAATAGCAAAGATGAGGCTTTTTTTGCTATGCTGAGTCACTATGACAATAAGAAGCTAGAAAAATTTGATATTAAAAATGAAGAAGAAGCAAAGAACTTAGTCAGGGAGATTGAATCAAGGCAATATGCTGTAAGCACAGTAGAACGCAAGCAAGTTAAGAGAAATCCGCTTCCTCCATTTATTACCTCTACTCTACAGCAAGATGCAGTGAATAAGCTGTATTTTAATGTGAAAAATGTTATGCGCATAGCGCAAAATTTATATGAAGGTATCGATATTGGTGGTGAAACTGTAGGGTTGATAACTTACATGCGTACAGATGGGTTTCATATTGCAGATGAGGCTATAAACTCAATTAGAGGGTCAATTAAGTCGTTATATGGTGATAAATATTTACCACAGTCTCCTCGTAAATATGTAAAAAAGGTCAAAAATGCTCAAGAAGCACATGAAGCAATTCGTCCAACTGATATCAATAGAACGCCGGGTAGTATTAAGGATTACTTAACGCCAGAGCAATTTAAATTGTACGATTTAATCTGGAAAAGAACCATTGCAAGTCAAATGGAATCGGCGATTCTTGATCAAGTGGTAGTTGAAATTAGTTCTACTGATCAGAAAGTGATTCTGCGAGCAAGTGGATCAAGTATATTCTTTGATGGTTTTTATAAAGTCTATCAAGATAACATGGAAGCCGAAAATGAAGGCCTGCTACCTGCCATGAAGGAAGGGGAAGCGTGTAAGCTGATTTCAGTTGAGCCAAAACAGCATTTCACTCAACCGCCACCTCGTTATAGTGAAGCAAGTATCGTTAAAAAAATGGAGGAAATCGGTATAGGCCGTCCATCAACTTATGCGACAATTATTTCGGTATTGCAGGATCGTGAGTATGTTACACTGGATAATAAAAGATTTATTCCAAGCAGTCGTGGTAAGATCGTTACCATATTTTTAGAAACTTTTTTTCAGCGTTGTGTAGAGTATGATTTCACAGCACAAATGGAAGAAAAGCTTGATTTAATCTCAAATGGACATGCAGATTGGAAAAAAGAATTGAGCCACTTTTGGGTGCCATTTTTTGGTCATGTAAATTCTGTCAAGCAAATGACACATGATGAAGTTTTCAGCGGCATTCACGATTTGGTAGTTAATTGGTTTTGTTCAGAGGAAGGAAAAGAAGAAATAGGTAAGAAATGCCCTGCTTGCTCTGATGGTATATTAAAATTGAACTTTGGGCGAGCAGGAGTGTTCCTTGGATGCTCTAACTATCCTGAATGCAACCATACAAAAGAAATTACAGGTAGTAATGACAATTTAGAATATCCAAAAAGTTTAGGTGTAGATGATATAACAGGCCAAGAGGTAGTAATTAAAAAAGGTCCTTTTGGGCTTTACCTTGAGTTTAATAGTGAGTCCAAAAAGAAAAAAACAGTTTCCATACCAAAGGATCTAAATGTTAATGATATTGATCTGAATACCGCTACTCAGTTACTTTCCTTGCCAAAAGTAATCGGAGAACACCCTGAGACCGGAAAGGAAATAAAAATAGGCCTTGGACGATTTGGGTACTATATTTTTTATGATGGTAGATATTTTTCTCTTAAAAAAAGCTCTAAAGAGGTGCTGAATACAGAATTGAGCGAAGCTGTACAAATTATTGCAAACAGTCCACGCAAAGAGTTAAAATCTCTCGGGGTTAATGAAAAAGGAAAAGAAGTTTTCATCTGCAACGGTAGGTACGGATTCTATATAAAATGCGATAGAACAAACGTTGCTTTGGGTAAGAATGCAGATATTGAAAGCATAGATTTGAAGAAGGCTTTAGAGTTGATTAAGGGTAAGAAATAGACTTCTTGCATAACCATATGCTCTTTATTGTCACTCCAGCGCGCGACGCTGGAATCTAGAAAAAAGAACCTGGATGCCAGTGTCTGGGCACTGGCATGACACCCTTTCTGGTAGAGGTTGCTCTCAAATCACAACGTGCATACAACTGCAGCGGCATGATGTTTTATTTATTATAGCTATAACACTGAAGTTTACAATCAGAACAAACCACTTGGCCACGTGGAACTGACTTCAGCTTGTCCGTTGAAACTTGATTTGAGCAGAATATACATTTTATTGTGTTGCTTGGAGTAAGTGAGTTGTCAACAGTAATTCTATCATCAAAAACAAAACACTCACCTTCCCAATTACCATTTTTATTATAAGTTTTTTCAAGGTAAGAAAGAATGCCGCCTTTCAGGTGGTATACATTGTTAAATCCAAGATTTTTCATGTACGCTGTTGATTTTTCGCATCTAATCCCACCAGTGCAGTACATAGCTACTTTCAGGTCTTTACTCTCAGAGAAAGACTTTGCCCACTCAGGAAAATCGCGAAAACGCTGAGTATGTGGATTGATTGCATTTTTAAACTTGCCTAATTTCACTTCATACTCATTTCGTGTATCTATTACTAAAACGTCAGGTTGAGAAGTAAAATCATCCCAATGCTCTGGATCAACATATTTACCCTTAAGGGAAATATCAAGATTGCCTACACCAAGATTCACAATCTCTCTTTTTAATTTTACCTTCATCTTGCTAAATGGTTGATATTCTGCTGCACTCTCTTTCCATGTAAGGTCCCTTAGCCTATAATCAGAACGTAGAAAATCGAATATTTTATCAATCGCGTTTCTTTCACCAGATACGGTTGCATTAATACCCTCTTCTGCAAGGAGTATAGTACCCTTTAATTCAATGTTGTCGCATGCAGTTTTTATTTCGTCTTTCATGTCATAATAATTAGAGAGTTCTACAAAGTGATAGAAAGTTGCAATGACGAAGCTCATGATTATTCACTTATCAACTAAAAACATGATATACAAAATTATAAAGATATTCAATAGTACGGCTGTTAATTACTGGATATCTTCAGTTTTTACATATAACATTTTAATATCAAATATAGATCCAAATTAATGTTTTTGAGAGTATTTAAAAATATATTCTTATTTTTAGTAAGTATATTATTCGTCTGTCCTATACTATCGTTAATATCGATTCTATTTACAGAATCAGCAAATTCTGGATGGGTAATCAGCACACTTTTCCCTGAATATATACTGAGTACGCTAATTTTGATGATAGGAGTGGGGGGATATCCTTCATATTTGGAGTGATTCCAGCATGGCTCACCACATTTTTTTCATTTCCTGGAAGTAAAATTTTTGAGATTGCTTTGTTCTTTCCGATATCGATTCCTGGATATATAGTAGCGTTCGTCTATGTAAATACACTAGAATTTTCAGGTCCGGTGCAGAGCTCATTAAGAGACATTTTAGAGTGGAGCAAAGGTGACTATTGGTTTCCTGAAATAAAATCCCTAGGTGGTGGAATATTAGTAATGGGATTTAGTTTATATCCATACGTTTATATGCTAGTCCGCTCAAGTCTAAAGAATGTTAGTAACTCAGTCACTATTGCGTCAACACTTGGGTTCTCCTCATTACAGAGCCTGTTTTCTGTCATCATACCTTCCATACGTCCATCAATTATAGCTGGGTTGTCCTTGGTACTAATGGAGGTAATTACGGATTTCGGCACACCACAGTTTCTTGCTATCGATACTTTTACGACAGGAATATATCGCACCTGGTTTTTACTGCATGATAAATATTCAACTACTGTTTTAGCAGTTGCAGAATTGATTTTCGTTGCAACACTAATAGCTATCGAAAAGAAACTACAAAAAAAAGGAATATCTTACTCTTCAATCAACGCTAATGCAGATTATCACAACAAACGGAGTGTAAGTGGCACTATACCATTGATCTTTGCTTATCTTATGTGTGTATTGCCGATATTAATAGGTTTTATTTTGCCAATGATTCCGCTCATATATTGGAGCATAGAGAAGGGGTTTTTCATATACGAAGCAAGGTTCTATAATATAATAGCAAATAGCGTTAGTTTATCATTTATCACCGCATTAATCTCAATTAGCATTGCAATAATGATTGGATATACGGCGCGTAAAAGTAAGGTAATCAATAATGTAGCACGTCTCATTTCTTTAGGCTACGCAATTCCAAATGCAATTATCGCAATTAGCATAATAATATTTTTAAGCAGAATATCTTCTTTCATTACTCAATATATTGTGGAAATTAGCTTGGTAGGAACTATTGGCGCATTAGTTTACTCATATTTATTTCGTTTTTTTGCTATATCTTTCAAGGCGGTAGAATCAGGGCTCAAAAAAACACCAAATGAAATTGAGTGGACTGCATATACCATGGGTCATGGGCCTATTTCCACATGTTTGAATGTTCATATCCCTCTCATCAAGAAGAGTATATTATCGGGATTTTTGCTCGTATTTATGGATACTATCAAGGAGCTCACAGCAACACTCATTATAAGACCATTTAGTTTTGAAACTATATCAACTAGAATATATGAACTTGTAAGCGATGAGCGCTATAGAGAAGCTGCCCCATTTTCGTTGATAATAGTTATAATAGGCTTAATCTCTACAATAACCTTATTTACACTTGATGATAAGGATAAAAAATAAACGTAACCGTTCACAGATTTCCACTTAATTCTTCAATCTCACTAATAGAAAGGCCAGTAAACTTGACAATAGTGTTGACATCAACATTATTAGCCAGCATTGCTTTTGCGACTTCAATTTTCCCTTCAATTTTCCCTTTCTCTATACCTTTTTGTATACCTTTCTCTTCAGCAAGATCAAGTCTGTATTCAAGAATGGCTTCTTCTTTCCGTAGATCCATTATTCTTTCTTCGTAAGCTACTAAATCTTTTTCGTTCCAACGAAACTTGTCTAATTCATCATATGCTAGCTTTATTATTGGCGCTTTTTCTGCTATCTCTTTTAAGTCCTCTTCTGTTGTTTCTTCTGCGTATTTAAAAAAGAAACACCACCTTTCTACTATACTTTCTAACTGCTCTACTTTACTTTTTGAAAATTTGGGCAATTCTATAAAGATAAATTGAAAATCTTTTAAGTAATGGCCGTTAGTTTTTATATCACGTATATTGTGAGTAGAAATATAATCAACTTCTTCAGGAAGTAAGTTACAATTTGATATAGCAATAAAGAAGACTTTCTTTAAATCAATGTAGTTGCCAGATTTATCTAATTGTCTTGAGTAGGCTTTAGCGGCATATAATTGAGCGCGTTTTTCGAAGCCCTTGTCTCTAGCGAGCTGCATTTCTGCTATATATCTATTTCCGTGAGAATCCTTGCAGAGAACATCAACAATACTTTGTTTATCAGAGGCAACTTCGGGATCCATAATAGTGCTAAGAAACTCAACTTCTTGTATTGCATTTATCTCAGTAAACCCTAAAATATCGTTCAAAAAGTGGATCAGGATATTCTTATTTTTTTCCGTTCCAAAGATTTTTTTGAAACACAAATCATTGCGAGGATCGAGAAATTTTGAAAGAGCCATGGCAAAAATGCTTGAAAATATTAATAATTATACACTATTATTAACAATTATTCAACCATATTTTTGAAGATAGCTATAGCTATGCTGCCGCGGTATCTCTTAGCATAGATCCCGCTAACAAGTAGCGGGATGACGAGGTTATCGTCATGCCGCCGCGGCGCTAACTAGTAGCGGAATGACGGTTTTTCAAATTGTCGGTAAATCTAAGTCAGTTTAGCTATAGGCAGCAATTTTCTGTATTTATTTTAAATTGAAGAAAGCTCAAATGAAAGATCATGTTTTGCTAAAAATCACAGAATGCAGTCTGGTTACAAATAAACTATTTTGATAGTTAATGGGGTCTAGTTTTGACGTATGGACTATCCAAAGAAAAGGGTGGTATCATAACCTCAAAAATTTTTATGCTTTCTTCATTCAGAAATTCATACTTACCCTGCATTATTCCTGACGGTGCATTTAAGTATGTTCCACTTGTGTATTTAAATACCTCTCCAGATTTTATCACAGGTTGTTCTCCGATAACACCAACTCCGGCAATTTCATTTATTTTTCCCTTATAATCTATTATTTGCCAATGACGACTTAATAATTGAATAGTTGATTGGCTTTTGTTTTTTATCTTAACGTTATACATCCATATATAGCAATTTTCATAAGGAATGGATTGCTCTTCAATATAAATTGGTAAAACTGTAACTTCAACAAAGTTGGTAGTTAGTGTGTACTCTATCATTATAGAATATTCATGATAAAAAGATAGTATTTTAATTATATACTTTTTTCATAGATTTTTCAAGTATACTTTAATTAGGAAATATCAATTTATAGTATGAACGAACCAGATGCGCTTAGCAAAAAAGTAATAGGAATAATAGGTGGTGGACAATTAGGTAAAATGACTGCTATCGCTGCAACAAAACTTGGACAAAAAACACATGTTTTTGCCAGTGCTAAGGACGATCCGGCTTGCTCTGTTGCTGATGATTTCACAATAGCAGATTTCTCTGATAAGAAAGCGCTTGAATCTTTTGCACAGAGTGTGGATTTGGTCACTATTGAGTCTGAAAATATTCCATGTAGTGCAATTGATATCGATGTAAATTTTTATCCGGGTAAAAAAGCGTTACACATTGCGCAAAATAGGCTTAGAGAGAAAGATTTCATTAGAAGCTTGAGTATAAAAACTGCTGAATACAAAAGTATACAAAATTATAATGAGCTACTGAAAAGCAGTAGAACTTTTGGCTATCCAACAAGGCTGAAAACAACAGAAATGGGTTACGATGGAAAAGGGCAATATGTGCTTGAGAATGATTCTGAAGTGAAGCAATTTGCTTCCTTTGATTGGAATACAGAGTACATTCTTGAAGCAAGTGTTGATTTACTGAAAGAGGTTTCAATAGTCATTGCAAGAGATAAAAACGGTAAAGTAGCTTTTTTTCCTATAGCAGAAAATTACCACGTTGATGGAATACTTGATACTTCAACAGTGCCAGCTAAAATAGATAGCAAATTAACTCAAGAGGTACAACGAGCTGCAAAGAAAATAGCAAATGCGCTCGATGTAATAGGAATTCTGGCTATTGAATTTTTTGTTACTAAAGATAACGAATTGTTAGTTAATGAACTAGCTCCAAGACCTCACAATTCTTGCCACTGGAGCTTGGATGCATGTAACGTTAGTCAATTTGAACAGCTGGTTAGGATAATATGCGGGCTACCTATGCAGGAAGTAGTATTACGCTTTCCTTGTATGACGAAAAATATAATAGGTAACGATATATATGATTCTCATAAGTATTTGAGCAACGAAAAAGCTAGTTTAACCATATATGGAAAAAAAGAGGTTAGAGATAAGCGTAAAATGGGACATGTCAATATAGATTTAAGTTAATAGTTTTTCTACGTCATTCTGCCACAACTGTACGAACATTGTGATATGATGAGATGTTACATAGTAAACGGTGTCACTCTAGCACGTATTTGTACGAACATTGTTATTTGAGCACACCAGGAAGGATGTCATTCAAGTAGCCCCTTTGTTGTCATCTGAGTAGCCCCTTTCTCGTCATCCCGCTACGTGTTAGCGGGATCTCATTTCACTTTATGAGGGTGTCATCCAAGTAGCTGACACTGGTTTCCATCCAAGTAGCCCCTCTTGTCATCCCAGTGTCAAGCACTTGGATCCAAGATTGGATACTGAGTTGGTGAGTATAAAAGTGTTGTGTTATGGCTAACGCTGACTCTACGTCATACCGTCACGGTATCTCTAGATCCCGCTAACACGTAGCGGGATGACGGTTGTCAAGGTTTCATCCCAGTGTCAAGCACTGCCTTTGTGTTTGTACGAACATTGAGATATAAGAGTCAAGAAAAAAGATGTCATCCCAGTGCCCAGACACTGGGATGGATCTGTTGCAAGGTGATGTTTTACTCGCTTGCTTTGCCAGCTCTTTTACATATTTTTCTGCTTTCTCAATAATCTCATACTTTATGGCAAAATCATTATCTGGATCAACAGAGCCGTTTTTTGCTGGAAGATCTCTCACATGTCCAAAGGATGCAGCTACTTTGAACTCTTTACTTAAATATTTGCCTATTGTCTTTGCTTTCGCAGGTGATTCAACTATTAATAACGCCATATTGTTAATTATTTTAGTACTTAAAGATAATATGTTGAGAAATATACGATGAAAAGTAAAAAAATATTTTAATAGGTCTTGTGAATTTTACAGAGTAGGTTGTTCATGGTTTCCAGAAAACCCTTGGACCTTGCTATTTTCAAGTGACTTTGAAGGCTGATTACAACAATATATGATTGCAGCAGCAATAAGACAACAAACTCCAACCGCTACTCCAACCGCCAACATTTCTAAGTAAACTGCAATAGTTATTCCTAAAGCAACTCCAGCTATTGCCAGTACAGAAGCAGCTATAATAGTTCTCTTTTCACTTCGTGGAGCAGCAGCATTTGGTTTACTTGGTTGTTGATTATTGTTTTGAATACCAATTTTTTGATCTGAAACTTCAAGCTGCTCCTGTTCAGGAGTTTTTTCTTCTTCTAGGTTACTTGGCAGTACATCATCGTCTTGATTTACTTGATCCAAAACTTCAGGCTGCTCCTGTTCAGGAGTTTTTTCTTTTTCTGGGTTGCTTAGCTGTACACCATCGCCTTGAGTATTATTTGCTTGATCTGAAACTGGTATTTCAGGTTGGCTTAGCTGCTCCTGCTTATTTCCTGGTGTTTTTTCTTCTTCTAGGTTACTTGGCAGTACATCATCGTCTTGATTTACTTGATCCAAAACTTCAGGCTGCTCCTGTTCAGGAGTTTTTTCTTTTTCTGGGTTGCTTAGCTGTACACCATCGCCTTGAGTATTATTTGCTTGATCTGAAACTGGTATTTCAGGTTGGCTTAGCTGCTCCTGCTTATTTCCTGGTGTTTTTTCTTCTTCTAGGTTACTTGGCAGTACATCATCGTCTTGATTTACTTGATCCAAAACTTCAGGCTGCTCCTGTTCAGGAGTTTTTTCTTCTTCTTGTTTTATTCCCAAAACTTCTAATGAATTTTTAAGAGCAGCAGATTTTTCCTCAGCAGAACAATTAATATCTTCCTTCATATTTTTACCTCTTTCTACCAATAGGTCTATTGGGGACTTGTCATTATTGTCCTTAGCATCAATTTTTGCCCCACCTTTTATTAATGCTTCTAATTTGGGATAAAAACGTTTATTTACTTCTTCAAGCTGAAAACTCTGACCTACCTCCTCAACGCTGTTGCAATATTCTGAAACAACGTAATGCAGCAAGGTTTGCCCTAAAGAATCAGGAGTATTTAGATCTACTCCATTTTCAATTAAAGATTCTATAGTAGAAACATCACAACATCCTTTAACTAATGCGTTTTTGCCACTGCTATCCTCTTCCATTAAGTCAATGTTTGCTTTATTTTCGACGTGTGGATAAATATTATGCTCTACAATCTTGTGTGATATAGGAATACCGTTTGCATCCTTTAATCCTATAATTCCTTTCTCAACAAAAACATTCATCATTGAATAGTATGCTTTCTCTGTTTCCACGCGATCATAATAAAAGATGTAATCAGTCCATAAACTCTTTCTATGATTATCTACAAACTGGTCAATACACACATCAAGTGAAGTTACGTGTTCACTATTTGAAATATCGTAACGTACACCTTTATCTATAAGTGAGTGAAAAAAGGAAACAGCATTCTTAAGAGATATAATTACACTCTCTCTTGCACAACCTTCCCTAAATTCCATTGAGTTCATTTTTGACTGGCATTGATCAAAAAGCTTAATTATATTTTTATAGAGAGGACTTGTATTACAACTGATGTTATTATCTTGTGTATCTTTCTGAACATTAGGGTTACTACTATTTTCGGAAGAAGACTTCTTAGAAGAAGGTTGACCAAAATTAAAAGCATCAAAGTTAAATAACGTCTTTTTTAGAACAAAATCATCAGAATTAGGGTTATTAAAATACTTAAAGAAATCATGGAAAATCGTATTCCCGTCACTATCTTGCACATTAATATCGTCCACATCTAACTTCCCTAACAGCAAGCCTGCGGTTTTATAAGAATTTAATTTGATAGCAAGACGTAAAGCGTCAATAAGAGATACTTTTGCTCCTTTGCTAATCAAATAATCAACAATTTGCTCATGATCTTCTTTAATTGCATAATTAATCGGAGTAATACCAATATATATGCAATCATACTTAATATTAATATCGACACTGAACTTTTCTACTACTGTGCGTACAGATTCTAGATCACCTGCAAGAATTGATTGGTACAAAAAGTGGTATGGTTGCTTCCTTATATAATCTGCAAATAAATCATCAGATTTTGCTGTATTTTTCTCTTCACAACCACTTTTATCATATTCTTTTCTTTTTTTCTCGTTGGATAACACTTCATATGCCTTTTGAACCTCTAGAAATGGCATTACAAGATCTTGCATTTCTTTCGATTCGGACTCAGATAAAATACCACCACCACGTTGCTTTTCTGACAATTCTCGATATCTTTCTTTTTTTAGGTGGGAGTTTATCAGGATGATATTTCAGTGCTAATTTTTTATAAGCTTTGTTTATTTCTTCCGGAGTAGCATCTTTATTTACTTCTAGTATTTCATAGTAGTTCCTAGCCATATATACCCCAACTCACAAATAATATATATTAGCATCATATGACATAAAAATCAAGTGAACTCACCCAGGAAAAGTAGAGATGTAGACAATGCTGGAATTTCTATATACTATAGCTTCCTACTTCATACCGCCACGGCGCTAACAAGCAGCGGGATGACGGTTGTCAGGCTAGTACCTTCTCCTGTCATCCCAGTACCTTCTTCTGTCATCCCAGTGCCTTCTTCTGTCATCCAAGTAGCTAACACTGGGATCTCATTTTACTTTATGACGGTGTCGTCCTAATACCTTCCCCTGTCATCCAAGTAGCTAACACTGGGATCTCATTTTACTTTATGATGATGTTATGAAAGTAGCTGACACTGGGATCCAGAAGACTTAATTTCAACCAAATAATAAAGGCTAGATCCCAGTGTCACGCACTGGGATGACAAAAAGGAGCACTGGTTCACCTTATGACGGTGTCATCCAAATACCTTCCCCTGTCATCCAAGTAGCTAACACTGGGATCTCATTTTACTTTATGATGATGTCATGAAAGTAGCTGACACTGGGATCCAGAAGACTTAATTTCAACCAAATAATAAAGGCTAGATCCCAGTGTCTAGGCACTGGGATGACACCTGTAGCCCTACGTCATACCGCGATTCATTCGCGGTATCTCTTAACATAGATCCCGCTAACACGTAGCGGGATGACGGTTGTCGGTGAACCTAAGTTACTTTAGCTATAAACATTAAGAAATTTACCAAACGAAAAAAAAGGCAAAAGAAGCCCTAGTCATTGTCTATTTTCAGTATTGGCGTTTTTTAAGTCTTAAACACTGCAATTTAGCTGCTTTTAAATGCAACTCACCTACACCGCAAGTGTTTAAGAAATTTACCAAGCAGGAAAAAAGGCAAAGAAAACCCAGAGTAGCTAGTATTCAAATTCTCCCTTGTCAATTTGACGTTTTTTGCTGTCTTAAACGCTTTGTAAGCGCGTTTCGGCTTATATAGGTAAAAACCTAAAAATTTTTAAAGACATGCGATGCACGTAGTGCGAAAAATTAAACATGAGACGCCAAATACCCTAAGTTTTTTGTCATTAACCTGCACAGATTGCGAAGATAAATAAATAGCTTCACTATCATGATAAGGGGGCTGGCGAAGGGTGTCAAGTAAGTTTTCGTAGCTCTCATGGTTTAAAAAGCTGGATTCCAGCGTCACGCGCTGCCATGTGGTATACAAATTTCCTTCGAATTACAACGTACGTGCACTCTATATGCACTTGATTGACAAATGCTCTCTTATCAAAATCTCAAGAATCTGCACTATATTTAGTGCTGCACCTTTGCGCAGGTTATCAGCCACTATCCACATATTTAATCCGTGCTCAACAGTATTGTCTCGTCTAATACGCGATACATATACAGCATTCTCCTGTACAACATCAATTTGAGTTATGTATTCACTGTCTTCACGCCTGTTGTATACTAAAACTCCACTATCTTCGGCTTCACTTAGCACTTCACGAGCTTGTTCTTCAGTGATATGTTGACCAAATTCCACATTTACTGCCATAGCGTGGCCGATAAAGACGGGTACCCTTACACAAGTTGCAGTAACTTTTATATCTTCCTCTAAAATTTTTTTTGTCTCCTCTTGCATTTTCCATTCCTCTTCTGTAGAACCATTCTCCATGAATTTCCCTACATGGGGAATGCAATTAAACGCTATTTGCTTGGGGAATATCTCGGGCTTTTTAGTCTCATTCATGAAGATTTTTTTTGTCTGGTCATAGAGCTCATCCATTGCTGCTTTGCCTGCGCCAGAAGTTGATTGATAAGTTGAAGCAACGATTCTCTTTATTTTTGCTTTCTGGTGTAATAGATGTAGTACTAGCAGCATCTGTATTGTAGTACAGTTTGGGTTGGATATTATGTTGTGGTTTTTATATTCCATAATTTTTTCTTTATTAATCTCCGGAATAATGAGTGGCACACCCTCTTTCATTCTAAAATGGGAAGTGTTATCTATTACGATGCACCCAGCCTCAATTGCAGTCGGTACGTGTTTCTCAGAAACATGAGATCCGGCACAGAAAATGGCTATATTAACTCCAACGAAGTCATAATTCTCAAGGCACAAGACAGTTAATTCTTCATTACCGAAACTCACCTTCTTCCCTTCTGATTTTTTCGACGCAAGTGCAATAACAGAATCTATTGCCTCATCTTGAAACTCAGCAAGCGTGCTTAATACCTCACGCCCTACTCTTCCGGTTGCTCCAATAACAGCAATTTTGTATCCCATATAGATGAACCTCTAACTTTAAAGTCCTATTATATTTTTACTGACAAAATTTACAATTGTTTTAATATTTTTACCTTGCAATTAATTGTAATTTAGCTATTATTATGCAATATTAGTAATATTACATAATAAAGTGAAAGATGAATAAAGAATACAATGAAACTAAGGTTAAACCTGCAATGTCTACACCTCAAGAGCCTGAAAGAACCAATGGATTAAAGGCTCAAAATGTTCTTTCAAAAAAAGAAAGCCTGCAATAAATTTTGATGATAAAAAGTATGGTGTAAAAAACCTTAAAATAGACCAACAGTTCCTAAATAAAAGACAAGAATCTTCAAAGCTAAGAGATTTCTTAAGATCAATACCAATAATAGGGAGATTTTTAGCAAGGATTTTCACACCTGAAAAAATAGAAATCATCAGTAACCCTATATATGACAACATGGAAGCATATGAAAAATCGCAAGCAGGTCACTCCAGTAAGATAAAAGATGAGACTAGTGTAGATGATGAACACGCAAAAGAAGTAGATAGTAAACTTGAGAAGGGTAATGTTGAACAAGTGGACAATAAGAAAAGTCGTTAAACTCTATTTTATTGTGCAGGAGCTCTGCAGTACCAAAATAAATAAATGGGTATGCCACTTGCGGTGAATAAGCTTGCGATCAGCAAGGTATTCACAGAAGTTTCAAATATTACCCAGCAGCAAAAGGTTGTTGCTATACTGCCAATTAAAAATTTGTAATAGTTTTTCTCCTTTATAATAACCTTGAGAAAAGCAAGACTGCATGCAAGGTAAACAAATAAAAATGAAACTACAGAAAAGTCGATAATTGATGTGATCTGTTTAGCAAAATTGTTGCTTGAAGTGAGAATTAGTAGAACTGAAGTGCCAACGGAGCTGATTGTTATGCCCCAGAAAGGAGAACCGTGCTTGTTTCTTTTAGCAAAGAACTGTGGCATCAGTTTATCTTCTGCAAGGCCAAGGGCCACTTGTCCACTAGCTAGTACCCAAGCATTTAAACTGCCAACACAAACAATAAAAGCAACAATAGAAATGATCAAATGCCAATTACCAGGAAACATAATTTTTATTGCGTCAACATACGGCGCTTTTGAATTAACTAGATCATTGCCGTTTATCAATCCCATGATTGCAAGGCTATTAATGAAATATATAACTGCAACAGAGATTGTGCCAAGTACTATGGCTCTTGGTATAGTCTTTGCTGGATCATTGACTGATCCTGCAGGTGCTGTTGCTGATTCAAGTCCAATAAAACACCATAGAGTGAGTAGTGTAGAGCGAGCAAGGACTTGAGACATCGTGAGGGTTGATATTTCCTCACTTATGATAAAATTATTCCTATCAAAGAAAAACAACGCTGTTACTGGTATAGCAAGCAGTGCGGTAATTTTGACAGTCATCAATAAAAGCTCAACACATCCAGCAGCAGTGACACCTCTTAAATTTATTAGTGTAATGATCGTAAATAATAGTATTTCTAAAAATAAGCGTATATTTTGAATATCTCCATGAAAAAGCGAAGTAAGATAGCCAATACTTGCAACGATTACTGCTGTCGTGCTAACCCATGAAATTACCCAATATGTCCAACCAACAAAGAAAGCTGCAGCAGGGCCAAAAGCATGCTTTACATAAACGTGAGGACCACCCGTTTCTGGAAATTTTGCACAGAGTAAGGCAAAAACCAAAGCAAGAGATATAGCACCAAGCCCTGATATCACCCAGCTTACAAGGCTGTACATGCCATATGGAGCAAGGCTAATTGGAAGCATAAAAATTCCAGAGCCAATTTGGCTACTAATCACTAAGGCAAAAATAGCCCAAAAACCTATTTTATTTGACACAATAATTTTTATCTAAATAGACTAACGATATAACTGAAGCTCAGAAATTTCAATCGATCTTTATAAAAACTTGCATTTTTTAAATTTATGCATATAATGAAATAGATTATTAGGAGAAGGCTATGAATCCGAGGTTAAAAACATTTTTGGTTGTTTGTGGGTATGTTTTATTAATTGGTGCTGCTATTGGAACATTATTTTATCATGATTCTCTGCTTAAGATCTTTATTAATGCGCTTTATGCATTCCTTCTTGCCAAAACTTCAAGTGAGGTATTAGCTGCTTTTGGAACACTTGCAATTTCTCTTGCTGCCTGTGTTGCATGCTATGGCATACATAAGCTCTGTTCTATCTTTACAGAAAAAATTACAAGCAACTATCAGTCTTTCAAAAATAAAAACAGTGATGATAGTATTTTTTCTGAAGTATATAACGACCCAACAATAGGGTTGAAAGATAAGATTCTATTTTTCTCTATATATTTAATATATTACATTCAATTACCATTTTTGTACTGTGCATCGAAAATATCTGCCCTTAATGGGTGGCTGCTACTGAGTACTAGAAGAGAATACCAAGTAATCACATATTTCTTGTGCTTATAAATGCTGTATTATTAATTCCAGTAGCACTTCTTGAATTGATAAAGTATCCATTAGTGAGGCTTTTCTCACCTTTGGGTTTGAATGTAAAGCAGCTAAGCTTTTTGTTTAATGTAAGTGATGTGGGCACTGGCAGTCAAAGTGTTCACACGAGTAGTTTTGAACCTTACTATTACCCATAAATCTATAAATGATGAAAAGCTGCTATTTTACTAATTTAACTTTCTACTATAAATAGATCTATGGTCTAAAAATGGAATATATTATGAAAGGAAATATAAGCACCTCAACTGGTGAATGGGCAGAAAGTGAATTTGGAATTGTTGATTTTGGTGATATAAGATTAAGTAGGAGGCTTTTAAAAATAGTTAATAGTCTTGCTGAATCGCCTGAACGTTCAATAAATCAAGCTTGTGAAGATTGGCATCAAAGTAAAGCAGCTTATAGATTTTTCCAAAATGATGCCGTTTCTGAAAGAAAGATATTATACAGTCATATAATTAAAACTGTTGAAAGAGCTAAAGAATATTCAACTATTTTAGCTATCCAAGATACGAGTTATATTTCATATAAAAATCATAAAAAGACCAAAGGATTAGGGATTATAGCAGCAAGGTTAAAATCTGAAACAACTAATTTTAAAACCCATGGATTAGTGACGCATACAACATTTGCAGTTACAACAGAAGGATTACCTATAGAGTTATTGGGTCAAAAAATTAGTACTAGACCTCCCTTAGCTGAAGATCTAAAAGAGTTGAAAAAAAGATGCCATAATACCGCTCTTCCCATAGAAGAGAAAGAAAGCATACGGTGGATAGAATCACTTAAAGACTCTACTAAACATCCTGGATTAAAAGATGTTAAGGTAGTTACCGTTTGTGATAGAGAAGCAGATATTTATGATTTATTTGAAGTTGCTTCCACTAATCAATCTCTTTTTGTAGTAAGAGGAAATCAAAACAGAACAGTAAACAAGAAATCAACTTATTCTGAAAAAGGTGGTGAAAGATTGTGGGATTTGATGAATCGCCTGTCTTGTCAAGGAGAAATTCAAGTGAATATTCCTGCTCGCAATGATAAACCTCAAAGAACAGCAGTTTTAGAAGTAAAGTTTAGTAACTTTGTGATGAATGCATCAAAAAATAACGCTAGACGTAAAATCCAAAAACTTCCTAATTTAAATTTACATGCTGTTTATGTTATAGAAAAATACCCACCATTTGGTGAAGAGCCTATGAACTGGGTTTTGTTGACAAATATAAATATTAATAATTTTGAAGAAGCAGTAGAAAAAATACAATGGTATTGCTTAAGATGGAGAATAGAGGTTTTTCATAAAATTTTGAAATCTGGTCTTAAAGTTGAAGAATGCAGGCTACAAACAGCAGATAGATTGATCCGCTTTCTTACAATTATGAGTATAATTGCATGGAGGATATTTTTTATCACATTGGTAGCTAGAACAAATCCAAATCTTCCTTGCACTACCATACTAACTGATGATGAATGGAAGGTTTTGTATACCAAAATGCTTAAGACAAAAAACTATCCTGAGACCCCACCACCTATAAGAGAAATCGTGAGGTGGGTAGCAAAATTAGGAGGGTTTTTAGCTCGCAAAAATGACTTAGAACCAGGCCCTATAGCTTTATGGAAGGGATGGAAACGTCTCTTTGATTTAGCAGAAGGATGGAGACTTGCTCACGAACTTTATATTTGTGGGTAATAGTAAGGTTTTGAACATAGTATTTTCCAATGCGCTCAAGAGTTAAAACAGAAATTTGGAGCTCAACCAAATGTACTCAATAAAGAGTTTGAAGACTACATAAATAATTCAGATGAGCTTACAACTGAGCAAAAAGAGCAATTAAAACTTTATCTTAACTTTAATGGTTCCAATGGAGCAGCTTATAGAGAATCAAAAACTAGCCTTACTCTCACGCAAGCTGCAAATTTAGTTTTGACTGCAGCTAAGGATCAAAAGTCAGATATAGATTTTCTAAAGTGCATGTTACTGATACGTTTCAAAGAGGGAAATGGTAAGTGCAATCTAGGAATGTTCAATCGTATTATTTATTCACTCAGTTGTCTTGAAGCTAAAAATAACTTTACAGTTGAGGTAAACGCTCAAGTGTATGAGAGAATGCCAAGCATTACAGAAAAATTCCTGAGAAGCTGTAACAATAAAAAAATTACAGTTTTAAAGGACAATTTTGATAATTTTTATTCTGATGGTGATATGGATCCTCAAATAAAAAGCAACATCAGTAAACTGATAGAAGAAGCAAAACAATCTGTCTTTAATGAATTATATGTGGATTATTACAATAGGTATGGGCAAGATGTTGGAAGAGGCCCTATAAAGCATAAATTAAAAGAGTTAATTACAAGCGATGATGTAAAAGAAGCAATAAGCGCTGTTATAGATGGTATAGAAATTCCTCCAGTACCACCTACTTATCTTGAAAGAGTAAAAGCATTTTTTGGAGGTCATGCAAGGTCTTCTGCTGCTTAGTAGTGCTATAGCAGAAAACTTTTTTATTTTAACTAAAAAAATTACTTCTGCATATTCAAAGCCTTATTATAATGACAATTAGAGATATTTAGAGAGCTCAAAATCTATCTCCGTCTGCAGACTTTTCATCTAAATTTCAGTTAAAAATGTGGCGTATCTTCTTCAGCGTGTATACATATACTTAATCTCTGCCCAATGTACGTTGCATTTTTTCTGAATCTTGTTCATATGGGGGATTCTATGTCTAAAATTCCAGACACTTGACTTTAGCTAAAAACCATCTGGCGCCTATGGTTTTTTATAGTTTTGTCTTCCCTTTTCTGAATGGTTTGCAAGCTGCTGTAGCTAACCAAGAAAGGTTTCCCTACGTCATACCGCCGCGGTATCTCTTAACCGCTAACAAGCAGTGGGATGACGAAGTTATCGTCATCCCACCGCGAACCTTCACATCGCCGCAGACCGTCATACCGCCGCGGTATCTCTAGATCCCGCTAACAAGCAGCGGGATGACGAAGTTATCGTCATGCCACCGCGAACCGTCATATCGCCGCGGTATCTCTAGATCCCGCTAACAAGCAGCGGGATGACGAAGTTATCGTCATGCCACCGCGAACCGTCATATCGCCGCAGACCGTCATACCGCCGCGGTATCTCTAGATCCTGCTAACAAGCAGCGGGATGACGAAGTTATCGTCATGCCACCGCGAACCGTCATATCGCCGCAGACCGTCATACCGCCGCGGTATCTCTAGATCCCGCTAACACGTAGCGGGATGACGAAGTTATCGTCATGCCACCGCGAACCGTCATATCGCCGCAGACCGTCATACCGCCGCGGTATCTCTAGATCCCGCTAACACGTAGCGGGATGACGATTCTTCAAATCGTCAAGGTGTCATCCGAGTAGCTTGACTACTTGGATCCAGAAAACTTAACTTTAAATAAGTGGCTGCATAATAAAGACTAGATTCCAGCGTCACACGCTGGAATGACACCATTTTCGGTCTCTTAAATTGCTTTAGCTACAAACATTAAGAAATCTACCAAACGAAAAAAAGGCAAAAGAAGCCCCGTGGTGCGAGTTTTGACTCTATATTACTGTAAGTGGCGCTGTAATAATGTGCTAACGCTTAAAATAAGCGCGATTTGGCTGAATGTAGAAAAAATTTAAAAGACATGCAGCCGCTATAATTTTATGTAATCCGCCAAAAAATACCCTAAGTTTTTTACTGAATTTTGTTATTGAGCCTGCAGGTCAAAAACAAGTTTTGAGTCATGAATACCCTTGTTATCATAATAAGGGGGCTGGCGGAGTTTGTCAAGGAAGTTTTTTCGTTTCTGCGAGCTACCTGAGTTTATTGACTTCATTAGAGCCAAAACTCTTGAGACCTAGGTGATAATTCTATCTAAAAGGATGCCAAAAAAGAGAAGCAACCCTACGTAGGAATTATTTTTAAATATGGACATGCATTGACTGGGATCGTCAGGATTGAAATTTTTGTATTGGCGGTGAAATATGAACCCTACAGCAAGTAGAGCAATATAAAAGATGTTATTTAATGATGATAAGATACCAGCATATAGCCACGTCATAAGAGATATTAAATAAAATCTTTTCAACCAAGATTTTGTTGTATCACCAAAATATAATGCGGTAGATTTCATTCCGAGTTTTTCATCATCTTTTTTATCTTGATGAGCGTATATGGTGTCATAGCTAAGTGTCCAAAAGACGCATCCTATATAAAACAGCAAGGATTCTATACTGATCTGGTTTATTATTGCTGCTGAGCCCATGAGCATCCCATATTGAAGGTAAACCCTAAGAACAATTGTGGCCACCAAACATACCGCTTTAATAAAGGGTAAGTAGCTATCATACACATTGAGATTATTCCAAGTATGAGTGTGGTTTTATTAGTTAACAATAAAATTACCAAGGCGATAGATAGTAGCAGTGAGAGTAAAACCAAAGCCTGCTTTATGTTTAATGCACCACTTGCAAGTGGCCTATATTTTGTTCGTTCAACGTGCGCATCTATTTCCCTATCGAAAATGTCATTGATTATGCACCCTGCAGGTCTCATTAAAAATGCACCTATAGTAAATAAAACAAGGAGAAAAAGAGCCTGATACGATAGAGAAGTTGAGGCTAAAAGAATACCGCTCAAACTGGGAAATAGCACAAGCCACAAACCTGTTAAACTGTGCAGTCTCATTAATGAAAAGTAACGGTTGAAATACATTAATTAAGTGTGATTATGTAATATTTTGCTTACATTAACAAAATTATCGAACGCTAAATCAGGCTTGAAAACTAACTCAGGTATAAATCGCAAATCAACATAACACAATATAGATTTACGTATTGACCATGCAGATTGGTTCATTTCATTAACAACAGTGTTAATATCACAATTATCCTCAGAAGGATCTCCAGTGCGTGATGCTGAAATCCATGTACTTTTTTCTGAATCTGAGTAGTCAGCTACTTGGATATTCAATGAAGATAACACAATATATACATCTGCTTTTTTCAAATCTTTACTTAATTTTACGTCAGATACCGCTACATTTTTATTGAACACCTTACCTTCCATTAGGACTCTTGATATTGCTCTATGCAATACCGATGCTATTTTTAGGTTTCTAATTTCCTTTTTCATATCCATCTACTATAACACCCTTTCTCTTGCACTAATTGATAAGCTTCCAAAATATCTCCAACTTTAATATCGATATTACCCTCTAGTGATACTCCGCATTCAAAGTTTACACCTACTTCTTTAACATCATCTTTAAATCTACGTAGTGCTTTTAACTTTCCTTCATGCACCAATTTGCCACCACGCACTACCTTAATTAAAGAATCTTTTCTTATGACTCCATCACTTACGTAACATCCAATGATATTACCAGCTTTAGATACGTTAAATATTTGCCTCACAGATGCAGAACCAACACGAACCTCTCGTGTAACAGGCTTTAACATTTTAGTTAAATACATTCTCATGTCGTCAATGAGCTCGTATATTATGTTATAAATATGTATTTCTACACCTTTTTGTTTTGCCAAGTCCCTTATTTTTGAGTCCACTTTTACATTAAAAGCTAAAATTACTGCACTTGATGCTTCTGCAAGCAGCACATCTGAATCTGTTATCCCTCCTACTGCTTTGTGTAGGATATTTAATTTCACTTGGTCTTTACCGAGTTTATCAATTGAACTTGATATCGCTTCAATAGAACCAGTTACATCGCACTTTAAAACTACAGATAGTTCTTCTGTTTCACTGTTATTACGACTGAATATATCTAAATTATTGTCGTCTAAATCTTCTTTCTTTTTCTTGATCAACTCTAGCCTGTATTCAACAATTTCACGCGCCTGCTTTTCAGAATTTACAACAACAAATTTATCTCCAGCATTTGGCACACCATTTAGACCAGTAATTTCAATTGGAGCGGAGGGTAGTGCTGCTTTTTCTCTTTGACCAAGGTGATTAACCATACTACGTACTTTGCTGTATGTTGTACCAACTACCAATATATCACCAACCTTTAACGTTCCTTCCTCAACTATCAATGTAGCTGATATTCCTTTCGCTTTATCTATTTTGGATTCTATTACCCATCCAAGTGCTCGACAATCTTCTATTGCTTCTAGCTTCATTAATTCAGCGATTAACAAAATCGCCTCTTCTAGTTTATCTAAATTAGTTTTCTTTTTTGCTGATACTGGCACAATCATAATATCACCACCAAGCTCTTCAGAGATGAGATCATATTGAGGCAAACTATTAATTATTTTTTCTACATCACCAGGTTCAGATTTATCAATTTTATTAATAGCAACTATAATAGAAACATTTGCTGCTTTTGCATGATTTATTGCTTCAACTGTTTGTTTCATGATTCCATCGTCAGCTGCAACTACTATTACAACTATATTAGTAATATTGGCACCACGTGCACGCATCGCAGTGAACGCTTCATGTCCTGGTGTATCAATAAAAGTAATTTTTTGCTTATCTTTTGTCGTTATTTGATAAGCACCTATGTGTTGAGTTATGCCACCTGACTCTCTTTCTGCAACATTAGATTCACGAAATGCATCGAGCAATGAGGTTTTACCATGATCAACGTGTCCCATAAAAGTGACGACTGGTGGTTTAGGTTCTTTAGACAAGCTTTCCCTGTCTTCTATGAAAAATAAATCCTTTTCTCTGTTGGTATCGCTCACTCGTTTAGCCGTATGATTGAATTTTTCCACTATTTCATATGCTATATCTGGATCCACCAGATCATCTACTCTATAACTCTCACCGACTTCTTCTTTGAACATTTTTAGCACACTCTTGCTATCTTCTGCCATACGAACAGATAACTCCCTGATAGTTATTTTGTCTGGTATAATAACTTCTCTTGATATATTTTTACCCTTAGTAAACTTTGACTTTCTACTTCTTATACCAAATCTTTGCTTAAATACAGGGGGTTGTTCAGTTTTTTCATCTATTGCCTGTGCAATTACCAGTTTAGAATGCTTAGAATATATATCTTTGTTGACTTTAGAAGACTTTTTATCGTCGCTCTCATAGTCAATATTATCTTCTCTTAGTTCAACTAAGTGAGTATTACTTAAAACTTTCTTATTTATTTCTTTAGATAAAGTGTCCGCTTCATTTTTCTCGTCAATCTCTTTATTGCTGTCTTCTTTTGCTGTTTTCTCTTTTTCTTCTCTCTGATTTCTTTCTTTCAGCAAAGCAGCATTCTGCACAGCATTAATGCGGAAAATTTGTTCTTTCTCTGTTAAAGAACCTAATTTACTCTCGTCAAATAAATTATGTTCTTCTGCATCATGAGATTTTTTTCTTCTTTTTTTTACTATTGTAGCTCCAGTACTTGGGCTAGCTGAAGAGTTTAAATTGAGGTCTAATTTAAGCTTGCTTAAGCCTTGGAGCGTTAATTTTTTATTACTGATATCTTCATTATTCATATTATTTTATTATATTAACCCAAGCTTTTTACGTGCTTCTATGATTATTGAGTCTACTGTATCTTTTAGATTTTCTTTACTATCAGCTGAGGAAGAGAGTATGCTGCAAAACTCATAACTTGATAAATCTGCTATGTCCTCTAAAGTCTTAATATCATGTTTACTAAGAGCAATTTTATTGTCTATTGATAAAGTTAAATTGATTACATCATCTTCCATACCTAGACTTTTTAGCTCTTCTATTTTTCTATCATTTTCTGCTTTCAGGTGCTTGTTTGCTCTGTTATGAAGTTCGTTTGCAATATCCTCATTAAAGCCCTCTATTGAAGAAAGCTCTTTAATTGAAGCGTTGGATATATCTTCTACGCTTGAAAAACCTTCTGTTACCAATAGCTGACCCATAATCTCTTCTAAGTTTAAAGCTTCAGCAAATAAAGCTGAACATTGACTAAGTTCTTTACTTCGCCTTTCTGATTCTTGCTGAGTGCTTAATATCTCAATTTTCCATCCAACAAGCTCTGAAGCTAATCTTACATTCTGGCCCTTTTTTCCTATAGCTAAACTCAATTGATCTTCAGCAACTATTAACTCTATGCAATTTTCATTTTCATCAATAATAACCTTCGATACTTCTGCAGGAGTAATGGCTTTAATAACAAATTGACCCAAATCTGAGGAGTAATTTATAACGTCAATTTTTTCACCATTTAATTCGTGTATAATAGTTTTTATTCTATCTCCCTTAACTCCAACACAAGCACCTACTGGATCAATGTTCTTGTCAGGAGAGAAAACAGCAACCTTAGACCTTGAGCCGGCGTCTCTAGCTATACCTTTAATTGTTACTAACCCGTCAGCAATTTCTGGTATTTCTTGATTTAATAATGCCTCTAAAAAGCCTTCATGAGTCCTAGAAAGAATAATTTGACGTCCATCATCAGAGCGCTTAACGGTCTGTATGTAAGTTTTAACCTTATCGCCTTCACGAAATGATTCACCACCGGTCAAATTTCGCAATGGAAGATATGCCCTAGTGCCATTTATGTCTATAATAAGATCTGAATATTCTACTTGTTTAACAATACCATACCTTATTTCTCCCACCTTATCTTTAAATTCCTCATATTGCTTTTTTGACTCTTCATCTTTAATTATTTGAGCAATCTTTTGCTGGGCAATCCTTGCTGAAGCAAGATCAGTGTTAAGAGAGAGCAATTCACTAACAGTATCTCCAACTTTTGCATCTCCTTTTATTAATTTAGCTTGTGTCAGCGTAATTGATTCATACTCAGTGTTCTCTTCTTCATTTGATTCGTCATCAATAACTTTTAGTTTTCTGTATGAAGTAACTTTGCCTGTATTTCTATCTATATTAACTACAATTTTACTTTTGCTACCATACTTTTGATAAGCCACTGCTTCTATAGCACTTTCTAGTGCCTTTATTACAACATTAAAATCTAAACCTTTTTGAAGTGAAAGTTCTCCTGCTGTTTTTATTACATCAAGGCTTCCAACTATGTTATTCTTGTTACTTTTCTGCTTAACACTGCTTTTACGATTAGCAATCATAATAAATAAATCCAATGTAATTAGTTATAATTATAGCTTCAACGGGCAAAGAACGCTATCTTAAATGTTAAATGATTGCTAATTTAAGTCAAGTTTTTTCATGTCTTTGTATGACAAGCAACGCCGGAGTAAAGAATAAAGTTAAGACCGTTGCAGCCAATATTCCACTTGCTATGGTTGTTGAAATGTCAACCCACCACTGGCTTGATGGAGCATCATATGTGATTTGTAGCGTAAAAAAATTGATATTTAACCTGGTAATCATCGGTATTAAACCAAGAACTGTGGTTGCAACGGTAAGCAATATTGGCCTAACGCGAGAAATTGCAGCGTTTATTACACATCGCTTGATGTCATTTTTGTGTACCTTAATTTGGTGATGAAAGGCATCAAGCAATAGTATGTTATTATTTACTATAATTCCTGCCAAAGCAATTATCCCCACTCCACACATAACAACTACGAAAACTTGTTGGATAAGAAAGAAAACAAAAAACACACATGTTGTGGATAAAAACACTGCTGTCATTACGATAAATGTATGGTATACATTATTAAACTGTGTCACTAATACCAATATCATTAGTGTAATTGCTAATATAAAAGCCTTTAACAAAAATGTTCCTGATTTTTGTTGATCTTCTTTGTCGCCTTTAAAATCAATTTTTACTCCCTTGTCCCAATCCTGGGCAATAGAATTCTGAATGAACTTTACTCTTTCATTAACAAGATAGCCTGTATCCACATCAGCGGAAATTGTCACTGTACGTAATCCATCAATCCTATTTAGTTTGTTTACCTTTTTTTCGGGAGCATATTTTACTATGTTGCTCATAGGATGCGGGCCATTAACTGTATTGATAAAAAGATTATCTATAGTCTTCATGTTGCGGTCCCTTCTGGGGAAACGGAGTACAATATCGATTTCTTCATCCGTGTTATTTGGTCTATATTTTCCAATCAACACTCCATTTGTAACCATCTTTATAAAATCGCCAATGGTTGCAACACTTACTCCAGAACTTGTAGCCTTACTCTTATTAACACTCATATTCCACTCTATTTCAGGTGCTGATCTGCTATCTTGAATATTTATAAACCCGGATGAAGGTTGGTCCATAATTTTTAGAATTTTCTCTGCTGCTAAATTCAGATTGGATGCACTTCCGCTGAGGTTAATTTGTATTGGCTTGTCAGCCGACGGTCCTGACTTTTCCTCTTGAACATTAATTATTATTCCTTTCATGTCTTGCACACTGCTCCTTATATCGTTTAATATGTGCTTAGCTTTGCGCCTGAAGCGCCAATCCATAAGTTCTAGTTGAATTCTGGCGATAACGTTGTCTGAAAATGCTCCTGATCTAGCATAAGAAACATGAATTTCTTTTTCAACGCTCAAAATGCGTTCTTCCACTTCTTTGAGTATCAGATCTCGTTCTTTGGCTGATAAGCTTTCTTTTGCTTTAACACTGATTAAAATATTATCTGAATCCACTTTCGGAAAAAACTTCACTCCAGGACCAAAGGTAAAGTACAGCACACTAAATGAAAACAGGACGAATACAGTAGCACATATGAATTTTTTAGGATGATCTAAAACCTTCTCTAGCATGCGTATGTAAGCTCTTATTATAGACCCAGCATTTTTTATCTCACCACTTTCTATAGCACTCATTTTTTTTATTTCTTTTTTTGAAGTTATTGAAGGCTTACCAAATATTGCACCAAGTGTTGGTATAAAAACCAAAGCCATAATGAGCGATCCAGTCAAAGTTAGAATTATTGTAATTGGTATGTACTGCATGAATTTACCAACAGTATCAGGCCAGAATAATAGAGGAAAAAACACTGCTAATTTAGTTAACGTCGATGATAGAACCGGATAAAACATATCACGAACTGAAGTGTGAAAGGCTTCTACTTTGTCCATTCCGCAGATCATCTTTCTATCGGCATATTCGCTGATCACAATTGCATCATCAACCAGCATGCCAACAGCCATGATTAAACTGAAGAGCACAACGATATTTAAGGTTATGCCCATAAAGTAAAGAGCTATTATCCCAATGAGAAAGGAACCGGGTATCGAGAGTGCCACAAGAATAGCAATCCTTGTTCCCATAGAAAGCATCATTATGATCAATATTAACAACACAGCGAATATTATGCCGTTTTCCAAGTCATCAAGCACATCGCGGACGTTTTTTGACTGGTCATTTAAGTACACCACTTTTAAATTTTCAGGTAATTGATCTTTTGCCTTATCCATTAAGTATTTTACTTGATTTACTGTGTCTATTATGTTTTTTCCGTTACGTTTTGAAATTTCTAGCACGACACTAGGTAATCCATTAATGCGAGCAAACCCTTGGTGATCCTCAAACCTAGGGTATACTTTTGCTATATCTTTGATTCTCAAAACTGCATCGCCTTGAGATCTAATAGGAATATTCATAATATCTTCTATATCTTTTAATAACCCTGATATTTTAATCGAATATTTACCGGTATCATTTTCCAGTGACCCAGCTCCCACTAGTCTATTATTGCTTGATATAGCTTGGAATATTTCGTTTGATTGAATGTTATATTTTGTTAGAACTGTGGGCTCAATTATAACTTCCACTGTTTCTTTACGCATACCTGCCACTTCAACTTTGAGAACATTTGGCAGAGATTCTATTTCTTTCTTTAGCTTGCGTGCTATTTCAGTTAAGGCTCTTTCTGGCAAATTACCAATTAAGCCGACATTGAGTATCGGAAATAAGCTCAAGTTTATTTCATTGATTATCGGAGATTCCGCTTCAACAGGTAACTTCGATTTTATGTTTGAAAGCTTTGAACGGACATTATCGAGCACTTCTTTATTATCATACTCTGTTCCAAATTCGAGTATCATGTGAGCACCATCATTAGTTGCAAAAGCTCTCAATTCTCTTACACCTTCGATGGATCTTAGTTCATTTTCTATAGGCAGCACTAATAGCTTTTCACTATCTTGAGCAGAAATCCCAGGAAGTCCAACAAACACGCTGATTATAGGAATCTGTATATCAGGGTTACTTTCCCTTGGCATTTTTACATAAACGTATGAACCGAAGATAAAAATTACTATAAGTAATAATACCACCGCCCTGTTTCGCTCTATGAGTAAGCTCTGCATGTTGAATGTTAACTAAATATGTGTGTTTGTACAATATTATAGTCGAGATACGTTGCATATTAATTAATCCTTGTATAGCTTTAAAACTTTACGCAAATAATTAAAATTTTCGCAAAATTGCAAGTATAAGAAAATTTCTGTATAATAATTCTAGAACAGTATTTGAGAGGTTATTATGGTGGCAATTTTAAATGTAACAAAAGGCAAGAGAAAAGTTATTGTGTCTGGATTAGCTGGAGCTTTATCAGCTTTAATATTTTTAACAGCAATCCACATTGCCGCAAAGATAGCCATTATCGTTTCTGCTGCTGCAGTTACTTACTTATTACTTTTGCTGATTCATAAAATAAGAACTAAAGCTGAAATTACTCGTGTTTCAGAAGATGAAGGTGAAGAAAAAGATACGGAAATATCCGTAAAAGAACCAAAAAGAACTGAAACTGAGCTAGCAGAAGAATTAAAAAATAAAAGAGCACAAGAAGAAATGAAAAATGGACTACCTGAACATATGGATTTCAAAGGTAATTCACTTTCTAAAAGCACTAACGCTGATGATACAAGTCGGACTAAATACGCAACGAACTATATGGACTTAATGCGATCCCCTCCTATGCATATGAATGGATATGACAAAAAAATCAAAGAACTTACCAATGCTCCGAGGACTTTTTTCAGTGATAACTTAATGAGAATGCCAGAGCGGCTAACTATGGAAGATATTGTTAACCAACGTGGTTAGAGTTTATATCAAACTCTTCATCTTATATTGAGAATCAGATGCAATGCCGTAGACCCTATTTGGCGGAGCAATTTTGTTCTCTATACCAAAAACTATACCTTCAATTATTGCTGTGAGTACTTTTTCAAGGTTACAGTCTGCTCCAGGAACACGGTGCTCTAGGCGGCATCTTTTGGAATCGTTGCCAAAATAGGGAATTCTTATCGCAGCAGTTCTGTTATTTACTCCCCAACTAATCGTAGTTGGAGTGTGAATATCCGGGTACTGAAATCTTAAATATGAATCATCATTTGGAGCAAAAAACAACATATGTTTTTTCATCATTGCACATAATCCGCCAATACTATGAATCAAATAATCACTATACTTTTGCTCATTGATATAAAATAAGTTATCGTTATTTGAATTCACGAGATTAACATGCACATTTAATGCACTGCCTGCTCTATCCAAATAAGGCTTTGCTTTAAAAGAAACGTTCCCACCAAGTTTTTGTACTACTTCAGTAAGTAATTGTTTTGCTAACTCAAAATGCTTAATTAAATTGTCGGAGTTCGTATAACAACCACTTTTTATCTCATATTGATGTGTAGAATTCTCCTTCTCGCAGGAAAATTCAAGAAATGCTATTTTATTTTTGATGCTATTCAGAAATAAATATTCTTTTTCTATTCCTTCAATGTAAAACTCTAGTTCAATACCGAATACAGCATGACAACTCAAATTACTTAATATAATCATAAATTTGCTTCAGTAAATCTATATTAGGTTAGCTATATTTATATGAATACTTTACTTATTTGCCAGTAAATTTAACATCTTATTTATACATAATGTATTACTATTTTTAATAGCATGCTTCTAATCCTCGATACAAGCGACATTTACAAATTTTTCATTTTTTTGAAATAAAAATGATCAATTTTAGTGTTTTTATACCCTTTACAACTCATCAAAAAATCACCATAATTTTTAGTATGTATTAAGTAGTATTAGCTTTTCATTTTGCAGTAAGCTATTGATTATCTTATATTTTTCTAATTGTTGCTTTTTTCTTGGTATGGTATATGAACTTAACTAGCCCTAAGGTTTCTACTATGTTTTTTGATCAGATTATTACAGTAACGGATCACAATGTTACTTGGGAAAAAATCCAAAATTGTCTTTATAATCTTTATGGAGAAGCAACATATAACAGCTGGCTGAGTTCGCTAAAATTTGTCAGTAGCAGAAATGGGGAAGTTCTTTTATCCGTGTCAACAAGGTTTATAAAAGAGTGGATTACAGTTCATTACATGAAAAAAATATTATCATTATGGCAAAGCGAAGATAAAAGCATACGTTCTATTGATATTCAAGTAATTGAGGAAAGGAATTCAAATTTTAATGTTATACTAAAAAACAGAGAGGAAAGTAATCATAATCTTGGTTCGCCGCTGGATCCAAGGTTCACCTTTGATAATTTTGTAGTGGGAAAGCCAAATGAATTAGCATTTACGGCGGCAAAGCGTGTGGCAGAATCTATAGATCCAATATTAGGCAGCAATCCTTTGTTTCTATATGGTGGAGTGGGACTTGGTAAAACACATCTAATGCATGCTATAGCCTGGCACATAGTCAATTCCCCATCAGAAAAAAGAAAAGTAGTATATTTATCAGCAGAGAAATTCATGTACCAATATATTACAGCGCTGCGAAGCAAAGATATTATGTTATTTAAAGAGCAATTTAGATCAGTAGATGTATTGATGGTAGATGATGTGCAATTTATCAGTGGTAAAGATAGTACACAAGAAGAATTTTTTCACACTTTCAATGCATTGATAGACCAAAATAAGCAATTGGTTATATCAGCTGATAGGTCTCCTAGTGATCTTGATGGAGTGGAAGAAAGAATAAGATCACGACTCGGTTGGGGGTTGGTGGCAGATATTAATGAAACAACTTTTGAATTAAGGCTTGGTATATTGCAGGCAAAAGTGGAGCAGATGAATATGTATGTTCCGAAAGATGTCCTAGAGTTTTTAGCAAGGAACATAAAATCTAATATAAGAGAATTAGAAGGAGCATTAAATAAGGTTACCCATACCTCATTAATTGGAAGAAGTATGACGGTAGAATCAGCTAGTGAAACCCTAATCGATCTTCTTAGGTCAAATCATAGGTCAATCACAATAGAAGAAATACAAAAGAAAGTAGCTGAATTTTTCAATATAAAGGTTGCAGATATGCAATCCAATAGAAGACTTCGCAGTCTTGCAAGGCCAAGACAAATAGCTATGTATTTTGCCAAAAAATTTACGCAAAAAAGCCTACCAGATATTGGGAGAAACTTTGGTGGCAGAGACCATGCTACCGTTATACATGCAGTAAAACAAGTAGAAAATTTTATAAAGACCGACTCAAAATTTGCTGATGAAATCAATCGATTAAAAAAAATGTTTAAGTAGCGTTGTTAAAATAGCTAATAACAAGTCCTAAAATGAATCGACTATAGTTTTAATCCGTTTAAGTTTAAAATCTTCTGTTAGCTTCGCAGAATACATTTCCTTATTGTGTTGATTATAGAAGGTAAATTTGTGATCATCTAAGTTTAGTATTGCAAAGCCAAAACCGAAAAAGTTTCTAACCTCGTGTGCTAAGTAGTTTCTACCATTTGAATAGTCAAATTCTACATTTTGATAAACAGGCTCTTGATCTTGAGCGTGTAATAATGCACCACCGTTTCCAACTATAATCTGGTCTGGAACATTATCCATTAATAAAATCTGGGCTATATGAATGTGGCCAGAAACTATGGTAGTGACATTGCTTGGAAATTTATCTCCAAAAGCTTCAATTTGTGTAAGATTACCATGGCTTTTTAATGTCAAAAATTCTTTTTTTGGAGATCTCCAAAGCGGTTTATGAGTTAAAAACCACGTGGGCTTATCTTGTATCAATTTATCAAATTGCCTTTCAAAAGCATCAATTGTGCTTTGGGTTGTAAAAATATCCTCACCGGATGAAGAGTCGAAGATAAAAAATTTCATCGGTCCAGCATCTAAGGACCAACTAGAAACGAAGTTTCCACATTTTTCAGACGAAAAGGGGTATGAATCTAGATACCTGAACCATCCTTCATAAGCTCTATTACAACTCTCATGGTTTCCACAAAACAAAAGGAAAGGGGATTGTAATGAAATATCCTTTGCAGGCTCAAACCAATCAGCGTACCAAGCTTTTTTATTATATCCATAAATATCGCCACACTTTTTTGTATTTCTACATTTTGTTTGTCTATAATGATAATCACCAACATGGATAATTAAATCTGGTTTATGAAGGGCGATTGAATCTAAATTTTTTTTTAAAGGCCAGCTATCTACCGAATTACATTCCTGCTGAAATAACATATTTATTCTACAACCCGTGTCACCAATAAAAGCAATTTTATTAACCTTTTCTGGTAATATAGGAACTCGTAGATCCTCAATACTAATGTTTTTGGCACTTGTTTGTACTGTCAGTTCACAAACTGTTTCGTTATGATCACCATTGTTAATTGAGCTGCGATTCAGCATTTCTATTTCCTCGCCATCGACATAAACAATGGGACACATGTCATTGTCTGTAATTGCACGTATGCTTAATTTATTTTCTGGGATAACTTGAGACCATGTGTATAATATCTGTGCATGGACGAAATGAAAGCTAGTTATAAGAGAGAGAGCTAAAAAAATAAAGATATTAGCTACATTCATTTGTATAAAAACCTAAGTTAAAAATTAGTAGTAAGGTTGTCTTAAATGATTAAAATTTATAATCACAAAATTCATAATCAAATTATACAAGTAATTTCTAAATTATTCTAGTATCAGATTGACACTCTAGATGAAAAATTCTAAAATGATTAAATAATTTAAAATAATTATATAAAAACTAGAATATAGTGCGGCCGTGGTGGAATTGGTAGACACGCAGCGTTGAGGTCGCTGTGGCTCATAAGGCCTTGGAAGTTCAAGTCTTCTCGGCCGCACCAGTTTTTTCATAGCTGCTTAATATGGGTAAAAATGTTTATAGGAAATCAGAGTAGCAATAAGGTAGAAAGAGCTATCAGCGAAATCAGGCGCGGCCGGCCAATTGTAATATATGATAAAAGTAATTACCTATTGTTCGCTGCTGCTGAGGCTTTAGAAAGAGATTTATTTAATCAATACAAGCTTATATCAAGTAATGTATATGTTACTTTAACTTCAAGTAAGGTAAAATACATATCTCAGAATAAAGAACATAACAGCAAACGTCTGTTGGTGAATAATTTTGATGAACTGCTCCATTTAATAAACTGTTCAAAGGAAGATTGCATAAGAGAGTTGCAATGCTCAAAGACAATAGATGAATGTGCTATTGCCTTGCTTAAGTTCTCAGAATTATTGCCATACGCGTTAGTGGCTGATATGACTTTTGAGAATAACCATGAAATGCGAAATTGGTGCGAGAAAAATGACGTTATTGCACTGGACACGTCATTCATAAATAATTTTCAAGAAAATCAGGATGTATATGAAGTGTGCAAAACATCATTATTTTTAAAACAGACTCAAGAAGTAAATATCATATCTTATAGAACAGAAAGTGGTGGAAGAGAACATCATGCAATTATCATTGGCAATCCAGATAAAGATGGCGAACCATTAGTAAGAATTCATTCTTCGTGCTATACGGGTGACTTGTTAGATAGCTTATCATGCGATTGCAGAAGTCAGTTACATCAAGCAATTCAAATGATAGCTGACTCTGGAAGTGGTATTATATTGTATTTGATGCAAGATGGAAGAGGCATTGGTTTAACTAATAAGTTAAGAGCTTACAGTGTGCAAAGAGGACATAATCTTGATACTGTTGATGCAAACAGAATATTAGGTTTTGAAGATGATGAAAGGAGTTTTGCTGTTGCAGCTAAAATGCTTAATAAATTGAACATTAACAAAATCCAATTACTTACAAACAATGATAAGAAATTGTCAGAATTGGAAAGTAGTGGTATAGGAGTTACAAAGTGTCTACCACTTATTGTGGAACGTAATAAATATAACGATTCATATATGGAGACAAAGTTTGGTAAGCTAGGCCATAGATTAAGAGTTTTTTAGCTTTTTTGTTGTAACTACTTTGTTAATTTGCTATGTTTATTAACATAAGTTAAGATTTTTAGGAATACTAAAATGCTAAGATTTTTTAAGCGAGAAAAAAATACTGAATCCTTAGATAAGGATATAGATTGGAATTCAAACCGCTACAGCACAGTTATTGCTCAAAGGAATATTCTACTTTTATTTGCATTAATATTATTAGCAACGATCTCTATCAGCATATTAGTCATATTTAAAATTAGCACAAGTAGCACTATTGAGCCATTTGTTATAGAAATTGACAAGAAATCAGGAATAGTGCAATTGGTTGATCCTGTCACAGTAAAACAATATTCTGCAAATGAAGCGCTAAACGTTTATTTTATTTCAGAGTATATAAAAGCAAGGGAGGTTTTTGATCCATATCATTATAATTATAACTATTATACAAAGGTGAGGTTGTTTTCCTCACCTAATGTGTATAATGAATTTAGAAATTATGTAGGATCACAGAATATGGATGATCTTTTTAATTTGTACTCAGATACCAAAAGTGAATTTAAAATTCGCTCAATTCAAAAATTGGGTAACGATGCTCTTCAGGTGAGGTTTTTTGTGGAATTTATACGGAAAGATGGAAGTTCCACAAGAAAAAATAAGATAGTTATTATGTCATATAGATATGCATCGCTTGAAATGGATGATCAGCAAAGATATATTAACCCATTAGGATTTCAAGTTATTTCATATAGAGTAGATGATGAATATGTATAGGATATTATTAGTTTTAGCTTTACTTGTAAGTGGCAATTTAAACGCATCCATTAATTATAATGAGCCTATTTCTGTAGATAGTAGAATAAAGACTTTTGTGTATAGCCCTAATGAAGTATTTACGGTGGTTTTTAGTCAGGGTTACTATTCTTATATTGAATTTGCGGAAGGAGAAAAAGTTAAAAATATCGCTGTTGGTGATGCATCAAGTTGGAAAATTAATCCTTATGACAATAAATTGCTTATCATGCCATTTGAAGTTAGTAGTCGCACTAACATGATTATTACAACAACTAAAAAAAGAAATTACATTTTTGATTTAATCTCAAGGCCAAACTACGATAAATACCCAGATACTGATGCTAAGAAAGTGGGTCACGATTATTCTGCTGAAAAGGATATATCTTACGTAGTACGTTTTTATTATCCTCAAGAAGAAGGTGAATTTGATCTTGATTTAGATGAGGTTTCTTTACCTACTCAAATGCAATATACTACAGACAAGCCAGAAAAAATAATACAAGAAAATGATACGAAGTACAATTATACATATATTGATGAAGGTGGTAATGCGGATATAGTTCCGATTGAGCTATTTGATGATGGTTATTTAACCTATTTAAAATTTAGAAATAATAATAAAATACCTCAGATTTTTGTAGAAGAGGAGGATAAACCTTGTAAAAGGCTGTTATTTGATGATTATGTTATAATAAAAGGAGTACATAAAAAGCTATTTATGCGTTATGAAGATGGTGAAGTTGAAATTATAAATAGGTCACTTTAGCTGTGGTATATGCAATATGAATAAAGAAAGGCGTAACAATTCAGAAGATGAATCAGAAATAGAGAACAAGGTAGTAACAGTTGGCTCTAATCAAGGTCATAGGGCATTGATGGTCATTATTTTAGTGCTTCTGGTTGGTGGAGTGTATTATCTCTATTTTAGTCCTTCTCATAAAGAGGGTTCAGAAGTTATTAAAAAAGAGGAAACAAAGCAAAATGTTCAAGAATTGAAGGGAAAGTTGGAACAAGTTCCAGATAATGTAATGGTTCCTGAAAGAATAATAACTGATCCCTTACCACCCTTACCTCCTCTTCCTACACCACCAATCATACCAGAAATAAAACAAATTAGAAAAGAAGAAGAGAAACCAAAAGAAACTCCTGTGTCAAATATACCTATTTTGCCAAAGCAAAATTTTCCTTCTAGTAATGTTATGGGCAATTTACCTACCTCGTTTCCTACAATAGGGGGTAGCGGTTATCCTAGAGACAGACGTAGTGCACAAATGTTAACAATTTCAAGTGATGGTGGAGAGAATAAGGCTGCTGATGCTATTTTATCTGACACTTCAGCACAATCGAGCAAAGCTACCAGAGTAGGAAAGCTTGGTTTAATGGTTACTCAAGGTAAAATTATTGATGCTGTTCTTGAAACTGCAATAAACTCTGATCTGCAAGGAATGCTGCGTGCTATGGTGAGTAGAGATGTTTATGCAGAAACTGGTGATACAGTTTTAATACCTAAAGGCTCAAGATTGATAGGCAGTTATTCATTTGACTCGAATGTCGCAAGAGCTCGTGTAAATATAAACTGGAGTAGGGTCATTCTTCCTCATGGAATAGATATTGCTATTTCATCACTTGGTACGGATGAACTTGGCAGAGCAGGAATAGCTGGAATAGTTGATAATAAAATAGTAAGTGCATTATTCTCTTCAGTGGCACTTGCTGGTGTTTCAATTGGTTCGGCTGTTATAGGGCAAAAGGCCTCTAATCTTATTGATACGCTAACTGCTATGGATGCGGTGAGATCCATCACTGCAGCTGAAATAGATATCTCTTCTCTCAAAGGGGCTATTGTTGAGAGATTGGAGGATGCTATAAAAACTGAAGTTGGGAGGGTAGGAGACGAAAAATGGAAATTGGGTCTTAGGGCTATTGAAAAAATTCGGAATGCTAAAAGTGATCAGGATTTACTGAGAATAATAAAGGAAGAAATAGTAAGTGTGATAAAAAGTTCTGGAGCTAGTGGAGTTGATGCAATTACTAGTGACAATATCGGTATAACTTTAGACGATGTACGTCAACTGTTGAGGCAAACTCAGAAAAGAAGCAAGTCTGTTTATGATAAAGCAATCGGGAAATCAATCGAGGATTTTTCTAAAGATATGCGGGATATAGTAGGCAGATACACAGATAAAAAACCAACTATTTATGTTGATCAAGGCACCGCGTTGAAAGTATTTGTTAACCAAGATACAGTATTTCCTCCACAGGCAATATTAAATCAATGAAATGAATTATGCTGCACTTGATACATATTTGGAGCCATTACAAGGCATATTTCAAGAAGAAGGCGTAAATGAAATATCAATAAATAAGCCAAAGGAAGTATGGATTGAAAATCGCGGTGAAATAAGGTGTGAAAAATTAGAAGTATTCGATCTTAACCATTTGAAATCTCTTGGCAGACTGATTGCTCAAGCTACAGAACAAAAACTTAGCGAAGAAGCACCTTTACTTTCGGCAACATTACCAAATGGTTATCGTATACAGATAGTATTTCCACCAGCATGTGAACCTGATAAAGTAGTCATGTCGATTCGTAAGCCTTCTAGCATGCAATTAGCACTCGATGATTACGAAAAAATGGGGGCTTTTTCTGAAACTGTTACAGAAGCAACTGATAATCCAGTTGACCGTCATTTGGATTTACTGTTAAGGCAAAAAAAAATAAAAGAGTTTTTAGAATACGCTGTAATAAGTAAGAAAAATATTATAATTAGCGGTGGAACTTCCACTGGTAAGACTACTTTTACTAATGCTACTTTGCGTGCTATTCCAACTGAGGAAAGAATTATTACTGTTGAGGATGCAAGGGAAATCGTTTTGAACGATCATCCAAATAGAGTGCATCTGATTGCCTCCAAAGGAGGGCAGGGCAGAGCAAAAGTAACCACTCAAGATTTGATAGAGGCGTGCTTACGTTTAAGGCCAGACAGAATAATAGTTGGTGAGCTCCGTGGAGCGGAAGCTTTTAGTTTTCTTAGGGCGATAAATACTGGTCACCCTGGATCAATATCAACCCTTCATGCGGATAGTCCAACAATGGCCCTTGAGCAAATAAAATTGATGGTTATGCAGGCAAATCTTGGCATTCCTCCAGACCAAATTATACCATACATTAGAAATGTGATTGATATTGTTATTCAGCTAAAAAGAACCGGTGGGGGCAAAAGAAGCATTTCTGAGATATTATTTACTAGATCTGCAAGCGAAAATGCTTAAATTTATACATAAGTTAAAAAAGAGTAGTTTATGAGTAATGGAAATCACCTACGTAATATTCTCATAGGAGGTGTAGTAGCTTTTAGCGTACTTGAGTTTTGCTTCTATCTATCTGGTATATTGTTCTTTCTATTAGTTGACGGTCCGGATGCTGTGGATTTTAAGGCAATTAATCCTAGTTTGACGCCTTTCCCTCAAGCTCTTTGGCCAACGATTTTTGATCATATACAATATTGTTGGCACCACCCAGAGTTATATAGCCTTGAGCTCAAATTAAAATTAATTCTATCTTCTACAATGCCTATTGTTGTTTTAATGATTATCTTATGGAATTTAAGAGAAAGGATAATTGAGTGGCGACCATTTAAAAAGAAAGAATCACTTCATGGAGACTCGCAGTGGGCATCAGAGAAAGACATACGAAAAGCAGGATTAAGAAGCAAAAAGGGATTATTGCTTGGTAAAGATAAAAGAGGATACTTTATTGCTGATGGGTTTCAGCATGCATTGTTATTTGCACCTACAGGTTCTGGTAAGGGTGTTGGCTTTGTAATTCCTAATTTATTATTTTGGACTGACTCGGTAATTGTACACGACATAAAATTAGAAAACTATGAAATAACAAGTGGTTGGCGAGAACGACAAGGACAAAAAGTATACGTATGGAATCCAGCGCAGCCAGATGGAATAAGTCACTGTTACAATCCATTACAATGGATTAGTAAAAAACCTGGGCAGATGGTTGACGATGTGCAAAAAATAGCTAACCTCATCATGCCTGAACAAGACTTTTGGCAAAATGAAGCAAGAAGCTTATTTGTTGGAGTGGTATTATACTTACTTGCTGCACCAGAGAAAGTTAAATCTTTTGGTGAAGTTGTGCGTACGATGCGTAGTGATGACGTAGTTTATAATCTTGCTGTTGCTCTTGATACAATGGGTAAAATACTACACCCTGTAGCATATATGAATATTGCAGCTTTTTTACAAAAAGCTGATAAAGAAAGGTCGGGTGTTGTATCAACTATGAACTCATCGCTTGAATTGTGGGCAAACCCATTGATTGATACTGCAACTGCGTCAAGTGATTTTAATATTTTAGATTTTAAAAAGAAGAAAACTACAGTTTATGTTGGTTTAACTCCTGACAACTTGACTAGGCTCAGGCCTTTAATGCAGGTTTTTTACCAACAGGCAACTGAGTTTTTATGTAGAAAATTGCCATCGGATGACGAGCCTTATGGCGTATTGTTTTTAATGGATGAGTTTCCTACACTTGGAAAAATGGAGCAATTTCAAACAGGTATTGCATATTTTCGTGGTTATCGAGTTAGGTTATTCTTAATTGTTCAAGATACTGAGCAGCTCAAAGGAATATACGAAGAAGCAGGAATGAACTCCTTTTTGTCAAACTCGACTTACAGAATAACTTTTGCAGCCAATAATATTGAAACAGCTAATTTAATATCGCAACTTATAGGAAACAAAACTGTACAACAAGAATCGTTGAATAAGCCTAAATTTTTAGATTTAAATCCTGCTTCAAGGTCGTTGCATATCTCTGAAACACAGAGGGCATTGCTATTGCCTCAAGAAGTTATTATGTTGCCACGCGACGATCAGATAATTTTAATAGAGTCAACTTACCCAATTAAATCAAAGAAAATTTTGTACTATAGTGATAGCACCTTCACAAAAAGACTGCTCAAGCAAACTCGTGTGCCTACACAAGAACCATATGACCCAAACAAAGTTCTTTCTGCTGCTGCGAGCAAAGATAAGGTTAATAACGAGGGGAATAATGCTCTTGAGGGGCCTAGCGCTGCTGATTATCCTGCTGAAACTAAAACAGAGGATGCAGTGTATGATGAATCAGATGAATTTGCAGACGAAGATATTGATGATGAAGATATTGACGATAAGTTTGAAGATGATGATGACGGGTTTGATGACGAGAGGAGCGATGATGGGTTTGATGACGAAGACGAGGAGGATGAATTTGAAGATGAGGATATTGACGATAAATTAAAAAATGATCAAAAATAAAGGTTAACTTTGCCTATTTTTAGCTCAGAAAAGTGCAAGTTATGCAAATAATTAGGTTTTTCATATTAAGCCATTTTTAATTAATTAGTATTAGATTAGCTATTTTAACTAGGGGAGTAGTAATGATTAGTAAAAAAATATTAGCGGTTACAGCACTTGCTTTGCTGTTGTCACAACAATCTTTTGCAAGTGAAACAGAAGGGTTTTACTTTGGCAGTGGGTATTACGGTCAATATTTAAATTACATGGGTGAGTTGAAAGCAAAAATTGGAGATACTGCTGCTACAGCTGCCAATAATGTATCTGTAAATGACAGGAGTGCTCAGAATACAGAAGGTCAATCACTAAGTAAGTATAAAGGAGATTATAATCCACCTTTTGCTGCAAATGTGGCACTTGGTTATACAGGGGAATTGAATGGCAATAGCTACAGAGCTGAATTGGAAGGAATGTATTCTTCTGTAAAAGTGGATAATATTGGTTTAGCAAGCAGCCAGATAACAATATCCTACATAAAGGATAAAGCTAACCCAGAAGAGAGATATGAAGCAATAGTCAATCATGACCAGATAGAAAACGCGTCTTTAATGGCAAATGTTTATCATCATTGGAAAAGTGACCGTTTCTCTTTTTCTCCTTACGTTGGTATTGGAGTCGGTGCAACAAGAATGAAAATGTTTGAAAAATCGTCAATAAGACCCGCAGGTCAATTAAAAGCTGGCCTTGATTATCGCATAAACGAAGATGTAAATATGCATATTGGATATAGAGGTTTTGGTGCTATTGGTAGCAGTGAGTTCAAACTAGAAACCTCAAAGTGGGATCCCAATTTTAATAATGGCGCAGGTAAGCCAAAAGGTAAAATGGTTGAACAAACAGGTGATAATCAAGTATCTACTACCATACAGAATGGCTTTTTTCATACACACGGCATAGAGGCTGGCCTTACTTTCCACTTTGCCAGCAAAGCTTAAACATGTTGCCCTTTTAAAAAATGCATAAAACCGTTCCTGTCATCCTATGGCTTGACCATAGGATCTAGTTAAATATAGATCCCAGTGTCACGCACTGGGATGACGAGGTAGAGGGTACTGGGATGACGAGGTAGAGGGTACTGGAATGACATAGGATAATATGGGATGAAGGAGATAATACAAGAAAACATTAGCTATGTTTTTTGCACAACAATGCACCTCTTCATTCCTGCCAAATCATGTACATATTCCTGAAAAGCTAATTTGTATGAGGGTATTATTTTGTCAATATCATTTTGATCTTCACCTATCTCCAATATCGCAAACCCATTTTTTTTAAGACACCTCCTTAATATTGAAAAAATACTCAAGTAACAGTTTAAACCATCAATTCCACCATCAAGAGCAATTCTTGGTTCCTTTTGCACTTCGGCTTGCAGGTCTTTCAATTTGCTTCTTTTAATATATGGAGGATTACTGATTATAAGATCGAATGAACCTCTGCACTCTGTCCATGAGCTTGGAAATATTTTGGCTCTGCTGAGAAGATTATGTTTCTTTGTGTTCTGATAGGCAACTTTGTATGCTTCCAAGCTTTTTTCAAAACCGATCCCAACGGCATTTTCATACTCACTAAGTACGGATATCAATAAACAACCTGTGCCTGTACCAAAATCTGCAATTTTTAGTCTCTGCTTTTTATTTGGGTAATATTTTAACACTGCTAGGATTATTGTTTCACTATCTGGTCTTGGATCCAAAACATGCTGGTTAACTATAAAATTTTTACTCCAGAATTCACGATTACCTATTATTTGCGATATTGGATATCTTTCCGCTCTTTTTTTTGTTAATTTCCAAAATAAAAGTTCTTTCTCCATCGGCACTTGATCAGCATGGTTCATAATTATGAATGATCTTTCCACTCCAAGTACGTGCTGCATGATGATTTCACAATCTAAATGTGGTGATTCAACTTTATGTGACGATAATAACTCCGATCCTTCTTGAATTAAAGTGCTGATTGTTTTCATTATTCTAAAAATGTGTTCCTTTCAGCCAAGAATAGCAATTCCAATTTAGGGTAGCTGCACTAAATCCAAGTGTCAAGCATGGGTTCTTGCATAACCTAAACAGAAAAAAGATACAAGGTATTATTTTAGATATAAGCTATAAATATTTAAGAAATTTACCAAATGAAAAAAAAGGCAAAAGAAGCCCCGTGGTTGGCTAATTACTTACATTATACTTTCAAGTATGGCGTTTTTTAAGTCTTAAACACTGCAATTTAGCTGCTTTTAAATGCAACTCACCTTAGTTTAAATGTTTAAGAAATTTACTAAGCAGAAAAAAAGGCAAAAGAAATCCCGTGTTAGCTAGTTGTCACTCTCTAATCCTGCAAATTGGCGTACTATACTGTCTTAAACGACTTATAAGCGCGTTTCAGCTTATATAGGTAAAAACCCAGAAATGTTGTGAAGACATAAGGTGCACATAGTGCAAAAAATTAAAAATAAGACGCCAACTACGTTGTTTTCTTGCTGTTTAATCTGCACAGATGAAGATAACTGAATACCTTCAGTTTCATGATAAGGGGGTTGGCGGAGTTTGTCAAGGAAGTTTTTTCGTTTCTATTCCCAATAAAAGTTTGTATGCAATAACACAGAAGCATATGCTACTATTCCTTCATTTCTTCCAAGAGAACCTAATTTTTCTGCAGTGGTTGCTTTGACATTTACGAATTCATCATCAATCTCTAATGCTTTTGATATGAATTTCTTCATTTCTACTTTGTAAGGCGATATTTTAGGCTCCTCACAAACTATAGTAATATCTAAATTAGACACGCTGTACCCTTTTTCCTTTGCTTTTTTAGCAGCAAAGTCAAGAAAGTGAGATGAATTGCAATCTTTCCATTCAGAGGAACTAGGAGGAAAGTGCTCTCCTATGTCGCCACATCCCAGTGCTCCGAGTATTGCATCAACGATTGCATGTATTGCAACATCACCATCAGAGTGCGCTTCTATTGCCATGTTGTGTTCAATTTTCACACCGCAAATTTTTATAAAGCTCTCAGCACCATTTTGAACTTTAATGAACTTATGTATATCATAACCAGTTCCGACACGAAATTTTGGCTCTTCAAAGAGAAGCTTTGCCATATTGATATCCTCTTTTGTGGTTAACTTAAAATTGCTTTTCTCACCTTTAATAATCGCAACATGTTTTTTGTGCTCTACCATTAGTGATGAATCGTCAGTAAATTCTTTGTCTGATTGATGGCACGATAATAATTCTTTGAAATTAAAAATTTGAGGAGTTTGTATGGCTCTGAGTTTTCCTCTTGAAATCGTAGATTCAACGAAATTATTACCCACCAATGACATAGTGTCTTCGACTTCTATTGCTGGTACTACTCCTGTATATTGATCATTAATCATGGACTGAGCCAAGTTATCTATCAGAACATCTGACACAAAAGGCCTACAAGCATCGTGTATAACTACAAAATCTGGGTTAATTTTTTGTAAGCTTTCAAGCCCTAGTTTAACTGAATTTTGCCTGTTTTCTCCTCCATATATTGGACTTAGTAATTTAGTATCTACACCTCCTGTCATCCAAGTAGCTTGACTACTTGGATCCATACTTTCTTTTTTCTAGATTCCAGCGTCACGCGCTGGAAGGAGTGTACTGCTGATTTTTCACTTAAATAATGGTTGGATAAGAGATCCATTGCTTCCCTATAAAAACTTTCATGGTCTCTATTAATTGCTATTCTTATGTAATCTATATATTGGTTAGCCAGAAATCTTTTAATTGCATGAAATAAAACAGATTTACCTGCAAGTTTTGTATACTGCTTAGGAATTGTGTTACTGCATCTACTGCCTACTCCTGCTGCAACTATTAATGCTGCTATTTTGTATTTCTTAAGTCTGTTAGTGTGCATATTTATCATTTTCAGCGTAAGTGTATAGTAACAAGTTATTTACAGTTTTAAAAAAAGAGTGTATTATCTTATAAGATATAATACGATGCTAGAATGCACATTACTAAGTGTAATAAAGAAAATGAGATACACCTTATATTCTTTCATGGAATAGGGGATAATCATAAAAATGCTCAACAATGCTTACAGCATTTATGTGGCAGAAATAGGCTAAAAGCTATTGCTCATACACATAAATATCCGGCTATATTCCAAAACTACATAACTTATGCTGCAGTTAGCTTTTTGTTCCTCGTGGCATCTGTATCAGCGCCCATTGCAATATTACTACTTATAAGCCCCATAACAGCTGGAGTAGTTGGTTTAGCAAGCTTAGCTGCTCTAACTTGCATTTTTTTATCCGTAATGCTTATTATTATTCCCTTTATAAATAGAGATCAAAGTTTGCTTAAGCCCTCGATAGAAGAAATCAATGAATTAATGGACAAGGGTGTGAGGCCTGAAAACATTATACTTTTTGGCCATTCCTTTGGAGGAGCAGTTGCATCGGCAGTTTTGAAGCACTTTGCAGACAAAAACGTTAAACTTGGAAGTGTTATTTTTACTAGCACTTTCAGCTCTTTTCATACAGCAATAGGGCATTTTCCGATCCCTCAAGCAAAAATTTTAAGTATGTTGCCCTCATCCATTTTTAAAAAATTGCTAAAGGCTTTAGATCTAGATTTTGATTTAGTGAACGATATACGAAAGTTGCGAGATGAGGGAAAATTGAATATGCCAATAATAGTTATTAATAGCAAAAGAGATTACTTAATACCACAACCTGCACAATTGGCGCACGCAATAGAAAATGATGTATTGCTACGTGGAAAATTGATCAAGATTGTTAATTCGAAAAGGTATGAAGATGATCCACATAACGGAGTTTTATCTAGTTGGGAATTGGGTGAAAATTTGATTGACCTAATACTTAATAAAATTGATAAAACAATGAATAGATAGTATTTACAATAAACTGTATATTTTTCAGTAAATTGACTATGCTAAACGCATGCAAAAACGTCATATAACTATTTGTTTTATACTGCTTTTTATAATAGGGATGTTATTCCTGATGCGTCCTATGATTTTTCCATGTTTAATGTCTATTGTTATTGCATATTTGTTTAATCCGCTAGTAGTCAAGTTTGAAAAGTATAGAGTACCGCGTTCATGTTCTGTAATTTTTATAATACTTGTTTTATTAATAGCTTTTATACTAGTTATAACATTTGTTTTACCTATTATATATGTTCAAATTACTTCAATATTAAATTTCTTAGTGAGTAAAGTGCCTTCATTAAAACTTAAAGTAATCCCCTCTGTATTAGAATTTCTTAATATAAAAATCGAGGATAGCTTATTTGATCACTTATCTAAAAATCTAGCAGAAAATTACAGCGACTATGTATCTTATTTCATAAATGCTCTTGATATTGCTAGTAACTTTATAATCCAAGTGTTAAGTTCAAGCTTTAGCTTGATTCACACGGTATCATTAATGGTGATTACTCCTGTAGTGTTTTTCTATATATTACGTGATTGGCCTTTAATTATAGAAAAAGCTAATAAATTAATTCCTGTTTCTTATAGAGAAAAAGTTGCAAATTATTTTTCCAAAGTGGATTTCATCATATCTAATTATCTAAAGGGGCAGGTAAATGTATGTATTGTCATGATGGTCTTTTACTCTGTGAGCCTGAGCATAATCGGATTGAAACACTCTATTGTTATTGGAATTTTATCAGGAATATTAACGTTCATACCTTACGTAGGACCATTATTATATACCATTATTGGGTTTTTGAGCGCTATTACTCAATTTAGTGAATGGTTTGAAAGTGCTGCCGTTTTGCTATTATTTGGTGTTGGACAATTAATAGATTCAAACATATTAGTTCCTTTATTAATAGGAAAAAAAGTTCATATACATCCAACTGTAATTATTCTGGGAATTACTATATGCGCTTCATATTTTGGATTTACAGGTATATTACTTTTTATTCCAATAATAGCAATGTTCAATGTATCAGTAGAATATGCAATCAATAAATATTTTAAAAGTGAGCTTTATAAAAACGGCTAACAGACCTTTTGCATAATCAATTTATGGTAAGAGGAGAAATGAGCCCAGAATACCTGAGATATTTGAGGAGCGTAAGTAAATTTCTGCGCAAAAATTACTACCAGAAAGAGGTTACGTAAGAGGTTTAATGTGCAATTAAATTTATTTAACAACAATCAAGCTGATTATAGTCGGCAAAATTACATCATCTTAGATGAAAATAAGCACATATATAATTCAGTAATTGAGGATTTATCTTGGAAATCTCTCATTCTTTTTGGACCTAAAAGCTCTGGTAAAACTCATCTTGCTCATATTTGGCAGTCAATAAACGATGCAATTTTTATCAATGTGAATAACTTTGTAAGCGAGATTAGGTATAGCGATGCTTTTATTTTAGAAGACGTACAAAACATTAAAGATGAAGAAATGTTATTACATTGTTACAATTACATGAAAGAAAATGATAAGAAGCTGCTAATCACTTCTTCAATTTCGCCAAAAAAACTTAACTTCAAACTAAGAGATTTAAGTTCTCGAATATTATCAACTATCAGCGTAAAAATTTTGCCTGCAAGCGAAGAATTATTAAGAATCATGCTAATAAAACGATTTTCAGATAAACAGTTAAAAATTGATTTAAAAGTGATTAATTATATTTTAGCAAGAATAGAACGTTCTTTCTATAGCATTGATAAAATTATAGAGAAGATAGATAATGAATCTATAGGGTCAAATGTGACCGTTCCTTTTATTAGCACTTTATTTAAAAAAGATGCCATTTGATTTCTTCTTTTGTAAAGTACTCATTGTATATATTAAAAATTTATTAACACCCATAACACTAACGTAATTGAAATCTCTATCTGTCCATGTTAGAATTATAATAAATGTTATGTTATAATAAATATAGATAGATACAGCTAAGAAGTATTCTATATTTATAGTAGAGCTCACTTTATAAGGTGTTTTTTATAGATTTGACGTTATAATTTAACTATGATAAGAGTAAGATTAAATTTAAAAAAAAGGTTAAAGCAAAGGTTTGTGATGTTCACTCTATTGATAAATGCCTTATTTGTCTCATATTTTCTCATAAGACACATAGGAAACACTTCCAATCAAATTATAGCCAAAGAAATAAATATAGGAGCTGATAATGAAAAATAAACAGTCGCAAAATAAAAAAGAAAATCTTTACATAACATATTACATAGATGCTTTGGCTTCAGAGAGGTCCGCTACACAAAATACTCTGGAAAGTTATCGTTCGGATTTACACCAGTTTGAAGAATTTTTATTAGAAAGCGGCACTACCTTGGTTGGCGTAAACAAAACCAATATTAAAGATTATGTGAAATATCTATGTACACAAAAAAAATATAAAAGTAGCTCTATATCAAGAAAAATATCCGCTATGAAAAATTTCTATAAGCGTCTATTTAATGACGGAATAATAGATTTTAATCCAGCACCGGCTAATGATGCTGAATTAAAGAATCCAAAAGTTTCTCGTCCTTTGCCTAAGTATTTAAGTGTCGAAGAAATATTTTTGCTAATGGACGCAGTGAGAAAATCAGCAAGCGAATCGAATAAAGAGATAAGCAGTAAAAGGCTATGTGCGATTTTAGATATCCTTTACTCTTCTGGAATGCGTGTTTCTGAACTAATTGATATGAAGTTATGTGAAGTGTCACATTTAATAAACAGTAATAACAAAGAATGCTATATAATAATAAAAGGAAAAAGTGGTAGAGAGAGGCAAATTCTTTTTAATGAACAAGCATTGCAGAGCCTTAGAAATTATTTATCAGTTCGTGACAATCTGATCCCTAACGAAAAGGAATCCGATTGGCTATTCCCAGGTGATAAACCTAATAAACCAATTACAAGGCAAAGGGTCGGTCAATTAATGAAGGAGTTAGCAAGAAAATGCAATATTGATGAAAATAAGATCTCTCCACACGTGATTAGGCATTCTTTTGCTACCCATCTACTGGATAGCGGAGCAAATATTGTGTTGATACAGAAAGTTCTTGGCCATACTAACCTTTCTACAACACAAATATATACTCATATTGCTAACGAAAAGTTAAAGGACAAATTAGCTGATTCGCATCCTATTACTCAGATGATCAATAATTAAACTTATTGCTTTTAATTTGTAGTAAAGTTAAATTCAAATAAGTTTATGTGAGTTTGTGATTTCAAGTTTATTGTTTAATTTCTTCCTTATATTATGGGAAGTATTCTATACTTCAATTGCTCTCCCTGTAATTTTCTTTCCTGAGTATGTAATAACCATTTTCCTCGTCTGTTCGGTGAGAGTTGTATTATTCATGCTGCGTTTATTATGTGGCATTAAATATGAAGTGAGGGGAATGGAAAACATTCCTAAGCAACCTTTTATCATTGCATCTAAACACCAATCTCCATTTGAAACATTTATTTTTATACTACTATTTAGAAAAGCGGTTTTTATTTTAAAACGTGAATTGAAATGGATTCCATTCATTGGTTTACATCTTATAGCGCTGAAAATGATTTTTATTAACCGTTCAGATGGTATCAGTTCTATACGCCATATAATTAAACTAGCAAAAATGCGTATAAAAGAAAATAGAAGCATAATAATATTTCCTGAAGGTACAAGAACGACTATAAACCAAAATATAAAATATCAACCAGGTATTGCTGCTTTATATAGCGTATTATCTGTTCCTGTGTTACCGGTTGCTTTAAACACTGGTTTGTTTTGGCCAAAAAGCATACTTTCTCTGAGAAAGAATCCCGGAAAGGCAGTAATAGAAATATTGCCCCCAATATATCCTGGGTTAAACAAAAATGAATTCTTGCAAAGTTTAGAAAAAATTATTGAAGAGAGAAGCAGTAGATTAACCATAGAAAAAACTGATATTGCAAATTAACAAAAAAACTTTATAATTAAAAAAAAAGTACAGTATTTTAGGTATTAATATATGGCAAATCATAAGAGTGCTAAAAAAATGATAAAGGTAATAGCAAAGCGCACTTTAATAAATAAGATGCGGAAAAGTAAAACTCGCACCGCTATTAGAAAATTGGTTGATATAATCAAGTCTGGCGACAAAGAAAATGTTGTTCTGGCATTTCGGAATGCTGAATCTAATTTACACAAGTGTGTGAATAAAGGTGTTATTCATAGGAATACTGCTGCGCGTAAAATAAGTCGCTTAAATGCAAAAGTAAAAGCATTGATGACCGCTTAATACGGTTAATGTAAAGTTAACTGTATTAATATATACTCTTCAGTTTGTATATTCTGTATAAAATTTAAGTAGCTTAAGTGATGGATAAAAAAGTGCTATTAGAACTAAGTGATGGATAAAAAAGTGCTATTAGAACTAAGTAATGGATTAAAAATTGAGCTACCCATATTAAGTGGAACAATAGGTCCTGACGTGTTAAATATCAAGGATTTATATAAGACGACAGGATTATTCACTTATGATCCGGGGTTTGTTTCCACAGCTTCATGTTCTTCTTCGATTACATTTATTGATGGAGATGAAGGAGTTCTTAAATATAGGGGACATGATATAGCTGATTTGGCAGAGAATAATAGTTTTACTGCTGTGATTTATTTATTACTCTATGGTGAACTACCCAGTTCAGAGCAACACAAAAAATTTCTTCTCAAAATACAAGAATCATCCAAAGTATCAGAGCAAGTTACAAATGTAATCAAAGCATTTCCAAAAACTGCTCACCCTATGTCGATTTTAGTTGCATGTTTTGCAAATTTGTCAGCATCTTACCATGAAACACATGGCAACAATGTCAATGGTGAAGATTTAGATTTTGGAATTTCTGCAATAGCACAAGTTCCTGCAATTGTTGCAATGATTTATAGGCATATCAACAATCAGGAATTCATAAATGCTAACAATGAATTAAGTTACAGTGAAAATTTCTTAAAGATGATATTTGGCGATGCTGTTGATAATGATAAAAGCGCCCTTTTTGCAAAAGCTCTGGATAAAATATTTACTCTCCATGCTGATCATGAACAGAATGCTTCTACGGCGGCTGTCAGATTGGTGGGATCGGCTGGCTCTAATCTGTTTGCAAGCCTCTCTGCAGGAGTTGCTACACTTTGGGGACCAGCACATGGTGGAGCTAATGAAGCAGTTATAAATATGCTAAAAGAGATAGAGCAAAGTGAAGATATAGATAAATTCATCGAAAAAGCTAAAGATGATAAAGATCCATTTAAATTGATGGGATTTGGACATCGTGTTTATAAAAATTATGATCCGCGCGCGCGGATATTGAAAGACGCTTGTCATGAGGTTCTAAGTAAACTAGAACAAAATAATGAATTGCTCAAAATTGCAAAAAAACTTGAAGAAATAGCTTTAAAGGATGAATATTTTATCGTGCGTAAGTTATATCCAAATGTTGATTTTTACTCAGGTATAATAATGAATGCTATCGATATTCCCTCAAATATGTTCACGCCTATTTTTGCACTTGCAAGAACCACTGGTTGGGTTACTCAGTGGTATGAAATGATAAATGATAAAGAAACTAAGATCTGTAGACCAAGGCAACTCTATTTTGGTAAATAAATTTATTTTCACTTCATTAGACTTCTTGTATAACCCAAGCTAAGTAGAAAAAAGGTATAGCTAACACGTCATACCGTGATTTATTCATGGTATCTCTAGATCCCGCTAACAAGTAGCGGGATGACGAGATGCCACCGCGAACCGTCATACTGCCGCAGACCGTCATACCGCGATTCATTCGCGGTATCTCATCCGCTAACACGTAGCAGGATGACGAGGTTATCGTCATACCACCGCGAACCGTCATACCGCCGCGAACCGTCATACCGCCGCGGTATCTCACCTGCTAACAAGTAGCGGGATGACGAGTTACTATACCACCGCGAACCGTCATACCGCGATTCATTCGCGGTATCTCTTAGCATAGATCCCGCTAACAAGTAGCGGGATGACGAGCTTATCGTCATGCCACCGCGAACCGTCATATCGCCGCAGACCGTCATACCGCCACGAACCGTCATACCGCCGTGGTATCTCTAGATCCCGCTAACAAGTAGCGGGATGACGAATTACTTAACCATCATCTACACCGTCATACCGCCGCGGTATCTCTTAGCCGCTAACAAGTAGCGGGATGACGAGTTACTATACCACCGCGAACCGTCATACCGCCGCGGTATCTCTTAGCCGCTAACAAGTAGCGGGATGACGAGTTACTATACCGCCGTGAACCGTCATACCGCCGCGGTATCTCTAGATCCCGCTAACAAGCAGCGGGATGACGAATTACTTAACCATCATCTACACCGTCATACCGCCGCGGTATCTCTTAGCCGCTAACAAGTAGCGGGATGACGAATTACTTAACCATCATCTACACCGTCATACCGCCGCGGTATCTCAGATCCCGCTAACAAGTAGCGGGATGACGAGATGCCACCGCGAACCGTCATGCCGCCGCAGACCGTCATACCACCGCGAACCGTCATACCGCCGCGGTATCTCTAGATCCCGCTAACAAGCAGCGGGATGACGAATTACTTAACCATCATCTACACCGTCATACCGCCGCGGTATCTCTAGATCCTGCTAACAAGTAGCGGGATGACGAGATGCCACCGCGAACCGTCATACCGCCGCGGTATCTCTAGATCCCGCTAACAAGCAGCGGGATGACGATTGTCGTTTAGCCACAAATATTAAGAAATTTACCAAATAAAAAAAAAGGCAAAAGAAGCCCCGATTAATATCTATTTAAAAACATTGGCGTTTTTTAAGTCTTAAACACTGCAATTTAGCTGCTTTTAAATGCAACTCACCTTAGTTTAAATGTTTAAGAAATTTACTAAGCAGAAAAAAAGGCAAAAGAAACCCCGTGTTAGCTAGTTGTCACTCTCTAATCCTGCAAATTGGCGTACTATACTGTCTTAAACGACTTATAAGCGCGTTTCAGCTTATATAGGTAAAAACCCAGAAATGTTGTGAAGACATAAGGTGCACATAGTGCAAAAAATTAAAAATAAGACGCCAACTACGTTGTTTTCTTGCTGTTTAATCTGCACAGATGAAGATAACTGAATACCTTCAGTTTCATGATAAGGGGGCTGGCGGAGTTTGTCAAGTAGCTTTTTCGTTTCTATTCCCAATGTTATATGGTTATGCAAGAAGTCTAATTGGTATAACCATGCATGAATGCTATTTTCGGCAGAATCTCTTACAATGCTCAAAAGCAGAAAAACAAAAACTTGATTTTCGCAGCTAAATAGTGGACCATCAAAAGCACGCATAAATATCTACAATGAAAGAAAAAACTTTCACAATCATCGATGGCTATGGTTTTCTTTTCAGAGCTTACTATGTACTACCTCACTTAATTACCACAACAGGAATGCCAATAGGTGGTGTATATGGCTTTCTGAATATGGTTCTTAAGTACATTGCCCATTCGGACTACTTAACTATAGCACTTGATGCAGGAAAAAAGAATTTTAGGCACAATTTATATCCTGAATACAAAGCAAACAGAGTAACGCCTCCTGAGGATCTAATTCCACAGTTCACCATACTGAGGGAAGCGGTAGAAGCTTTTAACCTCAGCTATGAAGAAATTGAAGGTTATGAAGCAGATGACATAATCGCAACACTAGCTGCAAAATACGCCAACCACCAAGACTTTAAAGTGGTAGTCGTTTCATCAGATAAAGATTTATTTCAACTCTTGAACCACAATATTTTAATATTCGACCCCATTAAAAATATATATATAGATGAAAAACAAGTAATAGAAAAATTTGGTGTAAACTCACACAAGCTTCTTGATTTATTTTCTCTAACTGGTGATGCATCTGACAACATTCCAGGCGTTCCGGGAATAGGTCCGAAGACTGCAGCTAAATTACTAGATGAATTTGATTCATTGAATAATATTATAGAGAACATTGATAACATCGAGCAAACGAGGATTCGTAATATTCTTGCTGAACATAAGGAAAAAGCGCTAATTTCAAGAGAACTTTTATCACTATGCGAAAAAGTAGACCTTCAACATGATATTGCAAAATGTGAAGTTCGCCCTCCAAATATGGAAAAACTATTATCCTTTTTAAAGAAGTATGAATTCAATTCCTTAATAGGTAAAATAGAAAAGCTTTTTTCCTATAATGGATCTAGCACAAAAGAGAAAATAGAATATAGTAGTGAAGAGTTAGAGAAATTTTTGGAGCATTGTAGATATGAAGGCAAAATTGCAATTCATTACCACCTTGAAAACAATGTATTAAGTCTATCTTATAGCGAAAGTAATATTTTTTGTATAGAGCAAGATAGCATACAAAATGCACTCATTACAATCAACTCAACTTTACTCTCAAATGGGGTGCTTAAAATAATACATAACATTAAAGAGATGAGGAAAATCTTCCCTGCAGTGGAGAAGATGCTAGATTCAGTTGATGATTTGATGATAATGTCGTATAGCTTGGATACAGGAAAACATGATCACAGTATTCCAAACATAGTTGCGCATAATTTGAGTGAAAATGCAGAAATTTTCTCGGCAAAAACTTTAATAGCAATTCATGAAAAGCTAAAGCAAAGGTTATTTCAGGAAAAATTGTTCACAATTTACGAGCGCTTCGATAAGCCACTTATGAAAGTGATATTTAATATGGAGAAAAATGGAATATTGCTAAATATTCAAAAATTACAGGAGCTGTCCGATAAATTTCAGCAGGTAATTGCTGTACTTGAAAGTGAGATATATAATTTGGCAGGGGAGAAATTCAACATTGCGTCACCAAAACAATTAAGTGATGTTTTATTTAATAAAATGGGGCTTAATAAAAAGAAAAAGTCAAAATCTGGATCGTATAGCACCAATTATGAAGTTCTAGAGGCACTCGAAGAAGAAGGGGTAGAAATTGCAGGTAAAATTTTAAGTTGGCGACATTCAAGTAAATTGAAGAGTACCTACACTGATGCATTAATAAAACAGGTTGATCCGCTCGATGATAGAATACACACAAGCTTTTCAATAACTGCAACTGCAACTGGAAGGCTGAGCTCCAGCAATCCTAATTTACAGAATATTCCTATCAGAAGCGAAGAGGGAAATCTTATCAGACAAGCATTTATTGTGCCAAAAGGGTGCAAGATAATCTCTGCTGACTATTCGCAAATAGAATTGAGGCTCCTGGCACACGTTGCAAACGTTGCAGCATTTAAAGAAGCTTTTGCAAACGGACAAGATATTCACGATATCACCGCTAGGCAAGTTTTTGGAGTGCAAGAAATAGATGAGCAATTAAGACGCAAAGCAAAATCCATTAATTTTGGAATTATATATGGAATCAGCCCGTTTGGCCTTGCAAAACGGCTTGGAATTACCATTGCGGAAGCTGCTGAATACATTAATTACTATTTTTCCTGTTACCCAGAAATAAAGGCCTATATGGAAAAAGCAGTGTCTATCGCAAGATTGCATGGTTATGTAGAAACTTTGTTTGGCAGGAGATGCTTTGTAAGAGACATAAACAATACAATTCCTTATGTAAGACAATTTGCAGAAAGGGCAGCGATAAATGCACCACTGCAAGGAACTGCTGCTGATATAATAAAACGTGCGACGATTCAGCTTTTTGATCAGTTAAAAGTAGGTAAAATAATCCTCCAAGTTCACGATGAACTACTGGTTGAAGTAGAAGACGAAAAGGTACAAGAAACAGCAAAACTTATGAAAGACGTAATGGAAAATGCAATAGAAATTTCTATACCACTTGAAGTAGAAATAAAAATTGGCAACAACTGGGCTCTTAATTATGACTTAAACATGGCGGATTCTAAGAGTATAGATTATTTGAATTAATATGAAAAATATGCTACAATTAAAGTATAGTAAATGTGAGTAACTCAGTTATGACAAAAATATTAACTCCACAAACAAAGAATTTGGAGCCTTCAAATCAGGTAACTAACAAAGATGAGAAAGTTTTTAAATTTAAAAACGAGGAGCACCAGTTAATCTATCGTGCTTTCCTAGATACTTTAGAAAATCCAGAAACTCTAGAAAATCTAAAAAAGCAAACGAAACAGGAAATAGAAAAGAAGGAACAGAAATTGAAAGAAGAACTTCCAGATCGAGAAAAACAAGAATTACAGGATGATCTGAAGTCATTAGATGAACGATTAGAGCGATTACAGAATGGAAATGAAAAGAAAATTTTTACTTTTATATCAAAAAATCATGAAGGTATATTCAATAATATTAATCAAGAAGATATAAAGTTACTAAGTGAAGAAAACTTTTGTCAGCTTTTACTTTCCGTATTTGAAAAAATTAGAGAAAAAAATTTAGCTAGTGAAGAGAATTTAAAGAATGACAAAATAAAGCAAGAAGTAGCTGAATGTGTAGCTGATATACGCGGTACAGAAGCTAAAGATTCACTCATAAAGCTTGCTGGGTGGCCGCTTGGAATAAAGATAGACCCAAAAAATATTTCCAGCTCTTTTATGAATGGGGTGAAAGAAAAAATACCATTCTTAGGTAAAGATAAAAAAGAAGAGGATGAACCACCACTCAGTGATGAAGAGATGGCAACAGCATTCTTACGTAAGATTTTTCTTCCTATTTCTTTTTCCATTGCTTCAATATTAATTTTTGGTCCTACTACACTCGCGATAGTTGCTGCCGTTATTGGTACAATATTCGCCATAAAAGGGGGAGTGGAGGTTCTTTTTTCAAATGACAAAAAAGGTACTTTATATAACCCTCATTCACGAGATGAAAAGAAAAAAGAAGGATGGGATGGGAAAATTCTTGATGGTATTAGTAAAATTTTAGGATCCAAAGTTAATGAAACTGGGCAGGGTAATCAACCTGCTGTAACAACTGAGGAGCAACTTACTCAAAAGAGTGAGCAGTCTACTGTGCTTGAACAAGTTACTTTAGATCAGCAAAAAACCACAGGGCAGCAACCAAGTAAGACTACCTGAGTTTGCCAATAAAGTGAGTTGTGTAAGAGGTCTACTGTTATTCTATAACGCATACAACAGGAGTATGATCAGACGGGTTTTCTAGCTTACGCAATCTATCATCTACGTAGCATGTTTCCAATTTATCTACAGCTTGTGGCGATAATAGCATATAATCTATTCGCATTCCTTGATTGTTTCTGAGTGAATTGCCTTGATAATGCCACCAAGTGAATTGTTGCAAATTGGGGTGGGATATTCTAAACGTGTCTTTAAACCCAAGATTCAAGATTGCTCTTAACTTCTCACGTTCTTTTATATGAAAGCACACTTGGCCATTCAATAAATTTGAATCAAAAACATCAATTTCATCCAGTGCAACATTATAATCGCCAGCTATAATAGTTAACTCTTCATTTTTCAACAAAGTGCTCATCCTTTCATATAGGTTATCAAAAAACTTGAGTTTATACTCAAACATATGAGAGTCTGGGCTTTGACCATTTGGAACGTATACACTTCCTACCCTTACCTTATGATTGGTGTGTTTTATCACACATTCTATATAACGTGCTTCTTGATGACTCTCTACAACATCAATTTTTAATTTTTCCAGTATCGGATATTTAGATAAAACACAAACGCCATTTCTTGCAACTTGTCCATAGATAGCATATTCATATCCTAACTTTTCTATCTCTACATAAGGAAATTGCTCTTCCGTACATTTTATCTCTTGCAGCAAAACTATATCTATCTGACTGTCAACTATAAAACTACAAAGTTGGTTAACTCTTTTACGTATGGAGTTTACATTCCAAGTTGCAATCTTTAGCATCAACAATCCTTATTAATTATATCAATTAAACTCTCCCCAGTAGGCAACCTCGATGTTATAATTTTTTTCCATTTGATTAACCTTAAACTATCAGCAATGTTTTTACTCATGGTATATGCAACTGTATTATTCATCACATGAGATAGCCCACTTTTTAGAACTAATGAACAAAATACCCTTGCTGTCTGTGAGGAAAAAAAAGCAACACTATCAATTTTACCATCCAACAGTAAATTTTTACACCTATTAGTTAGACTCCTTTTTATAATTGTTTTATAGAGTACAACTTCTCTTACATTAAAATCTTCTTCAGATAATCTCTTTTTTAGGTCACATGATACTTCTTGTCCCCTTATATACAAGAACTTTATTGCGTTTGAATAATGAGCTTTTATGAATGATATCAGACCATCAACGTTGCTGTCTGCTGAGATTATATCAGAAAATCCCAAATTTTTTGCAGCCTGCATGGTTGAATTACCAACTGTAATAATCGGAAAGTCATCCTCTTTGCATATTTGACTAAAAGCCTTTACACTGTTTTTACTTGTAGATATCACAACGTCAAATTCGTACGCAGATATATCAGGATTTAAGTACTTTATTGTGAATACTGGTTCTATAAAAACTTTGTATCCATACTTTCTCAATATATTTCTTGTATTGAACGAATCCAATAAAGGCCTCGTTAATAAAATAGACTTCATTCTGATTTATTTCACTACTAGTAAAATAGTACCCTTTATACACAAATTACTGAATAAAAATTTTTATTTTGATGGCTTGAGCAACTATTCAAGTAATTGATGTTGAAATAAGGATACTCAGTCCCCTATTTACCACTAAGCTTTAAATTCACTTATACTTTTCTAATGCTAATTACATTGAACTCTGTTGAATCATTCCATTTACCTGGAGTTATATTGAATACTAATTCTCTCTCATCTAAAGATAAAGTTCCATTATCTATCTTATAGTTATTTGTATAACACTGTTCGATTCTGCTATCTTCTATCCTCTCTTCTATTTGTAAAGATTTTGGATTAAGCATTATATCTTTATGTACGTTTCCATCGGAACGTATATATGTATATAAGTTTTTGAATACCAAATTCTCATATGCATCACGTTCTACTACATATGTACTAAGATCTGTAAGATCTCGATTATCCGTATTATATTCAGATATTACATAATAAGCATTATCCTCAAAAAAATCTGGGTGACTGTTTAAAAAATCCATATACTAACCTCTTTTATTATTAAACTATTAATATTATAGCTAATATTCCTATACAAGTCAAATAAGTTAACTTGTTGACACTTAAACTGCTTTTACAGATGGAGAGAGGGTATCAGTAGGTTTTTCTGCCTGTGGTTTGCTGATCAAAGTCCGAACGATATTAGCTGCCATAAAGGTACAGCCTAGAATAAAAAAGGCAGTAGAAACAAAAGGAATGATAGGAGATTCGAGAGGCAATATAGATGCAATTCCTCCTATTAAAAACGAAACGTTAGATGTAATATCAAGACAGATCTTTGTTAGTTTTTTTTGTCCTGCTACACCAAGTTGCTTCTGCTGTAGGAAATGATCCTTTAATGACCATATATTTAAAGCAAACGAAAGTACACTTAATATAGTGCCGGCAATACTAAAATACAGACTTAAGACAGGAATACTAAAGGCTAATGCTGCTATATATCCAATAAAAGAAGCAGTAGATAGTGTAGTAACTAAGCGTTTCGAGTAAGTTCGTACCTTCTTTCTGTAGGCTAACTTATCTTTTTCACCATACATAGCATAAATATTACCTAATACGTTATATTGTAGCATTAATTAATTCAACAAGCAATATGGAAGCTAAAAGTGCCCGAGAGAAGACTTGAACTTCCACAACTTAAAAAGTTACTAGCACCTGAAGCTAGCGCGTCTACCAATTCCGCCACCCGGGCTTTTTATAGTTTACTATGTTAAAGTTAAATAATATACTTAAACAATTTTTAGTTCAAAGGTAATGCCAAATCTAGATCAAATATTTTTCGCTCAAAACAATGTTAATATTAATAACGTATATAAAATAGTCAATAACGCTTTGAGCAATAGCGATGGTGGTGAGCTGTTTCTAGAATTTTGCCAGTCGGAGTCCCTGATTTTCGATGATAACATATTAAAACACGTGGATTTGAATACCAGAAGGGGATTTGGTTTAAGGTCTTTTTGTGAGGATAGTACATCTTTCGTTTGTTCTTCTGAGATTAGCGAAAAAGAAATTAGTAATGCTGCTTCTATGGTAAAAAGCTCAGTGTCTTTAAACAAGACAAATTCAATAAATTTAAACGAAGAGACAAAAAGCCTATATTCGAGGATTAACCCTACAAATGAAATGGATCTGAATTCAAAGATTAAACTACTCAATGAGGTTAATGAGTATGTAAGGTCCAAAAATAACTGCGTGAAGCAAGTAAAAATAACTCTAAGTGGAGAATGGCAAGTCGTACAAATAATAAAGGGTGATCACAGATTAAGCGATATCAGGCCTCTGGTACGTTTTAATGTGCTAGTCATTGTAGAAAAGGATGGCCGTACCGAGAGAGGCTCCGCAGGACACGGTGGAAGGGATTCTTATAGTAAGTTTATTTCTGAGAAAAAGTGGAAAGAAGTTGCAAACCAGGCTTTGGAACAAGCACTGGTAAATCTTGAAGCAATTCCAACTCCAGCCGGAGAAATGACAGTTATTCTAGGTCCGGGCTGGCCGGGAGTATTGTTGCATGAAGCTGTGGGTCATGGACTCGAAGGCGATTTTAATCGTAAAGGAGTCTCAGCATTTTTAAATTCTATTGGTAAACAAGTAGCAGCTAGTGGCATCACAGTAGTTGATGATGGAACTCTGCCTAATTTGCGTGGTTCTATTAGCATAGATGATGAAGGTACTCCACCCAGTTATAATGTGTTGATAGAGGATGGAATTCTCAAAGGCTACATGCAGGATCATATGAATGCTAAACTCATGGGTGTGAATCCAACTGGTAATGGTAGAAGAGAAAGTTATAAAGAAGTTACTATGCCGCGCATGACAAACACCTATATGTTACCAGGGAAACATACGCCGGAAGAAATAATATCTAGCGTAAAGAAAGGTCTGTATGCAGTAAATTTCGGTGGTGGGCAAGTTGATATAACGTCAGGGAAATTTGTTTTTTCATCTTCAGAAGCTTACTTAATAGAAAATGGTAAAATTACACAGCCAGTCAAAGGAGCAACACTAATTGGTGATGGGCCAACAGTGCTAAAAAAAGTATCCATGGTTGGCAACGACTTAAAGTTGGACCCCGGTGTTGGCACATGCTCAAAAGATGGACAAAATGTGCCCGTTGGAGTTGGTCAACCAACACTCAAAGTCGACGCAATAACTGTTGGTGGAACTGAGATATAGATAAGGGCTAAAACGGGTTCCAGCGCATGACGAACAATTGTACAAACATTGTAGCCGTTATTCAAGTAGCCCGCAGAAACGAAAAAACTTACTTGACAAACTTCGCCAGCCTCCTTATTATGACAATAAGGGTATTTATGACTTAAAACTTGTTTTTGACCTGCAGGCTCAATGACAAAATTCAGTAAAAAACTTAGGGTATTTTTTGGCGGATTACATAAAATTATAGCGGCTGCATGTCTTTTAAATTTTTTCTACATTCAGCCAAATCGCGCTTATTTTAAGCGTTAGCACATTATTGCAGCGCCACTTACAGTAATATAGAGTCAAAACTCGCACCACGGGGCTTCTTTTGCCTTTTTTTCCGCTTGGTAAATTTCTTAATGTTTGTAGCTAAAGCAATTTAAGAGACCGAAAATGGTGTCATTCCAGCGCGTGACGCTGTAATCTAGTCTTTATTATGCAGCCACTTATTTAAAGTTAAGTTTTCTGGATCCAAGTAGTCAAGCTACTCGGATGACAGCTACCCTGAAAACCTTCATCCCGCTACGTGTTAGCGGGATCTATGCTAAGAGATACCGCGAATGAATCGCGGTATGACGGTCTGCGGCGATATGACGGTTCGTGGTGGCATGACGATAACCTCGTCATCCCGCTGCTTGTTAGCGGGATCTATGCTAAGAGATACCGCGAATGAATCGCGGTATGACGATCTGCGGCAGTATGACGGTTCGCGGCGGCATGACGTAGGATTGCTGTCATCCCGCTATGTGTTAGCGGCTGAGATACCGCGAATTAATCACGGTATGACGCAGAGCTCGCGTTAGCTATACTTTTATACTCCAACTCAGTATCCAATCTGGATCCAAGTAGTCAAGCTACTTGGATGACATCTTTCTTCTTGGTATAAATTACTTTTATATCTCAATGTTCATACAGCTATGCACGTTGCCGCATAGTGGATGAGGTGTATTACCTCTAAGAGTATGATTTTTACATAATAATATAATATTCTGTTCATAAATCAATGTTTCAACGTACAACAAGAACATTTTCATTGTGATTAAGATTTCTAGTATGTATATTAATAAATCTTGTTCTCAACTAAGTAATGAAAGTAATAATTGTTATAATAATGTTATTGTGTAGCAGTTACACAATGGCAAGCGAGCGAATAAGTCTAGTGGATAAAAAACTATCTCAAGGATATGTAGCTCCAGTGCTTACAGAAGATAGCGTTATTTTATCAGACAAGCACGGCGCTTTATATTCCTTTGATATTGATAACTCAAAGGCTATGAATTGGAAATTACACCTCTCACGTAGGAAAAAAATTGGTAACATGAGCCTATCGCATTATGAAAAAAATGTTTTCTTTATAGTGGATAACACTTTACACGCAATAGATGCAAAAACTGGCAAGATTGAGTGGGAAAAAGAATTGAGAGCTCCAGTAAGAGGGAAAGCAGCAGTAATAAATAATAAATTGGTAGTATTGACTATTGATAATTATCTGTACGTGTTTGATATAAAAGATGGCAGCTCCGTTTGGGCTTATCAAAACGGTATCAATGAGGTTCGAGGTTTGTATTCCATATCGCCAACAATTTCTAACGATAAAATAATAGCACCATTTTCAAATGGTGAGTTAATAGCTTTTAATGAAGACGGTAAAAAATTGTGGAGCCAAAAATTGGCTACAAACCTTTTGGATACACAGCTCACAGATGTAACTACTACACCGAGAGTGCTTGGCGATACTTTAATAGCTACAAACAATTCTTATATTTATGGTATTGACGTGAAATCAGGAAATATTTTGTGGTCAAAGTCACTGCAAGTAAAAAGTGTATCAGACATTGAGTCATATTATAGTCCTCTTATTCCTGTAGAGAAACAAAAAGAAGGCGGAAGAATTTTTATAGTAACTGAAGATAATAAAATAATCGGCCTGGATATAAAAAATGGAGAAACAGTCTGGGCATCTGATTTAATAGAAAATACGCAATTGTTTGCTCCAATTGTGCATGCCCATACACTGTGGGTGACAAGCAATAAAGGTTCAATGCTTGCTTTTCCTGGATCTGAAAGTGCAGGAAAGGTAATCAAAGTACCTGGTAATGTGTTTCACACTCCAGTGTTTACTCACGATAAAATATATGTAACAACTGAGGGAAATGGTGTTTATTCTTTAGAAAATAGGTTTGTTCTTTATGATTGATTATGACCTGATTGTTATAGGTGGTGGTCCAGGCGGTTATAAGTGTGCTATCGCTGCTGCAAAACTTGGATTGAAAGTTGTCTGCATAGATAAAAATAGCATTTTTGGTGGTACATGCTTGCGAGTTGGGTGCATACCTTCCAAAGCACTACTTCATTCTTCCTATCAGTATGCTCACACGAAAAATGATCTGTCGAAGCTTGGCATAAAAATTAAGGATGCAAGTTTCGATTTAAAAGAAATGCTAGGCTATAAGGACGCCAGAGTTCAGGAACTTGGAAAAGGTATAGAATATCTGTTTAACCTTCACAAAATCACTAAAATCAATGGACTTGGGAAAATTACTTCTTTTGACCAAGGTAATCTTGAAGTTTCAGTTGAAGATAAGGTGCTGAAGACAAAAAATATAGTAATTGCAACCGGTTCTGACGTTATTTCTTTGCCAGGAATTAATATCGATGAGAAAAGTATTATTTCATCAACTGGTGCATTGTCTTTAACTGAAGTACCAAAAAAACTTGTCGTAATCGGAGCCGGGGCAATAGGGCTTGAAATGTCTTCTGTATGGAGGAGGCTAGGGTCTGAAGTCACTGTAGTAGAATTTTTTGACAGAATCGCTGCAGCAATGGATGGAGAATTAAGTAAGTCTCTACTTTCTAGTCTACAAAAACAAGGAATAAAATTTTTACTTAGCACTAAAGTTGAGGGAATAAAACAAAGTAGTAACTCTTTGAGTGTGAAAGTTTGCTCTGTAAAAGATAATCAAACAAACACTATAGAGGCGGATAAGGTATTGGTGGCAGCAGGACGCAAACCATGCACTGAGAATCTTAGTATTGATGAAAAAATAGAAAAAGATAATCGCGGTTTCGTTCAAGTTAACAACAGATATGAAACTAATGTGAAAGGAATATTTGCTATTGGTGATGTGATTGGTGGAGCAATGCTTGCTCATAAAGCAGAGGAAGAAGGAGTGGCAGTTGCAGAGATAATAGCAGGACAGTCACCTCACGTTGATTATGAAATTATACCATCTGTCATTTACACTCACCCTGCGGTTTCTTCGATCGGTAAAGCCGAAGAGGAACTCAAAAATGCTGGCTATAAGTACAAAGTTGGTAAATGTCAATTTGCTGCAAACGGCAGAGCAAAAATCACTGATGATGCTGAAGGATTCGTGAAAGTGCTGACTTGTAGCAGAGCAGATACAATACTAGGTGTGCATATCATAGGAGCATACGCTGATACGCTAATCAACGAAGCAGCGGTTGCAATGGCATATGGCGCAGCAGCAGAGGATATATACAGAATTTGTCATTCTCATCCTGATATAAATGAAGCCTTTCGAGATGCGTGCATCGATGCTTTCTTTAAAAAATAATTGTGGACCTCGGTTCAATCATTGAAAAATGGTATGAGTGGCTGAGGTGCAACAGATCTTATTCACCAAACACTTTAGAGTCATACATGAGGGACTTGAAGGATCTTATAAGTTTCCTAAATACTCACATTGGTGGAGAAGTAAATGTTGGTACTCTGAAAAATTTAAGTATACCTGAGTTAAGAAGTTGGCTTACCTCTCGTTATGCAAGAGGTGTGAATGCAAGATCTAACGCTCGTGCATTGTCAGTAATCAGAAATTTCTTCAAGTACATAAAAAACAACTACAATATAGACAATGAAGCTGTATTTTCCTTATCAAGGCCAATTCAGAGAAGAACTCTGCCCAAAGCATTATCAATACCTGATATAAAAACTTTGGTGAAAGAAATGAAATTATCTGACTTGAGCGAACCTTGGGTGGTAAAAAGAGAAATTGCAATTATCGTCCTGCTATATGGTACAGGCTTAAGAATCAGTGAAGCGTTGAACCTTGGGGTTAGTGATATTAACAATGAAAGTTTAATAGTAACAGGTAAGGGAGATAAACAAAGGCAGGTATTCATTCTTCCGGTAGTAAAAAAGTGTATACAGGAATATGTAAAAGCCTGTCCTTATCTTGGCATTAATAATGAAACACAATATCTTTTTTTGGGAGTAAGAGGAAAAAAATTGGGAAGAACTTATGTGGCTAATCGTTTGCAGAAAATAAGGAGAATATTAAATCTGCCAGAAATCTTATCTCCACATGCATTTCGTCATAGTTTTGCTACTCATTTGCTTCAAGAAGATATTGACATAAGATCAATACAACAACTGCTTGGCCACTCAAGCCTGGAAACCACCCAGGTTTACACTCACCTCAATTATCAAGATGTTTTTAACATGTACAAAAATTTTCAGCAGGGCCTGGATAAGAAATCAAAACCCTTGTAACTTGAGGATTGTCGGTGGTACCACCAGGTCCTATATCTCGTTCATCCGCTTTACATAAATAATATCCTACTAAAAAAAGAACCAGTGCAACTGCTGTAAGACAAGCACCTATTACTAGATAATCGTATAAAATTGCTAAACCTACACAACCAGTCAATGCTCCAGATAATATAAAAAATGCATAAGCATAGTTGCTTTGTTTTTTACCAGGAGAAATTGCCTCCGAGGATTTTTCGTTTTTATTACTCAGACTTTTAGTACGGAGCAGTATATTTTCTGATGAAAGCCTATCTCTTTCTTCCCTTACTTGTTTCAAATCTCTTTCTAATTGTGAAATTTTGCTAGTTTCGCTCGTTTTTTCACGCACAACCTTATCCAGCTTTTGCTCTGTTTCTGCAAGTTGAGCTTTTGTCTTTTCAAGTTCATCTACAAGTTTTTGTGCAAACTCCTCAAAACCTGCTGGTATATTATTCGTATTTGCTACAGGTTGCTCTGCACTTGTAGGGAATTTTTCATTTAGATAATTTCTGATACGTTCAATACTTTCAAATGCAGCAGTAACAATTGCACGATTTATGAAACAATTATCCTCTACTAACTTTTCTACATCATCTAAATCTTTTCTATTAATAGCATCAGTTAATCGCTCTGTAATAGCTTGTTCAATTATTTTCTTCAACCGTGAATTTTGCTCTATAGCTCGTATTGGCTTTATTTGACTAAAATCTAGGTCTTTATGTTTTAAAAGTTTAATCAATACTTCTTCGTTATCTTGTGTTATTCCTTGTAAACATATTAAGCTCAGGGGTGTTTCTATTTCTCCATTTTGGTTTCTTTTCCAGCAATTAGGATTAAGCTCTTGAGCCAACAGTGTTTTTGCTCGGTTAATATTTCCATTAAAAAGAGCATCTAATAATTTTTTTCCTTTTTGTGCTTTTGTTATTTCCATTGTAAGATGCGAAAAGTCCTTTTTTTGTATTCGCCCTATTTTTTCAATATATTCCTTAGAAGTATAAAAAAAACATTGGTTGTACTCTGCATGTTCTATAAGATATGCTCTGGTACGATCATGTTCAGGCTCAAGATATTTATCCTGAAGAAGAAAAACTTTGTTTTTACTGTTTGTATTAATGCTAGGGTGTCTAAGTAACATCCGTATAAAATTCTTATTTTCCATGTGAAAGGCTAGATGTAGAGCTGTATTACATTTTTTAGTTTCTTGAGCATTAATATTTAAATTTTGATGTTGTAAAAGCAACATCATCATTTTTAAGCATATAGGGCTGTCATCACCATTCATGATAATAGTCATTAGTGGTGTATATCTCTCATCAAACGCATTAACATCCGCACCTTCTGCTAGAGCTTGTTTAAAATTCTCTAGGTTTTCATCATCAATAGCTTTAAATAACTGTTTTGTTGATTCACTTAGCTGTCTTAAAGTTGTCGAATTTCGAGCTTGCGATGCCGTGTTATCACCACCTCCATAAGCTCCATAATATGTTACACCGTTTCTATAAGGCATACTAAACCCTCTTTATTAATGATTTACTAATATAATTATGTAAAAAAAAAGGAAAATTGCAAGCGATTTATCTATAGCTAACCCAAGAAAGGTTTTCCTACGTCATACCGCGATTTATTCGCGGTATCTCAGCATAGATTCCGCTAACAAGTAGCGGAATGACGAATTTTTGTTTTTAAAATTATCGATGAACTTAAGTCACTTTAGCTATAAAATCCTAATTCTGAGTTAATTAATTATGACTCTAAAAACTTCTCTGCATCAAGTGCAGCCATGCACCCTGTTCCTGCGGCAACTACTGCCTGGCGATATACCTTATCTTGAACATCACCTGCAGCAAATACTCCTGCTTTACTAGTTAAAGTTGTTCCAGGTTTTGTAATTATGTAACCCTGTTCATCCATTTCAACAAAGCCTTTAAAAATACCTGTATTTGGTGCATGCCCAATTGCAATGAACACTCCATCGACTTTCAATTCTTGAGCTTCCGTTGATTTAACTATAATACCAGTAACTTTTTTCGGATTTTCTTCTCCAAGAATCTGCTCTACGGTATGGTTCCACATTACTTTTATTTTATCATTTTTAAAGAGCCTATCTTGCATTACCTTTTCCGCTCTCAATTTATCACGCCTGTGTATTAATATCACTTCTTTGGCAAATCGAGTTAAAAATATTGCTTCTTCAACAGCGGTATTTCCACCACCAATCACGGCTACAACTTTATTCCTAAAAAATGCACCATCACAAGTTGCACAAGCCGAAACTCCGTAACCTTGAAATTCCTTTTCACTCTTGAGACCAAGCCACTTCGCTTGCGCACCAGATGCAATTATAATTGCATCTGAATAGTAGTCATTAGTATTACCAGAAGATCTAAACCTATACTCATTAGAATCCTCAAGTTGTTCAACGCTTTTTATCTCATCATCTATTATTTTTGCTCCAACCTGTTCTGCATGCAACCTCATTTGCTCCATTAGTTCTGGACCCTGTATTGAAACAAAACCAGGATAGTTTTCAACATCTGTAGTAATTGTAAGCTGACCACCAGGCTGCATTCCCGTTACTACAATTGGCTCTAAGTTTGCACGTGCTGCATATATAGCAGCAGCATAACCCGCTGCTCCAGATCCAATAATAAGAACTTTTGTACTAAATCTATAATTCTTCACTGTATGAGTTTAGATAATCAGCTACTCCTTCATCGCTTGCCTGCATTGCTGGCTTACCTTTTTTCCACCCTGCTGGACATACTTCACCATGCTCCTCATTATGTTTAATTGCATCAATGATTCTAACGAATTCATCGATATTACGCCCTAAAGGCAAATCATTTATCGATTGATGACGTACAATAAATTTATCATCAATAACGAAAGTTGCTCTCAGCGCAATTGAGTCATCATATAAGACCCCATAGTCTCTTGATATAGACTTTTTGATATCAGACACTAAAGTGTAGCTAACCTCTCCAATACCACCATCATTAACTGGAGTGTTTCGCCATTTATAATGTGAAAATTTTGAATCTACACTTATTCCTATCACTTCAATACCACGCTTTGCAAACTCATTTATTCTATTATTGAGCGATATCAATTCAGTTGGGCAAACAAAAGTAAAATCAAGTGGATAGAAAAAAAGGACAGCATACTTATTTTTTATGTGCTTACTCAGACAGAAATCATCAACAATTTCTCCGCCGGAGAGAACAGCTGAAGCAGTAAAATCGATAGCAGATTTTGTTACAAGATTCATAATTGACCTATTCTTTTAAAACAACTCTAATTTTACACTTGATGAACTTATATGCAAGTTTTCTTTAGTTTTAGCCCTATAAAAACTTCCTAAAATAGCTCTTCTTTTTTACCGATAAGATACAATCCAGATTGGACACTGAGTTGGTGAGTATAAAATTCTACGTCATTCCACCATGAACCGTCATACCGCCGCGGTATCTCTAGATCCCGCTAACAAGCAGCGGGATCCAGGGTTTTGATTGGGTTGGTAAGCATAAAAGTATAGCTTCTACGTCATACCGTGATTTATTCACGGTATCTCACATAGATCCCGCTAACAAGCAGCGGGATGACGAGCTTATCGTCATTCCACCACGAACCGTCATACCGCCGCGGTATCTCTAGATCCCGCTAACAAGCAGCGGGATGACGATTGTCAGGCTAGCTGTCATCCCAGTTTGGAATCCAGGAAAAAGAATGGTGTCATCCCAGTGCCCAGACACTGGGATCCAGGAAACTTTGATTGTAAACTAATTTGGTAAGCATAAAAGTAAAACACAACGTTCTTGATTATGTTAAATTAAAAACTAGATCCCAGTGTCTGGGCACTGGGATGACATCCTTTCTAGTGTAATTTATTCGGGAGATTTGCTAAGCGGTAAGATTTTTCCTGATACGCTGCAATCGTTAGAAGCTAACTCCACAAATTTGTCTGTTAGTTTATCAGGTGACACCAATTCAGATCCAGGAAATGCCTGCTCACTACCCACAGGTCCTTTCGTGTATACAGCATTTACACATAATTTTGTATGTTTTGTCTCAGATGCATATATCTGCACCATTATTTCTAGTGCAACTTTACTTGCAGCATACGGCATCCAATATGGATAAGAGGAAGGAGAAAGTGTCACCTCTGAGGTCATGAATATCACTCTTCCAGCATTAGACTTCTTTAGCATTGGATCTAAGTTTTTTAGTAAGTACCAATTGGCAGTAAAATTTGTATTCATTACGTTCTGTAGCTCTTCAATCTCACAGTCGTGAATAGGGTTCAATTTGCCTAAAATTCCAGTACATGCAACTAATATATCAAGTGCTCCAGATTCTGATAATTTCAGGCTTTCTATCATGTTTGTCAGTATCTTTACATTCTCAAAGTCTAAAAGATCAAGCTGAATTAGTTTCACAGAGCCTTCTTTAAATTCTTCAAGCTCTTCAATTTCATTATATAGTGGCTTGAGATTATCAAGAGATCTTGAAATCAGAATTACACATGCACCTTCTTTTACAAATCTTTTTGCAACAGCAGAGCCTATTTCACCTGAAGCTCCGGTGATTAAAGCTACTTTACCTTCTAACTTACTCATTTCTTTCTCCTTAGCGAGATTCATTGAAATATTTTAGCTGAAAATTAAATTTTGCTCCATATATAAAAATCAAACTTAGCATATAAAAAAATAGTAATGACACTACCATACCACCTAAACTTCCATATATCAAATTCAGTTGATCAAAGGAAGCTTTTAAGTATTGCTTGAAAGCTGAAGCAGAAATTGTCCAAAGAATAACAGCCACACAAGATCCAGGAAAGACGTCTGATAAATTTTGTTTTATGTTTGGCAACATAAAATATAGCCAAGAGACTACTGTGAAAAGTACAAATTCAATGAGGAGATATTTAGTATAACTAATCCCCTGATAGGAAAAATCAATTAGCATTGGCACTAATGTAGAGAACACTATAGTTAGAGTTATAATAAGCGTGATCACTAAAAATTGTAGTATACTTAACAACCTTCTTAATATATAAGGTGGCGAAACCGGAACTTTATAAGCTTTGTTCAATATTGTTCTTAGCCCTTCAATTGTTGACGAGGCGGTCCAAACAGCGCCTACAATTGCTAAAGTTAGTAAGCTTTGCGGCGGGCCTGATATTATCTCTCTGATACGCGGCATCAAAGATGATAAAATATCCTGTGGCATGTTATCAATGATAAATACCCAGCCAATGTTATACTGGTCTAAGAAATTTGCGAATGTTGACGCCACAGCCATTAAAACGATGAGAAAAGGGAATATTGATAACAGGATTAAAAATGATAGATACCCTGCATGCTCCACTCCATCATTATGAATTGTGTCAATCAAAGCACGATAAAGGCAATAAACGATGCTGTAAAATTTCTGTAGCATGTAATATAAACGAACCAAGAAAAGTATTCTAAATGAAATAAAGGATACTTTTAAGCAAAAAATCCTCACCATTTACTTAAACTTAATCAATGTGATAGATAATCAAATATGAAACAGAAATTATAGGAGGCGTAATGAAAAATTTTCTTCTACTTGTAGCTTTAATTCTCTCCTTTGCATTTGATGCAAATGCTGATACTAGTCCTACTTTTGTTGATCAAAATGATACAACATCATTAGTGATATGCAAGATAATAGGCTATACTCATGGCATAGGTGGACCAATGATCACAATAGTGATAATTGGTGCAGCGTTGCTTGCAATATTCGGCAGAATGCCGTGGCCAGCGCTTTTTGCACTCGGTGCATTTACTGCTGTGTTTTTTGGCGCTCCTGTAGTCGTTTCAAAAATAACACCAAGCGGTGTGATTTGTAAAGACGGTGCAGTAGCGGTTCATCCATAGAAATTATTGGAGGCACAAAACGTAGTTTTCTTTACTTGAAAGTGGTAAGTTTTACCACTTTCAGTGTCTATGACTACCTAATAAATTCTCTTTCTGTAATCATATCAGTTAAAGTCTGGATTCCAGCGTCACGCGCTGGAATGACAAGGTTATCGTCATGCTGCCGCATACCGTCACGGTATCTCTAGATACCGGCTAACAAGCAGCGGGATGACGAAGTTATCGTCATGCCACCGCGAACCGTCATATCGCCGCAGACCGTCATACCGCGATTCATTCGCGGTATCTCTTAGCATAGATCCCGCTAACACGTAGCGGGATGACGATTGTCAAGGTGTCATCCGAGTAGCTTGACTACTTGGATCCAGAAAACTTAACTTTAAATAAGTGGCTGCATAATAAAGACTAGATTCCAGCGTCACGCGCTGGAATGACATCATAGGGGCTACTCGGATGACGAGAAAGGAGCACTGGGATGACACCTTCCTGCCCAGTTCATGTTAGCTATAAACATTAAGAAATTTACCAAACGAAAAAAAAGGCAAAAGAAGCCCTAGTCATTGTCTATTTTCAGTATTTGGCGTTTTTTAAGTCTTAAACACTGCAATTTAGCTGCTTTTAAATGCAACTCACCTTAGTTTAAATGTTTAAGAAATTTACTAAGCAGAAAAAAAGGCAAAAGAAACCCCGTGTTAGCTAGTTGTCACTCTCTAATCCTGCAAATTGGCGTACTATACTGTCTTAAACGACTTATAAGCGCGTTTCAGCTTATATAGGTAAAAACCCAGAAATGTTGTGAAGACATAAGGTGCACATAGTGCAAAAAATTAAAAATAAGACGCCAACCACGTTGTTTTCTTGCTGTTTAATCTGCACAGATGAAGATAACTGAATACCTTCAGTTTCATGATAAGGGGGCTGGCAGAGTTTGTCAAGTGATTTTTGTCTCTCCATGCTACTTGGGTGACACCAACAGTTGTATTTTATATTATCTTTTTGCTCTACTAGCACTCAAGTTTCCTATTTAAAATTTTTAATATTAAATTCAATTCATTTGGATTATTATACCGTATCATAACTTTACCCTTAGAATTACTGTCATTAATTTTGATCTTTAAACCAAGTTGAGAAGATATAGCACCTTCTAGTGCTGCCATATCTTGATTTTTGGTATATCTCTGCTCTTTTTGGTTGTTACTTTGATGTAAGTCTTTTATCAATTTTTCAGTTTGCCTAACGCTTAAGCCTTGGGAAATTATTTTTTCTGCAATACTTTCCGCATTTTCAACATTAATCAACGCTCTTGCATGGCCCATAGATAGCTTTTTTTCGTTGATCATTGTTTTTACTCCATCAGGAAGTGACAACATCCGAATCATATTGGTTATGTGACTGCGGCTTTTGCCTATAGTTGAAGCTAATTCTTCATGTGTATAGGAAAACTCATCTATCAGTCTCTTATACGCTTCACCTTCTTCTATTGGATTAATATCTTGCCTTTGTATGTTTTCAATAATGGATACTTCCAAGCATTCCTTGTCGCTCAGATCTTTTATGATAACGGGTGCACTATCAAGATTTGCAATCTTGCTTGCTCGCCAACGACGTTCCCCAGCTATTATTTCGTAACCATCATCATTTGAATCTTTGCGTACCACGATAGGCTGTATAATGCCACTTTTCTTTATCGAATTTGCAAGTTCTCTTAATGACTCCTCGTCAAAATGTTTCCTCGGTTGAAATTTGCTTGGGTGCAGTAATGAAATAGGCAAATACTCTTGTCGATCTTCTTTATTATCATAATTATCGCCTATGAGGCCGGCAAGACCTCTGCCGAGGCGTCTATCATCCTTCATACCACGCCCTCACTCACTAGCTTCTTCTCCTTACAACTGCTCGCGTGCTTTTTTAAAATTTCCCTTGCCAAACTTATATATGCTTGTGCACCAGGACACTTAAGATCATACACAATAGCGGGTTTTCCATGAGAAGGCGCTTCTGATAACCGTACGTTACGTGGAATAACAGTCTCATACAATGGGATGATAGTTTTGTATACTTTATCATTTAAATACTGGCAAATATCGTTTTTAATCTGTTCACTGAGTTTGTTGCGCCTGTCATACATTGTTAACACGATCCCTTCTATTGCCAAAAAAGGGTTTAGGTTATTCCTTTTTATCAGTTCTACAGTTTTAACTAAATGGCTTAATCCTTCCAGAGCAAAAAACTCACACTGAAGAGGAACAATAATAGAATTAGCAGCAGTCAAAGCATTTATGGTTAGAAGCCCAAGTGATGGAGGGCAATCGATGATTATATACTCATAATTATCGCGTATCTTCTCTAATGCGCTTTTTAGCACAAATTTTCCTCGCTCAAGTTGCGATAATTCAATTTCTGCAGCTGACAGATCAACTACTGACGAAATTAGTGATAAATTTGGAATTTCCTTTATATTGAAAATTGCCGATTCTATCAATTTATTTTCTCTGCTCAGTAGTATTTTGTATATATTTTTTTCTTCCCTACTACGATAAGAAATCCCGAGTCCGGTGCTAGCATTTCCTTGAGGATCAAGATCTACCAATAAAGTGCTTTTTCCCACAGCAGCAAAGGCTGTCGATAAATTTATACTAGTTGTGGTTTTGCCAACTCCACCCTTTTGATTTACTATTGCAATAATCTTGCTCACGCCTTTTATCTTATGTATAAAATAATTCTATTGTATATATGCAAGAAACTTTTGCATTAGAAAATTTTTTTGTTGCTAATCACACTAAAATTAGACTGTCTTTTTTGCTTTGTGTAACACACTTTGAACCTTGTTTCCTAATTCATTCAGAGTGAATGGTTTTGGCAAAAAGTGAAAATCTTCTATATTGATGTCATCACTCTTTAAAAAAGCATCTTCTGCATACCCAGAAATAAAAATAACGTTGATATTTGGCCTATGGATCAATGCTTCTTTAACTATTTCTGGACCACTCACCTCTGGCATGATTACATCAGTGATTATTAGATCTATGTGTTGATTTTTTTTACTGATTATTTCTAGCGCCTCGCTGCCTATGCTCGCTTCTATTACATCAAATCCTTTTCTTTTGAGTGCTTTAGAGATGAATTCCCTTACTGAATTTTCATCTTCAATCAATAAAATTATACCATTACCTTTAATTTCACTTACTACCGGTCTTTCTATTTCTTCACTATCTTCCTCTATCAGATTTTCATCTGATATGTAAACCATGGGCAAAAATATGCTAAATTTAGTTCCATGATTTACTTTGCTAGCAACATAGATGTATCCTTCAGTTTGTTTAATAATGCCATATACAGTAGAGAGGCCAAGACCTGTACCAGAGGTAATATCTTTGGTAGAAAAAAATGGGTCAAATGCCTTTTCAATTGTATCACTTGTCATTCCACATCCAGTATCAATTACTTCAATCACAACATAATTTCCATGTTCGATCGTTTCCTTGTCTGGAGAAAACATGTCCTGAGATGTAGAATTTAATGAGTCAATCTTTTGATTAAAGGTTCGTATAGTTAATTCTCCGCCCTTTTCCATAGCAGCACTAGCATTGACTGCTAAGTTAAGTATAACTTGCTCTAATTGCCCTTGATCAGCCCTAACAGCACCCAAGTCTCTACCATAATAAATATTAAACTTTATATTTTCACCTATTAATCTTTTTATCATTTCATAAAGATTAGCTATAGTACTATTTACATCAATAATTTTTGGCTGCAAGGTCTGTCTTCTTGAAAAAGCAAGCAATTGTCTTACTAAATTTGATCCACGCTTTGCATTTTGCTGTATCTGTATTATATCTCCAAAAGATGGATCACCAGCTGAATGTTGGAGTAAAAGCAAATCGCAAAATCCTATTATCCCAGTCAATATATTGTTGAAATCATGCGCAATACCACCTGCTAACTGCCCTATAGCTTGCATCTTTTGATAATGCTCAAGCTTTATCTCTAGGTTTTTGTGTTCAGTATTGTCAATAAAATAACAAAGTATGAAGATCATTTTATTATGAAGAAACTTATTGAAATATATTTTTATGTTATTATCGCCGTTGAGCTGTACATCAAAGGACGCATTATTTATTCTATTACTCGAAAAATATTCACGTATTTTCACATGATAACTATCTAATATCAATGTAAAGATTGAATTATTATCTGACCCTGCAAGCTTTATTAGTGCCGTATTTTTCTTTACAAAGTTGCCGTTTATGTCACATTGTGCAATAGCAATTGATGAATTTGCAAAACAAGGGTGTAATTGATAATCAACAATATTTGATTCGGTTGGTGTTATAAAGCCATATATATAGCTATGGTTGTATTTATCACAAAATATAGCAGTGCTCATATAAGCCTTGAATGGAATACCACTTATAGTAAAAAACAAAATTTCATTATCGGTTGTTGTATTGTTATATTTAGATTGAGATATAAAATCACTGATTGAGCTACCTTTTTCCAGTTTTTTCAGTTCAAATATATCTAAAAATCTTTTATTTACAGATAAAATCACCCCTTTGGCATTTGCAATGTAAGTTCCTATACTGTGTTTTTCTATTAACTCTTCATATATCTGCTCCTTGTTTATCTGTGTTGCTTTTAACACAAAATACCCATCTGGCCTTGCTATTGGCACTAATGATAAATTTAAAATCTTATTACTATTTATAGCAATTTGGGGATTATCTGGTATCGGCTCAAAGAGCAAAAGAAAGTTAGATACTCTATTCTTCTTGTTTAAGGAAATGCATACTTGTACAGAAGAGTTATTTTTTAGTGCATGATAGAGTACTTTTTTGTCTTCTTCTGAAACATCTCCTATTTCAAAAATCTTGCCTAACGTAATGTCATCATCTATATGATCTTTAAACCTTTCGTAGAACCTTGCATCAGCATAAATAATACCCTCATCTCTATGTAAAATAAGGCAAAATTCTGTATTATGATTTAGTGCATTTGCAAATATTGCATTTTGAAATTCTATAGTATTAAGTAGGTGTCTGTAGCGTTTTACATTATATATCATAAAGAGAGTTGTTAGAATGCTCACTAATAAATTAATCTCTATATTAATATGCTGACTATATATATCAAAAAAGTAGAGTATCGATATTGCTACTGGAGGTAAGAGCATAATAACTGCCATCACAACAATTGACATTCCATAATTTCTTAGTATGAAGTCAACCCTGTTCTCTTTCTTGTTATCTATGTATCTTTTATTCATTATTGCTATTTGGCATTGTTGTATATACGAAAATGTTTTATTATATTGATTTAATTATTATAGATTTATTAACGTCTTTGATAGATAATTATCATCCAAATCTAATTAAGTTCCTTAAATATCAGATATAACAATGTTAATAAGCTAGCAAGAGGACATTATGGAAAAACAAAAAACACAAGCATTTAAGTGGTTCTGTGCACTAAGAGATAAGATCATAGAATCTTTCTTATTAATTGAAAAACAATCATCCACAGAGCCAAAGATTGAAAAAAGAAAGTGGGATCGCCCAGGTGGTGGAGGTGGTGAATCTACAATTATTTTTGGCAATGTTTTTGAAAAAGTTGGAGTAAACGTTTCAAAAGTACACGGAAAATTTGCAGATTCAGCCATTAATGAAATTCCTGGTGCAAGTGAAAGTAACGGAGAGTTTTGGGCAAGCGGTACATCTTTAGTGTCTCATATGCAATCGCCCCTTATCCCTGCAGCACATATGAACACAAGGCTGATATATACTTCAAAACAATGGTTTGGTGGAGGGATGGATTTTACGCCAATATATAAAAATGAAGAAGATTGCAAGTATATTCATGAATCAATCAAAATGACATGTGATAGATTTGACACCGGATATTATCCAAAATTTAAAGAGCAATGTGACAACTATTTTTTCTTACCACATAGAAAAGAGCCGCGTGGCATTGGTGGTATTTTCTATGATAATCTGAGTTCTGGCAATTGGAGAAATGATTTTGAGTTCACAAAAGCAGTAGGTGAAGCCTTTTTGGAAATTTATTTGCACATCATACGTAAACATATACAAAAATCTTGGACAAAAGAACAACGAGAAAATCAATTAATAAAACGTGGCAGATATGTAGAATTCAATCTGTTATACGATCGTGGCACAAGGTTTGGTTTAATGACTGACGGCAATCCAGATGCAATTATGATGTCAATGCCACCACTTGTTAAGTGGTTATAGAGAGCTGCTATTAGCAGAAAATAAATCATCATAGTTTAAAGTTGTACCATGATAGTGAGCTTTTATATAGGGGGTATAATCATGGGTATAATAGATAATTTTTTAATTAAATCTGTCAAAAACAATGACATAAAAGGTGTTAAACTGACTCTAAGTCTCTACAATGCACTAAAAGGCTGGCTTTAGTGTAGAAGAAATAAAGCAGAAATATGAGCGTAGAGATTCTGGCTACGATTCTGGCTATGATTCCGATACAAAAGTTGAACAACAATTAGAATTAGGATCTAAAACTCCTAAATCTGAAATAAATTCAGTGAATATTAAATATGGAATAGAGAAAGACGTTTGCGCCATAAAATAATTGACTTTATGTGCATAATCAATATAACTTGAGTTAATTCGCATTGACTCTTTCGTCTAGTGGTTAGGACACCACCCTTTCACGGTGGTAACACGGGTTCAAATCCCGTAAGAGTCACTCAAGTAGAATATAATTAAAGTTTTGAATGGGAAAAATTAGGCTTTATTTTGAAGAAGCTTTATCACAAGGCGTGAGTTTAGCACTTAATCCACAACAAAGTCACTATATTTGCAATGTAATGCGGCTTAAGAAGTATGATAATCTCTCTCTTTTTAATGGAAAGGATGGAGAATGGTTAGGAGAAGTAGTTAATATATCGCGTAAATTAACAAAAGTTACACTCAAAGAATGCACTAAACAACAGCAATATGAGGAAAATTTATACTTATATTGTGCCATGGTAAAAAGTGGTGCTTTAGGCAACATAGTAAGACAGGCAACTGAAATGGGAGTAACCTGCATTCAATTTATTTCAACGGAACGTACAGTAGTAAAAAACATTAACCTAAGTAGAGCAAAATTACAGGCAATCGAAGCTGCGGAACAATCCGGTAGGATGAGTATACCAGAGATTTTGCCTCCTATTAACTTTTGTGAGTTACCTGATTCCCAGAGTAAAAATTTTGTTTTATGTGATGAAACAGGTAAAGCTGATAAAGTGCTGAAAGGTAAGAAAAATGTTGCTATTATTGTTGGCCCTGAAGGTGGTTTTTCATCTTATGAACTTGATCTTGCCGATAAGTTTTGTCAAAAATTGAGTCTAGGAAAAAGAATTTTAAGGGTCGATACTGCTGTGGTTGCTGCACTAACTTTCACCAATTGGTGTAGCTAGATTTTTAAATATGGCTAAGGTTTGGGCCATAGAGAAATCTGATTCAGTGTTGCACGCGCTAACTGTACAAACTCTATAGGTCGCCTGCGAAGCAGTTTGCTACTAAAGAGGAGCTAATAAAAAACATATTCTAAAATAATATTAAATCTTATATTATATTTTTTCTAAAATAAACAAATGAATCTTGCATTTTGCCTGAGTTATTGATACTCTGAGTAAAGAAGTCGGGGCGTAGCGCAGCCTGGTAGCGCATTTGGTTTGGGACCAAAGGGTCGGGAGTTCAAATCTCTCCGCCCCGATGCTAGCAGAAGTTTTAACGCTTTTAATAGTTAGAGCTTTTAAAGGCATTTCGTTCATATTGCAGTTTAACGCTCAAGTTTATAAAATAATTGACAATGTTAATTTTCTAATTTATAAATAAATTTTGAAATGATTACCGAAGGAGGTATAGAGTTTGATTGAAGTATCAGTCCATTATGGTGATGTAGACAGAGCTCTTCCAGTATTGAAAAAAACAATTCAAAAGGAAGGAAGAGGGTTGAAAATGAAAAAACAATATCATGAAAAAAAATCAGAAAAAAGAGCTAAAAAGAAAGCTGAAGCGAGAAAAAAGAGGCACCAGCAAGAATGCAGAAGGCAGCGTTACGGTTGGTAATTTTTTAATAGTTTATCATTGGTTGTTTTATGAATATTCACGAATATCAAGCAAAAGAGATTTTGCATAAATTTAATGTCTCGGTGCCAAAAGGTTTTGTCACTATATCTGCAGAAGGAGTAAAGACTCAAGTAAGTCAATTAAAATCTGACGTGTTTGTGGTTAAAGCTCAAATTCATGCAGGTGGTAGGGGTAAAGCCGGTGGCGTAAAGCTAGCAAAGTCAGCTGAAGAAGCTCAACAGTTTGTAAAAGACATGATTGGTATGACTTTAGTTACTCATCAAACAGGGCCAAGCGGGCAGCAAGTAAGAAGAGTATATATTGAAGAAGGCTCAAGCATTAAGAAAGAGTATTACTTAAGCCTGGTAATTGACCCGAAGCTCAGTAGGCCAATATTCATATTTTCCTCAGAAGGTGGAATGGACATCGAAGAAGTGGCGAAAAATTCTCCCGCAAAAATTGTGAAATTTGATATTGATCTTGCTACAAGTTTTGATAGCAGCAAGTTAAGCAGCAGTTTTAATTTGAGTTCAGAACAAATAGAAAAAATAACAAATGTTGCAAAAAATATATATGATGCGTTTATTGCAACTGATGCGAGCCAAATTGAAATTAATCCACTGGTTGAAACAAGTTCTGGAGATTTTATTGCGCTCGATGCGAAAATTAATTTTGATGACAATGCTTTATATCGTCACCCAGAAATTATGGAACTTCGTGATTATGATGAAGAAGTGAAAGAAGAGATAGAGGCTTCAAAGTATGGGCTCAGTTACATCAAAATGGATGGCAGTATTGGTTGCATGGTAAATGGTGCAGGTCTTGCTATGGCAACAATGGATATAATAAAATACTACGGAGCAGAGCCTGCTAACTTTTTGGATGTTGGTGGTGGAGCGAGTAAAGAAACTGTAACTGAAGCATTTAAAATCATATTGTCTGATAGCAACGTAAGAGGAATTTTGGTTAACATATTTGGTGGTATAATGCGTTGCGATATTATCGCAAGTGGAATTGTTGCGGCTGTAAAAGAAATGAGCATTAAAGTTCCTCTAGTGGTTAGATTATCAGGCACTAATTTCGAAGAAGGAAAAAGAATTTTAGAAGAGTCAGGATTAAATATTATTGCTGCAGATGAACTGGGCGATGCTGCGCAGAAAATAGTACAAGAGGTGAAATAGAGTATGTCCGTTTTAGTAAACAAAGATACAAGGTTAATATGCCAGGGTTTTACTGGTGCGCAAGGTACATTTCATTCAGAGCAAGCAGTTAGCTACGGAACAAAAATGGTTGGTGGTGTAACTCCTGGCAAGGGTGGTAGCACTCACCTTAACTTACCAGTTTTTAATACTGTAGCAGAAGCCAAAGAAAAAACTGATGCGAATGCCACGGTAATATATGTACCTGCTAAGTTTGCAGCTAATGCAATACTTGAAGCAATAGATGCAGAGATAGAGCTAATAGTTTGCATTACAGAGGGCATTCCTATACTTGACATGGTAAAGGTGAAGCATGCTCTTGCTCGTTCAAAAAGTCGATTGATTGGTCCTAACTGCCCGGGAATTATTACGCCCGAAGAGTGCAAAATAGGGATTATGCCTGGCCATATCCATAAGCGTGGACATATAGGGATTATGTCTCGTTCTGGAACTTTAACTTACGAGGCAGTAGCACAAACGACCGCTGTTGGTCTTGGTCAATCCACGTGTATCGGAATTGGGGGGATCCAGTTCATGGTATGACATTTGTCGACTGTATGGAGCTCTTTTTAAAAGATGACGATACTCATGGTATTGTAGTTATTGGTGAAATAGGTGGAAACGAAGAAGAAGATGTATCACATTTTGTGAAAACAGAAAAAACTAAAAAGCCAATCGTTGGTTTTGTAGCAGGTCAAACAGCACCTCCAGGAAGACGTATGGGACACGCTGGAGCAATCATCTCTTCCAGTGGTGGAAGTGCTGGTGCAAAACTAGAAGTTATGCGGAGCGCCGGGATTGCAATTGCTGAAACCCCTGCAGTGATTGGTAAGAAGGTATTGGAAGTAATGCATTAGTGCCTAATCTAAAACGCAGCTGTACGAACGTTGTGATTTGAGGAGCAGTTTCTGCTAGAAAGGGTGTCACTCAAGTAGCTGACACTGGTTCACTCTATAATGGTGTCATCCGAGTAGCTTGACTACTTGGATCCAGGAAAGTTTGCTTGTAAGCAAGCAAACTGATTTGGTGAGTATAAAAGTATAGCTAACGCTGACTCTACGTCATACCGCGATTCATTCGCGGTATCTCATCCGCTAACACGTAGCGGGATACTTGACCTTTACAGGGATGACGGTTGTCGGTAGGCCTAAATTACTTTAGTCATAAATATTAAGAAATTTACCAAACAAAAAAAAGGCAAAAGAAGCCCCATGGTTGGCTAGTTATTTATATGTACTTCAAAATATTGGCGTTTTTTATTCTAAACGCTGCAATTTAGCTGCTTTTAAATGCGACTAACCTAAATTATAAACGTTAAGAAATTTACTGAGCGGAAAAAAAGGCAAAGAAACCCTAGGGTAGCTAGTATTCAAATTCTCCCTTGTCTATTTGACGTCTTTTACTGTCTTAAACGCTTTATAAGCGCGTTTCAGCTTATATAGGTAGAAACCTAGAAGTTTTATAAAGACATGAGGTGCACATAGTGCAAAAATTAAGCATGATTTACGCCAAATACATTAAGTTTTTTGTCATTAATCCACTGCAGAGATTGCGAAGATAAATAAATAGCTTCAGTGTTATGATAAGGGGGCTGGCGGAGTTTGTAAAGTAATTTTTTGTAGCTCTCATGGTTTTTGGATTCTAACTAACGTCACGCGCTGGAATAACACCCTTGGTGGTAACAACTAAAGAAAAATATCAACTAGGTTTATAATCTATCACTACCGTGTTTGCAATTTTGTCATGAAAAGCTTGTTTATGTTCATCATCTACTGCACATACTAAAACTAGGATTAGTATAGCTAAAAGTAAAATAGGATTATAAAGCGATATACAGTAAATTATGAAAAAAGCGATGGTTCTTTATTATTGCTTGTATTAGAGTGATCTGCTCAAGTGTATCTTTGTCTCTTACACGCATGCTAAATAACAAGTGCCCTAGAGTGCCGCCAAATTTTACTAGCATGAATATATGAAATATACATGGTATCATTAAAAATAAAGAAAATACAATCGTGGTGATTACAATTATTGCACCCATGATCCCTTGTATTACGTGTGTAAGTGAGAAACCTACCGCCATTAAAGCAAATGGTATTGCGATAAATAAAATACAATCAACTATAAATGCTAGAATACGCCTTGTCATTTTTGAGTAGTTTACGTTTTTATCCATACACTGCCTATAAAGAAAAATATCAACTAGGTTTATAGTCTATTACCACTGTTTTTGCAATTTTATCATAAAAGGTCTGTTTACGTTGGTCAAATATTGCAAACATTAAAACTAAAGTTAGTATAATAAAAAGGCATCCAGAAACATAGCCAGGCAGAAGATAAGACAGAAAATTATAAATAACCCAAATGCCTTCCCTAAAAATGTATCTTATTGTTGCTTGCATTAGAGTAACGTTTTTAAATGTATTTGCATCTTTTATACGTACGCCGCACAGTAGTCTTCCTGGAGTGCAACCGTACTTCGTTATTGTTAATATATTAAATACTATATATGTTATAAGCAGTGTTGCCATAAGGATTATCCTATGGGTAGATATATCATCTACATCGTAATTTAGAAAAAGGAGTGAAACAAGTGCTATTATCATCCATAAAACACCGTCGATCGCACATGCTGAAACTCGCCTCAGAATCCCTGCATAACTTACTTTAGTATCCATACTCTGCCCATGTTCTACTGTGACATAACTAGTATAAAAATATGTTATTAAATAACCGTAAATATACTAATTTGGATAATACTAGCTACTTGTGCCACTCTGTTATTTGAATTAATATTAAATCATTTATAACTAGGAAAGTTATGTCAACACCAATCACAGTTGCATATGGTGATGGTATCGGACCAGAAATCATGGAAGCGGTGCTGTCGATATTGCGCAAAGCGGAAGCAAAAATCTCAATAGATATTATTGAAATAGGTGAGCGTGTTTATAGTAAGGAATGGTCTCACGGAATTTCTCCAAGTGGTTGGGAATCAATTGAAAGGACAAAAATATTATTAAAATCTCCAACAACAACTCCTCAAGGTAAAGGCCACAAGAGCTTAAATGTTGCACTCAGAAAAAATCTAGGGTTGTATGCAAATATCAGACCATGCGTTTCATATCATCCTGTTATAGAAAATAAATTCGATAAGTTTGATATCGTAGTGATACGCGAAAATGAAGAGGACGTTTACACCGGAATAGAGCATAGGCTCACTGGTGATTCTTACCAATGCACTAAAATTATTACTAGATCTGGCTCAGAGAAGATATGCAGGTATGCTTTTGAATACGCGAAAAAACACAACAGAAAAAAAGTAACTTGCCTGACTAAAGACAACATAATGAAAATGACTGACGGAACTTTCCATGCAGCGTTTGATCGCATTGCAAAGGAATACCAGGACATAAAGGCAGAACATTATATAGTTGATATTGGAATGGCACGTGTTGCCACAGAACCGGAGAATTTCGATGTTATAGTAACTGAAAATCTATATGGCGACATATTATCAGACATAGTGGCACAAACCTCTGGATCTGTGGGACTCGCTGGAAGTAGCAATATAGGTAATGAATATGCGATGTTTGAAGCGGTTCATGGTTCTGCTCCTGATATTGCAGGAAAAAACATAGCTAATCCTTCTGGTCTTTTAAATGCTGCAGTGCATATGCTAATTTACATAGGTCAAGTGGGTACTGCAAAACTAATCTACGATGCATGGCTGAAGACTTTAGAGGATGGAATACACACTGCCGATTTGTATAAGGAGAAAAGAAGTAAACAGAAAGTTGGTACAAAAGAATTTGCAGAAGCTGTTATAGATAATCTAGGAAAGAAACCTGCAACATTACCTGAGCTTATAATTAGCAGTGGTTCAGATAGTAAAATAAATAAAGTACAAGACAATTACGAACAAGATTACAAAGTTAAAAAGCTAGTGGGTAGTGATATAACGCTTGCTTGGGACAAATCCAGCAATTTTGATCAAATAGTAGGATTAAATAATCTGCAAATGATAGCAATATACTCAAAAGGACTGGCAATTTGGCCAAGAAGCTCAAAATCTTCAAGCGATCAAATAACCTGTAGGTTTATCGCAAATAATGAAAAGAAAACTATTACAAATATTGATGTGAATAACTTGCTAATCAAACTCGAAGAAAATAGCTTTGACGTGGTGAGAATGGATAAGTTGTATTTATATGATGGGAAAGAGGGGTTCTTTTCTTAATTCTTTAAAAGAGGTGTGATAAATGAAATGGATTCAAAAAAAGTAGAATTGATATTTGAAAAGTTTCAACAATCAAATCCTATACCGAAAATAGAGCTAAATTATACCAATCATTTTACGTTATTAGTTGCAATAGTTCTATCAGCGCGGACAACCGATGTCAGTGTTAATAAAATTACAAAGGAGCTATTTAGTATCGCTGATACGCCAGAAAAAATGCTGAGCTTTGGACAAAATGAGCTGAAAAAATGCATAAGCAGTATTGGTTTATATAATTCCAAAGCAAAAAACATAATCGGGCTCAGCAAAATATTGATTGAGCAGTACAATAGCAAAGTGCCTACTGATTTCGATGATTTGGTATCTTTACCAGGGGTTGGGAGAAAGAGCGCTAATGTGTTCTTAAATTCAGGACTTGGTATTCCAACATTGGCAGTTGATACTCATGTTTTTAGAGTAAGCAATAGACTTGGACTTGTGAGAGAAAAAGATGTGTTTAAAACAGAGCAATCTCTTTTAAATGTAGTTCCAAAAGAATACCTGCTTTATGCTCATCACTGGCTAGTTTTGCATGGTAGATATGTTTGCAAAGCGCAAAAGCCTTCGTGTGAAACGTGTATAATTCATGATTTGTGTGAGTTTGAATGCAAAAGGTATAAAGTCTAGCACACTATGATCCCTTTCTTGTCACTCCGATATTCCTTCCTTTTATCATCCGAGTAGCTGACGCTGGGATCCAGGTTGCTCATAAGCAAACTATAGTATTTTCAAAAGCGAATGATAAAGGTATAATATGTTTTTTTAAAGTAGGGAAAGCGATGGTATATAGTGTAGATTTAAGGGAAAAAGCAGTGTCTTTGGTAGAAAAAGGAAAGTCAAAGGTTGAAGTTGCAGAGGTTTTTGAGATAGAAACTATATAGATGGCTAAAAAAGAAAGCTACTGGCCAAGGTCTCAAAGCGGTAAAAAGTACTGGTTTTATTCGGAAAATAGACCCAAAAATACTTGTAGACTATGTTAAAAAACACCCAGATCACACACTAGCAGAAATGAAACAAAACCTTGGCTTTGGAATAAGTGCAATTTGGTATAGGTTAAAACAGCTAAAAATAACCTTAAAAAAAGTCACATTCTATCAAGAGCGCAATCAAGAAGATAGGCAGCAATTTATCGATAAAGTCTCAAAAATAGACCACTGTAGCATTTTATATATAGATGAAGCAGGAGTTGATAATAGACTATACCGAGAATATGCATGAGCTCCAAGAGGAGAAAAAATATATGCTGATGTTCCAGGAAAAAAGTGGGAAAGAGTGAGTATAATAGGTGGATGGATTGAAAAGAAGTTTATTACACCAATGACCTTCACAGGAGGGTGTAATAAAGATGTATTTAATGTATGGTTAGAGCGAACCACAATTGCAGGGAGTGTTAAATAAACTGTGTCAAACCGAAAAAAAAGTAATAAATTGATATAAAAAAATGGAGGTTTGACAATGAGTCAGAAAGTAGTAAACAGAACTACCGGTTTGGTAGATTATAAAGAATTAGAAACAAATATCCTGTCGTCTATACGAGAAGGAAGACCGTTGACAGGAAGAGATGGAGCATTAACACCGTTTATAAAAAAGTTGCTGGAGGTAAGCCTGGAAGGTGAAATAGAAAACCACTTGTCGGCTGAAAGCGAAGAGAATAATCGAAGAAATGGGAGGAATGCAAAGACTTTACGTACAAGCGCAGGGTCATTTGAGCTTTTGACGCCAAGAGATAGGGAAGGAAGTTTCGAACCACAAATAGTCAAAAAAAGGCAAACAAACTTACATCCAGAGCTTGAAACGAAGATTTTGAGCACATTTGCCAGTGGTATGGGCTATAGAGATATAGTGTCACATGTTGAGGAAATTTATGATCACAAAATATCGGTGGCAGAGATATCAAGTATTACTGACAAATTGCTACCAGTAATCAACGAATGGCGTAGTCGCCCGCTGCAGTCTGTATATCCGATAGTTTTCATGGTTTTTTAAAGTCAAAGAGGACGGGCATTGCGTAAGTAAATGCATGTATAACATATTAGGCATAGATCAAAATGGCAAAAAAGAAGTATTAGGTTTTTATTTGGCTGAAAGTGAAGGAGCTAACTTCTGGTTGGGAGTGCTAAATGACCTCAAAGAAAGAGGAGTAGAAGATATCCTTATTGCCTGCGTTGATGGGCTGAAAAGCTTTCCTGCAGCTATAAACAGTGTCTTTCCTAATGCGGAAGTGCAGATGTGTATAGTGCATCAGATACGCAACTCACTGAAGTATGTGGCCAGTAAAGATGCGAAGAGTTTTTTGAGCGATTTAAAGAAGGTATATCAAGCTTCAAGCAAGGAAATTGCCGAGAATTATCTGTTGGAATTGGATGAAAAATGGGGCACAAAGTACCCTATGGTTATAAAATCTTGGCAGAATAATTGGGAAAACTTGTCTGGTTATTTTAAGTATTCTGGTCCAGTTAGGAGGATAATCTACACCACCAATCCCATAGAGGGGCTACATAGGCAAATTAGGAAATTCACTAAGACCAAAGGCTCATTTACCAGCATAAATGCCTTGTATAAGCAGGTATATTGTGCTATAAAGAAGGCAGAGGAAAAGTGGACGATGCCTGTACATGATTGGGCATTAACTATCTCTCAACTTGATGTTTTCTTTCCTGGCAGATTGAAAATTGAGTTGAACTAAAAATGCGGTTTGACACAGTTTATTTAACACTCCCAAAATTCCTTAAGCTATTAACTTGATAGCACCATCCATTTTACCCTATAGTACGGCTTGTTGTTTGTTCTGAGTTTGAGACTCTGCTTATTCTTTCACACCAACTCTCTTCTGTTTTTCCATTAGATTGACTCATTGCTTCAGAACGCATCAATTTTCCAGACCTTTCAAAATATCCCTGTTCAATAGCATCGTATACTAAATACCCACCAAATGAGCAATTCTTACCTAATTCTTCTTTACAATTTTTGAACTTTTCCAGTATTTCCTTTTTATTACTCACTTCTACTATTATTTTATCTTGCTTGCCAGGGTATAAATTAACTTCTAATTCCCCTAAACTAGTATAGAAAGTTAACACTATATTGCTATTGTCCGCAAGATCAGTGTAATGCCTTATGCCATTTGCCGTTATAATTTCTACCTCACTTTTACCGATCTTTATTATATCTCTTCCGTATTCTATTTCTCCTTGAGTTAGTCCTAAACTCCTTGCTCCATCTGTAATCTTCGCAACATCTATTTTACTTCTAAGAAACTTCCCATTAGTTATTCCTGTTGAACTAAGATATAACCGAATTCCTGTGCCTTTTTGATTAAATTTTTTACAACTTTCTCTTTGTAACGTGTTTCATAATAATCTATTCCTCTTTCTACATATTCTTGTCCATACTTCAACATACTATAAAAGATACATGCTAATTTCCTTGCCGTAGCAGTAATCGCTTTTGGTGCACCTAGTCGTTTTTTTAACCTTCTACAATATGCACCTATTCCGCTATTGCTTCTTGATACACAGTGAGCAGCCATTCGAAATGCATTCGCGGCACGATTAATGACTTTACGTGTTCTTGTGCTAAACACTTTTTCCCCTGTAATTTTATTAGCAGGGCTTAGCCCCAACCACGAAGTAAAATGCTTTTCTGATCGCCATTTATTATAGTTAATACCAACTTCCGAAATGATAGTTTGTACAGTTAGTATATCCAATCCAGGAATTTTGGTAAAATCTATACCAGTTACTCGATATAATTCTTCATGCAAAGCAAAGTTTGGTTTACTTTTTCTGTGCTTATTTTTCTCTTCACCTAACTTTTTACTCTCATCAGACTTTGTCTCAAATGTTTTATAATATTCTTCAATGCTCCTGTCACATTCTGCTACTTTTTCCTGATAAATATTATATAGCTCAAATTCTTGCTTTAATGTAAATAGGTGTTCTTTTCTATAGTTTCCTGCTAATGCTTTTGCAATAACAGATTTATCACTTTTTATTCGTCCATCTCTTAGTTCAGCCAATTTTTCAGGATTATTCTCACCATCTATTATTGCTTTAATAATTTGCATTCCAGTTACACCAGTTGTATCGCTTATAACTTTATGTAGTTGAATATTCATTTGTGTTAGCGCTTTTTGCATACGCAAAGTATGTGTAGAAGCATTTTCAATTAAATTTTTACGTTGCCGAACATAACTACGCAATACACACATTTGATCATCTGGCCTAAATGACCCTTGGAGTAACCCGTAACTGTGTAGTTGTTGAATCCATTGACAATCTTGCACATCTGATTTTCTCCCAGGTACATTTTTAACATGTTTTGCGTTTACCAGTTTTACTTCAAATCCGTGTGATTCAAGTACTTGAAACAAAGGAATCCAGTACACTCCTGTTGACTCCATGGCTACTGTATTAACTTTACATTTTTTCAACCATTTTGCTATGTTGTAGAGATCTTCCGTAAAGCAGCTAAATTTTTGTATACGTTGTTCATCGCTTCCTTCGGGTACACATACATAATGTACAGCCGAGCCAACATCGATTCCTGCTGCATTAGGATTCGTTATCTCTAATTTACTTTTGAACTTTGCCATTTTTAATCTCCATTATATAATAATCCATAATTGAGAAGTGCTTAAGCTTGGGACGATTGAGTTATACATTCTTCTAATCGAGGTAGCCCAAAAGGCTCCATCAGTGGTTCGACCGTTCCTCCAAAGCCACGCTGTCCTACGGGCACTTAAGGCACCATTGCACAGTTCGGCTATAACTGCAAAAAGCTCTTCTCTACAAAATTATACATAAAATTTGCCATACACTCAGCTAGGAAGTTTCTTTTTGGTTTGACAGGTTTTATCTGTCCGGCGCTGTTCTCAAGTGAATTACTCTTAATCTAGCATAACTAACAACTTAAACGAACAACTATTTTCAGCAAACTAAACAATGCCTGTGATAGGTTCTTAATTTGAAAAGACTCCCCGAATCTAATATGTCATTGCTGTAGGCTGCATTTAGTAATATAATCTCATATTAAATAAGACGTTACTTAAGTTTATGCTAGATTCTCCGCTAATTTTGACAGCCATTCTTATATTTTTCATTTTTACGTTGTCATTCTTTTTTATAAGAAAGATATTTGGGTCAACAAACAAGAAGATAATAAAATCCTTTAGGAAAATTGTTCAGCAAATAAATGCATTAGAAACAGAAATGCAGAGCTTATCTGATGAGGAGCTTGCTGGTAAAACTCAAGAATTCAAACAGGAATTGAAAAATGGGAAAACGTTAAATGATCTTCTCGTACCTGCATTTGCAGTTGTGCGTGAAGCCTCTCGCAGGTTTCTTAACATGAGGCACTTTGATGTTCAGTTGATTGGTGGAATGGTGCTCCATAACGGCATGATATCAGAAATGAAAACAGGAGAGGGAAAGACACTCGTTGCAACTTTAGCTGCATACCTTAATTCTTTAGAAGGGAAAGGCGTGCACGTCGTAACTGTTAACGACTACCTTGCGAAACGAGACACAGAGTGGATGAGCAAATTATATAATTCTCTTGGGGTTTCTGTTGCGTTTATCACGAATAACTTGACAGACGAAGAGAGAAAAGAGGCTTACAGTGCAGATATCGTGTATTCCACAAATAACGAGCTTGCCTTTGATTACCTGCGAGACAATATGAAATTTTCTCAAGAAGACATGGTTCAGAGAGGCTTTCACTACGGAATAGTTGATGAAGTAGACTCAATACTCATTGATGAAGCTCGCACTCCGCTTATTATTTCTGGCCAGATTGAGGAAAACAATCAGATATATAAGCATATCAATAAAATAGTAACCAAATTAGTTGACTCTGATTATGAGGTGGATGAAAAGGGTAGGGCAGTGTTCCTTACTGAAGATGGTATTTCACGAGTGGAAGAACTACTCAGGTCATACAATCTCATTCCTGAAAATTCCTCGCTCTATGATACTGACAGCATGATAATGACTCATTATATAGACCAAGCATTACGTGCACATAAGCTGTTTACTGCTGATAAAGATTATATAGTAAAGGATGGCAAGGTAGTGATTATTGATGAATTTACTGGGCGTATGATGGAGGGCAGGAGATATTCCGATGGTCTTCATCAGGCACTTGAAGCGAAGGAGAATCTTGAAATTCAGCATGAAAACCAAACTTTAGCATCGGTCACATTTCAGAATTACTTTCGTATGTACAATAAACTTTCCGGAATGACTGGAACAGCAGCAACAGAGGCAGAAGAGTTTCGTGATATATACAGACTAAATGTAGTAAAAATTCCAACCAATGTACCTGTAAAAAGAGTTGATATTGATGATGAAATTTATGGCACAGGAAAAGAAAAATTTAATGCTGTGTTGAAGTTTATAGAAGAATGCCACAAACGCCTTCAACCGGTCCTTGTTGGCACGGTAAGCATCGAAAACTCTGAGAAGCTTTCTGCGCTTTTGCAAAGCCATTCTCTTAAGCATTCAGTATTGAATGCTCGTTATCATGAACAAGAGGCGTACATAATAGCACAAGCTGGAGTGCCAGGTAGTATCACTATAGCAACTAACATGGCAGGACGTGGAACTGATATTCAACTCGGTGGAAACGCTGAAATGATTGCAAAGGTAGAGCTAAAGAAGATAAAAAATGCTGATGAAAGAGAAAAAAAATACCAAGAAATAGTCGAAAGAGTAAAAAAAGATAAGGAAATTGCTATAAAAGCTGGTGGTTTATGCGTGGTTGGAACCGAAAGACATGAAAGCAGGAGAATAGATGATCAATTACGCGGCCGTTCTGGTCGTCAGGGGGATCCTGGACTTTTAAGTTCTTTTTATCGCTTGAAGATGACCTAATGAGAATATTTGGTTCTGATAGAATGAGAAGCTTTTTACAAAAAGTAGGGTTAAAGAATAACGAAGCTATTCATCATCCATGGATCAATAAGGCACTTGAGAAGGCGCAGAAGAAAGTTGAAGCTAGAAACTATGATGTGCGGAAGTCTTTGCTTAAGTTTGATGACGTAATCAACAACCAACGTAAAGTTATTTTTAAGCAGAGAAACAATATCTTAGGCAACGAAATTAATGATTTACTTGAAGTATATAGCGAAGTAAATGAGAGCATAGTAGAAGGTATAATCCAAAGTGGCTATTATGAGGATTATATTGAAGATATAGTCAAAGAATTCCATACAAAGTATGGAATAACGCTTGATAAAGAAGATTTAGCAAAGTTTTTAAACAAACAAGAAGCTTTGAATTATATAAATGATAAGATACAAGAATTTTTTACTGAGAAAGAAAAATATTTCAACAGTCAGCACACTACAGATTTGTGGAATACGATCGTGAAGCAAATGATGATAATGACACTTGATCATTTATGGAGGGAACACCTTTCAACTTTAGAAAGCTTAAGACAAAGCATAAGCTTACGTGCCATGGGGCAGAAAGATCCACTGAATGAATTTAAACGCGAAGCTTTCTTGATGTTTGAGTCAATGCTTGAAAAATGGAAGGAACTCACCATTCATCGCTTAGCACACTTTAAGTTGGCAGACAACCAAGAGATAGGCAATAGGTTACATTCTGCTAGAAATAGCAGACTTTCCAAAGTCTCAAGAAACGACAAATGTCCTTGCAACTCCGGAAAGAAATACAAGCACTGCCACGGCGCGGTTACTGTGGTAAATTAGTAACTATGGTTGTACAGTTTGTTTATTTCCATCAACATTACTGCAGCTAACCTCACTTAGCTTACTGTTTAATGAATGCTCTGATGACTTATACGCAACCCCATAGGAAATTCCACCAACGATCAGTGCAGATGCCACAGTAATTCCAACTATTGCTAGTGCAGATAATGCAGTAGCGTAAACGAGTCCTAATGGAACTACAACAGCAGATATAACAACCCCAACGGCTCCTGCTTTTGTAGCTTTAGGCCTATGTATACATGATGGGTCTGCACCATAATTTAGCAGAAGTTCTCTAATTGCATAAAAGTCAATAATAATTTTTTATATCATTAAAAATATTTTCTGACATCAAGCCTGGCTATAGTACAAATTTTATCTGCTATTATATTATCTTACTCAACTACAAATCGCTTTATTGGCAAAAAAACACCTGTACTAAATTTTTAATGACCTTTCTAAATCAATATAGTTAATGAATATGTGGATAAGTACGTCCACACACATTAAAAGTACTTATTCACATATTCATTAAACTCATAAAAATTAAGGTGTCATACTTTCCTCATAATCCTAGTGATTTTACATAAGTTAAAGTAGCATGCTTCCAAAGTTCTCTCCGCGGTCCAATATGGCTAAAACTTTAGTTCGCCAAGCCGCACTATACTTGTTAGGCGGAAGTGGACGGCAACATGTTTCGCACGAAGTCTAAGCTTCACTTTCTGCTCTTGCTTGTCCCTTCCATCGGCATTACTATCTTCACTTTCAATAAAACTATTGTTCTATACTCCTCTTGTTTATTGATAACAAAATTCTGTTTTATCAACCAACATCCTGTGCATAATTACAGCTAATTTTCTCGCTACTGCTACAATTGCTTTTTTCATCCCTTTTTTCTTTGCTAGCTTTAATCCCCAGCTTTTTAACTTAAATTTCTTCTTATTGACTACAAGTAAGACTTGTGCAGCCTCATACAACATACTTCTGCACTCCACTGGTCCCATTTTTGATATACTGCCATGATGATTAACCTCCCCAGAAGCGTACTGCCTTGGTGTCAATCCTATATAGGCTCCAACTGTATAAGATGTTTCAAATCTATATGGATTATCTATTGCAGCTTTAAATGTCATTGCTACTATCATACCAACTCCTGGGGTAGTAGTTAACAATTTGCAATCTTCGTCTTTTTCGCCTTGTCCTGAAAGTATTTTGTCAAGTTTTCTTATTGATTCTTCTATTGTTTCCAAACTACAAACTAATGCTTCTATTGAACTCCTACTGATTTCATCCAAATTATTCATTGCATCTTGTATTCTTAAGGCAAAAATTTCAAATTTTGCTCCTTTACCGAGCTTTATTCCATATATCTTCAATAATCCTCTTATTGTTCCAATGATTTGCTGCTTGTTGCATATTAACTGCCTTCTGCTTCCAAGCGCTACCTTAATTTTGCAAGATTCGTCTGATTTTACCAATACTTCTTTGTATAACCCAGCTCTCATCATTTGTGCTATACCTCTTGCATCATTTTTATCATTCTTATTGATCCTTGCAGATAATGCTGCTGCCATATGTCTTGCATCTACACAAATTACTGGTAATCCAAAATTCCTTAATTCTTTGCACATTGATATTGATAGCTGTCCACTTTCTATCCCTATCACTTCATATTCTTTGTCTTGGCCAAGCAAGCACTTAGCTATTGCATCACTCTCACTTGCAACAACTTCTTCTTTAATAATTTTTCCTTTCTCATCAACGATACTGATAAAAGTTTCTTTGAGTGAGACATCTAATCCGCTATAATATTTCATGAGACTACTCCTACTATAAAAGTTTAAATTATTTTTGAAGAACTTATTCTACTGAATTTGTTACTTCGCGCCAAAATAATGGAGTATGTCTCTCCATTATTCAACAGCAATTACAGTATGTTTTGCCATTTCTGGATATTTACTATGCCAAGCACAACTCAAAGGGGTATATCTATTTTTATTTTGTAGATTGATATTAGCTCCATTTTTTAGTAGAAGTTTCACTGTCTTTATATGCCCGTGCTCAGCAGCATAATGCAAAGGAGTTCTTCCACCTTCATCTTGTAGATTGATATTAGCTCCATTTTTTAGTAGAAGTTTCACTGTCTTTATATGCCCGTGCTCAGCAGCATAATGCAAAGGAGTTCTTTCACCTTCATCTTGTAGATTGATATTAGCTCCATTTTTTAGTAGAAGTTTCACTGTCTTTGTATGCCCGTGTTTGGCAGCATAATGCAAAGGAGTCCCTTTATCTTCATCTTGTGCATTAACGCCTGCTCCTTCTTCTAGCAAAACTTCTACTACTTGTGTATGCCCATGCTGAGCAGAATAATGTAAGGAGGTTTTTTCCCATTCATCTTGTACATTAACATTAGCTCCGTTTTTTGTTAAGTATCTTACTACTTTTTCATAGCCATTTTCAGCTGCTATAAGTAATAAATTGCACTTGAGTATTATAAACGTGTAATTTATATCAAATTCGCTTTTTTTCCACTCATCATATATAAGTTGATTTTCCTGCTGCAGCTTATCTTTAATTCTATCAATTAAATTTTCCTTACTCAGATCTGGACTACTGTTGACTTCTTGTAGTATTAACCTTAATGTCATTTCCTTCTCCAAGATATAAAATTTTATTATGGCATATGAAGTGGATTATGTCAATGAAGAACTAAGAAACTGGTTCTTCTTTTTTCTATAGCTTTAGGTTTACCTACAATTTGAAAAACAACAAATTCGTCATTCCGCCGCAGTATCTCTAGATCCCGCTAACACGTAGCGGGATGACGAGTTACTTAACGTCATACCGTGATTTATTCACGGTATCTCAACCGCTAACAAAGCGGGATGACAGCAATCCTACGTCATACCGCCGCGGTATCTCTAGATCCCGCTGCGGGATGACTAGACTTTTTGATTTACTCCCACTCAATGGTTGCTGGTGGTTTAGAAGTTAAGTCATAGACAACTCTATTTACTCCGGAAACGTTATTAACAATTATACTGCCAACATTCTGTAAAAAGTCCCAAAACACTAGCGAATGCTGATCCTTATCTTCAAATGGAAATGCATCAGCCGTCATACCATCGGACGATGTTACAGCCCTTAAAGCACAAACATATCCGTATGTACGACCATCTCCCATGACGCCTACAGTTTTTATTGGTAATAATACAGCAAAAGCTTGCCATATCTTATCGTATAGATCGTAATTTTTCATCGTATTAATATATATTTCATCTACTTCTTGCAATATTCGCACCTTTTCTTCATCGACTTCACTTATAATCCTCACTGCAAGTCCGGGTCCAGGAAATGGATGTTGAAATATTATCTCGTCTGAAAGCCCAATTTCTTTTCCAAGTAGCCTTACCTCATCTTTAAAGAGGTAGCGTAAAGGCTCTACTAGCTTCAGGTTCATCTTTTCTGGCAACCCACCAACATTATGGTGAGACTTAATTGTACTAGTGTTGTCTGAGGCATGCCCTGACTCAACTACATCAGAGTAGATGGTACCTTGCATCAAAAAATCCACATCACCTATTTTTTTTGCTTCTTCTTCAAACACTTCAATGAAAGCGTTACCGATAATTTTTCGCTTTTTTTCTGGATCAGTTATTCCCTTTAACCTACTCAAAAATAAATTTGATTTATCAACGTAGTTTATCGGAATTTCTTTCAACATAGCAATGGTCTGGTTCTTGCGTAACAACCCAGTATCGATAAAAATACAGTTCAATTGTTTTCCTATAGCTTTATGTGTGAGAGCCGCTGCAACACTTGAATCAACCCCACCACTTACTGCAGCGATTACTTTTTTCTCTCCTACTACATTTTTGATTTTTTCCTTCTGCTTTTCAATAAACGATTTCATTGTCCAGTCTCTCTCGCAATTTGCAATATCCAAGAAGTTAGAGAGCAATTTACTGCCATTTGTTGTGGGCCTCACTTCAGGATGGAACTGAGTACAGTAAATCTTCCGCTGTTCGTTGACAATTATTGCAATTGTTTGATTTATCACACCTGATGCGATAACAGTAAATCCCTGTGGTATAGTATCAACACTGTCCGCATGGTTCATTAATACATCCACTTCAGAATTAACATCCCAGGTATCCTTTATAATGGGGGATTCTTTTAGTATCTTGATTTTAGTTCTGCCAAACTCCTGTTTGAAACTCTCTTTTACTTTTGCTCCAAAATAATGACAAATGAGTTGCTGTCCATAGCATATTCCAAGTATAGGAACGTTTGTTGCCTTATTAAGTTTTATAATTTCATGTACTACTCTACTTGTTTCAGAACAATCATCATTTACAGATTGTGGTCCTCCAGAGAGAATAAACCCATTGAATTTTGATATTGTTTCAAAACTGATGTTGCTTGGAAATATTTCGCAATACACACCCATTTCCCTGACTTGTCTTGCGATAAGCTGTGTAAATTGTGAACCAAAATCAATAATGGCAATTGCTGACAATTTGCTCCTCCATATTATTTAAAAGTGATATCTGATAATAAAGAAAATAAAGAAGTAAGTAAACTAAGACCTCTTAAAAGCTTTGATGTATGACTTAAACGTTAGCTATGATTTATTTTGAGTTGACAGAAACTTTGCACGGCGGTGACTCAGAGTCCTCAGTTTTTCTTTGGGGTCAAGGCATACTTTAAAAAAATCCCAACCGTTGCAACTTTTACCGGTAATTCTTGTGCCAGCCGTAGAAGGAGCACTATATTCTTCCCCATTGTAAATAAACTTTCCCTCATTACTGACTGTAACTTCATACATTTTCTTTTTATATTCTCCAACAAGTGTTCTACCTATAAAAAGAGCTTTAATAACTTTTTGATTTTGCGTTAAGCCATCATCATCAACTTGCACAATTTCTTTAGGTTTATCTATTTTGAGCTCATTTAGTGGCTCATTACCCACCATATTGTTTAATACTTTATTTATTATATATGTTACTGCCTCATCTTTGACTTCTTCTACCCTTTTATCTACATATTTTTCTACTTCACTACGCACATGCCTTTTCAAACTTTCAAGCAAATCCTGTAAGTCGAGTAAAGTTAATTCAGATGTTTCCATAAAAACCCCCAGTTTTATTATCACGTATCAATAATACATCTAGTATACTTAAAATATCTTTAAGAAAGGCGACTCTGACCCTCAGGTAGCTAATGTTAACTACCGATATCGTACGTGAACCAAAATCAATGATGGCAATTGCTGACAACTTACCCCTCCATATTATTTAAAGCAATATCTGATAATAAAGAAAATCATGGGGCAAGTAAACTATAGCTAAAGTGGCTTAGGTTTACCTACAATTTGAAAAACAACAAATTCGTTATTCCGCTACTTGTTAGCGCCGCGGCGGTATGACGTAGGGAAACCTTCTTGGGTTAGCTATATCTGTTTTGCCACTCTGCTGAACGGATACTTTGAAAGTAGATCTATTATAGAATTGATATGAGCCTTATTTTACCCTAATCGTTTATAACCTTTGGCACTACGAAATACCCATGCTCAGGTTTTGTATTGGACAATATCTCTTCTTTAATGTTTTGAGAATTTATAACATCATCGCGTACATGAATGTCCTTGTCTATACTGCCATAACGCATAGGAGAAACACCTTCAGTATTAACTTGTAATAAAGTATCATGTATCCAATCCAGCATTGTCAGTTCTTTGGAGTAGTGATCAATCTCGTCATTTGATAACTTAATCCTTACAAGCTGTGCAATTTTAAGCATTTCTTCCTTGGTAATTGTTATTTTTCTCTTATTTGCAAATTCTATTAGTGAAGTAATAACGTCTTCTGTTGACTTAGCTGGCATCTTTACCTCCTTGGATGAAGTGAGTTAAAATATCTACGACCGAAACAACTTCTATTTTACCAGTTTTTTCAAGTTTGTGAAGTATAGTATCCGTAATCACTAATTTATCTAAAGAAGAGGAAGAAATTTTTTCAACTGCACTTCCTGAAAGCACGCCATGTGTGATGCATGAAATTACGGACTTTGCTCCGCAATTTTTTAAAGCAAGGGCTGCATTACACAATGTTCCACCAGAGTCAACTATATCATCAACAATGACACAATTTTTATTCGCAACTTCTCCTATTATGTTCATTACTTGAGATGTGCCTGCTTTCTCCCTATATTTATCTACTACAATAATCTTATCACTTAACCCTATCTTGTACTTTTCCTCTAAAGTCTTTGCAAAAGCACGTGCTCTGCCAATTGCTCCAACATCAGGTGCAACAATTGCCAAATTTTCCGTGTGTATACAGTCAACAAATGCTTCAAAGCAGTTCAAATTAGTTATCGGTACATCAAAGAATCCTTCAATTTGACTTGAGTGCAAATCAATCACTGCAACACTACTTGCACCTGCAGTTTGAATAAGATTTGCAACTAATTTGGCATTTAAAGCAGATTGCATATCATTGTTCTTGATAATTCTATCTTGTCTGCTATATCCATAATAAGGAATAATTACTACTATCCTTTTGGCTCCTAATCTATTTACTGCATCAATTATAAGCAGAAGCTCCATAAGGTTATCATTCACAGGGGGAGAAAGAGATTGTACTATGTATACTTCTTGATTATATAGATCATTTGCTACTTCTACATTTACCTCGCCATCGGTAAACTTTGATATCCAAGCAGAGGATGGTTGAACATCTAGCCGGTTAACTACTGATTCCCCTAATTCTTTACTAGCATTACCTATTATTATCTTCATAATATACCAATTGAGCTTGTAAGATTATACAGAAATTATGAAATAATTGAAATGTAAGTTTCTTTATCTAGCATTCTTGTCGGCAAATTAGGTACCTCTTGTACAATGACCTGTCATTTTCACGCATTGTTTCAATATACAGACCCAAATTGAAACAACTATACAAAATCCTGCTTATGTTTCAAGATAAATGACTTTAATGAAATATAATTTACCTTACCACTTCGTTTTGATTCTCCAGTTCAACATAGGATAAATTACTCATACATTCTCCTAGTATTTCCTCCTTTTTATCATTATCTAGTCCACTGCTAAACCCCTGACACTTTTTCTCAAGAGCTAAGCGTGTAGCTATCTTACTGTTTCAGACGATAATTCCGGCAACTCATTACGAATCTTTTCCTGCTCTTCCTCAGAGAAATTGCCAAGGTTTTCCCTGGCCATTTCAGAAAATTTTTGAGTAATCGTTTCTTTTATCATTCCACCAACTTCCTGTTTATTTAGTGTAATAACTACCGATGGATGCAAGCCAGATAAAGACTCAACCATTTTATTGTATGTTCCACCTGAAGTAAGTAAAATAGCGAGGTTTAAATGGCATTAAGATCAAAATTATTGGATGAAAAAGTGGTTCACTAATAATGAGAATTGGTATTAGCTATAGAAAACTTGTATAGATTTTTTCTACTTCTGTGATATCATAAGCCTGTAATGATAAAATAAGCAAATATGGATAAGTCAGCGTATGAGATCATAGAACATGAGTATGATGTGGTAGTAGTGGGTGCAGGTGGAGCAGGGCTCAGAGCAACGCTTGGGATGGCTGCAACTAATTTTTCAGTTGCCTGCATTTCTAAAATTTTCCCTACACGAAGTCATACAGTTGCAGCACAAGGCGGAATTAGTGCAGCTTTAGGTAATATTGGTGAAGACGATTGGCGCTGGCATGCATATGACACAATAAAAGGTTCAGACTGGCTTGGTGATCAAGATGCAATAGAATATATGTGTAAAAACGCTGCTAAAGCTGTTATTGAACTTGAAAATTTTGGCGTACCTTTTTCTCGTACAGAAGATGGCAAAATATACCAGCGCTCTTTTGGTGGAATGACAACTCACTTTGGTAAAGGAAAATCAGCGCAGCGCACTTGTGCAGCGGCAGATAAAACTGGGCACGCAATCCTTCACACTCTATATCAGCAGTGTCTTAAATTCAACGCTGAATTTTTTGTTGAATACTTTGTGATTGATTTAATTATGGATAGCGAAACCGGAGCATGCTGCGGAGTTCTTGCTTGGTCGCTATGCGACGGCACATTACATAGATTTCGCGCACATTCGGTGGTGCTAGCAACAGGTGGATATGGACGTGTTTATTTCTCTGCAACAAGTGCGCATACCTGCACAGGTGATGGTAATGGCATGGTGGTGAGAGCTGGGTTACCACTTGAAGATATGGAATTTGTACAATTTCATCCAACAGGAATATATGGCTCAGGGTGCTTGATGACAGAAGGGTGCCGTGGAGAAGGGGGGTACCTCGTTAATTCTCAGGGCGAAAAGTTTATGGAACGTTACGCACCAAAAGCAAAAGATTTAGCTTCCCGTGATGTGGTAAGTCGTGCAATAACAATTGAAATTAGAGAGGGAAGGGGAGTTGGACCGAAAAAAGATCACATGTATTTAACTATAGCGCATCTTGATCCGGAAGTAATAAAACTCAGATTGCCGGGCATCAGCGAAACCGCAAGAACTTTTGCTGGAGTTGATGTCACTAAAGATCCAATACCTGTTATTCCAACTGTTCACTACAACATGGGCGGCATTCCAACCAATTATCATGGAGAAGTGATCACGCTGAAGCAAGGTAAGGAAGAAGTGGTAGATGGACTATTTGCAATTGGAGAAGCTGCATGTGTCTCTGTGCACGGTGCAAATCGACTTGGTTCTAACTCACTTCTTGATCTTGTGGTTTTTGGTAGAGCTGCAGCGCTCAGAGCAAAAGAGAAACTAAAATCCGGTACACCACATAAAAAATTGAGCTCAGATTGTACAGATTGGATAATAGATAGGTTTAATAAAATGCGATTTGCTTCTGGGAAGCTCAAAGTAGCAAAAATACGCAGCGAAATGCAGAACACTATGCAAAAGTACGCATCAGTGTTCCGTGTTGCTGAAGTTTTAGAAGAAGGTAAAAAAGCTATAAAAAAGGTAGCAAAAATGATGCCTGATGTTTCACTTGAGGATCGCAGTATGATATGGAACAGTGATTTAGTTGAAGCACTGGAGCTTGCTAACATGATCCCACAAGCGGTTATTACCATGGAATGCGCAGCCAATCGAGAGGAGAGTAGAGGTGCTCATGCTCGTGAAGATTTTCCTGAGCGTGATGATAAAAACTGGATGAAACACACCATAGCGTGGCTTGAAGAAAAGAAAGGTCAAATTAACGTAAAAATTGATTATAAAAAAGTGGCTGAAAAAACTCTGAGCGATGAAATTGACTTCATCGCTCCGGAAAGAGGGTATACTAGTTATATTGTTAACCCATCTGCGGGAGATTTTGTTGATGTATCTTTCATTTCACTTTTTGGATTTCTTGCACGCTTTGTCTGTCGGTCATTGTCAGTAGAGTTCTTTGTTTTATTAGTTAGTTTTTCAAAACATTTCTTAACACCACTAAACCCTAAAGTGAGAGCAAGACATGTAGCTATAGCAATAGCTGCGAGGAATAAAGCGGCAAGGGCCCCAATGTAACCCTGAGAGACACCATATGCTACAGCTGAAATGAAAATAACCGTTGTTATGAATATTAATGTTTGACGGGTTCTCTTTGCTGGATCTATGTACTTTCCAGCAGCAGATACTGCTTTTCCTGTAGTAGATGCTGTTTTTTCTATAAAAGAACCTGCTTTTTCAATGCCAGACTGACATTTTTTTGAAGCAGTTTTACAGTGGTATTTTTCCTCGAGTTTCTCCTTTAGCTCTCTAACCTTTTTTTGTGCTTCTTGTGTAATTCTTGGATATTCTTTTAAATTAAGTAAAGTTAGATAATACTTTTTAGTATCAAATGTTTGACCTTCCAACTCTAGAGAACAGGGATCAGCGCCCATTTCTAGCAGCATTGCACAAAACTTTGTTGTATTGCTACAACTAACTGTTGAATCAAAAATTGTTCCTTGCTTTAGATATTCAATTTTTTCTTTCCTTGCTTTTGTTTTTAGCACCGCTTGTAGAGGCGTGTCTTCTTTCTGGTTGGTAGCATTCATAGCTTCTCTCAATTTATCTTGAGATATCACTTCTTTTTCTACTAAATTCAAAATCAACTCCAAATATGCAACTTTTTGCTCTCCTTTAAGTAAAGCAATATGATGTAAAGCATTGTTGCCATTTGTGTCTTTCAGGCTAATATCCGCCCCTTTCTGTAGTAACTCCTCAAAAAGTTTTTTATCATTATTTTCAATTGCTGAATGTAATGGATTACTATCTGGAGTATTTATGGTATACCCTATAATTTCTTTAATTTTTGTTTCTGTATTGGTTTTTATTTCTGGTTCTAATTCAGACTTCTTTACTGACTCTGCCAATTTTTCTAAGAAGTTAAGATAATATATTTTTTGTTTTTCGCTTAACTCCTGTAATTCTTCTTTAGACAACTGCAAATCATCAATATTTGCTCCTAATTTGAGCAATTGTATAGCAGATACTATTGTATTGTCGTAGTGTGGTATAAGTTTTTTAAAAGGTGTTAAAGTTTTTCTAGGTGTAGTCTCAAAACTATGTTTTTCTTTTGTTACTTTACTAAGTAACAATGCTTGCAGTGGTGTTTGACCGTTGCCATTTTTATCGTTTACAGCTTTTTCAAGTTGTGCTTTAAGTTGCTCTTTTCCTTCCTCTTTTCCTTCCTTCTTACTCACATCTAGTACTGTATTTAAAAAATCAAACTTTTGTTTTTTCTCTAATTGTGTAACTATTAGGTGTAAAATATTATTTTCCTTTTCATCTTTTGCACTGCTAATATCCTTACAACCTTTCAGATATTCTTCAAATTTCTTGCGATTTCCATTTTTAATTGCTTTGAATATTGGCTGTTCCTCATCAGTATATTGAACATTGCTGTTCGTTATCCCGTTGGTTTTCTCCACTTCTTGGTTTTCATTTGCTGTGTAGGAAATTGGTATACCCGAAATGTGGTCTTTCTCATCAGCAGGATCATCTTCAGCTTCGCTACTGTTGCCGCTTTCGATTCCACTGTCTCCATTGTCAATCGTCATCCCGTTGTCTTTCTCTACTCCTTGCCCTTCACTTATTGTGTTAGCACTACTGATTGAATGCTTCTTACTAGCGTTATGATCATCTTCAGCATCGCTACTGTTGCCGCTTTCGGTTTCACTCTCCATACTCCCTCTACGACCAATTTCATTTTGATCAACGTTATCAGGATGATCTTTTTTGCTGCTCTTGTTAATAGCTTCTGAAATTACTTGTTCTATTTCCTCTTTTTTTGTTGGGTCTAGTTTTTTTGACTGTTTGATTTCTTTTTCAATGCTGGAAGGAAGTGTTGAGTATAATACTTATAATATTTTTCTTGTTCTTCAGGTGATTCTCCTAATTTGGTTAACACTTCGGTTAATATCTTAGGACTAGCCCCTTCCTTGAACAATCCCTTGCATTTGTTGAGAGTCTTGTCTTTCCCAACTTCTGGGTGTAGGTGTTTGTGCTTTCCTTTTGTTACTTTTTTCGTTATAATGCTCAATAATTCATTGTTGTGTACTAACTCACTAGATGTAGAATTTTCTTTTGTCATACCAAAGCCTCACTAAAAACTAACTATTTGTGTATCTTTGTAGTTGTAAGTGTCAACAATTTGAGATTGAGAACTAACAACTAAAAAGCTAGATTTAAATTTTAAAATGTTGTATATGTAATTGAAATACAGGCAGAAGAGCGTTTCTGCTAGTATCATAGTTAAACCTCACTTCAACGATTATCTACTATTTTAAATGTTTAGTTTTAAGAAAGGATAAATATTGGTATATAGCTAAAGTGAACAGGTGCAAAATGTGCTATACCGCGGCGCTAACGAGTAGCGGAATGACGGCATATCAAATTGTAGCTAGCTATAGAACGTTCCCTACTAGCTTATTCATGAATTGACGTAGTATTGATACATCGCTCATTTTAGTAGCTGGGTTTTCTGTATATTCTGATTGACTTGATGATTTTTGTACCTCTTGCTCTTCTAAATCGTTGGACTTATTTTCTATATCCTTAACAGAGTTATTGCATTGTGTATCATTTTTTGGTGCGTTATCTTGAAGTGTAAGTTGCTTTTCTTCAGTAAACTTTCCTTTAATTTTTCCAAATCCTTCATAAATATTTTCTAAATTCAAGTAAATAAGATAACAAACTCCAATAACTGCTATAATAGATGAGGCAGTTGCAATTGTAATACTTCCTTGAGAAGCGCTGAATATTACCGCACAGGCTAAAGCAGTAAATACAAGCGTTGTCACTACTTTACAAACAACATTATTGACATACTTCACAATATCGCGTGCTTTTAACTTCTTGCCAAAATTGCACTTCAGTTCAGTTCTCATATCATCTGGAATAAGCGCTCTACCCATTGATTTCTCTATTCCTTTTATAATTTTATAATACTCTTTGCTCCATAATCTTTCGGGTAGTATTAACTGCTTTGGGTCAACACCATTTTGCACTAATTTTACACAAAACTTGATCGTGTTATCACGGCTCTTAGGATTGACCAAATTATGTTTATCTTTTGTCGTCTTAGTAATTAGCGCTACTTGTAGTGGTGTGCGTTCTTTTTCGTTAGTGGCGTTTGCAGCTTTACTAAATTTCTCTTTTTCCACCGAATTTAAAATCAACTCTAAACATGTAACTTTTTGTTCTCCTTTGAATGAAGCAATATAGTGCAGAGCATTTTTTTCATCTTTATCTTGCACGGTAATATCTGCACCGTTTTGTAAAAATAACTCTAAGGCTTTATATCTATTTGTTTTTTCAAATTTCTTAAGTGATCGGTTCTCACTCTTCTCTTGTATGCGCTGGAGTACCAGATGGAGCGGTGTTTGCCCTTCTTTTTTATCATTTACAGCTTTTATAAATTGTTCTTTTTGGCTTGCTTCTAGCAATATATGGAGAAGTTTAAGTTTTTGTTTTGTTTCAGGTTTAACAATCAAGTGTAAAGCATTATTATCATCTGTGTCTTTAAGGCTAATATCTGCCCCTTTTTGCAATAGTTCTTTAAAAAGTTCTTTATCATTATTTTTAATTGCTAAATGTAATTGATAATTATCATTACTATCTGGAGTATTTATGGTACGTGGTATAATTTCTTTAATTTTTGCTTCTGTATTGATTTTTATTTCTGGCTTTAATTTAGATTTCTTTCCTTGCTCTGCTAATTTTTCTAAGAAATTACGATAGTATGTCTTTTGCTCTTCTTTTAAGCCTTGTAATTCTTTTGTAGATAATCCTAAATTATCAGAGCTGGCTCCATGCTCTAACAATTTTGTAAGAAACTTAAGTGTGTTATCATTATTTTGGATCGTATGAGACTCATGTTTTTCTTTTGTTATCTTGTTAATTAGTGCCACCTGAAGAGCGTCCTGATTTTCACTATTAATGAGTTGTGCTAAATCTTCCTTGGTGACCGTTTTTATTAGGATACCCAGAAACTTGCATTTCTGTTTCTTTTCGAGCGATGCAATAAGGTGTAAAATATTATTTCCTTTTTCATCTTTTATGCTGCTAATATCCGTACAATCTTTTAGATATTTTCTAAATTTCCTGTTATTTCCATTTTTGATCGCTTTTAGTAATTGAACATTATTATTCGTTATTCCGTTGCTTATTTCTACTTCATGATCATCTTCAACATCGCTACCGTAGCCACTCTCTGTTTCACTGTCCCTACGATCATTTTGGTTGTGGGTAAAACAATATTTGCTATTATAAGTAATTTCTGAAATTGCTTGCTTTACTCGCTCTTTTGTTTCATTTGGTGTTTTTTTCGATCGTTCTATTACTTCATCTAGCACTGGAAGGAAGCATTGGACATAATACCTATAATATTTTTCTTGTTCTCTAAGTGATTCTTCTAATTTAGTTAATACTTCAGAGCTAGCACCTTCCTCAAATAACCTTTTGCACTTCTTGAGGGTTCCATCTTGACCTCTTGGTTTTTCACGCTTGTGTTTTTCTTTTTTTACCTTTCTCTCTATAGTGCCATACAATTGCTCGTCTTTTCTATCCTGCTCTCGCTTTTTATTTTTATCTATGCATTCGTCTAACTTATCTGCATTAGTAGCTAGTGCGCTTAGATCTATACCCATACTAAAACCCCAATATTAAAAGCTATTTAAGTTGTCAGCACTAAACTAACAACCAAGAAGTTTGACTTTTAAATTGAGCTAAACGTTGTATATGTGATCAAAATATAGGTGGAAAGGCAGAAAACTAGTTTCTATTAGAAAATCTGTTATCATAGTCAAATCCTCACTTGAACAGTTGTCTACTATTTTAACCATTTAATCTTAAAAAATAATAAATATAGCTAAAGTGAGTAACTGCAAAACGTGCTACTGGCTAAAATATAGCTAAACTGACTTACGACAATTTGAAAAACCGTCATTCCGCTACTCGTTAGCGCCGCGGCGGTATGACGGTCCGCTACGTGTTAGCGGAATCTATGCTGAGATACCGCGGCGGTATGACGGTTCGCGGCGGTATAGCTATAGGATAAGAAACTATAGCTGCAGATCGATGCTTTTATAAATCTTCCAGACTTGGTTTTTCTTTTAGTTTTTTAAGTCTTTCTTTATTTAGTATGGAGCTTATCTCTTCTACACTTTTATCAATATCATCATTGATTATTACATAATCATATTTATCACGTTTGCTTATCTCTTTTTGAGCTTCGGCTAATCTGCGCTCTATTTCATCCGCACTGTTGCTATTACGCTTTTGCAGGCGTAACCTCAGCTCTTCCATTGAAGGGGGAAGTATAAAAACACTTACAACTTTTTTTCTCATGAGCTTGAATAAGTGAAATGCCCCTTGCCAGTCTATGCTTAGTAAAACGCTTATTCCACTGCTTAAGTTTTGCTCTATAAAATCTCTTGGTATACCATAAAAATTCTCAAAAACTTTGGCGTATTCAAGCATCTGACCAGCTTCGCATAACTCGTGAAATTTTTCTTCGGTAACGAAAAAATAGTCTTTTCCATTTATTTCGCCAGAGCGAGGCTTGCGCGTAGTCGTAGAAACAGACCTAACTAAATTAGTTGATCGCTCAAGTAATTTTTCTGATATAGTAGTTTTTCCAGCTCCAGAAGGAGAGGATAGAACCAATAATATGCCCTCACTTTTTATGGTCATTTTTCTTTGCATTTTTTAACATGGCGCTTTTTGGATCAGAGTTTAAAAAGCTAGAACCTTCTAAATTAGAATTTGATAAGTTGGTGCCAATGAGAGAAGAGTTATCAAAGACAGTATAGCGCAAATCGGTTTTTTCAAGATTTGCCTTATTCAAATTAACGTTTACAAACTTTGCTCTACTCAATGTTGAATTAGAAAAATCAGCATTTTCTAAATTCATATTCTTAAATTCAAAGTAAGAATAATTTACATTAAATTTTTCACCCTGTGATATTTTCTCTTGCAAATCTCCAATTGAAGTTATAGCATTTCCTAACCCTGCAAGTTTTTTCTGCCCTTGATTGTCAATCAAAATTGAATTATCAAACTTGCAATCTGTTAAATGAGCATCAGCAACTGAACTTTTATATATGCTTGAAGAGTGAAAAGACATATCACTAATTGTTGAATTGCTCAAATTGCTAAGAAAAAAGCTAGTTTTCCTAAAGGCATTAGCGTGAAGCAAAGAAGATCTGAAATCGCTTTCAATAAAATTTGAATTAGTTACTTTTAAATTGGACCAGCTCGAATTATCAGCTAATAAATTAAAGAATGTTGAATTTTCTATTTCACTGGAATCAATATTATGGTGAAAAAGTGTACTGTTATAAACTTGAGAGTCTTGGATTTTTATCTTATACATTGAAGTTGTAGAAAGGTCTGAATCTTCTATCTTCGCAGAGGTGAATAGTGAATGGTCAAAAAATGAGCCATTCATGTTAGAATTCGCAACTTTAGTATTATGAAACTTTCCGTGACGAATGTCAGCATTAGAGACATTAACTTGATGCAGTTCACTAAAACTAAAATCAATATTGGATAAATCAGCATCCTGAAGACTTGCTCCAGAAACATATACATGTTTTATCTTGGAACCATTTAGTATAGATTGAACAAAACTTGAATTATCGTCATTCACATAGGAAATTTGTGTGTTGCTTAAATTAGCTTCGTCGAAGTTACTGTTAATTATGATAGAAGAATTAAGGCAGGCATCGGAAAGATTGCTACCTGTAAAGTCTGATTCTTTTAACTCTGCACCATATATGTTAGCATTTTTTAATGAAGAAAATTGTATCTTTAATTTATATGCATCCACTCCAAAGAAACTTGCATTATCAAGGTTATTTTTCTGCATAACAGTATCGTTTATTTCACTATCATTAAAATTTACGTAGCTAACATTCGAGTTTGATAAGTTGGAGAGATTCATTTGCACATTCGAGAAATTAGTATGCAAACCAATTACGTTGTGCATACTTACTTTTTTGAGATCGGAACTGATAAAATCAGCATAACTAACATGAGACTGATCAAATACGATATCTGTTAAGTTTGCAGAAACAAATTTTGTAAAACTCAAATTTGTACCTTTTATTTTAATGCCACGTAAATTAGCATTGGAGAAATTAGCACCACGTAAATCAACATCAATGAAAGACACGTCGGATAAATCGGTGTTAGAAAAATCAGCACCAATCAGACTTACTCCATCAAAAACAGATCCACTTAGGTACAATTGGCTAAAATTAGCTCCATTTAAGTTAGAGCCAAAACCTTTCTTAAAATCTTCTGGCACGCCCTCTTTGTGGCACTGCACCAAAAATTCAGCAAAGTCTTTTTTACTGTAAGATACGTATTTTGCATCATGTAGAGCGTTTAAAAAATCACTAATCTGATTTTTTTCATCATTTGTTTCGTTTCCATAACATAAATGACCAACTAAAATTAATATCAAAAATCTAATCATCTTGCTTATCGCACTGCGACTCATTGTTTTCTTTCGTTTTCACAGCCCAATCGTAAATTGCTGAGCTTTCTTTATTGTCTATTTTTCTATCCTCCAAAAGGTGTGGCATCATTTCGGCAATCGCATTTATTATATTGATCTGCTTTTTTTCGATTGCTATATCAATTGGGGATTGAAAATTATTATTAACTACTCTAAGATCAGCGCCTTGTAATAAGAGAAAGCGCACTATGTCTACCTCACCTTGTTTAACTGAATAAATGAGAGGAGTATCACCCAATTTATTTCTAAACCTTAGTATCTCTTGAGTTGTTAATCCAATTTTTTCTAGCTTACTCATTATTCCTCTTAAGCAAGGTAAGTTATTTTTCTTAATACAGTAAAAAAATTGCTTACTGTAATCATCAATAAATACAGTTGTAGGAAGATGCTCATTAAGGCTATCATATTGTCGTTTATATATTGACTTGCTTTGTATATCTTTATGACCCCATTCTTTTATTGGTTCTCTGTTTAGCTTTGTCCATTTTTGTAAATTTTTCTTTTCACTTTGCTCTTCTTCATCTTTTTTAGTTATAGGTTTTACTCTATTGCGGTCCTTAGAATTATTGTTTGTTTCTTTCACTTTTTTTTCTTCAAACTGATTCTCTACTTTTTCTTTTTTTCCCTCTAATAATTGACTCGCATCACTTTTTGAAAGTTCATTATCTTTTATATCAATCTTCTGATCAGCTTGTAGATTTTTTTGCGGGTCAGTTGTATTCTCATTTAAATCAGCACTTAAAGGCAAAGGCTCTGGTTTCAAATCTTTATTCACTTCTTTATTGGCCACATTTGGTAAATTTCGAGCAAATTCGCCTGTACTTTCTTCTAGCTGGTCATTTGGCAAACCTTTATCAATCCTTTCACCTTCACTTATAGTTTTTTCAACCACAGAAGCTTTATTCTCGTTGTGTTGCAGCTTCTCTTTATCGGTTACTCTTTTGCTCTCAGCCTCTTGTGTTTGTTTAGCATCGACGTTGCTTTTCAACTCATCTTTTTGATTTGTCCTATCTTGCTTCCTTACACCTACATTTTCGTTTTTATGAACTGATTCAATTTTCTTTTCTTCAAATTGCTCTACAGCAAATAGGCTCAGTGATCCAAATACAACAACTAATAATACAAAGTATAAAATACTCTTCATAAATATTCCAAGCATAAGCTTAATTAAGATGATACTATAATCAAATGATTAATCTACAGTAAAAAATGCCTTAGGATTTAATTTATAAAAAAACAATAGATTTTTTGTATCTGTTCAGGGGCATCGCAAATATTGAAGCAAAGTGGTCAGTGCTTACTGTACGAACATTGTGATTTGAGAGCAATCTCCGCTAGGGAGGATGTCATCCCAGTGCCCTGACTACTTGGATCCAGGAATTTTGATTAGAGATTAAGTTGGTGAGTATAAAAGTAGCTAACCTTATGTTAAAACACAATATTTTTGGTGAGGGGTTGTATTAAAAGCTGGATTCCAGTGTCGAGCACTGCCGTCATAAAGGAACCAGTGTCAGCTACTTGCATGACACCCTGACAACCGTCATCCCGCTACTTGTTAGCGGGATCTATGCTAAGAGATACCGCGAATGAATCGCGGTATGACGTAGGACTGCTGTCATTCCAGTCTGGAATCTAGTCTTTACTGGGAGAAGAAACTCTCCTTCTACAGTGTATCCGTTTAGGGGAGGTATCTGTTCAGATGCATGGCTAATGTACAAATATTGAAACAAAAATTCCAGTGCTCCCTTTCTTGTCATCCCAGTGCCCAGACACTGGGATCCAGAAAACTTAACTTTAAATAAGTGGCTGCATAATAAACTACACATTAAACCTAAAGTGCATTATATCACCATCTTGTACGATATAATCTCTGCCTTCAAAGCGAATTTTTCCTGCGTCTTTGCAAGCTGATTCACTTCCATACTTTATGTAGTCTGCAAAGCTTATAGTTTCTGCTTTTATGAAGCCTTTCTCAAAATCAGTGTGGATTACACCTGCTGCCTTATCAGCTGTTGATCCTATTTTTACTGGCCATGCCCGTGCTTCTTTGGGGCCCACAGTAAAGAAAGTTATCATACTCAGCACTTCATACATAATACGCGCTACCCCATCAAGGCCTGATTCTTGTAAGCCAAATTCTGATAAAAAACTCTGTTTTTCCTCTTCACTATCAAGATTTGCAATATCTGCTTCAAGTTTTGCTGAAATGCAATAAAATTTGCTTTTATTTTCCTCCGCCATTCTCTCTACCTTTCTAGATAATTCATTGCCAGTTATAACATTTGTATCTTCAACATTGCAAACGTACATAACGGGCTTTGTTGTGAGCAATTGAAGCGACTTCATCTCGGCTTCGTCCATGTTTTCCAAACTTCTTGCAGGTTTACCGAGTTTTAAAGTAGCTAATACCTCTTGCATTAATTCAAGTTGTCTCTTTAGCTCTTTATCACCTTGTTTTGCTTTCTTTTCCAATTGAGGAAGCCTTTTTCTATGCTGTCAATATCAGCTAGGATTAATTCCATTTCCACCACTTCAGCATCTGATATTGGATCTATTTTACTGTGTACATGGCTGATATCGTCATCCGTAAAGCACCTGAGCAGATGCACGATGGCATCAACTTCTCTGATATGGCTTAAAAATTTATTGCCGAGTCCTTCACCTTTGCTTGCGCCCTTTACAAGACCTGCAATATCCACAACTTCTAATTGATTATAAATTATCTTCTCTGAACCGGCAATTGCTGCGATTTGTTTCAAACGCTGATCTTTTATCGAAATCTTGCCTATATTTGGCTCGATTGTGCAAAAAGGATAATTTGCAGCTTCGGCTGCACTTGACTCTGTAAGTGCATTAAATAAGGTTGATTTTCCTATGTTTGGTAACCCAACTATACCACAGTTAAAGCTCATATTTGCTATTTAAAGCCATAATTATTGCACAATTTAAGAATTTCTGCTATACTTAATTAGTTACTTATTGACAGTTTTGTTGGTATAGTAATATATAGCTTAAATTAAGGTAAAAATTATGCTTCAATCTAGGGAACGGAAATTACCAACTAATAGCCAAGTAGTTAAGTATAATACTGCGGGCGATGGCAATTGTTTTTTTCATGCTGTGTTTGGTGATAATAGCTCTGGTCCATATAAAGCTGAAAGAGTGCAAGATATGAGAATGGAATGGCACAAATTTTTAAGTCAGTTTGAGTCATTGGATGATGCAAGTATGCCAGCTCCTTTAAGAGATCATCTAGAAAATGTTTTTAATATGTTTTTAAACAAGCCAGGGGATTTAACTGGTAAGTCTGATAGAATAAAGGAGTTGGTTGAGCAAACAAATAGGAAAATTAAAAATGCTGAAGGTAATGTGAAGAGGTTAGTAAGTAAAGCTGTTAGCAAATTTAATATATCGCATGATCAAGCTATGCGTGATTTAAGAGAATATGCAGAGGCCCTTGGTGAAAATGAGTACGATGTCCAATATAACAGTGAATTTATTACACGCTCATTTCTTGACAAACCTGAACTCTATCAAGCCTATCTAGAAGCAATAGAAAGTAAAAGTTATTTTCCTTTCATTGGAGAAATTAGTATGTTAGCTTCTTTAGCTAACATTGAAATTAATGTCTACTACAAAGATAATAATAGCGAGGAGCAAAAAAAGTTTGAGCCAGATCCACAAATGATAAATAATGATGATCAGTTAAATCAGGTATTTAATCGTGAGAGTTATAAATTAAATGACGAGTTATGGGGTAGTAAAGAGCGAGAAACAATATATCTTGGAGGGAATCATTACTCTAGAGCTGAAATTGTAACTCAAGAATTAATAAGACAGCAGCAAGAGCAAGAAGACTTTCTATTAGCAAAAAAACTTCAGGTAGATGAGATCTTGGAATATTGTAACGTTTCAAAGGATATCTCTGAGAGAGCAAAGGTTGAGAAGAGATTTGATGAGTTATTGGCAGAAAATGCTGATAGAAAAATTGATGTTGTTGTAGGGCAGTGCGTTAGTGATATAAAGCAATACATAGAGCGCTCTGAAGAGCAAGACTCTTTGAACCCATCGTGTGGTATTGAAGAAACAAGGGTGGAAAAAGCATTTCATCATCAGCAACCAATACTTGTAAAGTAAATTTTCATAGCCCTGTATATTTTTATATAGGGCTTTTGCAAGCATTTCATATAATATGAACTTGCAGTACATACTAACCTAAATGCAAGTTGACCATGAAACTAGTTTAATCATCGATGCCATAGAGAAATTTGGTGGTGAGGCTAGGCTTGTCGGCGGGTGTGTGAGAGACTCAATTTTGCAGCGTGATGTCCATGATATTGATCTCGCTACCAATTTGCTTCCTGATCAGGTGATGAAAGCGCTAAAACTCCGTAATATAAAAACTATTCCAACTGGCTTAAAACATGGAACTATAACTGCGATCTTAAATCAGAGGTCTTTTGAAATTACAACATTAAGGCATGATGTGAAATGTGATGGCAGGCATGCGAAAGTAGAATTTACTAATAATTGGCAAGCTGATGCTTCAAGGCGTGACTTTACATTTAACGCTCTATATGCAGATAAGCATGGCCATATATATGATTACTTTGGTGGTATAGAGGACTTAAAGGCGCGAAGGTTAAACTTTATAGGCAACGCTGAAGATAGAATTGAAGAAGACTATCTACGTATTTTAAGAGCATTTCGTTTTCATGCAAAAATATGTGTCGGAGATTTGAGTGATGAAATACTAAGCGTATGCAAAAAGCATTCGCATATGATCCAAAACCTCTCTGGAGAGAGAATAAGAGATGAAATACTTAAATTGCTGGAGTGCAATGATCCTTTTCCAACACTTAAGAGCATGCAAGAATCTGATGTTTTGCAAAAGATTATCCCAAAAGAAGTAAAATGCGAAATTCTGTCTTCGTCACTTCTTTTCGGCACTGATGCACTAGTAAAATTAGCGTTACTCCTTAGGACCACCAAAAATGACAGGCTAAGTCTTGGAGAATATGTAAGCAAATTTTTACGTCTTTCAAACAAGCAAAAGAAAAAGCTGCTATTTTTACTATCCAACGATATCAAAACAGAACTTTCAGAAAAAGAGCAAAAAAAATACATATCTTTATTTGGTAGAGAATTATATTGTGATTTAGTAAAAATTTGTGGTGTTGAGTCTGGAGAAAATGTTGATAAATACATTTCGTTTGCTAATACATTCAATATTCCAAAATTTCCTTTATCTGGCGATGATTTAATAAGTATAGGTCACCAGCCAGGAAAAAGTTTAGGTAGGAGCTTGGAATTGCTAAAACAACATTGGGAAGACAGCTCCTACACTTTAACAAAAGAGGAGCTGGTGCTTTATGCTAAGAGCCTACTCTAACTGCTTTCCAACTGTTCAATGAATGTATGCTTGCAATATTAGTGTGACTCATCGAGGAATTAGGTGTGTATTCTTTTTTAGCTTTTTCTGTTAATTGGTATTCGTTTACTCCTCCTTGAGTTTGATTACACATTTTCTGATCTGGAGATAAAAATTTATCTCTTATACTTGGTGTCAGTTGTAACTCTTGAATCTTATTTGAAAAACATTTCATTTTAGCCTCTGTTAATTTTCCTGTAACAATTTCTTTAAGTAATTCTCCTGAGTCGTTATTATTATTATTCTTGCTATTAAAGCTGTGCAAGATAGAGTCTACAATCTTATTTACCCCTTCTTGTTTGTTAAATTCTAATTTTTTTACACATTTTACAACAGAAGATGACAACTTGGCTTTTAACGTGCCATCTCGTGGTTCTTTACCTACATTTTCTCCAATGTTACAATGTTTGTTGACAACTTCTTTAACCTTGGCTTCTATGATCTCCCTTGCGGATTGTTTTAAATTACTTTCTAATAATTTAAGTAATTCTTTACTTTCAAATTTTCCACTATTTTTATTTGATAGAGATTTTATGGTTTCATCAAGCACGTTATGGCAAAAGTGCTTTTCTTTAAATTCAGGAAAACCTTTTTTTAACTCCTCGTTTTTCCTAGATAAAAAGTCATCAAGATTCTTATCCCTAAAAAGCTTATAGAAAACCTTTGAAACGTTTGACTGAGTTGATTTCATAGAATAATTAGGGAGTGTTAAATAAACTGTGTCAAACCGAAAAAAAAGTAATAAATTGATATAAAAAAATGGAGGTTTGACAATGAGTCAGAAAGTAGTAAACAGAACTACCGGTTTGGTAGATTATAAAGAATTAGAAACAAATATCCTGTCGTCTATACGAGAAGGAAGACCGTTGACAGGAAGAGATGGAGCATTAACACCGTTTATAAAAAAGTTGCTGGAGGTAAGCCTGGAAGGTGAAATAGAAAACCACTTGTCGGCTGAAAGCGAAGAGAATAATCGAAGAAATGGGAGGAATGCAAAGACTTTACGTACAAGCGCAGGGTCATTTGAGCTTTTGACGCCAAGAGATAGGGAAGGAAGTTTCGAACCACAAATAGTCAAAAAAAGGCAAACAAACTTACATCCAGAGCTTGAAACGAAGATTTTGAGCACATTTGCCAGTGGTATGGGCTATAGAGATATAGTGTCACATGTTGAGGAAATTTATGATCACAAAATATCGGTGGCAGAGATATCAAGTATTACTGACAAATTGCTACCAGTAATCAACGAATGGCGTAGTCGCCCGCTGCAGTCTGTATATCCGATAGTTTTCATGGTTTTTTAAAGTCAAAGAGGACGGGCATTGCGTAAGTAAATGCATGTATAACATATTAGGCATAGATCAAAATGGCAAAAAAGAAGTATTAGGTTTTTATTTGGCTGAAAGTGAAGGAGCTAACTTCTGGTTGGGAGTGCTAAATGACCTCAAAGAAAGAGGAGTAGAAGATATCCTTATTGCCTGCGTTGATGGGCTGAAAAGCTTTCCTGCAGCTATAAACAGTGTCTTTCCTAATGCGGAAGTGCAGATGTGTATAGTGCATCAGATACGCAACTCACTGAAGTATGTGGCCAGTAAAGATGCGAAGAGTTTTTTGAGCGATTTAAAGAAGGTATATCAAGCTTCAAGCAAGGAAATTGCCGAGAATTATCTGTTGGAATTGGATGAAAAATGGGGCACAAAGTACCCTATGGTTATAAAATCTTGGCAGAATAATTGGGAAAACTTGTCTGGTTATTTTAAGTATTCTGGTCCAGTTAGGAGGATAATCTACACCACCAATCCCATAGAGGGGCTACATAGGCAAATTAGGAAATTCACTAAGACCAAAGGCTCATTTACCAGCATAAATGCCTTGTATAAGCAGGTATATTGTGCTATAAAGAAGGCAGAGGAAAAGTGGACGATGCCTGTACATGATTGGGCATTAACTATCTCTCAACTTGATGTTTTCTTTCCTGGCAGATTGAAAATTGAGTTGAACTAAAAATGCGGTTTGACACAGTTTATTTAACACTCCCAATAATTAAGTGATTTTTTAGTAGATGCTGGCTTTAAGCTTATTATACTTGATCCTTGAGCTTTTGTCTGTTCTTGTGTATCTTTCTCTGTTAACTTCCCATTTTGTTGTTCATCTTCAGCTGTTGAATTTTCAACTTGCTGTATTTTCAACTCGTAATTTTCTCCAAGTGTGTCTGTATGCGCTTTAACAGATGACATTGCAACACTTCTTACTTTTTCTAATTCTACATTCAGATGTTCAACTTGCTCTTGTAACTTTTTATTATCCCCTTGTGAAGACTCTAATTTTCTCTCCAATTCTGCCTTTAGTCTTTCTATTTCTTCAGCTTTATTTCCTTCTAAGATCTGCTTTTCTTCTTCAGTAGCGTTTAGCTGACTGATTAAAATTTTTAATTTATCTTCTAAGTCAACTTTTTTTCCCTGTAGTTGTTGCTCTTGATTATTTAGTGGTAGTTGCTGCGCTAACAATTCCATCACGCTCAAAGAAGTTTTATTTAAGGTATCACCTATTCCAGCTAACTCCCATTCTTTACTTCCTTCTAAGATCTGCACTTGTTCTTGCAACCTAGCAATCTCATTTTCTGAGCTCTTTTTCTCTACTTCAGCAGTTCTTAATTGACTTCCCAAGCTCTCTAATTTGCGTTCTAACTCACGCTGACTTTCCTCATGCATTTTGCGTTCTTCTTTCATAGCTTTTAACTGCTCCTCTTTTTCACTATTTAAAGCATTAATTCTGTCTTTTAATTCAACATCTTCCTTTCTTTCTTGCTTCAATTCTGTTTCTTTTTGCTGTAGACAATTTATCTTCTCCAATTGTTCTGTTGACTCCTTCTCTTTTACAGATAAATTTTCCTTGAGTTTTGTTACTTGCGCTTGCAAATCTTCATTGTCTTTCTTAACAGCCTCATTTATATCTTTATTTTTATCGATAAGTGATTTAATGAAAGCTTCTTGCTCTCTTATTCTTTTCTCTTGATCAGATATAGTGCGCTGTTGTTCGTTATTTTTAGCATCCATTTCCTTTTTATCTTCATCTAATCCTTCATTTAACCGCATTAAACTATTTATTTTCGTGTCTTTTTCTTTCACCTCTACCAACTCTTCTTTGCATTCTGCAAGTTTAGATTCCAAATCCTCATTTTCCTTTTTTAAGAAGGCATTTTGTAAACGCTCAAGTTCTAGTTCCTGACTTACACCTTCCTCCTCTATGCTTACTTCTTCCATACTATCGTATTCTTCATCAATGAGTTCATCATTTACTATAGTATCAAAACAACTCTCATCAGTGAACTCACTATTTTCTTCAGTTTGAACCTCTCCATCCTTACTTATTACTTCACTCTGGCTCCCTTTTTCTGCAACCTCAGGTTTTAAGTCAGCTCCAATATTTTTATCCGTTGTTTCAACACATTCGGTCTGCATTGTCGTATCTTGAAATGTTACTTTATTAGATAGAATATTTTCCGCCCATTTGTTCCATTTCTTTGGTAGTATTCGTCCAATCGTTTTTAAGTACAACCAAGCAAATACAGTAGACCAACTGTATTTTTTTTCCTTTCGTTTAACATTAATTTCATAATTAACCGTATTGTTAGTATTTAGCATAAAATTACCTTATTTTTTAACTTCGATTTACAGAAAATTTTAACAGTAGTAAAGTTATATATATTAGTATAAATGTTAAATAAATACTAACGCAGGTATCAAATTATGGTAAAGTCTTTGCCCGCCTAATACACTTTAAGCAGAAATGTACATGTCTGTAAGTACAGCATTTGCTTTTTCTATCGCTCTTGCTAACATTTCCTGTTCATTGTTCTGATCTTTCACATTGATTACCTGAGCAGCTAAGTTTGCAGGAAAAGTGACCAAACTGACTTCCCATAATTCCACTTGTTTTAACACTCTAGCTCCGCTTTTATGATCAACATCATACTCTATAGGTATATAGCCGATGGAAAGTCCATTGATTACTCCAGTTTTGAGCATTAAGTACGCTTCCTTTGCTTTTTGGATGCCCAAAAGTAAGTGTGCGGTTATATACAGGCCAACATCATTTTCGCAAATATCTATAATATTACCTATAGGTTCACCTGGATTGTGCTGCCAAAGGAGTTTTATTTTATTTCTGTTTAAATTTTCCTTAAATGCTCCGGGTAAGATCAGGTCATTTTGTTTATCAACTATATTAAAAACGCTAGCATAACCAGAAAATACACCGTTTTCTCCTATGCTTTTTATTGACAATGGTGAATAGAGAAATTTCTTATTCATAAAGCCTCCTGTAGTATTGGGAATTTTGTTTGCACAATGCACTGCAATGTCAAATCTATTATATGCAGTTCTCTAAAAAGGGGAAGCACTTTTCTTAGTTACTAAAAACGCTAACTGGAATCCAGATTGGACACTGGGTTATAAAAGTATAGCTTCTACATCATACTGCCGCGGTATCTCTAGATCCCGCTAACAAGCAGCGGGATGACGGTTGTCAGGGTGTCATCCCAGTGCCCAGACTGCAGTTCTCTAAAAAGGGGAAGCACTTTTCTTAGTTACTAAAAACGCTAACTGGAATCCAGATTGGACACTGGGTTATAAAAGTATAGCTTCTACGTCATACCGCCGCGGTATCTCTAGATCCCGCTAACAAGCAGCGGGATAACGAGATGCCACCGCGAACCGTCATACTGCCGCGGTATCTCTAGATCCCGCTAACAAGCAGCGGGATGACGATTGTCAGGGTAGCTGTCATCCCAGTGCCTCTCTATAATGTCATCCCAGTAGCCCCTATAATGTCATCCCAGTGCGTGACACTGGGATCTCATTTTACTTTATGACGGTGTCATCCTAATACCTTCCCCTGTCATCCAAGTAGCTAACACTGGGATCTCATTTTACTTTATGATGATGTTATGAAAGTAGCTGACACTGGGATCCAGAAGACTTAATTTCAACCAAATAATAAAGGCTAGATTCCAGACTGGAATGACATCATAGGGGCACTGGGATGACAGCAGTCCTACGTCATACCGCGATTCATTCGCGGTATCTCTTAACATAGATCCCGCTAACAAGCAGCGGGATGACACCTCTCTTGGGCTCTTTTAGCTACAAACGTTAAGAAATTTACCAAACGAAAAAAAAGGCAAAAGAAGCCCTAGTCATTGTCTATTTTCTGTATTGGCGTTTTTTAAGTCTTAAACACTGCAATTTAGCTGCTTTTAAGTGCAACTAACCTTAACTAAAATGTTTAAGAAATTTACTAAGCAGAAAAAAAGGCAAAAGAAACCCCGTGGTAATTAGTGTTCACTCTCTAATCCTGCAAATTGGCGTACTATACTGTCTTAAACGACTTATAAGCGCGTTTCAGCTTGTGTGGGTAAAAACCCAGAAATGTTGTGAAGACATAAGGTGCACATAGTGCAAAAAATTAAAAATAAGACGCCAACTACGTTGTTTTCTTGCTGTTTAATCTGCACAGATGAAGATAACTGAATACCTTCACTATCATGATATGTATAACAATGTTACAAAAAATAATATCATAGAATTCAATAGGATAATTCCTAGAAAACCCCTACATACTAAAAAAAGCAAAATGCTGTTAAAATGAGCTTAAGAATAAATAGCAAACATCTAACATAACAATTCTATTTGTAAATCAGGTGAGACTTATCCTATAGAAAGCTTTCGAACTACGCAAGCGTATCTTTTGCCTTTAGTATTTCTTTAAACCTGCTGCAAAAGAGTAGGAATGGTTATAAAATAGGGAGGTATAGCAAGAGAATAGAGAGGGAAGATGAGCTTAAACTACCATAATCTAAAAGAACATCCGAGAAATTTTCGAGATGTAACAGGTTTGAAAATAGAAGAATTCGAAAAGGTTGTAGAAAAAGTGCGCCCAGAGTGGGAAAAAGTTCAAGAACAGAAGAAATGCCATGGAAGAACGTCAAGATTGCCTGTATTGGAAGATAAAATACTCTGTATAATTCTATAGACCTGCTGCAAAAGAGGAGATATTTAAAGAGAGATGTAGCAAGAGGGAAGATGAGCTTAAATTATCAAATCAACGTTATTCTACTTTACCTCACTAGCATTTTCCTTACCTTGAACCTTACTATTACTCACAAATATAAACATTCGTTACGTAGTTCTTAATATGTCTACAGAGACGAAATTTCCCGAATTATTTATAATGGACCCTTACGATCACATTCTGGGACGTACATCAGAAAACTTTTATATTATTAGTTTTGTAGTAAAATTATATGAGTACATCGTATCTATTAAATCAGAAGCTTTATGGATTACAGATTGAGAGCTTATTTGTTTGGGGTTATCTGGTTTATACTTAGCTTACTTAGTAGTGTAGCTAATGATACTATATCAAAATATCTAAGTTTACATCTTCAGAGTTTTGAAATAATTTTTTTCCGCTTTCTGTTTACCACTATTACCCTTGTACCTTTTATGTTTTACTATGGAATAGAAGCTTTTAAAACAAGTCAAATATCTATTCAAATAACTAGAGGAGCACTGTTGTTTTGTGGAATGGTCTTATGGACCTATGGATTGAGTACTTTCCCCATAGTAACTGCAACGATTATAAGTTTTTCTATACCATTATTTGTTATATTTCTTGCAATCCCTTTACTAAACGAAAATATAATTTGGCAAAGATGGATAGTAACTATTATTGGTTTTGTTGGTATTGCTATTACTATCAAAGCTCATAGTGAAGACTTTAATCCTAAAATTCTTATTTTTATTGTATCTGCATTAATCTTTGCTATATTAGACATACTTAATAAGAAACTTGTGATAAAAGAGTCAGTAATAAGTATGTTATTTTATTCAGCTCTAATGACAACTGTTTTTTCTACTCCACCTTTGTTATTTTATTGGCATATGCCTTCCTTGTTGGAATTAGTATTACTGCTGATTTTGGGAATTAATTCAAATCTAATTTTGCTCTTTATGTTAAAAGCTTTTACTCTTACTGATGCTACTGCACTTGCACCTTATAGGTACATAGAGCTAATAATTTCTGCAATAGTAGCATACGTTATATTTAATGAATTACCTGATAAAAGTGCTTTATATGGTACTTTGATATTAATACCATCAACCTTATTTATAGCTTATTCGGAAGGTAAGGCAATTAAGAAAAATAGTGTAACAACAAAAGTTTATAATTGTTAATGGTATTTATTTTAGATGCTAAGCTATATTTTTAAGGTGATAATAAAATGCACATAACTATTATAGGAGTAGGGTATGTAGGATTAGTATCTGGTACAATGTTATCGGAGCAGGGCCATAAAGTTGATTGCATTGACATAAATACTGAGAAGATTGAACTTTTGAAATCAGGGAACATTCCTCTATATGAACCTGGATTAGCAGATTATTTAGAGAATAATATAAAGTCACAAAGGATAAGATTTTTCGATTCGTATTTTCAAATAAATCCCAATACAGAAGTAGTATTTATAACTGTAGATACTCCATCAGACTCCCTAGGAAATGCAAATTTAAAGAATGTATATAATGCAGTAAGTGAAGTTTCTGAGAGAGTTAATCAAGATTGCTTAATAGTGATAAAGTCAACTGTTCCTCCTGGTACTGCAGAAAATATATATAATTATTTATCTAATAAGGGCTATAACTTTGATTTGGGGGTTAATCCAGAGCTTCTCAAGCAAGGCTCTGCAGTATCAGATTTTTTATACCCAGATAGGATAATAATAGGAGTAAAAACTAAGCTAGCTAGGGCAAAACTAGAAGTTATATATAAATCATTTATAGATAAGAATATTCCGTTAATGGTCACTGATACAGTTACTGCTGAAATGATTAAATATGCTTCTAATGCTTTTCTAGCAACAAAGGTTGCTTTTATCAATGAGATGGCAGGTTTATGTGAGCTATTAGGAGTAGACATTGACCTTTTAGCTAACAGTATGGGAATGGACCATAGAATAGGTAAGGAGTTTCTCAAAGCTGGTCCAGGATTTGGAGGATCATGTTTTCCTAAAGATTTATCGGCCTTAATAAGGCTTGCTGAAGATCACAATGTCAAGCTACAAATTTTAAATTCAGTTAAGGAATCTAACTATAATCATATAACAAACATTGCTAAAAAGGTAGAATATCTATTAAATGGAGTCCAAAATAAAAAAATAGCAATATGGGGGCTAACTTTTAAGTCTGGTACTGATGATGTAAGAAATAGCCCAGCTATAGATATTGCACAATTGTTAGTGAATAACAAGGCTAAAATTACTGCATATGACCCAATGGGGATGGATAATGCTAGGCAAGTTCTAAAGGATATAGAGTACGCGGACAATGCTATAGGGGCTGCAAGGGACGCGGAAGCCTTGTTATTGTTAACGGAGTGGAAAGAATTTAAAAATCAAGATTTTGCAAGTTTAAAGAGTATTATGACTGCACCTAATGTTTTTGATTTCCGTAATTTATTAGATAGCGAGCTGTTACTAAGATATGGTTACCATGTTTATTCCTTGGGTAAAAAATCTATCTACAAAGTTTAACTGTTGAGAAATATTTTTTACACCGCTTTACTTAGTTTTTTAAGGTCTTTGCTTGATAATATGGAAAAGCAAACGAGTGCAACAACAGAGCAAATGGAAAAAAATGAAAACATAATACTGTTACCACAGTGCTTAACAAGTACTCCTAAGAGCACGCATGAAAATATTGAACTTGCAATATACCCAAATAATCCTGTTAAGCTTACAATTGCACATACATTATTTTGTGAAGCAATTTCTACAGCTATAACACCTGTCAGTACTTGAACTCCAAATATAAAGAATCCTGATAAGATTGCACCAAGGTTCATAAGAATTATGTTTTGACCAAAGTTCATTGCAATAAAAGTGAGTGCTATACCCAACATGTAAAGTAATGCCAGCAAGCTTCTATTTTGAAAGAAGTACATATCACTAATTCTTCCTGTGATTAAAGTTCCAAGGATTCCACCTAAATCATATACACCTGTTATTAGTGAGGATTGTACAAGAGAAATTTGTAATTTATCCCTTAAAATTATAGGAAACCAAAAGAAGATTCCCATTTTTATAATATAAGCACAAAAAGTAGCACAACATAGAAACCATATGGAACTTGTTACCTTGATACCTATTTGAGATTTATGCACCTTATAATAGGTAGTAAAGTTGGCACTTTCTTTGTAATATGCTTTTAATATTATATAAATTCCAAAAAGTAAGCATAAGAGACCAGAGTACAAAAATGCACTCTTTGCATCATACATTTTTATTATACTTGGTAATACAATTAAAGTAATACAAGAACCAAGTTGCTGAGATGCGCTCATAACTCCCCATGATGATGCAATTGAAGAGAGGCTAGAGTTTGTAACCATAAACTTGGTAATAGCTGGCCAACCTAACCCTTGTGTCCAAGCTAATAATATTAATGTTAACAGTAATAAAGTTAGATTATTATATGATAAAGTTATACCAATGGTTAATAATCCAGTTGCAATATTGCATAGCCCAAACATAAATAGTGGATTATTTTTGGAGTCCATGACTATTCCATTAACGAATTTTGATACTCCATAAAAAAAGAAAAGCAGGCAAAAAAATAGCTTAATTTTACATGGTCAGTATCTATTAACAGTGGTAGAGCAATTGGTATACTTTGTCTTGATAAATAAAGCAGCATATATCCACAGAAGAATAGTAAATATTGAAAGAAGACAAAGTTCACACCTATTCCCAAATAGCTCTATGCAGATGCCAGCATAATACTATATTGGTATAATATTATTTGACAAGAAGTTTGCAAACAATTAGTGCAGAAAATTACTTACTTAGTATCTTTCTTATAGCAGATACAGTAATATTAATATCTTCATAGCTTATATCTCTATGTGTTATAGCTCTGATTTTACCTTTGATGTTAGCCATTCTAATTCCATAATTTGTTATTAGTACGTTTATTAATTCTTGAGTAGATATACAATTATTACGTAATGAGAAATACGCTATATTAGTTTTGTATAGGTCAATATCAATTATAACTTGATCTATGGAGTCTAGGCCTTCTATAAGGTGCTGCATTTTTTTATGATCTTCTTCTAAAGAATTTACATTATTACGTAGAGCATATAAACATGCAGCTGAAATAATGCCAGCTTGGTGCATACCTCCGCCAATTTGAAACTTATAGTACCAAGCTTTTTCAATAAACTCTTCACTTCCAAGCAATATTGCGCCCATTGGAGCACCTAATCCTTTACTAAAATCAATGAATACCGAATCAAAATAACTTGCATACTCTTTTGGAGATATTTTAGTATGAGCACAAGCGTTGAACAGTCTTGCTCCATCTAAATGAGTGAATACGTCATTCTCTTTGCAGAGACTTGAGATCTCTTGAATATATTCTAAAGGCCACACAGCTCCACCACCAAAATTTGTCGTTTGTTCGATAGAAACAAGCCCAACTCTCGGAATATTTCTTAAACTAGGACGAGTAATAAACTCAACAATTTGTTCTCCAGTAAATATTCCTCTCGTACCTTTGATTGGCAAAGGAGTGGCATGTGCCTGGGCTGCGATCAAGCCAGATTGTACTATGAGCGGATGTGAAGTTTCATCAAGCAGCAAGTAATCACCAGGTCTTTGAATGTGTACTTTATAAGCAATTACATTGGACATTGTTCCTGAAATCAAAAAGATTCCTGCAGGTTTACCTAATATTTTACATGCGGTTGCCACTAATTCGTTCACAGTTGGATCTTCACATGCAGCTTCGTTTCCAACTTTTGCTTTAGCCATCGCTTCCCTCATTTTAGCTGAAGGGTCAGTGTTTGAATCGCTAAAGAAATCTATTTTTATTCTCATATTAAATTTAACACAACCTCCTTTATAATTTCAGCAGCTTTCATGATGTCTGTTTCCTTTGTGCCAAGATGGGTAACTGCTCTTATATGAGACTCGAGCCAAGGAAAAAGTAATAAACCATAAGCTTGGCACTTACTCAAGAAAACCTCATTAGTTACATTTAGTGCTTTTATACTAAAGCTTACTATATTAGTTTCTGGATAAGGTAGTACCAGTTTTATGTGTGGAATTTCCTTAATCTTGTCTGCAAACAGTTTGGCGAGTTTATTGTCTTCTTTAAGCCTAGAAATATTGTTCTGTAGTACATACTTTGCTGCATTAGCACAATACCCTATCTGATGATAACCACTACCTAGCCAAACCTGTAGCTTTTTAGCCCTTTCAATTATCTCTCTTTTACCCATAAGCATTGAACCAAAAGGAGCGCCAAGTCCTTTAGTAAAAGAAAAGCTCATTGTATCCACATATTTAGCATAATCTGCTAAAGCAATATTTGTTTCGATATGAGCATTAAATATTCTTGCACCGTCTAAATGAAGATTTACATTGTGAGCTTTTAAAAAGTGATATAACTCGACTTGTTTTTCAAAAGGATAAATTTTACCATTAAACCCATTTATACTATTTTCTATAGAAACAAGACTCACCTGAGCAAAAATTTTATACCTCGGCTTAGAATTAATAGCACATTCTACTTCAGCAACATCTAAGATTCCGCTATTATTTCTAATACAATTAAATACGATATTATTTACTTTTGCATTGCCTGCACTATCGAAAAAATTAACGTGATAATTATAATGAGTTATTAGTTCATCACCAGGACTTGTTTGACTGGCAATGGCTAATCTATTTGCAAGCATACCGCTGGTTACAAATAATGCCTCTTCTACTTTGAATAATTGTTTGCAATATTCTGATAAGTCATTACAGCTTTTGTCTTCACCATAAGCAAAATCTCCAACAGTTGCATTACTTATTGCATGTATAACGTTGGAGCTCTGCAGAGTTGTAGTGTCACTTCTCAGATCAATAATTTTTTCCATCTTATTTTTTGCCATTCAAACAACCAATTTGAGCATTCCAAAGTTCCTTGTAAAGACCTTGCTTAGAAACTAGTTCAGCATGTTTACCATCTTGGACAATTTTTCCTTTGTTAAATACTAGAATTCGGTCCATGTGTAAAAGTGTAGAAATACGGTGTGCTATAGTAATCGTAGTTTTATTTTGCATCAGTTTAAATAAACTCATTTGAATTGTTTTTTCTGTTATAGAATCTAACTGACTAGTTGGTTCATCAAGAAATAATATTGGAGCGTTTTTTAAAAATGCCCTTGCTATTATTATTCTTTGTCTTTCTCCTCCAGATAGTTTGATGCCTTTTTCTCCGACTGTAGTTCCATATTGATCTGGTAGAGTCATAATGAAATCGTGAATACCAGCCAGCTTTGCAGCTCTCATTATTTCTTCGATAGTAGATTGAAGTCTACCATATATGATGTTTGCTAAAATAGTATCATGAAATAACAATGGGTCTTGAGGTATTACAGATATTTGTTGCCTCAAAGAACTCTGTGTAACTTCTGATACTATTTGATTATCAATCTCTATATTACCTTTTTTAACATCAAATAGCCTTAGGATTAAGTTTATAAAAGTAGATTTACCACCTCCAGAATAACCAACTAGACCTACCTTTTCGCAAGGATTAATGGTAACTGAGAAATCTTGAAATAATGGCTCCTGACCTTCATAAGAAAAAGAAACATTGTTAAACGTTATTCTTCCACTTAATAAATTTAATTCTTTAGCATTTTCCTTATCTTGAATTTCTGGTACGGTATTCAAGATTGGCAATGCATCTGAAACTTTGCCGAAATGAGTAGAAAATTGGGTAAGATTTCTAGTTAGATGGTTAAGAAACTCTATAATCGATATATTAATTCCAAGTACAAGGGCAATATCTCCTATTGCGATCTTGTTCAATTGATAATCATGAATTAAAAAATACAAGTTTACTGCTTGGAGTATATCAAATGAATAGCCATATATAAACCAAAGCCAAAAGTATGCCCATTGTAATTTTCTCTCTGCAATAGTTCTTTTCTTGCATATTTGAAAAAATTTGTGTCTCTCATGTGCTTGCTGAGAAAATAACCTTACTGATATAACATTTAAAATACTATCTGCTATACTAGCTATTACTTTTGAATTTTGTTTAGAGTAATTATCAGCTAGTTCAGTAAGTACACGAAAGCTGAAAATCGAGACTAAAATAAAAATGCTTACCCAAGTGAATGTAGCGATTGCAAACTTTATGTTTACTAATGATAAGGTATAAATAGCTAAGACTAATGCTATACTGTAACCGAAAAAACAATCTATAAGCAATCTTATTAACTCTATCACACTATCCATTAAGCTACTGACCTTATGTACTAAGCTTCCAGATAAATTGTTCTGATAATAGGAATGGTCTTGTTGGAGTAGCCTACAAAAAGATATATCAGCTATTTTTTGACGCATTAAGGTAAACATTCGAATGTCAACAAAATAGCCATAGAATCTAAAAGCAGTAGTGATAAGTAATGCCATGCCAAGATAAGCGCTTACAGGTAATAAAAGATTTTCAATTACATTACCTTCCTGATATTTTACAGCTGTATCTAGAATATTTTTTACTAAATACTTTCTAAAAGACAAATCAACAGCTACCACCAGAGCAACTAAAGACATTATAAGTACATTAAGCTTGAATTTAGATACTATATTCAAGATGAACATCAATACACATTTGAAGCTATCAACTCTACTTCTGTTCATTTACAATGCTAGCTCCACTACTTTGACTTTTTTATTGAGAAATACAAGTAGTGAAAACCATAAATTTTTGTATATTTTTCCTGAGATGTCTCCAGCATCATGTAGTGCTGATGCTTGATTTAGAATAAGCAGCTTATATAAATCTCGCTTAGCCTCAGTAGTGTCGATCTCAGAGATATTTTTAGTTGTGTCTGCAATAAAGGCTAACCAGCTCTTGATAAGTTCTTCCATGTTTTTTGCTTTTATACTTTCCTGGTAGCCAAACAATGACAAGCATTCTCTCAGTATAGATTCTGTTAACTCACCACAATTGAGTATACCAAAAACTGAAGGCTGAGGTTTTGGCACATAGGGAAGGTCTTGATCTTTTATAATCCACCTTGTTACATAAGCAAATCTATCTTTAGCATCTGTATTCTTATCACTACCATGCCATAACCGGGAATCAAAAACTATTGCATCTCCTGCTGAAATAGGTAGTGACTTAATTTTGTAATTTTCTCGGTTATTTGAGTGCTGATCAAAAAAATATGGGTACCAAAAATCAACTAAAGGCTGTATTTCCCATTTATGACTGTTTTCTATAATTTGTAGTGCACCTGAAGTTTCACTGACATTATTCAAAGCTAACCAAACGGAAAAGTGGTAAGGATCATTAAAACTATAGGAGATGTCTTGATGGAAGGGAACTGCATCTATTAAATCAGCAGTTTTACATATAACATTTGATTTTTTCTGCAGTATCTGACACTGAAGTGATTTTTCAAGGTAATTTTTAATAATTTTATCTAATGCTTGAGAGATAATTCTAGTTACTTGAGATGACGTGCCCCATCTGCCGGTACAGTTTAAGTAGTCAGAAGTTGAAACACTTAGTTCTTGGGATAGCTTTGATATCTTATTTGTTATATCACTTAAAGACTGAGTTATTAGCTCTAAAGGAACCAGATTTTTGATAATAAAAAAACCATTTTTTTGTAATGTTTCCATATGATTAACACCTGACATCAATAACTGATAAGTAATCTGTTAAAGGTATAACAGCAAAAATTTTGAATCCTTTTACTTGTTTGAGTATTTTTTCCCAATCCCTTAATGTTCTTAGTTTACCTCCTGTTTCAACCATTACATTAATATCTACAGAGCCTCCAGCTGGAGAGCGGTAATCTAAAATAGTTTCTATCAATAAAATACGAGATATTCCTTTGACCAATTTTAAATAAGATAATACTTTATCATCATCATAATGCTGTAGAAAGCGGCAAAAGACACCTAATTCATAATTTGTAGCTGATAGTTCTTCCTGAGTTATAAGTTTGACTTTTAAATTTTCTACTAACTGTCTTGGCACTTTATGTTCGTTATATAGGCCTATGGAACCTTTATTGTGTATATCAGAATAAGCAAGAAATAAAGAGTGTACACCAAATAGCAATATATTCTTAGCACCATCTATATTAATCCTAGAATTAAACTCTTTAGTATCAAACCTAGAATATCCTAGCAATGCTTGGTAAAACGCTATTTTCTTATCTTCTGATGCTTCTCTTTCCTTAAAAGATTCAAATGAAGAGATTGACTTCTGTTTTAGTATATCGGCAATCTTTAACCAATTCTTTTCAGCGGCAACTCTCGCCCACATTATTGATGCTTTTGGCAAAAATGGTATTTCCTTAAAACACTTACCTTTTAATGATAGTTGCCACAAGTCGTTGTTCTTATCATAATCAATAAACCCTACTTCCCACAACGCCCTTAACAGCCTTTCTAGATTTGGTACGATAATGTTTAACTTTTGAGATAAAACCGGCATAGTTGCAGGTAAAATATTTAACAAATCAAGTTCAATAGCAACGCTTGTTAGGTACGTTTTCCAAAAGGCTGAAAGTTCTGCAGAAATCCTATGCACTTGAGATTCTTTACCTAAATCAAAAATACTAAACTTTACATTTCCGGTAATATCGATTTGTCCTAACACACCTTCAAAAGTTTCAACTTTTGCCATGCCATTATAGAATGCTTCTACCATTTTAAATCTCTGCTGGTAAACAGGATTACCATTAATATCTATATGAAACCAACCATGTTGATCTTCTGCAATAGAATATCCTTTATGAAAAACATTAAGTTTTTTATACCATTTATTATGTACTAACTTTCCATGATGATTAATATGTGTAGCTTTACCATCCTTATAGACTACAGCGATACCATCCTTAAAATCTCCAACATAATCATATTCCTCCTGATAAATCCTGTTGCCATTTAAATTAATATGAAAACATTTATCATGTCTTCTAACTATACAAGCATCTTCCTGATAATTTCCAACCCATTGATACGACTGTTTATATACTCTACATCCAGATGAATCAATATGGTAACACCCTGTATCATCTTCTACGGCTGCTCTATTGAAGTAGAATCCAAAAGTTTTTAGAAATCTATGATGATAAACTGCTTCTCCTCTTACATTGATATGATAAGCACCTGTCTGATCATAAACCGGTGCAAGACCGGGCTCATGAAATTTACCAGCCTTTATAAACCTATTTTCATACAAAGGATTTCCTAGTAATTCGTGAAAACTCTCACACGGTGAAATTTTAATAGATTTAAGATTATCTTTGATTAATTGATCAAAGGTTTTCTCATGTTGCATGTTTTGCATAATTTATAATTTAAATAATTCTTTTGTAAGCTTAGGTACTCACTACTCTGCCATATTTCCTCGAGTTTAACCTCATTAACATTACCAAAATTTCCTAATGTCTTACGGAGTTCATCTGGAGCACAGCAAGGACTAAACTTTCCTTCATTGTTTATCCATGCTTCTTTACCTAAAAATGGGCATTGACCACCTGGAGCCAAATCCTTAATACCTTCTTGAGAAAGGATTGTGAAATTTTCTAATTTTATCTTTTTACCATTTGGCAATAGCATATTATCTCTAAGTTCGTATAACCTTCTCACCTCCGTGTTCCATCTACTAATTGCTAACTCATCTCTTCTCATAGATAGATCCTTAATTTCCTCAAAATGTGCCCAAAGATGATGTCCTTTAACTCTATCTATGCCGTTTTTTATGGCCATCTTAACTATGTCATAGAGTTCATGTAAATTACTTTCCAAAAATGTTAATTGTAAAGTAACGGTACACCTTTCACCTGTATCGCTAAAGTATTTATCTCTAACTTCAAGGAAAGTTTTTAAGTTTTCTGTCACTACTTCCCATTTTGAACCTTTCATGATTCTTTCATGAGTTTCTTTAGTTGCCCCATTCCAGGAAATCTTAACATCAGATAAAATTGGTACCAATAGTTCAGCCCATTTTCTAGCTCCTTTAATGGGAAAAGAACCATTGGTCGTGAGGTTAAGCTTCAGGCCGAACTCATGGCACAAATTGATTATTTCATCAAAGCTTTTGTACATTAAAGGCTCACCCATAGTAGAAGGAATGATTTCCCTTAAAGGTGTACCAGCTGCTTCTTTAATTACTTTTCTGATAGTTTCTATTGATAGTATCTTAGGTTTTATTCCTTTAGCTTTCTTCTCTTCTTTAACTTTACTGTATGGTGAAAAACATTCGCACATTATACAAGAAAAATTGCAGTAATCTGGATTAGTATCAAAAGTAATTCTCCAAGGACCGGGTTTAACAGCTACTGATTTGCCTTTCTTTTCAATAGCATTACGGTAAATCTTGTTAAGTTTTTCAGTATGCTCACTTATAGAAGGTATATTTCCATTTTCAGTATAAGGATAGCCTTTTTGGGTAAGTTTATTGTATAACTCCTGATTTGTAGATAGGACTTGCATTTTTTCTGATAAACTACTTGCATCTCTGTGCTTAAACAATAGTCCATCTCTTACATATTCTGCCATGCCACCATAATCGGCTGTTATAACTGGTATTCTAAGTTGCTGTGCTTCATGTATTACTAACGGTGAATTTTCACCCCAAATTGAAGGAAAGACTATTGCATCAACTTTATTAAATACGTCAGTAACTATATTCTTATTATCATAACTTCCCATCCACTCTATTCTTTCTTTAACAACAGGTGAAAACTGATTGGCAATCGCTTTTAAGGCTTTAGTTTCTTCTCTTGCTGCTCCCCAAATTCTAAGTTTTACTTTAGATGATAAGTGAGAAAAAGCTTTCAATAATAGATCAATACCTTTTTCGGGAGTATGAGTACCAATATAACCGAAAATAAACTCTTTTTCTTGTGCTCTATTTCTATTCTTAAGACGATTGAGATCAAAACCATAATCAAGATAAGAAATTTTGTTTATCGGAACATTAAAATCCTGAGTAAATTTGTCCATCAAGAATTTCGATGGGGAAATAAAGTAATCTATATAGTCTATTATTTTCCTTGTGTGCTTCATTCTAGTTGCAACCCATTGTTCCCAATAATTTATGTCTAAATTCAGGAATTCTTTATCTCCTGTAAAATATCCTTTGTAACATTGGGTTGCACATTTTTGATCCTTTTGTCCATCACAAAGCCGTAACAAATCTTCAGAATTGCGTTGAATAAACCTTCCTCTTGGACACATTAACCAAAAGTCATGTAGCGTAAAAATTGTAGGTATATTTTCTTTAAAAGCAATTTCTGGTAAAGTAATTGATAGATGATTAAGATGACCAAAATGTATAAGATCTGGCTGAAAGTTATCTATTACTCTTTTAAATTGTATATCTACTTCTTCATTGATAAATTTGTAACGATATTTAGCTATGGGTATATTAATTAAATGCAGTAAGATTCGAGAATCACTACGATCTAGGACTGTAGTGTAATAAAAATCAGGTAAAAAGCTATTTTCATACCTAGTAAATACTTGTACCTCATTGTTATTTGCTAGTTCATGAGCAAGAGTTTGGCTATAAACCTCTGAACCAGCACTATAATAAGGAGGGTAACCATGAATAACTTTTAATATTTTCATATATTACCATATCTATATTGTTAGGATATTCTTGTGTATTGTTTTGTAGACTTTTTATAAATTTACTTAATCCTACTTCTAATGAATGTTTTGGAGACCAACCAAGTAGCTCTTTAGCTCTAGTAAAATCACCATAGAACTTAGTTACGTCAAAATTTCTTGGAGGATAAAAATCAATTCTAGAATCACTTTTCGTGACTTTTAATATTGTTTTTGCTAAGTTTTCTAAAGTACATGGGCTATTAGTAGTAAGATGAATAGCAGGAAGAGAAGATTTTTCGCTTTGTAAATATTTAACAGTTAAGCATATACCCTCTATAACATCATCCAAATAGGTAAAATCAAAAACACATTCTTTACCTTCTATTTTAATTGGATCACCTCTTAATGCATTAATACAGAGTGCAGGAATTACTCTACTGTTATGATCTAGTAAACCACCGTATACATTTGAAAAGCGTAATATTGCTACATTAAAATCTTTTGAACTTGTTATTTGTTCCTCAATAAATGCTTTACCTTTGGCATAATTATTTATTGGATCGATACTAGCAGATTCTGTAACTGGCAGTTCCTTCTGCTCTCCATAGACTTCCCTACTACTTGCATATATAAACCATGGTTTATTTGAAAGTGACTTACATAACCCTAAAAACTGCATTGTACCATCAACATTAATTTTTCTACACAGTTCAGGATAAAGTTCACCATGTATAACTCGAGAAATTGCAGCCAGATGAATAATTCCTGTACACTTAGCAAGTAGTGGTACTATATCTTCTGAAAAAAAACTGAGTGGATTGTTGTGAAACCTAATATCACAGCTTATTACTTCATGGCCCTGGTTTTCTAACTTTTTCACCAAGGTTGACCCTATCAAACCTGCAGCACCTGTTATTAATATCCCCATGTATACCCTCTCACTACAACTAGGAAAATTTGTCGTACCAATTATCTTACAAGTAAGAATCAAAAGGTATTATAAAACCAGTATAAAACAAATGTCAACTTAAATTAATGAATAAGAAAATGTAGTTATGAAAGAAAAGTTGGCCGCCTTTTTTTTGAAAATAGTGTTCGGCTTTAATCAAATCCTCTTTATTATTTACTCCCATTGCTTCTCTTTCATCAGAAACTACATAACCTACACTCAAGTTATTGTTTGCTGCAATGGGTACTATATCATTAAGACAATATTCATTGGTCGAATTATTAAATTTTATTTCTTTTACTAAGGTAAAAAGATCTTTAGCATATGAAACTATTATTCCAGAGTTTGCAAGAAGCATTTTATCTCCATTTTTTAGGATTTTTTGAACATTTCCGTAATTATCAATTACTAATCTTCCATATTGTTCATCTTGACTATTGAATCCAAGAAGAACTAAATTATTATACTTTAAACAATCAGTCATTTTCATAACTGTATCACTAGATATAAAGGGAGTGTCTCCATACTGTATTAAAACTATGTCTTGATCAGATAACTCCTCCAGATTTTCTAGAGCAATTTTAACTGCAGTGCCAGTACCTGTAATATCTTCTTGAATTATTAGTTTTATATTGTATTGATCGATTATACTTTTTAGGGTATCAAACTTTTCTAAATCTTTTAGAAGGGAGTTGTTAACAACAATTGATAAGCTTTTTAGACTCAGCAATTTTGCATTAGAGATTATATGTTCTAAAAGAGTAAGATTTCCCACTTGGTGCAACGCTTTTGAATATTCAGAATTCATTCTACTGCTCTTTCCTGCTGCTAATATTATCAAAATGTTACTCATACATGACTTAGGGATTGATTAGATAGTAAGTTAATTTATAATTAATAAGATGTAAAGCCCACTATAATTTTCTAAATGATCTAGATCTTGGCACCCTCATTAGAGTTTCATTTAAGAGAGCTATAACTTCAAACTCTTTACTCTATTTTCTACGCTGACATCTTGTAAACTCTGATCTGGACTTTTTAATATTTCTAATAATCTACTTGCAAGGTTTAAGTGTTTATTGATTACTGCAACCTGGACTAATGACTTGCCTTGATCATCACGAGCATTTGTTACAGCTACGCGCTCATCGGGTTTTATTGCTTTCAGCTTACTGATAATTTCAACATTACCATTTTTTGCATTCTCAAACAGCTCTTCTACTAATTTCAATAGGTTAGTAATATTTTGGTCTCGAGAAAGATCAAGTGGTGCTTTACCTTCTTTATTCTTGATGTTATAAATTGCACCATGTTTTAATAAAGATTTTACAACTTCCAAGGAGCCACCTTTAGCTGCAACATGAAGTGATGTAGTACCACTAGAAGTAGTTTTAGCATTAACAAAGTCATTTAATTTATCACGACTGATATGTTGTAACAGAACCTCAACAATTTCTTTGTAACATTTGGAAGTAGCAGTGTGTAATGGTGTATTACCTTTATTAGTAACTTGACTAACATTAGCTCCATTTGTTAGTAAGATGTTTACAATATCTATGTGTCCATTGCTAACAGCGTAATGCAACGGTGTTCTTCCATCAATATCTTTATCGTTGGCATCAGCTCCATCTTTTAACAGACGCTGAACAGTTCGTATATCACCTTTACTAGCAGCAATGTTGATATCTTTCTGCAGATGCTGGAGAACCTCTGATGCTTCGCTACCCTCAAGCTTAAATCTAAAATTAATCATCTCTATCTTTTTTAAAATATCTAAAACACTCGGATGACTTGGTCCAAAAACAGCTTTTCTTTGATCAAAACTTTCTCTGTAGACTTTAAGTGCGCTGATCCATTTCCCTTGAGCAAAAAGTACATTTGCTATGTTGTATTGAGTATTCAAGGTTTCTGGGTGATTTTGTTGTAAAGCTTTTTTCTGGATATTTAAAACCTCTTGAAAAGCTTTCAAGGCTTCATGATATTTATTTTGATTGAAGAGTACCCCAGCAATGTTATGTAACGTTCTCAAGGTATCAGCATGATTAATACCTAAAATTATTTTCTTCTTTTCAAAAACCTCTTTATAGATTTTTAAGGACTCTTCGTATTTACCTTGGTTAGCTAGTACCATTGCTATATTATTTTTGGCACTCACAGTGGCTAGATCATGTGTACCTAGTGTTTCTTTCCTCTTTTCAAAAACTGCCCTATTGATATTTAACGCTTCTTCATATTTTCCCTGTTTATCTAATACTAATGCCATGTGAAACTGAGTATTTAAGGTATCTGAATGATTTGACCCTAGTATTTCCTTTTGTCTCTGATAGACTTCTTGATAAATATTAAAAGCTTCTTCATCTTTCCCCTGTCTATGCAGCACTAAAGCGATTGTACTTCTTGTACTTAAAGTATCCTTATCGTTTAAATCCAGCATTTCTTTTTGTTTCTGAAAAATCTCTTTAAGCATATTTAAAGCTTCTTGGTAAATTCCTTGCTTATATAGCACTTTGGCTATATATGTCTGAATATCTAAAGTACCAGGATTGTCTGGTCCTAGTATTTCTTTTCTTCTTTCAAATGCGCTTCTGAAAATACTTAAGGCTTTTTGGTAATTGCCTTGATTCAAGAGCACTAAAGCTGTATCAATCTGAGCGGATACGTCACTTTGCGATATCTGCTTCAACTGCTCGACTTTTGAAAAGTTACTATGTACTGCAGCAACTACTAACGTTTTGTTCTCTCTATTACGAGCACTCATCACTGCTTTTACTGTATCAATATCCTTTATCTTATTTAGGTCATTAATAACTTGAGCATTACCATCTTTAACCTTTTTAAATGATTCACTGACTAGTTTAAATAAGCTAGTTATACTTTTATCCACAGTAAAATCTGATGGTGTTTTCCCACTGTCAGAGACAGCATTGTATACTGCACCATTAGATAATAGGGCCTTTACAACTTTTAAGTGAGAGAACTTAGCAGCATAATGCAGAGGAGTAAACCCCTTGTTACCAACCACATTAGGATTAGCTTTATTTTGTAATAGAATATTGACAACTCCATCATAGCCCTTCCATGCAGCATAATATAATGGTGTTACACTATCAGCATTTTTGGCATTAACAAACGCTCCTGCTTTAATGTAATTCTCAACCTCTGAAGAGCTATTACGTTTTACAGCCTCAAATAATTTCTCAGTTGATGCTAATAGATTGATAACGTCTTTATCGTTAGTCATTTCTAATGGTCTTCTACAAAGCTTGTCAACAGCGTTATAAACTGCACCATTTTTTAATAAAACTTCAATAACGTCTTTATAACCAAAATTAGCAGCAATATGCATAGGGGTTAAGCCATTAGTATCTTTAGCATTAACGTCAGCACCTTGTGCTATCAAATACTTTACAACTTCTAACCGACCTTTCATTGCAGCATAGTGTAGTAATGTCTGGTTAGCTGTACCAAGCTCATTAATACTCAACCCCTTGCTAAGGAAAAACTCTACGGTATCTTTATAACCTTCTCTAGCTGCAATGTGTATAGGCTTTGATCCAGAGGCATTTTTAGCATTAATATTAGACCCTTCATCTACTAGACATTTTACCATTTCCAAGTTACTTTCCTGTGAAGCAATGTGCAGTATAGTCCAATCATCATTGCCTTTAGCATTCATATCTACTTTTTTATACTGCAGTAACATTTTAACCACTTGCAAATGACCATGTGCAACTGCTAATTCTAAAGGTGTTCTGCTCTTATTGTCCTTAACATTAACTTTTGCTCCATTACTTAATAGGACTTCAATAACATTAACATGGCCGTGTCCTGCAGCTATATGTAGTGGAGCACCTTCAACATTTACAAAGTTAACGTTAGCCTTGTTTGCTATCAAAATTTCAGCAACTTCTTCATGGCCTTCTTGTGCCGCAAGATATAATGGTGTTGTACTATTAATAGTCATAGCATCAACATTGGCTCCCCTTGCTATCAGAGCATTTACTATTTCCTTGTGGCCTCTTTTAGCAGCCAAATGTAATAGTGTAGCATCTTCAGGACCTTTCATATTAGTACGGGCCTTGTTTTTTAGCAAAATCTCTACAATATCCCTATAACCAGCGAGCACTGCTAATGATAAAGGTTCACCACCTTCTGCATTAACACTAGCTCCATTTTCTACAAGAACTTCAACGATTTCCTTATGATTATGCTTAATAGCAGAAAGCAATGGTGTTAGGTTGTTACTCTTAACATTAACATTGGCTCTATTTGCTACCAAAATTCCAACGATTTCTTTATAACCTTCCTCCACAGCTACATGTAATGGTGTACTACCTGCAATACCTTCCATATTAACTTTGGCTTCATTTTTTATTAAAAGGTTCACAATATCTTTGTGACCCCCTACAATAGCTGCATGTAAAGGTGTAAGACCATAATTAGCACTAGTATTGACTTCAGCTTTACTTTTGATTAGAAAAGCAATAGCGTCTTTATGTCCACTTAGAGCAGCTACATGCAATGGCGTCATGCCATCATTAGTTCTAGCATCAACTTCAGCTTTATTTTTTATTAGAAGATCAATAATATCTTTGCTACCATTCATCGCAGCTGCATGTAATGGTGTACTACCCTTAATGTCTTGAGCTCTAACTTCAGCTTTATTTCTTATTAGGAGTTCAATAATATCTTTGTGACCTTTCAGAGCAGCTACATGTAATGGTGTTAGATTATTATTGGCTTTATCATTGATTTCTACTCCATTTTTTATTAAAAGCTCAGCAACTGCCTTATGACCACTCTCTGCTGCATAGTGTAATGGCGTAGCATTATTTTTATCTTTAGCGCGAATGTTAACCCCATGCTCGAGAAGAGCAACAACTATCTTCAAGTGGCCACTCTGCACTGCAAAATGTAGTGGGGTTATACCTTCCACAGTGGCAATACTAGCATTTGCCTTATTTGTCAGTAAAGCCTTAACAATTTTCTCATGTCCATCTTTTGCTGCGTAGTGCAAAGGTGTGTTATTATAGGTTTTGTCAACAACATTAACATTAGCTCCATGCTTCAATAAAATATTAGCTATCTTTTCATGACCGTTTTCTATTGCATAGTGTAATGGTGTACAACCATCTATAACTCTGGAGTTAACATCGGCTCCTTTGAGAATTAAAGCATTCACTACTTCTAGGTGGCCATTTAGTGCTGCTGTATGTAATGGTATTCCCTCCTTATCGTTTCTTGCATTAACATTTGCCTCATTTTTCAGTAAAAAATTAACTAGCCCTAGATAACCACTTTCTGCAGCTATATGTAGTGAAGTAAAGCCACCCATAGTTTCGTTGATGTCAACATTCGCTTCTTTTTCCAGCATAATCTTAGCAACATCAATATGATTGTTTTTTATTGCATAGTGTAAAGGTGAAAAACCAGCTATATCTTTGGTATTAGTATTAGCATTATTTTTTAGTAGAATTTCAACAGCATCTTTGTGACCATTTTTAGCTGCAATATGTAGTGATGTTTTGCCACTATTATCTAGATCATCAACATATACACCTGTTTTTCCTATAAAAAATTCCACAATATTTTTCCTTCCATATGCAGCAGCAATATGTAGTGGGCTTTGACCATTAATATCTTTAACATTAACGTCTAAATTTTGATTAAGAACAAATTTTATAATTTCAAGACTAGGTCCCTTAGCAGCAAAATGTAATGTAGTCCATGAGTTAATACTTCTAGCATTGATGTCTGCTCCTTTTTTGAGATAACTCTTTAAGTCTTCAAGATTTCCTTCTTCCAACGCAGCAAACATTTTTTCCTGATTAGTAATAGTGATAAGGTTTTGATCGTATTTATCTTTCAGCTTGGAAGGATCATCTCTTACCGACTTGCCAATTTTCTTCTTACTTTTTATTACATTTTCTGAAATAAGTTTTTTAGCGTTCAAGATAACTGCTATTGAGGGATCAGATAACAATACATCAACTAAGGTATTATCGTGTGCTAAATGATTACGCAAACATTTTCCAGTTAATAAAGGAGTGTTATCATCTAAAAAAAGTAGATTGTTTTCTAGATGCTTCTCTGATCTACCTAAAATTGACATTATATCCAGAACAAGCATTTCTACTACTGCTTGCAACTTTTTATTCCTCTTGTAGGAAGGAAGCTTTTCAGTTAACTTGCCACTTAATGCGTTATTCCTCAAAATACTTTTCAGTTCAGATAACTTCAGTTCAAGCTGGTTATTGTATTTTTCTTCTGTTATGTTGTAAGCCTTCCTTTGTTTATGTATAGGAATAAACGAACCTTTCTCATTCAACTTGTTTCTTAATTCCTCAATCCATTTAAGGTCACCTGTTCCAAGTTCAGCAATGTAAAAAATCTCACAAGTTAATCTATTTACTTTATCAAGGTTGTCATCCTGTATTCTTGACCTAACACTATGAGAAATTTTCATTGATAGTTCGGCTATTTCTTTAAGATTGTGAGACTCTATTTGGGAAGGAATATTCTCTAGTGTTTTATTAGCAAAGAATTTTATTCCTCTAATAACATTATGGTCAATCTTATTGTCATTCAAACCAACATCTAAGCTCTTTAATGATATAAACGCCGTAACATAATCAGTTCTGATATTTTTTGATTTAGTTTTTGCAAAATTGATTATGTTATCAATTTTATTAAACAGCTCCTTTTCATAATTCGTCTTTTCAGTTATATTATTGCTTAATTCTTTTATGAGTTTTTCAAGCTTATCATGTTCCATCACTTTAAAACTCTCTGTAATCATTTCATCTAATTCAACGTTACTAAATATTCCAGCAACTTCTTTTATCTCGTCTAAGTTTTCACTACTGGTAATTTTCTTTAGCAACATTATGACTATTTTAATCTTGTTATTGTAAAGAATATCAGTAATTACATTATCGATTCTTTTAGTATCATTTTGAACACCAATAAAAAAGTTAACATCTGTATTTTCCTCAATCTCTGTTCTTTTAGAGAGCGAGTAAGCATGTGATAGTGAATTACGTAAATCTATAATGACTTCTCTTGTGTTCTTTGGTAATGATAGTAGAAGAAGCTCGCTTGTAGTGCTAGATAACTTGGGAGATTCTAGAGTGTTTTTTAAATATTCACCAATAACCTGTAAAACCCTTGTAATAATTAACTGTCCTTCCCTTTCTTTAGGATTAGCTGATAATGCCAACTTTATATAATCACTTATTTTCTCTAAAGAATGAATATCCCTAATTTGTTGATAATCGCTATACAACTCTCCAAATTGAGGATAATTGCTAACGATCTCTGCAACAACCCTCTCACGTTTTAACTTCGGGAGATCAGCAAATTTACCAATGTCCACACCTTCTATAATATCTTTTTCTTCTTTAAGTTTCTTTGCAAAATTTTCCAAGTGGTCTAGTATTTTACTTTTATTCAATGTGGCATTATAGAATAGATTCATTTCCTGTCGTTTTATGTGAGAAGAAACAAAACTGATCAAACAAAATTCCATTTCTTCCCAAGGTAGTCTATCGTAGGTTGATTTCAACTGCCGCTTTAATATATGAATATTTTGTGCAATAAATTTTGCTATGAATAAAAACTTTTCATCTACTTTTTCTGTGTTTGAATACTCTGCCTTTAACAGGCTAATATTTTGAAGTACTAACTCAATCCGCTCTCTTATGTTATTAAGATAACTCTTCACATTCTGATCTTGTCCAGAAGCACTAGAGAAAAAACGGAGGTTTATCAACTTATTTTCAACAAAAATTTCTATCTCTTCTGACAAGAATACGTTCTTTAGTTTTAATTCCTCATAAGCTCGTGAAAGAATTTCATCTAATTCCCTGAAATGAACAGCAAAATAATTACCTAGCCATTTATTAATGAGTGTATCAAGAAGTTCAACATTACCTGAACGTATAGCATAATAAAACGCATTATGGCATGTTTCATCCTCATCATCTGGTAATATAGTAGTTTCTCTGATGCCAACAGATAAATTACTGAGAATTTTACTATTATTGCCAAGTAGGTATTCTAAAATCTTTACCTTATTGTGTTTACAAGCTAAGATAACTAAGTTAGTACTCTTAACAGGATTGTTAGCATTATCATAATAGTCTCTCAAAGTTACTTGATCTTCTGCATCACTTATGTAATCAATAAAATTGCTTAATTTTTTTAAGCTGTCGACATTACCATCTGATATTGCCTCTTCGAGTTCAGTTAAAACCAGGAGATAAAGTTCTTCAGCTTTTGCTTTTCTGCGGTAGAGCTTTTTATATTCTCTAATAAACTCCTCTTTTGATGTGTAAGAACGTGATAAAAACTGTTTATCTTCTTGATAAAAACTGGTTTGTTGTTTAGGTACATGCATAAACCCTCTCTGAGATATATTTACACCAGTATTAGAATAGCAAAGTTTACTTAATATGGCAAAAATTAAAATAGCATCTTTTGTTAATAAAATATTTTTGAGAGAATATCTACTAATCCTGCAATTTCAGGACGAAAAGCCTTCACAACATTTGATTTTGGGTGTGGGAAATGTGTTGGTTGTTTAAATTTTTAGTAACACCTACTAATAATAACCCGTTTGAAAACAACAAAGAGAAATGATGATCAACTTACATAAAAAAGCACTAAGTTTAGTGTTTTGGCATTATAGCAATCTCTTATGTATCACCTCTCTGGAACCATACGACTAATTGTTGTTCATAAAAAACTCTAGTACTGACAAAAAATGTATTTATTCTAATCTTGCACGTTTGGTATCATTACTTATAGAAGTTTCATAAAGTCTTGTACCAGGCTCTACGAGATTATTTAAGGAACTTAAAGATTGAAAAGTACGTTTATTGGAATCATCAAACGCTACTATAAAGTTTAACAAGTTATCATTAGATAGATATTCAGTTATATTATATGTAGAATCATGATCCAGAATAATTTTCTTTTCTTTGGCATCTTGATCTGCCACATCTAATTTAGTATAAAATTGTATCTTACTTAACTTATTTAACAAATCTGCTCTTTCTAAAAAAGGTTTTACCTTATCTAATATGATATCATTATATATAGGATAGCGTATGGAATAATCAATTTTTGCTAGTCTTACAGATAATTGATTATTATATAGTACATGTATGTTGAAGTTATTTGTAACAAATTCATATAGTGGAAGGCTATCTTTTATTTCATCTGTTTTCATTTGAAGAATTTCACAAACACAGTCATCTAGATAACTTGATAATTTACTGTAATTACTGCATCCTTTATAAGGAGATAAATCAATAATTTTTCCGTAATCCTTATTGAAGTTCCTTACTAAAGTAAATTTAATCAACAATTTAGCGCATGCTAGATCACTTACAGCGTTATCTAAAGATGTGGAACAATTATCATAAAGCCGTCGTTCACGATTTCTTATATTAATATCAGCTCCATATTCTAATAGTTCTTTAACTACTTCCAGATTTTTACCACTTTTTTTTACAGCATGGTTCAGTGCAGTATTGCCTTTACGGTTTGTTGCATTTACATCAGCACCATGTTTCAGAAGTTCTCTAACTAATTCTAATTCCTTCCCCAGTGTTATAGCAGAATGTAGTGGAGTTTCACTATACATGTTTCTTGAATTGACTTCGGCACCACCTAACAAAAGCTCTTTAGTAATTTCTACACTACTAGTAGTATGAAGTAACGTATCTCTATTCCTTTCTACTCTAAGGTTAGCATTAGCACCTGCAGACAAAAGAGCTTTAACTTTTTCTAAGTTTCGTTCATAGACTGCTTTTTCTAATTCTTTGTTAATATTATTATTTAGCATATTTTTAAAATCCTCCTAAATTTCACTATTTTGTAACAAAATTTTTGTATATTTTCTAGATCTTGGCACCCTCATTAGAGTTTCATTTAAGAGAGCTATAACTTTAAACTCTTTACTCGATTTTCTACGCTGACATCTTGTAAACTCTGATCTGGACTTTTTAATATTTCTAATAATCTACTTGCAAGGTTTGAGTGTTTATTGATTACTGCAACCTGGACTAATGACTTGCCTTGATCATCACGAGCATTTGTTACAGCTACGCGCTCATCGGGTTTTATTGCTCTCAGCTTACTGATAATTTCAACATTACCATTTTTTGCATTTTCAAATAGCTCTTCTACTAATTTCAATAGGTTAGTAATATTCTGGTCTCGAGAAAGATCAAGTGGTGTTTTACCTTCTTTATTCTTGATGTTATAAATTGCACCATGTTTCAACAAAGATTTTACAGCTTCGAAAAAGCTATTTTCAGTAGCAACATGCAACGATGTAGTGCCTTTAACTATTGTTTTAGCATTAATAAAATCACTCAATTTATTGTGGCTTACACGTTGTAACAAAGCTTCAATAATTTCTTTATGACCTTTGGAAGCAGCAGTGTGTAATGGTGTATTACCCTTGTTAGTAACTTGAGTAGCATCAGCTCCATTTGCTAGCAAGATATTTACAACTTTTATGTGCCCATTATTAACAGCATAATGTAATGGCGTTCTTCCATCCACGTTCTTCGAATCAATGATTGCTCCATCTCTAATGGAACTCTCAATTCCTAAATAATTATTATCTTCTATAGCCTTAAATAACTTCTCAACCAATTTTAGTAATTTTATTACTTCTGGGTTTCCTCTTCTTTCCGCAAAGTGTAATGGTAAAACATATCTACCTCCTTCAGCTCTAGCATTAAAGTATGCTCCGCTCATAAGTAGAGACCTAACTATATCTAAATTACCAATTTGTGCCCCTAAGTGTAAAGGCGTAGCATTTTTATCCATTTTTGCATTAACATCCGCTCCATTTATAATAAGAGTTTTAACTACCTTAGGATGACCATATTGAGCTGCAAGATGTAGGGCTGTGCCTTTATTTTGATTTTCTTTTACATTTACATCAGCACCATGTTTCAATAGAACGGTTGCTATCTGATCATAACCTTTTTCTGCTGCAAAATGTAAAGGAGTCCAATTTGTGTGATCTAAAGCATTAATATCTGCTTCCTTTTCTAAGAGCAATTCAACCACCTCTAAATGATCATGGTCTACTGCAAAGTGTAGAGGTGTAGTACTTTTAACTGTTTTAGCATTAATGTCTGCTCCTTTATCAAGCAAAGATTTAGCAACTTCTAAATTACCATCATATGCTGCACAATGTAGAGGAGTCCAACTTCTGTTATCTAGAGCATTAATATCTGCTCCATTTTCAATCAAGAAATTCATTATTTCCAAGCGATTATGTTCTGCTGCCAAATGTAGAGCTCTTCTACCATCATCCATCTTTGCATTTATATTTGCTCCTTTTGCAATTAAGCTCTCTACTATTTTTAAAGAAAAACCATTATATGCTGCATTATGTAAAGGAGTCCAATTCTGATCATCCACGGTGTTAATGTTTGCTCCATTTTTAATTAAAAAATCACTCACCTCGAAATGACTTTGCTGAATTGCTAGATGCAAAGGTGTAAAACCTTCGTTTTTTTTAGCATTAACATTGGCTTTTTTCTCTATTAGTAGCTTCACTACTTCTAAGTGACCATTCTGAGATCCTATATGTAAAGCTGTGGAATTATCGTGGTCCTTAGCATTAACATCAATTCCCCTTACGAGAAGAAGAGACTTAACTACTCCAAAGTGATTACGTTCTGCTGCTAAATGTAGAGGTGTAAGATTCTCATAATCCTTAGCATTAACATTAGATTTTGCTTTTAGTAAAATGTCTACTAACTCTAAAAAGCCATTTTGAGACGCTAAATGTAGAGGTGTAATCTTATCATCTGTTTTTGCATTAACGTTTGCTCCCGCTTCAAGCAGAACTTTAACTATATCTAACCTACCAGTTTGTGTTCCCAGATGTAAGGGTGTAATGTTTGCATCAACTTTATGATTACCTATGCCTGAAGATCCAGCGTTAATATTAGACCCTTGTGAAATAAGAGCTTTAACTACTTCGAGGTTACCATTTTGTACTGCAGAATGCAAAGGTCTTGCTCGATCATTATTTACAGCATTAACATCTAATCCCTTTTCAATAAAAACATTTACTATATCTAGATGACCATTCTCTGCTGCTAGGTGTAAAGGTGTATTAAGTTTATCTGTTTTAGTACTAAGATCTGCTCCATTTGCAATCAAGGTGTTGACTATATCTAAATATCCTTGCTGGGATGCAAAACTTAAAGGTGTAAAGCCTAGAATGGTCTTATGGTTTACATCTGCTCCATGAGCAATAAGAAAGTTAACCATCTCTAAGCGATTTTTTGCAATTGAAAAATACAGTGGCGTAAAGCCATCGTACTTAATCTCTGAATTAATATCTAAACCTTCTCCTAATAAAGTGTTGACTAAATCCAACTGACCATTTCCTGCTGCTAAATGTAGTGGTGTAAGACTAAGATGTTTCTGAATTTCATAATTTTCATTTAAAAACTCTACAAAAAATTGCAGCTGATCCAGATTATTAGATATTCTATTAGTAAACATAAAGGCCTCGCATGAAGAATTTATGTAAAATATAGTATCTACAAGTTTTTAAGCAAGATAAATCTTCTTCTTAAAAAAGATACTGTAATCCAATCTGTATGCTTATAACTTTTTCATTTGATCATGAGTAGATCAGTTGTCTCAGCTGCAATAGAGACACCTGCCTTAAGTAGCTACGTCAATTTTCTCTGTTTTTGCCCCTTTTTTTTCTGATGAAGATGTCTTCATTCTTCTCAGTAGCCAATATTCTTTTTAAAGAATAATCGTTACGTGCACCAAGGAACTTAGAAAGAACAATAGGAAATCCACTTAAAAAGCATTAATAATTATACATAATTCTAATGATCTTCATGAAAGGGCTTAGAATAGAATTTAATAGACAATCTGATTTTAATTGATATTAAACTGATCAGACTGAGAGTTGAAAATATGGCAATAATTCTTTTAGACACAAAAACTATAAATCGTATAGCAGCGGGAGAGGTAATAGAAAGGCCAGCGAGTGTAGTAAAGGAATTAGTAGAAAATGCAATAGATGCTGGAAGTTCAGAGATAGAGATCAAAATAGAAAGTGGTGGACGTCACCTTATAACTGTGACAGATGATGGAAATGGAATAGAAAAGGACGACTTAGAACTAGCATTTATGAGGCATGCCACTTCAAAATTAAGCGATAGTGAGTTAATAGAAATCAAGCACCTTGGGTTTAGGGGAGAAGCTTTACCTTCAATTGCAGCAGTAAGCAGAATGAAATTATCGTCTAAGGCAAGTGGAGCAAAGGAAGCATGGTCTATAAGGTATGAGGGAGGAGAAAAAATAGAGAGATTACCCCTTGTTCTTTGTTGCAAGGTACATATATTGAAGTTCGTGACTTATTTTTTGCTACACCAAATAGACTAAAGTTTCTAAAAACCGAAAGGGCAGAAACACAAAGTATTGTTGATATTGTGAATAACTTAGCGATGATTAATTATAGTATTGGGTTTACTCTCACTTCCGGTAATAAAAAGCTCTTAAAATATGTTAAACAAACTTCATTATTTAACAGATTATGTGAAATAGAAGAAGAATTTCAGAACAATTCGCTGGAAGTTAAAGAGGAAGAAGAAGGCATCAAACTTACGGGACACATCTGTAAACCAACTATTAGTCGTGGCAATTCAACTCAGATCTATACGTTTGTTAATGGAAGGCCAATAAAAGACAATCTACTTGTTGGTGCAATTAGATATGCGTATCACGATTTTATTCCAAACAATAGGTATCCTTTTGCAGTGTTGCATTTAGAAGTACCATATGACCAAGTAGATGTAAATGTGCATCCAAATAAATCGGAAGTAAGATTTCAGAATAAAAGGCTAATATATGAAATAGTGAGAAGAGGGATAATAAAAACACTATCAACGAGATTTGCAGCGGGTGATCAAGGTATTGAAGAGGAGCTAATTTTTAATGATAGTAAAAGCCAAGAGCAGGTTGATAGTCAAGAGAAAAAAGATCAAAAAGAGTTTTATGAAAAGAGACCAAGTCTTTTAGAAAATCGTCTAATGAAAGAATTCAATGCACCAGATGAAAGAAGGCAAAGCTTACCAGAAACTTTTAAGTATGGAGAATCCCCACCCCAAAAGGGAACGATGGTTTTAGAAAGGAAGCAAATTGATTTGGTAGAGGATCATCCCCTAGGATATGCACGTTGTCAGGTCCACAATACTTACATTATTGCTGAGGCTGGAGATAGGCTGATTATAGTAGATCAACATGCAGCCTATGAGAGGTTGATATACGAGTGCTTAAAGCAAAAATCAAGCATAAAAAGACAAAAACTTCTTCCTGAAACAGTTGAAATTAAAAACCAAGCTGGAATGGGGATGGTTAAAACTTATAAAGATGAGCTTTTTGAAATGGGTTTTGATATTGAAATACAATCAGAAGATAAAGTAACGATAAAAGAAATACCTGCAATCTTGGGAACAATAGATATAAAAGAGATGCTAGTTGATATAGTAGATAAGTTAATGGAAATGGAAGATACGTTGCCAATAGAGGATAAGGTGAATAAAATATCAGCCACAATCGCTTGCCATGGAGCAGGAAGAAAAATGAAATTGGAAGAGATGAATGAGATACTAAGACAAATTGAGAAAACTCCATATTCTGGTCATGAAAGACCAACTTATATAGAAATGAAACTAATTGATATAGAAAAATTGTTTGAAAGGAGATGAGTTCAGTTTGTCAAAAAGGTTCCCAATTAAGTATACGTAACAGCTCTTCTGGTTATGGAGTATAAAATGTGAAAAAGAGAATAAATGCTCTAATTTTTTAGATTACAAAGTAATAGGACAGGAAGTAAGAAATCGTAGGTTAGCAAAGGGATATACTCAAAAAGATTTAGCAAAAAAAATCGATACAACATATCAGGTAATACTGCAATATGAAAAAGGAACACGCAGAATTTCAATTAAGAAGTTATATGAATTAGCAGAAGCATTATCAACAACTGCTAGAGATCTAGCTTGCGGACAAGAAGTATCAAATGAGGAAAGGTATGAGGAAGAAGAGATTAGTAAGAAGACATAAAGAGATTAAGGACCAAGAATTACGTGAAACGTTTTATTTATTAACTAAATTCATCCGTATTAGTGAGGAAGAAAGTGGAAAGGCAGTAAAAGTAGAGGTGGCAAAGGGTTTAGTTAAGGAAGGAGTTTCTATCTCTCAAACGACCAGTTTATCTATTGATGAATATGATAATGATGAGAAAAAAATTTCTATTCCGTATAAAGTAGGTCAAAGAATAAAAGAATGGAGATTGATACGAGGATACACTCAAGAAGATTTAGCAAGCAAAGTGGGCGTAATAAATCAAAGAATATATGAATATGAACAAGGACGAGCTGCTGTTTCACTTGAAATGTTAGATGAAATAGCAAAGATGCTATTAATTAATATTACAGATCTGCTTCCAGAAACAAGAGAAAATGAGAATAGTGAAGTGGAACTATCAAGGTTAATAGAAGAATACAAAAAGATTAAAAGCCAAGAATTACGTCATGTACTAATAAAATCTCTGTTTGAAAGCATACAAGTTTGCAAAGAGAAAGTGAAGAGAGTAGAAAAGATGAAAATTGCAAAGAATTTAGTTAAGGAAGGAATTTCTATCAATATTATTTTAAAAACAGTGGGCATCTCTTTAGACGAAATTCAACAAATTTAAAATAAAAAATCATTATCTATTAATATCTTTACTTTTTAATGAAAAAATAAGTAAAAAAGATTGAAAAATTGATTTGACTTCACTCAAAAGCTATGGCCTTATGCCAATGCTGACAAAAAACAGCAGTAAATATATAAAAACATTTTGTTATTAGTGAAGGGTAATTTTTATGAATAATAAGGAAAACAGTAAAGATCGTAGAGAAGAAATAGAATTCAGAGCATTAGAAAGCAACGGTAAAGCACTACTTGATCGTGAAGTAATAGAAACGTTTCTAAGTGCAGTGCATGAAAGGGAAGAAGCTCGAATTATTGCTAGAAAGCTAATAGATAGTTTTGGAATAGGAGGAGTTTTAGGCCAGGAAATAGATGACTTGAAAACTATAGAAGGGATAACTGACTCTACAGTAGCAGTAATTTTATGCCTAAAGGAAGCTGCAAAGAGAGTACCAAGAGAAGAGTTAAAGAAAGGACCTGTAATGGATAACTTGGAAACCATAGTAAAATATTTGAGGGTGAGTATTGGTTATTCAGAGGAGGAAAAGATGAAAATAATATATTTTGATCAAAAGTGCCGTTTAAAGGGGGAAGAAGTGTTCACTGGTACAGTGGATAAGGTACCTTTTTACATAAGAGAAGTAACAAGAAAGGCATTAATAAGAAAAGCGACGTCAATAATAATATCGCACGATCAACCACCTTAATACCCCATTCAACAACCAAAAAGAGATTACAGTTACAGATCCAACTCATCCGCTATTTGGCAGAACTTTTCCTATATCCTTTATCAGTTCAAGAGCCCATTGTAGTAGTAATGTATTTGTTATTCATCGTAATAACATAATTCTGCGTATCCCGTTTCTTGCTACCAACTTAGCCAGTAAGCAAGATTTTCTCACAAGTAAATTAACATGGGATTCATTATACGAATTTGTTTCTTTAGCAAAGGAGTATAAATTATGCCATGTAAACCAAATAGAGTGTGGAAAAAAATGCCGCAATGTCTCAAATCAGAAATTTTAGAAAACATATTATTAGTGTCCAAAGAGGTCATCCATGAATACATCAGAGCTAATTACAGCACAACATTTAACACGCGAAGCGATAATTTACATAAGACAATCAACACCTCATCAAGCACTGAGCAATCAAGAAAGTTTGGAGTTACAGTATGCGCTGAAACAAAGAGCTATTGATCTTGGGTGGAAAGCTGATAATATTGTTGTTATTGATAATGATCTCGGCTTAACAGGTGCTAGTGCTGAAAAGCGTGAAGGGTATAAAGAGATTCTCGCTAAAGTCACTTTATCAAAGGTAGGGATTATCCTATCCTACGATGTGACTCGTTTGTCACGTAATTGTTCTGATTGGTATCCGTTATTGGATATATGTGGCTATAAACAGTGTTTGATAGCTGATCGGGATGGTGTGTATGACCCTGGTACTATTAATGGTCGGTTGTTACTTGGTCTGAAAGGACAGCTTGCTGAAATGGAGTTATCTACTATAAGAGCCAGACTAAATGCTGGACTAGTAAATAAGGCAACCAGAGGAGATTTAGCCTTATCTCTTCCAGTGGGTTTCGTTCGTAACATTGATGATTCCGTGAGTAAGGATCCTAACCTTGAAGTTCAGCAGCATATTAAGCTTGTTTTTGACACTTTTCTAGAAAAACGAACAGCAGCACAAGTTGTAAGGTATTTTAACAATAACCAACTTACCATTCCTAGGTATGACAATTTTAAAGAAGTGCATTGGAAAAAACCAACTTTTGACGCAATTATCTCAATGCTCAAAAACCCTGCTTATGCTGGAGCATTTGCTTATGGTCGTTCTTGTACTACGCGTCACAAACTATCTTCTGCTAATAAAACAACAAAAAGACTACCAATGGAAGAATGGAAAGTTCTAATTAAAGATAAATACCCAGCTTACATAGATTGGGAAACCTTTACAAAGATTCAGATCATACTTAAAGATAATCATGCGGATTACCGTCGCTGTAGAACACGTGGAATAGCTAGACCAGGTGCAGCATTATTACATGGAATAATCTATTGTGGAGAATGTGGACACAAAATGATAGTACAGTATAAAGGAGGAAATCATTATAAATGCAGTTACCAACATCAACGTGATCTTTCCCCTTCATGTCAGTTTTTACCTGCTGATATTATTGATAATGAAGTAATTCCTAAATTTTTTGCAGCACTTAGTCAAATTGAGCTAGATGCTTATACTAAGGCTATTAACTCGCAGCTACAATCTGAACAAGAAATTAATAAAGCTCATTTACAACAATTAGAACGCTTAAGATACCAAGTAAGATTGGCAGAACGACAATTTAATCAAGTTGATCCTGACAATCGTCTTGTAGCTGCAGAACTTGAAAGACGTTGGGAACAGGCATTGAATGAACTCAAGCAAGCGGAAATTACATTTGAACGTCAGTATCCAAGTAAACCTACTCCTCAATTATCCGAGGAACTGAAAACAATATTTTTAGATGTAGGTAAGAAACTACCAGAAATTTGGCATAAGTCAGTTCTGTCACGTCAGCAAAGAAAATCTTTTGTTCGTTGTCTGATTGATAAGGTAGTAGCACACCGAATCATGCGTGATTGCTTGCAGATACGTATTGTATGGCATGGTAGAGAAACTACCACTTTCCATGCTCCTATTCCAGTAAGCTCCTTTCGTGCATTGACTACTGCAACAGAAATGGAGCAATCGATAATAAAGTCAAGTAAAGAGGGTAAAACGGATATAGAAATTGCCAAGTACTTAGAAACACAAGGGTATCGTTCTCCCTCACAATCAAAGAATATTGTTTTAGAAAATACAGTAAAAAATATTCGGTTAAAAAATAATATTATGCGAAAAAAGGAGCAATCACACCCCATTAAAGTGCCTGGCTACCTTACTATTTCACAAGTTGCAAAAATCCTTGAAGTTTCCAGGCAGTGGCTTTACGATAGAATAAGGAGAGATAAAATAAAAATACAAAAAGACTATAGCAAAACCAGAGGCAAGTATTTATTTGAAGATAGACCAGAAACTGTTAGAACCCTTATGGATTTTAAAAATGGTAAACTCAACAACCCAAATTTTTTATAGGAGTATCAATATGTATAATCGCATAACCACCCAGAAGGAAGGTTAAAGCCATCTGATGAGGATGAAGCTGTAACTAAAGACTTGGCTAAAGCTTGTCAGACTATAGGGATTAGGTTGCTGGATCACATTATCATCACAAGTGTTGGGTATTTTAGCTTTAAAGAGCAAGGACTGTTATAAAGCAGATGTTTGAAGATTTTCATGAGTTGTTTAACTACTTGAATGAAGAAAGTATTTGCAATTACATTAATCATTGCTTATAATTAATGAGAAAGTATATATTGAATTAATAATAAAGTAATAAAGTCGGTTATAGACTTAGTAAAGTATATTTAATAGCGGAGGCTAATATGGTTAATAAAATAATTGTACCTTTTGATGATCAAGAAGGAGGTACTTACGAGTTAAACATTGATCTTGATAGATTATCAAAAGGTGAGGTGTTAAATGCTATTGTAGGAATTGGTCGTACTAAGGAGCAATCCACCTTTGTAAGCAAAATTAATAAGGCTAAAAAGCCTGAAGAAATAGCACCTTTCCCTGGTAGAGAAGTTCGCGAAAACAAAATCAACTATGGGAAAGGATTTGACTATGTTTATGGCACAAAACCTGTAAGTGATCAAGAAGATAAAAATCCATTTGCTTCAGCTTTGAAAAAAATAAAGCCAAGTGCAGAAAAGTTGAGCTGGTTTAAGAGTGCTGTGGTAAGAGCAAAAAGTCCAAATGAACTGCACAAGGTTGTAGACGAAGCACTAGCTGCTGGAGCAAGGCTAAATGCATGTAATGATGGAGAGTGGAGCCTCGCGGAATATGTGATACTGGGCACACATTTTCATAAATTTGATAAGGCTGATCGTAAAAAGCTAATACGTAAATTAATGCTAAACGGTGCAGAGTTTCATGATACTTTATTGGAGAATAAATTGATAGGTGAAATCTATAATGAGCTACAACCAGAAGTTCAGCCACATATAGATGAGAGACTAGAAGAACTAGAGAAAGCTGGCGAAAGTGCTGTGCAAGAAGGAGAATTAATAGATGTTGAAATAGATAATACAACATCGTATATAGAATTTTCTGGGGATAGCAAGGTAGAGGTAGCCAAAATACTGGAAGCAAAAAGAGAGCTAGGAAGTAATATTTTAAAAATTGGCAATGATGCAGTTGAGGTTAAAAGTGAGAAGGGAGGTATAAGAAACTATATCGATATGTCAGATGGAAGCTCTATTATATTAGAATTTCCTACAAGCATTGGTAAGCTAGATATTATATTGTACCACGATGTAAAAAAATATGATCAAGTACAAGTGAGAGTAGAAAATAAGGAAATGTGGTCTAAATTACAAGAAAGAGGCGAAGAAATAGGAAAAAATTGTCTTTTTGCTGGAGTAAAACTTAAAGAAGCAGTAGAAAAGGGAAGTTTTATGAGATGTGGCATATGGAATAGCAAGCAGCTTATGAAGGAGGTTGATAGCCCAAGTGAAAAATTGTCTTCATGGGTAGATAAAGTACGTGAAAATAGTAAAGAAACTTTTAGGGGGCTTTAATTCATTTATTTTAAGGTTCCAGAGTCTACCATTATATCTGGAGCCTTTGAGCTATAGTAGAAAATATTATATGTATGGTTCTTTGTATGGAAAAAAGTCTAGACTGTGAGGTAGGGCAAAAAGTAAAAAATTGGAGGTTAGAGCGAGGTTATACTCAGAAGGATTTAGCGGAGAAGGTTGGTGTAAAGTACTGGGCAATACTGCAATATGAAAAAGGGAGTCGTAAAATTCCAATTAAGAAATTATATGCTATAGCAGAAGCATTATCAGTAAATGTTAAAGGTCTAGTTTGTGGAGAGACGCTACCAAATGAAAAAAGATATTTTGAAGATGAAGAAATATTAAATTTAGTAAAGGGTTATAAAGATAAAGAATTAAGCGAGGTATTTTATTTATTAACCAAATTTATTCGTTTGAGTGAGGAAAGAAGCAGAAAAGCGGTAAAAATAGAAGTAGCAAGGGGTTTGATGAAAGTAGGAGTTTCTGCTCATGTTATCTCTCGAACAACTAACTTATCTATTGGTGAGTATGAGGAGAACAAAATTCCGGTTCCATACAAAGTAGGGCAAAGGATAAAAGAGTGGAGATTGATACGAGGATATACACAAAAAGATTTAGCGAATAAAGTTGGCATAACAAATCAAGGAATATACGAATATGAACAAGGGAGAGCTGCTGTCTCACTTGAAATGTTAGATGAAATAGCAAAGGTATTATCAATCAGTATCATAGATCTACTTCCCGAATCAGATGAGGATAGTGAAGCGGAAGAAAAGCTATCAAAGTTGATAGAAGAATACAAAAAGATTGAGAGTCGGGAATTACGCGATATGCTAATCAAGTCTTTATTTGAAGGTATACATGTTTATAGAGAAAAGGTCAGAGAGGAAAAGAAGATTGAAGTTGCAAGGAATTTAGTGAAAGAAGGAATTTCTGTTGATATTATCTTGCAAACGACAGGCTTATCAAATTATATGATTGAGAAATTTTTGTGATTTCATAAAAACTTAGCCAATAGTGGATTTTTTTGTGATAGAATATATGTTTGCTTCTGTAGGAAAAACAGCTTTTAGAGGATTTATCTATGATAATTCAGAGCATATTGGCTCAGTAAGCTACGAGCTGGGGAAAAAAATAGAAGGTTGTAGGATAGTACAAGGGTATACTCAGGCAAAATTAGCAAGCAAAATTGGTTTAACATATAAGGAAATACATAACTTTGAACTAGGGTGCAAGGCTATTACAATCAAAGAATCGTATATAATAGCAGGAGCATTGTCAGTTAATGTTATAGATCTACTTCCAGGACCAACAGTACTAAGAGAAAACAGTTGGTATGAAGATGAGGATAAAGAAATAGTCTATCTAACAAAAATACATAGAGAAATTAAGGATCAGGAATTACGCAAGAAGCTGTATCCATTAGTAAGGTTTGTATATATTAGCGAGAAAATTAGCCAAGAAGAAGCGAAAATAGAAGTAGCAAAGAATCTAGTGAAAGAAGGAGTTTCAGTTGATATTATTTCCCAAGTGACTCGCTTATCTACTTATGAATATGATGATATAGAGAAAGAAATTTGTACTGATTCTATACTCTACAAAGTGGGGAAAAGGATAAAAGAGCAGAGATTAATACGGGAATACACTCAGGAGGACTTGGCAAATAAAATCGGTTCAACACCTAAAGAAATACACGACTATGAACGAGGATATACAGACATTCCAATTGAAATATTATATAAGATAGCAAAGACATTATCAGTTAACATTAAAGCTCTTGGACTAACAGAATATGAAAATGAGCCAGTTTTTGGGTTTATAGGTAAATGCGAAAAAATTGAGGATCAAGAATTACTGGATACGGTAGCCAGATCTTTATCTGAAGGAATGCAAACTGGTAAAGAAAAGGTTAAAAAAGCAGAGAAAATCAAGATTGCAAAAGATCTAGTGAAGGAAGGTGTTGCTATTGATATTATTGTGCGAGCAAGTGGCCTAACTGCTGATGAGTTGGGTGAGTGTGAAAATTGAATGTGTTTAAGATATAAGTAAAGTTAGTTAATGATTTAACCAGCAGAATTTGCTAACCAACTTTTTTGGCTCAGTTGAATTTTGCTTGGTATAAATTAAGATATGAAATCGCAAAGTTTATCTATTAATTTCTGGTTGTCCTCTATCATTGCATTTGCCTCTTGCTGAAGAGATTTGATATTTTTGAGTGTAATATTGTCCATCTCAGTCGATGCTACTTTCAATTGCGATTGTATTCTTATATATTTATCGTCTATTACTTGTTCTAGTTGATAATCAACGCAATCCAATCCAGAGGCAAACATCACATTCAGTAGTGGCTTGATCCACCCTATTTTGCCAAATTTCCTTGAGTTAGCATACTTTATACTTCTATCTGTTCCACCAGTGCCTATTGATAGCAGTATAATCTCATCATTTGGAAATAACCTCTTACCACTTGCATATGCACAAGCCGCTGGATTATTTGCAAACACTCCACCATCTATCAATACTCTCTCTGTTTGGCTAATTTTCAGACGTTTTGGTGTGAAGTACGTTGGAGCAGCTGTTGTAGCTCTGAGTGCATCTTTCAACTTAATGTTTTTTTCTTTCCAACTTTTGAAGAAAAATTCACAACTATTGTGAATGTCATAACTGGTGAGTAGTAGATTACTCGCAACATCGGCCATAGTACTTTCACCAAAGTATTTGTTGAGAATAAATTCCATATTTCTATATGAGTACTGAGAACCACTCAGCCAAGAAGCAATTGATTTTCTCCAAAATGATGATTGAAAGATATATGCTCCATACTCTTGGTAAAGTTCAACCAAATCATTGGCAGAGTATTGAAGTTTATTGCTTTTACAAAGTCCAGCAACAATAATCCCACCGGTTGAGGTTCCTGCCATTAAATCAAAAATCTGGGAAATTGGCTTTTTTGTCCTAGATTCAATTTCTGCTAGAATAATGGCAGGTATTATCCCTCTAATGCCACCTCCATCTACAGATAAAATGTACTTTGTCACTGTAAAATTTATTTGTGTTTGTGAATAGCTTCAAGTTCGTTGACTTCTTCAGTGAGGTTTTTCACTCTCTCTTCAAGTCGATAGACTATTTCGATTAGTTCTTGGTTTTTTTCTACAAATTTATCATGGATATGTACACGTAGGTCGAGTTTTGCCAACCACCAGATTAACCCTACAGTCTGTACAACTATTGTTATTATTACCGCTATTGGGATTTTTTGCTTTTTCATGTGAAAATATTAACTTGTTATGGATAGTTTTGGAAATTTATATGCAGATTATAGAAAACTTACAGCTTTAGTGATTACTTTTTGTTGATTCGTATCGGTCCTCTGCTTCTGCAAGTAGCTTAATGATTTCATCATAAGGTTTGTCCTTATTATGCCGTGATCTTAATACAGCAATTTTCCTTGGTGTTTTTCCATCTGTATCTCTAATGGTAGGGTCTGAACCTTTGTCTAATAAAAATCTAATTATCTCCAATTTGCCTTCATATGTAGCTGCATGTAAAGGTGTCCATCTTTCATATTTCGTAGCATTTATATCAACTCCTTTTTCTACTAGGAATTTTACAACCTCTGCACATCCCTCTTCTGCAGCATAATGTAGTGCTGTTAATTTAGGGATCTGCACATTAATATCTAATAGATTTTCTACTAAGAATTTTACAGTCTCTAAGTTACAATTTTGAGAAGCAATGTGTAATATCGTTTTATAATTATCTGCAGCCTTTGCCTTCATGTAGGAATAGGTAGCAATAATACATACTATTACTGTTATAAGCCACCAAAAATGCAGCTTGTTTTTTGTATCTTGACCCAATTTATCCATATTCAACATCTTTTTAATATTAAATAGATCATTTACTCATTTTTTATTAACATTACTTACTTAAAGATGCTGACAACATAGTAAGGTAACCTGAGCTATTTAAAGTATGCTCCGCTCTATTAACTATCCATTCACCATCTACCGCTTGGTTAAAGTCTATAAGATTAAGTTTAGCTTCTGCAAAAATTTGAGGATTACCAGGCATAGTTATATCTAAAGCTTCATTGTTACGCTTCAATTGTTTCAACTTGGCATTTGCTGCACTCAGCGCTGACTCTGCATTAGAGTAAAGTTCCAGCATAATATAACTTGGCTCGCTACTACCAACTGTTTCTTTAATAGTTTCGCCCTTTTCATAGCTATGCCACTTTGCCACTACTGAATTATACTTATCACGTACGGTAAAATGTACTTTCCAGTTAATTGTATCTTGAGGTCTAATAGTCGTTGTTCCTAAAGCTTTTCCTGTGGCTGATTTTGCCATATTCTTTGAAATAAACAATATATACCCACCAGCTAATTTTGCCATTGCTTCACGCTCTGTTGCGATCTTTGTTAACAGACTTATATCACTTTCATCTGCCTGATTAATATGGGGTATCAATACATTCTTAAATTCCTTAGCGACTTTGTATCCATATCCATGTTTTTGGGCTATTTCTTTTACTAAGTTTTCTATGGTAATTTGGCGCCATTCTTTTGATACTTTTGCCTTCAAAGATATTCTTAAATTTGTTGCATGAGCTTTGATTAGTAGAGTCTTAGGTGGACCCTGTATAGTCACTTCGTTGACTGTATATATACCCATTGGAAAGATTCCAAATTCCTTATAACCTAGTGCTATGTTCAATTCATTCGGAATATCTATGTCTTCATCCCTGTAATTAACACACACTTCAACTACATGTTGTGATTCTGGGGAATGAGTGTGCAGTGCTTGGCTACGTCAAGTTAGATAGGATTTAAAACGTATTTTTTTGTTTTGTGGAATCGAAAAAGTTTCACCAGTGAGGGGATTGCGTGCAATAAGTGGTTTAAGGTTTACTGGATAAAAATGACCAATGTTAGGGAGACGAAAGTATTGATTTTCTTCCAGAAGTTGTAACTTGTTTTTTAAAGTATGGATAATATGGTTAAATATTATGGAAAGTGTTTTCGATATTAAGAACATCTTTATTTTTGATCAGTTCTGCAATGATCTCTTGCTTACTCATAAGCTACCTAAATAAAGGAAATTAAAGCAACTTGAAAGAAAAGACAAATGAAAAATTTATTACCACCAAACGCAACAAAGCAAGAGCGAGCACTGGTTGATGCAATCGATTACAAAGTTGATCCAAGTTGCATCAGGGGATTTAAATTTAGTCTTAAAGATGAAATACTGCCGTGGATAATAGAAGAATATGGTTTAGAAGAGATACTGCGTTGGGTAAAAAATAAAAGAAGAGCTATAGTAGAAGGAGTAAAATTTCAAAGACTGCGAGGAACACCTGCTTCACTCAAAATAGCTCTCAAATGGGCAAATATAGAAGATATTACAATTATCGAAGAACCACCTGGTAAACATTTTTTTGAACTGCAGATAGGGATAAAAGATGTTCCAAATGACTTTTTTGTAGATGCGGTTGTAGAGCTTGCAAAACTATCATTACCAGCAAGATCAAGGCTAATGAGGATTTTTAATGACTACTATAACGTTGATAGGTTTATATTAGATGAAAGTATATTCGGCAGCTTATTATCAGACTATTCAGGTAGAAAAGTTGAAAAAGATGGACCAGTGTTATCGTTTGGAAGAATAAATTTTTTCAGTTCTAGAGGTCCGTTAGTAGAGATTGTAGACAACTATTTAAGAGAGCATTATGAACAAACATTTAGTAATGACATATATCGATTAGATGTAGCAGTACTTGGAGAAACAGAGCCTCACACAAAGGATTACAAAGGCATCTATGAAAGGAGTCATCAGTGGTACAATTTAAAAGCACTATATCCATTACCACAAAGTTTATTACCAGAAATAAAGTTTGCGAAAGCGCAAGTTATATTATCGGACAGTTGGAGCTTAGGAGAAATAAACGCATGTTTTCCAGTAAGTAGTGTAGAGGAAAGAGGGAATAAATTTGTATTGGGAAGCGATAAACTTTCAGGGCAACATTGGAGTTTAAAACACAAGCCAATTTTAGAAAGATTCAGCATTATCCATCGTTACAAATTAGAAAATTATACAGATCAGAAGGTCAGAAAATATGTTTTAGCAGAACACAACGTTTACTATAAAAATGACTCAGATTCAGAGCAAAAAGACTCAATACACGAATTAGAAAAGCACATTTTAGTATTTTATCCAGGAGTACTGAAGTGGCACGAACATCGACATTTGCACAGAAGTTGGAAAAATAGTCAAGTAATATGTATAATAAGCTAAGTACTTATATTTAGATCCTCATATATTATATTAATAATAGGTAAAAGTGTATGAAATAAAAAGAAAAAGACTTGCTTTCTTATGCTAAAACGGACATGACTTGAATAGCGGCAGGTAAATATAAGAAATTTGTCTGGCGCTAGAAAAGCTAATTTTGTGAGGTATGAAATGAGTTTTAGCAAGAGTAAGTTTTTTAAAGAAGTATCAAGTAACGGGTTTAAAAACATTAATAAAAGAAATGAAGAAGGAGAGACGATCTTGCATCAAGCAGTAGAAATCTCTGATTATAAAACAGTGAGGTTATTAAAAAAAAAAGGAGCAGATGTTAATGCAAGAGATAAAAATGGTTATACACCTCTGCACTGTGCAGTATTTGCAAAAAGTTTAGAAAATGTAAAAGTGCTGCTAAGAGAAGGAGCAGAAGTAAATGCCACTCAATATGTCACTGGATGTACGCCACTGCACTCTGCGTGCAAAATAGGAGGAGCAGGAGTTGAAATAATAAAAGAGCTGGTAAAGGCCGGAGCTGAAGTTAATCAACTGAATAAGTACGGTGCAACACCAATGTACTATATCTGGGAAAGTGAAAAGTATCGTCTATGTGATAGCAAAGAGAGTGAAAAGGCGAGTAAATTTTTGAGAGAAAAAGGAGGAATAACAAAAAGTAGAGAACTGACGTGCTATGGAATAGAGGGGCTAGTGGGAGAAATAGCAGACATGTTGAATGGAAGCTACATGCCGGAGCTAAAAATAATAGAGATAGGAGAAATAAGGAGGAGAGACAAATCGCTAATAAAGAAAGAATGTCAAAATTTAGCAAGCAAGATAATCAGCCAAGTGAATGCAATGATAGATGAGGTGGTAAAAAGGAAGGCTTAGGTTTAAAGAAAAGGTGGGGTAAGTTATGGTAAAGCTGGGTAAAAAAGAGGAGTCACTATTAGAGAACTCGTTTAAAAATATTTATGAAAGAGACGAAAAAGGAAGAACAGCTCTACATTATGCAGTAGAGGTAAAAACAGTGAGGTTATTAATCGAAAAAGGAGTAGATGTGAATGCAGCAGATGTAAGAGGACATACAGCACTGCATCTAGCGATAACGGAGAAACGTCTAGAAACAGTTAGAGAATTGATAAAATCAGGAGGGAATGTAAATGCTGAAGAGTATGGCAATAAATGCACTCCGCTGCATCTTGCATGTATGGTAGGAGAAAAAGAAATAGTGGAGGAGCTAGTAAAAGCAGGGGCTGAAATAGAGCAAGCAGATAAATTTGGAATAACAGCGATGGATTATGCGAAAAATAGCAAAGAAATAGCCGAGGTATTAAAGAAAGAAACAGAGAAAATGGAAAGTTTGTTAAAAAAATAAGAGTCGTATCAGAAAGCGCAACAGCAGTTGGTAAAGGAAGGGCTAGACCAAATTTGAAGGCTGTAGCTGATAAAAGTTGGTCTTTTTCATAAGAGTAAATGGATTGATGGAAAAAAGGAGTGGTAAGGCTCCTTGCACTACAAAAACATTTGCAGGAGAAACTATGAGAAAAAGAACATTAACTTGCCGATACGAGCCAGATGAATTAGCGGAACAACATCTAGCAGACGCCTATGAGCTGTTACTAAGGTATGCGGTAAAAAGAAACAATGAAAAGGAGATAAAGAAAAATGATAACAGTGGCCTTATATGCAAGAGTTTCATCGAAGAGTCAAGCGCAGAACAATACAATAGAGAGTCAAATTGCCGAGCTCAAGCATAGAATTGCTGCAGATAAGCATGAGTTATTGAATGAGTATGAATTTAAGGATGATGGGCTTAGTGGGTGGAGTTTAGAACGTGAAGGTTTAGATGCATTACGTGATAAAGTAGGAGAAGATCAAATTGATAAAATTTATATTCATTCACCTGACCGACTATCAAGAAAATCTGCACATCAAATGATATTACTTGATGAATTTGAAAAAGCAGGAGTAGAAGTAATATTCTTAAATCATAAGACTGAAAATAATCCAGAGTCTAAATTGTTATTGGGAATGCAAGGATTAGTGGCAGAATATGAGTGTACAAAGATTATGGAACGTAGTCGTAGGGGAAAACTCCATAGAGCAAAAAAAGGCTGTGTAAGTGTAATTGGCATTGCACCTTTTGGTTATAATCGTATAAAGCATGTAGATAGAGAAAAGACAAAGTTTGAAATAAATGAAGAGGAAGCAAAAATAGTAAAGCAGATATTCATGTGGGTAGGGCAAGAGAGAATAAGTATAAGGGAAGTGATACGTAGACTAAGAGATAAGTCAATTAGAACAAGAACTGGAAAGAAGGTGTGGTGTCCAATAATAATTTGGAAGGTGTTAAGAAATCCAGCATATAAAGGACAAGCAGCGTTTGGTAAATTAAAGAGGGTTGAAAAAGAGAAAGAAATAAACAAAAGGTTTCTATCTGTCGCACAGATGAGGACAGCTGGATTTATATACCAGTACCAAAAATAGTTGATGAAGGGTTATTTAATAAAGTACAAAAGCAACTGGATGAAAATAGAAAAAGAGCAAGGATGCAGAGAGAGGGAGGAAAAAAGAAATATCTATTACAAGGTCTAGTTGTGTGTCAAAACTGTGGATATGCGTATAGTGGTGCACAATGTGGAGTTGAGGGAAAAAAGTTTAGCTATTATCGCTGTAGTAGTACTATACGTATTACTGATGGTAGGGAGAAGTGTACTAATAAATTGGTCCGTACAGATATGTTAGAAACAGCTATATGGGAAAAGATGAAAAATTTACTAAAAAACCCAGAGATAATAAAAAATGAGTATCACCGTAGAATTGCAGAAAATAAAAATGATGAATCATCAGATAAGAAGCTTGCAAGAAGGGAAAATCAAATAAAACAAGGCATCGAAAAGTTAATGGAAGACTATTATAGTCAAGAAAATGTAGGAGATAAAGGATATATAAGTGAGGAAGAATTAAACAGACGATGAAAAGAATGAGGGAACGCTTAAGAGGGATAGAAGAAGAGAAGAAAAAGGTAGTTGATCAAAAAGCAATAGAGAAGGGAATGAACCTTATCATCAACAGTATAAAGAGTCTTTATTCCAGTGTAAAATCTAATTTGGAACAGCTAGATTGGCAAACTAAGCGTGGCATCATTAAAGCATTAGTAGAACGAATTCAGATTGGTTATGACCAGGTAGAAGTGGCGTTTAGAATCGAAGAACCAGCACAGGATGGAGAGATTTTTAATTTGCAACATTGTACTGGACGTCATGATAAGGGGGCTGGCGGAGTTTGTAAAGCAATTTTTTAGCCCTGTCTCCTTGCTATAATGTTCATATCGATAGAAAAGCAAAAGAATAGAATGAAATATCAAGTGATATCCTCTATAATTAAATTTTTTGAATGAAGAGATGACGATTCGTGTAGGAATTAATGGTCTGGGTAGAATAGGCAGAGGCGTATTGCGTGCTATTTTCGAAATAGAAGAATATAGCAAACAAATAGAAGTTGTAGCTGTGAATGGATCGCTCAGTGCAAAGCAGCATGCACATTTGATTAAATATGATTCTGTTCATGGCAAATTCAGTGGTGATATTGACTTTAATGAGTCTCAAAATTGGCTATCTATAAATGGCAGAAAATTTTCTTTATATAGAGAACGGAGCCCTGAAAATATTCCTTGGAATGTTGATGTAATACTTGAATGTACTGGTGCATTTAACAAGCGTGAAGAAGCAATAAGGCACAATGCAGAGAAAGTGATTGTCTCTGCTCCAGTTCCAGATGCTGATGTAACTATAGTTTATGGTGTGAATAATGATATGCTCAAAAAAGAGCATAAAGTAATATCAGCAGGTTCTTGCACTACAAATTGCCTTGCTCCGATTGTGAAAGTCCTACACTCTAATCTAGGTATAAAAAGTGGCTTTATGACTACTATACATGCCTATACGAATGATCAAAATGTTCTTGATGGCAATCATAGAGACTTATGCAGAGCAAGGGCTTGCGGATTATCTATGGTGCCAACTACAACCGGGGCAGCAAAAACAATCGGTTCTGTAATTCCTGAATTAAAGGGAAAGCTAGATGGCACTGCCGTCAGAGTTCCAGTTAGCAATGTTTCTATGGTTGATTTTAAATTTACGACTGATAAGAAAGCGACCGTTAAAGAAATAAATGAAATGTTTAAGGATGCAGCTCTCTCCTCTACGTCATTCCAGCGCGTGACGCTGGAATCTAATTTCTGGATCCCAGTGTCAGCTACTCGGATGACATCAGAGGGTACTAGGATGACAGAGGGTTCTCCAATGTCAAATGTACTTTCTATATGCACGGAACCTTTAGTTTCAATAGACTTTGTGCATAACCCTTATAGCGCAATTGTGGATTCAACTGGTACATATGTTACAGGCGACATCTGTAGAGTTGCAGCGTGGTATGACAATGAGTGGGCTTTTTCGCTGAGAATGTTAGACATAGCATTATTGAGCCATAGTAAAGTATGAATGGAAACCCAAACAAATATGCTTCATTTTGTGAGCACTTTGCGGAACTCAGAAAAAGAGTTATCTTTTGCTTTCTATTTTTTTGCGTTACTTTTGGTTTTTGTTACTACTTTAAGGAAAATATATACCGTTTTTTACTTGCACCTTTAATAGAAGCAACAAAAGATAGCGAAGGTTTTTCTTTAATTTACACAGACTTAACAGAGGCATTTTTTGTGTATCTTAGAGTCGCAATAATGAGCGCACTTTTGTTTTCTTTTCCTGTGTTTGCATGGCAATTCTATATGTTCTTAGCACCTGGGTTATATAAAAGTGAAAGGGCAGTGTTGTTGCCATACTTAATTGCAACCCCGGTTTTATTTGTAACGGGAGCTACTGTAGTCTATTACTATATATTTCCTTTAGCCTGGAAGTTTTTTATCAACTTCGAACACAGTGGTAAATCCTTCGATATACCGATAGAGTTTATGCCATCAGTTAGCGAATATTTAGACCTCGTTCTCCAATTTATGTTTGCATTTGGCACTGCATTTCAAATTCCAGTAATACTCACATTGATGGTGAGAGTAGGGTTACTCACTACACAAAGTTTGTCAAATAAACGCAGAATCGCGATAGTGGTAATTTTTATTATCGCTGCAATCTTAACTCCACCTGATGTATTAAGCCAAGTAGGGCTTGCAATACCAATGCTGATTCTATATGAATTGTCCATTTTGATATGTAGGTATATTGAGAAGAAGGCAAAGGTTTGAATAAATATGTATTTGTAACGTTCTTTTTCGAGCACAAGCACCTTTCTCTTGTTTGAGTGTGTGTGATAATTCCTAATAAGACTTTTTGTATTTGATTTTTTACATAAAACATGCAATAATTAAACTTAGTAGACTTATGGGAGTAATTGTATGTTTGGTTTAACAGAAGAACAAAGGAAATTATATGATCGGTTACAGAACGCAATAAAAGATCATGGTAACGTTGCTGAAATTCTACAAGGAGTTTCAAAAGATGATTTACTAGCAGTTCTTAGTGCTCGTGGTACAACCATAGAGTTCAAAAATGGTGAAAGATATACTAAAAAACTATTTTACTATAGTAGAGTTATTAAGAATCAAGAAGGCTTGAAAGTTATTTCTGATGAGATGACAAAGAAAGATATATCACTTGATGAAATATTAAATGCTGAGATTATAAATATTGAATTCCCCAACGTTGTAAAATTTGATGGGACGCCGCCTGAAGACAAGCAAATGCTTTTTGATGAACTTGGGGATTTTGTCGAGAGTTTTGTCGAGAGTTTTGTCGAGAGTTTTGTCGAGAGTTTTGCCAAGGGTTTTGCCAAGGGTTTTGCCAAAGGTTTTAATGATAAAATGAAAGAGAAACATGAGATAGAAACTAAACAAGTAACTAATAAAGCAATAGGAATTGGTATCACTTGTGGTGTTATAGCTGCATTGGCAGTCGGTGTTGGATGTGGTGTTGCCGGTGTTCAATTATCAGTATTAGCTATAGTTGGCATAGCTGTAGCTGCTGCGCTGGCAGTCGGGATTGTTGCTGGCGTTATTACATATGCAGTATTAAAACCTAGTGGTAGACTAGAAGAAGCTCACGCACAAGAAGAAAAAGAAAAGGTACCTGCTTAGAAATTCGCCATATAGTTAAGTTAAAAACAGTAGAAGGAAGAAGCCTTCTTCCTTGTCTTTTACCGAAATACCAATTTTCTTATTTAAGCATATATTGAGGTTATTCACGGCATTGTGAATAACTTGGTTGATAACCCAGTGGAATACATAGTTTACGCGTTATGAGTACTTTGGAGATCTATAATAAGTATGATCTCCAAATACTAATATATAATACTTAAAGAGATACTTTAACACTTTCTCTTAAGTACTAATCTGGAGGTTCGACAAGTTGCTGTTTAAAAGGTTGGGAAGTAGTTTTATTAGCATTGAAAATTACATAATATACATTATGGAAAATAAAATCACATAATATAAGAAGCAACGCTAAAAATAAAATCACATAATATAGCGAACTATAGCTAACCTAAGAAAGGTTTTCCTACGTCATACCGCCGCGGTATCTCTCAGCCGCTAACAAGTAGCGGGATGACGAGCTTATCGTCATCCCGCCGCGAACCGTCATACCGCGATTCATTCGCGGTATCTCGGCATAGATTCCGCTAACTAGTAGCGGGATGACGAATTTGTCGTTTTTCAAATTGTCGGTAAATCTAAGTCAGTTTAGCTATATAAAACATAGTATAAAAAGAGCTATTTCAGCAAAATTTTAAACAAATAAAGTTCATTAGCTTCACAATTGGCACTTTATGAGAAAAGTACATTTGATATACAGATTTAAAATACAAGTTAACGAATTATTATGATTTTTACCAAGATAATAATATAGTAAGGTTTGGTAGTGAGGTATCAAAATGGGAAAATACACTAACGCATGGTTTTATAAGAAAGATAATCACGATTGTGCAAACGATGGTACTTGCGGGCAATCTATAACGGATTTTAGGATTGGTGATTCTAAAATTTCTTTCCACGATAACCATGGAAGAACGATTGCACAAATACCTAAGTTGCCTCACGGAAACTCTTTTACATACTATAATAATTTATATAAAACTGCACAATCAAGAAACTTTGGTGAGAATACAAAATACGTAGGAGTACAAGATGTGCTGCCTAATCAATTTAATTTTGAATACGGAAAGTTGAATTGCGTAATACATTATGACAATGTATCGCAACAAGAACAGGAGCAAATGAAGCTCGATATTAAAAATGCTTATGAAGCATATAAAGCAAAGTTTTGTATTGCTAGTAATATTCAAGTTACTGTGCATACCTATATTTTTAATAATGGAGATGATTATAGGAGATATGGCACTTTGGTTCCTGGGTTTTCACGGAGTCAATCTTCGCTCAATATTTCTGGTGGGATGACGAACGGAGAAAGCGTATTGCTCTATAAAGACGCTTATACGGACAACGTTTTAGCCCATGAATTCGGTCATGTGTTTCAATTTAAGCTTTCCGAAGCAAAAGTAGAGGAGTTAGACCGTATAAATAATCAGCTGATGGCAAATGCAATTGGACTTGAAGTAGAAGAAAAAAATTATAAAGCTATTTGCAAGCAGATGGGTGTAGATGAATATAAAGACCATGGATCGATGTTTCAATTTAAATATAAAGATACAACTGGTAGTATATACCGCAAGGATCTTTCAGAAGAAGAGAAATTTCAAATTATACAACGTGTCAAGAATTCTGGACTAGATGAATATGAAGACCGTGGATCGATGTTTCAATTTAAATATAAAGGTACACTTTATAAATATCACAAGAACCTTTCAGAAGAAGAAAAATTTAAAGCTATACAAAGTGTCAAGAATATTCATGAACTAGTAGATGAATATAAAGACCATGGATCGATGTTTAGTTTTAAATACAAAGGTACAACTGGTAGTATATACCGCAAGGATCTTTCAGAAGAAGAAAAATTTCAAATTATACAACGTGTCAAGAATTCTGGACTAGATGAATATGAAGACCGTGGATCGATGTTTCAATTTAAATATAAAGATACAACTGGTAGTATATACCGCAAGGATCTTTCAGAAGAAGAAAAATTTCAAATTATACAACGTGTCAAGAATTCTGGACTAGATGAATATGAAGACCGTGGATCGATGTTTCAATTTAAATATAAAGGTACACTTTATAAATATCACAAGAACCTTTCAGAAGAAGAAAAATTTAAAGCTATACAAAATGTCAAGAATATTCATGAACTAGTAGATGAATATAAAGACCATGGATCGATGTTTAGTTTTAAATACAAAGGCACCACTTATAACGTAAAATGCGAGTACTTTTCAGAAAAAGAAAAACTTCAATTTATCAAAGACATTAAGAACTCTCATGAATCGCTCATTAGTGAATGTGATGGATTAAATGAGGGGCCATTAAGTCAGAATGCAACTGTAGTAATTTCTATTGATGAAAATAAGGAGATAAGTCGAATGTATTTTCATAATCCAGACAAGAATATGTCCGAATGGTTAGATAAGACACTTATAAGCAGAAGTAAGTCTGAAGAAGATGTGGATGACACAGATCCAAAACCAGGAAAAGAGCCTGAACCAGAATCAGGAAAAGAATCCAAAGAGGATATAAGCAGAAGTAAACCTGAACAAGAGGTGGAAAAATCAAATGAAGTAGAGCAAAGTAATGTAGATGTAGAAGAGGAAAAAAGTAACCAGCAAGACACTCAGCAACCCAGTAATTTCTTAGGGAGTGTTAAATAAACTGTGTCAAACCGCATTTTTAGTTCAACTCAATTTTCAATCTGCCAGGAAAGAAAACATCAAGTTGAGAGATAGTTAATGCCCAATCATGTACAGGCATCGTCCACTTTTCCTCTGCCTTCTTTATAGCACAATATACCTGCTTATACAAGGCATTTATGCTGGTAAATGAGCCTTTGGTCTTAGTGAATTTCCTAATTTGCCTATGTAGCCCCTCTATGGGATTGGTGGTGTAGATTATCCTCCTAACTGGACCAGAATACTTAAAATAACCAGACAAGTTTTCCCAATTATTCTGCCAAGATTTTATAACCATAGGGTACTTTGTGCCCCATTTTTCATCCAATTCCAACAGATAATTCTCGGCAATTTCCTTGCTTGAAGCTTGATATACCTTCTTTAAATCGCTCAAAAAACTCTTCGCATCTTTACTGGCCACATACTTCAGTGAGTTGCGTATCTGATGCACTATACACATCTGCACTTCCGCATTAGGAAAGACACTGTTTATAGCTGCAGGAAAGCTTTTCAGCCCATCAACGCAGGCAATAAGGATATCTTCTACTCCTCTTTCTTTGAGGTCATTTAGCACTCCCAACCAGAAGTTAGCTCCTTCACTTTCAGCCAAATAAAAACCTAATACTTCTTTTTTGCCATTTTGATCTATGCCTAATATGTTATACATGCATTTACTTACGCAATGCCCGTCCTCTTTGACTTTAAAAAACCATGAAAACTATCGGATATACAGACTGCAGCGGGCGACTACGCCATTCGTTGATTACTGGTAGCAATTTGTCAGTAATACTTGATATCTCTGCCACCGATATTTTGTGATCATAAATTTCCTCAACATGTGACACTATATCTCTATAGCCCATACCACTGGCAAATGTGCTCAAAATCTTCGTTTCAAGCTCTGGATGTAAGTTTGTTTGCCTTTTTTTGACTATTTGTGGTTCGAAACTTCCTTCCCTATCTCTTGGCGTCAAAAGCTCAAATGACCCTGCGCTTGTACGTAAAGTCTTTGCATTCCTCCCATTTCTTCGATTATTCTCTTCGCTTTCAGCCGACAAGTGGTTTTCTATTTCACCTTCCAGGCTTACCTCCAGCAACTTTTTTATAAACGGTGTTAATGCTCCATCTCTTCCTGTCAACGGTCTTCCTTCTCGTATAGACGACAGGATATTTGTTTCTAATTCTTTATAATCTACCAAACCGGTAGTTCTGTTTACTACTTTCTGACTCATTGTCAAACCTCCATTTTTTTATATCAATTTATTACTTTTTTTTCGGTTTGACACAGTTTATTTAACACTCCCATTTCTTATCCAATATTTTTCCAGCAATTAAATCCGTTATTGATTCTATCTCATCATTCTTTTCATGGTTATTTGGGTCTAAAGAGGAAGAACAATCTGATAACAATCTTTCTTTGCTTAACTTATCAGAAGAACAATCCGATGATAATCTTTCTTTGCTTAAACCTGATGTTAATCACGATGCTGACGAAAATTACGTAGGCAATTACTCAGATTATCACCAACATGATGACCTAATATAGTGAAATAACGAACTTTTATCCCCTACCCTTCTAGTTGTATTTATAACTTTGCAGATATGGGAGGCGATAAAGGGAACTTAAACAACTAGATAAAAAACTAGGTGGATCATTCGGAAATTCTTGCATTTTTTGTCTATAATTTTGTAAAGAAATAACTTTTACTTTATCATAATCAAGTTTCCAGAAAGAGAGTGGTATTGCTTAAATAATTAGATAAAAAACCAGGTGGATCATTCGGAAATTCTTGCATTTTTGTCCATAATTTTGTTAAACAACTTCCCTTTTGGTCATGTCGAACCAAATTTCTTTTTCACACCACCTTTTAAGCCACCGATGACAGCTTCGTTAGTTTTTGTCATAATGCGATCAAACACTCCCAATAACCTCTTTAATAGGTTTGGAGTTAGCGAAGAGATAAGATCAACAGATACGTTATTGTTTTTGTCATCACCACTTGCTTTATAGTCTATTGAAACGATTCCCCTACTTTTCCCGCCAGTAAGAAGTTTCCCAATTATAGGAATTTTTAACAAAGATTTATTAATTGAATATGCTGGTATTACCTGTCCTTCAACTTGGAATTTATAATTTCTAATGTCGAGCTTACCGCTAGTGCTAATGCCTAATTCCGCCCCTTCAAGCCAAGATTCTTCAATTTCGACAGAGCCATCTTTGTATGAGAAAGGTACATTACATTTATAAAAGTATACACCTTCATCCTTTATAGCATTTACAATACCAGGAAGCGAAGACATCGATAATAAAGTAGTGAGTAGTGGAGCATCTTTGATATAAAAATTACTAATAGATAACATGCCATAATGTTCTTCATTTTCTCTTTGAGGAGATAGATAAAGAGAAAGTTTACCATTTTTGACTGATTTACTAATGCCTAAGGAACGCGAAAGTATACCTGCATTATCCGCATATATTTCGAGCCCTATTCCACTGTATTCCGCTAGTATGTTGCTGCTATCTTCTAGAAACTGTCCTGTAAATTGACTTCCATTGCAATTACCTTTAGTACAGGTTACATTCAGCTTAGCATTTTTGATAACGACGCCTTCTTTCATAATTACATTGTCAACATTCATACTAATTTCTATATCTTTGTTTAATCCATTATTGTTTTTGCCAAGCAAGCCTAAAATATCACTCAAATTGATTTTCTCACCATAAATAGTTATGGCATTTTTTTCCTTACCTGATTCAATTTCTATACTAAAATCATTATCAGGCAATTTAAAACTACTAGAATTTAAATATAAATTTCCATTTCCTACTCTTCCGCTGAATTTTATATCTAGGTCATTTCCTATAACATCTAATTTGTCTACTAACAATTCATCGGCACCTTTTAATTTTACAGAGAACAAAACTTTATTGTGATCTTCAAAACGATTTTTCCACCCAAAATAACTTGAACGTGATTCAAGCTCTGATAAATCCATATTACCATTAACATGTCCCGTCTTATCTTGATTTATCACCGATTCTATATTTGTATTGACATAGCCACCTATATTTTCATCAAAATCAAGTATTTGAGCGGGTAAATCTCCGGTCAAATTCCAGGCAAAACTTTCATTCCTATTGCTACTTTTCAGGTCAAATAATAGCTGTGTGTTATTCACCATACCACTACCATTTAAATCTATAAAGTCACTGCCAAAACTAAGCTTAATGTCATATTTACCAAGACTTGCATTATAGACGGCCAAATTATCAATTTCAAAATGAAAATTTGCTGAGAAGTCTACTTTTTTGTCATCATCATTTAGATTAAAAATGCGAAAATTAAATACAGATTTTGCCATTCCACTTACTTTATCCCTTTCAACCTTCACCACATCATCCAGCTTAAATCTTATAGGCTCATATAAACCATACGCATCACTTACAGCTTGGCCATTAATGGTTAGAACTGAATTTTCCTTATTGAGAGATTTCATTTCAATATCACCACCATTAATAGTGAAATTCTGAAACTTAGCGCTATTTGCAGTAATTTTGAGATCGTTATTCTTGATGATCAAATCACCCTTTAATTCCTTTACTTGCTCAAAATCTTCATCAAATTTTACGCTACCATTTTCTATATCAGCAACAATTACAATGTCTGACAGATCGTCATCAACCAAATTGTTAATTTTGCCATTGAAACTTACAATGGTATTTAAAACATCCCCATTAATATTATCACAATACCAGCTTCTAAATTTACTATTCACTACACCATCTGGTACATAAGTACATAAATCCTTTGCAGCAAACTTGCTAATATTAATTCTAAGCAAAGCATGACTTGTACTAAAGTTCATCTTGCCTATTAAAGAGAGATACGTGTCATTTAACTTAAAATGGAAGTTTTTTACACTAATAATTCCATCACTATATGTTAAATTTATATTTACATTAGTTAAGGCCAAATTTTTGTTCAAATAATTTTCTGTATTCAATACGTATATATTTCCATCTACAATTTCATCCTTTTTATTAATTTTCACTGAGAAGCTTCCTTTGAATCCTATATTTTTGTCCAAATTGTAGCTTTTAACTAATGTAGAAAACTCGCTCAATAGTCCCAATTTTAGATTATAAAATGTCCCGTATACATTTAGCAAATTGTTGCGATTTTTTATTGTAATTGATAAATCATCCAAAAATCCCTTTCCATCTTTTGTATTCACATGAATATCTAAAACATTAAAATCTTCCCCCTTCCCTATATATAATTTATCAATAAAAAATTCATCTTCTGTGCTTTTATCAATAGCGATGTTAGTAAATTCAATTTTTGAATCCGCATTTAAGTCAAAAAAAAATTCCCTTATTGTTTTTAATAGATTTTTTGCACTGCTTTCTGTCATCTTGAAATTCTTCCCTGTCATTCCAGCACTCGTCCTTGTCATTCCAGCACTCGTCCTTGTCATCCAAGTAGCTTGACTACTTGTTTCTTTTCTAGATTCCAGCGTCACGCGCTGGAATGACACCGAAGGAAGGCGGTTACTATTTAAATAATGATTATCCAAAAGGTCTAATGAGTTTTGCGGATTAACATTAGTTTCTTCTCTCTTGATACATACATGCACATTATCAGCTGAAACCTGAGAGAGATTTGTGCTAGCTTTAAATAAGGAACTTAACTTAAAATGTACAAAAAGCTCAGGAACTTTTATAGTAAAATTAGGGTTTGCTATTGCCAAATCTGTAATGACTAAATACGGATCTTTGCCATCTTTCTGCCAAACAACTGAGGTATTCTCCATATTAACGCTTGAGCCAACAAATATTTTTGATATTTTATGTTTAACATAAAAATTAATATAATTAATATTGATTTCTAAAGGCTTTAAAAAAATAAAGAAGCACAATATGAACAATAAAGCTACGGAAAATAATATAGTAATTTTTTTAAGCATCGATTATTGCTTTTCTTGCTAAAATATCAGCCTCCTCATTATATTTATTGCCACTGTGTGCTTTAACCCACTTCCAATCAATTTCGTGTTGTGAAGCAACGTTGTCTAGCTCTTTCCACAATTCCATATTTTTTACTGATTTTTTATTACTTGTTTTCCAGCCATTCATTTTCCACTTATTTATCCACTCTGTTATGCCATGCTTAATATAAAGACTATCCGTATATAAATTAATATTACAAGAAAATTTCAATACTTTTAGCCCATTGATCACCGCTGTTAACTCCATTTTATTGTTTGTGGTATTTTCTTCTCTACCATAAATGTCTTTTCTATAATCTTGAAATAATATGATAGCTGCCCATCCTCCCGCTCCAGGATTACCAGAACACGCCCCATCCGTGTATATTGTCACTTCTTTCTTACTCATCTTTGTTTATATCGGTTAACAAAGTATATAGTTGCTTTTATGAAAGCACAATTTCTAAAGGTAGTTTAAGCTGCACCTTTAAATTTTATTATAGAAACAAAAAAAAGTGTGACAACGAGCATTACCAAAAGGAAAAGTAAAAAATAGTTTTTATGCTTCTGCCGTTCTTTCATAACTAAAATAAATCAATAGAACAAAAAATAATACTGGCGAATAGGGAAAATAGATAAGAAATTGAATAAGAAAACATTTGTTTCTGTGAGTTGTGGTTCTTGAATCTGAGAATTGATATAGCGTACCAAATAAAGATGCAACCTGCAAAAATTGCCATGCTTAGATAAAGTAAAGCCTTTTTCAAAAATAGAGCTGGAAGCAAGCTGGTTAATACCAGCAACACACTATAAATTAATATATATTTTCTTGTTTTTTCCGGACCATAAACAATATTGAACATAGGAATCGATGCTCTTGCATAGTCTTCAGACTTATTTAAAGATAGGGCCCAAAAGTGTGGTGGAGTCCACATAAAAATTACTAAAAATAAAATGAAACTTTCCCAACTGACAGAATTAGTCACAGCTGCCCAGCCAATCATTGGAGGAAAAGCACCTGCTGCACCACCGATAACGATATTCTGTGGAGTACGCCTTTTTAGCCAAATTGTATATACGAAAACGTAAAATAATATGCTAACTGCAAGCAAAGCAGCAGAAATATAGTTTACTGCTATTGCCATGATAAATACTGACAATATTCCAAGAGTTATACCAAATTCAAGCGCACTTTCTGCAAGAATTCTTCCTGAGGGTATAGGGCGGTTTTTTGTCCTTTCCATGAGCAGATCTATGTCTCTGTCATACCACATATTTATAGCACCTGCAGATCCTGAGCCAAGAGCAACACATATAAGAGATATTAGTGCTAGAAAAGGGTGCATACTACCTGGTGCAGTAACCATACCAGCAACTGCAGTAAATACCACAAGATACATTATCCTTGGCTTCAGCAAACGCCAAAAATCCAGTATTGTTGATTCAACATTTAGCAAAACACTTGTGTACATTCTATTTTACCACTGGTGGCTTTTCGAAAGTATGAAAAGGCGGTGGTGAAGATACTGTCCATTCCAAGGTGTCACCTTCCCAAGGATTATCTCCAGCTTTTTTGCCCCATTTAAAGAGATGTATAACTATAAACACAAAAAACATAACTGAAACAAAGGACATATATGAGCCAATTGAGGATATATAATTCCAAGGAATAAACGCATCAGGATAATCAGGTATACGCCTTGGCATGCCAGCTAATCCTAAGAAATGTTGAGGTAAAAAAGTGATATTGGTACTAATAAAAGTAAGCCAAAAGTGGATTTGACCTAAGCGCTCATTATATTGTTTACCCGACATTTTACCAATCCAATAATAAAAGCCAGCAAAAGCTCCAAATAATGCAGCAAGTGACATGACATAATGGAAGTGAGCAGCAACATAGTAGGTATCATGCAGAAGCTTATCTATTCCACCATGAGAAAGAATTATTCCCGTTATGCCACCGCCAACAAACATGAAAATAAAACCTAGTGCAAATAGCATAGGGGTCTTAAACTCAATTGCTCCACCCCACATAGTTGCAATCCAGCTAAAGACTTTTACACCAGTTATAACACCGATAAAAATTGTGGTAGTGCTAAAAAATGCAGCAGCGTCAGCACTAAGCCCAACAGTGAACATATGATGAGCCCACACCATAAAGCCAAATACTGCTATACCTATCATAGCATAAACCATCCCTATGTAACCAAATACAGGTCTGTGAGAAAAAGTTGATACAACCTGACTTATGATGCCAAATGCAGGAAAAATAATTACGTAAACTTCTGGATGACCAAAAAACCAAAATAGATGTTGAAATAACACAGGATCTCCGCCACCGGCAGGATCAAAAAAGGAAGTACCAACATTGCGATCAGTAAGAAGCATAGTTATAGCACCGGCAAGCACTGGTAAGGCAACAATCAACATAAATGCTGTTAGCAAGACAGACCAAACAAACAGTGGCATCTTAGTTAATGACATTCCTTTTGTGCGCATGTTAAATATAGTAACTATAAAGTTGATCGCCCCAACAATTGACGACATACCAGCAACATGAAGTGCAAGTATAGCAATGTCAACTCCTGCACTTGGATGGGACATTACCTGTGATAAAGGTGGATATAAAGTCCAACCTGTACCTGGACCTTCACCAATAAACACTGAGAGAATGAGCAAAATAAAAGATGACACTAATAACCAAAAACTTAAATTATTCATACGAGGAAATGCCATATCTGGTGCGCCAATCATGAGAGGTACAAACCAGTTACCAAATCCTCCCATGAGGGCTGGCATTATCATAAAAAACACCATTATCAACGCATGCCCTGTAACCATTACGTTATATAATTGATAATTATTGTTAAGTATATTAATGTGCATTAGCTGAGTGCGAATAATCACCGATAATAATCCACCAATAATTCCAGCTAATATGGAAAAAATAATGTACAGTGTCCCTATGTCTTTATGATTAGTGGAAAACAACCAACGCTTTATGCCCTTTGGTACGTCACTCATATCTATACTCCAAATTTAACTCACTAATTTTCTATTTTCAATCCACTTATTAAAATCTTCTTTGCTTACTGCTTCAACAACAATTGGCATAAATCCATGGCCTTGACCACACAATTCATAGCACTGCCCGTAATAAACACCAGACTTTTTGATATTAAACCACGCCTCATTCAGCCTACCTGGTATCGCATCAATTTTTACACCGAAAGCCGGTACTCCCCAGCTGTGTATCACATCTCCTGCTGTAACTTGTAAACGAACGTTAGTATTAATGGGTAAAACGATGTTGTTATCAACAGAGAATAGCTTTAAATCTCCTTCGATAAAGTCTTCTTTTCCCTTAATATAACTATCAAATGACACACCTTGATATTCTGGATATTGGTAACTCCAATACCATTGATGGCCAATAACTTTCAGTGTTATATCAGCTTTCGGTATTTCTTCCTGTAGCTTCAGTAATTTAGCGTTTTCAAAGGCTAATATACCAACAATAATCGTTGGTATAACAAACCAAACAATTTCTAAAAGGACATTGTGGTTAGTTTGGCTTACGTTTGCCACTTTGCTTTTACGAAAGCGAAATACTACATAAGCAAGCAGCGCCCACACAAAAAGCATTATTGCAACCATCACAACCATTACAAACGAATGTGACCTAACTACAGCCTCCATTACTTCAGTTGCAGGAGCAGGAAATCCAAATTGCCAGGAAGTAGGAGCAGAGGCAACAGATATATTTGAGTAAAATATTATCAATAGTGCAAATAACTTCACCATATCTTTTGTTTGTTTGCTATAAAACTAAATGATATACTGTATAATAGTATATATAAACTTACTATGCAAATAGAGATTAGTGATGGTTAATAATTTTTTAGCATTCAATAAGTATAATAGTACAATACTAATTTGAGGAAAAAAGCATTTACATAAATCTATTGTAAGGAAAAATATTATAATATTTTAAATTAAGTATTTACTTTAAGTAAATTCTATAATAAGTTTAATAGTGTCTGTTACTGCTAATAACCCTCTAGCCTCACACCTAAAAGCAGTAACAGACACTATTAAACTTTATGACAAGTTTATAATTTGCAAGATCAAAATCTTACAAGTTCCTTTATTTTATTATACATTGCAGTTTGTTAATTAACTTTTAATGCCTATGGTAGCATTTACAGCTTGGACCAAAGATTTACGCATTATAGAAAATAATTATAAAAAAACACACTATATTTGTATACCATACAAACTTTTTTCATTCTGCATAGCTGAGTTACTAGATTCTGTAAACGAAATCTTTAGAGAAGCCAAATAGAGCTACCTTTCTATAAAAGACCTATCGACTGTTGCAATTATAGGTGTAAACAAGAATGATAAAAGAGTACGGGATTGAGTAACTATGTACACTTCTGCTGGCATACCAGGGTATAGGTATACATTTTTAAATTGAGCAAGCTCTGACTTTGGTATCACCACGCGCACTGAATAATAACGCCCTAGTCTTGGATCATCAAGAGCATCAGGAGAAATATGGCTTACTATACCACTAATTAAACTTAAACGACGTGCACTGTAAGCACTCAGCCGGACTTTAACCTTTAGCCCTTCTAGCCCATCAATAGAGACTATGTTGCTATCTTTCTTTTGTGCTGACAGTACCTCTTCTATGTTTCTGGTCTGAATTTTAGCATCTATTATTAGGTCATCATCCGATGGCACTACGCTCATGATTGGAACTCCAGATTGTATAACACCACCTTCAGTATGGTATCTTATATCTGTGACTATCCCATCTTGAGGGGATTTAATTATTGTACGTGCTAATGAATCTTCAGCAACCATCAGCCTCTCTTTCAAGTCTGCAATAGACGTACTAACTTCCTTAAGTTCAGCGTTTGCTCTTTCTTGAGAATCATTTCTCACGTTTATAATTTCTAATTCATTCTCTCCAATTTTTTGCTGCACTTGAGATATTGCAGAACGGTAATGTCCAACTCTGCCTTCAATTTCAGCAAACTGTTTTTCTAAAGCTAAAATGTGTGGTTTGCTTATATGGCCACTATCAAGTAATTGTCTTTTTGTTTCCAACTCCTCAGTTATCAAGTCATATTGCTTATGAGCTGCATTTAGTTGAAAGTTTAGCCCAGCTAATTCATCATTTAACTGCTTTATACGTTGTTGCAGTATGTCTGTTTTTCCCAATATGCTCTTTCTCTGAGAGTTGAACAACTTTACTTGATTCTTTATCGCTTTATTTACAAGTTCATCGTGAGATAATTTTTTAACCTCATCAGGAAACTCGAGCGTGTCTAAATCTCCTCTGATTGCAATAAGCCTTGCTTCTGTTGCTAAAAATGATAAGAGCTTCTCTTTGATAATACTTAAATTCGCCTTCTCGTTAACATCACTCAACAAAACTAGAGGCTCATCTTTTTTAACTGCTTGGCTCTCTTTGACTAAAATTTTGCTTATTATTCCTCCGCCCAAGTGTTGAACTATTTTCCTATTTGAAGATACAATAACTTCTCCACTTGCATGCACCGCACCGTCAATTGGAGCTATAGCCGACCAAATACCACCTATCCCAAAAAAGATGAGTATTACTACCAGACCAAAAAATAGTGGTCCCCATGTTACTCTCAGAACTTCATTTACGTTATTACTTTCGCGTTTTAAAATAAAATTTATCACTGCATCAATCAATGCAAACGTCTTATCCAAAAATTTTGGGTACTTCTTCTTTTTATTTTTTGCTCCTTGCATATTTATATTATCACTATGGCCAATCAGGCCTGTCAAAGAAAATCCAGCGCTAAGCTTTTTTAACTTACTTATCATAATACTACTGTGAATTTGTGTTAACTCAAGATAACACACAAAAACAAAGAATCTATAATTTAGGCATTCCATTTAGACTGCAGAGCACCAGAATAAACTATTTAGTAACAATTCCTGCATCAACTATGTTTTTAAAATTTTTTGACGTTTAACTTTATTATAACTTTTCCTTTATTTTGTGAATATCTGAGTTACTTATATTATGTAAGAAATCTATTGCCAACCAGTCGATATTCTGTTAGGAATTAAGATAATATAAAGTTATTATGTTTAGATTGGAAAGTAGAAAGTTCCTGATCACTGGCGCATCAGGCGGAATAGGGCAAGCAATTGTAAAAATTATGCACAAAGCCGGAGCAACTTTATGTATTTCTGGCACAAAAAAAGAAGTGCTCGAAGAAGTTGCTAAACAATATGAAAAAAATATGCACATACTCCCTTGTGACTTATCAAATGCTGAGGAAGTAAATCAACTAGTAAATAGAGCAAGTGAGTTGATGGAAGGCTTTGACGGGCTTATATGCAATGCGGGCATTACGCGAGACAGTTTATTATTGAGAATGACAGATGAAGCATGGCAAAAAGTAATTGATATTAACTTGAGCTCTACATTTAAGCTGAGTAGAGAAGCATGTAAGAGACTAATTAAGAATAATTGGGGAAGAATTATAAATATTTCCTCAATAATAGGGCTGACAGGAAACGCCGGGCAAGCAAATTATGCAGCGTCTAAAGCTGGAATAATAGCTATGAGCAAATCTATAGCAAAAGAAGTTGCAAGTCGTAATATAACAGTAAATTGTATTGCTCCTGGGTTTATAGATACTAAAATGACTGAAGTTTTAAATGAAGGACAAAAGGGAAAAATATTAGATAATATTCCAATGAAAAGAATGGGAACAGGGGAAGAAATAGCAGCAGGGGTCTTATTTTTAGCAAGTGATGAAGCAAAATATATAACAGGGCATGTGCTTAACATTAATGGTGGGTTATTTATGTAGCAACACTTATGTATAGACAAATTATAATTTTTACTTTAAAATAAAAATATGTGTAGGTTTGCGTTTGCGTTAATTTATTATTTAAAGGCAAGAAAATGAGCTCTATAATAAAAAGATTTTTTAGTGTTTTTTGTGTAGTATTACTTTTCTCTTTCTCAGGTTATGCAGCTACCACTGATCCTGATATGGATGACACAACTAAAGTAATATGCAATATTATTGGTTACGTTTGGGGAATAGGCGGTCCACTTATGACGGTAGTAATAATTGGTGCAGCTTTGCTTGCAATATTTGGCAGGATGCCGTGGCCAGCCCTCTTTGCTCTAGGCATGTTCTGTGGTGTATTTTTTGGCGCTAAAACTATCATAACGAAAATTATGCCCAACCTAAGTGATGAAGCAAAAGCTATGTTGGAAAAGTGTGGAAAATAACCCATAAAAGTGCAGAAATGCTTTTTTGTTATCCATTAAATCGCTTCATATCTTCAACTTGCAACAAATAAGGACTATCTTTTGGTAGAGTTTTAACAGCTAGCTCAGCATATTTTGTAAATTGCTTTAAATCACCTTCAATACAAGCCTTTTTTGTCAAGGCAAAATAATGCATTGCCGTATCAGCTTCACATTTATATGCAATGCTTAAATATTTCCAGACAAAAGCGTTATTTGGTTCTACATTCAAAATCTGCTCCAGGTAAAAAATCGCCTTTTTTGCATCACCGTGTAATAATAAAGTATGAGATAATGCAAGTTTCACTAAATAACTGTTTTTCTCAGATAAATACCTAAGCGATTCCTCATACATTTTTATTGCTTCACTTAAATTTCCGGCCTTGTATAGCATTTCTGCTTTTAATTCATATAGGTATGGGTCATTGCGTGACTCTTGAATCAATGAATTAACTTTAGCAATAGCCTCTTCTATCTTTCCTTGCCTATAGCAAACTATAGCATTTACATACTCAGAATTATTTTCATATTTATTAGATAACACATGAATAGGAACAAAGAAAGAGTCTAACTTTGCAACCACACGCTCAAACTTTAGTAACTTATCCGCAAAAATTGGTTTTACGTTGTTTTTGACCTTATAATTTTGTACAGCAAATATGCGTTTCTCACTAAGTGGGTGAGTGCGGAAATATTCCTCGGTGTTCTCATGCTCAATACTTTTAAAATAATCAAAAATCTCTTTCATACCTGAATTATCATAGCCAGATTCATCAAGGTACCTTAAAGCATAGCTATCTGCTACACTTTCTTGCTCTTGAGAATAGTTAAAAAATAGCCCTGAACTGAGTGCTACACCACTAAGCAAAATTGCACCAGCAACCTGAGGGTTAATGATAATACTAGAAACTAATCCTACCATATAACTAATCATTGCTATCGATTGAAAATAACCCATAGCACTACTCATTTGCAATATATGACCAGCAGATATGTGAGCAATCTCATGTGCTAATATACCAAGCAGGACATAAGGTTTAGCCGAGTATTGTAAAAGTCCTAAATGAATGAAGATACTGTTGTTGTTAATTACAAAAGCATTAATCGAATTATCATTAATTATAAAAACTTTCATTCGGTCACTATCAATGTTTGCAGCGAAAAATAAAGGTTGCGCTAGCTCTTTCACTATTGCTTCCACTTCACTATCTCTAATAATGTTAATAGAGTAAGCATTATTATAATATGCAAAAAAGAACAATAAGGTCAAAAACTTAGCAATTCTAAACATGGAAATTCTGTGCTTGTATAATTTATAGGAATTCTATATTTTAACACTTAAATTATACAAATTTATAAACGCTAGTTTAATTTTTTAACGTAACTGATAAGTTTGTCGATGGTAGTTAACTTAATTTTATGTTGTTCAGCAAATTTAAGTAACTGAGGTAAGCGCATCATAGAGCCATCATCATTCACTAATTCACAAATAACTGCTGAATGATCAAACCCTACTAACTTCGCCATTTCAACACTCGCTTCAGTATGACCAGCACGTTGTGCCACCCCACCTTTATGTGCAATTACAGGAAAAACATGACCTGGAGTTATGATGTCATCCTGAGTGCCATCCTTGTTGATAGCAGCATGTATAGTTTTCGTTCTATCCTCTGCTGAAACACCGGTTGTAATGCCATAACGTGCATCAATTGATGTAGTAAATGCGGTATGATTTTCACCAATATTTTTCTTTTCCATGAAATTAAGGCCCAACCTCTTCATGTGAAATTTAGTCATTGCTAAGCACACAACCCCTGTACCGTACCTAACCATAAAAGCCATATGTTCTGGTTTTACTTTTTCAGCTAAGACAACCAAATCACCTTCATTCTCTCTACTTTCATCATCAACTAAAATGAATAATTTACCGGAACGAGCATCCTCTAATACATCTTCCACAGAAGAAATACCGGGTAGACTCATTGAAGCATAAGTGGCCTGTACCATAATAATTTACTTAAATTCAATCTTAACTATTTTATACAATTTCTCTCCATTTGGCACTGTCACTTCCACATACTCACCGACTTTTTTGCCGATTAAGGCACTCCCAAGTGGTGAACTAGTAGATATTAACTGCTTTGAAACATCAGCTTCATATTCGCCTACAACCTTATAAACATATTCCACTTCACCGTTATTATCACTTAACATGCTTAATGTCACAGTTGCACCAAACATTACTGAATCACCAGACAAATTTTTTACTTCTATTACTTCCGCATGTGAGAGCTTACTTTCTATCTCCATTATACGGCCTTCAATAAAACCTAACCTTTCCCGTGCTGCATGATACTCTGCATTTTCAGACAAATCACCTTGATCACGAGCATCAGAAATAGCCTGTATCACAGAAGGTTTTTCTTCCTTTAATTTTTCAAGTTCGGCTTGCATATTCTCAAAACCTTCCCTCGTCATAGGAAATTTATTAATAATGGATGAAGCCATAATCACCACCTAAACGCAATTAAATTGAGTAACGAAATTACTCACAATGTTAAAAATATCACCTTTTATATCATCACTCATGTCATTTGACAACTTTTTTAAAACCCCAGGGTGTACAGTATGAAAATAATTAATAAGATCATGTTCAAATTTATTAATGTAACTTATTTGTATTTTACTTAACTGATTATATAGGTTAGAAAAAATATACATCAGCACTACTTGCTCTTCTATTGACATAGGTAAATGTTGTTTTTGCTTTAATAACTCGACAAGATATTTACCCTTATTCAAGGATAATTGAACACTAGCATCAAGATCAGAACCAAATTTTGCAAAATCTTCTAATTCTCTATACTGAGCTAAGCTTAGCTTTATAGAACTAGCAACTTTCTTCACAGACTTTAGTTGTGCAGCAGAACCAACCCGTGAAACTGACAAACCTATATTTACTGCAGGTCGAAATCCTTTATAAAATAATTCAGACTCAAGAAAGATCTGCCCATCGGTAATTGAAATAACATTTGTTGGCACATATGCAGATACATCACCAGCTTGAGTTTCGACAATCGGCAAAGCAGTTAAAGACCCCTGCCCTTTTTTATCAGACATTTTAGCAGCTCTTTCAAGCAAGCGAGAATGTACATAGAATATATCTCCAGGGTAAGCTTCACGACCAGGAGGACGTCTGAGCAATAAAGACATCTGCCTATATGCCACAGCATGCTTAGATAAATCATCATATATAATCAAACAATGCATTCCATTGTCACGGAAAAATTCCCCAATAGTGCAACCAGCATAAGGTGCTAAAAATTGCATAGGCGCGCAGTCAGATGCACTAGCCACAACTACAGTTGTATACTCTAATGCTCCGCTTTCTTTCAGCTTATTTACCACTTTTGCTACTGTTGAAATTTTTTGTCCAATAGCAACATAAACACAGTAAATTTTTTGATTTTCGTTTACCTCATCGTTAATCTTCTTCTGATTGATAATAGTATCAAGCGCAATAGTAGTTTTACCAATTTGTCTATCGCCAATAATCAATTCACGCTGCCCTCTACCTATTGGAATTAGCAAATCTATAATTTTAATTCCTGTTTGTAGTGGCTCATGCACAGACTTACGATCAATAATGCCTGGCGCTTTAGATTCTATATCCATTCTGTTTTTGGCTCTAATTTCCCCACCGTCGTCTATAGGATGGCCCAACGCATTTACAACTCTCCCTAACAATTCATGCCCTATAGGCACCTGCACAACATCACCACTACATTTTACAACGTCCCCTTCTTTCACATCACGGTCATTACCAAGCACAACTATTCCAGCCGTATCATGATCTAAATCAAGAACTATTCCTTCTACACCGCTTGCAAAAAATACCTTTTCACCGAATTTTGCTTTTTCCAGCCCATAAACCAATGCGATACCATCTGTTACTGAAATTACTTCACCTATATTTTCCCGCTTTATAGGATTATCAAACGTCTCAACTTTTTCCCTTATTACACTTGCTATCTCAGAAACATTCATACTGTTCTTCATACAAAATTCCTTACTTTTAATATTTCCATTTTACTTAAGTCAACTAACCTATCTAAGTAACTTTTTAGCGAAGCATCGATCAAATTAAAACCATACCTAACTACGAAGCCACCTAGTATAGAAGGGTCAACCACATTGCTTACTTTTATTATTTTACCAAGAAAGCTCAAAGATTCAGTAATTATTTTTATATCAGATTCCTTTAAAGCTTCTGCTGACTTTATAGTAATTTCGAATTCATTTTCATTTTCTTTTGCAAGACTTAAGAATTTTTCTAATATAAGGATCAATAAACTAGAGCGTTTGTTTGCAAATATAACCATAATAAATTTTACTAAATTTTCACTCAAGTGCTCATTTATAGAAAGCATCACTTCTTTTTTGTGTGCAAAAGAAATCATAGGATGAGATAGGTACACAAAAACATCACGTTGATCCTTAAAAAAAGCCAATAAAAATTCTACTTCTTTCCTTATAATACCTAACCTGCTTCCTGAGACATGAAACAGCACTCTAGCGTAAGATGAAACTAAATTATTGTATTGGGTCTTTTTCATATTAAATCCAGTAAATCTAAATTAATTCAGCTACAAACCTTCCATTCTTCAATCCAAGCATTTTTTATATAAACAGGTCCTCTCTTTAAGGAAAGAAAACATAAATCATATCTGACTGAATAATCTAAAAAACTAAGGTTTGTACTTAAGAAATACTTAGAAGAATTTATAATAGACTGACATTGAAGATGAGATATCGGTATTTCTTTTCCAAGTAAACTTGTTTTAACTTCTATAAAAATCAGCTCCTTTTTTTTAGATACAATTAAGTCAATTTCACCGAACTTACAACGGTAACGGCGTTTTATAACATTATACCATTTCAGCTTTAAATATGCCAAAACTAACAATTCGCCAAAGTAACCTACAAAGTAGCGTAACCTACTTACCATAAGAAGAACAATTATGATAATAATTAACTTTGTGTAACTACTTTGCCTCCTTCTCTATTTTTACTATAAACCTTACCTCTTGCTGCAATATCCCTATTAACCAGTTCTATCACTGCCATTGAAGCGCAATCACCCTTTCGAGTGCTAAATTTTATTATTCTAGAATACCCACCTTTACGATCTTGATAACGGCTGGCTAAGACGTTTAATAACTTATCAACTGCTAACTTACTATTATGAAGGCGTGAAAGCAAAAGTCTTCTACCATGTAAAGTATTCTTATTCTTAGCAATTGTAATAAACTTTTCGACATATGGACGAAGTTCCTTAGCTTTTGGTAAAGTAGTTACAATCTGCTCATGGTTAATTAATGAGATAGATAGATTCTTTAACGTCGATAATCTATGTTCAGTGCAACGAGATAGTTTACGTTTTTTTATTCCATGTTTCATATATCACCTAATCTTCATCAGTATGTTGTTTAGCCAACTCATCTATATCCTTAGGCGGCCAGTTTAGCACATTCATACCCAAAGACAAGCCAAAATTAGCCAAAACTGCCTTAATCTCATTCAAAGACTTCCTGCCAAAATTAGCAGTTCTTAACATTTCACCTTCTGTCTTTTGCACAAGATCACCTATATAAGTGATGTTTTCGTTTTTCAGACAGTTATGAGACCTGACAGATAATTCCATTTCATCTACCTTACGCAATAAGACAGGGTCATAACCCAAATCTTTAGCACCACTAGACGAAGAAACCTGCGATTTTTTATAACTTACATCAGAACTAATAAAGGGCTGAAGTTGCTCCTGTAATATTCTTGCAGCAGAGTCAACAGCTTGACTTGGAGAGATTGTACCATCAGTTTCAATTGACAATATCAGCTTATCCTTATCAGTCACTTGGCCAACACGACTATTCTCTACCCTGTACGAAACCCTGTTGACAGGGCTATACAAAGCATTAACTGGAATAAAACCAATTAAATCCTGTTCACTCATAAGCTTCAAAAGTTCATTTTCTTTATACTTAGTTACAGGAAGATAACCTTTTCCGCTAGCCACATATATGGTCATGTTAAGCTCTACATTTTGCCCCAGCGTACATATTAACAAATCTTTATTAACAATAGAGCATTGATCATCAGTTTCTATCATCCCAGCTAATACCTGGCAAGGCCCTTTAGCGTTTAAATTTAAGCATTTATTAGAAGCACCATTTAATTTACAACTCAACATGCCCATATTTAATACTATATCAGTTACGTCTTCTCTTACCCCTTGAATTGAAGTAAACTCATGAGTTATACCTTCAATTTTTATTCCATAAACAGCACTACCTTTAAGAGAAGATAACATTACACGTCTTAATGCATTACCTAATGTTAAAGCAAAACCACTTTCCAACGGTTCTAGGACTATATCACCTTTTTCACTTGAATCATCTGATATTACCTTAACTGAACTAGGTTTAATCAATTTATCTAAATTGCTACAGAGAGAAACATTATTATTATAATACATAAAACAACCTTTTCAAATATCCTATACTCTTCTTTTTTTCTTAACCTGCATCCATTATGAGGAATTGCGGTTTTATCTGCAATTGAAGCCACAGTCAACCCACAGCTCTGAAGTGCTTTAACCGCAGCTTCGGTACCAAAGCCAGGACCACGAATTATTACAGAGACAACCTTCATACCAAATCTCTCCATTGCATTCTTCGCAGCAGCCTCCGCAGCCTTACCTGCAGCATAAGGTGTGGATTTTCTCGAACCTGAAAAACCACATGCACCCACAGAAGTTTGACATAGCGTATTACCATGAACATCAGTTACATTTACAAAAGTATTATTAAAAGTTGCACGAATATGAACAACACCAGTAATAAACTCCTTTGTACTCTTACCAACCGTTTTGACTTTTTTCATTAAAACTCACAATAATAATAAATTTTATTTTTTCCCAGCAATAGGCAACCGAGATCTACCTTTACGAGTCTTAGCATTAGTATGAGTCCTTTGCCCTCTCACAGGTAAACCTTTTCTATGTCTCACTCCTCTATAGCATCCCATTTCCACTAAAGATTTTATGTTCATAGCCACTTCTTTTCTGAGCTCACCTTCTATAACATAATTTTGTCTAATGAAACTGCTGATCTTTTCTATATCTTCATCTCGTAATTCTGAAACACGTTTGCGCTTATCAACTTCACAAGCGTGACAAATTACATTCGCAGTAGCAATACCTATACCATATATATAAGTTAATGCAAAAGGAACACATTTCCTCACTGGAATATTTATGCCTGCAATACGTGCCACTGGTACCTCGATACTTTATTAATAACAACTCTTAATTTATACCATAAAACAACTCAGAGTCAAACCAAATTACAAGAAATTTTACTTTCAATCTCTTGCGTTACCTCATCAACACTCAAATTAGCGTCAATTGTTAATAATTTGCCTTTATAATACTCGCGTAAACCTTTCATTTGAAGGTGATATTCACTTATTCTCTTATTAATTGCAGACATATCAGCATCATCAATTCTTTTCTCTAACCTCGTACTTTTACATTTAGCACAAGTAGTACTCTTAAAAGAAGATACACTATATATGCTTTTACAGTCCAAACACGCGAGACGATTTTTTAATCTATCGATTGCAATATTATCGTCAAGCTGCAGTTCAATTACAATATCAACATCCCTATTATATTTTTCTTGCAAAACTTGAGTCAAAAAATGAGCCTGGTTTAAATTTCTCGGAAAACCATCTAATAAGCAATTATCATCCATTAATGCAAGCTGGTCATGCAATAATCCACATATAATTTCATCTTGAATTAAATTACCAGATTCCACGGTACCCTTTATTTTTTTACCTAACTCACTGCCATTAGATATAATATTCCTTAATAAATCCCCCACTGAAATTAATTTTAAATTATATTTTGCTATTAACAAGCTTGACTGAGTACCTTTACCAGAACCTGGAGGACCAAAAATCGTAATGATCATCTTACTTTCCTCGTTTTAGACTCATATTTCTTTATCCAGCTATCGTACCTATTCGAAAAAATATAAGATTGTATTTGCATAATAGTATCAGTAATAACGTTCACTATAATCAGTAGACTCGTCCCACCAAAAATAAATGGTATATCATAATAATATCTCATAACTTCAGGTACAGTACATATGACTACCAAATACGCAGAGCCAATGAATGTCAACTTAAAAACTATATCTTGAAGGTAATCAGAAGTATGTTTCCCAGGCCTTCTACCAGGTATAAAACCACCATTTTTTTTAAGAAAATCTGCGTTTTCCTCTGGATTAAATATAAAATTGGTATAGAAAAAATTAAAAAATACTATCAGCACCAAATAGGCTACAATATATACTACTTTATTTGCCATAAAGTAATTTAAAATAAAATCAGAAAAAGCGTGCCCCTTATAGAAATTTGCAATTGAAATAGGTGTCAATAAAATTGCATTAGCAAAAATGGTTGGTACTACACCAGATAAATTAATCTTCAATGGAATATAAGTAAAATCGTCATTATGTAATCTTTTAAATTGCTTTTTAGGATGTTGAACAATAACTTTTCTATAAGAAGACTCTACAAAAATGACTAAGACTAGCAGCAAAAAAAACAATACCAAAACAAAAAGGATAATAAATAACGATACGCTACCGTTTTTATTTAACGTTAACAGAGATGACAAAGCGCTGTGTAACTCTGATATTATGCCCGTGAAAATGATTAATGAGATACCATTGCCTATACCGCTAGCACTGATTCGTTCACCAAGCCATATTAAAAGCATAGTTCCACCTAAAAGGCTGAAAACACCTATTGTACGAAACATAACACCAGGTTCGATTACAACCAATACCCCTTCCCTATTCATCCCTTCCAATCCAACCAAAATTGGAATTGATTGAAATACACAAATTACTATGGTCAGGTAGCGTATATAAGAATTCATCTTTCTACGGCCTGACTCTCCATCATTCTTAACTTCCTTCATTCCTTTAATCGCAGAAGAAAGCAACTGAATAATGATAGAAGCCATTATATATGGCATAACATTCAATGCTAGAATTGTCATTCTAGCCAATGCACCACCAGAAAATAAATTAAATACTCCAAAAACACCTGAGCCCTCTTTGGGAAATATATCATTAATTACATCAAGATTAATTCCAGGAATAGGCACATAAGTACCCAAGCGATAGCAAATTAAAGCTATTAGCGTAAAAAATATACGTTTTAATAAATCGCCTTTATATAACAACGTAGGATCCAAGCTATTAAATGCGGATTTATTGCCCATGATTTACGATAGTATTTCCACACTACCACCAACTGAAGCTACAGATTTTTTTGCAGCTTCTGACGCAAAATCAACATGAAACACAAATTTTTCGCTCAACTTACCTTTATTAAGAAGTTTAATTTTATCCTTAATAGACTTTATAAAACCTAATCTATACAGCCTCTCCTTATCTATAACAGAGTCTTTCACTATTTTTTTAGCTTCCATTAAGCGCTGTATATCGCCAACATTAATTATAGAATATATGTTCCTACGTATAGGCTTAAAACCTCTTTTAGGCAAACGAGTATATATAGACTGTTGTCCACCCTCAAAACCATTTATGGAAACTCCACTTCTAGCCTTTTGCCCTTTATGCCCTCTACCGGATGTTTTACCTTTACCACAACCGATACCTCTACCCAGCAACTTAGGCTTCTTTTTCTTAGATAACTTAGTAAATATAGAGTTTAATTTTACAGCATTATTCATACTTTACCTGTTTCCAACTATCTCGCTAATCTTTTTGCCTCTTTTGCTTGCTACCTGACGAGGAGATAACATACTATCAAAAGCCTTAAATACCGCACATATAACATTATGAGGATTATTTGATCTAGTGGATTTAGCTACCACATCCTTTATACCTAACACCTCAAAAACTGATCTAATCGCTCCACCAGCAATAATACCTGTTCCGGCTCTTGCGGTTCTTAAAACTATCTCACCAGAACAAAATTTAGCTTTAATATCATGATGCAAAGTTCTACCTTCACGCAAGTACACTCTAATCATCGATTTCTTTGCAGCATTTACAGCTTTGACTCTTGCTTCAGCAACTTCTGCGTGCTTACCTATTCCACATCCTACCCTACCCTTCCCATCACCAACAACAACCAAAATTGAAAATGAAAATCTTCTGCCACCTTTGGTAACCGTTGTTACTCTTCGTACCGAAACTAAAAGCTCTGATAAATCATTATTATTTTGTAAATTCTTTATAGCCATATTCAAAACCTTCTAAAACTCAAATCCAGAACTTCTTAAAGCCTCAGCAAATTGAGAAACTAATCCTGTATATTTATACGCTCCACGATCAAATACTAGCTTTTGTTCTAATTTCAGACCAGATAAGCGCTCAATCATTAAAGAAGAAACCTGTTTTATAGTTTCAGCATTGACTTTTCCTTTACATACATCCTTAATTTTAGCATCCAAAGTAGAAGCTGAAGTGAGAGTTACTCCTTTTACATCATTAATTAACTGGACATAAAAATGCCTATTAGATTTAAATATGGATATACGCAAACGTTCAGCGCTCTTGTCAAGCTTCGCTCTATTACGCAACTTCCTTTTTTCATAGTTACTTAAAAAATTATATAACCTTCTCATCTTAATTACTTCTTTTTACTTACAACTTTACGCAACATAAATTTACCCTTTATTACAATACCCTTACCTTTATAAGGATCGTACTTCCTAATCCTGCATATATCAGATGCCACCATATAGACTTTTTGCTTATCCATACCACTAACTACTAAGTGAGTTGGCTTTATGCACTTAATCTCAACATCTTTAGGCACTTTATATTTAACATTATGGCTATAACCAAGATACAAAGTCAAATACTTACCATCACACTCTGCCTTATATCCAACACCATTAATCTCAAGATTAACAGAAAAACCATCAACCATGCCGTTAATAATATTATTAATATTACTCCTATAAGTGCCCCACATAGGCTTTATTTCATCATAATCATCTTTATCTTGATCCACAGAAAGGAGTAGCTGATTATCAACAATCCGGCACACAACATCACTGATTAAGCTAAGCTCTTTTTCAGCCTTAGCACTCTTTATTAACATCCTACCATTATTATATTCAACTGAAATACCAGCAGGAATATTGATAGGAGCAGCACCTATACGAGACATGAATTTCTCCTATTATTTAAAACACACGACACAAAACTTCTCCACCAACCTTTAACTTATGTGCATTATAATCAGTCATCACTCCTTTGGGTGTCGATATAATAAAAATACCAAGACCATTATATGCTTTAGAAATGTCCTTATACTTAGAATAACAACGACAACCAGGCTTTGACACCCTAACTATGTCACTAATTACAGGTGACTTCTCATAATACTTCAATTTTACAATGAAAGAAGGTAAATTATCTACAACTTGCTTTTCATAATCAAGGATATACCCTTCATCTTTTAAAATCTTCAGTATAGAAGAATTCACTTTAGAAAACAACACTCTTGTTGTTCTATGCATTGCCAATTGAGCATTACGTATCCTTGTTAAAAAATCACCAATACTATCAGATAACGCCACAATATACTCCTTATATTATATTTACCAACTAGACTTTGTAACTCCTGGAACTTGCCCAAAAGAACATAAATCACGCAAAACAATTCTACATAAACCAAATTTTCTATATACTCCTCTTGGTCTCCCAGTTAAAGCACACCTATTTCTAATTTTGGTTTTAGAAGAATTTCTAGGCAATTTTTTAATTAATTTATTTTGAGCTGTAAACCTTTCTACAATAGACAAATTCTTATTATTTATTATAGATTTCAATTTCTCTCTTTTTTCTTTATATTGATCGCACAGCTTTATTCTGCGAAGATTTCTTTCTATCATAGATTTTTTTGCCATATATTTCTCCTCTCAATTAATCAAAAAAAGGAAATTTAAGAGCCAGTAATAATTCCTTTGCTTCCTTATCACTAACTGCACTTGTTATAATATTAATATCCATACCTCTAATTTTACTTATTTTATCATAGTCTATTTCTAAAAACGAGATATGTTCCTTTATACCAAAGGAAAAATTACCATTACCGTCAAATTGCTTCACACTAAATCCTCTAAAATCTTTTTCCCTTGGCAAAGCAATATATATCAATCTTTCTAAAAACTCATACATTTTATCTCTACGCAAAGTTACTTTGCAACCTACTGTAGCACCTTTTCTGATCTTGAAGCCAGAAATAGATTTTTTTGCAAAAGTTGATAAAGGCTTCTGCCCAGCAATCAAATATAGGCTATCAAGTGGTTCATTTATTGCTTTACTATCTGTAGCAGCATCTCCAACGCCCATATTGATACACACCTTGACAAGTTTAGGCACTTGCATGATATTGCCGTAATTAAACTTATCCTTTAAGGACTTTACTATGCTATCTTTATACAATTCTTTAAACATATCAACCTAATCTATCACTTCTCCAGAAACTTTTGCAAAACGCACTTTTCTACCGCCTATAACCTTAAACCCCACTCTAGTTGGAGTTTTATATTTAGGGTCTAATGTTGCAACGTTGGATATATCAATAGCTAACTCTTTATTTAATATACCACCACTACTACCAGCTTTTGGTTTAGTGTGTCTCTTATGTACATTTACCCCAGAAACAATTACTTTCTTTTTAGCATCACATGCCACAACTTTAATCACTTTACCAATTTTTCCCTTATCTCTACCAGTTAAAACTATAACGTCGTCACCACTTTTTATTTTAGCACTCATTATAAAACCTCAACAGCTAATGACATTATCTTCATAAAAGAACCAGATGATAACTTTTTTACCGGACCAAATACCCGAGTGCCAAGTGGTTCACCTTGATCGTTAATCAAAACTACAGCATTGCTAGAAAAACGAATTACAGAACCATCAGATTTTCTAATAGGGCTTTTCACCCTCACCACAACTGCTCTATATACTTTTCCCTTCTCAACCTTCCCTCTTGGAGTAATAGATTTAGTAGATACAATAACTGTGTCACCTATAGATGCAGACTTTCTACCACCCAATAAACCAATACAAAGCACTGCACGCGCACCAGAATTATCAGCTACTTCCAACAATGTATTTTTTTGAATCATATAAATATCCTATTCAATGTGAGCTATTAACAACAACCCATTTTTTAGTAGTAGAAATAGGCTTGTGTTCTTGTATTAAAACCTTGTCCCCTTCTTTACAACTATTATTCTCATCATGTGCTGTATACTTCTTGTATTTTTTTATAACCTTTTTATACAGCTGATCCTTATACACTTGTAATACCGAAACCTTTACAGTCTTATCACACTTAGCCTTAGTTACAGTACCACAAAAAACCTTTTTAGGCATTCTTTTCCTCTCTTCTTCTTTTATTTAATGTAGTTAGAATACGAGCTATGCTCTTTCTTATTAAGCTAAAACGCGAAATATTGTTGCACTGCTCCAACTTCTTTTGAAAAACCAAATTAACAAACTCTTTTCTCAAATTTACAAGAATTTCATGCAATTCTTGTGAAGACCTCGATTCAATGTCAGCTATATCCATTGCAACTCCATTTAATTATGATTAGATACAAATTTACACTTCATAGGAAGCTTAGCGGTTGCCTTTTCAAGCGCCAATCTTGCTAAATGCATGGGAACATCACTGCTAATCTCAAACAACATTCTACCGGGCTTAGCTTTAAACACCCAAAATTCAACACTACCTTTTCCCTTACCCATACGTACATCTGCCGGCTTTTTACTAACAGGGGTATCAGGAAAAATTCTTATCCACACTTTACCAGAGCGTTTTAATGTTCTAGATATTACACGCCTTGCAGTTTCAATATGCTTAGACTGAATCCTACCTGCTTCTACAGCTTTTAAGCCATAATCTCCAAAAGATAATGTGCTACCACCTTTTGTATTACCCTTAATTCGCCCCTTAAATACCTTCTTATATTTACTCTTTTTGGGAACAAACATCTCAATATACCTTAATTACCAATATAAACCCAAACCTTAACTCCTATAATACCATATATAGTTTTTGCTTCACAAAAAGCATAATCTATATTAGCACGTAAAGTGTGTAAAGGCAAACGACCTTCTTTATACCATTCAGTACGAGCTATCTCAGCTCCGCCAAGGCGCCCAGAACAACTTACTTTAATACCTCTAGCACCCATCCTCAAACAACTTTGAATAGCTTTTTTCATCGCTCTTCTAAATGAAACCCTTTTTCTAACTGTTGTGCAATGCTGCTTGATATTAAAACTGCATCTATTTCAGACCTTTTAACTCCTACTACATTCACTTCCACATTATTTTTTACTTTTTCAGCTATTTTTTGCTTTATCTTCTCAATATCTGAGCCTTTCTTACCTATTATCACTCCAGGTCTAGAAGAATGTATTATTACAGACACCAAATCGATTGTACGCTCTATAATTACTTTAGAAACACCAGCATGCTTAAAAGATTCATTTATATAACTGCGAATAGATAAATCTTGATGCAACCCTTGTTTATAACCCTTCTCAGCATACCAAACAGATGACCAAGTATTAATTATTTTTAACCTAAATCCTTTAGGATTAACGTTTCCCATACTTTTGCACTTTCCTTATTAATTTTCTATTTTTATGAATCATATAATTTCTCCCAATTTTACAGTTATATTACTATAACGTTTACTAACTCTATTAGCTCTACCCATAGCTTTTGGACATACCCTACGCAAAGTAAGAGACTTACCTATTGAAATTTCTTTTATATATAAATTATCGATATCCAATCCATAATTATATTGAGCATTAGCAATCGCAGAATTTAATACCTTCCTTATAAGACCCGCAGCTTTCTTTTCACAAAATCTTAATTGCACAGTGGCAAAAGAAACTTTTTTATTACGTACTAAACCAGCAACCAAATTCAATTTACGAGGAGTTGATTTTAAAACCCTAGAACCAGCTTTAACTATTACATCTCTGTTTTTCATATCAATTACCTTCTTGTCGCCTTTTTATCACCACTATGCCCAGTAAATTTACGAGTGGGCGAAAATTCACCAAACTTATGACCTATCATATTCTGATCATTAACATTAACAGGAATGTAATCCTTACCATTATAAACAGCAAACTTTAAACCTAAACAATTAGGAAGAATTACAGAAGCCCTAGAATGAACTTTTATAGCCATGTTAACAAACCCCTTGTTTAAAGCATTATTCACCGACTTTAATATAGAAGGATGACAAAAAGGAGGCTTCCACGCAGATCTACTCATAAACTAACCTTTCAATTGTTTTATATACTTATCACTAGATTTATTTTTCCTCCGAGTTTTCTTTCCTTTTGTTGCAACACCCCAAGGAGTAACAGGATGACGACCACCAGAGGTTTTTCCTTCCCCACCTCCATGAGGATGGTCAACCGGATTCATTGCAACCCCACGCACAGTAGGTCTAATTCCAAGCCACCTACTTCTTCCAGCTTTACCCAGCTTTCTATTCTTATGGTCAGGGTTAGATACTACACCAATAGTAGCCTTGCAAGAAGATAAAATCAACCTAATTTGACCAGACCTGAGTCGTAATAAAACATATTGGCCATCACGACCAACAATTTGCGCATAACAACCAGCAGCTCTAGCAATCGCAGCACCATTACCTGGCTTCAGCTCAACATTATGAACGAAAGAACCAACAGGTATATACTTGAGTAGCAAACAATTACCTGGCAAAATATCAGCATCATTTCCATCTGTAACAATATCACCAGGCTTCATACCTTGAGGAGCTAATATATAAGACTTAATATCATCTTCCTTATATGATATTAACGCTAAAAACCCACTTCTATTTGGATCATACTCTATTTTTTCAACTATACCCTGACCACTTCTATTACGCTTAAAATCTATAACTCTATACTTCTTTTTGTGACCACCACCCCTATGACGAGTTGTAATTCTACCATAATTATTTCTTCCACCACTGGACTTTTTACCGGATGTAAGAGACTTTTCTGGCTCATCTTTTGATAAACCAACTTTACTTACTAACACAGTCCCACGAGAAGACGGAGTAACAGGATTAAAAAATTTCATACCCATATTAAACGCTCATTATATCTAATTTTTGACCATCTATCAAAGAAAAATAAACTTTCTTTTTCTGTTTTTCACAACCAATCACACCCCTGAAACGCCTATATTTAGGCTTAATTCTAACAACATTTATAGAAGAAATTTTAACATCAAATAGAGACTCTATTGCCAACTTTATTTGACGCTTATTTACATTTACAAAAACATACAAAGAATATTTATTAAACTTCTCCCTCAAAAAAGAGGCCTTTTCTGTAATTATAGGAGATTTTATTATATTATTATATTTGATCATAACAATCTACCTTCAAGATGCTTTAAAGTATCCTTTGTCAACATCACGCATTCGTGATTCAATATATCAAAGACATTTAACCCAATAGGTTTGATTAAGTCTACATAATGCAAGTTTCTAACAGCACGCAACAAATCATCTCCATAATCACCAACTATCAAAAAGGAAGAAAATTTAAAATTTTTAATACATTTACACATTTCAGACGTTTTCTTCACATCAATATTTAAATTATCCAGAATAATCACTTGATTATTTAAATACTTTAGAGATAAAGCAATTTTTAAACCAAATTTGCGTACCTTCTTATTAAGAGAATAAGTATGACTCCTCACAACAGGGCCGAAAATAATCCCACCACCTCTAAATTGAGGAGATCGCAAGCTCCCTTGTCTTGCCCTACCGGTACGTTTTTGACCATAAGGTTTAGCTGTTGTACCAGAGACATCACTGATACCTTTTGTTTTATGAGTACCAGCTCTTCTCTTCGCTAATTGCCATCTCACTATATCATGCAAAATACTCAATTTTTGCTTAGCAGAAAATATCAAAGGATTGAGCTGAGCAGTACCTACATTATTATTAGATAGATTAACTAAATTACATTCCATAACTAACTTACCAAATTACTAGCATCATCATTTACATCTAACAGTAAACCTACCGGAAAAGGAACATCTTTATGTAAAGATTTTTTAACTGCATCTCTTACAAAAACATAGGAATTTTTAAACCCAGGAACATTATTACCCTTCACAGCAATTATACTATTTTCATGATCAATGGATAATATCTTCATATTTTGTGCAGTTATTCTGCTGTTACCTAAATGACCAGCCATTTTCTTTCCTTTGAATACTCTACCAGGATCCTGACATTGACCAGTGGAACCTTGTGATCTGTGAGCAATAGAAACACCATGAGATGCCCTAAGCCCACTGAAGTTATGCCGCTTCATCACACCAGCAAATCCTTTACCTATAGAATAACCCGTAATATCAAGATATTGACCAACCACAAAATGATTGATTCCCACTTTTTTACCACATTCTATTCCCGACAGGTCATTTAATCTACTTTCGTATAACTTACATTTATTATTTATACCCTTTTTCTTTAAATATTCCAACTGAGGTTTTGCTATATTTTTAAAATCTCCTGTGCCTAAAATGACTGAATTATAGCCACATTTATCTTGTCCTTTTATATCAACAATATAAGTTTCGCTGAGATGCAATAAAGTTACAGCCATGCGACTATTGTCAGAATACATAGCAGTATGACCAATATTCATCATTAGTAAACCAATTCTCCTCAGCGAATTTATTCTCTTCATTTCCTTCTCCTAAACCTTAACTTCCTTGACTTTTAAATCCACTTCTACGCCAGCAGAAAAAGATAAACCTGTAAGCATCTGCATCATAGTAGGAGTAAGATCATGTAAAACAATCAAACGCCTAGAAGTTCTCATTTCAAACTGTTCACGAGATTTTTTATCAACGTGAGGAGATCTATTAACAATAAATTTAGAATCTTTTCTTGGCAACGCAATCGGACCAGATAATTTTGCATTGGACCGCTTTAATTCATCAACAAATTTTCGAACACACTCCTCCAATAAAGAACAATCGAAAGCCTTAATGTTAATATATATATCTTGCTTCATCTTAGTTACTACTCTCACTCCAAAATTTCAGAAACAACACCAGAACCAACAGTTCTACCGCCTTCTCTTATCGCAAAACGCAATCCCTTATCCATTGCTATCGGTACTTGCAATTCTACTTCTACACTCACATTATCTCCTGGCATTACCATCTCCTTCCCATCTAGCAATTTTATGCTCCCAGTTACATCCGTTGTCCTTAAATAAAACTGTGGCTGGTAATTCGCAAAAAATGGTGTATGCCTTCCTCCTTCCTCTTTCTTTAATATATAAACCTCCGCCCTAAACTTTCTATGCGGCGTTATCGTCCCCGGTTTTGCTAATACTTGCCCTCTCTCCACTTCTTCTCTTTTTGTTCCTCTTAACAATATTCCTACATTGAGTCCTGCACTCCCCTTATCCAGCAACTTCTTAAACATTTCTACACCTGTGCATATCGTCTTTTGCGTCGCTTTCAGACCTATTATCTCTATCTCTTCTCCCGTCTTTATCTCTCCCTTCTCTATCCTTCCTGTTACCACCGTTCCTCGCCCCGATATCGAAAATACATCCTCGATTGGCAATAAAAATGGTAAATCCACAGGCCTTGGTGGAACCGCCACATACTCATCTAACTTTTCCATCAATTTATCTATTGATTTCTTTCCATATTCGCTACTGTCATCCTCCAGCGCTTTCAATGCAGACCCCACTACCACAGGCACTTCATCCCCTGGAAATCCGTATTTATTCAGCAATTCCCTCACTTCCATTTCTACCAAATCTATCATATCAGCATCAGCAACATCAGCTTTATTTATATACACCACGATATATCCAACACCTACCTGCTTCGCTAGCAATATATGCTCTCTCGTTTGTGGCATTGGCCCATCAACCCCCGACACTACCAATATCGCCGCATCCATCTGTGCTGCACCTACTATCATGTTCTTTACATAGTCAGCATGTCCAGGACAATCAACGTGTGCATAATGCCTTTTTTCCGTCTGATACTCAACATGCGCTGTTGCTATCGTTATCCCCCTTTCCTTTCTTCTGGCGCCTTATCTATCTGATCGTACGCTACAAAATTTCCATAATGCTTTGTTATCGCCGCTGTTAACGTTGTCTTCCCATGATCCACATGTCCTATTGTTCCCACATTTACATGCGGCTTTCCAAATGCTTCCACTACTGCTGTCATAATTTAAACTTTTCTACCTAAAATACAAATACATCAATAAATAATATGTTGATTTTATAAAAATACAACAAAAAAAGAGCGGATAGTGGGAATCGAACCCACGTCACTAGCTTGGAAGGCTAGAGCTCTACCATTGAGCTATACCCGCACAATGGAGGAGGTAGGATTCGAACCTACGTACGCAATGCGGACAGATTTACAGTCTGTTACCTTTAACCACTCGGTCACTCCTCCACAAAAATTTGTTAAGAGAACGCTATTTTAGTACCTTAACTCAAGCTTTTATTGTATTTAATACTAAACGCCTAAAATTAAAAAATCAAGCAATAAAACCTACCCTGATTAAAATCATGCAGATTTCATTTTATACAACACAATATTGCCAATAAAACGTCTAAATAAATAATGCGAATCATGCGTACCTGGCGCTTCTTCTGGATGATATTGCACAGAAAAGACTAAGTAATCCTTCATCATTATCCCCTCTACACTATTATCAAATAGAGAAATGTGAGTAATTTCAACATTACTTGGAAGAGAAGCTGAATCAACAACGAAACCATGGTTTTGGCTAGTGATCTCAACTTTTCCACTAATTACATCATAAACTGGATGGTTACTCCCTCGGTGACCAATATCCATCTTGATGGTCTTTGCTCCCAAAGTAATCGCAAGTAATTGATGACCCATGCATATGCCAAAAATTGGTATTTTAGATTTTATAATAATGTCTATCTCTGAAACTACACTTTCTCCTATTTCTTGCGGATCACCAGGACCATTTGAAAGCACTATACCATCTGGATTCATACTCAACACTTTTTGAGCAAAACCTGTGCTTGGTCTGATTAATTCAACTGTACAACCAAGTTCTATTAAGCGTGAAACTATACTGATTTTTACGCCAAAATCAACGATTACAACCCTATATTTTGCATTAAGGTCACTTTTAAAATTACTATGCAAGCTGACTTTATTGGTTATTTCTATCCCATTTACAGATTTGTATTCCTTCAATTTGTCCAACACATGCGTCTCGCTTGACGGGCATATCATTCCACTTTGAGATCCATGTTTTCTCAAATGTCTCGTTAAAGCTCTAGTATCAATTCCTGATATCCCAACCACGTTATTTTTCTCTAACCAATCATTTAAACTGATATATGAAGAAGGGTGGGACATAGAAGAAAGTTCACGCATAACCACACCACTTGCAAAAATTTTCTCTCCTTCATTATCTTTATGGTTTATTCCAATGTTACCAATATGAGGAAAAGTGAACGTTATAATTTGATCAGCAAAAGAAGGATCAGTTATAGTATGCTGATAACCGGTCATACCAGTGGTAAAACAGACCTCACCTATGCACTTGCCTTTTTTACCTACTGATTTTCCCCAAAAGCACTTGCCATCTTGTAAAATTAAAACTGCGTCCTGGTCAGGTAAGGAAGCAGTATTACTACTACTCCCTCCCTTAGAAACGCAGCATGCAGGTTTCCCCACACTACGCTTGAGCCCCTTATCTAAGTTCTTCTTTTCTCGAACCGGCTTGTCTTTCATAAATCCTCAGAATACATCAACTTTAGTGGTGACACTAACAGTAGAGAACCTTCTCTTGAAAAGGAGCTTGCTAACATTCTTGTTCGTTTCACTCTCTCATCAAAATACTTTTTCCATTTTAAGTCAAGGGGATTTGCATCCGCTCTGATTTTAACATGTCGTCTGATAGGTATATCAATCAGCTTAAGCAGTCTTAAATACCGTATCTCTTTTGGTTTGTTCTTGCATATGGGTGCAGCAAAAACCCATTGTCGTTGACCCATTACTTTGAAGTAACGATTCTTTATCCAACGTAATCCTTTACGAGGATGTCTTTTCTTTGCCCATTTCCATAAACTATGCCAAATTTCATTGTCGATTTTTCTAAACGCTTTTTTAGCACACACATGGTGATAGTAATTTCCCCATCCTCTCAGTAGAGAGTTAAGTGACTTAATTACTATAGCCTGAGTGTTCGCTATATTTGCTTTTATCAATGTACGTGCTTTATTAAGAAGTTTTTTAATACTTTCTTTCGAAGGTTTAATAATTAACTTCTTATTATATCTACGTACATTACAACCAAGAAAGTCAAACCCTGTTGTAATAAATGTAATCTTTGTCTTCTCTTCTGACAGAGCTAGACCTCTCTCATGAAGGAAAGATGATACTAATGGCTTAACTTCATTTTCCAGTAGTTCATGTGTAAAACCTGAAATAATAAAGTCATCTGCATACCTGATTACATTCACTCCACTTCTGATTTTTCCTCTTCTTTTGCTACCTAATTTACCAAAGCGACTTTCTAATAACTGTTCAAGACCATCTAAGGTAAAGTTAGCTAGTATTGGAGAAATTATACCTCCTTGCGGAGTGCCAGCAGTTGTGGGATACAAGGTTTTTGACTCTAGGAAACCAGCCTTTAACCAACTATGCAGAATTTTCTTCTCCATAGGAATATGCTTCATAAGCCATTCATGGTTAATGTTGTCAAAGCACCCTTTGATATCACCTTCTAGTATCCATTGTGGTCGATTGCGTCTTGCCAGTAATAAGTGACAAGCAGCAATAGCATCCACGCAGGATCTTTTAGGTCTAAAGCCATAGGAGTGACGGTCGCTGATCGTTTCAGATACTGGCTCCAGGGCAAACAGATATAATGCTTGCATGGCTCTATCTTTTATCGTTGGTATTCCAAGAGGTCTTCTTTTGCCATTAGATTTACTGATATAAATCCGTTTTAGCGGAGAAGGTTTATATCCTCTTTGCTTTAACTGCTTTATTCCTTGAAATTTAGCATTGCAAGTTAACCACAGTTGACGATCTACACCTGCCGTGTTTTTTCCTTGGTTTTCAGTTACTCTTTTAACAGCTAAAGCTTTGCTGCTAAAGGAGCGTGTGAGAAGACGCTGTAAAGCTTTTACCTTACCCCATCTTCCCTGTTGGACAGCCTTAACAATACGTCTTTGTAGCCTTATAACAACTTTTTGGCACTTCCTCCATGGCAATTGTTTCCATGCTTCGGAGTTGTCGGTAGGTGCACTTACAGTTTTATCTGTAATCATCTGCTTTCCTCCCTTAAGTGGTTAACAAAGTTTCTTGTCACGAGGGACCAAATGGAAGTCTGCTCGTTTTCACGCGAATTAATGTTACAAATTCTATCCATTTCGTTACAAAATGGCATTCGCTTTCTCCATTCTCCTTTACCTGCACTTTCATCAGCATTCCTTGCGGTTTGCTTGCCATGTAGGCAAAAATACAGGTTTACCCTGTTCCTTCTGTCATACAATAGTAGGTTAGGTGACTTCTCTATACCGGTGGAGTTATTATTTGCGTACATCTAGAAATGAAAAATGTAACTTATCCACATTATCTTTTGGTCAGAGCTTATCAGCATCTTTAGCTCCTTAATCATTACGATACTTATGAAGCTTCACTTACGTTCACCATACCACTAGCCTAGCCCTCCAACCACATGATGCTTGTAGTTTATGCTCCTCTCACGATTGAGCATCTTCTTTTTCAAGAGGAGGTTCATTGTCCGCATCGCTTGTCACCAACCGGTTGCCCGATTCGCACTGATGCGTAGACTCAGATGGCAAAACATCTGGTTTAATAAGTTTTAGAATTCTTTCAGTTTCTTTCTGAATGAATTCCTCTCCTTTTAAACAATATGACCGAAGACTTTCAGGTCGCACCATTTCTATAATATATCTTGAACCTTGAGAGTCTTTACAAAGAACATCGACAATACTCTGCTTTTTAGCGGCAATTTCAGGGTCTAAAATGGTAGCTAGGAATTCAACATCGTGAATAGCAGCCAAGCCAGTAAAGCCTAAAATATCGTTTAAGAAATGAATGAGGATATCTTTATTCTTCTCAGTACCGAATATTCTTTTGAAGGCATAATCATTACGCGCATCAAGAAATTTAGAAAAAGCCATGACGAATTAACCTAGAAAGCATTAATAATTATACACAATTGTGAAGAAATATTCAACTAAAATTCAAACATAGAAAGAAGCATCCCTTTTGTATATCTTTATTTGGTAGTATTAACCTGTATAATATTTATGGCAAATATCTCGATAAGGTACAAAATAGCACAAAAAGTAAGGAGCTGGAGGTTAAAGCGAGGTTATACTCAAAAAGATTTAGCGGGAAAAATTGGCGTAACGTATCAAGTAGTACTACAATATGAAAAAGGAACACGTAAAATTTCGATTGAGAAATTGTATGCTATAGCAGAAGTGTTATCGGTTGGCATCATAGATCTTATTCCTGTATCAAATGAAAAAATTTGCCTTAAAAACGAAGAAGAAGAGATACTAAATCTAGTAAGAGAATATAAAAAGATTAACGGTCAGGAGTTACGTAGGATGTTTTGTTTACTAACCAAATTTGTCCAAATTAGCGAGAAAAGTAGTAAAAAAGCAGAGAAGGTGAAAATTGCAAAGGGTATGGTTAAAGCAGGAATTTCTGTTGATATTGTTTCACAAGCAATTGGCCTCTCTGCTAATGAGTGTGTTGAAGAAAAAACAGGTTCTATATACTACCAAATAGGAAAAAAGATAAAAGAATGGAGGCTAGTGAGAGAGTATACTCAAAAGGATTTGGCTGAGAAAATGGATACAACACGTGATGAAATAAGCAACTATGAGCAAGGACGTGTGGCCATTCCACTGGAAAAATTATATGCAATAGCAGAAACATTATCAATTAGCATTACAGATCTGCTCATAGAGGAAGATGAGATAGTAGAAAGTGAGCTACCTGATTTAATAAAAGAATACAAAAAAATTGAGAGTCAAGAATTACGCTATGCGCTAATAAAATCTCTGTTTGAAAGCATACAAATTTGCGAAGAAAAAGTGAAAAGAGCAGAAAAGATGAAAATTGCAAAGGATTTAGTGAAAGGAGGAATTTCTACCGATATTATTTTGCAAATAACAGGCCTCTCTTTAGGCGAAATTCAACAGATTTAAAATAAAAAATCAGTATATATTAATATCTTTACTCTTAGATGAAAAAATAAGTAAAAAAGATTGAGAAATTGATTTGACTTCACTCGGAAGCTATGGCTCTATGCCAATGCTGATAAAAAAACAGCAGTAAATAATTAAAAAAAGTTTGTTGTTAGTGAAGGGTAAATTATATGAATAAAAGTAAAGAAGAAATAGAATTCAGAATATTAGAAAGCAAAGGCAAAGCACTACTTGATCGTGAAATAATGGAAACATTTCTAAGTGCAGTACATGAAAGGCCACAAGCTCAAGAAATTGCTAAAAATCTGGTGAATACTTATACGGGAGTAGGAAGGATTTTAGGTAGAGAAATGGATGACCTGAAAGTCATAGAAGGAGTAACTGATTCTGCAGTAGCAATGATTATGTGTGTTAAGGAAACACTAGAAAGGGTACTGAGAGAAAAGCTCAAGAGTGAGCCAATAATGGACTTACAAGGGCTAGTAGAGTACTTAAACGTAAGTATAGGCCACTCAGAAAGGGAATGTGTAAAAATACTGTACTTGAATAAAAGGCGCCAATTAATCGGAGAAGAATCCTATATTGGTGAAATGGAAAAAGCACCAGTATACATAAAGGAAATTATAAGAAAAGCATTAATAAAGAATGCAACATTAGTAATAATGTCACACAACCATCCTGGGGGACGCTTAGAACCATCAGAAGAAGATCAAGAAGTAACGAAGAGCTTAGCAGCAGCATGTAGTACTGTAAGCGTAAAATTGTTTGACCATATTATCATCACAAGTGGAGGCTATTTCAGTTTTCGAGAAAACGGATTGTTATAGCAGAAAATATTTGCAAATCTACTCACTATAATTTATAATGAGTAGTAAGATGTATAAAGTTTATTGTACGCTTAAAAAGTATTTTTAATAGTGAGGATAATATGGGTAATAAAATAATTGTACCTTTTGATGATAAGAAAGGAGGTACTTATGAATTAAACGTTGATCTTGATAAATTATCAGAAGGTGAGATGTTAAATGCTATTATAGGAATTGGTCGTGTTAACCAGCAGTCCACCTTTGTAAGCAAAACTAATAAGGCTAAAAAACCTGGAGAAGTGCCCTTCCCTAATAGAGACGTTCAAATCAACTACGGAAAGGGACTTGATTACATATATGGCACAAAACCTATAAGTGATCAAGAAGATAAAAATCCATTTACCTCTGCCTTGCAAAAAATAAAGCCAAGTATAAGCGAAAGCGAAAAATTGAGCTGGTTTAAAAGTGCTGTGGTAAGAGCAAAAAGTTTAAAAGAGATGAATAAAGTTATAGATGAAGTAATAGATGATGGAGCAAGGCTAAATGCATGTAATGATGGGGAATGGAGTTTCGCAGAGTATGTAGTATTAGGTACACATTTTCATAAATTTGATAAGGTTGATCGTAAAAAGGTAATACGTAAATTAATGTTAAGCGGTGCAGAGTTTCATGATACTCTACTACAGAATAAACTGATAGGTGAAATCTATAATGAGCTACAACCAGAAATTCAGCCACAGATAGATAAGCAACTAGAAGAACTAGGAAAAGCTGGTGAAAGTGCTGTTCAGGAAGGAGCTTTAATAGATCTAGAAATAGATAATAGGACGTTTTTTGTGGAATTCTCTGAGGACAGCGCCGGACAGATAAAACCTGTCAAACCAAAAAGAAACTTCCTAGCTGAGTGTATGGCAAATTTTATGTATAATTTTGTAGAGAAGAGCTTTTTGCAGTTATAGCCGAACTGTGCAATGGTGCCTTAAGTGCCCGTAGGACAGCGTGGCTTTGGAGGAACGGTCGAACCACTGATGGAGCCTTTTGGGCTACCTCGATTAGAAGAATGTATAACTCAATCGTCCCAAGCTTAAGCACTTCTCAATTATGGATTATTATATAATGGAGATTAAAAATGGCAAAGTTCAAAAGTAAATTAGAGATAACGAATCCTAATGCAGCAGGAATCGATGTTGGCTCGGCTGTACATTATGTATGTGTACCCGAAGGAAGCGATGAACAACGTATACAAAAATTTAGCTGCTTTACGGAAGATCTCTACAACATAGCAAAATGGTTGAAAAAATGTAAAGTTAATACAGTAGCCATGGAGTCAACAGGAGTGTACTGGATTCCTTTGTTTCAAGTACTTGAATCACACGGATTTGAAGTAAAACTGGTAAACGCAAAACATGTTAAAAATGTACCTGGGAGAAAATCAGATGTGCAAGATTGTCAATGGATTCAACAACTACACAGTTACGGGTTACTCCAAGGGTCATTTAGGCCAGATGATCAAATGTGTGTATTGCGTAGTTATGTTCGGCAACGTAAAAATTTAATTGAAAATGCTTCTACACATACTTTGCGTATGCAAAAAGCGCTAACACAAATGAATATTCAACTACATAAAGTTATAAGCGATACAACTGGTGTAACTGGAATGCAAATTATTAAAGCAATAATAGATGGTGAGAATAATCCTGAAAAATTGGCTGAACTAAGAGATGGACGAATAAAAAGTGATAAATCTGTTATTGCAAAAGCATTAGCAGGAAACTATAGAAAAGAACACCTATTTACATTAAAGCAAGAATTTGAGCTATATAATATTTATCAGGAAAAAGTAGCAGAATGTGACAGGAGCATTGAAGAATATTATAAAACATTTGAGACAAAGTCTGATGAGAGTAAAAAGTTAGGTGAAGAGAAAAATAAGCACAGAAAAAGTAAACCAAACTTTGCTTTGCATGAAGAATTATATCGAGTAACTGGTATAGATTTTACCAAAATTCCTGGATTGGATATACTAACTGTACAAACTATCATTTCGGAAGTTGGTATTAACTATAATAAATGGCGATCAGAAAAGCATTTTACTTCGTGGTTGGGGCTAAGCCCTGCTAATAAAATTACAGGGGAAAAAGTGTTTAGCACAAGAACACGTAAAGTCATTAATCGTGCCGCGAATGCATTTCGAATGGCTGCTCACTGTGTATCAAGAAGCAATAGCGGAATAGGTGCATATTGTAGAAGGTTAAAAAAACGACTAGGTGCACCAAAAGCGATTACTGCTACGGCAAGGAAATTAGCATGTATCTTTTATAGTATGTTGAAGTATGGACAAGAATATGTAGAAAGAGGAATAGATTATTATGAAACACGTTACAAAGAGAAAGTTGTAAAAAATTTAATCAAAAAGGCACAGGAATTCGGTTATATCTTAGTTCAACAGGAATAACTAATGGGAAGTTTCTTAGAAGCAAATAGTGTCATTCCAATGCGTCTTCCATAACTGTACGAACATTCATTTTTGAAGGTAAATTGCACAACAGATGATGTCATTCCTGTCTGGAATCCAGAAATTTTGCTTATAACTGAGCTGATGAGCTAAAGGTAGTTGTCTTACGCTAAAACAAACGTTTTTAATTAAGTTGCATAGAAGCTGGATCCCAGTGTCTGGGCACTGGGATGACACCTCACTGGTGGGAATTGCTCCCAAACTACAACGTTCGTACAGTTGTGTATGTCTTCCCATGGAGATTGCTCTCAAATCATAATGCTCATGCAGTTGCGTGCTCGACTAATTAACAGAAAAATCTATAATTCAGTTTACGTATTTTCTTATCTCAGCCAAAATCTTATCAGATTGACTTTCGTCTGAATTTAAATCAGCTGCAAAGTGTGTAACATATTTTCCTCCAGGGCCAATAAGATATATTATCGAAGAATGGTTGATTTCTTCTTCTCCGTCTACTTTGCTTGCATATACTTTATATTTCGCAACTACTTCGTCTATTTTTTCTCTTTCACCAGTTAACATTTGTATTCTATGGTCAAATTGCTGCTGAAATTCTTTAAGTCTTTCCGTGCTATCGCGCTCAGGATCAACTGTGATGAAGAATGTTTGTAGCTTGTTGTTAGTTTTCTCATCTAACTTTGCAAGTGTTTCTGAAATTATCCCAAGGTTCATAGGACAAATTCTTTTACATGAGGAAAATCCAAAGAAAATCATCATGTATTTATCTTTAAAATCACTACTGCGCAGAATCTGTCCGTCCTGATTAATTAAAGAAAAATCTCCGCCTATCTTAACTTCCGCGTTGTGAATCGCTGCCGGGGCAAATATGCCTTTTTTAGTGAAATAACAATAACCTAAAAAAACAACTGCTAATGCTGCTAGCACATTAGATAACAATCTTATAAACCTTACCATTAGAATGCTCTCAGTAAAATCAAATTGTATCTTTATTGGTTAACCTATTCAATATATTTATCCCAAAGTGTATTGTTAATTTTGTCTAACAGTTTCTTATGTTCATCAATTTCTTCACTATTTGGTGAATGTTCTCTGGGAGTTAGATTACGCACTTTATGCTGAACAAATGTAGAGTTACTGTCCTGATTGCATTCATTATCAAACAGAAAGGTTTGTAACCCTCCTGTAAGTTCAACATATACCTTTGCAAGCAATTGAGCATCAACTAGTGCTCCGTGCAATTCTCTATTCTCTAGCGATATATCAAAACGCTTACATAATGCATTCAAAGAAGCAGGTGATCCTACGAATTTTTTCCTCGCAAGAGGTAATGTATCTAGCACTCTATCTGAGGAAATTAACCCAGCATTCAGCTTGCTTAACTCCATGTTAAGGAACTTAACATCGAATTCAGCGTTGTGAATTACCAAAATATCATTAGATATAAAGTCAAGAAATTCAAGTGCAACATCTGAGAATAATGGTTTATCTTCTAAAAATTCTTCACTAATACCGTGAATCTTAAACGAGTGATAAGGTATATCTCTTTCTGGGTTAAGGTACCGATGGAGTACTTTACCTGTTGGAATACGATTAATTAATTCCACACACCCTATTTCAATAATTCGATGACCAGATCCAGTGTCAAGACCTGTCGTTTCAGTGTCAAGTACTATTTCGCGCAGCTTGCTTTCCATGGTTAACTCTAAATAAAACTAATCTTACTTGTCATTTGTCTTATCGTTATTTGTCTTTTTATAGTTAATAGAAACAAGCAACCAGCTTGGGTCTGATGAATTAACATTTTTTTTGAATTGCCATACATCCTCAACTTTATTAATGGTGGATGTGCTACCTGATATTATATTTTCTGAGCTATCTTTAATAAAGTTAATTTGCTCTGAAAGGAAATATACTGCAATAAACACTGTGTTTTTTACTAGCTTTATTTCTAAAATCTTTTGTGAAACGATAGAAACAATTATAGACTCGTGCACCTCTTTACGATGTTTAATCTTCTCTGCAAAATTATCATATAAGTCTTTATCGAGAAGTGGTTTTAACTGAGACAAATTTCCTTGATTGAAATACTTTATTATTAATTCAAAAGCTATGCTTGAACCTTCTATAAAGTGGGAAATAGAAAAATCTTTGTTTTTTTTTAATATTTGTTCATAAGTAACTTTTATTGAATTTTCATCGTTGCTATCAATGTAACCCTCAATGTTTTCTACTACATCTTCTTTACTTCGGCTTACATCCAACACACTAGTTAGCTTTTTTAGATTGAGATTGGCTGACCTTCCTAAAGAATTATACAAACGTGAAAAAATGAACGCCGCTAATAAAGTATATATTACAAGCTCTATCATAGTAACTCAACTCCTTGGCATATAAAGTATCCGAACATTATTAATTATTAATGAAAATATGTTTTTCATATCAACTTATAATCAGGTTTGCTATTCGTTTGTAAATGAATATATTATATAAGAAAGTATTAAATATCTCAACTTAATTAAAGGAGACGTAAGAAATGCCACAACAAAAAATGAGAATTCACGGTCAATATGTTAAAGATCTATCGTTTGAGAATCCGAATTCGCCATTCCTTTCTTCAAATAAAGCTCCCGATATTAATGTAATGGTTAATATCAATTCAGCGAAATTAGAAGGAATGGAAAACAAAGAAGGAGTAAATGAAGAAAAATCTTTCCATGAAATTACTTTACATATAGAAGTCAGAGCAACGATAAAAGATGAAGGTATAAAAGATGGCGTAGCTTTCATTTGTGAGACAAAATATTGTGGCATTTTTTCAATAGAAAATTTTAAAGAGTTGAGTGAGGAAGAGGTAAGACAAGCTTTGTTTATTGGCGGACCTACTTTTCTTTTCCCTTTTGCAAGAGAAATAATTGCAAGAGTTACAAGTAGTGGTGGATTTCCCCCACTAATGCTAGATCCCATAGATTTTGAAACTATGTACGAGCAGCAAAGTCAACAACAAAGAAGTAACGGTAGTAATTCCAATTTTAACTAATATGATGTAACCTGATGAATAATTCTTTAAACGCAAAAACGACTTTAAACATTGACGGGAAGTCATACAACTATTTTAGCCTAAATAGTGCTAGTGAATTTTTAGGAATAGATGTAACTAAATTGCCCTGCTCACTTAAGGTTCTGCTTGAAAATTTATTGCGCAATGAAGATGGAGTAAACGTAAAGCTGGATGATATAAAAATACTAGCAAGTTGCGTTAATAAACACGCTAATCATGAAATTAGCTACAAGCCAGCAAGGGTGTTGATGCAAGATTTTACAGGGGTTCCTGCTGTCGTCGATTTAGCTTCTATGCGGAGTTATGTCAAGAAAAATGGAGGCGATCCAAGCAGCATAAATCCGTCTGTGCCCGTTGATCTTGTGATCGACCATTCTGTTCAAGTAGATAGTTATGGAAGTGTTTCCGCATTCAGTAAGAATGTTGAGCTAGAAGTAAAAAGAAATTTGGAGAGATATCAATTCTTAAAGTGGGGAGAATCATCCTTCACAAATTTTAGAGTAGTACCGCCAGGTACTGGAATTTGCCACCAAGTGAATCTTGAGTATTTAGCGCAAGTTGTATGTAATAAGGATGGGGTTTTGTATCCTGATACTTTGGTTGGTACGGATAGCCATACTACGATGGTTAACGGGTTATCAGTCCTTGGTTGGGGTGTTGGAGGCATAGAAGCTGAGTCTGTGATGCTTGGTCAACCAATTAGTATGGTGATTCCAGAAGTAGTTGGATTTAAATTAATTGGCAGACTGCCGGAAGGAGTAACTGCGACTGATTTAGTGCTGACGGTTACCAATATCCTAAGAACAAAGGGTGTTGTTGGTACGTTTGTAGAATTTTATGGTGATGGTTTAGATTATTTATCTTTGGCAGATAGGGCAACTATAGCAAACATGGCCCCAGAGTATGGCGCAACTTGTGGATTTTTTCCAATTGATCAGAAAACGCTAGATTATTTAAGCTTAACCGGAAGGCCAGAAAAGCTAGTTGAGGCTTATGCGAAAGAGCAAGGATTGTGGCGTGGCAATAATGAGTTAGCATTTTTTGACATACTAGAGCTTGATTTATCAAGCGTGAAGCCAGTAATGGCTGGTCCCAAAAGACCACAAGATAAGGTTTTTCTTTCACAAGTGGCAGAGTCTTTTTCTAAATCATTTTCAGTTAACGAATTAAAGGAAAGTGATAAGCTTCAAGATGGAAGTGTAGTTATTGCAGCAATAACAAGCTGCACTAACACCTCAAATCCAAGTGTAATGATTGCTGCAGGTCTTGTAGCTCGTAATGCAATTAAACTTGGATTAAAATCAAAGCCTTGGGTTAAAACTTCTCTTGCTCCAGGGTCACAAGTTGTAACAGAATATTTAGAAAAGTCTGGATTGCAGGTAGATCTAAATGCTTTGGGTTTTAATCTAGTTGGATATGGTTGCACAACTTGCATTGGGAATTCTGGTCCACTTAATAAAGATATAGAAGATGGCATTAAAAACAAAAATTTAACTGTTGCTGCAGTTTTATCCGGTAATCGTAACTTTGAAGGAAGAATTCATCCGTTAGTCAAAGCTAATTACTTGGCATCTCCTCCACTTGTTGTTGCATATGCACTTGCTGGTACTGTGCAAACTGATTTGACAAAAGATTCAATATGCAAAGATAAGAATGGAAATGATGTCTATCTCAAAGATATATGGCCAACAAACAATGAAATCGAAGATTGTGTTAAAAATGTGGTAACACGTGAGATGTTTATACAAAAGTATAAGGATGTTTTTTCTGGTGATGAACATTGGCGAAAGATAAAGTGTGAAAAAAGTGAAATCTATAATTGGGATGCAAACAGCACTTACATACAAGATCCGCCCTATTTTGATAATTTATCACCTAAAAATAATAAAGATAAAACAATCGATATAAAAGGTGCACAAATATTGGCAATGTTTGGCGATAGCGTAACCACTGATCACATTTCCCCTGCTGGAAATATTGCCTCAAGTAGTCCTGCAGGTATATATTTAAAAAATCTTGGAATTGAGCCACAGGACTTTAATTCGTATGGGTCTCGTCGTGGTAACCACAATGTAATGATGCGTGGGACTTTTGCTAACATTAGAATAAAAAATGAAATGGTAAGCATCGAAGGCGGCTATACAAAATATATTCCTTCTCAAGAAACTATGTCGATTTTTGATGCAGCAATGCGCTACAAGGAAACTCTCATCATTGTGGCAGGAAAGGAGTATGGCACAGGTTCAAGTAGGGATTGGGCAGCAAAAGGTACTTTATTGTTGGGGATTAAAGTTGTAATTGCAGAAAGCTTTGAGCGTATACATAGGTCCAACTTGGTCGGCATGGGTGTTCTTCCACTTATATTCCAAAATGGAATAACCAGAAAGATATTTGATGGTAGTGAGGTAATAAGCATAAAAGGTGAAATAGTGCCAGGTGGAAATCTAGAATGTATCATCAAAAGAAAGGATAATTCAAAGCAATCAATTCAACTCAAATGCTGTGTACAAACCGCAACTGAGATTAAATACTTAATGCATGGCGGAGTGTTAAGCTACATACTTGCACAATCCTTTTAAAGTTATTGCATGGACTTCTTTTAGCCAGCCCTGATCCCTTTATAAATAACAATTTGCTCTGTGCAAAGTTATGATATAATTTTACCTTACATATAGTAAAGGTGTTTTATAAATAATTATGATTACCTCTATACAAGAACCTAACGAATTGAGAAAACGTTTACAAGGATTTTATCGTGCTGATGAGAAAAGTTATGTACGCCGCCTTATAGAAAAAACAGAGCTTTCAGCTGATTCAAAAAGTAGAATTTATAATATTGCAAAACAAGTTATTGAAAAAATCAAACACAATAAATTAAGTATTGTAGATTCCTTTATGCAGCAATACTCGCTTTCCAATGATGAAGGAATAGCATTGATGTGCCTTGCTGAATCGCTACTTAGAATACCAGATGATTATACAATAGACGAAATAATCAAAGATAAAATTGCCAATCAGGAATGGAATAAATATTTAGGGCACTCTTCTTCGTTGTTTGTCAATGCTTCCACATGGAGCTTGATGATAGGTAGCAGTATATTGAGAGATAATGAAGGCGATTCGAAGTTCTATTACGCAATTTCTAAGTTACTTAAGAATTTAGGAGAACCGATCATTCGCAAAGCAGTAAAACAAGCAATGTCTATGCTTGGTAATCATTTTGTTGTTGGAGAAACCACAGAAGAAGCTTTAAGGTATGCAAAACTAGATGACAATAGTAAGTTTTTATACTCTTTTGATATGCTTGGCGAAGCTGCTCACACAGCTGAAGATGCAGAAGAGTATTTTAATTCATACATGCACTCAATAAAAGCTATAGGTGAATCCACTGAAATAAATGATTGTTTTAAATCGCATGGAATTTCAATCAAATTGTCTGCGTTACATCCACGTTATGAATTTGGTCAATTCGATAATATAGCTGAAGAGTTGAGAGCTAAACTGCTAGAGCTTTGTCATGAAGCAAAAAAATACAACATTTCATTATGCATAGATGCAGAAGAAACAGAAAGGCTTGAAATGTCCTTAATCTTGTTTGAACAATTACGGCTTGATGAATCACTTTCTGAGTGGGAAGGGCTTGGCTTGGCTGTACAAGCATATCAAAAACGTGCTTTATCTGTTCTTGAATTTGTAGAGGATGTTGCTATTCGATCAAATCATAAAATTATGGTCAGACTTGTAAAAGGTGCATATTGGGATTCAGAAATCAAGCGTACGCAAGAATTGGGATTAAATGATTACTCAGTATTTACAAGAAAAAGCTATACTGACGTATCTTACCTCGCGTGCGCACAGAAACTTTTGAGTAAACCAAACAGCTTTTACCCATGCTTTGGAACTCATAACGCCTATACTTTTGCTTCTATCATGGAACTTGCTGATAAAAACCACCCTGGATTTGAATTTCAACGCTTACATGGAATGGCAAAAGACTTATATGATTATGCAATGTCAGAGCTTGCAACAAATGTTAGCTGTCGTGTCTACGCACCCGTTGGGGAACATAGTGACTTGTTGCCTTATCTTATAAGATGCCTTCTTGAAAATGGAGCTAATAGTTCATTTGTTAATCAAATAAATGATTCTAACGTTAAAATTGATGAGTTAATTTCAGATCCACTGGAAAAAGCTATAAATTTTAATTATGAACCTCATCCAGGCATTCCGTTACCACAAGATATTTTGGGACCAGAAAGAAAAAATTCTTTGGGAATGGATATTAGTGACTCGGTGATAGTCTCACAATTTGCAGATGATATAAAGAGCTTTAGTGAAAAAAAATGGCAAGTTGGGCCGATAATTGACGGACAGTCACTTTTTGATGATGCCAAATTTACTGAAGTGGTGAACCCTGCACATTTAGAAAATGTAATTGGAGAAGTGTCAAATACAACAAGTGCTCAAGTTTTAAACGCTCTTGAAATAGCACATAATGCTTTTACTGAATGGCAGAATGTTTCAGCAGAAAAGCGCGCTAAATGCCTTGAAAAAGCTGCAGATTTGCTTGAAGAAAGGATGAAAGAGTTGATTTACATTCTGATCGTAGAAGCAGGAAAAATTTTATCTGATGCAATAGCGGAAGTAAGAGAGGCAGTGGATTTCTTACGTTACTACGCAACGATAGCAAAAAATGAACTGAGCGACTGGAAAAAATTGCCAGGTCCAACGGGTGAAGATAACTTCATCTTTTTTGAAGGCAGAGGAGTTTTCCTGTGTATATCACCATGGAATTTTCCACTTGCTATCTTCATTGGGCAGGTTTCAGCTGCACTTGCAGCAGGTAATGCGGTGCTGGCAAAACCGGCAGAGCAAACGCCGATTATTGCCTACGAAGCTGTTAAGATACTACATGAAGCTGGGATACCAAAAAATGTGTTACACCTCATTCCTGGGGATGGTGGATATTTAGGCAAAATATTAGTTCCAGACAATAGAATTGCTGGAGTAGCTTTTACTGGCTCAACACAAACTGCTCAAATAATTAATAAAATGCTTGCGGATAGGGATGGTCCTATTGTACCGCTTATTGCTGAAACAGGAGGGCTCAATGCTATGATTGTTGATAGCTCTGCTCTCTTAGAGCAAGTGACTACAGATGTTGTACTTTCTGCGTTTCGCAGTGCCGGCCAACGCTGTTCTGCACTTAGAGTGCTGTTTATTCAAGAGGACATAGCAGAGAAGCAGATAAAAATGATATGTGGTGCAGCGCAAGAACTCAAGATTGGTGACCCAATACAACTTAGTACTGATATTGGTCCAATAATTGACAAAGCATCTATCGATATGCTAACTCAACATACGCAAAAAATGTCAGAGGACGAAGATTCAAATCTGTTATTTAAAGTACCCATGGATACAAATTCTCATAATGGTTATTTCTTTCCTCCATATATTTATGAGATACAAAAAATTTCGCAATTAAAGCAAGAAGTATTTGGTCCTATTTTGCATATCATACGTTTTAACAAGTCACAATTAAATGAAGTTATAAGTGATATAAACAATACAGGATATGGGCTTACATTTTCTTTGCAGAGCCGTATACAAAATCAGATCGATTTAATAAGCAAAAAAATATCAGTTGGAAATGTCTACATCAACCGTAACCAGATAGGTGCAGCAGTTGGGATACAACCATTTGGTGGTAGAGGACTATCTGGCACTGGGCCAAAAGCTGGTGGTCCTCATTATTTACAGCGTTTTTCTACAGAAAAAGTTGTAAGTGTTAACACTACAGCATTCGGTGGTAACACTACACTTATGTGTTTGGATTAATTTGCGGGCCCTAATTTTTCTCCTATCTTACCCCTAAACTAGACGTTCGTGCAGACAGCGCTAAAATCAGAAAAGGACCAGTTCATGCACTAGACTTCTTGCATAACCTAAACTAAGCAGAAAAAAGGTGTCATCCGAGTAGCCCCTTCGGTTTCATCTCAGTGCCTCTATGATGTCATCCCAGTGCCCTGACTACTTGGATCCAGGAAAAAGAATGATGTCATGAAAGTAGCCCCTATGATGTCATTCCAGTGCTCCTTTCTCGTCATCCCAGTAGCCTCCTTTTTTGTCATCCCAATACCCCCCTCTTGTCATCCCAGTGCCCAGACACTGGGATCTCATTTTACTTTATGATAATGTCATGAAAGTAGCCTCCTTCTTGTATCTTGTCAAAAGCATCTAATGTTTTAAGCTTAAGCATTAGGTGGAGAAGGGAGGAACTCTGTGCTTCTTCTTAGATATAAAATCTGTAGAGGAGATAAGAATTCCCTTCTCAAAAGTATAGGCTGGACGGTATCGTAGAAAGACCTGAATGGTTCTAATTCTGTATTCACAAGACTAGCCTTACTTTTCATTTTTAATGGTAACGTATGGGGTTATATATGATCAACAACTTTTTGGGCATAGATATATCAAAAGATCGCTTTGATGTTTTTCTCTCATTTATAAGCAAAAAAGGAAAGCGTGAAACTAGAAAAAGAAGCTTTAAGAACGATGGTTTCAAAGTCTACTGAATTTTCTACACAAACATAATGTAGAAAAAGTAAAAACCTGCATGGAATCTACTGGTTGTTATAGCGAAGCACTGGCTGAATTTCTACACAATGCTGGACATTTTGTAAGTGTTGTAAATCCTTATTGCATAAAATCTTATGCAAGGAGTAAGCTGATACGACAAAAGAATGATCAGACCGATGCAGAAGTTATTGCTGATTATTGCCAAAGACAGGAACCTTCTAGTTGGACACCACCTTCTCCTGAAATGAAAAAATTAAAACATCTTTATCGTTGCTCAGTTGCGTTAAAAGATGAGTTAACATTAGTAAATAACCACTTAGAAAAAAAGAGAGACTGCCTAAAGAAGTTGCAAATGCTTGGGAAGACCTTGCAATGAATATAGCTCAAAAAATAGAAACAATAAAAAACTCCGTACGTGAACTATTAAATCAACACAAAGAATTGTTGGAAAATTTTCAACTTCTATTGACTATTCCAGGCATAGGAGAAGAATCAGCAATAGCTATTTTAGCTGAAGTTTCTGATATAGAGGTTTTTAGAGATGCCAGGCAATTGGCAGCATATACAGGAGTTATACCACGAAATATGACGTCAGGTTCCTCTGTATATGCCAAACCCAGATTAAGTAAATCCGGTTCACAAACATTACGTAAGGCACTTTTCTTTCCTGCCATAGTAGCTAAGAATCACAATCCTATCATTATGAGCTTTTGCCAAAGATTAAAGGAAAAGGGTAAGCATAATATGGCCATCGTTGGTGCTGCAATGCGTAAGCTACTCCATATCATTTTCGGTATTCTGACATCCAAAAGTGCTTTTGATCCTAACCATATCAAAAACTACAGGGCTAGGAGGTTGACTGAAGGTTTAGTACTTTAAAATCAAAAATGCTTCCTATCTATCTTATGTAAAGTGGTATCTTACACAAATTTATTGAATGTTGTTGGTTAGTGGATATGTTGATAAGTAAATTAGTTTTATACGCACAAAACAGATGAAGTTTACTTATCAACATATCCACTAACTATAATCTGTGTACTGTTACACAATTGGAAGTATTTTTTGATTTTATGATGCAACTTGGGAAATTTTTATAATTTTTTTGTTGACTAACAAGACGGTATCTCCTCTTTCTTTGAGGTCATTTAGCACTCCCAACCAGAAGTTAGCTCCTTCACTTTCAGCCAAATAAAAACCTAATACTTCTTTTTTGCCATTTTGATCTATGCCTAATATGTTATACATGCATTTACTTACGCAATGCCCGTCCTCTTTGACTTTAAAAAACCATGAAAACTATCGGATATACAGACTGCAGCGGGCGACTACGCCATTCGTTGATTACTGGTAGCAATTTGTCAGTAATACTTGATATCTCTGCCACCGATATTTTGTGATCATAAATTTCCTCAACATGTGACACTATATCTCTATAGCCCATACCACTGGCAAATGTGCTCAAAATCTTCGTTTCAAGCTCTGGATGTAAGTTTGTTTGCCTTTTTTTGACTATTTGTGGTTCGAAACTTCCTTCCCTATCTCTTGGCGTCAAAAGCTCAAATGACCCTGCGCTTGTACGTAAAGTCTTTGCATTCCTCCCATTTCTTCGATTATTCTCTTCGCTTTCAGCCGACAAGTGGTTTTCTATTTCACCTTCCAGGCTTACCTCCAGCAACTTTTTTATAAACGGTGTTAATGCTCCATCTCTTCCTGTCAACGGTCTTCCTTCTCGTATAGACGACAGGATATTTGTTTCTAATTCTTTATAATCTACCAAACCGGTAGTTCTGTTTACTACTTTCTGACTCATTGTCAAACCTCCATTTTTTTATATCAATTTATTACTTTTTTTTCGGTTTGACACAGTTTATTTAACACTCCCGATTGAAGAATTAAGTGGAAATCTGTGAACGGTTACCTATATGTTTTTGCTGGCAAAAATTCTCTAATGGTCTTAAATAAAACTTTCAGTGAGTGATTGTCAGACATGTTGTGCTCTGCTGATTTCATCAAGTATACTTCAACATCGGTTGACTTAATTTTTTCAGCTAAATTCAATGAAGTTTGATAAGGAACATCTTTATCATTAATGCTATGCAATAAGCGCACAGGACAGTTTATATCTATTGCTTCTCTGTTTAAAAGAAGGTTCTTTCTGCCATCTTCGATCAAATTTTTAGTTATTTTGTATGTACAATGCTCTGAAGTAAAATCTATTACACCTTTAGAACCTAGTTCTTCTTTTTGCTTGCCTGACAATTGCTTGAATATCAAATCTTCAGTAAAATCAGGAGCAGACGATATGCCGATTAATGCTGCAATTTTTTCTGAAAATTGAAGGGCAATGAGCAGCATCAGCCATCCTCCCATACTTGAACCTATAATTATTTGTTTATCGCTAGTTAATTCACTTATCACTTTAGCACAATTTTCTTGCCAATCACTTATCGTGTAATCAATAAAATCACCACTTGAATGACCGTGACCAAAATAATCAAATAGCACAAGTGCTATATCGTTTTCTTGGCAAAATTTGTAAATAGCAGTTGCTTTAGTTCCATCCATATTAGATGCAAATCCACCGAAAAAAACTACAGAAGCTTTCTTTCCTTGTAGCTTTCGATATGCTATGTGACCATTATTTCCATCATTACAATAATCCATACTACTTTGGCAAAGCAACCGGGTTATCACTCAATTGACGCAAATAACTAACTAGATCTGCAATTTCTTGTGGATTGGAAATACCTGCAAATGCCATACGCGTACCTTTTATATAGGCTTTTGGGTTCTTTAAGAAAGCAAATAGCTCCTCATACCCCCATTTTCCACCTCTTTCAAGCACTGCTTTTGAGTAATTGAATGAGTTACCAAGATGAGCCTTTTTGTTTCCAACTACGTTCCATAAGTTTGGTCCTACTTTATTCATTCCACCTTTCTCAAAACTATGGCAGGCTATACATTTCTTCGCTGCTGACTTGCCTTTTTCAAAGCTAGCATTCTGCATGAGCGCTCCAATATCGAGCGCCACTTGCTCGATTTTTTGCTGGAACTCATTGTTACCAGCAGCTACTATCGTTTGGTGTTCAATCTTATATTCCTCTGGACTATACAGCATATCAACTACGTTGCTGACTATCATAATGATTAGCCCAGAAAGTAAAATCGATGCTGCAATCTTATTAAGCTCCATAGTTAATTTTTATCAATTAATGTTGCTTAAATTATGCAAATATTTTCGCAAATAGCAACCAATTACCTTGAAGCTCGCTAAAGATGAGAGTCTCTAGCTACAAATATTAAGAAATTTACCAAATGGAAAAAAAGGCAAAAGAAGCCCCGTGGTTGGCTAATTACTTACATTATACTTTCAAGTATGGCGTTTTTTTATTCTAAACGCTTAATAACCGCGATTTAGCTGCTTTTTAATGCAACTAACCTTTAGTCATAAATGTTTAAGAAATTTACTAAACAGAAAAAAAGGCAAAAGAAACCCTAGGGTAGCTAATTATTCACTATCCATTTTTTAAGTTGGCGTTTTTTAATGTTTTAAATGCTTTATAAGCGTATTTCAGCTTGTATAGGTAAAAACCTAGAAATTTGATAAAGACATAGAGTGCACATAGTGCAAAAAATTAAACATGAGACGCCAAATACGTTGAGTTTTTTTGTCATTTAATCTGTACAGAGAAGATAAATAAATAGCTTCATTTTCATGATAAGGGGGCTGGCGGAGTTTGTCAAGTGGTTTTTGTAGCTCTCATGGTTTTTGGATTCTAACGTCACACGCTGGCAGTTGTTACTCAAACAACAGTTATGCAAGAGATCTGATTACATCTAAGCTAACAATGGACCACTAGATATATTACTAACTACGTTGACCTGACTCAATATTTTATTAGTGGGATTGAAATAATTTTCTATAAATTCCTTATATATAGCTGTTAATTTATGTATATCATTTACTAATACGCATTCGTTTATCTGATGTGCGGTTTTGTTGATTATACCAAATTCAATCACTGGACAAACATCTTTGATAAACGCAGCGTCAGATGTGCCACCACTTGTGCTCAGCACAGCATCAATACTGGTAACTTTATTTATCGCATCAAGCATAATATCAGTATTTCTATCAGGAGTAGAGAGGAAAACGTCCCTGCTGCTATGCATAGAAAGTTTATAATCGTTAGTTACACTGGAGCATATTTCATCAATCAGCTTATATAAGCCGTCAGGTGTTTGTGTATCGTTATATCGAATGTTAAAACGTGTAGTTGCTGAACTAGGTATTAGATTGCTAGTATTATTTCCAACATCGATAGTAGTAACTTCGCAATGTGAAGGCTGAAAATATTTATTACCATGATCAAAAGTAGTATTTTTTACCTTACTCAATATCGATATTACCTTATATATTGGATTATCTGCTAGGTCTGGGTAGGCAACGTGTCCTTGTTTTCCATGGCAAATTAATTCAAATGTTACAGAACCTCTTCTGCCTATTTTTATGGTATCACCTAATTTCTCACTACTGGTTGGTTCGGCAACTACACAAAAATCTATCTTTTTTTGCTTACTTTTCATCCATTCCAAAACTGCCTTTGTTCCATATTCTTCCGTGCTTTCTTCAGCACTGGTAATCAATGCACTTATCGAACCATTAAATTGAAACTTTTCTGCAATTAAATTTGCCATAGCAGCAATAAATGCAGCTATTCCGCTTTTCATATCAGCTGCTCCTCTTCCATATAGCATTCCATCTCTAACTTCTGGATTAAATGGACCAAATGCCCAATCTTTTAACTGACCCGGTGGTACAACATCAACATGCCCAGCAAAGCACAAATTTGGTACTCCATTTATATATTTCGCATAAAGATTTTTAACTTTAGTTCCATCATCACCAAATTCTAAAATCTCACAGTCAAAGCCACTTTTCTTGAAGATTGTTGCTATATGCTCTATTGCCCCGCCGTCCCTTGGTGTTATACTCTCAAAAGAGATCAATTTCTTAGTTAGCTCTACAGGGTCAATTTTCATGTCAACCTTAAAATAATTATATTGCTATATTGTAAACACTCTATGCACTATTTAAAACAAATATTACATCAAACCGAACAAACTTTTCTAAGAGAAGTAATAACAGATTACCACCTTGCTGATGATATCTATGAAATATGCACACGACACGGAAATGACATCTTTCTAGTTGCAGATGAAAATACAGCAAAACTTTTAAACAAAAACGTATTTAATAAAATTTCTCACTTAATTATCCCGAGCAATACCATTAGGCCTCTTGCAAAACCTCATATCATTTCGGATGCTCCCTACATTTTATCATCCCAGTCCTTCGAGACTGGGATCCAGGAAAAAAAATCAGCGTCACGCGCTGGAATGACACCAACCATGGGTACTAATCTTTCACTTGCCTCTCTTGAAACCATAAATCTAGTTAGAAACAAAGCAAAAGACAGTGACTTAATAGTTGCATTTGGTAGCGGCACCGTTAACGACATCTGCAAATATGCAAGCTACCTCGAGAAAAAAGATTATATATCGTTCCCAACAGCCGCTTCCATGAATGGATATACATCCGCAAATGCTTCAATATTAGTAAATGGATACAAAAAATCGTTCAAAGCACATCTTCCAAGAGCGATATATATAGATATAGACATACTTACCAATGCACCACTGCGCCTCACATTAAGCGGATTTGCAGATTTCATTTGCCGTTCGACAGTTCAGGCTGACTGGCTACTATCTCATTTGTTGCTTGGCACAGAATACAATGAATTACCTTTTACACTTGTTCGCGATTTGGAGCAAATTTTGCTAAGAGAGTATACGGCGCTTACTAAAAGAAGTAGAAAAGTGGTCCTATTACTTATGGAAGTTCTACTAATTTCAGGACTTGGAATGGTAATATCAAAAGGCAGCTATTCTGCAAGCCAAGGAGAGCATATGATAGCTCACGCAATGGAAATGGTAACAAGAGATCATTCCTCACTACATGGCGAAAAAATTGCTGTTACGACGATTACCATGGCTAATTTGCAGGAAAAAATATTATCAATACAAAACCCGATTATCAACCCGACCACTTTAGATGTAAAACATATAACTCAGTGCTTTGATAATATCGAATTTGTAAGAACTTTTGAACAGAAGCAAATTATGCAGCAAAAAATCCAAGAGATTATTTGTAAAGAATGGACTAATATTTCCAATTTAATTAAGCAAAATTTACTACCTGCAAAATACCTGCAAAAAATATTTGAAGATCTATCAATTCCGCACTTACCAGAGCACCTCAGTTGGAATAAAGAACAATATTGTAAAGTGGTCGATCTTGCGTTTGCAACAAGAGATAGATTCACCTTTCTTGACTTAGCTAATTGCATAGAAGAAAGTTAAGTTTTGTAGTGAAATTCTGTCATTTAAAGAGATCATAGGCCAAAAGCTAAACCCTTTTCACAATCTCTTATCCATTTTCCTCTAAACTGTACACCTAAGTGGATATACAACTGAACGTAACCATTCCAAGTAGCTGACACTGGGTCGCACTACTTCACCAATAGCACTATCTTGCTAAACATAGTTTAGTTCGAGTGGCTGAGGAGGGACTTGAACCCCCGACCAAGAGATTATGATCCTCCTGCTCTACCAACTGAGCTACTCAGCCTAATTGAAAACCTTGCTATATATGTGACCTACATGCTTTGTATAATATTTCAAATCAAACAAAGATTCAAGTTTTTCCGAGTTAATAACCTTAAGTAAAGGTTTATCTTGTTTCAATTCGGCCAGAAAATCACTGTTGTTTTGTTTCACTTTCATTGCATTGCTCTGAACAATTTTATACGCCTCTTCCCTCGCCAAACCACTATTTACTAACTCAAGCAATACACGCTGTGAGAAAACTAAACCTTTTGAAGAATTTAAGTTCTTTTCAATGTTTTCCTTATTGATTACCAATTTATCTATCAAATCTGTTAATCGCACTAAAGCAAAATCCATTGTTATACAAGCATCAGGAGCAATGCATCTTTCCACAGACGAGTGTGATATATCACGTTCGTGCCACAATGCAACATTTTCTAACGCAGGAAAAACATAACTGCGTATTAAACGTGAGAGTCCCGTCAGATTTTCACTTAAAATAGGATTACATTTGTGTGGCATAGCAGAGCTTCCCTTCTGCCCAATGGAAAAATGCTCAGAAATTTCGCCGATTTCAGTTCTTTGCAAATGACGAATTTCAATTGCAATATTTTCTATTGAGCTTGCAATCACTCCCAAAACCGAAAAGAACATGGCATGTCTATCACGAGGAATGACTTGAGACGATATGGTTTCAGGTATGAGTCCCATTTCTTTTGCTACATACTCTTCAACAAACGGATCAACATTTGCAAAATTACCTACTGCACCTGATATTTTACAAATTGAGATCTCTTTTTGCGCGCTAATTAATCTCTGATAATTGCGTTTAAATTCAGCATAAAATCTAGCAAATTTTAATCCAAGAGTTGTTGGTTCTGCATGCATTCCATGACTGCGCCCAACACAAACAATATCTTTATAGTCCTCAGCTTTTTTTTTCAATACTGCAAGTAAATTTTTTAGATTCCCGAGTAAAATATCACATGACTCTTTCAACTGCACCGCAAGGCATGTATCCAAAACATCAGAACTTGTCATTCCATAGTGGAGATAACGAACATCAACTCCCGCTTTTTCAGCAACATATGTCAGAAAAGCTATAACATCATGTTTTACAATGGATTCAATTTCGTTGATACGTTCAATATCAAATTCAATAGCACCAGAGAGCTTCTGAGCAACACTATTTGGAATCACTCCTAACTCTGCTTGAGCTTCACACGCTAATTTTTCTATTTTAAGCCATATATTAAATTTATTATTTTCCTCCCAAATGGAAGACATTTCTTTTTGGCTATAGCGCGGGATCATTAAATGACCCCCGTCTTATCTTTGAACATGCTAGATCCCAGTGTCACGCACTGGGATGACAGAAAAAAAAGGCACTGGAATGACAGGAATAGTTGATATATTTTATTCACTGCTATTTGTTATTTGTATCTTCTTGCTCCACTGCTTCACCTTCTTGTTGCTCAGACTTCTGATTTTGCAACTTTACTTGCCTTAATTCATGCGCATCTGTTTCGGATTTCACGACGTATATAGTAATTGGTACTACTACTTCACTATGTAATTCTACGTTTACTTGGTATTCACCCAAGTTTTTGATGCTTATTCCACCAAAAGATAAACTACGATGATCTATCGCATGTCCTTCTTGTAGTAAAACTTTCGCAATTTCACGTGTTGTTACAGAACCAAAAATTTTACCATCCTCTGAAGCTTGCTTTATCAATACCACAAACTTATCATGTAGTGACAATGCAAGCTCTTTTGCTACATTTAATCTTTTTATATTCTCTTCTTCCAGTAATAAACGTTGCTCCTCTAGCTTTGTTAAATTTTCCTTGGTAGCTTTCACCGCTTTTCTTTGTGGAAAAAGAAAATTACGTGCATAACCTGGTTTAACTTTGACAACTTCACCAAGCTTACCTAAAGTCCTTATATTTTCCTTTAAAATTATCAACATAAATTACCTAAACTTTTTTAGTACAGTAAGGAACAAGAGCCAAAAAACGTGCCCTTATGATCGCTAAGCGTAACTTCCTTTGTTTTTTTGCACATACGCCTGTTAACCTTCTAGGTAATATCCTACCATAGTCAGAGGTAAACTTGGATAATAAATCTGTATTCTTATAATCTATGTCTTCATCTTTAGACGTAGCAAGAGGGCAAACTTTAGAACGCCTAAAGCCAGTCCTATTATTTACAGATACGTAAGAATTATTAAAACTATTTCGTCTTTTCATCATTATGCGTTTTGCTCCTCAATTTGTTTATTCATCATATAAGATTTACCTTCAAAAAATTTATCAACCTGCACAGACAAGTGGCGAATAACGTTCTCATTAAGTTTCATTCTACGCACAAATTCATCCAGAATGTTTGCAGTAGAACTTATGCACATTATACAATAATGACCGCTCTTCATCTTATTTATTGGATATGCAAAATCCAAAAGACCCCAATGTTCATACTTGATTAATCCCGATGCTTCAATGTTTTCCAAAAGCATCTCCAATGCTTTGCTCGATTGAGTTGGACCGTTTATTCTAAAATCTTTCAAAATATCTTGAAAAATCTTTATTAGATGTTCTGAAATATTTCTCTTCAAAGCATTTACTGCATTATGGATAAACGCACTTTTAGTAATTTGCTCACTGCCTCCTAGAAATTTTATAAAATCTTGCGTTATTCCTAAATCTTTTAGGTCATCTTTCAACTCTTTATCGATTTTTGACTTCACTTCTTTCAAATTTGAAAGATCTTCTTCCAATTCAACCCATAAAATTTTTGTAAGATCTTCCAAGAAATCAGAGTAAGCAACTAGACCTTCTTTAATGTCTTCAGCACGCGTTTCTAACTCTTGTTTTGTAAGCGTACTATTTTGCCTTTCCATAAGACTCTTGATCTTCTGGAAAATAACATCTGCTTTAATATTTTTCAATGAAACAGCTAGCTCTTGGACCATCTCCTCTACTTCTTGCTGTAATAATCCTTGTTGTGCTATAAAAGTAAATTCATAAAGATTCACTATATCTTCCTTTAATACCGATTAAATATTTCATTATATAAAGCTTTTTTATATAAGCAAGTTATTTGTATTAATTTCTACGCCTTTAATCCAGCTTAAGTTAGATATTTCATAAATAACTTGAGGAGCAATTGAGTATGCACCTGGTAATAAGATGCTCACTTTATGTTTTTCGAGAAGAAGTTTTAGCATTATTTTGGTTCTGCCTTTATCTTTCAATATTGCATTTAATTCCATAGCGGCTTTTTGCGAATCCGTGCACTCAGTGGTGAGAACTAATTCCTTTATTGTAGAAGCGATTCTTTTTGTAAACTCAGATATATCCTTGCCTGCTAATCTTGTCGTATTTTCCGAAGCTTCAAGATCAATTATCACAAATGTTCCTGGTGAAAATAAATCTCTTTTTTCTTCTATTATTTCATTATTATAAAATGCTATTTCAGAAACGTTATGGGGATCAGAAAGTGTGAGTATAACAAACCTTCCACGCTCTGAAGTTCTCATACGTGCATTTAATATTACCCCAGCAGTTTTTGCTGTTCTATTTTCTCCGATAAACCCAATATTTAACTTTTCCAGAAGAATTCTAAATTTTTCAAGTGGATGATTAGTTAAATAAAATCCTAGTGAAAATAACTCATGCTCTAATTTTTCCTCTTCATCAAAATCTTCCACATTCTCAAATTTCGGTTTGAGGACATCAAGACTACCAAACAAAGCAGCTTGACTTGATTCCCTATCCTGTTTGTTTTTATTTGCAAAGTAAATCAGCATGTCCATTGACTCATATAGCTGCTTTCTGTTCTTATGCACGCTATCGAATGCCCCGGATTTAATTAGGCTTTCTAGCGCTCTCTTATTTATTATATGACCTGAATTTTGAATGAATTCCCATATGTCCTTATAAGCGCTTGAACGTGTGTTCACTATTCCTTCTGCTATAGAAAAACCAACATTCCTCAAGGCAGCAATACCATAACGTATGCACTCACCCTCTATTGAGAATTCAGCTTGAGACTTGTTTATATCAGGTGGAAGAACGGTAACGCCACTAAACTTTGCTGCATGATAAAATAAATTCAGTTTATCTCTATCATCAATATTTAGATTCATTAGTGCTGTAAAAAATTCTAATGGATAATTAGCTTTAAGGTAAGCCGTTTGATAAGATATAACCGCATATGCAGCTGCGTGAGATTTATTAAATCCATAACCAGCAAATTTTGCAACAAGGTCAAAGATATAACTTGCCCTGTCATAATCAACGCCATTCTTCGTTGCCCCTTGGATGAAAAGTTCACGTTGTTTATCCATCTCTTCCTTAATTTTCTTACCCATGGCACGTCTCAGCAGATCTGCTTCCGCTAAGCTATACCCGGAAAGAATACGGGCTATTTCCATCACCTGCTCCTGGTAGATTATTACCCCAAATGTTTCTTTTAACACTCCTTCAAGTAACGGATGAATATAATCTGGCTTTTCAAGTCCATGCTTTCTTGCAACATAAGTTGGAATGTTATCCATAGGTCCTGGACGATAAAGGGAAATTAAAGCGATAATATCTTCAATGCAATCTGGCTTTAATTTGATTAAAGCTTCTCTCATTCCCGAACTTTCAAGCTGGAACACTCCAATTGAATCACCGCTAGAGAGCATCTCATAGGTTTTTTGATCATTCAAAGGAACTGAAGAAATATCGATCTTTTTTTCATCACGATTAATTAAACGACATACATGATCTATTAGTGTTAGCGTACCAAGTCCAAGAAAATCAAATTTTATTAACCCAGCTTTCTCCACATATTTCATGCTGTATTGAGTGATTGGCAGAGCCGAATTTGGATCGTAGTACACAGGAACAAAATTTTCCAACTTTTGATCACATATTACAATTCCAGCAGCATGAGTTGAAACGTGACGATATATTCCTTCAAGCTTTAGTGATATATCAAGAAGCTTTGCAATTACCTCATCACTATCCCGTTCTTTCTGCAGGTTTTGATCAAGCTCTATCGCTTGCGATAAAGTTACAGGATTTACTGGATTAAATGGAACCATTTTAGATATTTTATCCACTTGAGAGTAAGGCATTTGCAATACTCTACCAACATCACGCAATACTGCCCTTGCTTGCAATTTTCCAAAAGTGATTATTTGAGCAACATAACCGTACTTTTTCTGAACATAATCAATAACCAGGTCCCTTTTCTCTTGGCAGAAATCGATATCAAAGTCAGGCATTGATACACGATCGGGATTTAAAAACCTTTCAAATATTAGGCCAAACTTTATTGGATCAAGGTCTGTAATCTGTAAGCTCCAAGCAACAATTGATCCAGCACCAGAGCCTCTTCCTGGACCAACTGGAATGCCATTTGCTTTGCTCCAACGAATGAAATCAGAAACTATCAAAAAGTAGCCAGCGTAGTTCATCGAAGTTATTACGCTTAGTTCATAATCTAACCTGTCGTAGTATTGCTTGAAATCGATATCATGTTGTGTGTCATCATCTGGTTTGGTGTCATTCCAGCGCGTGACGCTGGAATCTCTCTGGATCCCAGTATCAAGTACTGGGATGACAGTGGAGGGTGTTCTGGTGACAGAAGAGGATTTTGCAATACGCAGCTTCAATCCTGCAACTGCCTGCTCCCTCAGTTCTTCATTCTCAGTTTTATTTTCTCGACAAGGAAATTTAGGCAAGATAGGCTGCCTGCTTCTTGGCATGTAAGAGCACCGCTTAGCTATCACTAAAGTGTTATGAATTGCTTCGGGAATGTCGCTAAACAGCTCCTCCATTTCTGCCACAGATTTGAAGTAATGCTCGGTAGTTAACTTCTTTCTGTTATTCTCCAGGGCATAACTCCCCTCCGATATGCACGTTAATATGTCATAAGCCTCATAATCAGACCTATTTGGAAAAAACACATCGTTCGTTGCAACCAGTGGTACATTGCGCTGATAAGCAAAATCTATTAAAGCTTCTTCAAGCTCTAGCTCTTTATTCAGCCCATGACGCTGCAATTCAACATATAAATGACCATCGAATGCTGAAAGCAGTTTTTCAACCGTTTCTTTATCTTGCCCCAACAATAGTTGAGCCAAACATCCACCGGTTAAAGCGATCAGACCCATACTTAAATTCAATAGCTCATCAAAATCAACGTAAGGAATATCGCTGTTATTCTTGCGCTTTTTAAAAGACTCACTCACCAAAGTGACTAAATTAGTGTACCCTTGCTCATTTTTTGCAAGCAATAATATAGGTAAATTTTGTTCTGAATGTTTAACTATAATATTGCATCCTATTATTAGCTGTATTCCCCTACTTGCTGCATATTCTGAAAATTCGAGCGAGCCAAACAAGTTGCCTGAATCAGTAATTGCAACCGCTGGCATTTTATTTCGCAAACAAAGGCCTATCAGCTCCTCAATTTTAACCGAGCTTTCAAGCAGCGAATAAACACTATGAACACGTAAGTGTATGAACATAAAAAACTTTAGATCAACAAAAAAGGATAACATTAATTTACCCATGAGAACATAATTTCATGAAAACAAAAGCCTATAAAATTCTAAAATTAAAATACAAAAACTTCCTTGACAAACTCCGCCAGCCCCCTTATTATGATAATAAGGGTATTTATGACTCAAAACTTGTTTTTGATCTGCGCAGGTTCAACAACAAAAATTCAGTAAAAAACTCAGGGTATTTATTGGCGGATTAGATAAAATTATAGCGGCTGCATGTCTTTTTTATTTTTTCTACATTCAGCCAAATCGCGCTTAAACTAAGCGTCAGCACATTATTACAGCGCCACTTACAGTAATATAGAGTCAAAACTCGCTACTCGGGGCTTCTTTTGCCTTTTTTTTCGTTTGGTAAATTTCTTAAATATTTATGGCTAAAGTAATTTAGGCCTACCGACAACCGTCATCCCGCTACGTATTAGCGGCTAAGAGATACCGCGAATGAATCGCGGTATGACGGTTCGCGGTGGCATCTCGTCATCCCGCTACGTGTTAGCGCTTACTATTACCCACAAATAAAGACATGGTATTGTATTTACTCAAATAATTTAATTTTATTAACCTGAAAGCTTATTGGATTAAAATTATTAAATTAAGAGTTATAATTTTAGCAACTAAAAGCTGTAAATTGCACCATATAAACAGTTATTTCAAGCAAAAGTTATGCCATTAAGAGCTATGCAACAAACATTTATATTTGTGGGTAATAGTAAGGTGTTAGCGGGATCTAGAGATACCGCGGCGGTATAATGGTTAAGTAATTCGTCATCCCGCTGCTTGTTAGCGGGATCTATGCTAAGGAGATACCGCGGCGGTATGACGGTTCGCGGTGGCATGACAATAACTTCGTCATCCCGCTGCTTGTTAGCGGGATCTATGCTAAGAGATACCGCGGCGGTATGACGGTTAAGTAGGGTGTCATTCCAGTCTGGAATCTAGTTCTTATTGTACATTTACTTGGTGTAGAGTTAAGTTTCCTGGATCCAAGTAGTCTGGGCACTGGGATGACGAGAAAGGAGCACTGCCATTATAGAGTAAAATGAGATCCCAGTGTCAGCTACTCGGATGACAGAAGAGGGGCTACTCGGATGACAAAAAAGGGGCTACTCGGATGACAAAAAAGGAGCACTAGAATGACAGGAGATACCGTCTTGTTAGTCAACAAAAAAATTATAAAAATTTCCCAAGTTGCATCATAAAATCAAAAAATACTTCCAATTGTGTAACAGTACACAGATTATAGTTAGTGGATATGTTGATAAGTAAACTTCATCTGTTTTGTGCGTATAAAACTAATTTACTTATCAACATATCCACTAACCAACAACATTCAATAAATTTGTGTAAGATACCACTTTACATAAGATAGATAGGAAGCATTTTTGATTTTAAAGTACTAAACCTTCAGTCAACCTCCTAGCCCTGTAGTTTTTGATATGGTTAGGATCAAAAGCACTTTTGGATGTCAGAATACCGAAAATGATATGGAGTAGCTTACGCATTGCAGCACCAACGATGGCCATATTATGCTTACCCTTTTCCTTTAATCTTTGGCAAAAGCTCATAATGATAGGATTGTGATTCTTAGCTACTATGGCAGGAAAGAAAAGTGCCTTACGTAATGTTTGTGAACCGGATTTACTTAATCTGGGTTTGGCATATACAGAGGAACCTGACGTCATATTTCGTGGTATAACTCCTGTATATGCTGCCAATTGCCTGGCATCTCTAAAAACCTCTATATCAGAAACTTCAGCTAAAATAGCTATTGCTGATTCTTCTCCTATGCCTGGAATAGTCAATAGAAGTTGAAAATTTTCCAACAATTCTTTGTGTTGATTTAATAGTTCACGTACGGAGTTTTTTATTGTTTCTATTTTTTGAGCTATATTCATTGCAAGGTCTTCCCAAGCATTTGCAACTTCTTTAGGCAGTCTCTCTTTTTTTCTAAGTGGTTATTTACTAATGTTAACTCATCTTTTAACGCAACTGAGCAACGATAAAGATGTTTTAATTTTTTCATTTCAGGAGAAGGTGGTGTCCAACTAGAAGGTTCCTGTCTTTGGCAATAATCAGCAATAACTTCTGCATCGGTCTGATCATTCTTTTGTCGTATCAGCTTACTCCTTGCATAAGATTTTATGCAATAAGGATTTACAACACTTACAAAATGTCCAGCATTGTGTAGAAATTCAGCCAGTGCTTCGCTATAACAACCAGTAGATTCCATGCAGGTTTTTACTTTTTCTACATTATGTTTGTGTAGAAAATTCAGTAGACTTTGAAACCATCGTTCTTAAAGCTTCTTTTCTAGTTTCACGCTTTCCTTTTTTGCTTATAAATGAGAGAAAAACATCAAAGCGATCTTTTGATATATCTATGCCCAAAAAGTTGTTGATCATATATAACCCCATACGTTACCATTAAAAATGAAAAGTAAGGCTAACCTTGTGAATACAGAATTAGAACCATTTAGGTCTTTCTACGATACCGTCCAGCCTCTACTTTTGAGGAGGGATTCTTGACTTTACCACAGATTTTATATCTAAGATTATTGACAAAATTTTCCCTTCTCCATCTAATGTTTAAGCTTAAAACACTAGATGCTTTTTTCAAGATACAAGAAGGGGCTACTCGGATGATACTATTATAGAGTGAACCAGTGTCAGCTACTCGGATGACAAAAGGAGCTACTCGGATGACATCATAGGGGCGCTGGAATGACACCATCACAGAGTGAACCAGCGTCATACACACATCCCTTTGGTGACAATGTTTGTTGATGCAAGATTATACCTTGAAAAAATTAAGTTTTAGTGCTATTAAATAGTTGTAAATTTTGTCCCTGTGGTAGCTTTATGAATGTTGAAAGTAAGAAAATACATGATACTAAAATAAAATTACCAATATTTCTTGATTATCAATCTACTACTAAAGTGGATCCCCGTGTTTTGGAGGTAATGATACCTTATTTTGGTGAGTTCAGTAATGCACACTCTCGCAGCCATTCATTTGGTTGGACTGCTGAAGAAGCAGTGGAAAAAGCAAGGAAACACATCGCTGATCTGGTGAACGCAGATAGCAAAGAAATTATCTTTACCTCAGGTGCAACTGAGTCAAATAATACAGCAATCAAGGGCATTGCTCACTTTTACAAAAATAAAGGAAATCATATAATAACTGTCTGCACGGAGCATAAGTGTGTTCTGGATTCTTGTCGGCATCTGGAAAATGAAGGCTTTAAAGTTACATATTTGCCTGTTAAGCAAAACGGAATTATAGATTTATCAAAGCTTGAGGAAGCAATTACTGATAAAACAATCCTGGTTTCAGTGATGATGGTAAATAATGAAATCGGAGTAATTCAGCCTGTAAAGGAGATTGGTAAAATATGCAGAAAGCATAATATATTTTTCCATACAGATGCAGCTCAAAGCTTTGGAAAAGTTCCAATTGATGTTAATGAGATGTGCATTGATCTTATGAGTCTCTCTAGCCACAAAATTTATGGACCTATGGGAATAGGCGCATTATATGTCCGTAGAAAGAATCCTCGTGTTAGGCTGATACCATTGATTAGTGGTGGTGGACAAGAAAGAGGTATGCGTTCTGGAACAGTTCCAACACCTCTTGCAGTTGGTTTTGGTGAAGCGGCACGTATCGCTAAAGAAGAAATGGAAACAGAAGCAAGCAAATTGGAAGGACTGAGAGATATTTTGTACAATAAGATAAAAGAAGCATTTCCTGATATCGTTTTAAATGGTGATTATGAAAATAGAATTCCTGGCAACCTAAACTTGAGCTTTCCCTATGTTGAGGGTGAGTCTCTCATCATGGCAATCAAGGATTTAGCAGTAAGTTCTGGTTCTGCGTGCACGTCTGCGTCTCTTGAGCCTTCCTATGTCATACGGTCGCTAAATAATGGCCACGACCTTGAGCATTCATCAATTAGATTTGGCCTAGGCCGATTTACAACTAAAGAAGAAGTTTTGTACGCAGCAGATCTTGTTGCTAAAAATATTGGCCGACTGAGAGAAATGAGCCCACTTTGGGAGATGGTACAAGAAGGAGTAGATTTGAACACCGTGAAATGGGACTTTCATTAAGTATATCCATTCAGCCAGTCCAACTGCAAATGCACTTTGAAATTACTCTGTAACCATTCACACTTAATTCTGCAATTCTTTGATCTCACTCATAGCTGTATGAACATTCGTTTTTGAAGGTAAATTGCACAGCAAATGGTGTCATCCCAGTGCCCAGACACTGGGATCCAGAAATTTTGCTTATAACTGAGCTGATGAGCTAAAGGTAGTTGTCTTACGCTAAAACAAACGTTTTTAATTAAGTTGCATAGAAGCTGGATCCCAGTGTCTGGGCACTGGGATGACACCCATAAGTGTTGAAAGTGCAATCACACAAGGTGATTAATGGTATGTAAATCTCCTCTTGATATCAACCTTCGTTGTTGGGAAAGCAGATAAACCACGTCGAAAATTCGCTTAAACCTTCTAACCACAGGCAAAAAGGCGCTTTTTTAATTTATTTTATTACCATTGAAATTTATGCCGTTAACCACCTTATATAATGCCACTTATAGCACTTTCAACACTTATGGATGACACCCCACTGGTGGCCCAAACTACAACGTTCGTACAGTTGTTAGCGCCGCGGCAGTATGACGGTTAAGTACGTGTTAGCGGGATCTAGAGATACCGCGAATGAATCGCGGTATGACGGTTAAGTACGTGTTAGCGGCTAAGAGATACCGTGGCGGCATGACGTAGAGCTCGCATTAGCTATAAGATTAGCTAACATTCTGCACATCCATAAAAAACAAACCTTCTTTTTCGTCTTGAACGCTAATAATAGCGTGAGTGTTAAGAGGTAAAGGGTCATTTGTATGTCCATGGCCTACCCCTTTCATTGTAAATACAGGAAAGTTAACACTTTTTGCAAGCCTTTCTTTTACAACTTCAACAAGATTATCATTATAACAGTTAACGAAATCCCCAAAGATTACTGCATGCACTCCATCAAAAATGTGAGCTTGTTTTAGGTGATCTAAACTGCGCTCTATTGCGTATGGGTAAACTCTTATGTCCTCTAAAAATAGAATTTTACCTTTCGCATTTATTTGCCAAGCGGTTCCTATACTATTTTCAACTAAAGTCATATTACCACCGATGACTTTAGACTCTAATCTGCCATCTTTTAGTCTAATGCCATTGTTTATCATCTTTAGGTTATCAAATCTGATAGAATCCCGCTTGTTAAGAATTAACTCTTTCAATTTTTCAACAGAGCTTTCAGAAACGGAGCTATTTACTATCATTTCCAACATGGTGCCGTGAAGAGTTTGCCAATCATATTTAGCTTGTAGATAGATGTGCAAGGCAGTTATATCGCTATAGCCTATGAGGATTTTTTTGTTTTGAGCAATCCTTTCTTTTTTATCATTGGGTAACTTTTCTAGATAGGGAATTAACCGAGAAGCCCCTTCTCCTCCTCTGATACACCAAATTATTTTACTATCATTAGTTAGTGCACTAACCAAATCATTTGCTCTGAATTCATCAGAGTTGGAATAAAATGGATTGTCATTACTATATATTTTTTCCGAAATATGGGGATTAAAATCCGAAGCTTCTACATATTCTTTTATAGTAGTCAGATCTGATTCTTTTCCCTTGGAAGAAGGAGCAATAATATCAACTCGGTCGATTGCATGAATACCTGTGTTAGCACATAAAGTGAAAATAAAATATAAAAGGTAAATGATCATTAAAATATCTTATAAAACTCTTTTTTTAGTATATCATCCAATTCAGAGAGTGGAACTTTCACTCCTAGTTCTTCCATTGATGTGACGCCATAACCTTGCAGTCCACAAGGAATAATACCCTTATAGTGAGAGAGATCTGGAAAGACGTTAAGCGCTATGCCATGATAAGTTACCCATTTTCTTAAGCGAATACCAAAAGCTGCAATTTTTTTTTCTACTCCATTGTTATTCACCCAAACACCTATTCTATCCTCTTTAAATTCTCCAAGTATATTAAATTGCTTTAAAACATTTATTATCCACTTACTTAGGTCTCTAATATATAGCTTTATGTCACATTTATTTCTTTTTTTAAGGTTTAACATTAAATATATGATGCGCTGTCCTGGACCATGATATGTGTGTTTACCACCCCTTCCTGTTTTATATATAGGAAATAGTTTTTCAACAATATCATCATCTGTTGCACTGATTCCTGCAGTATAAAGTGGAGGGTGCTGGAGTAGCCATACCAATTCGTCTGCTGAATTATTGTAAATTTGTTGAATTTTTTCTTCCATAGATTTTACGGCACAGTTATAATCAATAAGCTGATTAGATATTAGCCATTCTGTCATGTTCAATTTCTTTTCTTTTTAGTATAGCAATGCATTCTTTTCCTGTCATCCAAGTGCCCTCTTCTTGTCATTCCAGTGTGTGACACTGAGCGCAGCCTTTCTTATTCCTAATATACTTAATACTAACTTCTGTGCTATTTCTCCTTAACAAACATAGTACATGACAAATGTTTAATTGTTTGTCAACACAGGTCCTCTTTACGTATAGGCAACTTTTTTTATTGAAAAATTCAGAAAAATGTTGTATAATTATTAGTAGATTTTAGGTAAAATATATGGCAAACTCAAAATTTAGCATAACTTTCAACAACGAAATTTCAGAGTGTCTTGCTGGACTAGCTAAAATAAGAAATAAGTCCATTAAAGAACTAACAGAGAAGCTAATACAAGAAGCAATTGAAAATGAGGAAGATAAAATACTAATTGAGCGTGCTGCTAAACGTAATGTTTCAGGTGTAAAGAAAATTAGAAGTGAGGATGTAGACTGGAATACAATATTATCTTCATAGAAAGCGTTCTTGAGAAAGACCTTCCAGCTCTTCCAAAAACAATAAGATTAAGGATCATAAATGCGATAAATAAGCGCCTTACAATTGATCCCATTAACCTTGGTGAGCCATTATATTACAGATTTAAAGGACAAAGAAGATTAAGGGTAGGTGATTATCGCGTTATCTATTCCGTAAATATTATAAAATATGAAGTGGTTATCACAGAGATAGGACACAGAAAAGATATTTATAAGTAAGTACATCATATAAACATTAAATATATTTTTACTCCTTCCTGATTCATTTTCTACCTTAGGTGGCTTCGCTCAGCTCAAAAAAAAGCTCATTCTTTTTGCTACCCCTTATTGTGCCTGCCATTTAACTACTGTGTAGAGATTGCTCTCAAACATAATGTTCGTACGTTAGTATATCCTTCCTGTGACACCAATTGATATAATTCTACCACAAATTCAATTTTTTAGGAGGCACATATGAATTTCAACATTTTTCAAAGAAAGAAAAGCAGTGAATATTCTGCTTTGCAGCTAATGATGGAACCAAGTTGGAGTAAGCGTGATTATGTAAGTTTTGCTGAGGAAGGTTACATAAAAAATGTTATTGCCTTTCGAGCAATTAATATGATTGCAAGTGCTGCATCTTCGGTACCTTTTACTCTCTGCCAGCTTACTGAACAGGGAAAATCGCAACTAAAAGCCCATCCATTACTGAAATTACTTTATTCTCCTAATCCAATGACATCAAAATCGGAATTTATTGAGGGGATTGTAACTTATCGGTTAGTTAACGGCAATTCTTATATATTGATGGTTGAGTCGCAGAACAATAGAAAACCACCAACAGAGCTTTATCTTCTGCGCCCTGATAGGGTTGAAATTGTTCCAGGGAGAAATAACGTTCCTTATATCTATCGTTATACCATAAATAACAACGGTTATGACTTTAAAGTTGATAAACTAACCGGACGTTCAGCAGTGTTGCACCTAAAGACCTTTAACCCTTTGAATGATTGGTATGGATTATCACCAATTGAGGCAGCTGCATACAGTATAGATCAGCATAATCAGGCGGGTGCTTGGAATCAAGCGATGTTGCAAAATGGGGCAAGACCAAGTGGTGCAATAGTTGTGAAATCAGCGAAGGACGGGAGTGGTGGAAGTTTAAGTCAAGAGCAGTACCAACGCTTAAAAGAGCAAATAAATGATCATTATTCAGGTTCTGTCAATGCTGGAAGACCGATATTGCTTGAAGGAGGCTTGGAGTGGAAGGAAATGAGCTTATCACCAAGGGATATGGATTTTATTGAGTCCAAACACAGTTCAGCTCGTGATATTGCCCTGGCTTTTGGCGTCCCACCGCAGTTGCTTGGCATACCAGGTGATAACACTTATAGCAATTTAGTCGAAGCACGCTTATCCCTCTGGGAACAGACGGTTTTACCAACGCTAGAAAATATTATCTGTCACCTGAATTCTTGGCTAACACCAAAATTTGGCGAGGATCTGTGCTTGTCGTACGACAAAGATGCAATAGAAATTCTCATGGAAAAGAGGCAAAAGTTGTGGAAATACGTAGAAAACGCAAGCTTTATGACACTCAATGAAAAAAGGGAAGCATTTGGCTTGCCACCACTGCCAGGTGGTGATGAGTTAGGTTAAGTTTGATCCGTTCAGTTGTGCGGCTAAAAGACAACTTAAAAGAGTTTAAGTTTTTGCTTTGTACTTTGTAAAATATTAAAAAAATCAGCCAAATTACACCATATTTAGTCTATTTTATCCTATAGTTTTGGGTTTACCGAGGGTTCGTCATTCTGCTACATGTTAGCGCCGCGGCGGTGTGACGTAGGGTTGCACTAGCTATAGCAACTTTGTCTGCGCAACCATTTTCTACCGCACCATTGAACAGATATGCTTGAAGATATCCGTTCAGATGAGTTTATTGTCTCCTAAACCGTACACGCCTAACAAGCTACCGCTAGAGCTTGTGAAAAATTCTCTATTTTTATTCCCTTTAATTTACTGGATAAGTTGTCTACAAACAAATCTGATTTAGTGCAGATCTGCTCTATTTTTTTAGGAGATAAAGAGGAATCTAATTGATTCGCTATACCAGACACTCCATTTAAAACTACTCCAGCACCATATGGTACATATGACACAGTATATATAGCACCTGACGTAAAATCTAGTAAGTTCTGAGAAGAAGTGGTAATTTTATACCCTACTGTGTTTTTATCTTCTCCTTTGCATTTTTTAAGCACTTTTGATGCACCATGAGGAATATAAGATATACCAGCTATACCATATGAAGCCCCATTTAAGGCGTACGATACAACTACCGTTGTTGCTGATAGCGCTTTAGCTCCATATTTTGCAGTATAAAGCAATGGCTTAAGGGCATAAGAAATAGTTTTACCTTGTGATTCAGATTCAAGCAACGAATTTAGTTCTTCTTGTGTTGCTGCACATTCAAAAAATTCTTTCTCATCAATTTCTGCAAGATCAATCTCTTCAAAACCCTCATCAATATCTACAGGAGTCACTGTTTCTTTTATAGGGCTAACTTCTACATCACTTCCAATAACACTTGAATTATTAGAATTTTTGCCAAAAAGATTCGAAAACATACTAAACATTTTTTTTTACCTACAACTTAACGCTCATATCAATATATTAACCTAATATTAACCAGGTGTCAAGCACATATGACTCTTATAAACAGATGTTAGTAAATTAACTATTCCTCTTGCCAACCAGAGCGATGAAGATTTGGTCTACATCAAAACTCATCTTAGGACGCCAAATAGGGCCATCCAAATGCATATCGATATAGATTGGATTACTATAGTTTGGTGGTATGAAAAAGAACCTGAATATAGAAGCTAAAGCGAAGTTAGATAAGGTTAAATTAGAAGAGATCGACCCTGATGCTTGATCAATCCCGAATTGTAAACTAGTTGAACATATACCACTCTTAATACTTGCTTTTCCGCTAATATTTTCAAAAAATGTACTGCCATTATATATATCAACATAAGCAAATGTGGAAATTTCAGACTTATTCTTACTGCTTAACAAATTAGCGATAAATGAATTGAAATCTACATTAGTAACTTCTATTCCCTGCGCTTGTAAGTTTACATCTCCTGATAAGCTATTAGCCCAATCATGAAAACTTTTTCCTTGAGTTTTGATTGCACCACTTAAGCTTATCTGACCATTTACATTGTCAATTCCTATAACCTTACCAATCTTTTTAGTGTCCAAATTTACAATAGAAAATCTTGTATTCATTGAGTCTGATCTTAAATAACCCTGAAAAAACACTTGCCCGTGTTCTAATACGTAACTTGCCTGCCTGATAGTGATAACGTTGTTTCTCATTACCGCATCCAAATTAAAATCTTTCAAAACATTCTGCTCGGTTTTAAATTCTGCAGTATTGATTTGCACATTTGCATCAAAGCCTTCTTTGTCATCCAAAAAATCAAGCTGCTTTGTTGACCATTGAATTTGATCTATCTCATTTCTTGAATTTCTTTTTACCTCTACTAAATTTGGTAATTTAAAGATATTTCCATTAAATTTATTGCCCGTAAGGTTCACATCTAATAAAGGTTTGGCGTATTTTTGATCTACTAATATTTTTGCATTACCGGTAATATCGAAATCTTCTCCAGATAGTTTTATTTTATCTGCAACTAGCTTACCTTTTTCCATTTTCAGCAAAAAATCCAAATTTTTAATTTTCGTATCATTCAATGTAAGGTTATTAACACTGGCCTTTATATTTGCATCATACTGAAAATTTTTCAGCCGTTGCATTTTAGATAAACTGCTAAATAATGAATGATCATATTTATCTGCATCAAGATTATGCATGCTAAATTTACCATCAACCACACTGCGTTTTTTTGTGTGGCTTACTCTAATTGACCCTTGCAAGGATTCCTTATTATTTAGCAGTCTAATGTCTGAGATAGATAATATTCTTGGTGCAAGGTGCAGTTTAGAACTTAGTGTAAATTGATTTTTCTGGTTTTCTTTCATCTTTATAGAAGGAAAAAAACATGAAATGAATGACTCAAAATCATTTCCTTCTACTAACAAATCACCGTTGAATTCAGATAGGACATTATTGTTTGAGATCTCTCCTGATAAGTAAGATATATTATTGATTCCAGGAAATTTAAGAAGCGTATTAACTTTTACTTTGCCATCAGTGGATTTTAGTACAGCACGGAAATTGTCCAATATTTTGTTTTGATATTGAATGTTAGAAGCTTCCATATTAAAATTTAAGCTCAAGTTCTTTGGCACAACTGCTCTAAAACATTCCAGAAGGTCTTTTATATTCGTTGTTTTTTGTGAATTGTCTTGTATGGAATCTAAGTCAACTTTACTGAAGCTAATATTGAAATTAGTGTGATCGCTTTTTCTATCATTTTGTATTGTACCGCTGGCTTGCATGCTTTTGGAATCAATTTTTAAGTCAGTTGCCGTAAACTCACTTTCATTAAGACTTATATTGGATGATATCTTGATATTTTCGCTAGGAATAACACAAGAGAGAAAGCTAAGATTAATGATTTTTGCTAAATCACCCACAGAACCGGAACTGTTATTAATTGTTAATGTTAAATTACCCTGGAGTTCTTCTTGATTTCTATTACCTGTAAATAGCAAATTTACAAAATTTGATTCAACACTAATGTGTACATTCTTTTTTGTAATATCAACCTTTCCTGAAAAATCGTAATTATTATCACCTACCTTTACTTTACCGGAGAATTGCCTATTTTTTTTTACAGCAACTTCCTTTATATTAACAATGCTGCTATAATTAGCGAAATCATTCTTAAAACTTACTTGGCTGTCTTTTATTACTATATCGACTGTGTTACCACTGGCTTTTGTATTTATAATATTAATTAAATTTTCTTTATTGCTTTTCATGCCAAACAATGTGATTGACTTTGGTTGCAACGAGAATAAAAGCAACGATAGGAACGATGGCCTTATTTCAATTTTTCTTACACTAATTAAATCTGATAGCTTTTGCTCTTTATTTTCGTTGTATTGTATATATACATTATGAATAGTGAGCTTTGGAGTAATGAGTGAAACTTCAACTTTCCCTCCAATATGCACTTTAGCATCATACGTTCTCTCCAACTCTTTTATGATATATTTCCTGTAGCCACTCCAATCCTTAAAAGTTGCAGCAACGTGCATGAGAATTAATAGCAGCGAGATTGATAATATGGCGTATATTGAGAGCTTCATAATATGCCTCTTAATTGCAATGGAGTTACTCTATTTCCTACCTTTGTCATCTCAATGTCTATCTTTGTCATCCCAGCACCCACTCCTGTCATCCCAGTGCTTGACACTGGGATCCATCTTATTTTCATCATGGGCATTATTTCAGCGTATACTCCTAGAATCTGTTGTCTATTGCATAATTTGCAAATATTTTTATATCTGGATCCCAGTGTCAAGCACTGGGATGACACCGTTTGCTGTTCCTTTAGCAAAAGATCTAGTTTATACATATTTCAAATTATTCAAATTTCCTCTAAACATTAAATAGAGAATACCAAAATAAACAATAACACTCAAAGCTATTAAAGTCGTTAAATAAACAATACGAGCCAATATTTTATCAAAAAATAATCCTGCCAACAAAGAATTAAAAATATAAAGGGCTATTGACATGACTACCGTTGCTACAAAAATTTTCATGATATTTAACAATAACGCTTGGCTAACCTTATATATTTTATTTATTGTTAAATAACTAATTAATAGAATGGAGTTTATCCAAGTGGAAACGGAAGTAGCGATAGCAATCCCCGTGTGCTGATACTCGTTCATTAACAAAAGGTTTAGCACTACATTAATTCCAAGGCACATTAGTGAGAACATAGTTGGTATTTTTAGATTGCCTTTAGCAAAAAACGTGGGTAGCAATACTTTATTTATAATAAATGCAGGTAAAGAAAGAGAAAATGCTATTAACGTGGGAGCAGTTTGCTGCACTGCATAATGATCAAACCGGCCGTAAGAAAAAAGCGTAAGTAAAATTATGTCGGGAATAATAATAAAGGCAGCAGTTGTTGGCATAATTAACATTAATCCTATGTTGAGAGCCTTGTTCTGTATTTTGACTATATTTTCAGTATTATTTACCTGTTTTGAAATTAAAGGAAGAAGCACTGTACCGATTGCAGTACCGATTATTCCCTGCGGTAGTTGATTTAGTCTATCGGCATAATATATATAGGACACCGCATTTGGTATAAAACTCGCCATGATTGTGTCAATCCATACACTTATTTGAGTTACACAATTGTTGATAATTGCAGGTATCACACGCTTAAAAAACAACCTTACTTCATTGCTTAATTCAAGGCTAAAAGAAAAAGCTGCCTTTAACTTGTATGCACTAAATAGTATCAAAAGTAGCTGGAAAATTCCTCCTATAAGGACAGCTATAGAAAGGTTGTGCGCTGGAGTTTTTATGTAAGGCACAAACAAACTGATGATTAAACAGAGATTCAAAACGATTGGTGCAATAGCTGTTGAAGCAAAATGCTGCTTTACTTGCAGCATTCCACCAATAAGTGATACAATTGAAACAAAGATTATGTAGGGCATCATAATTCTTGATAAAGTAACAGTAAGGGTAAACTTACTTTGGTCAAATCCAGGAGCAAAAATTTGAATCATATAAGGGGAGAAAGTTTGCATGATAAGGCAAAAAATTACTAAGATAATAAACGTAATGGATATTACACTACTTGCAAAATTAAATGCCTTTTTATCATCGTGTGATTCTATTGAATATAACGGTATAAAGGACGTGGTAAATGCTCCCTCTGCAAAAAATGCGCGAAATAGATTGGCAAAACGAAACGAAGAAAAAAATATGTCTGCAAGAGAGTTTGCACCAATAACCGTAGCAATCAATACATCTCTTATTAACCCTGAGATCCTTGAAATAGCCGTAAAAAAACTAAATGTGAAAATACTTTTAAACATACCACTACTTCATTAGTATCAATACAATTAACTATAATAGTAAAAGTATCAATGAAAATATTTATTGGCTAAACTTAAAACCCTCTACAAAAGGAGAGTTAAATAATCAATTGACTATTTGCGCTCGTATGTTAGATATTTTATATCTTGGCGGGCGTAGCTCAGTTGGTAGAGCGTCAGTTTGTGGTACTGAATGTCGCCAGTTCGATCCTGGTCGCTCGCCCCACTAAAATTTTCTGCTTTACAGAAATATGAACAAATGGTAATATATCAATTAATTAGGGAGGTTGTATGGATAAAGGAGATTTAATACTTTTAGGTGTAGCATCAGTAATAGGTGCACTTACAGGTTTGGGATTGAGTTTCACAGCTTTGTCACCTTTGGTTATAGGTGGAATTATTGCTGACGTTCCTGTAATATTATTGACTGCATGTGATATATGCGAAGGAGAATGCTCCAAGAAAGATCTTTTCAATATGGCCGTTTTATGCGTTGCAAGCGCTGCAATTGGAGTTGGCCTTGCTGCAGCCGCAACTGCTATTTTTCCTGGTGCAATGCTTGGAATGGGCTCTGCAGCTTTAACAGGTGCGGCAATAGGAGCCATAGCGCCAATTGCAGGGATATTTGCAATCATAGCTACATCATTTGCTGCTAAAAAAGTGAATGAATATATTATTTCTCCTATAGTTGAGTGTTTTTCTTCAAAAGGGAAGGGGTGCTAATCACTTTAAACCAATTAAGTAAGGTTTCTGCTTTCTGTTATTCTAGTGTGTAGCATATAGCTGTACGAACATTTGTTTGCAAAGGCAGTGTGTTAAGTGTTATAGCCGGTTTTGCCTCAAACACAAAGGCAGTGCCTGGACTCTTGCTTCAATGTTAAACAAAATACCATAGAATTCAAAATGCAAAAAGAAATGTTCAACATTGTATCAGAATGGTGCTATATTGGGCCTTAACTTGACGCGTATGCTTTTTTGAACATTCCCTAACCTCAATTTATATTGAAATACCTTTATTGGTATCTTTTTCTTGTTGTGACTCAGCAATACGTTTAGTCCAATCCAGTGGCCTTTTATTTCTGTTACCTAATGCAATTCTATTGCGATCATAACTATCAGTGTGTTCCGTTAAAGTATCTTTTCTTTCTTCTTCTATTACTCCAATTTTCAGTTGTGCTTCATCTTTCTCTAGTAATTTATATAGATTACTATTTTTATCTACAATTGAATTAGTGTCATTGTTTTCTTGTTCTGCCACTGTTTTTATGTCTGTTGAACTGTCTTTTAACAATCCTGCTGCTAATAAATGTTCTTTGGTTTGTTCACTAATTCCTTTTTGATCCACCGGTTTTAGTGGGAACTTCTGAGTTTCTTTATCCAACTTACTGATAAATTCCGTAAGTAGAGTGTCATCTCTTTGTTCAACATTCATTAGGCTCGCTTTTAACTGTCCAGGATTTACTTGAGATTGTCCATGATTGGCATGAGTTGGAGATGAATAGCCCGAATCGTTTGTTTTTGCATCTGTTGAACTGTCTTTTAGCAACCCATCTTCTTTATCTTGTGACAGTTTATCAGTAGGATCAACTTGCCTTAATCCTCTATTATCTTGCTGTGATCTATCTCTGATTTCTTTAAGAAGATTTTCAGGTGGAGTTTGGTCACTTTGTTCAATGTTCTCTAAGCTCCTCTTTGGCTGCTCAGGATCTACTTGAGGTTGAGCATGAATTTGAGGTGAATAGCCCGAATCGTTTGTTTTTACATCTGTTGAACTGTCTTTTAGCAACCCATCTTCTTTATCTTGTGACAGTTTATCAGTAGGATCAACTTGCCTTAATCCTCTATTATCTTGCTGTGATCTATCTCTGATTTCTTTAAGAAGATTTTCAGGTGGAGTTTGGTCACTTTGTTCAATGTTCTCTAAGCTCCTCTTTGGCTGCTCAGGATCTACTTGAGGTTGAGCATGAATTTGAGGTGAATAGCCCGAATCGTTTGTTTTTACATCTGTTGAACTGTCTTTTAGCAACCCATCTTCTTTATCTTGTGACAGTTTATCAGTAGGATCAACTTGCCTTAATCCTCTATTATCTTGCTGTGATCTATCTCTGATTTCTTTAAGAAGATTTTCAGGTGGAGTTTGGTCACTTTGTTCAATGTTCTCTAAGCTCCTCTTTGGCTGCTCAGGATCTACTTGAGGTTGAGCATGAATTTGAGGTGAATAGCCCGAGTCACTTTTGCTATTGGGTTTTGGAACAGAAAGTGGCTGTTTACTTTCTTCCCACTCAGCATCACTGGCACCACGGTTATCACTGTCATGTTCATGTATATTTGAATAAGGCAAGTAAGGAACTTTGTCCTTTAATGTTTCTAATATAGAAGACGTTGATTCATTTTTCCTGCCTCCTTCCATTGATGCTCCGCTACCATCAACAACACCAGTGCGCCGTAAGCTGTTTCTCTTGAAATTTCTGATGTCTTGTAATAGATCGCCTTTGCTATTTCCTTCTTGTTGCTGGGTTTTAGGTTGTTGCTGATTATTAGGTGTTTGCTCACTTCTATCTGGTTTTTGGCTTCCAGGTACAGCATGTCCAAATGTAGGATTGTCATACCGTTCATCTTTTTGCCTATTATCTTGATTGTGGCTTACAGACTTGGTGAAAGTAGAACTGTCCGAAGGATCAGAAGTTGCACCTTTTTGCTGATTATTAGGTGTTTGCTCACTTCTATCTGGTTTTTGGCTTCCACTCCCTTGCTCATTGAAAACATCTTTTTCAGGTGTAGTTCTAAGTGGTGGCAGCGAAGGGGTCTGAGACCCAATTTCTCGATTCATATGAGTAGCTTGGTGTTTTTGAACAGGTTTTTTGACCTCTTGCTCAATATCTCTACTGTTACTTTTTATTGCGATTTCAGATGATTTGTTAAGGGCTTGATTGTCTTTTCCGTCATGTTGCACCTCATTCACTTTTCCTTTTTCCCTGAATTTTATTTCATGCAAGAATAAACCACCTATTTTTACATCTTGATTCGCTTCTAACCGTTCTAGAGAAAAATCATCACCTTTAACAAGGTCTACACCGTTAGCATCAATCTTAATTTTGATCTTGCATTCTTCCCCTTTCGCATACCATTTCAGAGTCATCTCATATGAACCATCGGTTACGACATAATGTCTTATTTTTTTCCCTCCTTCCTCGGCAACAAAACCATGCATTCCGCTCTTTCCATCACTATGCAACGTTGAAAATCCCGAGATTCCATTCTTCTGACAAAAATCACTGTTTAAAAATTCGCTGATTTTGAACTCTTTCTTGTTATCCTCCAGTGTAATACTGGCATGATTACCGTATATTGAAACTTTTTTATCTTCAACATCATCATTAATGTTATTAGCACTAGTAATATATTTATTCAACTCTTCTTTAGCTTTATCTTCAAGCTCTTTTCTAGCTGTCTTGTTGCATTCCTGAAGAATAACTCCACATGCTTTATTTTTGTTTTCATCTTCGTCCCAATTCCAGTCGGCGTGTTCTGTTAAAAACTTTACTGTGTTAAAATCAACTCTAACATTATAAATTAGGTCGTCTTCCTTTTTTATTTCATCAAATAAAGGAAAAAATTCTTGAACGCGCTCATTATAAATGTGTTTTTGTTGTATATTGTTAGTATTCATATACCCCTCACTAATAACCCTCTGCCTTTAGTTCTAGCTAATATTAGCTAATATAATTATCACGAGCATTGGTTGAATTTTTATTAAGGAAGGTTGTGTTGTTACTCAGATGGCAACTTTTAGTTGGCGCCTAATTTTAAATATCTGTTGCTCACAGTAAACACTTCTGGATCTTGAGAAGTTAGCTTGAGTATAGCGAGTATGTTGATAAATAACAAAGCAGCAATCGAGATATCAGCGACATCCCATAGCAATCGGACTTTACCTATTGCACCAAGCGGAATGATCATGGTAAAAATTACAATCCAGATTTTAGTGTATTTATTATCCATAGACACATAGCGTATTGTCTGTTTTGAGCAAAAAAACCAAGTAAAAATAGTAGTAAAGGCAAAACAAAACATTATGGCCATAATTAAATAGTCAATATAGGGCCAATTCATAGCTTTTCTAAAAGCAAATATGCACATGTTAGTACTCTCTAAATCAGTGACCCAAGAATCTGTGACAAGCAGTACCATTGTTGTAATAAACACTATAAATGCAACTATAAAAGGCGATATTATTGTAATTAGACTCTGCTCAATAATAAATTTATTATTATTTTTCTTAGGAACAATTGAAGAATGTACGATTCCTTCGAGGCCAAGCCCTATATCTGTTGCAAAAATACCTCGCAAAGTTCCGACTTGAATAATAGTCAACATTTCTAAAATCAAACCTAGAGATAAACCAGAGTTAAAGCTACTAGCTGTCAAAAAATTGCTTGTTATTAATTTTAGAGAAGGAGGGATATTTTCACTAAACTTAAATAATATGATACCGCAAAGTGTGAGGTAACTTACCGTCATTATCGGTATCATAGCCGATATAAAAATTTTAATTTTTTTTAAGCTGAGAACTGCAACAACAAAAAATATTATGGCCATTACAATGCCACCAATGACTACAGGCACATCTATCATGTTAAGTGGTATTGATAGAGAATTTACCTGAACAAGGTTACCAGCTGTTATTGAAACCATCATCATAACAACCAGAAACACAATTGTAGCTTTTCTAGAATTAAATGCATCAGCCATATAGGCTACAGGGCCACCTATAAACCGTCCGTTCTTTTCCTTTCTGGTTTTTATACTTAGATAACAAGTGACATATTTTATCACAGAAGTGATAACAATAATTATTGCCATCCATAAAATAGAGCCCGGTCCTCCGGTTTTTAGAGCAACAGCAGTTCCTGAAATGTTTCCTACTCCTAAATTTCCCCCTAAGATTGTAAACAGGGCGGCTATAGAAGAAAATTTATTTTCCCCTCTTTTAACTCCAATGAGTGAAAGGGCGTACGGCAATCTAAATATCTGTAGCCATTTTAGTTTAACCGATAGGTAAACACCAGCAACTAGCATGAGTAATATTGTTGGCAGTAATAAAACAAACTTTACTGTATCCATCTGTAAAAGTGAGATTTTTATTTAAGTATACAACAAAAATTGAGAATACCTAACCTATTTTCTATGTATGACTTCGTTTCCGTCATTCTAGAAACCTTTTCTTGTCATCCCAGTGCGTGACACTGGGATCTAAATTTTTTATGCGAAACCATTATGTTTATATACTTGTAGGCCCAAGTTCCTCACATAGTGAACAAAAAAGTAAATGAGATTCCAGTGTCACGCACTGGAATGACACCTACCCCATGAGAACCCTATTTTTCATACCACTCATTTATAAGTTTATTGATATCAGAATCTATAAAATCCTTTAGTGGTTGCCTGGTTTTTATCTCAACATTTTTAGGGATGCACCTATCTTTACATATCGCATAATTTATATGGAAGTTAAGGTCAATATACCCTTGATTTGAAAACACATTCATCTTAAAGGGAAATAATACCATATCCTTATATACGTTACTGATAAATATCTCTCTTCCTACTTTATCTCTATGTTCCTTTGGAGTAGGCCAGTAAATATCTATGTTTAATGTGTTACCCTTACAATCAAAAGAAGTGGGAAGACCGAAATCTCCAGGATCTTTATAATATATGTGCCAGCCTGGTTCTACTGTAACCTTTATTGCACCTTTAAGAGTGAGGTTTGCTTCATTTATCTCGCCAATAAGTAAATCAAATTTTGCAATTTCCTCGTCAGCATATAGTTGGGTGCAAGAAAAAAATAAAAACAATATTAAATATATATGTATTTTCATTAAGGCAAATTTCTCCTTTTATAGAGAAAGTGATTTAGATTTTAAGTGTTATATTTAATAGCATTATATAGATTATTTATTAATATAGCATTATTCTAATATATACAACTGTAATATAAATGGATGAAAAGAATAAGTCATTGTGGAAAACACATATAGCTAAACTGACTTAGATTTACCGACAATTTGAAAAACAAAAATTCGTCATTCCGCTACTTGTTAGCGGAATCTATGCCGAGATACCGCGAATGAATCACGGTATGACGTAGGATTGCTGTCGTCCTGCTACGTGTTAGCGGATGAGATACCACGAATGAATCGCGGTATGACGGTTCGCGGCAGCATGACAATAAGCTCGTCATTCCGCTACGTGTTAGCGGGATCTATGCCAAGAGATACCGTGAATGAATCGCGGTATGACGGTTCGCGGCAGCATGACAATAAGCTCGTCATCCCGCTACGTGTTAGCGGGATCTATGCCAAGAGATACCGTGAATGAATCGCGGTATGACGTGTTGCTTGGGTCAGCTATAGTATAAATATACTAGGGATTATAGTTTTCTTATGCTGCCTTTTTGTTATTAGACAACCACAATATAAAGGGGTGAAACGGATGCAAACAGTAGTGCCTTTCTGCACCAAACGTATTACCTTTAACGAATAGTAAAATGTGAGATTTTTTGGAACTACCGTGGAGCAATTGCTCCACGGTTTCACTCTACTTAGAATCCACCCATGCCACCCATTTCTCCTGCGCCCATAGGAGATGAAGCATTTTCTTTGCTTGGTACATCAACTATCATAGATTCAGTAGTAATCAGCACACTCGCAACAGATATCGCTGTTTCAAAAGCAATACGCACCACTTTTGCTGGATCAATCACACCAGCTGTAAATGCATTAGCGTAATTCATAGCCTCAACGTTGTATATAAGCTCTTTATCATTCTGCTTAATCAAATAGTCAATGATAACAGCAGATTCAAGACCAGCATTTTTAACTAACCTTCTAATTGGAGCACTGAGAACTTTCTTAATAATGTTTATGCCTATTTGCTCTTCGTCACTTGCACCTTTTAATTTGTCGAGAACAGATGAAGCATAAAGAAGTGCAACTCCACCACCTGGAACTATGCCTTCTTCAATTGCAGCTCTTGTTGCATGCAGCGCATCTTCAACTCTATCTCTACGTTCTTTAACTTCCACTTCAGTTGCTCCACCAACTTTTAGCACAGCAACACCACCTGATAATTTCGCTAAACGTTCTCTTAGCTTTTCTTTATCATAATCAGAAGTTGAAGTTTCAATTTGAGATTTGATCTGCTCGATTCTAGCTTTCACACTGTCAGAATCGCTATTTTCGCTGACAACTGTGGTATTATCTTTAGTAATTTTAACATTTTTAGCAGTACCAAGATCATCAAGTGTCAGATCTTCCATCTTGATTCCAAGTTCATCTTTTATGACGTACTTAGCACCAGTCAAAGTTGCTATATCTTCGAGCATTTCCTTTCTTCTGTCACCAAAACCTGGAGCTTTTACTGCAGCAACTTTTAAACCACCACGCAATTTATTGATAACTAAAGTGCTTAATGCTTCACCTTCGATATCCTCTGCAATAATAACTAAAGGTTTACCAGATTTAACAACAGCTTCAAGAATAGGAAGTAAAGGTTGAATAATATTTAATTTTTTCTCTGTAATTAATAGATAAGGATTATCAAGCTCCACGATCATTTTTTCATTATTTGTAATAAAATACGGAGAAAGATAACCGCGATCAAATTGCATGCCAGTAGTCAGCTCAACTTCTAACTCTTTTGAACCTTTACTCTCTTCAACAGTTATTACACCCTCTTTTCCAACTTTTTTCACGGAATCAGCGATACTGTTACCTATATCCTTATCACCATTTGCAGAGATTATCGCAACTTGCGCTACTTCATCCATTTTCTCTAGAGAAATTGTACGAGACATTAATGCAATTTCCTTTAATATTACATCTTTTGCCTTCTGTATTCCGTTTTTAATACCAACACGATCGTTTCCAGCAGCAATTGATTTTGAAGCTTCCATGATCATGCTGCTAGTTAATATTGAGCACGTTGTTGTACCATCACCAACTTTGTCGTTACATTGAGAACAACTTTGGGCAAAGATGCTTGCTATTGCAGCATTTAGTGGTTTTTCAGGCTTGATACCCTTCATCACCTTATAACCATCTTTTGTAATTTCTGGTGCTCCATAGGGCTTATTAATCCCTACTGTTTTTCCTCTAGGTCCCGCAGTTATTGCTACCGTTGAATCCACTATTGCTGCGACTTCACGAAAGGCTTCTTGTAACTGCTCACCTGATACTACTACATTAGTCATTTTTATCACCTCTTGTTAATAAAAAATTTAGAAAACTATAATAAAACCATTTACAATGCGCCATGTTGCGCTTTGTTTCAATTTAGTAAAATAAAGACTGCTATTTAATGACAGCAAGTATATCGGACTCTTTCATCACGATAAGCTTTTCATCATTATGTTCTATTTCTGTACCAGCCCATTGACGATAGAACACTTTATCACCAGCCTTTACAGTTAAAGCTATGCGTTCGCCATTTGAGTTGCGTGAACCTTCACCAGTTGCTACAATTTCACCTTTAGTAGGTTTCTTTTCAGCACTTGATGGAAGCATAATTCCACCCTGCTTTTCCTCGCTAATAGGCTTGATCAGCACGCTATCATCCAATACATTTAAACTTATACTTGACATTTGCTTTTCCTCTCAACAAATTAACCTATAACTTTATATATATACTCGTAAGTTAGATTTCAAGGGCTGGAGCTTGTAAAATATGCACACCATATAAAATATGCACGCCAAAAGCAGTTTCTAAAAGAGCCTAATGTTATATAATAAAATTTAGGTTTATTTATAGAGATTTCATGAGTTATATACCATTCTTAAGTCGTGGTGTGATAGTGCTATATGGGCCTGACACTAGAGATTTTCTGCAGGGCATTATAACCAATGATATTAATAAGCTAGATAGCCAAAAAGCTATTTACTCTTTATTGCTTAGCCCTCAGGGAAAATACCTATATGATTTTTTTCTTATTGAATATGGTAGATATATTTTCTTAGAGTGCGAAAATGTGCACTTACAGCAAATAATCGAGAAACTAGATTTACTTAAAACTTATTTGAGAGTGAAAATTAAAGACATTAGTGCACTATATAAGGTTGGAGTTTTGTTTGATACTAAGTTGGCGGAGTGTAGTAGTAAGTCACAAGTTATTTTTCAAGATCCAAGGCACAAGCTGCTAGGAATGAGGATCATACATAAAGATGAAATAAAAGAACCGGTTGGAGATTTTATTCAGTATGAAAAAGTTAGAATTAAAAACCTTGTCCCAGATGGAGCAAAAGATATGGTACAAAATTCATCGTTCCCATTGCAATATTTAATCGATAAGGCAAACGGTATAAGCTTTAATAAGGGGTGTTACGTAGGTCAGGAAGTCGTAAATCGAATGAGCAGACAAGAAATATTCAGAAGAAAACTTTATCTTGTTGAGGGGGATAACGCACTTCCAGATATTGGCACTAAAGTGACAAATGAAAATAATGAGGAAATAGGGGAACTGCGCTCTAGTGTAGACAACATTGGACTTGCATTGCTTAATACTCAAAAAAGTCATGCAAATTTATATGTCGATGGGGTTAAGTGCGTTAAGACGTTGTATAATTAAAGTCTTAAGGTAGCGCATATAGAAACGAAAAACTTATTTTATGGCCTAGCGTCACGCACTAGAATGACATCATTTACGATGTAACATTTATTACTTTTGCAGATACAATTTACATGCTATAATTGAATCTTCATAGTTGGTAAATTGGAGTGCAAAGAAGTAAAATTAAAGTAGAAATAAAGAGATTATCACACGGAGAAGACTTGTCTCTTCCATGTTATGCAACTACGCAGAGTGCTGGTATGGATCTTTATGCTGCATTGAATGACTCTGCTGTTTTAAATCCACTTGAGAGATTACTTGTTCCAACTGGAATTGTGATTGCAATACCAAACGGTTTTGAGGGGCAAATCCGCCCACGTTCTGGTCTTGCTGCAAAACATGGAATCACTGTCTTAAATTCTCCGGGCACTATAGACTCTGATTATCGAGGTGAGGTGAAGATTTGCCTAATTAATCTAAGTAATCAGTCGTATGAGATAAAAAGAGGAGATAGAATTGCACAAATCCTTATTTCTCCTGTATCTCAGGTAATTTGGGATGACAGAGAAGAATTCTGCACAGAAGAAACCGGTCGCAATGCAGGGGGCTTTGGCTCAAGTGGCAGGTAATTTGCGAAAAAGCTTGACTATGACAGTTCTTTTATATACAATTTAAGCATATTAATATTTTATTAAATGAGGTCGTTTATGCTAACTTTCAAAAATCATCGAGGTCAGTTCCACAAAACAAACACTGCACTTGTTGCACTTACTTCTTTGTATGTCATAGGCGCAGCAGTAGCACTTTCAGCACCATATTGGGTGTCTTCAACTTCCATGCTAGCTCCACTTGCAGCTTTTGCAGCTACACCACTTGGAATGGGTGTTTTAGCATTTGTTGCTGTTGCACTGATTTGTTTAGCAGTATATGCCATCAGCAAAAATAACGAAATATCTGAGTTGAAAGCTCCGAAGATTGTTGTTGATGATAAACAAGCAGCATTGCTAGTAACAAAAGAGGTGTATGAGGAAATAAAAAAGAATAACCAAGTTAAAGATGAAAAAGATAAGATGAAAGGTAAATGTTATATAGACTTCAGCTTAGAAGGCAAGAACTACCGTATTATTGTTGGGTCTTTCAGTTCAGCAGGCAATACTTTATTATTAAGTATAAGTTCACTAGAAGTGAAAAACAAAGAAGGTGAGTTCGAGGCAGTAAATAAAACAGAGTGGAATAAAACATTAGGTTTAGACAAAGATGATGCTAAAGAGGTTAACACTTATTTAGGCTCACTTATTGTTGAACAAGTTGCTTCTGAAGAAAAAGCAAAAAGCTAGACAGCTAAGTATAAAAGAGGTAGATTAAGTCTGCCTCTTTATTTTTTAGTGTCAGTTACTTAAATTTATTATGGAAATTGCCTTAACTTTTATATAGTTGTGAGAAGCTGCTAAGGATTTTTATTTAATTTAACTGCATCTTTTGCCTTATCCAATAACCCATTAATAAAACCAATTTCGCTTGGTTTATCAAGTAAATCAGATGCAATGTTAGTATATTCATTAATGACAACTGGAACTGGCGTATCACAATTAGCTAACTCACATATTGCAACACGCAAGATAGATAAGCTTATAAGATTTAAACGTGAGAGGGACCAGCTTGGATGTAAATAAGACTCTATTATTTTATCATATTCTTCACTGCTTTTTATAACCTTATATAACAAGTTTTCTAAGAACTGATGTTCAAATTCTTCACATTCAAATATATCTTTCAACTTACTTATGTAGTTCTTAAGCTCACAATTTTCCAGTTTAAAAGTGCTTTTGTTGTAACCTACGAAAATATTTGAATAAGCAATTTGTACAGCAAGAAATCTTGCCGTACTTCTTTTTATGCGCCACTTTTTATCTACTGGTTTTTCCTCCATTATTTTAATTTATTGTGTAAATCTATCATATGCAAAACAGTTGAGGCTGCATGGCCACCAACGTTCTTTTTGTTTTTGTCAGCTCTAACTAGTGCTTTATCTTTGCTGTCAGCGGTAATTACGCCCATACCAAAGGGTATTGCATAATGCATAACAACCTCATTTAAACCTTCGATTACCCCTTTACAAACGTATTGATAATGATCAGTTTCACCGCGAATCACGCACCCAAGAGCTAAATAACCGTCATAATTAGCATTCTTGCTTTTTACTGCAAAGAGAATTGTAGCTGGTATCTCAAATGCACCAGGAACTTCAATTATGTCATAGCTTGCATGACTTTCTTTTAATCTATCGACTGCACCTTCAAGCAAAAGGTTTGCTATTTCAGCATAATAAATTGAATTAACTATTAGTATTTTCGACATTTACTACCACTTTTTTCGTTAAAAACAACTTTATTAATGATTGTTGAATTAAAGTTATAATATTACTAAATATCCAATATATTACCAGGCCGGCAGGAAAAGAAGAAAAAATAAAGACAGAAATGTAAGGTAAAAACTTCATAACATTTACTTGAATATCATCTTTATTGGTTTGATCTTTCTCACTTAGCTTCTGCTGAATTATCATGGTGGCACCGAAAATTATAGGTAAAATGCCTATAGAAATAGGAAAGTTATAATTAAACAACCCAAATAATGTAAAGATGTTCGTTGGGTCAGGAGCTGAAAGATCCTTAATCCATAAAAAAAAGGAGCATGTCTCATCTCTATAGTAACAAATAATACTTTATATAGAGCAAAAAATACCGGTATTTGTATTAGCATGGGAAAAATGCTCGACATTGGGTTTACATTGTTTCTCTTGAACAACGCAATTGTCTCTTTGTGCTGCTTTAAGCTGTCATTTTTATACAACTCTTTTATACGAGTTAATTCAGGCTGCAGGCTTTTCACCTTGAACATCGAAATATATGATCTATTAGATAAGGGAAGCATCAAAAGTTTGATTACTAAAGTCAGCAATAATATTGCTAAGCCAAAATTTTTTAAAACGAAGTTAAAATATTCAAGCAGTAAAAACACTGGCTTGGTTATAAAATAAAGAACACCAAAATCTACAGCTTTATCAAACAAAGGTATATTGAGAGTATCCTTATAAGAATCCAGTAAATTCAACTTTTTTGCTCCAGCAAAAAAATAATTCACATTAGAAACACTTGCGCCAGGAAGTATGCTCTTATAAGGTTTGACAAAATCTACTTGAAATTTATCAATATCATTAGCGTTAGTATGCTTAATGCTTACATTTATTTTATCGGATTTCTCAGGTATGATGGCTGTAAGCCAGTATTTATCAGCAAAACCAAACCAATTTTTTTCACTCGTGCTTGCTTTTATTAAATGTTTTTTGGAAATATCCTTATATGTCCACTCCTCTAGTTTATTATCAAATGCACCCAGTACTCCTTCATGGGATATCCAATAAGATTCGTTGATATTGTCACGTTTACGGTTAATTCTACCATAAGGAACCAAAACTACATTATCTTTTGTATTGTTTTCAATAATTTGCTCAACTTTAAACATGTAGTTATCGTCAAGGCTAATTTTCATTCTAAATAAAATGCCATTTTCATTATCCCAAAATAAATTGACCTCTTTTTGATTGAGTTTATCTGCTTGCCAGACTGCCTTAGAATCTGGAACTTTAATCTTTTCATTCGGATCGAGCCACCCAAATTCTGCGAAATATACATCTTTTGATTCTGCAGGTGACAGTAACACCACTTGTGGAGAAGAAGAACTCGGTTCTAAGTGGTAGTTAGTTAAGATTAAGTCATCAAACCTTGCACCTTTCAAAGAAATTGATCCTTTAATCATGTTATTGGTTAAACTAACCCTCTGTTCTCGAGTGGAATTAATAATTTCAGAACGATTTTGGTGTATTATAGGAGCAAGGTCGTTAAAAGATTCGATATGTTCAATATTTTCAATCAATGGCTGGTTGTGGTTTGCACTAAAAAAATTATCATAAATAATGCGCCAAGATACCATGATCAACATGGAAAGGATAGCTGCTAAAATTAAACTTTTTGCTTCTGACATGAAATTAAATCAAACATATCTTCTTAAAGTGTATATTAAATATTGTACTAAAACAATGAAATTTACTTATTTTTAATAATAACTTTTAACGCTAATCTTTAAAATTTATTTTAATAGCTTCAAATTTTAACAATATGAACGCGGTGAAAAATCTAGTTATTTGGTTACTAATAATAGCTGCCACTTCAATGCTTATTGATTCACAAAGGGACAAACTAAGCGACAGATTTCTCAGTACTTTTTTACCATATAAAGGGAGAATTCAGAATAGTGGTCAGAATAGTGGAAGTATCGAATTTACGAAATCATACGATGGACACTTTTATATTCAGGCTCAGGTCAATGATCGCAATATAACGTTTTTGCTTGATACCGGAGCAACCGATATTGTTCTATCACAAAAAGACGCATTACATGTTGGTATTAACTTACAAAACGTTCAGGATTTTAAAATATATGAAACTGCTAAAGGTCAAATAAAAGCTGGTGTTGTTCACATCCCTCAGGTTAAAATAGGGAATTTTTTAGTTAATGATGTACAGGCGAGCGTTAACACTCATTCTATGTCTCATTCACTACTTGGAATGAGCTTTTTAAGGTATTTTCATTTCACTATAAGAGATAATAAGTTGATATTATACCGCGACTAAACACTTCTACAATCTACTTATCAAAGCTCTGTAGGTTAATATAGGAGCAGAAATAAATATTGCAGAACAAGTGCCAATCAAAATACCAAAAAAAATGATCAAGCTGAAGTCTCTCACTGCATCTGTGCAGATTAATGTCAAAGGAAGAGCAGCAAGAAGGGTTGTACCCGAGGTTAATATAGTGCGAAATAATGTAGCGTTGATACTTGCATCTACTATCTCACTCATCCGCCCACTTTTACCACTCTTGCAATACTCTCGAATCCGATCGTATATAATTACTGAGTTATTGATTGAATAACCAATGACAGTGAGGAGAGCTGCAACTGATGAAATATTAAACTCAATGCCAGTTAGGCTAATAAAACCAACAGTTAAAATCACGTCATGAATCAGTGCTGTTATTCCACTGAATCCACATTGCCAATTAAATCTAAACCAAACGTAAAAAAATATTCCAACAATTGCGATCAACATGGATAACATTCCTTCAAATATTTGTGTTGAGCTTATTTGTGGGCCAACATAGTCTATTTTACGATAGCTTATTGAGCTACCTAGCTTTTCTTCTAGTATGCTTTTTATCTTTTTGATTTTATCTTCATCTCCTTCATCTTTAAAACGCATGACTAAATTATCACCCGCTTTTGAACTCTGCACTGTAAAACCATTTTCTTTTAATGCATCGAGAATAGAGTGATTCTCATCTGAAGATTTTATCTCTATCAAAATTCCGCCTGCAAAGTCTATGCCTAAGTTCACTCCACGCAGCACAACAGTGAGCATTGAAAAGATGATAAAAATAATGCTAACGAGTGCAGTCAAATCCCTATATTTACTAAACTTGATATTGAGGTTATCTGGAATGAGTCTAAGTGCCATGCTATTTACTTAAAATAATCACTTGAATTTTATATACTTTTCAAAAAATTCACTAGTTTATTCTGTGATTGGACTTCTCTGTCATCCGAGTAGCTGACACTGGTTCACTCTATAATGGTATCACAGCAGTCCTACGTCATACCGCTGCGGTATCTCTAGATCCCGCTAACAAGCAGCGGGATGACGGTTGTCAGGCTAGTACCCCTATGATGTCATCCCAGTGCTTGACACTGGGATCCAGAAGAAAGAATGGTGTCATGAAAGTAGCTGAGGTTTCCATCCAAAAGGGTGTCGTCCCAGTGCCCAGACTACTTGGATCCAGGAAACTTAACTCTACACTAAGTAAATGTACAATAAGAACTAGATTCCAGACTGGAATGACAGCGGTCCTACGTCATACCGCCGCGGATAGATCCCGCTAACAAGTAGCGGGATGACGAATTACTATACCGCCGCGAACCGTCATACCGCCACGAACCGTCATACCGCCGCGGTATCTCTAGATCCCGCTAACAAGCAGCGGGATGACGGTTGTCGTTTAGCTATAAATATTAAGGAATTTACCAAACAAAAAAAAGGCAAAAGAAGCCCTAGTCATTGTCTATTTTCAGTATTTGGCGTTTTTTAAGTCTTAAACACTGCAATTTAGCTGCTTTTAAGTGCAACTAACTTAAGCTATAAATGTTTAAGAAATTCACTAAGCAGAAAAAAAGGCAAAAGAAACCCCGCGTTAGCTAGTTGTCACTCTCTAATCCTGCAAATTGGCGTACTATACTGTCTTAAACGACTTATAAGCGCGTTTCAGCTTGTGTAGGTAAAAACCTAGAAATATTGTGAAGACATAAGGTGCACATAGTGCAAAAAATTAAAAATAAGACGCCAACTACGTTGTTTTCTTGCTGTTTAATCTGCACAGATGAAGATAACTGAATACCTTCAATACCATGATAAGGGCGCTGGCGGAGTTTGTCAAGGAAGTTTTTTCGTTATAGTATAAAGGAGTCCTATTAAAATCTTCTCAATAAAGGAAAAGCAGCAAGGAGCGAACCAAAAGCGATGAGGAAGGATCCAAGCCAGATTATAGACATTCCAGGTTTATAGTGCACTTTAGCTGCGATTTTGCTCTTACTCTTATCAATCTCACCGATTACAACATAAATATCAGAAAGCAAATTGTGGTAGATACTGCTTTCAACATTTTTCTGACCTTCCACAAGGTAAAATCTATATTCAGGGGTTATCTCACCCAATATCTTATTATTCAGCAAATTCCTGATATCCATTGTACCTCTCACTGCATGGAAATTTTTTTCTTTTATTAGCTCAATATTTCGTAAAGTAACTTTAAATTTATTGACTGTTATGCTATCCCCTATTTTTAAGTAATTTTCTTTTTTCTCCTGCCAACCAACTGAATAAGCTATACCAAGCACTAAAATTGCCACTCCAGCATGAGCTGCCATCATTGCATAGTAGGATTTAGAAACTTTTCTTGCTAATAAAATTGATTCACCAAATGCTACCTTAAATAAACAAATTCTTTTACTATATGCTTCTAAAACAAAGATTAATAATGCTATGGAGATAGTAATTGATAGCACAATTATTAGCTCCATGTGAAAGATAAACGGCAAAATAGCTGCAGCACTACAGAATGAAAATCTGTATTCACGAAATATTGGCAATAGACTATTTCCCTGCCAACGGCAGTATTGCCCGATCATGGTGAGCACTAGAATAGCCAGTGCAATAGGATTAAATAAAGAATTGTAATATGGTGCTCCAACTGAAATTAATTCACCGGTTAAATACTCAAGCACTGTAGGGTATAAAGTGCCAACGAACACGATGAAAAAGGCAGTAATAAATAATAAATTGTTCATCAGCATCATCGTAAGGCGTGAAAAGAATCTTCTACCCTCTGTCACTTGAGTAGCAGATTTCTTTCTGGATTCCAATGTCGAGCACTGGAAAGATGTGCGATTTTTTCTCGTAAACACTACAAATATTACTAAGCTACTGACTGTAATTACACCAAGTAGAGCTAATATATACAGTCCATACCTTGAGTCATCTGCAAACGTGTGCACTGAGGTGAGTATTCCTGAGCGGACTAGAAATGTTCCAGTTACACTCAATATAAAAGTTGTAAGCGTAAGTAAAATAGCGAAATTCCTTAAAGTATTGAAATTTCGTACACCGAGCAACAAATGTGTCAGCGCCACTGCAATTAGCCACGGTATCAAAGAAACGTTTTCCACTGGATCCCAAAACCAAAATCCACCCCACCCAAGTTCGCGATATGCCCACCAGCTACCCAAGCTGATGCCCAAAGTGAGCAGCGACCAAGAAATAAGTACCCAAGGCCTGACAATTTTAGCCCAAACATTTCCTTCAGTATTTGCAATTAATCCAGCTATAGAGAGCAAAAAGGAACGCTAAATCCAAGGTACCCCAAATATAATATCGGTGGATGAATAGCAAGGCCTATATCTTGCAATATCGGATTAAAACCCAATCCATCTTTTTCAACGCTTGGCATTTTAGTGAAGGGGCTGGATTCAAGTAAAGTGAACAGTAAAAAACAAAAGCAAATCAAGCCTTGGGTGATCAAGGATACTTTCTTCAATTTACTGTCGTTATCAGTAAAAATACCCATCAGAAATAGGTAAAAGGTAAGCACTAATGTCCAAAGCAACATAGACCCTTCTTTATTTCCCCAAACTCCACAAATCTTATAGATCAAAGGTTTTGTTGTGTGTGAGTGGTAATATACGTTTTCGAGTGAGAAATCATTTGTAATGTGGCAGTAGATCAAAATAGCCATTGATGTTGATACACAAAAAAATATGGCAGTGGTAATAAACCGACAAGAACTAAGCGGTAAAAACAAATATGTCAAAGACAATAAGCAGGCTATGAGTAGCAATATATTCCCAAGTTCAGGCATAAAAAATTATAGTTTTTATATAAACAATATTACTGATGACAAGTTAGAAGTTAAAGTGTTAATTGACGCTTGCTATTGATGCTAGCATAATGCCCCCGTAGTTAGCTGTGCTAGTATTAATTAAAAATTAAATATTAAATCTTTATACTTTTATAGATAGCGTTAATATTGAGGTAACATTGTGGGTACAACTAAGATTAGTAAATTTCCATTCAATATAAAAGGTAAAGTGGCAAAACAACATGCCGAACCAATAGTTGAAAAAAATCTCTATACTATTTTAGGATTCAAAAGTAGAGAAGATTTTGAAAATAAGACAAGTAAGCTTGTTAATAAAAAAGTTTGGCAATCATTTGTTGACTGCTTTGCAAAAGAAATAGATTATGCAGCAACTGAAAAAGTTGTAAAAAACATCGTTTGTAACATTGCAAAGAGTGATCAAGGTAATGCTTTTACCAAAACTGAACATCTGATATTAAATGAAAAGCAAGATAATAAAAAGAGAGAAAAAGCGATTAGAAAAACTGTTGGTATTTTGAGAAAAATCAATCCAGAAAAAGCCTTCAATGAACTTTCAGTAATAAAAAAACAAGCTGAAGATTTTTTACAAACCGATTTTTATAAAGCTCAGAGTAAACCACTTCAAGGATTTGCTCCATCTGGTGGACAGCTCTTTGCGGAAGTTCTGAAATATATAGAAACACTAGAAAAATTAGCTGAAGTTAAAAAGGAAGAGCTAGTTAAAGATTTCTTGTTAAATCATGTTAGTTCATTGAATAAAAAGTATCCTAAATCACAAGGCAAAAGGGAAGATGCTATAACAATACTATCAAGTAATGAGTTGAAGAATTTTTACAATAAAGGTGTAGAAGAAGGAATATTACAACCAATGGTATCTTACAAAGAATGCAGAAACCTGTATGACAAAATGAACCAAATGAAAAATGAATCCAAAAGTATAATTAAAAGAGAAGGACGGGAAGAAAATTTGAAGAAAATAGATAAGTCGATAGTCAGTGCAATTAATGACATAAAAAAACATAGAGAAGCAATCCTTAACTGTAAAGACTTTCAAAGTTCTTACATAAAAGAGAAAAAAGAACATCCATTTAGAGGCAACGCATGTCAAAAAATAATTGATATATATCAAGAGAGAATTGCTGGATATCAGGAGAAAATTCGTCAAAATTTAAACCAAATAAAAGCGATATTAAAAAGTGCGCCGCAAGAAATGGATGATGTGGAAGAATTAGAGGAAATAATCGATGGTATGCATGAAGCGAAGCAGTGTGATGAAAATTTTGACTCAGCTTTGATTTGTTTATCGAACATACAGAATGAGCTAGATATTCAACTGGAAAATCCTTCAACAGAGCTAAGAGTTTTTCATATTAACGTTAAAACTGAAGTAACTCGGTTATAAGAGCCAAATTTTTGGGACAATTTTAATTCAAGACAGCTCTCGCAACTTTAGTCTGCGTTTTTATTTGGTTGTATTTTGTTAAAAAAACTTTAGATTTATTTTATAATCGATACTCAAATATAATGACTCAAACTTGGAATTTGCTGCAAACAGGGCAAAAGGAAGGCTATAAAATTGCATATATTAATGCTCGTGTTATCGATCCCGAAACTAAGCTTGATATAAAAGGTTCATTATTGACTGAAGGGGATAAAATTGTTGACTTTGGTGAATCATTATTTTCAACAAGTGGGGTCGATGAAACAATAGACTGTAAAGGGCTTGTTCTAATGCCAGGCCTTATTGACATTCACGTACATTTTCGTGAACCAGGCCAAGAACATAAAGAAACTATATATACAGGCAGCAAATCTGCAGCTGCGGGAGGCGTTACAACTGTAGTTTGTCAGCCGAACACTGTTCCAGCAATTGATAGCGTTGTTTTGGCTAAATATTTGAAATATAGAGCACTTGAAACTTCACATGTAAACGTTGAATTTTACGCTAAAATTACCACTTCGGAAGAAAAGTTGACTGAAATGGCACTTTTAAAGGAAGCAGGTGCGGTTGGGTTCACTGATGATGGCATGCCAGTTATGAACCCAATGATTATGAGACAGGCGCTGCTTTATTCAAGTATGCTGGGTGTTCCTATTGCTCAACATGCAGAAGATTTAAATTTATCAGCAGGTGGTGCAATCAACGAAGGTAAAATTTCTGAAGAATTGGGAGTAAAGGGAATCTTGAGTGCGTCAGAATCGGTTATGGTAAATCGTGATATACTGCTCATGAAAGATATGGAAAATGTGCACTACCATATTCTACATGTCTCTTCAAAAGATTCACTTGATGCTATTAAACGTGCGAAAGATTTGGGATTAAATGTTACATGTGAAGTAACCCCTCATCACTTCACTTTGACTGAAAATATAGTAAAACAACATGGAGCAATTGCAAAAATGAACCCGCCGCTTCGCACTGAAGAAGATCGTTTAGCTATGGTTGAAGGTTTAAAGACAGGTGTGATTGATTGCATTGCAACCGATCACGCTCCGCATGATCGTAATTCTAAAGATCTTCCACTTGAAAATGCTGCATTTGGTATTGTTGGCCTTGAAACAATGCTGCCCCTTTCACTTGAACTTTACCACAGTGGGCAAATGGGTCTACTTGATGTGCTTGCAAAATTGACATATAAGCCTGCAGATATAATACACGTATCACGTGGTCGTATACAAAAAAACCTTGCTGCAGACTTAATTTTAGTTGACCTCAATCATGAATGGGAAATTAAAACTGACAACTTTGCTAGTAAATCAAAGAATTCCCCTTTCGATGGGCGCAAAGTAAAAGGGCACGTGGTACGTACTGTTGTGTCTGGCAAAACTATATACTCACAGAAAAGTTAGTTATCATACCTTATCTGTTCCAATTTGTTATCACCAGAATGGGCTAAGTGCACCTGAATTTAAATTAAGAAATATTAGCCAATTCCACTAGACTTCTTGCATAACCATATAATAAACTTTTATTGGGAATAGAAACGAAAAACTTCCTTGACAAACTCCGCCAGCTCCCTTATCATGAAACTGAAGCTAATTATTTACCTTCGCAATCTCTGCAGTGGATTAATAACAAAAAAACTTAATGTATTTGGCGTAAATCATGCTTAATTTTTTGCACTATGTGCACCTCATGTTTTTATAAAACTTTTAGGTTTCTACCTATACAAGCCGAAACGCGCTTATAAAGCGTTTAAGACAGCAAAAGACGTCAAATAGACAAGGGAGAATTTGAATACTAGCTACCTTAGGGTTTCTTTGCCTTTTTTTCCACTTAGTAAATTTCTTAATGTTTGTAATTTAGGTTAGTCGCATTTAAAAGCGGCTGAATCGCGGTTATTAAGCGTTTAGAAAAAAAACGCCAATATTTTGAAGTACATATAAATAACTAGTTAACCATGGGGCTTCTTTTGCCTTTTTTTTTATTCGGTAAATTTCTTAATATTTATGGCTAAACGACAATCGTCATCCCGCTGCTTGTTAGCGGGATCTATGTTAAGAGATACCGCGAATGAATCGCGGTATAACGGTTAAGTAGGGTGTCATCCCAGTGCCCAGACACTGGGATCCAGGAATTTTATTAAGTTGGTAAGCATAAAAATAGATGTTTTACGTTAAAATACAACGTTTTCGATGAGATTATATGGAAAACTGGATCCCAGTGTCAAGCACTGGGATGACAAAAAAAGGAGTACTGGAATGACAGCAGTCCTACGTCATACCGCGATTCATTCGCGGTATCTCAGCCGCTAACTGTTCTCCCTCGTCATACCGTCACGGTATCTCTAGATCCCGCTAACAAGCAGCGGGATGACGATTGTCGTTTAGCTATAAATATTTAAGAAATTTACCAAACGGAAAAAAAGGCAAAAGAAGCCCTGGTCATTGTCTATTTTCTGTATTGGCGTTTTTTTAAGTCTTAAACGCTGCAATTTAGCTGCTTTTAAGTGCAACTAACCTTAGCTTAAATGTTTAAGAAATTTACTAAGCAGAAAAAAAGGCAAAAGAAACCCCGTGTTAGCTAGTTGTCACTCTCTAATCCTGCAAATTGGCGTACTATACTGTCTTAAACGACTTATAAGCGCGTTTCAGCTTATATAGGTAAAAACCCAGAAATGTTGTGAAGACATAAGGTGCACATAGTGCAAAAAATTAAAAATAAGACGCCAACTACGTTGTTTTCTTGCTGTTTAATCTGCACAGATGAAGATAAATGAATACCTTCAGTTTCATGATAAGGGGGTTGGCGAAGGGTGTCAAGGAATTTTTATGCAAGAGATCCCATAAATTGGGTGTCATAATATGGCGGCTACATTAATTTTGGCGTGCGTGACCTTGAAAGATTGCAGTGCAATACTTAGATTATTAGGGTAGTAGGCAAATAATGGAGCTCAAAATGCATAACGTACAAGAAACTGAAAATTTAAAATTTGACGCTGAAGTAGGGAAAGTACTGAATATAGTGATTCATTCACTTTATACTAATAAGGACATTTTTCTGCGTGAGTTAATATCAAATGCATCGGATGCATGTGATAAATTGCGCTATGAATCTCAATCTAATTCAAATTTGCTAGATTCAAGTGATGAGTTAAAAATCACTATTAGCTCCAATAAAGATAAGAACGAGCTATATATCACTGATAATGGCATCGGAATGAACAGACAAGATTTAATAGATAACCTTGGTACAATTGCAAGCTCTGGTACGCAAAAGTTCTTAGATGCGATTAAAAATAGCAAGGATTCAAGCCAAGCTGTGGAGCTGATTGGGAAGTTTGGTGTTGGTTTTTACTCAAGCTTTATGGTTGCATCAGAAGTAATAGTAGAGTCAAGAAAAGCTGGAGAGGAGGAGTCTTGGGTCTGGAAATCCAAGGGAGATGGAGAGTATTCGATAAGTAAACTAGATAATCAAATTTCTCGTGGAACTAAAATTACACTCATTATGCGTCCTGAAGAGAATGAGTTTTTAGATAAATTTCGTGTTGAAAACATTGTCACTACTTACTCTGATCACATAAATTTTCCTGTTGAATTCATAAATGAAGAAGGAAAAAGTGAAAAGTTAAACAGTAAGGCTGCAATTTGGACTAAGCCAAAAAATGATGTTACTCAAGAGGAACACAATGATTTTTTCCGCAGTGTTGCTCACGTTGGCGGGGAGCCTTGGATGATATTGCATAATAAAAATGAAGGTGCAATAGAATATACAAATTTGCTTTATGTTCCCTCTATTAAACCTTTTGATTTATTTCATCCAGATAGACGTTGCTCTGTTAAGTTATATGTAAATAAAGTATTTATCACTGAAGATAACGTACAGATCATACCGCAGTATTTACGTTTTCTGAAAGGTATTGTTGATTCACCGGACTTGCCTCTTAATATCAGCAGAGAAACGCTGCAGAATAATCGTGTTGTTGAGCAAATCAGAAAATCCTTAACTAAACGCGCGATATCAGAGCTCGGTAAAAAGGCAAAAGAGAATTTAGAGGAATATACAAAATTCTGGACCAATTTTGGTGCAGTATTAAAAGAGGGTCTTTGTGAAGCTATGCCAACTGATGAGAGAGAAGCGCTACTCTCGATTTGCAGATTTCATAGCACTGGTGATGAGAAATTAGTCAGCATTGATGACTACATAAGCAGAATGAAGCCTGAGCAGGAACATATCTATTATCTCACCGGGAATAGCCTCGATTCAGTGAAAAACAGTCCGCAACTTGAGGGATTCGTCAGTAAAGGACTAGAAGTGCTCCTATTTGTTGATCCAGTTGATGATTTCTGGACTAGCGTGATTCATGAATATAAAGATCAAAAATTTAAGTCTGTGACCCGCGCTGATGTTGATTTGGAAAAATTCTCTTCAGAAGAAGATAAAAAAGATGAGGAAAATAAGCAAGATGAAGAAAAGACTGAAGAAAATACGGACTCTATACTGCAATATTTCACCAAGGTTCTTGGCAATTCAGTGAAAAGCGTGAAAATCTCAAAAAAACTGACTGACAGCCCTGTATGTCTAGCAGTTGATGAAGGTGCTATGGATCTTCGCATGGAGCGTTTTTTGCGTGAACAAAAGCAGCTAAATTACCACACGCCAAAGGTACTGGAAATTAACACTAAGCATCCTGTAATAAAAAGCATAATGAAATCTCACGCTGAAAATGGTGAAAACCCAACATTGGAAGACATGATTCATTTATTATTTTACCAAGCTTGCATCGTGGAAGGTGAAGAGATGGATGATGTAAGTCTGTTTGCTAAGAGAGTTAATAATTTGCTTGGCAAGATTGTTGTCTAATACTATACTAGATTAGTTATTTATGTGAGGTAATATATAATTAATCTACTTAGAAAACCTATTCCACAAACAGCAGGTGTTACAGGAAAAGGTAAAAGCAGGAATAATTCTAGGAATCTAACTAAAATTGCAGGATTTAACCAAAAGAAGTTATTAGAGATGATCAACTTCGCTATGGTAGGCTATTATGTTAGTGATTGTGGTTGTAAAAACAATGAGTTTGTTAAGCTAAAGAAAGGAGGATATAAAACTCCTGCTCAACTTGAGAAAGAGGGTTACAAAGTTGTTCAATTTCATGGCATTATTTCTGACCAAGAAGTTCGACATACTGGTTATGTTTTCATAAGGGGTAAGGAAGTAACTATAGCATACCGCGGTACTTGTAATTCTTATGACTTCAAGAGAGATGTTGAAATACCTTTAATTCGTCAATATGAACTTCTGCCCAAAGGTGGTAAAATTCACCTAGGCTTCTACTCCGTATTTGAAAATTCCTGGGAGAGCCTTTACGGGATATTAAAAGGATATGCTAACGATCAAGGATTAGAAATCAGAGATTTAAAAATTAATCTTACAGGTCACAGCATGGGAGGTGCTGTCGCTAACATAGCTGCTCTATGTTTAAGTGTAACAGAGGATGCAAAAGATTTGCATATTGCAACTTTTGGTGCACCAAGGGTTTTTAACCGTAATGCTGCTAAAGTCTGTAATGAGCTCTTCGGAAGAAAGACTATTAGAGTAGTTGATCGATCAGATTCCATACCTTCATTACCACCTAATTTTATGGGCTATAAACATGTAGGCAAACAATTAAAAATAGGAAGACATTCCGTGCCGGCGCTACATGACCACAAATTGGAAGTTTATCATGATCTTATTTTAAAAATAAAGCCAAAAAATTTTAAGTCGGATAATAATACATCTGCAACATGCTACATCCTTTCCCGGACTGCTAGGGAAGTGTATGATGTACTAACTGTACCCAGTTGTCTTATTCCAAGCACCCATTCAAGTAGCGATAAACAATATTTTGAACGAGTGAAAGATCAACATAAGAATGCTTCATTCTCTGAAATAATTAATATATATTCTGAGCTCAGCAATAGAAATGATAAATTTCTTGACAAAGATAGAAGAAATGGTATTATGGGTGACATAAGGGCTTCAATAAAGAAGCCCAGAGGCAATTATAATAAGGAGGGTGTAATGACCAAATTTAAAGAACAAAGTGAAAAGTCAGTCAGTTTGGGAGGAGGACTTCCTAATATTGACAATTTGACTAATTCTAAAGGAGGATCGACGATCAATTTGAGGGAACAAAACAAAAGGGATGAGACTAGTTTGGTAGAATCGTTTGAAAAATGGGCCAATTCGGGGGAAATTTTTGATATTGGCAGTCCGAATAATCTTGAAGAAGGTGAAAAGACTGTGGTTGAACGTGTAGAATATTTTAACAAGTATTTGAACAATCCTAAACCTAGTAAGCACACCCGTCTAGGAGTACCTACTATGGGTGTCAATCAGGTCCATTTAAAACAAAGTAAAAAGAAGTCAGTCAGTTTGGGAGGAGGACTTTCCGATGTTAATATTTTGACCAATTCGGGAATAGAAACTCCTGATGCTGACAAGTCGACCAACTCTAAAGAGGAGAGACAAAGTAAAAAGGGGTCGGTTCAGAAAAGACTTTCTAATTTTTTCCGTCCTAAAAAAAAGACACAAAGTAATGAAAGGTCGACCAGTTTGAGAGAACTTTTTACTCTTCGAGAAACGATAAATGAGGCCGAGGCAGAAATTAATGGTTTGCAGGGCGAGGAAAAGAATCAACAAGAAAGCAAACTTAAAGAAATTAAGGAATTGTTTCCGTTTTCTAGGATTCAAACTAACCAAGGAAAGGCCATAGAAGAAATTCTTTGTAATGTTCTTGAGAGTGTTGATCTTGAGACAGTAAAACTTATAGTGGGACAGAAAAAAATTTATATAACTGCATCTGCTGAATTTGCTTTACGGGAAGCATTAAGCAAAGCCAAGACAAAAGTTGCTAGTTTAGAGGGCGAGGAGAAAAGTAAACAAGGAGGCAAACTCAGAGAGATTGTGAAACTTCTTAGTGAATGGCTTGTAATTCAAAATGATCATGCACCATCAGTAAGTGATGAGCTAGATTCTTCAAGTAAAGATGTTAGTGATACTACAGGTACTCTTGCTAATCAGTCTACTGAATACATAACACTACAAACAAGTGATACGCCAGATTCCTCAAGTGATGAGGAGGATAATCACCAGCGTGAAAGTGAAGATAATCCACAACCAGAAACTTTAGTTAACGATACAAACACCTTGGATGATAATGCTAGTCTCTCAAGCAGTGATGAGCATAGCAGCACCTCTTCAAATGCTGGCGATGTGTCTACAACTGAAGATATTACTGACAATGAAGAGCCTGTGGTAACTACAACAGATAGTAAAGAGGGTAATGATCAACCTACAGGTAAAGGTGATTCACAAGGTCCGCAGATTATTGTCATCGGTAATTCTAATAACGTAGTTGTTGAAGATAACGATGTTGAAACGCACCCACAAAGTACAAAAAGTAGTAAGCTGCCTGTTATAGCTGCTTCTGCACTAGCACTAGCTGGAGTTGCTTCGGGAGCGGCTATTGTAGTTTGCCTAGAGATGTTAGCAGTGGGAATAGCAGTTGGAGCTTGTTGTTTAGTTGCTGCTGTAATCATATATTGCTGTAACAGACCTTCAAGTTCACTTGAGGGTGGTAATGTTGAACCTGTAGCTAACAGAAAGTTTGTTGAAACAGTAAGTTGAAGAATAAATATTGTAGTTTACCATTTAATAATTTATTATAATTATATTAATTATTAGCGAATGAAAACTTGGTAAACTACGAAGAAATATTCTTAAACAAAATCAAAGATATAAAAGATGAGGGGCGCTACCGTGAATTTATGCACTTTGCGTCATTGCCAGGTAGGCTCCCCCACATTATGGACTATGAAAGAAATAGGGAAGTAATAGTCTGGTGCAGTAATAACTATTTAGGAATGTCACAAAATGAGAAAGTTATTGCCGCTATTCAAAATTCATCAATTGGTGCGGGGGAACAAGAAATATATCTGGTACAACAAAAGAGGTTGTAGAACTGGAAAAATCCTTAGCTTGTTTGCATAAAAAAGAGGCTGCTTTAACTTTTGCTTGTGGCTACCTTGCTAACCAGACAACACTTAGCACTTTATCGTCTATTATCCCAAATGTAGTAATTTTTTCAGACGAGAAGAACCATTCTTCAATGATAGAAGGCATAAAATCAGGAAAAAGACCAAAACATATATTTAAACACAATGATGTTGATCACTTAGAGCAGTTGTTAAAGTCCGTAGACACAAAAACACCAAAGATAATAGCACTTGAATCCGTATATTCAATGGATGGCGATATAGCGCCGCTTGAAGCGATATGCGATCTTGCAGATCAACATAATGCAATCACCTATTTGGACGAGGTGCACGCAGTTGGCATGTATGGTTCACATGGTGGCGGAATTGCAGAAAGAGAAGGCCTGATGGATAGAATAACCGTCATTCAAGGTACACTATCGAAGGCTTTTGGAGTGATGGGTGGGTATATAGCGTCTTCAAAGAGCTTGGTAGATGTAATAAGAAGTTCCGCTCCAGGATTTATTTTCACCACTGCTATGTCGCCTGTTTTAGCAGCGGCAGCAAAGGCAAGCGTTGAACACCTAAAATCGAGCAACATTGAAAGGGAAAAGCAAAAGCAAGTCGTTGAAAAAGTAAAAAACTCACTGAGAAATACAGGAATTAACTTCATTCCAACAGAAACTCATATAATTCCAATAATAATTGGCGACCCAGAGTTATCCAAAGGAGCATCAAAATTATTATTTGATGAGCATGGAATATACGTTCAACATATAAATTATCCAACAGTGCCAAGAGGAACTGAGCGTTTCCGTATTACCCCTACACCTTATCATACTGATGAAATGATAGAACATTTAACAGAATCTCTTGTAAAAGTTTTTGAGAAGTTGTCTATCTCTGTAGCCTGTTTATGCTATAGCTAGTACAGCCCTACGTCATACCGCGATTTATTCGCGGTATCTCAGCATGGATTCCGCTAACAAGTAGCGGAATGACGAGTTTTACGCTTATCAAATTGTAGGTAAACATAAATTACTTTAGCTATAGTTTTATATCTCCAGCAATGATTAGCCCGTTGTCTTCCGTTAGCCTTCCACCGCTTTCTTGCAGAAAAAGTCTACCGAGCAAGGCTTTATATTTGTTAATTCCAGAGTAAATTATTCCACTGTGCCTTCCTGCTGCAAGGTACGCAAAGCCTAAAATTGTTGAACCGATGGAGCGTACATTACTATTGCCAGGCAGCAATTTATTTAATAAATTACCACTTACATCTATTAGACCCCCTTCACGGCTTTTCACCCGCATTTTTATATGACGAGATCTAAAATCCTCAAGAAAAGCACCTTTCTTTTCTTCTGCCCAAAAAGTTTCTCTAAGAGCCGGAGCATCAATTACAGCTGCCACAACTTTATTTTTATGAATGAGACAGACTGATACTGCAAAATAAACCATGCAACTAGAAAAGTTCTCCCTGCCCTCTATAGGCATAATAAACCAAGTGTAACCGTTATCTTTTATTTCTTGGTCAGTATCATCTTCGGAAATAAACCCATAGTCTCGTTTGTAGTCGTGCAAGCAATCGTATATGGTTTGCTTGGATTTTGAATAAGTTTTATTAATGAAGTCTGCTGATTTAACATTAGAAATTTGCAATTCATTAAAATCGCGCATAAGCTGCCTGGAAGCACTACGCACAGAATCAAGCATCACATTAATTCGTGGTGATGAGATGGACATTCTTCCTTTTACTCTTTCACTCTTTCATAATAGCTGTCATCTGGAGTATATACTACAATTTTATCCTCTTCTTTTATAAACTGAGGCACGTTAACGCGCATTCCGTTTTCTAAAATTGCAGGCTTATAAGAAGCAGTAGCAGTTTGTCCTTTAATAACAGACTCTGTTTCTTTCACAGCAAGTGTAACATAATCAGGTACATGCGCAGAAATTATTTTGTCTTGATAAGTTACTACTTTAATTTTCATATTATCTTGCAAATAAATCTTTTTTTCTCCCAATAAGTCCAAATTTATAGTGATTTGCTCGTAATTACTTGGATGCATAAGATTTACAATGTTTCCTTCAGTGAAAAGGTAAACATACTCCTCTTCATCTAAAATTGCTCTTCTGATTGTTGCATCAGAGCGAAATCTTTCATAGTGTTTTGCTCCGGTTTTAATGTTTTTCATTTCAGCTTGTATGTATGCACCACCTTTACCAGGTTGAGTATGCATAATACCTACAACCAAAAATAATCCGCCGTTATGTTCCAACACCTGACCTGGTCTGATATCGTTAGCTCTTTCTGCCATAATTACATTTTCAGTTCGATCTTACAATTATAAATAGCTTTATATAAATATCAAAGTCTTTATTAGTCAATAAATTCTGGCATATTGAGCACCATATACCTCTCCTTCATGTTTATGTGCGGAAACATTTCTTTGGTAAAAGACAGCATAATGCGTTTTTTTGTGCTGATAACTAAAATTTCTAATGTATCCCCTGAGCCGAAATTATATATAGATTTTACATTGCCATATAATTCATTACTTTCCAGCCTTACTTCCATATCTACAAGGTCACTTTGATAAAATTCATTCTCATCATTTAGCTTCGGTAGCTTGCTTCTTTCTATATACAGCTTCTTATTCCTTAAAAGCTCTGCTTCATTACGGGAATTTACTCCGCTGATTGTAGCTATTACTAGATTATCACCTATGACGGATACTAAGTCTATTTTATAATTCTCATCACCACTTATTAGCTCACCATATAAGGAGATATTTTCAGGTTTTTCGGTAAAAGTTTTTAATTTAACAGCTCCTTTAATTCCGTGAGGAGAAGTAATCATTCCGAGGCATACCAGATTGTCGTTCATATTAAGATGATAACTAATGTTGGATTTTTTGTCTATAAGGCATAAAATACCTAAAAATGTTTGTTGTAATTCTATCAATACAATGTATTATGGAATACATTGTATTGATAGTGGGAAGATATGAGTCAATGTATTACTAATCAAATAAAAGAGCTTATCCCTCATTTAAAGGAAGTTAATAGTAAGCTACAAGGTGAATCTATAAAGCTCTTCAGTGACAAAGAATCTATAATAGTAGAACGTCGTAAACCTGTTGTTGAAGAGATGCTAAAGCATCTAGAAAGTTCTTCCATCACTAACTGTAATACTATGATTGATGCAGAAACTGGGTTTGGCAAGACTTATGATATTGGATTGTGGAGTCATGCGCTAGCTCAAGCAGGATATCACCATTTAGTTGCAGTGCCAAATGGTAATTTAGTTGAACAAGCTAAGAAAATGATAGATGGTGCATTTACTGTAGATGTTAAAACACCTAAAACTGTGCAAGAAATTAAAGATGCGCTGAAAGTCACTGAACCTACAACAATTATAGTAACACATGATCTGCTTTTACAGCAAGAGAATGATCGAAAATTTGAAGAGCAAAACGGTGAAAAGCCTAAATTGTGGGTTAGTGTTGATGAAGCAGATAGCATTAACAAGCAGCAGGCCTTTGAAAATATGTGCAAACTTGATGCGGAATATCCTACGACTTACCTAACCGCAACACCAAAGAAAAGGATCTTAAACAGATGTGGAAAAATTATCAGTCCTACAAGATCAAGTAGACGCTGCATTGCAGACACTATCAAAACAGTAAATGTTATTGCAAAAACTAATGAAAGAGAAAAATTCAATCGAGCATTCGTGGTGAATGTTGCTGCTACCATAATACCTTTAATTACATTATTCCCTATTATAAATAGTAATGTTGCTGCAATAATTGGTCTAACTTCAGATTATTGGCTGTATTCCGCTTTAATTAATAATCTATACTTTACAATTTCTTTCGTTATACTTTCTATAGTAATGTTGCCAATTTGGTGGGTGTTGACCAAAATAACTGGAGTAGAATCAAAAGAACTGCTCCTTAGGTTTGCTGCTAACGTGCGCAGCTTATTTACTAGGGAAAAGTCTAGTCCAGCTCATGAATATGTTGAAGAATGTGAAGAAGTTTTTAATTACAATAAACTTGTTGACTCTGATAATCTGCTGGAATCTGTAAGGTGGAACGTACAAAGCCCAATTGGGGAAAATGCTCTTATTCTAGTTGATGATGTGAATAGCATAATTAACCTTAGCTTTGCATTGCAAGGTAAGAATAATTTGGTATATGAAGATGGTACGCGTTATGAAGTTTATAATAAATTTCAGCCTGAAGGGATGTCGTACCAAGATTACAGACTCAAATTACGTCAATCAAACTTTATAAACTGCGTTAAAAAGCAACACCCTGGTCTAACGGAAGAACAGATATCTAAATTGAAAGACAAGGTAGATTTTAGCAATACTGCTAAGTATCTAGAATACAGAGTAATGCACTCAATGATTGATCTTACACTTTCGTATTTAGTGGAATGCGATAACACCGCTTTGGATAAACAAAGAAGAAAAGATTTAGGTGGATTAATAGAAGAGGTTAAAAATAAGGTTAGTACTGCTAATGATAGCAGCATTACAGATTTTCTAAAGAAAAAAAGTTTTAGTGAGAAATTCGCTAAGGATGAGCTTTTACCACAGATAAAGACAGTAATTAAAGCATTGAGTAAAAGCAATGATAAACAACGCAGTCTAATAGTTGATAACTGGCACTTAAGCAAGGAGTTACATAGTTTCATAGAACAACAGGGGGATGTACTACATAACCTAAACGACTTCTGCGAAAAAAATAAATGTATTTTTGCAGGATTTGGAAAAAATGATCTTGATATTAGACAAGATAAACCTTTCTTTAAAATCATGCATGATAGCAAAAGTCAATACGAAGCTGACTATTGTAATTATGACCAAGGCGATTTAAATACATTAGCTAAATATGCGTTGACAACAATTATAGACGAATCAAAAAGTCGTGGTTTCGATAGTGAGTATAATCACGTTGCATCAATATTTACAGATTCAACTAGTCAGTTCAACAATCCAGCAGAAGCTTTGCAGCAGTTGTGTTAAAAGTCAATAGAAAAATTGATGTAGCTGTGAATAAGTACTTAAAATTTGTGTGGGCGTACTTATTCACAGCTATGCTATTGCTATATAGAAGCAGTTTTAGGGCTATACTCCTCAGTAAACAGTCTACCGTCTCTTACTAAAGAGTTAGCAAGGATAAGTAATTTTCTCATTGCAGCAGTAGAGGTAACTTTATATGGTTTTTTATATTGATTGTATAGCCTATCAAAGAAGATTTTTATATAAGAATTGTACCTTTGCGCACTAAGAATGCACATATGTAAAACCTTTCTAATTTGTGATCTACCACCCTGAATACACCTTTTTCCCTTACTAAAACCACTATCTCGATTAAAAGGTGCAACTCCGGAAAGGCTGGATATTTCTTTATGTTGGAGAGTTCCAAGCTCGGGTAGATAACAAATAAAAGTAATAGCTGTTATTGCACCTACACCAGGTATACTAGTTATTGACATATACTTTTTTTTAAGCTCTTGATTTTTATCGACTAATTCCATTATCTCATCTTCTAAGACTTGAATTTGATTTTGTAAAACTGCAAGTAGCTCTTCCATTTGTTTGATTATAGATAAATCGGTTACTTGATGAGCTTGGGTTTTTTGTATTTTTGCTATTTCTACTAGTTGATTCCTGCGAGATAATTTTTGCTTCAAACAGTCAATACTACTAACTTTTAAAGGAGTGACACGCATGTCTGTATTACTAACATAACGTGAGATGATGCTACAGTCTATTTTATCAGTTTTAGTAGCAATACCAAGGCTTTTTGCATAGTCTCTTACCCATCTTGGTTGAATGACATATACTTCAAAACCATGTCTTAATAAAGTATAAGCACATAATTTTTCGTATCCACCCGTTGCTTCAAGTCCAACTTTGGTTACGTTATGTAAACGCAAAAAGTCAAGTATTTGATCAATAGCTTGAACGTTATTTTCAAATACTTTATGATGTCCAAGTGGATGAATATGGATATCTAGTTTATTTTTGCTAATATCAATGCCAGTAATAATATTTGATAAATTCATAATCCCTCCATAAATAATGTGTATACTGCATTTTCCACCCTTATATACGAGCCTAAAAGCTCAACCAGTTGTTCGGAACTTTCAGTATAATAAACCAGAGAGGAGAACCTTGCTGCAAAACGGTCCTTATGACCAAGAATATGTACGGTTCCTCCTCTCTGCGTGTCTTTATACCGCTATTTCGTAACATTTATAAAGACTTGTTTTTAACATATAAGAATTTGGGAAGAAATAGAGAACGCAATCCTAACAGGCAACCTTGGTTTTTTGCTGCTGGAGGTGAAAAAATTGAGTTATTTGTAGATAAAGTTTTAGCAAAATTAAAAAGCGCACCGCAGGATTTTTGTCAAAAGGTTTTATTTCCAGCCACTGATAGGTACAATAAACTAATAAAAAATAGAATGGGAATAGAGCTTGGAGAAAAAATAGAGATCTATATTAGCGAAAACATGGATGCACTAGGAAATATCGATGACGCAGCTCTGAAAAAATTTTCAAAGGATTTGATAAAAGAGGTGTATGAAAAAGTACATGATATAAATGATTTTGACGTAGGAAAGACAGAAGAAGATTTACGTAAGATTTTAAAAAGCACAGAAAAATATCTTTGTTCATATGAAGACAGAATTAAAAACAACGGTAAATTATCTTGCACACGCTCAGTTCTATTTTCTGTGGGAAGTGCTATTGTAAAGTCCATGTATTATCTATGGGCAGGATTTGACTATTTAGTCTTTTTAGCTAAAGCGTATAATGTAGGTAAGTCTGAAAATGCTGATGCAAAGGCATATGTACATATAATCAGAAACTGCTACTTTGAAAGTAGTGTGAAGGCTCAAAATATGTTAAGTCATGTATTAAAAATTGCCGGAGAAAATGATGATAGTTTTACACAAAATAGTTTGTACGAAGGCAATGGAGATAGGTGTAAAGAAAAAATCATCTCATATTTTCAATCCAAACAATATATATATGCATTAGATAAAACGATTTCTCGCATTGAAAATGAGCATTTAGCAACAGTTTTGAAAGCCGTAGGTTACAGAGATGATGCTAATAAAACAGCACAAGAAATTAAAGACTTTTTGTACGATTTAAAGAATTTAAGCTGCGCAGACTTTAGAAAAAAGCATTATTGTGGATGTTCATATAAAATGAGCAATTTATACAAGATCAATAATCAAATTAGTATGGTAATTGATGAAGTTATAGATTGCCATAAATGGCGTCATGGAGTAATTTCAAAGCGGGACAATCTTTTGAGAGGTTTTTTTCCAGAGTTGGAAGAAAATTTTGGTTTAGAACTTAAATTAAAAACTAACCATAATATTTTTAAAGTAAAAGTTAACAATAACTTTTCTGAATTGTATCGCAAGAACTGGAAAGAACATTCTAGACAAAGGATGGTCTTGGGTACAGCTATGCTATTTATCGGACTTATAGTTTCAGCGAAGCTTATATATGAAATATCATTAGGCCATACTATGCTATTGCCATCACTTTGCGGTTTCATAGCATTTGGACCGCTAGCATTTTTGTGTGGTGCATTATTATGTGGAATAACGACCTATTTAGTGAAAGGGACATTTTTTCTTTTTGGAATACCAATCCTGTTAGAGGGATTATCGAAATGCGTTTTTAGAAACGATTTAGTACAGGATTTATCAGAAACGACATTATCATTTGGTAATAGCGTTTTCTTCCAGGTTCCAAAAAGCATCTTACAATCATTTATATTTGAGGATGCAACAAAGTTTGACTCACTAAGTGATATAAATGGACTTACATTGATAAAAGAGCAAGATAAGGTAAAATGCATGAATGAAGTAGCTACTACTATAATTTCGGTACAAACAACAGTTGGTAAACAGCCAGATCTTACGTGTGTATTTGCTTGATTTCACTAGAAGATTTCTCAGATAAATATTGAGTCAAAATCTCGATGCCTTCATCAATTTCTTTCTCGGTGATAATTAGTGGAGGTAAAATTCTCACAACGTTATCTGATGTTACCCCAACAGTAAGCAAGCCGCGATAACTTAGCTCTTCTGCAAACTTTTTATTGTTTGCTTTCACCTTTATTCCAAGCATTAACCCTTTCCCTCTCACTTCTTCTATTATTGGAAATTTACTTGCTAAGTCTTCTAATTTATTTTTTAAATACTTACCTCTAATTTCAACATTTTTCAAAAAGCCAGGACTGAGCAATTCTTCGAGCACAGCATTACCTACTGAGGTTGCAAGCGGATTGCCACCAAAAGTGGAACCGTGCATACCGACCGCCATATACTTAGCAGCCTTTTCAGTTGCAAGACAAGCCCCTAGCGGAAAGCCTCCTCCTATTCCCTTTGCAAGAGCACATATATCAGGTTCCACTCCTATATGTTCGTATGCGAATAATTTTCCTGTCCTACCAGCACCGCATTGTACGCAATCAAAAAATAACAATATGTCATTTTCATCACACAGCTTTCTTAGTTCTTTCATAAAGACTTCATTCATTACTTTGATACCACCTTGCCCTTGTATTGGTTCTATTAATATAACGCCTATACCACTTGAAATTGCTTTCTTTACACTCTCAATATTGGGCTCGATATTATCACACCAATCAATACAGGGACTCAGTAATTCAGAAAATTTCTGTTTATCGTTTGCAGCACAAGTTAGGAAGGTTCTTCCATGAAATGCACCATGGAATGTTAAAATTCTGTGACGGTTTTTATTGCCTTTTCCGTTTTGATAGACCCTAGCAATCTTAAGCCCACATTCTACTGCCTCTGATCCAGAATTTGAGAAAAATACAGTGTCAGCGAAACTGTTGTTTATTAATTTTTCTGCAAAATTATTGGCAGCAGGTATATTATAGGTATTTGATATATGCCATAATTCTTCTCCTTGCAATTTTAGAGCACTAATTAATCGCGAATTGGTGTGACCTAAGCTACTAACGGCTATTCCAGAGTGAAAATCTACGTAGCGCTTACCGTCAATATCATACAAGTAAATACCTTTACCATAAGAAAAATTTATGTTAACAGGAGAATAAACTGGCAAAATAGGAGAAATTGTCATAAAATATTATATGCTAAATTTTATTATTAATAACATAAAAACCGTTGTTTCACAATAAGAAGAATATGTATAAGCTAGGTAAATCAATGTTTTCTGCGCTGGAGAAAAACAAATACACAAAAGTTATTGCATTACTCTCATCGATCTTTATGATTTTATTCAGTGTGATATATTGTAATTATTTACTAAGGAGTAATTTCCTTTCTTCTTACCGTGATTCAAGTGTAAACTTAAAAAGTATACTGGAAAATGGCATAATAAAAAAATACCATTATTTACTAATAGAAAAGCATCACATTAAATACAAAAATTTTGACTACATAAACCAACTGGTAAAACTGCGTGCTGAATTATTACAATCAGTGAGCAAAGTAAAGGATTTCAGCTTAATACTGTATGATCAAAACAGCAGAATAATATTCAGTAATTTTAACACTCAAGATTATGATTATGAACAGTTACTTACAAACGATGAAATTGATGAACTATTAAGTAACCAAGAAATATTTTATACTACAGGAAATACATTAACTTCTATTTTTCCTATATTCCATGAAAATAGCGTTAAACCTTCGTTTTTTTTGAAGATTCTTCGAAACTACAATAATTCTTATGTTATAGCATATGGCCTATTTTTAACATTTTTGGGCTTATTGTTAATAATTTTAATATTAATAATGTTCTATTTGCAATTTTCTAATACCCAAATGCTAGCCAAGCAACATAAAACTAACATTGAATTACAGCAGATAAAAGAGGCATTAGAGCAAGAAAATGCAAATAAGCTAAAATTTTTTGCAAGCGTTACACATGAATTACGCACACCTCTTAATGCTATTATTGGATTTGCGGAGTTGATCAAAAATGAAACTTTAGGTTCAATGGATAACTCTCAATACAAGGAGTATGCAGACGATATATATAATGCAGGAACACACTTACTTACCTTAATTAATGATGTGTTAGATTTTTCAAAAGCTGAATCAAGTAGTTTAACAGTAGAAAAAGTGAAGTTTAACCTGAACAAAATAATAGATTCATGCGTAAATATGCTATTACCTAAATTAAAAGAAGCCGGGATTAATTTAAAAAAGAGACGACTAATAAACAATTATTAGTCATTGCAGATCCTAAGAGAATGAAACAAGTTATAATAAATTTATTATCAAACTCAATCAAGTTTACTCCCAAAGATGGTTTAATAAGAATGGTGATAAAAGAAAATATAGAAAAAAACTTATTAACTATTGAGTTTCATGACAATGGAATAGGAATAATGCAGCAGGATATATATAAAGTTATGTCTGTTTTTGGCCAAGCAGATTCGGGATATAGAAATGAAGGTACGGGCATCGGATTACCGCTAAGCAAGAAATTAGTAGAGTTAATGGGTGGAACTTTCGACATTAAAAGTGAAGCAAAACTTGGTACTACGATAACATTGAACTTCTTTTATGAAGAACAAACATGTGAAGATTCGATTGATTTTTAATAGGATCTATTTGATATTGTCTTGAAAACCACACTTTATCAAAAGCAGCAAGCCGAGAAGGTAGGTACCGTCTGGCTAGTCAACAAGAAAATTATAAAAATTGAATCTCAAGCTGTATTGTAAAATCAAAAAATACTTCTAACTGTGTAGCGGTATACAGATTATAGTTAGTGGATATGTTGATAAGTAAATTAGTTATACCAATTCCCGCTATACAAGTAACGGATAGACAATAATGGAAAAAAGCCATACTGGAGTAAGTAAAATAGCGAGGTTTAAATGGCATTAAGATCAAAATTATTGGATGAAAAAGTGAGCAAAAGAAATGCTGAAGAAAGTAAGAAATAATGCATATGTTGCAAAAAAACTAAATGCTGTAATTGCAGCAAAAAAGTATAGTATAACAGCCGTAGCAAAAATATGTTGCATTTCAAGAAAGGCACTTACTGCATGACCTAAAATTTGGCAGAGAAGAAAAATTATTTGCTCCACCTCAACGCCGTAGAAAAACTATATTGAACCAAAGTCAACGTGAACAAGTTGAGGTGTGGATAGAGGAAAACCCCAATATTACTATAAAAGAAATGAAAATAAGAATTCAGGAAAGGTTTGGTTTAGCAAGTCTACAGTACACCGTAATATGCAAAGAATGAAATTCTCATATATCACACCAAGACCAGTGCATAACGGACAAGATAAAAGTAAACAAGAGGAGTTTAAAAAAAAAATCTTAATGAAACTATTGTCATGTATCCTGAAAAAGAGCTGTTTTTCTTCGATGAACCGCGGTTTGGCACACATTCAAAGATTGGACACGGGTGGTTTAAAAAAGGCATTAGGACACAGGTTAAGGTAAAACTAGGTAGGAAAATTTTTATCTCTATAGTGCACCAGAAATGGAGAGAGTTCTGGCTCAAACGTCAATACTGATTGTATGAATATATTCCTTGAGCAGATGTCACAATATTTAGGAACAAGGGAAGCATTTCTTATCATGGATTGTGCTAGTTGGCATAAGTCAAAAAATTTAAAGGTGCCTAAAAATATTGACATTATATACCTACCTCCATATTCACCTGACTGTTGAGAGGTTTTGGTTATACATAAAACAGAACATTTTGCGCAATAAAATCTATGATACAATTGCTCTGCTTGAGAGCGCTTTGTGCAAATTTATTGCCTCTCTTTCTCACTCCACAATTAAACAACTCTGCAATGCCTCTTATTTGATTCACTAATAATGAGAATTGGTATTAGAACAATTGGGGAGAAATCTTGATAGGTTAAAAGAACAAAACCCTAAGCCACGGAGTTTTATAAGTGAATCAGCTATATCTCAAGTTATTGATACTTTACATAAAGCAACTAAAAACCAGGCTGTTGGTTAGTACCGTTACAGATAGAAACATCGTAGAGCTTACTTGACACCATGTAAGCACCAACCCCGGCTATTAATGCAGACACAACTATTGCCAAAATGGGTAGTTGAACTGAATAACAGACCAAAGCTGTTGCTAGTGCAGCAACAATACCAACAGCAATTGCAATTTTTTGTTTTCTAGAAAATATTGGTGGCTCTTTTTGAGAATAAACACCAGAATTAAAAGTAGAACGTCCAGTTACCATAGGTTTTTTATCTGTGTAACTAGTATCACTTATCTCATTCCTGTTTTCTTTAGCAGCATTACCTTTTGATTTTTCCTTACCATGCTGTTTTACAGTATCCTGATCATCTTTATTAGGCTTTTGTGCAACATACTCTTCTGTTATGCTGTCTTCCTTTTTCTTTACTTCAGTCGGTGCACTACTAACTCTGGATTCACCCCAAAGCTCTTGTTTTATAGCCTCTGTGTTTTCCCTGATATAGCGAAATATTCTGTATGACAAGATTTGCGATTTTTGAGATGATAGGTCTTTGACTACAGGATTATCTTCAAAACAAGAAATAATCTTATCGAATAAGTCATAATATCTAAGAGAACCATCTTCAATCTCAATAACAGGCCATCCTGTTCCCTGAGAGAACTCTTGCTCAACCTCACCTTCAGCAATAGTACCTTTAATGACAAGCTTTATATCTGGTATTCCAAGTATTTGAGGTATCACTTTGCTGCAAACTTGAATGCCCATTACACCAATTAGACCATTTCCTGCTATAATATCAGCAAGTGATCTAAGATCTTTATTCTGTTCTACTACCTCAAATAACTTTCTGTGGTACTCTATTGAGTCCTTTTGCTTCTCTAAAAACTTTTGTATAGAGGTGACAAATTTCTTATCATTTATGTGATGACCATGAAACTGCACGTCAATAAGACCTTCAGGAGTCTTACTAAAATTGTTACTAGCATAAATATTAGCCCCATATTTTATAAAAAGTCCTATTAAGTCAGTAAGTTGTTTTTTGAAAGCTTGTTCTCTTATGTCAAATGATTGACGAATAAGCTGATGTAAAACAGTATTTTCTTTATTATCTACCACTTCATTAATGTTTGCTCCATTTTCTAATAGAAGTTTTGCTGCCTCTACATTAAGACTCTCATCAGAATAACGGCACGCTATAGATAACAGGGTTCTTGAATCTGTAGCACCATCGTCTATTGCATTTGGATCTGCTCCAGCGTCTAACAATAACTTTACTACTTCTTTATTATTGTCTCCTTCGGTGTAAACAGCTTCACTTAGTGGAGTACTATTGTAGCTATCTCTTACATTAAGATCAGCCCCTTTCTCTAATAGACGTTGAACCAATGGCATACATGCAGTTTCTTTTTCTCTGCAATTAATTGCGCTATGTAATAGCGTCGTCTCCGTAGTGCCATACAAACCACCAGATAACTTGAACTTAAAACTTGGATCAAATTGACTACTTCCCCACTCTTCATATATAGTACTAAGATTTTCTCTTAACTGATTTTTTATTTCCTCATAAATTTCAGCATGACCAACCCTACCGGAATTAATGTTATCACTTATTTTTGCAATGATATTATTAAACTCTTTGAATTGAGACTCACGTGGTGCCATATTAATCTAACCCTAGGATAAAATTATTTAATTGTACAATAAAGCTAAAGGAAGTCAAGTCCAGCACTTATTCAGGAAACAATAGCTTAAAAAGAGACTTAGTGTTAAATTTCTAATAGATTACTTATAAAAATAAATCTTATGGAAAGCAGAGCTAAGGCTTGGTTCATTTGGCTGATCAGTAACTTGGTTGTTATATTCAGCAATATTCAGATAGTTTATACTTTTATAAGTGTGAATCTTGAAAAAGAACTTGGACTTACAATCGCGCAAGTTGCGCTAGCTAACTCAGTATATACTTGGACTTTTGCTATCTTACAATTTTTTAGTGGGGCAACGTTTAATGTTTTTTCCAGTAAAAAAATTTATTTTTTCTCGTTATCAACTATGATCTTGGGGTTTTTTGTCCTTATTAATAGTGATAATTTTTCCCATTTGATTTTATCTCAAGTATTGATTGCAACTGGAGCATCATTTGGTTTTATTGGTGCTGCTCATACAAGTAGCATATGTTTTTCCGTTGCCCAATTTGGATTAATGTTTTCACTAGTGCAGACAATTTCAAGTCTTTCCGCTTTGGTGATTCAAATGTTGTTCTCTAGCTTGCTTGCCGAAGGTGCAGATTGGAAGAATCTGATTGTATGCATAATACTATTTGGTGTGTTGATATTTGTACTTACGCTTTTTTGTCCAAACACACTTCCAGAAAGCAGTTCAGAAGAATGCACAATAAAAAGCTCTATAAGAACAGTAATGTGCTCTGTACTCACAGTGCTAAAATTAAGAGATATCTGGATAACTTCAGTGGTGGGTGCTATTACTTTTGGAACATTTTTAGCACTGAATACCTTGTGGGCTCCAAGGTTACTGAGCAACTCAGAACTTGATGCAGTGGAGTCAGGTGTAGCAACCGCAATATTATGGCTTGGTCTTGCAGTTGGTGCTCCAATTGCAGATCGAATCTCAAATCTATTTAAAAATAGAAGGCATGTAATCTCTGCTTTTGCTCTGTTACAAGGTATTTCAATGATTATTTTGTTGTGCAGCCACTTAACAGTCCACGTTGTGTACTTTTGTATGTTAATGTTCGGGTTTTTTGCGGGAGGACATATGCTTAATTTTACTGTCGGCAGCGAGATTGTGAAACGAAAATACATTAGCACATCATCATCCATTATCAATGGGTTTATGTTTATTGTCAGCGGAATTATAGTGTCAATGCTAGCACTTTTTACAGATCATCAAATGGCGCTTTTTGCAATATTTGTAATGTTGGCAGTTGCTAGTATTTTAAATTATGCTACAGAAGAGACATACCCTAAAAAATAAAGTAGCTGAATCTCGAGTCGATTGCTATATTATATTTACGTATTGTAATATTTATCAATAATGGATCACGTTACAACAAAAGACACAACAGTAACTAAGGCAACGATAGCTGAAAATATAAACCAAGAAATAGGATTATCAAAGGAAGACTCTGCTTCGATAATAGATGATATATTGAACGAAATAAAGACAAGCTTGGTAAAGGATGGAATAGTAAAAATATCGTCATTTGGAACATTCTTGGTTAAGAAAAAGAAGGAAAGACCAGGAAATATACCAAATACATCAGAGAAAGTGATGATTCAGGCAAGAAATTCAATTTCTTTTAGGCCTTCAAAAATTATAAAAAAATTAATCAATAATTAATGAATAAGGAAAAATTATTTTATACGATTGGGGAAGTAGCTGAAGAGCTACATTTGGAACAGCATGTTTTAAGATTTTGGGAAGGTCAATTTCATCAAATTAAGCCTACAAAGCGTAAAGGAAGAAGGCTATATGATCTTAAGTGTATAGAGGCCATAAAGAAAGTAAAATACATGCTATATGATAAAGGATATACAATAAAAGGAGTGCAAAAAGAATTTGGTAATGATATAAAAGTCAATCTTGATCCAAAGAATTTGTTGCAAGAACTTACCGATTTGAGGGATTATTTAACTAGTAAAATAAATAACGAGGAAAGTAACGAACAGGCGTGAAACACTACGTCTCGCTAAAATTTTGGAGTTTTGTGAGAGTTGATATATCTAAAATGTGGCATATAGCTTCATTTCTTATATTATTAGCAATATTAATAGGCTGTGGCCTGCAAAAACCTGCACCTGTGCTGCTTAAAGGCGAAGAATTTTACGGAAAAAGAGAGCTGGAATATACAAGAGAGTACCATTTAATTAGGGAGCCTTTAATAAAAAAAGAAAATAGAAAAGCCATCATAAACAGGATATACAAAGATAACAATAATGCACAAAACGTGGGGGTAAATTGCAAATTTGTAATGCCAGTTAAAGGTACAGTTATTTCAGCTACCTCTTCTGATGAAATGTGTAAGGATGGCATAAAAATTGCTGCTCAAAATGGAACGAATGTAGTTGCCTCTGCACCCGGCAAAGTGGTATATGTAGGCAAAGGGCTGAGATGGTATGGAAATTTAATTATAGTAGAACACAAAGATAATTACATGACTGTGTACTCCTATTTAAAAAACATACATGTTGAAATTGGTGATAAAGTAAAGCAAGGTCAAGTGATTGGATCTGCAGGTAAATCAAGCACACAAGATAAAGATCCACAGATGTGTTTCACAATACGGCATAATGGCCAAGCGGTTGATCCTTTGATGCATGTGAACTGTAATTGAATTTGGATTTATATGAAATATGATTTTAAAAGTGTTGAAAAATTTTATCAAGATAAATGGGATTTTTCTGTAAGCAAGAATAGTGAACAAGAGAAATGTTACGTATTGGAGATGTTTCCATATCCATCCGGTAAAATTCATATGGGGCACTTACGTAACTATGCAATAGGGGATGTGATAGCGCGTTACAAGAGAGCTCGTGGATTTGAGGTTTTGCATCCAATTGGCTGGGATGCGTTTGGATTACCAGCTGAAAATGCAGCAAGGGACAATAATATTAGCCCTGAAACATGGACAAAAGAGAATATAGATAATATGCGTACACAGTTGAAATCTATAGGTCTTTCTTATAATTGGGAGCGTGAACTCTCCACATGTGAGCCTGATTACTACAAACACGAACAAAAATTTTTCCTGGATTTTTTAAAGCATGGGCTTGCCTATCGAAAAGAGTCATGGGTTAACTGGGATCCAGTGGACCAAACAGTGCTTGCAAATGAACAGGTGGTTGATGGAAAAGGGTGGCGATCAGGTGCAGTTGTTGAAAAACGTAAGTTGTCCCAATGGTTTTTAAAGATTACTGATTTCGCTGAAGACTTACTCAAGTGCCTGCAAAGTTTGAAAAATTGGCCAGAAAAAGTCAAAACAATGCAGGAGCGTTGGATAGGAAAATCTGAAGGAGCAACTATAGAGTTTGAAGTAGTTGGCTTAAATAAGAAATTGAAGGTTTTTACAACTTATCCTCATACTTTATTTGGGGCTTCTTTTTGTGCAGTGGCAGCAGAGCACCCTATTGTGCAGGATTTAAAAAATAAAGAAATACAGGACTTTATCGATAACATAAAAACAAATGGGGAGAATGATGAAAAAATAGGAGTTTACACCGGATTAAACGTTAAGCATCCATTTCTTGATAAGGAATTGCCGCTTTACATAGCGAATTTTGTGTTGATGGAATATGGGGAAGGTGCGATTTTTGGTTGCCCTGCACATGATCAGCGTGATTTTGAATTTGCACAGAAATATAATTTGCCGATTATTCCCGTTATTTCTTCAGCCCACTTAGGTGTCATTCCAGCGCGTGACGCTGGAATCCAGAATTCTTACAATGGATCCCAGTGTCGAAGCACTGGGATGACAAAGGAGGCGTATACTGGCGATGGGGTAATGTTCAATTCTGAATTCTTAAACGGATTAACGGTAAGTAGAGCAAAGGAAGTAATCATTAAAAAGCTCAAAGAAAAAGGGATAGGTGAGAAAACAACAAACTATCGTTTACATGATTGGGGAATTTCGAGACAACGTTATTGGGGATGCCCTATACCTATAATATATTGTAAAGATTGTGGAACTGTGCAAGTGCCAGAAAAAGACCTTCCTGTAGTTCTACCTGCAGATGTAGAATTTACAAGTGGTGGCAATCCGCTGGATAAGCACCCAACTTGGAAGTTCGTTGATTGCCCAAAATGTGGAAAGCAAGCAGAGCGTGAAACTGATACATTCGACACCTTTTTTGAGTCTTCCTGGTATTTTGCTGCATTCTGTAGTGAAGATAAATCAATAGACAAAGATGCATGTAATCGTTTTATGCCTGTTGATTATTATATAGGTGGGATAGAACATGCAATTCTGCATTTGCTTTACTCACGATTTTTCTGCCGTGCTTTAACCAAATGTGGCTATTTTGCTATTAAAGAGCCTTTCTCTACTTTAATCACTCAAGGAATGGTCTGCCATGCAACTTATAAAGACGAAAATGGTAAGTGGCTATTTCCCGCAGAAGCAAAAGAGTTGATTGCACAAGGAGCTAAGGTTCAAGTGGGCAAAGTTGAAAAAATGAGCAAGTCGAAAAAGAACACAGTTGATCCAAATTTTATCATAGAAAAGTATGGTGCTGATACTGCTCGCTTGTTTGTGTTGTCCGACACTCCTCCAGAAAAAGATATGGAATGGTCCGATGATGGCGTGGAAGGTTGTTCTCGTTATGTAAATAAATTGTGGCGTATGGTCATGCAGCTGAGACCTGTAAATATACACTATGATAATGAAAGTATTACGGGTGGACTTCTAGAGTACAGAAAAAAAATTCATAAACTCTTACACGGACTTACAGATGACTTGGAAAACTGCAGATTAAACTGTGTAGTGGCAAAATTTCGTGAGATGACGAACTTAATAGCTGAAATAGATGTAAAAACTGGAAAATCTCTTATTGATGAAGGTATATGTATACTAATCAGAGTAATTGAACCGTTCATGCCACATCTAGCTGAAAGCCTATGGCAAGAAATAGGAGGTCAACCTTGGCCAAAAGCTGATGAATCATTATTAGTTGACGATACGGTAACTATAGCAGTGCAAATCAATGGAAAATTACGCACAACAATAAAGGTAGCAATTAACTTACCTCAAGAAGAATTGAAGAAAATAGCGATAGACTCTGTGTCCAGTAAGATCGGTCAAAGCAAAGTTCGCACTGTATATGCTGTACCAAATAAGATAGTAAATATAGTTATATAAAAAATCCGAGTGTATCTGTTCAGGCAATGGCGTCAACTTAAGGGAAAATATCAGTGATAGTGTATAAAATTTCTCTCTAAAATTTTTACTATTAAATTACCCAAAAGCTGCAATAAACAGCACTTTTGTTTCTGTTTTATAGTATTTTCAAAAGCGAATGATAAAGGTATAATATATTCTATACTGAGAATATGCACGAGCTCCAAGAGGAGAAAAAATATATGCTGATGTTCCAGGAAAAAAGCGGGAAAGAGTGAGTATAATAGGTGGATGGATTAAAAAGAAGTTTATTGCACCAATGACCTTCACAGGAGGGTGTAATAAAGATGTATTTAATGTATGGTTAGAGCGAACCACAATTGCAGCGTAATACAACCATAGTTATGGATAATGCTACATTCCATAAAACTCCCAAAACAAAGTCATTAATAGAGTCTTTTGGCTGTCATTTGCTTTATCTTCCAACATATTCACCTGATCTAAATCCGATAGAGCATTGTTGGCACATCATCAAAAGTCGCCTCAGACCTCTAATGCATCAATGTACAGACTTACACCTTTTAGTTGGTAATACCATTTTAGACGTTTATCATTCGTTTTAGAAAATACTATAACTGCTAACATTGTTTGCTTTTATGCCTTGCCTCAGGCAACATATCTTTGCTTAGAAAGAAAGCAATAGCTCTTGCATCATGCTTGTCTGTTTTGTGTATAGAGCGGCGCACAACTTCAAACTGTCCGGGAGCGACTATTACCACACGCTTAACGTAAGGTGAAACTGCATCATAAAAGAAACAGCTATTGCCTGTTGCTTCTATAGCCACTTTATCTGTTTCTTGAAGATTTTCGATAAAATTATCCAAGTCTTTTAAGCAAAACGTTTGAATATACTCTGGCTTCCCTTCTTGCAGATAACAAGCAGTAAAGCTATTAGTATAACTCCAATGTGACGCATTTTTTCCTCCAATTGCATATTTCAATATATCAGAGTACCGGTTGTTCCAAACTCCTATACGAGGTCATCACATTTTGTGAGCCTCGCCGGTGGCAGAATCTGGGTCACGAGGTCTTCTTCCTACACTCCATGTAAGAGAAGAAAGTGCCTCAAAAGAAGTACCAACCTGCCACCTATCCACTCTGAAAAGTTATTATCTTCTCTTGCTTTCAACCAAGCAATACTTATTCATATCATCTGGGTAAGGTCACAGTCATATAATAAAAGACCAAGGACGTAAGTATTTCTTTCCTTTTGCAGAAGAATATTGTCACTTATTTACTTAACAATTCAAAAAACTTGAAAGAATAAAGATAGCTATTGAAATTATCTTGATTTACATCAGTTATCCAAGTTTGACATTGAATACTTAACACTTCCTCTATTAACGCCTTTCTGTAATGTTTATCCAGATGAGACATTATATCATCAAGTAGAAGAAGTGGTGCCTTATTGTAATGAATACACCTTGCTTTTACACTGGATAAAATAATAGAAAGCAGTAATAACTTTTGTTCTCCAGTGGAGCACAGATTTATTGGTACGTTTCTTTTTTGACAAAAAACCCGAAAATTATCGTTATGCACACCAAGGGTTACTCTACCAGTCAATGAATCTTTTTCTCTGTTTTCCTTTAGACGATTCTGAAAATATTCTGCAGTATCGTCCAAAGTTAGCTGGCTGCTGAATTTCAAACTTGCCTTCGGAAAAAGCTTACTGGAATGGTTATCAATTGTATCTTGTAATATTTTTAAAACAGACGATCGCATATGTAAAATACTAACTGCATTAACGGCCATTATGTTTTCAAGACTAGAGAACCAGTTTTTGTTCAAAATGTTCTCCCTCAATAGTTTACTTCGCTCATGTTTAGCTTTTCTATATTTCATGTAGCAGCAAGTGTAATTTTCTTCAAACAGTGAAACTATACGGTCTAAAAATTTTAATCTGTCACTTGGAGAATTAAGAAGAACATAGTCCATTTGTGGAATCAGCCATATTACATTGGATATCTTATACAGAGATGAATAACTTGATTGCGTTTTTCCATCAATTTGTATTAGTTTCTTATCAAAACTCTTTGCGATACCAATTGAATTAAAATCCGTTCCATTAAAAAAATCATAGTGCACTACCCAATCTTCATTACTGAATCTATTTTGTATCTCACTGGCTTTTGCTTTTTTCATTCCATTGCTTTTAGCAAGCAACGAGATTGCTTCAAGTATATTAGTTTTACCAATACCATTTTCGCCAGTTATTACAACTGAGCTATCATCTGAATCCAGTTCAAAGTTTGAGTGGCTACGAAAATTATGTAATTTCAGCTTTTTTATGTAGCAATGGGTAGCCATTAACCTATTCTTTAGTTTACATTCTCCTTACTTCTTCCAGAACCTCATCAACATGCCCACTAACTTTTACATTTTTCCAGATCTTCACTACTTTACCTTTTTTATCTATTAAAAAAGTAGTGCGCTCTATTCCCATATACTTTTTGCCAAACATACTTTTCTCTACCCAAACACCATATTTTTCCAACATTTCAGCATTCTCATCAGAAACTAAGGAAAATGGCAGAGAATATTTTGCTTTGAAGTTAGCGTGGCGCTTAACACTATCTTTTGATACACCAATTATCACTGTGTCAAGGGAAGAAAAATCATCTATTTTATCTCTAAAGCCTTTTGCCTCCATCCTACAACCCGGAGTATCGTCTTTAGGATAAAAATAAAGAACTACATTTTTTTTATCAAAAAATTCACTCAATGATAAATTTTCACCAGAATCTGTTGGTAAGCTAAAATCAGGTGCATTATTTCCTACTGCTAATTCCATACCTTGCTCCATTAATAACACTTTTATGGTATTATAGTAATATGGTGCATTATTTCCTACTGCTAATTCCATACCTCGCTCCATTAATACCACTTCTGTGGTATTATAGTAGTATGGCACATTATTTCCTACTGTTAATTCCATACTTTGCTCCATTGATAACACTTTTATCTATAGTAGTATATTGTAGTCAGAGTATCAAATTTTATATATAGCTAACAGATAAGATTCTTGATGGGGGCTTATTGATAAGTTTCTGCCTTGTATCTTGTAAAAAGCATCTAATGCTTTAAGCTTAAGCATTGTAAGTCATGCTCATTAGTTTCCTCATCTCTTATAGTATTGCTAGATATATAATTGGATTTCTTAGGAAACAAAATACAATTTGAAATCGCAATAAAGAAGACCTTCTTTAAATTAGTGTATCTGCCAGACTGTCTTGAGTAAACTTTACCAGCATATGCTTGTGCGCGTTTTTCAAAGCCCTTGTCGCGAGCGAGCTGCATTTCGACCACAAATGCAGCCTTGTAGAGAGGAGTATCATCACCATTGGTCTTAGCATTAATATCAGCCCCTTTTTCTACAAAATATTTCACTGCATTTAAATTACCTTGCTTGGCAGCTAAGTGTAAAGATGTGTTGCTATATTCCTCTATAACTTGCTCTTTTCCTGTTTCAGTAGACAAAATTTGTTTGAGATCATCTATAAAATCTTTTAAATCTTCTATATCTTCTATATCACCTAAAAGTTCCCTGGCTGTTTCTAGAGTTTTCTCCTGTCCACGTTTTGTAACTAAGTACCGATTGACTACCTGTAAACCACGCTTCCAACCCAGTTTATCTACCAGCCGATATGCACGATACATAAGGACTACTGAGTAATATATACCTCTTCCCATATCTCGCTTTGAACGACTAAGTTTAACTGTATCATCTATTAGCCCACTTACCCCTACATCACTAATTTTATCACTAAGACTTTTTTGCTTTAAAGTGCTAGACCGTAACAACTGAATGGTATTATATCTTGTAGCTATTTTACCAGTTAACTGTTGCTGACCTATAACCATTTCACCCCCCTTAAGTGTAATTAGAAATTACCCTCACTGTAAAACTAAATGGTCGTAAACAATTTATGTAAATACTAAGTATAGCCTTGCTTATAACACGGATATTTTTAGTGTCAACAACTTTTTAAGTAAATTTTATACAGATCAGAAATTGAATAGAAAAAACAAAACACGTAAATTAGCCTGTAGGTTTATTTATCACTATTACTTCTGCTTTCTTTTTTACAGCTACTGTTTTTGCAATTTTATCATGAAAAAACTGCTTTCGTTTGTCAAATATTGCAGATACAAAAATTAGTATTATAGCTGTAAAAATTAAGTCTGATAAAGGTTCAGGCCACCATTTAGAAGTATACTTATCAAAAAATAATATATCCATAATGAATAAAGAACTCAATATGAAGCTAATAACTTCAAGAGAAACATACCTAATTGTTGCTTGCATTAGAGTAATATTGTTAAGTGTATTTGCATCTTTTATACGGATACAGCATAACAATTGCCCTAGAGTACCACTAAATCTTCTTGTTATGAATATTCCGAATACTATTGATAGCAAAAAAAATAAGCAAATGTATATGATTAATAGTTGAGATTTAGCAGGGTGAAAAATTATTTTTACAAAAGGAAAATAGACTAAAGAAATTCCCATAATAATAAGACGGTCAATAATATATGCTATAGCACGCCTAGTTATTCCCACATATACATAGTTTAATCTTGGATAGCATTCTTCAGACTTATGATCCATTACTACTGTTTTTGCAATTTTGTCGTAGAAAAGCTGCTTACGTTGATCAAATATTGCAGGTATTAGGATCAATATTGGTAAAATTAAAAACCACTCAGAAATATAGAGAGGTACAAACAAAAATGCCTTGAGAGTGCTTCTCATCACTACTTGCATTAAAGCAGCGTTTTTAAGTGTGCTTGCATCTTTTATGTATATACCAAGTAGCAATTTTCCTGGAGTCCAACCAAGTCTTGTTATCATTAATACTTCTAATGCTATATATACTAAACTTTCTAGTAATGTACCTAAGTCTTCTAATATTTCATATCGTTCTGATATAAGGCCTGTATCAATGTCAGGATCAAGAAAGAAATAATTAAAAAAGTTGGCAAGGAATTCTTCTGGTAATATAAATAAAATTAATGAAAGAAACGATGAACAGCAGACTAGGAATATCGTTTGGTCAACTATATATGCTGCAACGCGTTTATTAATTCCCGCATAGTTATCCATTTTTGTATCCAACACGATTGCCTAACATACCATACTAGCAGTTAAATAATAGTAAAATTGTACTCCTTGTCTTCTTCTTGCTTTCAACCAAGCAACTGGGTAAGTTGATCTATTTCATTTATTGGCACAATTTGCGTGTCTGCTTAAGAAAGTTCACAGAAATACTGTACATTTTTAATAAAATCACTCTGAAGCGTGCTTGATTTCAATACCCCATTCTGCTAGTACTCATGTCCTACTTGCCTTGAGTGCGTGCTTTTAACCCGAATTCTAGATTAGAAACAGTTTTTAGTTTGAAATCAAATCCTCATATTGCTTGCTAAGCTTGTATTTTCTTCCTCTGTTGGAAAAGTCTACAACCTCAATAAATCCCATTTCTACCCACTTTTTACAAAGCTGAGCACTGGTGCGAGGCTTAAAATTAAATAATTTGCCTACTTGACTAGCTGTAATCATGGAAAATTCCCCAAAGAGCTCAAGAGCCCTACGCTGTTTAGGATCAAGTTTACGTATAAGATCAGTCTGGTCAGTTCTGTGCCCTTCCTCGTTTATACGCTGTAAAACATTCTCAAATGCAATTGCCACACCTTCCACAAAATAATCTATCCACTTGGTAATATCTGCTTCAGCTCTTCCCATGTAATAGTTGTGCGATGGACCTATACTGATTGCTTCATAATACGCTCCTAGATTCTTGGCATAATATTCTTCCAATGAATAAAGTCCTTTTAGGTCATATCCACCAAGGTGTAAAATTAATGTAGTCAACAATCTTGCAGTACGACCATTACCGTCATAGTAAGGGTGAATTGTTACAAATTGATAATGCGCAATACCTGCAATAATTGGGCAAGGCACTTGCTCACTGTCACGAATCCAATCAATCATACTGCTCATGAGCTTTGGTACATCCTTTGCTTCAGGTGGCATATAAATTATTGCACGTGTACGGCTATCACGAATAACGTTTTGACCATCACGATAAGGTGTTGGTTTTATTTTAGATTTTCCACTTGCTATTACTAGAGCATGCAGTGTTTGAACAGCTTTCTCAGTAATGGGTATTCTCCTTGCTGCCCATTGTTCAATTCGAGTTAAGGCTGCATAATATCCTTTAACCTCATTTTCATCTCTCTTATACCTCGGAAAGTGACCTTTATGCTTTAAAATCTCTTCAATCTGTTTAGGCTCAAGTCGATTTCCTTCAATCATAGTAGAATAGTGTGTCGTATAGAGCCTTGCAGTTTCACGAAGAGATGAAAGCATTGATACAGTGAGTGGTAAATGTAACACTTTTTCCTTTGCTGCCTCAATTCTTATAAGGCAGCTAGCGATTTTGGAGGTAATTGTATAATTTGGTGTAAATTTTATCGGCATAATATCTGCATTACATTACTTCTATATTATGCTGATAAAATGCAGATAATGCAACATTTGCAAATCTAAATACTGTAGATTACTTTCTGGATAGTTGATCTATTTCATTTATTGGCACAAGTTTAACTTTTGCGTGTCTGCTGACCTGTATAACCCCTTAGCTGTTTGAGAGAGTTCACAGAAATACTGTACATTTTAAAAAAAATCACTCTGAAGCGTGCTTAATTTCAATAGCATCCACCCCATTCTGCTAATAAATCTATTTCGTGTCCCGTTCGGTCACGCCAAAAGTATAGATTGGCAGGTAATCCCTGATTGAGGCGCTTCTTGAAAATCTCCAAAACAATCAAATTTTCAAACAGAGCTCCTTTAAGGTAGTACTCCTTTTCAAGGCCAACAAGCAAGTCATAGAAGTATAACTTTGGCATCTTGATTAAACGCTTGTTGAAACTTTGGTGAAATGGTTGAAGAAAAATATTAGGTAACTAGCTTCCAAAATATTCAGCCACTGCTGCATAGTTGTATGAGAAGTGCCACAATCTTGAGTAAGAGATAAGCTACTCGACCTAAGGTTTGCAATGTTTTTAAGTTGTCGAACGTCTCGCTCAATGTAGATAACTAGCCAGTGGATGCATGTTAAGGCCAGGACTTAAAAATAAATGTTTGTAGGCATCAGATAAACTGAAATGCCTATGCGCCCTGAAAGAGATATAGGGAAAATTTTGAGACCCTGTTAGTACACTTTGCAGGTTCTTAAAGATATCTCAGGATCAAAAATTGCGCCCTTTAGCTAGAAATGCCCTATGAAAACGAGATTCTTCTAAAGATACGTACATGTTTTGTAATAGTTGTTTTACCAGACTCTGTAATGTCCAAAGCAGTTAGAAAATCTTTCTAAAACTGGGGTTATAGAACGTAAATACATAAATTGAATTTTATAGTTTCAATATGCAAGAATACTATAAAAGGTTAAAGATGGCAACACTTACACGAACATTTGCTCGCTGAACTTTCTACAAAAACATAGTTGATTGGAATTAAGTCGATAAACAACTCAACGTCCATCGACCCTGAGCCCTCCTTCCTGATCCATTCTCTACCTTAAACCGGAGGCTCCTCAAACTCTAAATCTTGTTTTCGTCGCCTCTCCCCTAATTATATACTATATTATATATAAAATATAATATAGTATATAATTTATAGGGGGGGGTAGCCAAAAAAATGAGTTATTTTTGAGCTGAGCAAAGCCACCTAAGGTAGAGAATGGATCAGGAAGGAGGGCTGTATAATATATATAATCTTTATGATTTTCTGTATAATTTACTTATGTAACTTGATAAAAAAGGAGGGTAAAATTTATTGAAAAATATATTTATTGATTATCTTCAAAGCCTTCTCGTAAATGGTGTCTCTATGTCCTATTGCAACGATAGTTACTTCATATTTCACAGTGTTTACATGATATATAATACGGAACTCTTAGTCTTCTAAACCCTTTAAAGCTATAGTGTAAAGGCTCACCAAGATTCACTGGATCGACCGTAAGCCGTTCCTGTATTGCTTTATTTACTCTTGATTCTATTGTTACCGGTAAAGCTGGAAGATCTTTTTCAGTAACATTCTTTAAAAATTTAATTTTGTAATGCTTTATTTCCACTTGGCGTCTTTATGATCAACATCTCCACTTAACGTCTTCGTAATCAACTGTTTCTGCACTTTCAATATCATATTGATCAGCAACCACAGATAATAAAAAGTCATCCATTTCAAGTTCAATTGCTTCTCCGAGTAGTTTCTCTGCTAATTCTTGAGCAGGCTGCTTAGTAAGTTCAGATAACTTAGTAAGATTCTGCAAAATTTCTTTACTGAGAGCTATGTTAGCGTTTGCCATATGTTTTACCAAAATCTACTACTGTAATAATTATACAACATTTTTCTAAATTTTTCAATAAAGAAAGGAAGTAGGGCTGTATAGAAATACATTTTGTTTTTATAGAATATCTTCTATAATTTCTGTATGTAATAGTTTTTAGGTATGACTATGAATGAAGACAAAGAGCATTTAATATTTGTGATTGGAGCATCATTAGTAGGCCCTGCAATAGGGGCACTTACAGGTTTGGGATTAAGTGTCACAGCTTTTTCACCTTTAGCCATAGGTGGAATTGTTGGTTCTATAATTCCAGCAGCGGCTATATTTTTTTTTGCAGGATGTTTGCTGTGCAAATCTGATGGAATAGATTCTAAAAGAGGTTGTACAGTTTTCAGTATTGCAGCACCCATAAGCGCTGCAATTGGAGTTGGTCTTGCTGCAGCTGCAACTGCTATTTCTCCTGGTATAATGCTTGGAGCCGGATCTGCAGTTTTAGCAGGTGCAACAATAGGAGCAATAGCAGTAATAGCGCCAATTGCAGGGTTCCTTATAGCTGACAAAGTGAACGATTATATTATCTCTCCTATAGTTGAGCACTTTTCTTCAAAAGGGAAGGAAGAAAGTTTAAGCTAATCAAGTAAGGTTTCTGTTATTCCAGTGTGTAACATTGGAATAACAAGATTTGACATTAACCGTTGATAATCGGAATATTAGTAGAGTAGAATTACTCAAAAAAGCATGCATAAATATGACGTAGTAGTAGTAGGTGGTGGTCATGCAGGGTGCGAAGCTGCTGCTGCGGCAGCTCGCCTTGGTGCAAACACGCTGCTTATAACTCATAAAATTTCAACTATAGGAGAATGTCCTGCAATCCAGCAATTGGAGGAGTTGCAAAGGGTGTTGTAGTCAGGGAAGTTGACGCTCTTGATGGAATAATGGGAAGAGCAATCGATCAAGCAAGCATACACTCAGTCATTTTAAATAGCAGCAGAGGTGCAGCAGTATGGGGACCACGTGCACAGGCAGACCGAAAATTATATAAGCAGGCAATACAGGAAATTATTCTAAATTATAACAATTTGACGGTAAAAGAAGAGTCAGTTGACAATTTTCTTATAGAAAGTAATGGCAATGGAGAACCGTGCATTAAAGCTGTAATGATAAGCTCAGGTGAACGTATATCAACAAGTAAAGTCGTTCTAACTACAGGGACTTTTCTGCGGGGTGTGATTCATATAGGAGAGCAAACAACTCCTTCAGGAAGAATGGGAGATAAGTCTGCAGTAGAACTTGCAAATACGTTGAAGAAGTATGATTTTAGATTAGGTAGACTGCGTACCGGAACTCCACCAAGGCTTGATCGTAATACTATAAACTGGTCAATATTGCAAGAACAAGTGGGTGATAACCCACCTGTGCCGTTTTCTTATCTCACAGAAAAAATTAACCAACCTCAGGTATCATGCTTTATTACCCATACTAATGAAAATACGCATAAAATAATTAGAGAAAATCTTCATAGGTCAGCTTCTTCGTATTTGGATGACATTGTTGCACCAAGATACTGCCCATCCATTGAAGTTAAAGTTAATAAATTTGCTGAAAAAAGTAGTCACCAAATATTTTTAGAACCAGAAGGGCTGGATGATGATACTGTATACCCAAACGGAATTTCAAATTCATTGCCTGTTGAAGTGCAAAATGAAATGATAAAGAGTATCAAAGGACTTGAAAACGCAGAAATATTGAGGTCTGGATATGCAGTTGAGTATGACTATATTGATCCACGAGAACTAAGCCATACTCTTGAAACTAAGAAAATTAAAGGTCTATATTTTGCTGGCCAAATTAATGGCACCACTGGATATGAAGAAGCAGCAGGGCAAGGAATTATCGCCGGAATTAATGCAGCACTCTCTGCATCTGAAAAAAAGAAAGCTTTGTTCTTCACCGCACAGATTCATATATCGGTGTAATGATAGATGATTTGGTCACCAAAGGGGTGATCGAGCCTTACAGATTATTTACCTCACGTGCAGAATATAGGCTAGCTATCAGGTCAGACAATGCGGATAGAAGATTAACACAAAAAGGTTATGATATTTCCCTTGTGTCGCATGAGAGATACTCTGTTTTACAGAATAAACTTGAATCCATTAAGCAGCTTGAAGAGAAGTTAGGGAGTCTGACGATTACTCCTGAGCAGCTTAGATCTTATGGTATTAAAATATCTTATGATGGGATAAGAAAAACGGCATTAGATTTACTTAGCTATCCAAACATCGACTGGAATAAATTACAAGAAATATGGCCGGAGTTAAGCAGCGTCACGCGCTGGAATGACAAAATGGGACACACCAAAGCGGATAATAGAGCTAAGAATGAAATATGCGAAGCAGTTGAAATTGAAGCAAAATACAAACCTTATCTAATAAGACAAGAAGCAGATATGAAGTTTTTACGAGAGGAAATTAACACTCAAATTCCAATTGATTTTAACTATTCACAAGTTAAAGGCCTGTCAAGTGAAGTAATAGAAAAGTTGGAGACGATAAAACCAGCGACGATTGGCATTGCAAAGCAAATACAAGGCATCACTCCCGCAGCGATAGTGAGCATATTAGTGTACCTTAGGAATAAGAAAACGAAAGTAGCTGCTAGTTTTGCGTGAGGTATATGTCAAAAATCGAAGAATTTCGTTCTTTTATGTGTGAAACAAATGTTGACGCATTTATGTTGCATACTAAAGATGAATATTTAAATGAGTATTCAGAGGAGCTAACAAAGCTGTGTGGCTTTACAGGAACAAATGGGCTACTTATCGTTACAAAAGACAACAAGTGCCCATTTTTTACGGATGGACGCTATATCACACAAGCTCGCAATCAGCTCGATCGGGGCAATTTTCAAGTATATAATATACAAGAAGAGGATCCACGCGAATGGGTAAAAGCAAACTTAACATTGACCACCTCACTAGGTTACTATTTGCAATATTTTACCATAGAAGATATAAGAAAGTATGAGAATATCTGTAAATTAATACCCTGTTTAGCTGGAAAAAAAAGTGACTATCGAAAACAAGCAGTGGTTTTACATTCTATTAAATATGCTGGTGAAAGTAGCAAGAATAAATGTGAAAAAGTCGCTAAAAGCATAGATAAAGAAGCTGAAGCAGTGCTTTTAACTGATCCAAATTCAATTTCATGGCTATTAAATTTAAGAAATGAAAATGCCAAATATACTCCATGTATATTGGGCCGTGCTATATTGTATAAAAGCGGTAATGTTGATTTGTTTATTCAAGATAAAGAACATTCAACTATAGAAGCAAATTTAGGCAATCATATAAATATTTTTGATATTAGTGAGCTAGAAAATTCGCTGCACAGGCTAAATTCAATAGTTATAGATCCAAACACAACTCCAATGAGTATCATGGCTGTAATAAAAGATAAACAGGTAGCTGAAAGAGAAGATCCTTGTCTAATTTATAAAGCAGTAAAAAACCAAACTGAAATAGCTGGGGCTATAAATGCGCATATCAGAGATGGAGTGGCAGTTACAAACTTTCTACATTGGCTTGAAAGTAATGTTGGTACAGAACTTGAAGCTGAAGAAAAGATTTTAGAATACAGAAAAGAACAGAATTTGTTTAAGCAACCAAGTTTTCCAACAATTTCCGCATTTAATGAAAATGGTGCAATAATTCACTATCGTGCAAGCAGTAAGACGAATAAGGTAATTCAGAAAAGTGGACTATATTTGATTGACTCTGGTGGCCAATACCTTAATGGCACAACTGATGTGACAAGAACTGTAGTGGTTGGTAATCCGACTAGTGAGCAAATAACCCACTATACAATAGTATTGAAAGCTCACATTGCTGTAGCAAGTGTCATCTTTCCTTCTGGCACTACTGGTGGAGAATTGGATATATTGGCACGTACGCATTTATGGAAATTTGGAATGGAGTATATGCATGGTACAGGGCATGGAGTAGGAAGTTACCTATCAGTACATGAAGGACCACAAGCAATATCAAAGGGCAATAAAGTGAAACTCACGCCAGGAATGATACTTTCCAACGAACCTGGTTATTACATTCCGGGAGAGTATGGAATAAGAATTGAAAATCTGATGTATGTCGACAGACAAGAAAATAGCTTTTTACATTTCAAACAACTGACCTTCATTCCATATGATAGAAGGCTAATAGATGTGCAAATGCTTACTAAAGATGAAATTGAATGGATAAATAGCTATCATCAATTTGTCTATGAAAACTTAGAAAATAGCGTAAAAGATAAGGAATGGTTAAAGAAGGTATGTGACCATTTGTAAGCAAAGGAGCATTTTTTATTGTTTAAAAAGTATTAATGCAATTGTGATAGGTATTTTGTATTGTTTTTAATTTAAAAACGATACATAATAAAGAATACGTATTTTAAGGTAGACATATTATGATAGACAAAGGACAAGAAGATGAATTTATGAAGCAGTATATGGATACTTGCAAAGAGCAAATAGAAAAATTAGCCAAGGATCCTGAATTGCTTAATCAGACTTTAAAACCATTTATGCAAATGTCCCGGCAGCTTATGGCTGGCGGTATGTTAGAAGGGGCTATGCCTGGCATGGTACCTGATTTGGGTAGTATGGATGTTAACAAGATGATTGCTCAGATGAAGGAAATGATTGACTACATAAGAGGTAACTATAAGGAACTAATGAAAGAACATAGCTCGCAGATTCAAGAGCTTGATGAATCCAGTAAAAAGCTAAGAGGCTTAGTTAAAAAATTGATAGAAAAGATCGAAAGTAAATAAACAATATCTAACGCAAGTCTCTTCTGTCATTCTATGCACAGCTGCATAAGTGTCTAGTGACCTTACCCAGAAAAAGTAGAGAGAAAGTTAAGACGTTTTTGGAGTAAAATAAAACGTTTTTTCAAAATATGGCAAATAGAAGCAGCAGGATTCAAATTAGAAGCTGTTAAGCTGGTTAAAGAAACAGAAGTAAAAAAATAGCAAAAGATCTAGGCATAGATGGCAGTATGTTAAGTAAATGGGTAAGAAAATATGATGGAAAAATGTCAGAAGCATACGCATTTCCAGACAAAGGCTCCTTATGACAAAGAAAGATTTGATCTAAAAAAAGAACTAGCAAGAGTAACAAGAGAAAGAGACATTTAAAAAAAAGCCCTGACCAAACAAAAAGAGTAAAGTATTCTTTTATATAGAAATTGCTATAAAATACAGGAACTATGTAGGGTTTTAGACATATCTGCTGGTGGTTATTATAAATGGGTTGCTAAGGGAAAAAGCAGTAAGGAATTAGCAAGAGATGGGCTTCTAGCAGATATTCAAAAAAAGCATCCAAATGCAGATCCCTAAAATTCACGCTGAATTAAAAGCTTTAGGCAAAAATTAAAACAGTACAAAGTGTTATGCAGAAAAATGGTATTCGGGCTATATTGAGAAGAAAATTTAAAACTAAGAAGCAACAAACGGACAATAGAGTCGTAGCTCTCAATATATTAGACCAAAACTTTATTGTCGATCAACCAAATAAAATATGGGATTACTTATATAAAAACCAAAGAAGGATGACTATATTTGGCAGGATCTATATTCACGCATGGTAGTTAATCTTACTATTACCCACAAATATAAATGTTTGTTGCATAGCTCTTAATGGCATAACTTTTGCTTGAAATAACTGTTTATATGGTGCAATTTACAGCTTTTAGTTGCTAAAATTATAACTCTTAATTTAATAATTTTAATCCAATAAGCTTTCAGGTTAATAAAATTAAATTATTTGAGTAAATACAATACCATGTCTTTATTTGTGGGTAATAGTAAGGTAGTTAATGAGCAGTTCAATAAATAAACAATTGGTTGTTGACTCTTTATTGATGGCCGTTAATAAGCGCAAACCCGATAAAAATCTGCTGTTACATAGCGATCAAGGGTCACAGTATACCTCTCAAAATTACCAATTTCTATTGAATACAAAAAACATCATTTCCAGCATGAGCCATAAGGGATGTTGTTACGATAACTCTGTTGCAGAAAAGTTCACTCAAAAGGGAGCTGCTTATTGATACTTCTCGCTCAACAAACCAGAACTGCCATATTTGAATACATAGAAATCTTTTATAACAAACAACGTAGGCATTCTACTATTAATTATTGCATTCCTGCACAATTTATTCTCATGACAAAAACGTCTTAATTTTCTCTCCACTTTTTCTGGGTAAGGTCAGTCTGAAAGAACGAGAAAATTAATAGAAAGTGTTGGATGTAAAGTTTTATTTTTGCCGCCATACTCGCCTGATTTAAATCCAATTGAGAAGTTCTGGTTTGCCATCAAGCATGCCATAAAAAAAAGCGCTGCCAAGCTTTTGGCCCGATATCAATTCGGCTATTGATTTTGTTTTTCAGCACTCGGGGAAACCTTACTTAGGTTAGCTATATACAGCATATTTATAAGTATAATAAGATTATATTAAAATTTACTTACTTATTAATATGCTTGATTAGATATAAGTAAAATGTCATATGGGATGGCTTTGTTAGCTGCTTTAGGTGGTGATAAATGGATAGTCAAGCAAAATTACATTTGTAACTTTACTTGACTTGTCCGTTTTTTTATATCTTTATTACAATCATAACCTCTAGCCCTAAATTACACCTCTTGCTGTATTAGATGGACGTAGAACAGGACCCAATTTTGTGTTTAGTTGTTCTGGAAGACTTTCTAAAAGATCCATAACTAGTTTTGGCTGCTCAGGCTCAGCAGAATCAAGATTACTGCTTGGTTGTGAATCTTTCGGTTGCACGGTAGAGCAAGCTTCTTCGTATGATGGTGGTTGTTGTACTTCTGAAAGATTTGGGTACAATCTTGGCTGCTTAGGTCCATCGTATGGTGGTGCCGAAGGTTTTTTACCATAATCGCCTACTTCTGTTTCTTCTTGTTCTAATTTCTTCACATCTTCAGTATTAGTTGCTTTATCTACATATTTTGGTCCTTCTATAAAGTCTTGCATTTCTTTTGCAAAACTATGCTCTAGATAACAACTTGCTAAGTAAGCTACACCTGCTATTATAAGCGTTAATGCCATAACAATGAAAGGTGAAACTGCTATATACCTAAAAACCGTTACTTCATGCATACTCATATGAGTGGGTGGGTTAATGGCTATTATTATTGGGAGAAAGAAGAATACAGAAGTAAGCATTAATATTATAGCAGTGATACCTAAACATCCTAATGCTACTTCTTTTAATAATCCTCCGTTTTTCTTTTTATTATTAAGGCTTTGATATATTTCATGAATGTTAGTGTTGTTAGTATAGTCTTCTAGTTCTTTTGAAATCTCAGCCTTTAATTCTTTAACCTCATTTTCTAGTATAGAATAGTATTTTTGCTTCAATTGATCACTCAATACTGATTTACCGTCACTAAGAACATTTAAAATGTCTTGTTTGCATACCTCAATTTTTTTAGAAATTTTAGAATTGTTTTGTAGCTCCGCTTCTTGTATATCTTGATCCATTTTGGCCTGTAATTTTTTACTGATCTCATCAAAATCTTTAGATAAATTCCTGTGAACAAGGTATTTTAACATAATAGGTAAAGCTAGTGCATTTCCTCTATAAAGTGAAGATAAAAGCTGCAAAGCGAAAGAATTAGGTATTGCTTCTCTTGGTAGAGTTAAAGTTTCATTGTATCCATGTTCGATAACTAACTTTACTGAAGGTTCTTTGAACCTTTTTCTATCATCTATATGAAATACCCCTTTAGCAAAGAAGTTTTCTAATTTCTCAAAAGGACAACAGTTTTTCTCTAATTTTACTTTTATAATACTGCTTAACATTGCAACCTCACTAATTATTTTATGCACGCAGTTTAACACTATTTTAATTATTTGTCAAAAGAGTGTAATTATTAACTATAATATTTAATTAATAAGGCTTTGTTTTTTTTAATAAGAAGCAATCTAAGATAGACGGCTGCTATAGCTAAAGTGGCTTAGGTTTACCGATAATTTGAAAAACAACAAATTCGTCATCCCGCTACTTGTTAGCGGAATCTATCCTTGGCGGTATGACGTAGGAAAACCTTTCTTGGGTTAGGTGTGCCGTAGAGACACAAAGAATGTTCAAGTAAGAGCAAACTAAGTGCAAAAGCTACGCAATAGATGAGGGTGGGCCCCTCGGAGCCGGTTTACAAGAGCAGGCTTCAAACAACTATAAGCTGCTTTGGCAAGGTAGTGAGCGTTATGGAAAAGGCACAATTATATGTCATGTAAGGAATGGAGAGATGAACGAAAGTGAACCACTGATGAAGTGTCGAAACCTTTTAAATGACGTCAAAACCAGGGGTCTAACTTAACCTGGGATAAATCTATCGGGAGCTTGTTTACCGGATAGGTGGCGTCCGGCATAGAGGTGGCGTGAATCTATTTTGGGCTATTGCGTGGAACTGCGGGAACCTGTCGTTTCGATGATAAGGGAGAAATCCAAGGAGCTAAACTCCAAGGGTGAGAGTACCGATGCGAAAAACAGGGGCGCGTAGTAGTGAAGAAGTCTCTGTAATGGAAATGGAGCGAAGGGATTTAGTTTTAATTGTTTTGTCAACCAGAAATGGGATGAGCAATTGATTAAAACAGAGTCCTTGATTATGCTATAATTAGTAGCAAGGGCCGAATAATGGGAGCTGTGTGAGTCGAGAGGGTGCGCCGTGGTACGCATTAAGAAATACTTAGCAGAGCTAAGCGGGGTTCAGAATAAATGGCCTCGAGGTGAACAACTAACTTTAACCCGAAAGGGAAGGAGGACAAGAGCATGTATGTAAAGCGAGAGTTATCTGAAGATGTGTAAGATAACGGCTTGCAACACCTGATCAATATGGTTAAAGCTAAACTGCTTGAATTCTAATCTTCAGGGGTGGGACTTCACATCCATGGGTATCGCATTTAAAACCCCATGTCTACGGTAAGCACAGATTAAACTTTCGTTTGTGTGACATTCTGGCTGTAGAACGATAAGTAGTGAACTTATTTAAGAGGATGAATGGAAAACCTAAGTTGATCTAGAACAGTTCTTAGTGACGGAACATGGGATGACCTAAGGAACGCGAGTTCTATGGTTACGGAGTCATCGTAGTAGTCGTGAAAGTAACGAATCACCGGGGAGCGTGGGAAAGCCACATACAGGGCAAAGGGTGACAGATAATTGAATGTTGAAATTGGGAGGTACGCAAGATGCGGAAAGCTGAAACAATACTTAACATTATACGTGAACGTGGACAAAGAAATTTGCCGGTTAAAAACGTATATCGCCTACTTTATCAGCGTGATCTTTACCTTCGAGCGTATGGCAAACTTTGTCGTAATAAAGGTGCTATGACAGAAGGTGTGACAACTGAAACAGTTGATGGTATGTCTTTGGAGAAAATCGATAAAATCATAGAGGATTTACGCTATGAGCGATATCGGTGGACACCAGTAAAACGTATCTATATTTTAAAGAAGAGTGGTAAACGCAGGCCGTTAGGATTGCCAACATGGTCAAATAAGTTACTTCAAGAAGTAATCCGATTAATATTGGAAGCCTACTATGAGCCTAAATTTAGTGAATGTTCACATGGATTTCGACCAAAGCGTGGATGCCACACTGCATTAAGAGCAGTAATGCAAAAAGGCAGAGGTACAAAATGGTTTATAGAGGGAGATCTCAGTGCATGTTATGACTCAATTGATCATACTATGTTGTTGAAAATACTGAGTGAAAGCTTCCAAGATAACCGTTTTATTCAGCTAATCAATCGACTGCTAAAAGCAGGATATATGGAAAATTGGAAGTACAATAAGAGTCATAGTGGGGTACCACAAGGTTCTATTATTGGTCCAATTTTGAGTAACATATTACTCGATCGGTTAGATAAACATGTGGAACATATACTAATACCAGCAAATAACCGAGGTAAGCGAAGAAAGACAAATCCAAAATATTTAAGGTTAACCATGCAAGTATCGATGATGAGAAAACAAGGGAACTGGGATCAAGCAAAACAACTGCGTCAATTAGTGCAGGGTATGCCATCTAAGGATTCTTGTGATCTAAATTATCGACGTCTTTGGTATGTTAGGTATGCTGATGATATTCTGGTAGGGTTTGCAGGACCAAAAAATGAAGCTGAACAAATTAAAAATGAGATTGCTAAATTCCTCAATGAGGAGCTCAAACTTATGCTTAATGAAGATAAAACGCTTATTACACACGCGTGTGATAGCAAAGCCAATTTTTTAGGTTATAAAATACACGTCTTGCATGCAGATGATAAACATGATCATCGGACACAACGATGTATTAACGGTAGTATTGGGTTACGTGTACCACATCATATAAAGCAGAAAAAGTGTTCTGAATATATGCGTTGTGGAAAGCCTATACATTTACCTCAACGTACACTTGATACAGCTTACAGTATTGTTGCTCAGTATCAAACTGAATATCGAGGAATTGTACAATATTACAAAATGGCCTACAACCTTCACACACTAAGTTATTTGAAGTATGTGATGGAAGTATCATTAGTAAAGACTTTAGCATCTAAATACAAAACAACTTGCAGGAAAATTTATAGAAAATTTGGTGCAATGATTGAAAACGACGAAGGTGAAAAACGAAAAGTCATCCAAGTCAGAGTAGATCGTTTACCATCAAAGATACCATTAATTACACACTTTGGTGCTGTGTCACTAAAATGGAATAAATGGGTAAGTATAAGTGATAACCTTATACCAATATGGAATAAGCGTAGTGAAATAGAGCAAAGACTATTGGCACAAACTTGTGAATTATGTAAATCACAAGAGCAGATTGAAGTACATCACGTACGTAAACTTGCTGATTTGCTAGGTAAACGTAATACTGAGCTACCGAAATGGAAAAAGAGAATGATTGAACGACAGAGGAAGACTCTTGTTGTTTGTCATGAATGCCATAAGAAAATCCAATATGGAAAATATGATGGTGACTCCTTAAAACGTTAGATTATTGGAGAGCCACGTGATACGGAAACGATCATGCGTGGTTCGGAGACTTACTATTACCCACAAATAAAGACATGGTATTGTATTTACTCAAATAATTTAATTTTATTAACCTGAAAGCTTATTGGATTAAAATTATTAAATTAAGAGTTATAATTTTAGCAACTAAAAGCTGTAAATTGCACCATATAAACAGTTATTTCAAGCAAAAGTTATGCCATTAAGAGCTATGCAACAAACATTTATATTTGTGGGTAATAGTAAGGTTCGGAGAGGGGTTGTTGGAAAAGTACTTAACAAGTAACTCGCTGGCTGCCCACTCTACCTCACGTAGGGTTCTGCGAGCTTACTATTACCCACAAATAAAAACATAGTATTGTATTTACTCAAATAATTTAATTTTATTAACCTGAAAGCTTATTGGATTAAAATTATTAAACTAAGAGTTATAATTTTAGCAACTAAAAGCTGTAAATTGCACCATATAAACAGTTATTTCAAGCAAAAGTTATGCCATTAAGAGCTATGCAACAAACATTTATATTTGTGGGTAATAGTAAGGTTCTGCGAGGGGCCAGGAAGGAAGTTTTCCTGGTCTACTCTCCTCGCCTTTCGCCGTATCTTTGGTACTGAAAAGAATAAAGATATCCTCATTCACTTCCTCAATGATATTCTGGGTTTTGCTGGCAAAAATGCAATACAGGATATAGAGTTTTAAGTACTATTCAAGACCCTGATATCGCCGCTAAAAAGCAAAGTATTGTTGATGTTCTCTGTAGAGATTCTACAGGTGCTCAATACATTTGCGAGATGGTGCGACCTGAAAGTCTTCGGTCATATTGTTTAAAGGGAGAGGAATTCCTTCAGAAAGAAACTGAAAGAATTCTAAAACTTATTAAACCAGATGTTTTGCCATCTGAGTCTACGCATCAGTGCGAATCGGGTAACCGGTTGGTGCCGAGCGATGCGGACAATGAACCTCCTCTTGAAAAAAGAAGATGCGTAATCGTAAGAGGAGCATAAACTACAAGCATAATGTGGTTGGAGGGCTAGGCTAGTGGTATGGTGAACGTAAGTGAAGCTTCGTAAGTATCGTAAAAATTGAAGAGCTAAAGATGCTGATAAGCTCTGACCAAAAGGTAATGTGGATAAGTTACATTTTTCATCTCTAGATGTACGCAAATAATAACTCCACCGGTATAGAGAAGTCACCTAACCCACTGTTGTATGACAGAAGGAACAGGGTAAGCCTGTATTTCCGCCTATATGGCAAGCAAACCGCAAGGAACGCTGATGAAAATGCAGGTAAAGGAAAATGGAGAAAGCGAATGCCATTTTGTAACGAAATGGATAGAATTTGTAACATTAATTCGCGTGAAAACGAGCAGACTTCCATTTGGTCCCTCGTGACAAGAAACTTTGTCAACCACTTAAGGTAGGAAAGCAGATGATTACAAGTAAAACTGTAAGTGCACCTACCAACAGCTCCGAAGCATGGAACCAGTTGCCATGGAAGAAATGCCAAAAGGTTGTTATGAGGCTACAAAGGCGTATTGTTAAGGCTGTTCAAGAAGGAAGATGGAGTAAGGTAAAATCTTTACAACATCTCTTAACACGCTCTTTTAGTGGAAAAGCTTTAGCCATTAAAAGAGTAACTGAAAACCAAGGAAAAACACAGCAGGTGTAGATCGTCAACTATGGTCAACTTACAATGCTAAATTTCAAGGAATAAAGCAGTTAAAACAAAGAGGGTATAAACCTTCTCCGCTAAAACGAATTTATATCAGTAAATCTAATGGCAAAAGAAGACCTCTTGGAATACCCACGATAAAAGATAGAGCCTATTACAAAAGGGTTCGATTTTCTCGGTTGTAATGTACGTAGATACAGCAAGAAATTAATTATTACGCCTTCGAAGGAAAGTGTTAAGAGGTTTCTTAAAAAAGCGCGTGCATTAATAAAAGCAAATATAGGTAGTTCACAAGCTGTAGTAATTAAATCACTCAATCCTCTACTAAGAGGATGGGGAAACTATTACCGTCATGTGTGTGCTAAAAAAGCGTTTAGTAAGATCGACAATGAAATTTGGCATAGTTTATGGAAATGGGCAAAGAAAAGACATCCCCGTAAAGGGTTACGTTGGATAAAGAATCGCTACTTCAAAGTAACGAATCATCGTCAATGGGTCTTTGCTACTTCTGTATGCAAGAACAAACCAAAGGAAATAAGGTTTATGAGCTTACTCAAACTAAGCGATATTCCTATTAGACGTCATATTAAAATCAGGGCGGATGCAAATCCACTTGACTTAAAATGGAAAAAGTATTTTGATAAAAGAGTGAAACGAACAAGAATGTTAGCAAGCTCTTTCTCAAGAGAAGGTTCTCTACTGTTAGTGTCACCACTAAAGATGCTGTTTTCCGAGGAATCATGAAAGACAAGCCGGTTCGAGAAAAGAAGAACTTAGATAAGGGGCTCAAGCGCAGTGCTGGGAAACCTGCATGCTGCGTTTCTAAGGGAGGGAGTAGTAGTAATACTACTTCCTTACCTAACCAGGTCGCTAAAACTAAAGGCTTTGAAAAACGCGCCCAATACTATGCTGCCAAAGCCTATTCAAGACAGGCTGACAAGGGCGATCAATACCATGACCTTAAGGAAATTATCTTCATTGCTATAGCAGATTGTGTACTGTTTCCTAATAAATCTGAGTACAAATCAAAGCATACTATTCGAGATGAAGACACTAATGAACACGATCTAAAAGATTTTTATTTTATATTTATTGAATTGCCAAAATTTCCGAAAACAAAAGAAGATCAGTTAGAAAATATAGTTGAAAAATGGATATACTTCTTTAAATATGCAGATGAGACTAGTGAAGAAGAGCTGGAAAAAATAATAGGTAGTGATGTAATAATTAAAAAGGCCTATGAAGAGCTAAATAGATTCAATTGGTCAGAGAAAGAATTTATTGCCTACGAACAGGAAATAAAACGTATTCTTGATGAACAGGCTTCTAAGAAACTTCCCATTAGTTATTCCTGTTGAACTAAGATATAACCGAATTCCTGTGCCTTTTTGATTAAATTTTTTACAACTTTCTCTTTGTAACGTGTTTCATAATAATCTATTCCTCTTTCTACATATTCTTGTCCATACTTCAACATACTATAAAAGATACATGCTAATTTCCTTGCCGTAGCAGTAATCGCTTTTGGTGCACCTAGTCGTTTTTTTAACCTTCTACAATATGCACCTATTCCGCTATTGCTTCTTGATACACAGTGAGCAGCCATTCGAAATGCATTCGCGGCACGATTAATGACTTTACGTGTTCTTGTGCTAAACACTTTTTCCCCTGTAATTTTATTAGCAGGGCTTAGCCCCAACCACGAAGTAAAATGCTTTTCTGATCGCCATTTATTATAGTTAATACCAACTTCCGAAATGATAGTTTGTACAGTTAGTATATCCAATCCAGGAATTTTGGTAAAATCTATACCAGTTACTCGATATAATTCTTCATGCAAAGCAAAGTTTGGTTTACTTTTTCTGTGCTTATTTTTCTCTTCACCTAACTTTTTACTCTCATCAGACTTTGTCTCAAATGTTTTATAATATTCTTCAATGCTCCTGTCACATTCTGCTACTTTTTCCTGATAAATATTATATAGCTCAAATTCTTGCTTTAATGTAAATAGGTGTTCTTTTCTATAGTTTCCTGCTAATGCTTTTGCAATAACAGATTTATCACTTTTTATTCGTCCATCTCTTAGTTCAGCCAATTTTTCAGGATTATTCTCACCATCTATTATTGCTTTAATAATTTGCATTCCAGTTACACCAGTTGTATCGCTTATAACTTTATGTAGTTGAATATTCATTTGTGTTAGCGCTTTTTGCATACGCAAAGTATGTGTAGAAGCATTTTCAATTAAATTTTTACGTTGCCGAACATAACTACGCAATACACACATTTGATCATCTGGCCTAAATGACCCTTGGAGTAACCCGTAACTGTGTAGTTGTTGAATCCATTGACAATCTTGCACATCTGATTTTCTCCCAGGTACATTTTTAACATGTTTTGCGTTTACCAGTTTTACTTCAAATCCGTGTGATTCAAGTACTTGAAACAAAGGAATCCAGTACACTCCTGTTGACTCCATGGCTACTGTATTAACTTTACATTTTTTCAACCATTTTGCTATGTTGTAGAGATCTTCCGTAAAGCAGCTAAATTTTTGTATACGTTGTTCATCGCTTCCTTCGGGTACACATACATAATGTACAGCCGAGCCAACATCGATTCCTGCTGCATTAGGATTCGTTATCTCTAATTTACTTTTGAACTTTGCCATTTTTAATCTCCATTATATAATAATCCATAATTGAGAAGTGCTTAAGCTTGGGACGATTGAGTTATACATTCTTCTAATCGAGGTAGCCCAAAAGGCTCCATCAGTGGTTCGACCGTTCCTCCAAAGCCACGCTGTCCTACGGGCACTTAAGGCACCATTGCACAGTTCGGCTATAACTGCAAAAAGCTCTTCTCTACAAAATTATACATAAAATTTGCCATACACTCAGCTAGGAAGTTTCTTTTTGGTTTGACAGGTTTTATCTGTCCGGCGCTGTCCTCGCTCAAAAAATTGATGATGCTACTGAAAAAGGCATAAAAATCGGACATGAAAAAGGCAGAGCGGAAGGTAGGGAAGAGGGCAGAAAAGATAGGGATATTGAAGTCGCAAAAAACCTACTTAAGGCTGGCGTTTCCATTGATACCATCTCCCAAGCGACCGGTCTTCCTAAAGCTGAAATAAAACAACTTCAGGAAGAAAATACTTTTTAACCATTTTTGTTAAGCTCTTCACAAAAGAGGGATTTCATAGCCCTAAAACATGCTTTATGCCTTTAACTACTGATGTATCGCTTAAGAAGGTATCAGGCTTTTTAGATGGCTCCATTGCAACTACTTTCCTTGAAACACTAGATTGTTGGCTGATCTGCAGTCTGCTTTTGTTGTAGAAATACAGTTTCCTTTTTAGCTAAAAACTCTTCTAGATGGCTTTTCACATGAACTAGAAACTCACCAGTTTGTTCAAACTCTGGACAAGCTTCTTTTGCAGATGAGTATAAGGTTTTTGATATTTCAGAGAATTTACCACTTCTTATTTGCCCGGCCACCTTTAAGAATACTTCTACAGGATTAAATTTTAGATTTGTAACTGGTATTCCTGACTCAATAGCAGCACCCTCTAATGCTTGTTCAAATTCTTTTGCAATAGGTAATGCATAAATTTGCGCTTCCTGTTCAGAAATACTCCTTATATCGTTAGAAATATACTTTTGGCCTGTAACTTTTCTTATAAATACATCTAATAAAAGAAGTGTACCATTTGTATCAATACCTTGAGCTGTAATAGCTTTAGAAGGTTGGGAATGCTTCATATCTATAGCTGGCTTAAAAGGAGAAGAGATAAACTGAGGAGGCCAACATTCATGCTCAAGCCCAGAATGGTGCAACACCTTTGCACTTTGCTGCTTCTTATGGTCACTTAGATACAGCCAAGTTTCTTGTGGAAAAAGGGGCTAATATTAATGTTGAAGATAATTATAAAAATACCCCTATGGGTTTAGCTATTGCACAAAACAAGCAAGATATTATAGAATTTTTTAATGTACTATTACCTACTCCTAACTCTAGTCTTGAAGGAGTTTCTACCTGTAGTGGCAATACTAGGTTGCAGAAGTGATTTTTGGGAGCTATTCAAAACCTCATACGCTCAAGGTAAGGAGAAATAGCAGGGAAATAAATATTGAGTTAATAATTTAGAGATTCTTCTTAAGAAATTATTTTCTTGATGATTATGATTTTTTGAATATACACTTTTATGTTGGATTCAAAGAAGACTCAACAATTAGCTGTTCTATATCTTCCACTTTCTCGAGCTTGGTGTTGGGGTTTATGATATTGTACAGCGCAAAGCTCATACACACCAATCCAACTACTCCCACAGCTACTGCTACTGTGACATCGATTTTCAAAACATAAAATACAACACCGCTCACCAATAACGCTGTGCCAACAATACCTGCTACGATTGCCTGTCTTTGCCGTGTTGAGGGTCACAGTGTTGCCAGATCCACTACATGGCTCAGCGAAAGATGGGCTGTCAGCTCTATCAACGGAAGTTGGCTCTACAGTAGTTGAATCATTTTGCACTTCTTCGCTGCTTTCACATATAGGTTGAAGATCTTCACTATTTATATTACATAATTTAGTGTCAGTTTCTGTAGCTTTATCAATTACGTGAGTAGCATCTTTATGCTCTATATTTATTACACTATATTTACATACTTCATGCACTTCCTTACTATTTTCATCTTTAGCTGTAGTAGTTTTGGCTGTTACAACAGTGGGCTTCTGGGTTGCTCTCTTATTAAAAAGTTCTCCGGAGAATTTTAAGATTTCTTCTACAGCCTCACTATTTTTACGTGCTTCAGCATAGGTAAATGGGGTGTAAGTCATTTCCTCGCCATTTGAATGTTTTATCGTTATTCTTTTTTTGACAATCTCTTTCAAGATACCATTTTCCTCAGAGATCTTTAACACTGCTCTAATCATGTCATTGTCTCTACGTGATATAGCATCTGTAAGTATTGTATGAATTTCTTCCCGACCATCTGAATGTTTTGTGGTCATCTCTTCATTCAGAACTTCCTTTAATAGTTTTTGTTTTTTGGCTTCTTCTAAAAGATCTTTTACAGCTTGATTATTTTTATGACTTATAGCATAATGTAGTAGTGATAATGTCTCCTCTCTACCCTGATACTTGTAAGTTATTTTTGCTAAAAGAATCGTGCTTACGTTATAGCTGGATTTTTTAAATATTCCATTTCTGAACCTTCCAGCAATACCTTTCCCTTCCTCTATTTCTCTTGCTAGCTTTTGAATATTCTTTCCATCTTTATTTGTTAACTCATATATATCACATACTAATGTCAGTTTTGACGTTTTCATAATGTTTTTCCCCTATTAAGATTTATTGATTTAGTTGTAGTAGTTGCAGTTGCTCGCTCCATAAATTTGGTGCTCTTTTTCAATCAAAGGTGTCTTGCTGCTTGAAATGTTTTCCTTGTAAAAATTTAGCTTATCTTTTACATTGAAACAGCATTAAGACGATTTGCCTTTTTTTGGATGTAGAAATTTTCTAGGAATTGTCTTCTTGAGTTCTATGGTATTTTGTTTAACATTGAAACAAGAGTCTGTTGTCGTTTAATCTGCACAGATTGAAGATAAATGAATACCTTCAATATCATGATAAGGGGGGCTGGCGGAGTTTGTCAAGTAGGTTTTTTCGTCTCTATTCCCAATAAAAGTTCGTTATTGGTTATGCAGGAAGTCTAATACTGTCGTAAAAGGAAGTTTTCTTGTGCGTGTGAAACTTTTTTTCCAACAAAATGGATCTTCTGAAAAGTTTTCGAGTATATTGTATTTTTAATTTGTAAAATAAGATTTTTCCCTTTTTGCATGTTTCACCTAAAAAGGACACATTTTAGACTTCTTTGTTGAAATAAAACAGAAACAAAAGTGCTGTTTATTGCAGCTTTTGGGTAATTTAATGGTAAAAATTTTAGAGAGAAATTTTACACACAATCGCAGACATTTTTCCTTAAGTTGACGCCATTGAGTGAACGGTTACCTTAATTAGAAGTCTAGCTTTAACTTTAAATGGACTACTCAACCGTGACAGACTTAGCTAAATTTCTTGGACAATCGGCATCTAACCCTTTTTTTGCTGCAGTATAGTAAGCAAGGAATTGCATAGCAACACTATAGATGATAGGAGAGATAAAATTATCAGTGTCTGGAAGTTGCACCACATCTGCGCAAACTCCCCTTAGGAATGGCGCTCCTTGCTTATCACTGAAGGCAATTACTTTGCCTTTTCTTGCAATAATCTCTTGTATATTAGATAGCGTTTTAAAGAATAAACTATCATAAGGGATAATTGCTATAACAAGCACAGTAGAGTCTATTAAAGCAATAGAACCGTGCTTCATTTCTCCCGCTGCAATACCAATTGTATTGATGTATGAAAGCTCTTTTATCTTCAATGCACCTTCCATTGCAACTCCGTATGAACTTCCTCTGCCAATTAAAATAACGTTATTGTGCTCTAATATACTACCTGATATATGTTGTATTTGCATCACATTCAAAACGTGCTCAACATACTCGGGAATAGAATTGATAGCACTGCTTAGCTGTTTTATTCTCTCTCCACCCAGTATACCTTTTATTTTTCCAAGCTCCACGGCAAAGCATGCTAAAGTTGCAAGTTGCGCAGAAAAGGTTTTTGTTGAAGCAACACCAATTTCTGGCCCAGCAAGAGTATGTAACACAATATCTGAGATCTTTTCAATGCTGCTGTTAAATGTGTTAGTTATACTAATGATTGTTTGCTTCTGTGATTTCGCATAACGCAGCGCTTCTATGGTATCTGCAGTTTCGCCAGATTGAGAGATGAATAACCCAATGCTGCCTTCTTCTAGCTTGACGTTGCTATACCTAAATTCTGATGAGATTTCTAGATATACTCGAACTTGAGCGACACTTTCCAGCCAATATTTTGCTATTAGCCCGGCAAAATAAGATGATCCGCATCCAACTATAGTAATGTAACTCCGCTCAGAAAACAATTTTTTGTTGACCTCTTTATATTGCTTGTAAAATTGATTTATTGTTTTGTTTAATGCACGCGGTTGCTCAAAAATCTCTTTTAACATGAAGCTAGGATACCCATTTTTGCTAATTAGAAAATCACTTGGACTACTATTTTCTATACTACGTTTAACTTGTGTACCATTGTTGTATATACTAACTCCACTAGATTTTATCACTGCAATGTCACCATCTTCCAAATACGATATTCTTTCCACAAATGCACTTAAAGCATTAGAGTCAGATGCAGCAAACACTGTGTTACAGTTATAGCCTATTGCTAAAGGCAAATTTCTCTTCGCAACAAATAAGGCATCTGGATATTCTGCAAATAATAAGACCAAGGCAAATGAGCCATGTAAGTTGTTTAAACACTTAAATAGAGAATCAACTGGCGACAATCCTTCATCAAGATATAAGGTTAGCATATTTGGTATGATCTCTGTGTCAGTATCAGTATGGAATAACATTCCCCTTTCTTCTAGACCCTTTTTAGCAGATTGTAATTCTCAATTATGCCGTTATGAGCAACAACAACATTATTTGTATGAATGGGATGAGCATTTTTAAGGCCTGGAACTCCATGTGTAGCCCAGCGAGTATGTGCTATACCAACTGTACTGTGAGACATCTTGCTTTCATCAACAACTTCATACAATCTTTTAACTTTACCTTCTGATTTTTTGACTTCTATCTCGCCTTCGTTATTTATGATTGCTATACCTGAGGAATCATATCCCCTATATTCCAATTTTTGCAACCCAGTTAGTAAAGTTGGTATTACTGAATCACCGCTACTTACTACACCAAATATTCCGCACACAAATGGATCACCAAATGAACTTTCTTTTAAAGTTATGCAGCATTTTTGCCTTTATCATCTTTTCCCTTTTTACTTTCCTCTGGTGGTTGATTTTTATTCTTTTTATCACTCTTTTCGATTTTGCCTTTTTCAATTGGTTTAGCTGCCACTTTTTGAGTTTCTTTGTTTAAAACTTCAGATATAGCGGACTTTAGGACTTTCACCTCAACTTTTGGTGCTATTTCTATTATAAATTGTGCATTTGCCTCATCAACTTTATTAACTTCACCTATTATCCCGCCAGAAGTAATGACTGTATCACCACGTTTTATTTGATCTATAATTTTTCTATGTTCTTTTAGTTTTTTGTGGTTTGGGCGAATAATAAGAAAATAAAATACCACAAATATTAAAATCAATGGAATAAAACTAGCAAAAGATGCGCCGATACTTGATGCATTGCTAGTTGCATCTGCTGCAAAAACTTCAGAAATGAGCATATTTAATCCTAATTGTTAATGATAAAAACAAACCTATTTAAGTATTAATTACAATACCATGCCATGTCAAGTCTGGTGAAAACGTTTCTAAATACCGGCAATAATATTGCGGATTTTAGATTATGCTAAAACCACTATGGCGGGAGTGATGAGACTTGAACTCACGACCTCATGCGTGACAGGCATGCGCTCTAACCAACTGAGCTACACCCCCCCTAATTTCTTTTTAGCGTTTTCAGGCTTCGACTTTAAAGCTAATAAACATGTTGCCCTTTGTCAATATTTTTTGTTTGCGCTTTGCTGTCTTTTCTATTACTATGTAAATAATTTAATTTCACACATGGCTTGTACAAGTAGTCCCATTAGGGTTATGCCATGGAAGATAAACTATTTGGAGGAATGATATATGACAAATTTGCCTGAAGTCACTGTGCGTGATTTAGCCGAATCTGGTGTACATTTTGGTCACAAAATTAGTCGCTGGAACGCAAAAATGGCTCCATACATATATGGAGTGCATCAAGAAAATCGTATACATATAATTGACTTGCGAAAAACATTACCATTGCTACAGGTGGCCATGAAGGCTTTATATGACGTTGCATCTCAAGGTGGTCGCATTCTATTTGTTGGTACAAAGTTTCAAGCTTTTGATATTATTGCAAGTGAAGCGATTCGTTGTGGTCAATATTATGTGAATCATCGATGGCTTGGTGGTATGCTTACTAATTGGGGCACTGTTTCTTCTTCGATAAAAACCTTGATACAATATGAGAAAATATTAAATGACGAGGATAGCATTTTAACAAAGAAAGAATTGGGGAACATTGAAAAGAAAAAGCAAAAGCTTGATAAGGCGCTTGGTGGTATTAGAGAAATGGGAGCAATTCCTGATATCTTATTCATCATTGATACTAATAAAGAGCATATTGCGGTTAAGGAGGCTAAAAAGTTAGGAATTCCAATAGTTGCAATACTTGATACTAATTCTGATCCAGATGATATTACTTATCTAATACCTGGAAATGATGACTCAAGAAAATCAATAGAGCTCTATTGTAAATTAGCTACCGACTCTATATTAGCTGGAATAGAGTCTAGTCTAGCAAGATCTGGAGTTAAGATTGATAATATAAAAGGTGATGAGTTTATTCAAGAAAAAGAAGATAGTATTGTGCAAACTAAAAGGAAACGTAGTAAAGTTTACAAAGAAGAAGAAAGGGAGGTAGTAACAAATGAAGATGAATCCAGATAATATAAGGGAATTACGTGATAGGACAGGGCTTGGCTTAAGTGACTGTAAAAAAGCATTAGAAGAATGTGATGGTGACATCAAGAAAGCCGTTGATAAGTTGCGTACAATAGGTCTTGCTAAAGCTGACAAAAAATCTGATAGAGTAGCTTCAGATGGGCTCGTTGCTATGTGTTTGACTGAAAATTATGGTGCATTGGTTGAACTCAATTGCGAAACCGATTTTGTTGCAAGGAATGAGAAATTTATAGAGTTAGTTTCAAATTTAGCATCAATTGCTCATCAAGAACGCTGTATCAGCGTTGATGAGTTAAAAAATGCCAAGTATGAAAGCATTGGCACAGTGCAGGAAGCTATTATGAATGGTACGTCAGTTCTTGGTGAAAAGTTAGAGTTGAGCAAGCTTTGTTACCTAGAGACTAAGGATGGAGTTGTTGCTGGTTATGTACACGGTGATGTACGTGGTTTAGGTAAAACTGGCGCTTTAGTTGCATTGCAATCACCCGGTGATAAGGCAAAGTTACAGGAAATTGGAAAACAAATAGCGATGCACATAGTTGCTATGAAGCCTGAAGCTTTGTCTATAGATGATTTAGATCAAATGAAGTTGAAAAATGAACGTTCTATAATTGAAGAGCAAGTAAGGAGCTTAAATAAACCTGAAGAAGTAGCAAAAAAAATAGTAGATGGACGAATGGCTAAGTACTATGAAGAAGTTGTTTTACTAGAACAAAAGTTCATAAAAGATGATAAAATGAAGGTTTCTGATTTTATAAAATCAAGCGAGGTGAGTGCTATTAAATTATCTGATTACAAGTTACTTGTTTTGGGCAGTGCAAACTAAATGGCAAGAAATGTCTTCCTTAGCAGATAAAGTAAAATACTCTAGAGTGTTATTGAAGATCTCTGGTGAAGCTTTGATGGGGTCACAGTCTTTTGGCCATGATATGGGAATAATAAGCCAATTATGCAAAGATATAGCTGATGTTAACAGGCTTGGAGTTCAGGTATGTATTGTTGTTGGTGGTGGTAATATCTTTCGTGGCGCATCTGCGTCTTTAAGTGGCTGTGAAAGAGCAAGCAGTGATTATATTGGAATGCTTGCAACTATAATCAATGCTTTAATTTTACAAAACTTTTTAGAAAAAAATTTAGTAGCTTCTAGGGTATTATCTGCAATACCCATGGCCACTGTATGTGAACCTTACATAAGAAGGAAAGCTATTCGTCATTTAGAAAAAGGTAGAGTGGTAATTTTTGCAGCAGGCACAGGCAACCCATTTTTTACTACAGATACAGCTGCAGCCTTACGTGCTGTTGAAATGAATTGTGATGTTATTCTAAAGGGTACACAAGTAAATGGTGTATACTCCGCTGATCCAAAAAAAAATGAGGATGCTGTAATGTATGATAGGCTTTCTTACACGGATTTATTGACTCGTGATTTAAAAGTTATGGATGCATCAGCAATTTCACTTGCTCGTGAGAATTCTATTCCAATTATAGTTTTTTCTTTGAAGGGAGAAAAAATAGTCAATATTATTAAGGGTCAAGGTACTTATACTATAGTTTCAGATTGTAAACAGTAGGTAATTTATGTTAAATGAAATAAAAGCTAAAACAAAAGAAAGAATGCTAAAAACTATTCAGTCCTTTCATGATGATATTAAAGGCGTACGCACTGGTAGAGCTAGCGCATCGTTGCTTGATGGTATAGTTGTAAATATCTATGGTGGACATCAAAAGTTAAATCAGGTTGCAGGCGTTTCAGTTATAGATAACAAAACCCTATCAATTAAAGTTTGGGATATTAATGTTGTAGGTGAAGTGAAAAATGCTATATTAAATGCCAACTTGAATTTAAATCCTGTTGTTGAGGGCAATACCATACGTATAGCTCTTCCGGATTTAACACAAGAAACCCGTGAAAAATTAGTAAAATTATTGCATCAGTTTTCTGAAAATGCGCGGATTGCCATCAGAAATATACGCAGAGATGTTATGGAAGAAATAGAGAAAATGAAGGGAAATAAGGAGATCTCAGAAGATGATTTTCATGGTGCTAAGAAGGAAATACAAAATATTACTGATGATAATATAAAAAAGATTGATGGTGAATTGTCCATCAAAGAAAAGGATATATTGCATCACTAAGGTAATATGAAAGAAACCTTCAGTAGTGAAAAAGAAAAAATTATATGCAAAGGTGTCATGGAGGTAGTCGACACACAACTGTATGAACGTTGCAATATTGCACAGTATTATACAGTAAATGATGTCATTCCAGTGTCCTCTTTTTTGTCATCCCAGTGCCTTTTTTCCCTGTCATCCCAGTGCGTAACACTGGGATACATCTTATTTTCATCATGGACATTATATGCTCTAAGAATCTGTTATCCATTTCCCTCTTTCCTGTCATCCCAGTGCGTGACACTGGGATACATCTTATTTTCATCATGGACATTATATGCCCCAAGAATCTGTTGTTCATTGCATAATTTGCAAATATTTTTATACTTAGATCCCAGTGTCACGCACTGGGATGACAGGAAAAGGGCTACTGGGATGACACCTTTCAAGTAGAGATTGCTACTAAATCACTATTTTTGTACAGTGATATGTTAAGCACTCAGATGATATCGGGTGGTTTAGGTGAACTTTAAATGTTGAATCAAGAATCTTTACCGAAACATTTAGCAATTATTATGGATGGTAATGGTAGATGGGCGAACAATCAAGGAAAGGTAAAAATTGATGGTTATAAAAAGGGCAGTGAAGTTGCATACGATATTGCCAAGTATTGTACGGACCTAACCATACCCTACTTAACTTTGTATGCATTCTCTATGGAGAATTGGCTTAGACCCAAAAACGAAACTGACTGTCTATTTGATTTATTTTACTCCGTTTTAACTAATGAAGATAAAGTCAATTTCATTTGCAACTGTAACATTAAGTTGAATTTTATTGGCAATTTAAGTCTGTTATCCAGTAAAATATTGGATCAAATTAAAAAAGCAGAAGAAATGACACATAAGAACGATGGTTTATTACTCACTGTGGCAGTCAGTTACGGAGCAAAGCAAGAAATTACACAAGCTATAAGCAATATTATAAAAGAAAATATTGCTTATGTATCAGAAGAGGAATTTGAAAAATTTCTGTATACTAAAGATCTGCCAAAATTGGATTTATTAATTCGCACTGGCGGCGAAAAAAGATTAAGCAACTTTTTATTATGGCAAGCAGCTTATGCTGAATTGTATTTTTGTGATACTTTATGGCCTGATTTTTCTTGTCAAGATTTGAGTAAAGCATTAGAAGATTATAAAAAAGAGAGAAAAAATATGGTAGATAATAATTTTATAATTAGAATGTTGTCCTCAATAGTAATATTATTCATATTTTCCTTTGCTACATATTTCAGTGATTTATCGTTTTACCTATTGATTTTTTCAATAGCAGTTTTATCTTCTTTTGAATGGTATAATCTAACCCAAGGAAACAAAATTTTATACGTTTTCGCATTATTATTGATTGCACTACCAAGCGCCTCATTAATATATTTATATAACCTACCACAGGGAAAATACGCATTAGTATGGTTCGTCTTAACCATTTGGGGAATTGACATTACTGCCTACCTATTTGGTAAGAATTTTGGTGGAGCTAAAATTTGCCCAATTCTTAGCCCTGGAAAAACTTGGACAGGACTTCTTGGTGCGATTTTAGCTGGAGTAGTGTGCACAATTTTTGGATCAATATTTTTTGGTCTATTTTCAATTTTTTATTCTCCAATCATTGGCCTTGCAATCGCTATTCTAGCGCAACTTGGCGATTTCACTGAGTCGCTTGTTAAAAGAGCTTACGGTGTTAAAGATAGTGGAAGTATGATACCTGGCCATGGAGGAGTGCTCGATCGTATGGATAGTTTCATTTTTACTGCCCCTCTTCTTGCTATTTACATAAGCTAAGTCTGCAGAAGAAACAAAGTGCCATTAGAGGTCATCCCTAGTCAGCTCCCCAACCGCTTCTACAGTACAGTCATGGACAAACGTCTTTTCACAATAAGGGCAGGCTATTTCCTCTTCTTCTCCCATATCTAAATATATTAATGGATGGCCGGAACCCTCATTATTCTCATCACCATGACAACAAACTTTTCTATTATTAACCCTCACTTTTGACATGCTACTCCTTTAGCTTATAACATTTTATATATTGAATATACCCATTCAGAAATAAAAAACAACAAGCACTATTCTCCATTTTTTATCCTATTCAGGTTAATCAATTCGTTTTGAACGCCTTTTGATACAAATTTGCTAACATCTTCTCCTAATCTTGCTATTTCCTTTACAAAACTTGATGAGATAAATTGAGTATCTTCAGAAGCAGGAAGAAATATGGTTTCGATTTCAGGAAGAAGTTTATAATTTACCCAACTCATTTGAAACTCGTAATCAAAATCCGATACTGCTCTTAATCCTCTAATAATAACAGAAGCATTCTGCTCTTTGGCAAACTTCACTAGCAACCCATTAAAAGATATAACATCTGCATCAATTCCTAGCCCTTTGATTTCACTTTCAGCCATGCTTGTGCGTAGCTTTGTGTCAAAGGCAACATGCTTATTAACGTTTTCTGCAACTCCTATTATTAATTTATCGACTAGTTTACACGCTCTTTTGATTATGTCAATATGCCCAAAAGTTATAGGGTCAAATGTGCCAGGGTAGATTCCTATTCTGTTATTAATGTTCATCCTTTATTTTTATATAAACTACTTTAAAAACTTTTGATAGACATAATAACATTTTTTATCTAAAAATGAAAGTATACAGTTGGCCTGATAGCTCAGTTGGTAGAGCAAAGGACTGAAAATCCTTGTGTCGCTGGTTCGATTCCTGCTCAGGCCACCTTCTCTTTCTTGGCAAATTTGCCTTTTTGTTATAAAATACTCTATATCGTAATATAAATATTAGAGAGGCAAGTTATGGTGTATAAATATTACAATAAAGTATTTAAGATCTTATTAATTATAGTTCTATTATTAAGCAATATTACTTATGCTGGCGTTAGTGAAAAACCGGCATCTCAACATGTAACCAGAAAAGAAGAACCAGCGTCAACTGCCTTGACGGCAGAAAATACAGTAAATAATGACATAGTTGTTGGTTTGTTGAAAACGGAAGAAGCACATGAGCTTGGGCTATCTCAAAATATCTACGAGATGTTTAATAACTTTAGGGTTAAGACTGTACTGATTGATTATAATAAGATAATTAGCCTTAAAAAAATTCAGACAGAGTCACTTAATCTCGCAAAACAAGATGAAACATTGGCAAAGAAGCTGACATTAGACCGAATAAAAATTGAAGTTGCAAAGTTTATTAAAGAGCACAAAATAAATAGAATATTTATTCCGGATAATTTACACTCAGCACCCACTCCTTGTCGCCAGCTTGTTACTGAAGCAATTGCAAAAATAGTGGATGATAACCCTGCAATTCATTTACTTGGCATATGTGAAGGCATAATGAATGCAAAGGGAATTGAAGTAGTGAGTGTTGTGAGTGATGAAGAGAAGCGAAGATCTCATTTAAAATCAGCATCTAATCCACATAAAGAGGATGCACCTCTCGAGCAGATAAAGATCGTTCCAAACAGTCGTTTAGCGGAATTAGTAGCTAAATTCTTAATACCTAATGAAAATGGCTGGTTTTCAACATATTTTCCAGATGCTCATTCAGGGGCAGTAAGTAATACACCAGAAAATAGAAGAAAATTGGAGTTACTTGGATATAAAGTTGCAGCATTTTCCAGTGATGGGGTAATAGAGGCTATTGAAGATAAGCACGGTAATATTTACTTTCAATGTCATCCAGAAGCTCTTGTTGTAAAATCAGATAAAAACCTCTATTTATCAAATCACAAGGAACGTCAAGTGTCTACACTAGTTGCTATAGCGATTATAAATGATTTTCTTTATCGTGCTTAATGGCTATAGCTTTAGATTTACCAACGATTTGATAAACGACAAATTCGTCATCCCGCTGCTTGTTAGCGGGATCTAGAGATACCGCGGCGGTATGACTTGCATTAGCTATAAAATAGTAGTTTATATAAATCCCATAGCATGCCGAATGAAGCTTTTTTTGAGAAAATTTGAATTTTCAACTGCAATCAAGCCAAGATTTCTTAGTGCTTTAGCGCAGAATATTCTGTTGGAGAACATCCTATTTAATCCATCAGTTGCAAGCGCCATTGTAAAATTATCAAAGTATCTGTTACGTGAAATTTTCTTTAATAAATAACTACTGCCAACATCAATACCAGATGCTTTTGCAGCAACTATGTGCTTTATAACACTTTCTACATCTCTAATTCCAAGATTAAGCCCTTGACCTGCAACTGGATGAATTGAATGTGCTGCATCGCCGATAAGCAAAACTCTACCCTTATATAACTTTTTTGCGAAAACAAAACTTAAAGGATAAAGTTTTCTTTCACCCTCTAATTTTATCTCTCCTAAATAAGAACCAAATCTTTTTTTGAGCTCTATAATAAATTCTTCTTCAGACAGATCCATTAGCATTTTTGAAATTCCAGATTTTTCTGTCCAAACTATCGAAGAAGTATAGCCACCCTTCATCGGTAGAATTGCAAATGGACCGCCAGGAAAAAAACGCTCTACAGCTAAGTTTTGGTGATGCAGTTCATGCTTTACATTAAATACTATGCTACTTTGTTTATAATCAAATTTCACTGTCGGTATAGAAAATAACTCTGGTAGTTTAGAGTTTTTGCCTTCAGCGCAGATAAGTAGCGATGATATTAATTCCTGGTTATTATCAAGAATAACTTCCACATATCCTGAATCACAAGCAATTGTTTTATAGGAATGTGGAGAGTATATATTTAGTTTATTCAGAAAATTATTGTTGATTGCATTCCATATAGTAGCATTGTTAATAACATAACCCATTGGTTCTTCACCAACCATTTTATGATTGTAATGCACAGTAACCGCATCTAATATGCATATATCAAGTATTGGCTCAGCTTCGCTTTCTATAAACTGCCAAATCCCTAATTTTTCCAATATTTTTTTCGAGCCTTGAGAAATAGCAAATGCTCGGTTGTCATCTACTACACGTGGTAGACTATTTTTTTCAATCACAGCTACAGACACAGAGTCACAACTGAGGCCAATTGCAGTAATAAGACCAAGTAACCCACCACCTGAAATGATTACATCATAATTCATTTTATTCACGCTAATTGTAAAATTATATTTTATCTATTTTGAAAATAGTTTAAACAAACTTTGTATACTATGAGTAAAAGACTTTAAGGTTTTCCTATATACAAATTAAGTCTCTTAGAACCTGTCTTGAAAATGGCTAAGCATAGAAGTAATCATATTAGATTTCTTGCATAACCCAAACTAAGTAGAAAAAAGGCAACTCCCCTGTCATCCCAGTAGCCCTCTTCTTGTCATCCCAGTAGCCCTTTCTTGTCATCCCAGTAGCCCTTTCTTGTCATCCCAGTGCGTGACACTGGGATCTCATTTTACTTTATAATGATGTCATGGAAGTAGCTGACACTGGAATTCAGAAAAAGGATGATGTCATTCCAGTCTGGAATCCAGCCTTTCCATAATCATCAAAACGTTGTATTTTAACATAAAACAGCTATTTTTATACTTAATAAAATTCCTGGATCCCAGACTGGGATGACACCCTTCTGGTAGACAATGTTCGTACAGTTGTGGATTCATTCGCGGTATAAATTCCGCTAACTAGTAGCGGAATGACGGTTTTTCAAATTATAGGTAAACCTAATCCACTTTAGCTATAACATCTTTAGCAATGTCTTCATAAATCTCTGCCAAATCTTCACTTAGCATTAAAGGATTTCCACAATCAGAAGCATGACATATTTGTGGATCCAGAGGAATCCTGCCTAATAGTTTGATGCCCAGCTCCTCAGACATTCTTTTTGCGCCGTCTTTTCCAAATATGTATATTTCTGAGTCATTTTGAATGAAATAACTCATATTTTCCACAATGCCAATAATCGGTATACTGAGCTTTTTAAGCATATCATAAATTTTGCGAGCATCGATTAAAGAGAGCTCCTGTGGAGTTGAAACTATTATCGCCCCGGTTAAGTTAAAATTTTCCATAAGACTTAAATGCACATCGCCAGTTCCAGGTGGTGTATCAACTATCAAATACTCTATATCGGACCACTTTGTTCCCATGAGCAGATTATAAAGTGCTTTTGTGATCATAGGTCCGCGCCATATTGCTGCACGATCCTTGTCAACAAAATAGCCGATTGAAATAGTATGCAGTCCATACCTTTCTATAGGTATTGCTTTTCCACCCTGTATTTCTGGCTTTAATTTTTCAGTGCTAAGCATTTTAGGAATTGAAGGACCATATATATCTGCATCAACCAGCGCAACTTTATGTTTCAACTTTGCTAATGAGAGAGCAAGATTTAGCGCAACTGTGGACTTGCCCACACCGCCTTTACCAGAGGCCACAACGATTATATTTTTCACTCCTTCGATATGTAATTTAGCTTTTTGTTGCCCAGTTTGTTTTTGACAAGTAGCAACCACGATCACTTTTGTCACCCCCGGTATAGCTTTAACAGCTTGCTCACAATTTCTTCTTAATTCTTCGTTTGCTTGCGTGTTACCGGCAACTTCAAGCGCAAAACCAATGTCCCCGCCTTTAATAATGATTGAGGATATTATGCCAAGAGCGATCACATCTTTACCGCTTTTTTGCTCTATGACTTTTTTTAAGTTCTCTCTTACAATTTCTTCGTTGATCATTAGACCTCTTACATAGCAGATCCCAGTGCGGAACATTTGTTTCGGAAACAGTATGTTAAATGTTATAGCAGGTTTTGCCTAGAACACAAGCCAAGTACTGGTTCACTTTATGACAGTATCATGAAAGTAGCCTCTTTCTTGTCATCCAAGTAGCCCCTTCTCCTGTCATCCAAGTAGCTTGACACTGGTTTACTTTATGATGATGTCATGAAAGTAGCTGACACTGGTTCTTTTTTCTAGATCCCAGTGTCACGCACTGGGATGACAAAAAAGGAGCACTGGAATGACAGCAGTCCCACGTCATACCGCGATTCATTCGCGGTATCTCTTAACATAGATCCCGCTAACACGTAGCGGGATGACGAATATACCGCCACGAACCGTCATACCGCCACGAACCGTCATACCGCGATTCATTCGCGGTATCTCTTAACATAGATCCCGCTAACACGTAGTGGGATGACGGTTGTCGGTGAACCTAAGTTACTTTAGCTACAAACATTAAGAAATTTACCAAATGAAAAAAAAGGCAAAAGAAGCCCCGTGGTTATTATCCGCTTTAAAATATTGGCGTTTTTTATGTTTTAAACGCTTGACAAGCGAGATAGTACGCTGCTACGAAAATTACCTGCAAAAAGAAACCTCTACTCCTTATTCTTTGCCCTTCCTGCACGCTTACGTTCATTTGGATCAAGGAATTTCTTGCGTAAACGTATAGATTTTGGAGTTACTTCCACCAATTCATCATCATCTATATACGCTATCATATCCTCCAGTGTCATTATCTTTGGAGGAGTGAGTTTTATGGCTTCATCACTACCTGAAGCTCTTACGTTTGTTAATTGCTTACCTTTTAGCACGTTTATCTCCAAATCATTGTCACGGCTATGCTGGCCGACAATCATGCCACAATATACCTTATCCTGTGGCTTGATAAACATAATTCCCCTGTCTTGCAAATTGAAAATTGCATACGCCACAGCCTCACCCTTATCTGTAGAAATTAAAACTCCATTGCGCCTTCCAGAAATTGGACCTTTATGTGGAGCATAACTATGAAATAAACGGTTAATTATGCCTGTGCCCCGAGAATCAGTTAAAAACTCTCCTTGATAACCAATTAATCCTCTTGATGGCACTAAAAACGTTAATCTTGTCCTACCATTACCAGAAGGTCTCATGTCAGTCACTTCACCTTTTCGGAAGCTGAGTTTTTCCATGATGATTCCACTATATTCATCATCTACATCAATTACTACTTCCTCTATAGGTTCAAGTTTTTTGCCATCTTCTTCCTTAAATAGCACGCGAGGGCGTGATACTGAAAGCTCAAAACCTTCTCTCCTCATATTTTCAATTAACACTCCAAGCTGTAGCTCACCACGTCCACCTACTTCAAACGCTTCACCACTTGATGCCAAAGTTACGGTAATTGCAACATTTGTTTCTGCTTCTGCATATAAACGATCCTTTATAACGGTTGAGGTAAGCTTTGTTCCCTCTTGTCCGGCAAAAGGTGAATCATTAACACTCAGAGTAATCGCCATCGTCGGCGGATCAACTGGAGTTGAGCTTACTGCAGTTGTAACCTCTGGTACTGCTATAGTGTCAGAAACTGAAGCTTTCTCAAGTCCTGCAATTGCAATTATGTCTCCCGCCACAGCTTGTTCTACTGGAATACGTTTCAAGCCAGAAAATGAGAGCAACTTAGTTAATCTCCCTCGTTCAATTACTTTACCGTCCAGATCAAGTACCTTAAGATCTGAATTGACTTTTGCAACGCCCTGATAAACCTTTCCTGTCAATATTCTGCCAAGAAACTTATCAGACTCAAGTAGAGTGACCAACATAGCAAAAGGGGCATTTTGATCATAAACAGAAGGTTTTATATAATCTATAACCGTTGAAAATAATGGGCTTAAATCTTTTCTTTCATCAGAAAGCTCCTTAGCACACCAACCATTTCTACCTGAAGCATACAACACTGGAAAATCTAGCTGCTCGTTGGTTGCATCAAGGTTAAAAAATAACTCATATATTTCATTTAATACTTCATCAATTCTGCTGTCTGGTCGGTCGACCTTATTGATTATCACAATTGGCTTCAAATTTGCTTTTAGTGCTTTTGACAACACAAATTTAGTTTGTGGCATGGGACCTTCCGCAGCGTCAACCAGCAGCAACACACCATCTGCCATGCACAATACCCTTTCTACTTCTCCACCAAAGTCTGCGTGCCCTGGCGTATCAATAATATTGATTTTTTCATCACCCCACATTATTGATGTGCATTTTGCAAGTATTGTAATTCCGCGCTCACGTTCTTGGTCGCCACTATCCATAACTCGCTCTTGAACTTCTTGATTCTCACGGAACGTGCCACTTTGTTTTAACATGTTATCAAGCAAAGTAGTTTTACCGTGGTCAACGTGTGCGATTATTGCTATATTACGGATCGATTTAAATTCGTTCATTTTCTATCATTTCAAAATTAATTTAGTAATAAGTATACATAAAATACACTTGGAGTAAATAACTAAAGCTGTGTATAAGTGCTGTGTTTCCAAGATATTATAGGATTACTTTGTTAAATATTCTCTACTCCCAGGTTTTGTTATGGGTAGTTGTTTTAATTCACTTGGAAGTTCTTCCTCGCTGTAGTTTTGGATGTTCAGTTCAATCAAAGATATGACAGGAAAAGGCAGTTTCGTTTCACTATTCCTCTTTATTAGAGAAGCTTCAGCAATGACTTTACCTCCCTCCCCTTCTGCACATTTCACTGCTTCAAGTGAAGATTTGCCTGTGGTTATCACATCCTCGATAAGTAATATTTTCTCACCCTTTTTGATCTTAAATCCACGGCGTAATTCAAACTTGCCATTAACGCGCTCGCAAAACATTGTCTTTATTCCAAGCTGCCTGCCAATCTCATAACCTACAACTATTCCGCCAATTGCAGGAGATAATATTAAATCTATGGAGCTATTTAATTCTTTTTTTATTTTATCTGCCAGTAATGCGCAAACTTTCATGGCTCTGCTTGGATTTTCAAAAATTTTAGCGCATTGTATATATGTATTGCTATGCAATCCAGAAGATAAAAGAAAATGCCCATGCAAAATTGCTTCTGCTTCTTTAAATTCTTTTATTATTAGGTTGTTTTCGTCTAATATCATTTTTTAAGTTTCACTATTACATTCTTTATTAATTATCTGAGTGATACAAATATCAGACCACACGTTTATTGCAGTTTCAAACATATCGATGATTGTATAAATAGGCAAAATCAGTCCCATAATATGCAGAGGAACATTCATCGACATGAGATAACTGGTTGCCATAAAATAGCACCCCATCGGCACTCCAGCGTTACCAATTGCTGCACTAGTTGCTAAAAAAATCCATATAAACATTTCGCTTAAGGAAAATGCGCATCCATTCATCTCTGCAACAAACATTACAGTGATTAGTATAAATGCAGCACATGCATTCATATTAATTGTTGTGCATATTGGTAAAATAAAGGACGACAATTTCTTTGGCACCTTTAGCTTATTTTGCACACAGTCTATAGTTGTTGGCAATGTTGCACTGGATGATTTAGAAAAAAACGCAAGTGTGAGTGCCGGCATAACCCCTTTCAGCGTTTGAATTGGTGATATGCCTTTATACCACATAAGTAGCGGTAAAATCAGAAATGCCTGCACAAAATTTGCAGACATTATGCAAACAAAATACCATAAAAGACTGTAGAACTCGCTACCACCTTTTAATTCGTGCAAAAAACATGTAATAAAAGACCACACAGCAAGTGGAACAAGCTTTAGTAACCCCTGAGCAATTTTAAGTAACGTATCGAAAAGTGCAGAGAATATTTGATGTAATATGTCCTGCTTTTCTTTTGAAAGTGAAACAATAGCTCCACCCATCAAAAAAGCGATCAATATGCTACCAATAACGTTATTTTCAAGAAAAACTTGCACAAAATTCGAAGGAATGAGTGATTTTAAGTATGAAAAGTAACTGTAATTGTTATTATCCAAACTTCCTATCGTGTTACATATGAAATTTTTTTTCACTGGGTCTATTAGCAGGTAAAACAATAATGCAACAAACGCAGCTATAATAGTTGTAAGCAGCGTATAAAATAGTGTTTTCTTAACTAAGGTTTTAATTTCGATTGAGTCTTTAAGTCCTGAAATTGTGGAAACTATTGATAGAAAAACTAAAGGTAAACTTATTAATTTCAACAAACTAACAAATATGTCACTAAACAGCTTTGCTATTTCAAATATAATCTCACTGTTTAAATAGTAAGCAACTATTGCAAACAGTATAGAAAAGAGTATTGCAAACTTGTGCATTGAAAATAAAACTTCAAAGTAACATTATACAACAATTTTGCTGTTTTGGAATCAGATTGATAGACAAAATAACTTTACAAATTAGGAAAAGATAAGAGGATGCGTTTATTCGGAGACAGTAGACTTCTTGCATAACCCAAACTAAGTAGAAAAAGGTATCATCCGAGTAGTTGACACTGGTTCCTTTATGACGGCAGTGCCCAGATACTGGAATCCAGCCTTTCTGCAATCTCATCGAAAACGTTTTTCTATGCTAGTTTGCTTGTGAGCAAGCAAACTTTCCTGGATCCCAATGTCTGGGCACTTTAGACAATGTTACAAAAAATAATATCATAGAATTCAATAGGATAATTCCTAGAGAATTACTCATCTACAAAAAGCCAAATCGTGTTAATGCTGTTTAGATGTAAAAGATAAGCTAAATCTTTACAGGGAATTTAAAACAGTAGAATACCTTTGATTGAAAGAAAGCACCAACTTTATGGGGGTGAGCAACTGCAACTACTACCACTAAATCAATAAATCTTAATAGGGGAAAACATTATGAAAACGTCAAAATTGACATTAGTATGTGACATATATGAATTAACAAATAAAGATAGAAAGAATATTCAAAAACTAGCAAGAAAAATAGAAGAAGGGGAAGGTGTTGCCGAAAAGTTTAGAAATAGAATATTCAAAAAGTCCAGCTATAACGCAAGCACGATTCTTTTAGCGAAAATAACTTACGAGTATCAGGGTAGAGAGGAGACATTGTCACTACTACATTATGCTATAAGTCATAAAAATAATCAAGCTGTAAAAGATCTTTTAGAAGAAGCCAAAAAACAAAAACTATTAAAGGAAGTTCTGAATGAAGAAATAACCACAAAACATTCAGATGGTCGGGAAGAAACTCATACAATACTTACAGATGCTATATCACGTAGAGACAATGACATGATTAGAGCAGTGTTAAAGATCTCTGAGGAAAATGGTATCTTGAAAGAGATTGTCAAAAAAAGAATAACGATAAAACATTCAAATGGCGAGGAAATGACTTACACCCCATTTACCTATGCTGAAGCACGTAAAAATAGTGAGGCTGTAGAAGAAATCTTAAAATTCTCCGGAGAACTTGTTAGTAGGAGAGCAACCCAGAAGCCCACTGTTGTAACAGCCAAAACTACTACAGCTAGAAGTGAAAAAGTGCTTCAAGATACTATTGGTAATATCGAGACACCGGCTGACGCATATGAAAATAGTAATAAAAGTAGTCTTGAAGAATCTATAGAACATGAATATCTTGAGCCATGCGAAAATAGTAATGAAAGTAATACAATAGCTATAGAGCACATCGCTGCTTCAATAGAAAAGCTTGATAATACTGGAATATGCGAAAAAAATGAAACTGCTGTAACAGAAACTGACATACAAGAACCAAATGCTTCCAACAGCCTTTCTTCTGCTGCATGTTTTGATAATGGATCTAGCAAAGAAAATACTGCAGACAAAAAAGAAAAACCATCAATGCAACAAAGACGAGCAATCTTGGCTGGTAGTGTTGGTGCGGCGTTACTAGTCAGTAGTGTTGTAGCTTATATATTGAAAATGTATGCCATAGCGATTATTGGGGGAAGTGTTGGATTAGCGTGTATAAGTTTTGCGTTGTATGATGCACTAAAGCCCAGCACACAGCTCGAGAAAGTGGAAAATGTAGAGCAACTAGATGTTAAATCTCTTCCTAGTTTGTGAAGGAAATGCTCTACCGAAATTAATATATTGATATCCTTACTATTATTAATAACAAATAAATATTTAAAAAATTTCTTGACTTCCGCCAAAATAGATGGCTTTATGCCAATACTACTAAGAAAATAGTAGTAAACATTAAAAAAAATTGAAGCGTTAATTAGTGAGGATTTTTACATGAGTAATAATAACAATAACCGAGAATCAGTGTTAGCACGACTACTATCAAAGACCCCTGAGCAGCTAAAACTATACTGCAAACTGCTCGATAATGAGAAAAGACAAGATCTTTATCAAAAGGTGCTAAAGGAAATGCGTGAGAACCCAGAGGTTAATCAGGTGAAGAAGCTGAACGAAATAGCTGCTGTTATAGAAGAGGCCATTGAAGAGTGAAGAAAGTGAGTTTATTAATTAATACATATAAGATATTAACACGATTAGGAGTATCCTCATGAGAGAGAATAAGCAGTGCATATAGGAATTTATACGGGTTTTACAGTTAATAAAAAAATAATGTTTGTGTCTGTAGAATGGAATAGTTTTATTAATTTAGTGAGGTTGGTATGTGTAATATCATAGAAAAGTATTTAGTAGATAAGAAAGATGTTAATGTTAAGAATGATGAAGGGAATACGCCTTTGCATTTAGCTGTGGAAGAAGGTAATCTTGAAGCAGTTAAACATCTTATAGAAAAAGGTGCTGGTATTAATGCTGTTAATAGGTATGGATATACTCCTTTGTATATTGCTGCTTATAAAGGTAGCACAGATATAGCTGTATATCTTGTAGAGAAAGGGGCTAATGTTAGTGATAACATTCTACATGAAGCAAGTAACTTAGATATAGTAAGACATTTTATAGCAAAAGGAGCTAATATTAATGCTACTAAAGAAAATGGTGAAACATTTCTGCATATAGCTGCTATAGACGGTAAGTTAGAAATAGTTCAATATCTAGTGGAAGAAAAAAACTTCAACATAAATGCAGCAAACAAGAAGGGTAATACTGTTCTGCATCACGCTGCTCATGGTGGTTGTGAGAGAACAGCTAGATATCTAGTAGAAAAAGGAGCAAACGTGAAAGCAACTAATAGACATGGGATAACACCCTTGCATATAGCTGCTTTTTGTGGGTACTCATATGTGGTAGAAAATCTTATAGAAGATGGTGCCGACAAGAATGCCATTAGTAGCAATGGTTGTACGCTAGCACATTATGCAGCTATAGGCGATGAGTCTGGTATGTCATGTGTCCTTGAATATCTAGTAGAAGAAGAAGGAATAAATTTTAATGTCACTGATAATCTAGGTAGTACACCACTACATTGGGCAGCTTATTGGAATAATAGTGAAGTAGTAGAGTATCTTGTGGAGAAGCGAAACGTGGATATAAATGTAACTGACAATGAGGGCAGAACGCCTCTACATTGGGCTGCTTACCACGCTAACATTGATTTAGTAAAATATTTCATAGAGAGAGGAGCTGAAATTAAGGCCACTAAGAAATATGGGAATACACCATTACATTATGCCCTTAATGGTCAATGGAATGATGATTATTTAGAGGTAGTTGAATACATAGCAGGAACAAGAAAATTAACTATTCCCGAAAATGTTGAAAACGTTGAGAAGGACAGCTTGGACATCATCAAATATGATTTTTACTGAAGTCTTACTCTCTTACGGTAGTGCAAAGGAAAGTCTCCTTTAATAGAATCTTAGGTTAAAGAGTATATCTTTTCTTGAGATTCTTTTAAAGAGACATGACTAATGACACAAAGTTAACAGACTACGAAGTAGGGAAAAAATTAAAACATGAGAGGGAAAAGAAAAGATATACTCAGGCAGGTCTAGGAAGTAAAGTCGGAGTATTAGAGAAGCAAATGTCCAGATATGAGCGAGGGGAAAATCCGATTTCAATCATTATATTCTGTATGATAGTAGTGGAACTAATGATTGATATGGCAAAACTACTGCCTGAATCGATGGCATCAGAGAAAGGTGAGGTAGAAAAAACATTAAATCTAGTTAGAGAATGTAAAAAATTTAGGAACCAGGAATTATGTAAGATAGCCTCTGCATTAAATAAATCTATCCAGGTGGGGGAAGAAGAAGGTAAAAAAGCAGGAAAGATTAAAGTAGCAAAGAATTTACTTAAAGCGGGTATTTCTGTTGATATCATTCTCCAAACAACAGGCTTGTCTAAAGATGAACTTGAGAAACATAATAAAACAGAGATAGTTAATTTTATAGCCTATAAAACAGGGAAAATATGAAAGACTGGAGGCTAGCAAGAGGACGTTCTCAGGAGGATTTAGGAAATGAAGTCGGTTTAACAGGTGGTCAAATACGACGCTATGAGCAAGGAACACATATCATGACAATAGGAAAACTATGTAACGCAGCAGACAAATTATCAACGCACGCTCAAACTCTACTGCCGAAAATTAGTGAACTAATAGAAAAAGGCAATGTTGAAATTGAAAGAAGTAATGAGGATAGAGAAGGAGAAAATGGAGTACTAGATTTAGTGAGAGAGTATAATAAAATTGAGGATGAAGAAATACGTGATAAATTTTATTCATTAATTATGTCAGTATCTAAAAGAATACAGATTGATAAAGAAAAGGGTAAAAAAATAGGGAGAACAGAAATGGCAAAAAATCTACTTGAAGTGGGTATTCCTACCAATGTAATATGTCAAGTGACTGGCCTACACAATCTTGAAGCTATAAGATAATTTCTTTAGAAAATCTCTTAAACCATTAACCTAACATTACCTCCTTTCACACTTGTGCCATTTCCGCTTAACTTGCTACGCCTGTCAGATTAACGACATTGTGATCTGCTGTCTATTTTAATATCACTATCGTTATAATATAAAGAACTTAATGACTGACTGTGTGGAATTGGTTGCACTTTACTTAACCTGCTACTTGGACCTGACTGATCGTTATTGCTACTGCCAGAACTTGACAGGCTTGACGACCTACTACGCGACATTGGCAGCACATTTGAATCATTGGCAGCTTGAGCATTTGGTTTTTGTTGCTGATCAAATTTAGCATTAGAAGCCTGAATAGCTGATTCTTGTTGTTGATCGTTAGTACCTTGAGCATAGGGTTGTTGTTGGCTAGTACTTGCCTCTTCATTCTGAGCTATTCTGCTATATCCTATATAGTTAAACAATTCTTGCGTAAAGTTTTGTAACTCTTTTCTCGTTTTTCTACTCTCTTCTGTAGATCTCCTTATATGTTAAAAACAAGTTCATAAATATTACAAAGTGGTAATATTAAGAACATGCAGAGAAGAGGAACCGTAGATCGCCTTGGTCATAAAGGACCGTAATTTAGCAAGGTTCTCTTCCCTGATTATTTACTGAAAAGTTCCGAACAACTGATTGAGCTTTTAGGCTCGTATATAAGGGTGGAAAATGCAGTATTACATGTTATTCTATGGAGGAATTATGAATTTATCAAATATCATTGCTGGCATTGATGTTAGCAAAAATAAACTAGATATCCACATTCATCCACTTGGACATTATAAAGTATTTGAAAATAACGTTCAAGCTATTGATCAAATACTCGACTTTTTGCATTTACATAATGTAATCAAAGTTGGACTTGAAGCAACTGGTGGGTACGAAAAATTATGTGCTTATACTTTACTAAGCCATGGTTTCGAAGTATATGTAATTCAACCTAGATGGGTGAGAGACTATGCAAAAAGCCTTGGTATTGCTACTAAAACTGATAAAATAGACTGCAGCATTATCTCACGTTATATTAATAATACAGATATGCGCGTTACTCCTTTAAAAGTTAGTAATGTTGACTTCTTGAGGCAAAAGCTATCTCGTAGAAATCAACTAGTAGAAATGGCAAAAATACAAAAAACTCAAGCTCATCAAGTAACTGATATATCCATAATCAAACAAATGGAAGAGCTACTTGTCATATTACAGAATCAAATTCAAGTTTTAGAAGATGAGATGATTGAGTTGATTGAACAAAGTCAAGAGCTTAAAAAAAAATACATATCAATAACTAGTATACCAGGTGTAAGTAAAATCACAGCTATTACTATTATTTGTTATCTGCCAGAATTAGGAACTCTTCAAAGAAAGCAAATATCTAGCATTGCCGGAGTTGCACCTTTTAATCGAGACAGTGGTTTTAATAAAGGAAAAAGGTGCATTCAAGGCGGTAGGTCACAAATTAGAACAGTCTTGTATATGTGTATTCTTAGTGCGCGGAAATGGAATTCTTTCATAAAAACTTTTTTTGATAGGTTACATAATCAATATAAAAAACCATATAAAGTTGCTTCCACTGCTGCTATGAGAAAGTTACTTTTACTTGCTAACTCTTTAGTAAGAGATGACAGGGTTTTTACTGAGGAATACAGCCCTAAGTCTGCTTAGATCCAACACTAGCAGATTAGTGTGGATGTGGATAAGTGCGCTTACACAGACTGAAAGCACTTATCCACATCCACACTTTTTAAAAGAATTTAAATCAAATATTACAACTTATTTTTCCAACAGTTGCTGGTGCTCCTGGAACTTGAGTTGGAAGTAGTGCTAAAAAACCGTTTTGTTCTTCAATGGCAATATGGCGAAACCTTACTGATTTACTCGGAAAAAGTTTTAAACTTTCAGTTCGACCAAAACTAATTGGTAAAATATTAATAGCTCCAGTTAATGCTGTCATATTGAATGCTGGATTTGAAAGTGGATTTTGCATAATGTTTAGCTCCTATTAAAAATTAATATAAAATTCAGATTCCTTTACGGACAATAATACCCCTCTCTTCAAGTTGTTTTATTGCTGCTGTTTTTTGCTCTTCAGTTATATTTGCTGGCCAGACAATTGCATGATCAGCAAGTAAAGCTACGCGAGTAATGATTACTGCTTTAATATCTGCATCTTTACTATTTACATCGTTTATAATCACACCTATTGCTGTTTGAGTACCATCTGTGCCTAGCGGATTTAGAGCTCTTATAAAGCCCCCATCATCTGTCTTTTTGCTAACCACTGCTCCAAGCTTTAGGTTTTGTCCCTTAGCAACAGTAATTTGGTCACGTGAGTATAGATTTGATGCCTCATATTTTAAGAGGTCACCAAGATTATTTGGTTCAGTTATACAAGACATGTTTTTCTCCTGGAAATTTTGGCTGATAAAGTTATTAATTTTGTTTTTTCCGCTGAATTTGTAGTTGCTATAGTCCGCGGAATAGCTTTAGCTTTGTAGGTTTATATATTTTGTCGTGCCTTGGCTGCCTGCATCAATAAATCCTCCGAAATTACGTAAAATATGTTAAAAGCATCTTTGGCTTTATAGCCCACCAAGTAAAAATTATTTTTCAGTATTTTTCATTTCTCTATTGACTTTTAACACAACTGCTACATTCTTCTTCAAGTTTTGCATTCCCTCTTATGACCCTATCACAATCTTCTCGAAGCTTCTTATTCTCTATTCTAGAGCTCTCTATATAAGTGTCAGTATCAGCTATAGACTTCTCTGCTCTTTTCAATACATCATCCATAATCTTTGTCCATTTAATGTACTCTTCCATAATATATTTTCCAACACCACCTTCTATATAAGAATCAGGTTTAAATTTATGTGCTAAATTATTCTTGATTATTTTTATGATTTCAAAAAATCTATTTCTCACTTTTTCATGGCTGATTTCCTTATTACCTGTTATTTCAAGGATGTCTCTTACTTTTTTTCCGTATTCATTATTGCCGTTAAAATACGATGCTAAACAATGCGCATAACCGTATAACACCCTTTCTTGTTCAAAATTAATCTCTGAATTTTCCTTCGTTTCCTGTGATGAATTCCCTTCCAGAAGGAAAGAAAACCATGATTTCTTCTCTTTGTTTTTCTTTTTTCTACGTTAACACACATCTTACTGCACATCAATAAAACGCTAACATATTCTTATATGTTAAAAACAAGTCTTTATAAATGTTACGAAATAGCGGTATAAAGACACGCAGAGAGGAGGAACCGTACATATTCTTGGTCATAAGGACCGTTTTGCAGCAAGGTTCTCCTCTCTGGTTTATTATACTGAAAGTTCCGAACAACTGGTTGAGCTTTTAGGCTCGTATATAAGGGTGGAAAATGCAGTATACACATTATTTATGGAGGGATTATGAATTTATCAAATATTATTACTGGCATTGATATTAGCAAAAATAAACTAGATATCCATATTCATCCACTTGGACATCATAAAGTATTTGAAAATAACGTTCAAGCTATTGATCAAATACTTGACTTTTTGCGTTTACATAACGTAACCAAAGTTGGACTTGAAGCAACGGGTGGATACGAAAAATTATGTGCTTATACTTTATTAAGACATGGTTTTGAAGTATATGTCATTCAACCAAGATGGGTAAGAGACTATGCAAAAAGCCTTGGTATTGCTACTAAAACTGATAAAATAGACTGTAGCATCATCTCACGTTATGTTAGTAATACAGACATGCGTGTCACTCCTTTAAAAGTTAGTAGTATTGACTGTTTGAAGCAAAAATTATCTCGCAGGAATCAACTAGTAGAAATAGCAAAAATACAAAAAACCCAAGCTCATCAAGTAACCGATTTATCTATAATCAAACAAATGGAAGAGCTACTTGCAGTTTTACAAAATCAAATTCAAGTCTTAGAAGATGAGATAATGGAATTAGTCGATAAAAATCAAGAGCTTAAAAAAAAGTATATGTCAATAACTAGTATACCTGGTGTAGGTGCAATAACAGCTATTACTTTTATTTGTTATCTACCCGAGCTTGGAACTCTCCAACATAAAGAAATATCCAGCCTTTCCGGAGTTGCACCTTTTAATCGAGATAGTGGTTTTAGTAAGGGAAAAAGGTGTATTCAGGGTGGTAGATCACAAATTAGAAAGGTTTTACATATGTGCATTCTTAGTGCGCAAAGGTACAATTCTTATATAAAAATCTTCTTTGATAGGCTATACAATCAATATAAAAAACCATATAAAGTTACCTCTACTGCTGCAATGAGAAAATTACTTATCCTTGCTAACTCTTTAGTAAGAGACGGTAGACTGTTTACTGAGGAGTATAGCCCTAAAACTGCTTCTATATAGCAATAGCATAGCTGTGAATAAGTACGCCCACACAAATTTTAAGTACTTATTCACAGCTACATCAATTTTTCTATTGACTTTTAACACAACTGCTGCGTATGCAGAAGGCATTAATTCAAATGAATATACAATTCACAAGGTTATTAGTCATATTACTGGGATAACTGGTATGAAAATCATTGAAGCTATAATTGAAGGCGAAAGAGATTCTGAAAAATTAGCAGAATTCAGGGACGTGCGAATGAAAAATGATCAGTCTACTATTGCAAAAGCGTTAGCTGGTGACTATAGAGAGGAACACTTATTCACGCTAAAGCAAGAATTTGAATTATATAATATTTATCAAGAAAAAATAGCAGAATGTGATAGAAATATTGAAGCCTATTATAAAACGTTTGAAACAAAGTCTTGTGAAAGCAAACAGCTAAGTAAGCAAAAGAATAAAAATAGCAAAAGTAAGCCAAGCTTTGCTTTGTATGAGGAACTGCACCGAATAACTGGTATGGATTTCACTAAAATTCCTGGATTTGATGTATTAAGTATACAAACCATAATTTCAGAAGTTGGTATAAACCATAGTAAATGGCCAACAGAAAAGCACTTTTCGTCGTGGTTGGGACTCAGTCCTGCTAATAAAGTTACAGGGGAAAAAGTGTTTAACACAAGAACACGTAAAGTCATTAACCGTGCTGCGAATGCTTTGCGAATAGCTGCTCATTCTGTAGGAAATAGTAAAAGTGCGTTGGGTGCATACTACAGAAGATTGAAAAAACGACTAGGAGCACCAAAAGCAATAACAGCTACTGCAAGAAAAATGGCATGCATATTTTATAGTATGCTCAAATACGGACAGGAATATGTAGAAAAAGGAATGGAATACTATGAAACACGCTATAAAGATAGAACTGTAAAAAATTTGATCAAAAAAGCGAGCGAATTTGGCTACATATTAGTTCAACAAGAAGAGTTAGTTGAGTGAGTTTCTTAGGAGAAGATACCTTAAGAAAAGTTCTGGAATTGATAAACGGCAGTGATTTAGCAATAGATAATTTTATTCATGTTGCATCTATTTGGGGACATGCAAGTAAGCACAGTAGGTTGATTGATGATTTTTATTTTAGTTCTATTTATTGTGAGCACAAAAGTACTATATTACATTTACTAGCTGAAAATAGTGACTGTGAAGCAATTCAAGGAATACTAACGCATATAAAAGAAAAACATTCAGATAGATTTAGTTGTGTTCTTAATGCTAAGAATAAGTATAATATTACCCCATTACATTCAGCTGTTTATGGTGGAAACTTGAATGTAATAGAATATCTTGTTGAAAAAAACGCAGATATCAACGCTAAAGATAAAGACGGTTTAATTCCATTACACGTGGCTGCTGAGTATGAAAACTTAGAAGCAGTAAAGTACTTCATTGAGAAAGGTATTGATGTGAACGTTAAAGATGGATGTGGTAGTACGCCATTACATATGGCTGCTTTGTATGGAAATTTGGAGATAGTGGAATATCTTGTTGTAAGAGGTGCAGATATTAATGCTGAGGCTAAAGGAATATTTTACAGTGGGACTTCATTACATATGGCTGCTAAAGGTGGAAACTTGGAAGTAGTGGAATATCTCGTTAAAAGAGGAGCTTATTTAAGTGCTGAGGATAAAGATGGTATGACTCTATTACACGTTGCTGCTGAGAATGGTAACTTGGATATAGTTAAGTACTTCGTTAACAAAGGTGCTGACATTAACGCTAGGAATAGTATTGGTAATACTCCATTATATATGGCAGCTTTTTGTGGAAAGTTGGAGGTAGTGGAATATCTTGCGGACAAAGGTGCTAACGCTAACATCAAGAACAAAGCTGGCAATACTCCATTACATCTTGCTGCTATCAGAGAAAAAGTTAATATAGCTAAAGTGCTACTAGAACACAATGCAGATATTAATGCTGAAAATGATGAGGGAGCAACAGTGTTACACTATGCTATTATAGGAAAAAACTTGGAGGTGGTGAAGTACATTATCGAAAAAGGTGCCAATGTCAACGCTAAGGATAAAGATGGCAAAACACCACTACATCATGCTTCTAAGAAACTTCCCATTAGTTATTCCTGTTGAACTAAGATATAACCGAATTCCTGTGCCTTTTTGATTAAATTTTTTACAACTTTCTCTTTGTAACGTGTTTCATAATAATCTATTCCTCTTTCTACATATTCTTGTCCATACTTCAACATACTATAAAAGATACATGCTAATTTCCTTGCCGTAGCAGTAATCGCTTTTGGTGCACCTAGTCGTTTTTTTAACCTTCTACAATATGCACCTATTCCGCTATTGCTTCTTGATACACAGTGAGCAGCCATTCGAAATGCATTCGCGGCACGATTAATGACTTTACGTGTTCTTGTGCTAAACACTTTTTCCCCTGTAATTTTATTAGCAGGGCTTAGCCCCAACCACGAAGTAAAATGCTTTTCTGATCGCCATTTATTATAGTTAATACCAACTTCCGAAATGATAGTTTGTACAGTTAGTATATCCAATCCAGGAATTTTGGTAAAATCTATACCAGTTACTCGATATAATTCTTCATGCAAAGCAAAGTTTGGTTTACTTTTTCTGTGCTTATTTTTCTCTTCACCTAACTTTTTACTCTCATCAGACTTTGTCTCAAATGTTTTATAATATTCTTCAATGCTCCTGTCACATTCTGCTACTTTTTCCTGATAAATATTATATAGCTCAAATTCTTGCTTTAATGTAAATAGGTGTTCTTTTCTATAGTTTCCTGCTAATGCTTTTGCAATAACAGATTTATCACTTTTTATTCGTCCATCTCTTAGTTCAGCCAATTTTTCAGGATTATTCTCACCATCTATTATTGCTTTAATAATTTGCATTCCAGTTACACCAGTTGTATCGCTTATAACTTTATGTAGTTGAATATTCATTTGTGTTAGCGCTTTTTGCATACGCAAAGTATGTGTAGAAGCATTTTCAATTAAATTTTTACGTTGCCGAACATAACTACGCAATACACACATTTGATCATCTGGCCTAAATGACCCTTGGAGTAACCCGTAACTGTGTAGTTGTTGAATCCATTGACAATCTTGCACATCTGATTTTCTCCCAGGTACATTTTTAACATGTTTTGCGTTTACCAGTTTTACTTCAAATCCGTGTGATTCAAGTACTTGAAACAAAGGAATCCAGTACACTCCTGTTGACTCCATGGCTACTGTATTAACTTTACATTTTTTCAACCATTTTGCTATGTTGTAGAGATCTTCCGTAAAGCAGCTAAATTTTTGTATACGTTGTTCATCGCTTCCTTCGGGTACACATACATAATGTACAGCCGAGCCAACATCGATTCCTGCTGCATTAGGATTCGTTATCTCTAATTTACTTTTGAACTTTGCCATTTTTAATCTCCATTATATAATAATCCATAATTGAGAAGTGCTTAAGCTTGGGACGATTGAGTTATACATTCTTCTAATCGAGGTAGCCCAAAAGGCTCCATCAGTGGTTCGACCGTTCCTCCAAAGCCACGCTGTCCTACGGGCACTTAAGGCACCATTGCACAGTTCGGCTATAACTGCAAAAAGCTCTTCTCTACAAAATTATACATAAAATTTGCCATACACTCAGCTAGGAAGTTTCTTTTTGGTTTGACAGGTTTTATCTGTCCGGCGCTGTTCTGATGGGAAAAGTTGATATAGCTATGGTATTACTAAAACACAATGCAAATGTTAATGCTAGAAATAATTGGGGAATGAAAGTATTAGGTTATGCCGCTGATGACCACCAAGAGCTTGTGGAATTGCTTTTAGCTCATGGTGCATCCTATGACTACTAGAAATTTTGCATTTAATTTATAGCTCCGCTTCTATCAGGGCATAGGATGACAGAAGTGGGCTTTAATAGCTGTAGTACTATAGCTGTTATACTCCAAAAGTAAGTATTAGATATAACAAATAGAAGAAATTAGATAGAATGATTAAAGGGGCAAGGATATAAAGGTTTAACTTGAAATAACCTGATAAAATTTGAATCACACTTCCAAGTGCTGGCACCCATGAAAGTAATAAAGTTGCAAAAATTAGCAAATTTTTTGTAACTTTTGGCATTGTATATTCGTTTTCTAATTTGTGGTATGATTCTCGCATTAAGATTGTTATTCTACCTAAATACCAGTTAACTATTCCACCAAGGCTTGATCCTAGTACTCCAAAAAATAACATAAGTAGTAGATTGTGATGTGATCTAAAGTACAGCATAGCTTCAAACATAAAGCCTTGGTGTATAGGCAAGATTAACGATGATAATAGGCTATCTTTAAACAGCAGAAAGTAATCTTCCATATAAGTTTACCAAGTTGTTGTACCATCTTCATTGTCAGAAATTGTAACCCCCATTTGTTTCAACTGATCCCTTATTTTGTCTGCAGTATCGTAATTTTTATTTTTTTTTGCAATTTTTCTTAAGTCTATCAACCTTTCTATTTCTTGATGATTTACATCCACAGCAAACCACTCTTGATAACTTGACTCAAGAAGACCAATAAATCTGGCACTCTTAACAAAACTCTCAGTTAATTTAAGCTTTTCACTTTCATTACTCATTTTGTTAATTTTTGCAGCCATTTCATGCAGTATAGCTAGAGCTTCAGGAATGTTTAAGTCGTTTTTTAAAGCGTCTATAAAATCTTTAGAAATCTCTGCGTTACTTTCATCAATATTCGTTGTATCTAAGCCACGTAATAACCGATAAAATTTATTTAAGGTTTCCTGTGCATCAGAAATAACGTTTTCTGTCCAATCAAGTGGTTTTCTGTAGTGAGTTTTGAGCAGTGCATAGCGTATTACTTCACCCTTTATTCCACTATCTAGCAAATCTCTTACTTTGACTATATTAAATAAGGACTTGCTCATTTTTTCTTCACTTACTGTAAGAAAGCCGTTGTGTATCCAGTATTTTGCAAACATTGATCCAGCAAATGCAGACTTACTCTGTGCAATTTCATTTTCATGGTGAGGAAATTGTAAATCTATGCCGCCACCATGAATATCAAAATCTTTGCCAAGATAAGCATATGACATTGCTGAGCATTCTATATGCCATCCAGGCCTGCCCTCTCCCCATGGGCTATTCCAATAACTTGAAAGTTTGTAGTCAATATCACTTGCAGGCTTCCACAGTACAAAATCTCCAGGGTGCTTTTTATTTTCATTAACTTCAACTCTGCTACCTGGAACCAATTCATCAGTTTTTTTTCCTGATAAAGCACCATATTCATGGTAAGATTCTATATTAAAATACACGTGTTTGTCAGACTCGTAAGCGTGGCCTGATTGCAGTAAATGTTCAATTAATTCTATAATATAATCTACGTTTTCCGTTGCTTTTGGTTCGTGTGTTGGCTCTTTACAATTTATGCTTTCCATATCATCATGAAAAGCTTTAATGTAATATGTGGTTATACTTTCTATGTTGCTATTTTTCTCACTTGCTGCATTGATTATCTTATCATCAATGTCGGTTATGTTACGCACATAGGTAACTTTGCCATAACAAAACTTAAGTAGCTGAAATAACACATCATACACAACAACAGACCGTGCATTGCCTATATGTGCTGTGTCATATACTGTTGGTCCGCAAACATACATTTTCACATGATCTTTATCGATTGGTGTAAAAAGTTCCTTTTTTTTGTTAAGGTGTTGTAAAGCCTAACCATATACGAAGCTTTTGAGAAAAGAAAATGCCCCAATGATAAGTTGTGGCCCTTTGACTACTACAACAAGAGTAAGCAATAGTCCGCACAATGATATTAAAACTCCCAATATGGATAGAAACCCATCTTTACTCATAATACCAAGTGAAATAAGAGTCGTACCAATTGCAGGAATAAAGTTGGTAAGAGGTAATGGAAGAGCTATTGATAATGCACAAAGCAACATTACAAAAGCTAAAATTTTTTCGCCAGGCCCATAGAAAATAAAAGACATTCTTGGCTTCATGAATTTTTCTATTTTTCTTAATGCTGGAGAAGTTTTCTCCACCACAAGAGCTAGTGTTGAACGTTGAAAAGATCTTCTTTCTAGCCAACTGGGCATCCAAGGAGAATCAAATCCAAATAGAAGCTGCAGTGAGAATAAGATTAAAGGTATAGAAAGAATAGTTGTATAACCAGGTGGAACCGGTATAGGCACCGATAGTGGCAAGGAGAAGATGATTATTAAAATACCAAAACCGCGCTCATGCAAAGCTGTTTTAATATCGAACAAAGTTACTTTATCGCTATCATTGTTATTGGTATCTGCAACCTCTTTTAGAATATCAGAAGCTAGTTTATCACTTTTAGTCAACTTATCATTTTGTGACACGAAAAACCCTTGATAAAAGTAATTCTTAACACAATTATTGTTTTATTTCAATATGCATATTCATTTCGCGCTAGTACTTCATTCTTTTGTTAAAGTGTTGTAAAGCTTTTAAGAAGAGAAAGTGCTCCGGTTATAAGTTGTGGTCCTTTGACTATTACAACAAGAGTAAGCAACAACGCACACAATGACACTAAAACTCCCAATATGGATAGAAACCCGTCTTTACTCATAATACCAAGTGAAATAAGAGTTGTGCCAATTGCAGGAAGGAAGTGAGTAAAAGGTAATGGAAGAGCTATTATTATTGCACAAAGCAACATCATAAAAGCCAGAATCTTCTCACCAGGCCCATAGAAAATGAAAGATAGTCTTGGCTTCATGAATTTTTCTATTTTTTCTAATACAGGGGAAGTTTTCTCTACCACAAGAGCTAGTGTTGAACGCTGAAAAGACCTTCTTTCTAGCCAACTGGGCATCCAAGGAGAATCAAATCCAAATAGAAGCTGCAGTGAGAATAAGATTAAAGGTATAGAAAGAATAGTTGTATAACCAGGTGGAACCGGTATAGGCACCGATAGCGGCAAGGAGAAGATGATTATTAAAATACCAAAACCGCGCTCATGCAAAGCTGTTTTAATGTCAAACAAAGTTACTTTATCGCTATCATTGTTATTGGTATCTGCAACCTCTTTTAGAATATCAGAAGCTAGTTTTTTATCTTTAGTTAGTTTCTCACTTTTTTGCACAATTATCCTTTAATCAAACTATTCCTTTTAAACTAACGTAATTATTGCTGTATTTCAATATACATTTATTATTGTTAATTGTTAGAGTTAAAGTACAATCGTAATTTTGTCATTATACTTGCAGTTGGTGCAAATGAAGTTGTTTGTTACAGCATCAATGCAATACAGTTTTCCTTGCGTGTTTTTTGGGTTACACGCAAGGGTTAAACTACCTATAAAAAAAAGTTATAGTATATCATTAGTATCTGACTGTGAATAATGACTTTCGTCACTTAATGGATCAGAATACAATGAACTCTGTGATAATTCGATAGATTCACTTTCTTCTTCTGTGCCCCATATCCATGATATAAAACTTCTAAAAATAGATGCAATAGATGAAAATACACCAGGTTCACTCGTTTGTGTAGATTGACTTTCTTCTGTGTTATCATCTAGCTTAGCGGTTTCTTTTTGCACTTCTCTTTTTTCTCTATAGAGTTCTTTGTTATTATATAGTGTATCTCCTTCTGTTTCCTCTTCCTCCACTATATTTGTTTTTTTATCATCTTCATTGCTTTCTCTAAGCTCTAATGCCTTGTTATGAGCTGGATTTTCATATTCTTCAGTTTGATATTCTTTTATCTCTCCACTATCTATATCTTTTTTGTTTTCTTTTTCTACTTGACTCCCAATTAAATTTCCAACTAATTCAGGGTCTAATGAATTCTTCATACTTGTTAATAGCTCATTTTGGAACACATGGCCCAGCTCATGACCTAAAACAAAGTCCATACCGGCAAATTTGTATACTACTATCGCTTTACCATCAGTTGCACCATAAGCATTATCTGCGTCAATGCCAGCTAATTCATTATATTTCTGGTAATCATTCTTGTTGTTAAAAACATTAACTTCTAAATTTAAAGTTGTTTCAGGTTTGTTTACATCAAACAATTTTTTAAAATTTTCATAAGCAGCATGAATGTCCTTTTGAATTTGGAACTTCTCTTGTGATGACATGTCATCATACCTTATATTATATTTTATACCTTCATCTTGGAATGAAAATACTTTTGGTAATACTTCCTCTATAGTTTCTGGTGCTTTGTCAAAGATCTTTGACTCTGAAGGCTTATATATCTTATTAAAGAATTTTGGTATACATTGTTCTCTAATGTTATATATATGATTCCCATCCATATCACGAACTTCATAATTGTATACAGGATTTGAGTTATTTTTGATTAATTGAAACTTTTGTCCATTAGTGTTAATACCTATTTTACCATTATAATCTTCAGAATAGTTTTTGTATTGTTGATTGTTATTTTTACTCATTTTCGTACCTCACTATTTAAATAAATTTACTCTTACATTATCAGTATAGTATGTATAAAAATTTATTAATAATAATGATTGTATTTTTAAATTTTCACTACAAGACTTGTTTGTATGCTATATAAAGTGACCGCGAAAATTTCTATAAAGCATTTTAACAATATTAGAAAAATTATGAATTCAGAGGAAGGTGAAGCAGACGCAACAGCTTAAGCGGAAAGATTGAAAAATAATTGATGCTTTAAGTGAGTAACACGCACCTTAGTGCGTGTCACGAAGTATGAGGACGCTAACGATCTGGTTCATTAGACGATAATTTTTCTGAGTCCTTAAGCTCCTGTTTAAGGTTTTTGATGCCTTTTCCTAAATCACCCATAACTTGCGGTAATCTGCCTGCACCAAACAGAACTAAAATTATTATTAAGACTAGAAACAATTGCCATGGTCCTAAACTCATTTTCACCTCCATTTAAAATATTGACCTTTAAATATTAAAACTTGACTGAAGTCAAGTAACACATAGATTATATCACCTTTATTTAATTATAAATCAAGGTTTTTTAATTATTTTATAACAATTCCAAATTAGATTGTTTTCTTGCAGCGAATAAGTGGAAACTTTTCGCTTAACTATAGAGTAGAGGAGAGCTCACTAAAAAACTTTGCTAGCGTATCATCTTTAGGCCTATGGTATATATCGCTAGAAACTCCTGATTGAATAATTTTACCATTTTTCATTACGTAGATAAAATCTGCAACTTTCAATGCTTCTTGCGGGTCATGAGTTACCATTAGCACAGGGATATTTTTACTTCTAAAAAGGGACAATATATGTTGTCTTATTCGGCACTTGAGCAGTATATCCAAATTAGAAAATGGTTCATCTAACAACACAACATCAGGGTTTTGTGCCATCACTCTTGCTATTGCAACTAATTGTTGCTGTCCTCCAGATAAGGCGTTAGGGTACATATTTTCATATTTTTCTATATTGAGTAACTTCAAGATTTCCAATGCAATTAGGTGCTTTTCTCTCTTGGAAGAGCTGCGGATAGCAAAGGTTATATTTTCTACTACTGTTTTGTGAGGAAATAATGCAGAATGCTGAAAAATCAATCCGATATTTCTATGCTCTATAGCGACTGATGCCTTATTGCTTGCAACTAACCTATCATTTATAAAAATAGTTCCAGATTTTGGATTTTCTATCCCTGCAATTAATTTCAAAATTGTTGACTTGCCACAGCCAGAATGCCCCAATAAACATGCAACACTTCCTTTTTTTACTTTAATGTTTATATTGCTTAAAGCAAAGTCGTCTTGATTGTTATAGAAATAACCAATGTTGTTAACTAGCATTAATCTTACTTAAACCATGTTATTAAATATAATAGCATTATACTCAAGAAGTACAGAAATGTTTCTTGTCGTCATAAATTGGTTATGCAAGAAATCTAGAAAAGAGAAGGATTTTTTGCTATAACTTTACATAAATGGTAGGAAACACGGGACTATAGCTCAGCAGGATAGAGCGTTGGACTCCTAATCCGAAGGTCGTGCGTTCGAATCGCACTAGTCCCACCACATTGCTTCACAAATTTCATGGAGATTTTTTTTCACAAATACACACACCTATTCCAGTGTCAAGCACTGGAATGACAAGTTCTTGGTAACCCCTACGTCATACCGCCGCGGTATCTCTTAGCATAGATCCCGCTAACAAGCAGCGGGATGACGAGGTTATCGTCATGCCACCGCGAACCGTCATACCGCCACGAACCGTCATACCGCGATTCATTCGCGGTATCTCTTAGCATAGATCCCGCTAACACGTAGCGGGATACTTGACCTTTACAGGGATGACGGTTGTCGTTTAGTTATAAATATTTAAGAAATTTACCAGGCAGAAAAAAAAGGCAAAGAACTCCCGTGGTGCGAGTTTTGACCCTATAATAATTTAAACTGGCGCTGTAATAATGTGCTAACGCTTAAAATAAGCGCGATTTGGCTGAATGTAGAAAAAATAAAAAAGACATGCAGCCGCTATAATTTTATGTAATCCGCCAAAAAATACCCTAAGTTTTTTACTGAATTTTGTCATTGAGCCTGCAGGTCAAAAACAAGTTTTGAGTCATAAATACCCTTACTATCATAATAAGGGGGCTGGCGGAGTTTGTCAAGGAAGTTTTTTGTTTCTACTGAATGACAGTTGTGGCTTGGGAGGTAGTGCAAGAAGTCTACTGATGGCTTTCAAAGCAGTTGAGCTTAATTATTAGAGTAGTAATGTTTATTTTTATATTGACTATTGAGGTTTATTATTTTATAACTAAAAACTTAGTTATTTTAATGAGCTTGAATTTATAACATATGCCTACGATAAATCAATTAATACGTAAGGGTAGATTAGGATTGACCCATAAGAAAAAGGTACCAGCTTTGGGAGAAAGCAACCCTCAAAGGAGGGGTGTTTGCACTAAGGTGTATACTACAACTCCTAGGAAGCCTAACTCAGCACTCCGTAAAGTAGCCAGAGTAAAAATTAGTGGGTATGGTGAAGTGACAGCTTATATACCTGGTGAAGGTCATAATTTACAAGAGCATTCTGTTGTTTTGATACGTGGTGGGCGGGTTAAAGATTTGCCAGGTGTGCGTTATCACATAATAAGAGGTGCCCTTGATCTGCGTGGCGTGCAAAATCGAAAGAAAGCTCGTTCAAAATATGGTGTAAAGAAATCTGGTTAAAATTTATGGCTCGTCGGAATAAAGCAAAAAAAAGAGAAATAAGTCCTGATTCGCGTTATGGCAGTGTTTTGCTGATGCGTTTCATTAATACAATCATGAAATGTGGTAAAAAATCTACTGCAGAAAAGATTATCTATGACGCTTTGTCTTTAGCTGAAAAGAAAATAGGCGAAGGTGGGTTATCAATTTTTGAAACAGCGGTAGGAAATGTTACTCCTTCTATAGAAGTGCGTTCTCGACGCATTGGTGGTGCAACTTATCAAGTGCCTGTTGAAGTTCGACAAGATAGAGCGATTTCTTTAGCGTTAAGGTGGATTGCTAAAGCAACTTCTGCTGCTCGAAAAAGAGTGGAAAAACCACTGTTGATTGTTTGCAATCTGAAATACTGGATGCTTATAATAAACGCGGTGGTGCGTTTAAGATGTGCGAAGAAAAATATAAAATGGCTGAGGCTAATAAGGCATTTTCTCATCTTCGTTTTTAATGTTAGCTAATTAATTGTGATATGGAAATTGGGATATCTAAATACAGAAATATAGGAATAATGGCTCACATAGATGCTGGTAAGACTACCACAACAGAGCGTATTTTATTTTATACTGGTAAGCAAAATAGAATTGGTGAAGTGCACGATGGGGCAGCTTCTATGGATTGGATGGAGCAGGAAAAAGAGCGTGGTATTACAATCACATCTGCTGCAACAACATGTTTTTGGAATGATCATAGGGTCAATATAATAGACACTCCAGGTCACGTTGATTTCACTATTGAAGTTGAGAGATCTTTAAGGGTTTTGGATGGTGCAGTTGCTGTATTTGATGGAGTTGCTGGAGTTGAACCTCAATCTGAAACAGTTTGGCGTCAAGCTGATAAATATAGCGTTCCTCGTATCTGCTTTGTTAATAAGATGGATAGAATAGGGGCAAATTTTTATCGATGTGTTGATATGATAAAGACGAAGCTTGGTGCAGCACCTTTAGTCATTCAGTTGCCAATAGGAAGTGAGAAAGATTTCAAAGGTATAATTGACCTTATTTCTATGAAAGCCATTATATGGCAAGAAGAAACGTTGGGTGCTAAATTTTCTTATGAAGATATTCCTTCTGATTTGCTTGACAAGGCTCAAGAATATCGAAATCTTTTATTAGATGCTGCAGCTGAGATGGATGATGAAGCGATGAATACTTACTTTGAGTCTAATGATCTGCCAGTAGATTTACTGAAAAAATGCGTGAGAAATGGAACCATCAAAGGAAAATTTGTTCCTGTATTATGTGGATCAGCTTTTAAAAATAAAGGCGTACAACCACTTTTAGATGGTGTGGTTGACTTTTTACCTTCTCCTATTGATGTTGATGTAATTGTTGGAACTGATCCTAAAGATTCAGAAAAGAAAATTGAGATCAAACCTTCAGAAAAAGAGAAATTCGTTGCTCTTGCGTTTAAAGTGATGACGGATAAGTTTGTAGGCAGCTTGACGTTTATTCGTATTTATTCCGGTAAGTTAAAATCCAAATCCGCTGTGTTAAATGCGGAAAAAATGAGACTGAAGGAATTGGCAGAATGCTGCTTATGCATGCAAATAACAGAGAAGATATAAACGAAGCTAAAGTTGGCGATATAGTTGCCTTAGTTGGATTAAAGAGAACAATTACTGGTGACACTTTATGTTCACCTGATTTTCCTATATTATTAGAGCGTATGGAATTTCCTGAGCCTGTTATTGAAATTGCTGTGGAACCTAAAACTACTTCAGATCAGGAAAAATTAGGTGTTGCTTTAAATAGATTGGTTGCAGAAGATCCTTCTTTAAGAATGTCAGTAAATGCGGAGAGTGGACAGACTATATTGAAAGGCATGGGTGAGCTGCATCTTGAGATTATTGTTGATAGAATGAAGCGCGAGTTTAACGTTGAAGCTAACGTCGGTGCGCCTCAAGTTGCATATCGTGAAACTATCACTAAATCTGTTGAAATTGATTATACTCATAAAAAACAGTCCGGCGGTGCTGGCCAATTTGCAAAAGTAAAGATTATATTTGAACCTCTTGAGCCTGGTTCTGGGTTTCAATTTGAAAGTAAAATTGTAGGTGGTGCAATTCCAAAAGAATATATTCCTGGTGTACAAAATGGTTTAGAGTTGATAAAAGAAGGAGGCATGATCTCTGGTTTTCCGGTTATTGATTTTAAGGCTACCCTTATTGATGGTGCTTTTCATGAAGTTGATTCTAGTCCTTTAGCTTTTGAACTTGCTGCTAAAGGTGCTTTTAAAGAGATGGCAAATAAAGCTGGTTCAAAAATGTTAGAACCTATAATGAAAGTTGAAATCATTACGCCTGAAGAGTATATGGGCGATATCATGGGCGATGTAAATAGCAGAAGGGGGCAAGTTTCAAGTATGGAAACGCATAATAGTAGCACTATAATTCTTGCTTTCGTACCTCTTGCGAATATGTTTGGTTATATAAATGTTTTGCGTTCTATATCTCAGGGAAGAGCTCAGTATAGTATGCATTTTTCTTATTATGAACAAGTACCACAATATGTGGTTGATGAGTTAAAGTTAAAGTATAATTAAGGGTAATAATTATGACAGCAGTAGTGGAAGCATTTGGAAAGCCGCATGTAAATGTGGGAACAATAGGACATGTGGATCATGGGAAGACAACGTTAACAGCGGCGATAACAAAGCATTATGGAAATTTTGTAGCGTACGATCAGATAGATAAGGCGCCAGAAGAAAGGAAAAGGGGGATAACGATAGCAACAGCGCATGTTGAGTATCAGACGGAAAAAAGGCATTATGCACACGTTGATTGTCCTGGACATGCTGACTATGTAAAGAACATGATAGTAGGTGCAGCACAGATGGATGCGGCGATATTGGTAGTGTCGGGGGTTGATGGGCCAATGCCACAAACGAGAGAGCATATATTGCTAGCGAAGCAGGTAGGTGTTGGATATATCGTGGTGTATATAAATAAAGCTGATGTTGCTGATGCTGATATGATAGATTTGGTAGAAATGGAAGTGAGGGAATTGCTGAATAAATACGGATTTCCAGGGGATGAAGTGCCTGTGGTAGTGGGGTCTGCATTGAAAGCGCTGGAGGATGACAGTAGCGAATATGGAAAGAAATCAATAGATAAATTGATGGAAAAGTTAGATGAGTATGTGGCAGTTCCACCAAGGCCTGTGGATTTACCATTTTTATTGCCAATCGAGGATGTATTTTCGATATCGGGGCGAGGAACGGTGGTAACAGGAAGGATAGAGAAGGGAGAAATAAAGACGGGAGAAGAGATAGAGATAATAGGTCTGAAAGCGACGCAAAAGACGATATGCACAGGTGTAGAAATGTTTAAGAAGTTGCTGGATAAGGGGAGTGCAGGACTCAATGTAGGAATATTGTTAAGAGGAACAAAAAGAGAAGAAGTGGAGAGAGGGCAAGTATTAGCAAAACCGGGGACGATAACGCCGCATAGAAAGTTTAGGGCGGAGGTTTATATATTAAAGAAAGAGGAAGGAGGAAGGCATACACCATTTTTTGCGGATTACCAGCCACAGTTTTATTTAAGGACAACGGATGTAACCGGGAGCATAAAATTGCTAGATGGGAAGGAGATGGTAATGCCAGGAGATAATGTGAGTGTAGAAGTAGAATTGCAAGTACCGATAGCAATGGATAAGGGATTGCGTTTTGCGATAAGAGAAGGCGGTAGAACTGTTGGTTCTGGTGTTGTTTCTGAAATTTTGGAGTGAGAGTTTGAGTTATAGGAGTGTAGCTCAATTGGTAGAGCGCTGGTCTCCAAAACCAGAGGTTGTAGGTTCAATTCCTATCGCTCCTGCATTAATGTTGTGGTGAAAATGTTAAAAAGTTTGTGTGTTTTTTTCTATGATATAAAGCAAGAAATACGAAGAATTGCTTGGGTAAAGAAACAGGAGGTGTTGTCATCTCTATTTGTTGTGATGATTGTTATATTATGCTTTTCGATTTTCTTCTGTTTTGTGGATTTTATGTCTCTTTACGTAATTAAGGCTTTATTTGGAATTATTTATGGAATGTGAATATAAATGGTATATCATTAGAGTTGATTATGGATATGAGCAAAATATACGCGAATTGGTAAGTAATGCTGTTTATTTTAAGGAAGTGTTTATTCCTTATCAAACGGTATGTAATTCAAAGTCTGATATAAAAGAGTTATGTGAAGTGTATGTATATATGCATCTATGTGATGAAAGCAAAAATATTTTGAATCAAACGCCTGGATTCTGCAGTGGCGAATCTGGTGATTTTGAGATGATTTCAGATGATGAGATAAGTTTAAAGTGTAAAGAATTTAATAGATATAAATGGTATATCTTGAGAGTTGCTTCCAATTGTGAAGAGAAAGTGCGCCAACATATATTGGAAAATTCTATGAGATTGAGTGTTAATGGTTACTTTAAGGAAGTTTTTATTCCATATGAAGAGCTAAGTGAAGTAGAGTTGAAATCTAAGAAAATTGCTACACGAAGGAAATGCTTTCCTGGTTATGTCTTTTTATACGTGAATTTATGCGATGAAGTATTGAATTTTATCAATAATATACCAAAATCTCTTAAGGTTTATGGATTTTTGAAAAATGGTAATATTCCAAAGGTGATTTTGGATGATGAGATTCACTCAATGTGTAATGCACTTTATAATGCTCAAGAGACAAAGAAGTTAGGTTATGGTTATGAAAAAGGTGAAAAAGTGAAAATTAATGATGGTCTTTTTCAAAATTTTACTGGTAAGGTAAATATGGTAAACGATGAGAAAAAAATTATTAATGTGGAAGTATCAATTTTAGGTAAGCCGACAATAATAGAGCTTGATCTGGCTCAAGTAGAGAAAATAGAGGATTAATTATGAGTGTTATAGTTGCTAAGATTAACTTACTTATGGAAGCTGGGAAAGCAATTCCAGGACCGAAAATTGCTTCAGTACTTGGTCCACGTGGTATACCTGTTCCTAAGTTTTGTGAAGCTTTTAATAAAGTTACTAGCGCTGCTAACGCTAATTATAAAGTAGGCGATTTAGTAACAGTGCGAATTTCCATAAAGGATGATCGCTCTCATGATTTTACTGTCAGCGGTCCACCTGTGGCTTATTTACTTAAGCAGGAGGCTAAATTAAGTAAAAGTTCTGGTAATCCTGGTAAAGAATTAGTGGCTAAATTACCTATGTCTGCTATAATTAAAGTGGCAAAGTGCAAGATGGTTGATATGAAAGTGGATAATGAAGATTCAGCAGTGAAAATGGTTGTAGGCACTGCAAAATCTATGGGTATAGAAGTTGTGGAAGGTTAGGTAAATGAATACATATAATGATAATCCTAAGCAGTGTTTGAAGAAGATTATTGAGTCTGCTTCAGCAAAATTTAATGAATCAGTTGATATTGCAGTCAATTTAGGCGTAGATTCACGTAAATCTGAAGAGCAGGTGCGTGGTACAGTAGTTTTGCCTAAAGGTATCGGGAAGAATATTAAAGTAGCTGTTTTCGCTCAAGATAAACATTTATTAGAAGCTGAAAAAGCTGGTGCTGATATTGCAGGAGGAGAGGATTTAGTTGAAGAAATAAAAAAGGGTAGAAAATTAGATGTTGATTGGTGCATTACTACTCCTGATTTTATGGCAAAAATCACTCCTATTGCAAAAATATTGGGTGCTAAAGGGCTGATGCCTAACCCTAAATTTGGTACTGTGACTTCTAACATTGCAGAAGCTATTAAAACCATTAAGTCTGGTCAGATAAAATTTAGAACAGATAAAAATGGTGTTATTCATGGTAAATTAGGAAATATTAAATTTGATATTGATGACTTGCTAGAAAATTTAAAAGCCTTTCTTAAAGTAATTAAAGATAATAAACCTATTTCTGCGAAAGGAATTTACTTTAAGGGTGTTTTTTTAAATTCAACTATGGGTGAAGCTTATAAGATAAGCAAAGTGGAAGATATAATTTAAGGGAGTGATACCGTGAAGCGTAAAAATAAGGATGAATTTATACAGAGCACAATAAACGTATTTGTAAATAATGATTTCTTGATATTAGTAAATTTTAAATCTATAAATGCTAATGATTCATTAACTCTGAGGAATAGCCTGAAGTCTATAGCAGGTGGGGTATTAGTAGTTAAAAACACTCTAGCGCGCTTGGCTTTGGAAAGGACTGGTAAATTTTCTTATTTATCAGGCAAATTTTCTGGTTCTGTTGCTATTATATACTCTAGTGGCATAGTAGAAGCTGCAAAGTTAATAGTTGATTTTATTAATGCTAACAAAGAAAAAATGTCTGTGATTTGCGCGGCTCATATAAATGAATTGTTAACAGTGGAAGATGTTAATAAACTGGCTAAGTTGCCTTCTTTGGATGAGTTGCGTGTTAAAATTATGCGTTTAATATCTTATGATATTCCTGCTCGATTGGCGTTGTCTATTAATTCATCTTCTATGAGGCTTATGAGAGTTTTGGATTATTATAGTTCTAAAAAATAAATTTGTTGTTAAGTAAGGTGGTAATTATGAGTAATGTAACAAGTGATTTGGTTGATAAAATATTATCTTTAAACCTATTAGAGGCTTCTGAACTTGTAAAAGTTCTAGAAGAGAAAATAGGGTTGCCTGCTGGTTCTTTTCTTGGTGGGGCTGTTGGTGCTGGGGCGCCTATTAGTGATAATGCTGCTGCTCCTGCTGCTCAAGAAAAAGCTGAGTATAAAGTTGTGATTAAAGAAATTGATGCGAGTAAAAAAATAGGAGTTATTAAAGCTGTGAGAGAAGTTAATTCTACATTGGGTTTAAAAGAAGCAAAAGAGTTGGTTGAATCTTTACCTAAAGATTTAACTGCTAATGTTCCTAAAGACGAAGCAGAAAAAATCAAGCAAAAACTTATTGAAGCAGGAGCAACTAAAGTGGAGCTTGAATAATATTTAATGTATTAATTTTATATTGATATAGCTCTTTTAATTAGTTTGGGGTATTTTAATGGTTGATTCTTCTTATATGTACGCTTCTGGTGCTTTTGTCCCTAGAGTTTCTTATTCTAGGTCGATTGATTTAAAAGATTCTTTATTGGATTTGGTTAAGGTTCAAAAAGAATCGTATGATTCATTTGCTCCTAAGAATAAGGGTAATGAAAGACTTGAAGTTATCTTTCATACAATCTTTCCAATAAATGATCCTTTGCGTAGGGCTACTATTGAGTTTATAAGTTGTAGGGTAGATGATCCTAAGTATGATGAATCTGAGTGTATAAAGCGTGGTGTAACTTTTTCTGCTCAGGTTATTGCTTCTATACGTCTTGTTGTTATGCAGGATGGTATTTCTCTTGATGAATATAAATCGATTAAAGAGAGTGGAGATCATTCTAAACTTGCAACCGTTGTAAAATCTATAGAAGAGCAGGAAGTCCACTTTTGTGGGTTGCCTATGATGACTGATAAGGGCACTTTCATCATTAATGGTGTAGAAAAAGTTATTGTCTCACAAATGCATAGGTCTCCTGGTGTATTTTTTGATAGCGATAAGGGAAAAACTTACAATTCTGGTAAATTGATCTATTCTGCTAGAATTATTCCTTATAGGGGTTCTTGGCTTGATATTGAATTTGATGTTAAAGACCATTTGTATTTTCGTGTTGATAGAAAAAGAAAATTGCCAATCTCAGTTTTGTTAAAGGCGTTAGGTCTATCAAATAATGATATACTCGATAGATTTTATGAGAAAATAAAGTATGTAAAACATAAAGATGGTTGGAAAGTGCCTTTTGTTCCTGATAAATTTAAAGGAGTGAGGTTGCCTTTCGACTTAATGGATATTGAAGGTAATGTGCTGCTTAAAGCTAACGTTCGTATCACCTCAAGACTAGCTAAAAAGCTATATGATAATGAATTGAAAGAGTATCTGGTTCCTTTTAATTCTATATGTGGTTTATTCCTCGCAGAAGATTTAATGGATAGTGCTAGCTCTACGAAAATTTTATCTGCTGGTGAATCTATAAAGCTGGAAGACATAAAGAAGCTTGAGTTATTGTCTGTGGATGAAATATCAGTATTGAACATAGATAATGTATCTGTTGGACCTTATATATTAAATACGCTTTTCTTAGACGAAAACATGTCTTATCAGGATGCGCTATATGAAATATATAGAGTTTTGCGTCCTGGTGAAGTTCCTGTTTTAGAGATAGTAGAGGAGTTTTTCCGTAATCTTTTCTTCAGTCCGGAATATTATGATTTGTCTAACATTGGTAGGTTGAAGCTTAACTCTTACCTTGGATTAAATTATGATGAGGATTTAACTGTTTTAACGTATGAAGATATTATTGAAATTGTAAAAAAAATAGTATTGTTACGTGACGGTCAAGGATCTGTAGATGATATTGATCATTTAGGAAACAGAAGAGTAAGATCAGTTGGAGAGTTTATAGAAAATCAATTTAGAACTGGGTTGTTGAAATTGGAACGCGCAATAGTTGATTCTATGTCCACTTCTAGTTTAGATAAAGTTTCTCCATCTGATTTTATTAATCCAAAAGTGTTAACTAATGTCTTAAGAGATTTCTTCAATTCTTCTCAATTATCTCAATTTATGGATCAGACTAATCCGTTATCTGAAATAACACATAAAAGAAGGTTGTCCGCGTTAGGTCCTGGCGGTTTAACAAGAGAACGGGCAGGATTTGAAGTGCGTGATGTTCATCCAACTCATTATGGAAGAATTTGCCCTATTGAGACTCCTGAAGGGCAAAACATAGGGTTAATCAACAGTTTAGCTATATACGCGCGTATTGATAAATATGGTTTCATTGAAAGTCCTTATAGAAAAGTAGTTAATAGGGTTGTTACTGATCAAATTGAGTATCTGTCTGCCATAGATGAAGGTTTATATTATATAGCTGATACCAGCGCAAAGCTCGATGAAAATAATTGCTTTGTTGATGATATGCTATACTGTAGATATGCTAGTAGTTTCATTATGGTAAGTAGTGATCAGGTGAGTTACATTGACGTATCTCCTAAGCAGGTAATATCAGTTGCGGCTTCCTTGATTCCATTTTTAGAAAATGATGATGCTAATAGAGCATTAATGGGCTCAAATATGCAACGTCAGGCCGTACCTTTATTGAAGCCTACCGCTCCTCTGGTTGCTACTGGTATGGAGTCTTTTGTAGCTTCTGGCTCTGGTGCTGTAGTTTTAGCAAAACGCGATGGCATAGTTGATAGTTCTGATAGTAACTCTATAGTTATACGTGCTTTTGATAAAGAAAGGGTTAACTACTTGGACGTAGATATTTATCATCTAAGGAAATTTCAGCGTTCTAACCATAATACTTGTATTAATCAAAGACCGCTAGTGTGCGTAGGTGATTATGTTAAAAAGGGTGATGTAATAGCTGATGGTCCTGCAATTAACAGTGGTGAGTTGGCGCTTGGTAAAAATTTGCTAGTCGCTTTTATGTCTTGGCAAGGTTATAATTTTGAAGACTCTATTATTATTTCTAGTGAAGTTGTTAAAAAAGATCTCTTTACTTCTATTCATATAGAAGAATTTGACTGTGTTGTACATGATACCCCTTTAGGATCAGAAAAAATAACTCGTGCTATACCTGGTGTTAATGAAGAAAATCTATATCACTTGGATGATAGTGGTATAGTGAAAATTGGTACAAGAGTTGGTCCAGGCTATATTCTGGTAGGTAAAGTTACACCTAAACCTTCTCTTTCATTGCCTCCTGAAACGAAGTTATTAATGACAATTTTTGGTGAAAAGTCATTCGATTGTGCAGATTCCTCTTTATATACATCTCCAGATGTTGAAGGGACAGTAATTGATGTACAAGTCTTTACACGCAGGGGGGTTGAAGAAAATGAAAGGGCATTACTCATCAAACAAAAAGAGGTAAATGACTTTGAGGAAGAGCGAGATTATATAATCAATGTTACTAGTGAATATTTCTATGATGAACTGAAGAAACTTCTTATTAATTCTGGTTCTCAAGATCGAGAAAAATTTGACTCTATTGAACGTGAGCAATGGTGGGGTATAGGATTAAAAAACCAACCCATTTCTGAGCAAGTTAAGAGCTTAAAAAAAGATTTTGATGAAAAAGTATCACATGCAATAGCACAGTTTAAGCGAAAAGTAGAAAAATTACATGAAGGTTATGACCTGCCTCAAGGTGTGTCGATGTCAGTAAAAGTTTTCATTGCTGTGAAACATAGTCTGCAACCAGGGGATAAAATGGCTGGTAGACATGGGAATAAAGGTGTGATCTCTCGAGTTGTGCCAGTGGAAGATATGCCTTATTTGGAAGATGGTACTCCTGTTGATATTATTCTTAACCCTCTTGGTGTTCCTTCACGAATGAATGTAGGGCAAATACTGGAAACGCATGTAGGTTGGGCTTGTAGAAAATTAGGGGAAAGGGTAAGTAATATTCTCGATGAGATCAATAAAATCAAAAGTGCTTTTTGCAAGGGAATTAGGTCCCTTAACGATGATAATTTTACACAATTTGCAGTAGCATACCTTGACAATAAAAAAATTGAAAATATTGATGATGATGAAATAATGGCTTCTGTTTTAAATACACCTAATAAAAATGCACTAAATGACGAGTTGAATGCGTTAGTAGAGAACTATTTGAACTCTTGTAAAAGTTCATACAGCAATTTACGTAATTTCCTGATTGAGGTTTATAGCTATGGTAGTAACGTATCTATCTGTAATGATATTCGTAATATTAGTGATAATAATCTCATTGAATTTGCACGTAAATTACGTGATGGCGTTCCTGTTGCTGCACCTGTATTTGAGGGTCCAAAAGATGAACAAATAGCAAAATTATTTGAACTTGCTGGTTTGGATAACTCTGGACAAGCTGTATTATATGACGGTTGCAGTGGTGAAAAATTCGACCGCAAGGTTACAGTTGGTTACATGTACATGCTTAAGTTGCACCACTTGGTTGATGGTAAAATTCATGCGCGTTCAGTAGGGCCTTATAGTTTGGTTACTCAACAACCTCTAGGAGGAAAATCTCATTTTGGTGGTCAGCGTTTTGGTGAAATGGAATGTTGGGCATTACAAGCCTATGGTGCTGCTTATACTTTGCAGGAAATGTTAACTGTGAAGTCTGATGATATTAATGGTAGAGTTAAGATTTACGAATCGATAATAAAAGGTGACAGTAATTTTGAATGTGGAATTCCTGAATCCTTTAATGTGATGATAAAAGAACTACGTTCTTTATGTTTAAATGTAGATTTAAAGCAAAATGATGTAGTGATTGAAGATATATCTCACACTAACATTGCACAACCTTTTAATGAGGTTAGCATATCGATTGCTAGCCCTGAAAGTATTAAGCGTATATCTTGTGGTGAGATAGAAGATGTTTCAACTGCAAATTATCGTACGTTCAAAGTTGAGAAAGGTGGATTATTTTGCCCTAAGGTTTTTGGCCCTGTCAATGACGATGAATGTTTATGTGGAAAATACAAAAAAAGAAGACACAGAGGTCACATATGTGAAAAATGCGGAGTAGAAGTTACATCTTCTAAAGTAAGAAGAGAAAGGATGGGTCATATAGAGCTTGCATCTCCTGTTGCTCATATATGGTTTTTGAAATCGCTTCCTTCAAGAATTGGAGCATTATTGGATATGTCTCTCAGAGATATTGAGAATATTTTATATAGCGATAATTATATCGTGATAGATCCTCTTGTTTCGCCTTTTGAAAAAGGTAAGATTATTAGTGAAAAAGCTTATAATGAAGCTAAAGATAGCTATGGGATCGATAGTTTTGTAGCTATGCAAGGTGTTGAAGCTATAAGAGAGTTGCTAACGCGCCTTGATTTACATGAAATTAGGAAGGATTTAAGACTAGAATTAGAGTCTGTTGCTTCTGAGATAAGAAGAAAGAAAATTATAAAGAGATTGCGTATTATTGAAAACTTCATTAAATCTGGAAATAGGCCTGAGTGGATGATACTTACAACTATACCTATTTTACCACCTGATTTGCGTCCTTTGGTATCGCTTGAAAGTGGTCGTCCTGCAGTTTCTGATCTGAATCATCATTATAGGACTATTATTAATAGAAATAACAGGTTGAGGAAATTGTTGAGCTTAAATCCTCCTGAGATTATGATTCGTAATGAAAAAAGGATGTTACAAGAAGCAGTTGATTCTCTTTTTGATAATAGTCGTCGTAATACTTTGGTAAACAAAGCTGGTGCTGTTGGATATAAAAAGTCCATTAGTGATATGTTAAAAGGAAAACAGGGTCGTTTTCGCCAGAACCTCTTAGGAAAAAGGGTAGACTACTCTGGACGTTCTGTAATAGTTGTTGGTCCAACTTTGAAACTAAATCAGTGTGGATTACCAAAAAGAATGGCTCTTGAACTATTCAAACCTTTTGTTTACTCAAAGCTTAAGATGTATGGTATGGCTCCAACTATTAAGTTTGCTAGTAAGTTGATAAGAGCAGAAAAACCAGAAGTTTGGGATATGCTTGAAGAGGTAATAAAAGAGCATCCTGTTTTGTTGAATAGAGCGCCTACGCTACATAGACTTGGTATTCAGGCTTTTGAGCCAATCCTTATTGAAGGCAAAGCAATACAGCTTCATCCGCTTGTCTGTACGGCGTTTAATGCTGATTTTGATGGTGACCAAATGGCAGTGCATGTGCCAATTTCATTGGAAGCTCAGCTTGAAGCTAGGGTGTTGATGATGTCCACTAATAACGTTTTAAGTCCTTCTAATGGCAGACCGATTATAGTTCCTAGTAAAGATATAGTACTTGGTATATATTATCTGACTTTACAAGAACCTAAGGAAGATAATTTACCATCTTTTGGTGCTTTTTGTGAAGTTGAGCATTCTTTGAGTGATGGTACTTTACATATTCATTCTAGTATAAAGTATAGGATGGAGTATATTAATAGCAGCGGTGAAACTCACTATAAAACTGTTTGTACAACTCCTGGCCGTTTAATATTATGGCAAATTTTTCCTAAGCATGAGAATCTAGGCTTCGATCTAATAAATCAGATATTAACAGTCAAGGAAATAACTGGTATAGTTGATTTAGTATATCGTAACTGTGGTCAAAGTGCTACAGTGGCATTTTCTGATAAATTAATGGTACTTGGCTTTGAGTATGCCACATTTTCTGGTGTTTCTTTTGGTCGTTGTGATCTGGTTATACCTGAAACTAAAGCTACACATGTTGATCACGCGAGGGGTGAAATTAAGAAATTCTCTATGCAATATCAAGATGGGCTAATAACTAGAAGTGAGAGGTATAACAAGGTTATAGATGAATGGTCTAAGTGTACGGATATGATAGCTAATGATATGTTAAAAGCAATATCTATATATGATGGAAATAGTAAGTACAACTCAGTGTATATGATGGTTAACTCTGGTGCAAGGGGTTCTACTTCACAGATGAAACAGCTAGCAGGAATGCGAGGGCTCATGACCAAACCTTCTGGTGAGATTATAGAAACACCTATAATTTCTAATTTCCGTGAAGGATTGAACGTATTTGAATACTTTAATTCTACTCACGGTGCGCGTAAAGGTTTAGCTGACACTGCGCTTAAAACTGCAAACTCTGGATACTTAACTCGTCGTTTAGTTGATGTGTCTCAAAATTGCATAGTTACAAAGCATGACTGTAAAACAAAAAATGGTCTTGTTGTGAGAGCTACAGTTGAAGGAAGTACTATAGTTGCATCTCTAGAGAGTGTTGTGCTGGGTAGAACATCTGCAAATGGTATATATAACCCAGTGACAAAAGAATTATTAGTAAAAGCAGGGGAATTAATTGATGAGGATAAAGTAAAGCAAATCAGCATTGCAGGTCTTGATGCTGTAAAAATTAGATCGCCTTTAACTTGTGAAATAAGTCCTGGTGTGTGTTCTTTGTGTTATGGAAGAGACCTTGCAACTGGTAAAATTGTTTCAATAGGTGAAGCAGTTGGTGTTATAGCTGCTCAATCTGTTGGAGAGCCAGGTACTCAGTTAACGATGCGTACTTTCCATATAGGTGGGGTAATGACTAGAGGCGTTGAATCCTCAAATATTATAGCTTCTATTAGTGCTAAAATAAAGTTAAACAATAGTAATATAATTATAGATAGAAACGGAAATAAAATTGTGATAAGCCGTTCCTGTGAAGTCGTGTTGGTTGATAGCCTTGGTAGTGAGAAGTTGAAGCATAGTGTACCTTACGGTGCTAAACTTTATGTGGATGAGAGTGGGTCAGTAAAAATTGGCGATAAAGTTGCGGAATGGGATCCTTATACATTGCCTATTATCACGGAGAAGACTGGTACAGTGTCTTATCAGGACTTAAAAGATGGAATTTCGATCACTGAAGTGATGGATGAATCTACAGGAATATCAAGCAAAGTAGTAAAAGACTGGAAATTGCATTCTGGTGGAGCTAGTTTACGTCCTCGTATTGTGCTGCTTGACGATAATGGTGAAGTAATGACACTCGCAAGTGGCGTTGAAGCATGTTATTTTATACCAATTGGTGCAGTGCTCAATGTACAAAATGGCCAGAAGGTTCATGCAGGTGATGTTATTACAAGAACACCAAGAGAGTCAGTTAAAACTCGTGATATTACTGGTGGTTTACCGAGGGTTATAGAGTTATTTGAAGCACGTCGTCCTAAAGAGCATGCTATTGTTAGTGAGATAGATGGCTATGTAGCGTTTTCTGAAAAAGACCGTAGAGGAAAACGCAGTATATTAATTAAACCTGTAGATGAACAAATTTCTCCAGTTGAATATTTGGTATCAAGAAGTAAGCATGTAATAGTCAATGAAGGTGATTTTGTACGTAAAGGTGATCTATTGATGGATGGTGACCCTGATCTCCATGATATTTTACGTGTGCTTGGGTTAGAAGCTTTAGCGCACTATATGATTTCTGAAATACAGCAAGTTTATAGATTGCAGGGTGTTCGTATAGACAACAAGCATTTAGAGGTGATCTTAAAACAAATGCTACAAAAAGTGGAAATTACTGATCCTGGTGATACTATGTACTTGGTTGGCGAAAGCATTGACAAGCTGGAAGTTGATAGGGAAAATGATGCTATGAGTAACTCTGGCAAACGGCCTGCTCATTATCTTCCTATTCTGCAGGGGATTACTAGGGCAAGTCTTGAAACTAGCTCCTTTATTTCTGCTGCTTCTTTCCAAGAGACAACAAAAGTACTTACAGAAGCAGCATTCTGCGGGAAGAGTGATCCTTTAAGTGGATTAAAAGAAAATGTTATAGTAGGAAGATTAATTCCTGCTGGTACAGGTTTGATTATGAATAAGATCAGAGCACTTTCACTTTGTGATAATATAGATAAATATGAAAAATATTTTGATATTGAAACTTATGACGAGAAATGGTTTATGGATAATAATTGTCATTTACACTCTGGTGAGGAAGAGAGCGTAGTGGCATATGATCAGTCGAATTGAGTACAGCTAGTGTGTCTCTTGACCAAAAAAGCCAATAATATTTTCTTTCACTTCTGTGCTATCTGTCATGTTATTTACTCTCATGCGAAATTCAGATGAGCTTTGAAGCCCGCTACTGTACCAACCTATGTGTTTGCGGGCCATCTTTATTCCTGTGTTATTTCCATAGTACTCAAGAATATTGTCGTAATGCTCGAGTATGATGCTTAATCTCTCTGAAGCTGTTGGCTCAGAAGTTTCACTTCCACTGAGAAAGTTCATTGCTTGATTAATCAGCCAAGGTTTACCGTAGGCACCACGACCTATCATCACTCCGTCTGCTCCAGATTCTTTGAGAGCATTCTGAATATCATTTAAATTTTTAATATCGCCATTTACTATAACTGGAATTTTCACTTGCTCCTTAACATTTCTAACGAATTTCCAATCTGCTTGGCCGTTATAGAGCTGTGCCCTCGTTCTTCCATGCACAGTGATCATTTTTGCTCCTAAGTCTTCGGCAATTTTCGCAAGCCTCGGTGCATTGCGATTTTCATCGTTCCATCCAGTGCGCATTTTTACCGTAACTGGCACATTCACTGCTTTGACCACGGCCTCAATTATCTCAGCGGCTTTTTTCTCATCGCGCATTAGTGCTGATCCTGCATAACCGTTTACAACTTTTTTAACAGGACAACCGAAATTTATATCTATTATTTTTGCACCCATATCCTCGTTGAGCTTTGCAGCCTCTGCCATTACATCCGGCTCGCATCCAGCAAGCTGCACAGCAGTTAATTCATCGACTTTTGCTTTTTGCAGACTCTGGCGAGTTTGCATAATCATGGCTCTGCTTGCAATCATTTCTGAAACTAACAAACTTGCACCTAGCTTCTTTACAATACTTCTAAACGGATAATCAGTTACCCCTGACATTGGAGCTAAAATAACTGAAGAATCAATCGTCAAACTTCCTATTTGGAGGGGCATAAGGTTAATGGTAATCCTTCATTGTAAACTATATAGCAAACTGAGCTGTATTCTGCACCCTTGAGGTAAGAGAGGTGTCCGTTCCTGGTGGAAGATCGCATAAAAGCCCGTTTTCTAGATCTTCCTTCCATTTTTCATCTTCCATAAGCGCTTTTGTAAACTCTCTTCTTTTCTTTTGCAATTGTTCTGGATTAGGCTTGTATTCCGATAACTCTGCGTCAATTTCATCAAATGATTTACCTTCGTTGAGCATTTGCGTAATCCTATGAGCGTTTTCCAATGCAAATATTCCACAATTATGTCCATCGCTTTGTTGTTTGGCTCCGGAGCTTCTTATATTACAGTTCTCTATTTCCAAAACTGCTTCCAGTGCGCTCACTATATTATCAGTATTTATTGGGACATTAATTAATTCATTTTTCTTGTTCCGACACGTTTGTGCTGTCTCTTTGACATCTTTACTCATTTCTTTTTTTCCTTGCGCATTCAACTCACTAGCTTGATCAGTAAGAGGTGTAACCAATTCTTTAATTGCATTTGCAAGTTCTATTTTCTTACGTTGACTACCAGGACTTGGTAAATCAGCACTAAAAGAATCACAATAATAAGCTCTAAATTGTTTATTATCCGAGTTGTATGCAACAACTAGCGTTACCCAATGATTACCACCCAAATTAATAACTGAAGTAAATATCCTTTTCGAACTCTCTCGTTCTGCTTTATTTTTATATTCTCCCAACCTTTCACTCAAGGTTTCAAGATTACCAGGAATACAGAAGAATACACCATCCGTAAAATCTTCTGAATACTTATATTTAATTCTTGCAATATTAGCAATATCATGTTGCTGCAACCAGTAAGCGTAATTCTTTCTATTTGTTTGATGCACAAGAGTGTCCAAATTTTCATGAAACTCTTTACCACCCAAACCACTATCCAAAGAGCTTCTACGACTACTGTTCCTTGAATCGGGTTCACTGCCTGGTACAACACCACTATCTCCATCTTGAGTTTTTTGCTCACCTTGACCTGCTCCTTTTCCATTAACATAACCTTTTACCAAGTGAAATAAAGGTTTAACAATCATTTTGTATGCTGCTGTAAGGACTACTCCCATTATAATCCAAATCACAGGATGAGAAATTAGCATAGCAAGTGGAAAGGTCAATAGAGGAAATCCTATTATCAACCCCAAACAGCCAACAGCAAATGTGGCTGCTAGGCATACGCAAGTAGCGTAGATAACGAATTTCCCACCAGCAAAGTAAGTGCTCTCTTTAAATTGATTATATTTTTCTGTGATGCCCATACTACATCCTATGAATGCTAAGTTAATTAAATTTTAACAAATTCTAACAAAAAAATCAACCATAATAATTTTAGTAGTATGAGAAAATATTGAATATTAAGAGCTTTTGAAGTACAGTAACAGTGTTAGTAATAGCACAATATATGCACGATATAGAATATATACGCAAAAACCCTGAAGGATTTGAAAAGGCAATGAAAAGCAGGGGGATAAGAGAGTTTACTGCAAAAGAGATATTAGAAATTGATCACGAGAAAAGGTCATTAACCACTAAATTGCAAGATTTAAATAGGCAGCGCAATGAAATCACAGAGGAAATAAAGAAGCTTAAAATGAGCAAGAGCCCTTGTGAAGAGCAAATAGAGTTGTCAAAAGACATCACGAATGAGATAGAGGCAATTAGCTTAAAGGAACAAGCAGAAAAGGATAAGTTAGTGAATGTTTTATCTAACTTGCCGAATATTCCTGCGCAAGATGTGCCAATAGGCGCAGATGAGAACTCTAATTTAGAGGTGAGAAGATATGGAGGAAAAAGACAGTTTGATTTTGTACCAGAATCTCATTATGAACTCGGAGAAAAATTAGGTTTAATGGACTTCGAACAAGCGGCGAAAATTTCCGGATCAAGATTTGCGATATTAAAAGGACAGTTAGCTAAGCTTGGACGAGCGCTAATAAATTTTATGCTTGAAATGCATGTTAATGAATTTGGCTATACTGAGGTGTACCACCCAGCTTTGGTGAAAAACGAAGCTATGTATAACGTTGGTCAGCTACCAAAATTTTCTGACGATTCGTATTTAACTACCGACGAATTGAGGTTGATTCCCACAAGTGAAGTGTTTTTAACAAATTTGGTTGCTGATAAAATAGTAGAGGAAAAAGAACTGCCTATTCGTTTTACTGCGTATTCAGAGTGTTTTCGTAAAGAAGCAGGCAGCGCAGGGCGAGACACGAGAGGCATGATAAGGCAACACCAATTTGGTAAAGTGGAGTTGGTGAGTATTACAACTGAAGACCAATCAAATGATGAACTTGAGCGCATGACGAGTGTTGTTGAAGAGATATTAAAAAAACTAGAATTACCGTATAGAGTAATGCTACTGTGTAGTGGTGATATGGGTTTTGCTGCACAAAGGACTTATGACATAGAGGTATGGTTACCTGAGCAAAATAAATATAGAGAAATATCAAGCTGCTCAAATTGTGGTGCATTTCAAGCAAGAAGGATGAACGCTAAATACTCTTCAGAAACTGATAAAAAGATAAAAAAATATGTTCACACTTTAAACGGCTCAGCTTTAGCTATAGGAAGAACGATTGTTGCCATAATGGAGAATCATCAAAATTCTGACGGGTCGATTGCAATACCAAACGTGTTGCAAAAATACATGAGTAATGATACTGTTATAAGCAAATAATAATTTTGACATATAGAAAAGCGAGGAAATAAAGATGAAGGTTCTGGTTATAGGTTCTGGTGGACGTGAGCACGCTCTACTTTGGGCTCTAAAAAAATCTCCTATCTTGACTGAGTTATATGTAACTCCTGGTCGCCAAGCTATGAAAGATCTTGGGACTCTTGTGGATGTAAATATTCAAAATTCAGTGGATGTTACACAATTTTGCAAGAGAGAAAATATAGAGTTGGTTGTTATTGGTCCAGAACAACCAATAATTGATGGACTTGCTGATGATTTAGTTGCAGAGGGAATAAATGTTTTTGCTCCGAGTCAAGCAACTGCAAAACTTGAGGGATCAAAGTCTTTCACCAAAGGACTATGCAAGCGATATGGCATACCAACTGCCAAGTACGAGTGTTTTGTTGATGAAGGATTAGCTAAAGATTTTGTACGTAGCAATAAAATAAAGTTTCCACTTGTAGTGAAAGCAAATGGAATTGCGGCAGGGAAAGGCGTGATGATATGTTGCGCAGAAAACGAAGCTTTTTCAGCAATAGATTCAATGCTAGTGGAGAAAGAATTTGGTGAATCAGGTGAAGAAATAATCATAGAAGAATTTTTAATTGGAGAAGAAGTAAGCTTTTTTGCTCTTGTTGATGGGTTGAAAGTAGTAACTCTTGGGTGCGCAAAAGATTATAAGAGAGTGAATGAAAATAATGAAGGCCAAAATACTGGGGGTATGGGATCGTACTCATCACCTTCAATTATAAGTAAGGACATGGAGCAAAAAATCATCCAAAAAATAATATACCCTACAGCTCAAGCATTGGTTAACATGGGTACGCCTTATAAGGGAGTACTCTTTGCTGGTTTAATGATTTGCAGAGATGGCCCAAAACTTCTCGAGTATAACGTTAGATTCGGTGATCCAGAAACGCAGTCTATATTACCTAGATTTGATTCAAATTGCGATTTGTTAAAATTGATGTTGTCAGTTGCAGAAGGAAAGTTAAATGTCAAAATGGTGGAACTTAACAACAAATCTACAGTTTGTGTAGTTGTTGCAAGTAAAGGCTATCCGGGTGATTATCAAAAGGGAGAAGTAATTAAGGGATTAGATAAAATTGAAAGCATTCCTGGTATATTGGTATTTCACGCTGGTACTAAATTAGATGAGAGTGGTAATTGGGTTTCAGATGGCGGAAGAGTGCTAAATATAGTAGCAGAAGGGAGCACTATAGAGGAAGCCAAAAGTAAGGTGTACTCAGCATTAAATTTTTTAGAATGGCCAGGGGGCTTCTTCAGATACGATATTGGTAGTTAATGTTAGCTGTCGGTTAGCAGGTAGACCACGCGATTCCAAGAAAAAATCTTCTCACGCTAGCTGATTTTTGTTGCTGGAAATGGTTGCATCATTTAAATTTATTAATGTTATACACTACCAAATTAATAGTTGCTCATTTAAGAACCTCCTTCAACTTTACCCAACTCGACACATATACTTTTTGAAACATTGCTGCAAGTAGAAAAAAACAGGTTACCCACCTTAACTTCTTTAAATTTGCTCACAATCTTTACTTGATGCATAAGGTTTTTGTTACACTCCTTTCATCTACCGATTACCTCTACTTACCGCCTTTACCTTTGCTAAGGTCAGAAACACGACTAGCTTCAGGACCTTCTAAACTCGACTGTGGCAGGTCACCAAAATTACTGGAATCACTAACACCAAGCGATATAGGTGCTTCTACTAATCCATACCCTCCTCCTACTCTGTGATATCCTAATTCTAGATAAGTACGTAGTAATGGATCAATTTGTTCTCTATTTTGAATGTATGCTTGCAATTGCACATCTTGAAATCCCGGATCATTCCTGAATAATTGTGAAATGCCCACTCTTATGTTCTGAAAGTAATTTCTATCTCTGTTTGGGTGGCCTCTTCCAAGAAAATCGCGTATTATATTTATGATATTCTGCACTTGCCCAACAGGATTTTCGTTTAGAACTCGATTAATATCACTAGCATTTTCTAATGCCCATAAACCACAATTCCAACCATCTGTTTGCTGACTAACAGAAACATTATTAATCCTGATATTATTTCCTAAGTTATTTTGAATGATATCAGTAATACCACCTGGAACAGCAGTAGCAGTTGAATCAGCATAGTACCCAACATAGTTCCCATTTTGACGTTCAATCACTAGTGTAACCCAATGAGTATTATTTAAAGTAATGATTAAAGTTAAACGCTGTTGTTCTTCATTTTCCCTAAATTGATTTAATACTCTAACAATGTGCTCGTTACCGTCATTCCTTGCCAAATTAGCTACTTCAAAAGTGTGATTACCTTCAGTACGAAGCTGATATCGCAATCTTCCAGCGTGAGCTATATCAATTTGTTGAAGCCAGTAATCATAATGTTCATTTCTCGTCGCAAATTCTAGTGTAAGTAGATCATTTACTTCTATCCCTTGATTTCCAAGAATATCTCTTATTTGTCTTCTTATCTCTTGTGCTGTAGGAATGGAATTATCACCTCCCCTTATTCTTGACTTTAATGTTTCTATTACCTGTGCTCTAGTACCTTGCAAGTAACTAAATGGAACGTGCAGATTATCATCTATATCAAGCAAAAAAATAGAGTTCTGTCCTGGTTTTCTTTCCGTGTAAAAGCGCCTGAAATTTTCACGAGTCTGATCTGATAATAGACCCTCTGGTGGATTTTCATCAATAACACTTTCAGGTCCCACTAATCCTCTAGTACTGCGGTCAAGCCTATGTATATATAGTTCTTGTGGAATAGATATAAGATCTTCTACTCTCTGTGCACCTGCATTAAATACAGCAGAAGATAAAACCACCTCATTTCCAGGAGTAATAGGCAAATATCCCCTTTGCTTGTTCATAAGTTCTTTTATTCGATCTTTTGCGTTATTCTCCTTTTGTGCTACTTCTTCTGCATTATCAGCAAATCCTAATACATATACAATCGGGTGAGTATCTGGAGCATTCTCCGTAGATTGTCTTAATAATAAAAGGTCTAATCTCTGTTCTGTAATTCTTGTGAGCATTACCCTTTCTCCTTCTTCTTCCTGCCTCCTTTTCAAACTATATGTTTGACCAATTTTATACATAGCAAGCACTTTATCAGGATCGTCACTAGCATAAAATGTACCATGTAGTATAGAACGAAACTTATCCTCACTATTAACATTTATTGCATCCCTAAGTGGCATCAATGCTCCAGAGATCTCTTGAAATAATCCTCTATGCTGACCTACATTTTTCCAGCCATCATTCATAACCCTTTCTGAAATACCATGTACATTTTCAGCATTAGGTACTTGTACAAGATCACCATCAAGAAAATTATTTGCATTATTATTTTGGTAATCGTGATATAAACCAAGGTCATTTGGTTGATCAATATCTAGCTCAAATTGGTCATTAAGTGTGCATGAAACTTCCCATACATGAACATTATTTCCATTAATATTAAGATTTTCTAAATTGATTGCTCCTTGTTGTTGTGCATCGTGAGCTCTAATATGGAGTATAACTATATCAGAACCTTCAGCATGAAAGACCATAGTCAATGCGCGCTTTCTTAAATTGGGGTCACCATGTATAAATGTGTGCTTTATTATATGTACTTCATCTTCCTCTACACCTTCTAGTTGTAAAGGGTGTATATCAAAAGCACTACTTCCAAAAGTAAAACCAGTTATACAATCAAATACTCTGTTATAATTATCTGCATTTCTTGGTATTTCACCAGGAAGATGTTGAAGCAAGAAATCTCTAATATTCTCTCCAACCTCTTCATCTTCTATATACTCAAACAATCTTTGTACTAAAGGAAATCTATCCTGTTGAAGCCCTACTGTATCAACACTAAAAGGATCTAGATTTAAATTAAAATTTAATCCAACACAAACAGTATGCTCTGATGTGGTATGAATAGGTATAAATGAAGAATTGTGTAACCTTCCAGCGTAGCCTATGGCACAGTTTAATGCAACATCTGACGGTGTGTCAAATATAGCAAGATTAATAACAATAGGAATATTTTCTCTTTCTGCTTGATGACGTACAAGAAAAGCAACATGTGAGTTTCTAGGAGATAAGTCAAGATCGATGCCTATTGTGTAGCGATGACTAAAATTTGCTAAAAAACCTAATAAAAACCCGTGACTCTCAAATTTTTGACTGCGATTTTCAATATTATTTTCTAGCGCTTGTCTGCAATTATCATAGATGTCAGTGATGTATGGCAAAACTTCCCTGTGCATTCTACGTTCTACATTTTGTCTTTGGTTATTTGCTAGTATTCCCATAAAGTTGTCAATCCTTTGTTGACCTTGTGCTACCTGTGCAAACTTGACTGATCTATCAAGTTGTCTGAGCTGATTGTAATTGAGTTGTCTTCCTTTTATTTCCTGAATTGTCAATCCGTGATCTCCTAAGAGTTGTCTAAGAAGACTAATCTCAGATGCTGAATACTTGGCAAATTTATCTCTATCTCTAAAATCCTTTTCACGAATCACCTCGAATACTGTTGCAATTGCCTCTTCCTGACTCTTGCCCTTTCCATGCATGCATACTTTGTATTGCTCAAAATTTAAGTCTTCTTCCCTTAAATTTGGATTTTGCCGTCTAATCTCTCGCACTAGAGCATTTCTCTCCCTTGTACTGAACCTCAACCCATCACTATTAGGACGATCAGAAATACTGTAGCATCTGACAACTTGCTGTCCGTCACGATAAACAGCGACTTTTAGATTTCCTGTATTTCTATTTCTACCACCTGTATCAATACCATGATTATCAAAACGAAAATACACTCTCTCATTTTCATTTAAGATATTAGCATCATGTGCAGTAGAAAACATACTAAAAAAGAATACAGGAAGGAAACGACCTGCACTCACATGATACAAGAAAGATGGACATTGATCTAAAAAAGATTCAAATCCTTGTCTGAATCCTTCAAGATCTCCATCCACCAAACTCCTAATAAATCCATCACCATTACTCATACAAAATACCCCTTATTTACTACGACCAGAAACACCAAGAGTTCATAAGTGGATTACTTATTACCACTAAGCGTAAAGACGCTTTTTTTCTTATAAGAAGAAACACCACTTACACTAGGAGTTCCAAGCTCAGACTGTGGACCATCATCAACTGGCAAAGTTGTTTTCTTACTACCATGAGCTTTAGATCGTGACCGTAAATTATTCCAAGGACCATCACCTACAGGTGGTAAAATTGTTTTCTCTAACTCAGAGAATAATTCTTCCGCAAACAGACCGTAATCTACATTTACTCTTTTACCTTCTCTACCACATAATCTAAGACTTTTTATTATCCTTCCCTTAAAGAACTCAAATCTTTCAGGAAAGCTATTTTTAGCAAATAACATCATATCTAGTATTTCTTTTTTCTCTATTTCTTTTTCCTCATCAGACTTATAAATGTCTTCTCGTTTCCAGTTAATTATTAACCCTGCAAGCATGTCCTGTATAGGAACTATACAATTAGAAATATTAACAGAAATCTTTCTGTATTCAATAAAGCAGTCACATTTCCAAATCTTCATAATAAGAGATCTAGCTTGAACATTTGATTCAGGATTTTTCAACATTACATTTGAAAGTGAGTAAAGAAGGAGGTCATACTCATCCTGTGAGAGTATTTCCTTTGAATGATCACCTCGTGCTGAAGCTTCCTCATAACACCAGCACTGTACCAAATCATGAACCGTATCAAAAAAACATGACTCTATTAATTCAGCAAGAAGAGCATATACTCCCTTATCTTTCTGCAATAATTTCTGTAAAAGAGTATCTTTATCGACTATCTTATTTACACAAAAATCTAAAATAGGAGCATCTTTCTCAACAGATTGAACGCGGGACAGAGCAATAATAGCTTCTGTAAGTTTCTTTTCCTTATCTTCTTCTTTTAAATGATTATAAAAATACTCTACTCCTTCACTCCACTTAAGTTTTACAGCACTGTCAAAGCCTTCTACTGCATCATACTTCTTTAATTCCCAGATTCTCTATCGATCCAGAAGTTGAACACATCACCTTTTCTCTTCATGCTATTTAATAGGGAGTTTCGTATGTATTTATCAGTTATAGGATTACCGCTACCATCAAGTGTGCCAGGAGGAAAACTGTTCTTGTAAAATTCAAATCTTTTTTGAAAGAATGGATGAATTTTATCCACTACACAGTAACTACAAGCCATCTCATATTTGCGAAGTGGATTATCTATTCCACCTATTTTCTCTTCAGTAAACCTTTGACCTAAAGCAGCATTATCCAACCTTACACCTGACCAGCAACCTTCATCTTGGAATACATTGTGCAAAAACTTCAACTTATCACCCTTAAAGTATTTTATGTGCTCCATAAAGTTATCTTGAAGGACTCCCACCCATCTCTTGATAGCTGACTTCCTCCCGGCAGCAACTGTTGGATCTGGATGTTTAATAGCTTCCTGTAATTTTTTGGACATCGTAGCCCGAAGCTCTTTCTGTGTTGGCATTAACCCCTCCTATTAAGTATTTATATAAAAAAGGCATTGTACAGACATTAGAATGGATTGCAATATTAAAATTACTAGAATAGAGGGTTTAATAAAAAAAACGTTATGGCTAAAACTTCTTTTCTTGAATTTTCTCAATATAATCAACAGAAAACCCTGTTATTTCAGCAATAACATCAATAGAAACACCCGCCTTGAGTGAATTTTTAGCCACAGCTATTTTAGCCTGTTTTTCGCCCTCTTCCCTGCTTTTTTCATGTCCGATTTGGATGGCTTCTTTATTTATGAGCTATATTAGCTGTGGTATTGTGTAGCAGATTATCCAACCTGGTGCTTCTCTACCTTTTTCCCACTTAGCAAACCTCATCTTTTCTTTTAGGTAATATTCTCTATAGGCTTCTATTGGATTACTACATTTATATCGATCAGGTAACGCTTGTGTAAAAATTTGTATATCAGCTGATTGAAAAATTAGCAAATCCTTATTATTATCACACCAATCTATAACTTCTTCGGATTTATGCGTTCTTTTGTATCGCAAGCTATACTCTATGCACAATTCTTTTCCATGCTTTATCAACCAATTAAAGTTTCCTTTTGAGTGTCTAGCCCATAGAGAACAAGGGTGGTTTTTGTGAGTAAGTTTATATGGAACTTCTATATTCTGGTCTGTGATGCTGACTAAAGGATTTGGCACTTTTAATGCTATTGAAAAAACATTACTTAATAACTGAGCAGTTTCTAATGGCATTTTTACTATATGCTTATCACATAACATTTGTGCCGCAATTGCTGGGTTTTCATCTAGTACAAAGATGTTCATCTAGACACCCAAAGATAGAATTAGCTTAAGTCTTTGACTTCGTTAACTGTAAGACCAGTAGTTTGAGCTATTATATCGATAGAAACCCCTGCTTTAAGTAGGTTTTTTGCGACTTCAATTTCCCTTTCTTTTCTGCCTTTTTCATGACCGATTTGGATGCCTTCTTCTCTGCCTTCTTCTCTGCCTTTTTCAGTAGCATCATCAAGTTTTTGAGCGAGGACAGCCTGTTCATCAAGAATACGTTTTATTTCCTGTTCATAGGCAATAAATTCTTTTTCTGACCAGTTAAATCTATTTAGCTCTTCATAGGCCTTTTTAATTATTACATCACTACCTATTATTTTTTCCAGCTCTTCTTCACTAGTCTCATCTGCATATCGAAAAAAATAAACCCATTTTTCAACTATATTTTCCAACTGATCTTCCTTATTCTTTGGAAATTTTGGCAACTCAATAAATATAAAATAGAAATCTTTTAGATCATGCTCATTAGTGTCTTCATCTCGAATAGTATGCTTTGATTTGTACTCAGATTTATTAGGAAACAGTACACAATCTGCTATAGCAATGAAGATAATTTCCTTAAGGTTATGATACTGGTCACCTTTATCAGCTTGCCTTGAGTAAGCTTTAGCAGCATAGTATTGAGCACGTTTTTCAAATCCTTTAGTTTTAGCGACCTGCATCTCGCAAATGTATTGAGCACCTGTAGAATCTCTACAGAGAACATCAACAATACTTTGCTTTTTAGCGGCGATATCAGGGTCTTGAATAGTACTTAAAAACTCTATATCATTTATTTCATTTTTACCAGTAAAGCCAAGAATATCATTGAGGAAGTGAATAAGGATATCTTTATTTTTTTCAGTACCGAAGATACGCTTAAACGATACATCATTTTTGGGATCAAGAAACTTAGAAAAAGCCATGAGACATTAACCTAAAAAGTATTAATAATTATACACAATTCTGAAGAAATGTTCAAGTTTTTTATTTTTTTAAGTTTTGAATGCGTTGATGAAAAAAATGTCTCCCATAGATGGCTTTAGAATGCTACTACGCACCTTAGAGGTTGTTTGGGGTAGATCTTTTTATAACCCACTCATAAAGCGCCTAAAAACCCCGGCAAATGAATTCATGAGCTATAAAGAGCTTTAAAAACACTTATTTTTGGTGCAAGGGCCTAACAAAAGTGCGAGCGTAAGCCTACCATTAGCTCTCACACCTTTCATAATAAAGAGCTTGAAGTCAACATTTTCATGGTAAATTTATGCTCACCTGTGTAATAATGTGTAGTTTATTTCTGTTAGCGGCATGGCAAAACGTACTACTATCTCCATAAGATACGAAATAGCGCAGAATGTAAGAAGCTGGATATTAAAGCGAAAATATACCCAAAAAGATTTAGCAAATAAAACAGGTATAGAATACTATACGCTGCTAAGGTATGTAAAAGGAAAATGTGGCATTCCAACTGAAAAGTTAAAACGTATAGCAAAGGCATTGTCAGTTCCTATTAGTAATCTACTTCCTCCACCAAGAGAAGACAGTTGTTTTGATAAAGATAAGGCGCAAGAGACGTACGATTTCATGGGAAAATACATGAAAACAAAGGGGAGAGGACCGCGCAAGGCAATTAATGCATTAACCAAATTTATTCGAGCTCAAGAGGAAAGTGATGTAAAAGCAGCAAGAATAAGAATGGCAAAAAATATGCTCGAGTTAGAATTTGATGCTGATATTATCTACCAAGCAACAGGCTTATCAATAGATGAATATGATAACAAAGAGCTAGTTGTCTGTAAGCGTCACAAGGAAGGACAAGAGATGAAGAAATGGAGGATAATAAGGGAATATACTCAAGAGGAATTGGCAAAAGAGCTCGGTGTAGCGCATTCACAAATACATAACTATGAACAAGGAAAGAGTACCTTTTTAAGCGAGGTGGCATGTAAGGTTGCAGAAATATTATCAGTGGATGATAAAGATCTGATAACGGAAGAAGATTACTATGAAGACGAGGAAGCGGAAAATGAGCTATTAAGTTTGACGAGAGAATTCAAAAGAATTGATAATCAGGAATCAAGAGATGAACTGAACATACTAATAGGATTTTTATCCCAAAGAAAGCAGATTTACAAAGAAAAGATCGACAAAGCAGAAGGGATAAAAGTAGCAAATAATCTACTTATACTAGGTATTTCTGTTGATGCTATTTCTTCAACCACTGGCTTATCTAGTGAGAACCAATCCTGAGCTTATTTTTTAAGAGTACGAATACAAAGTGATATCGCTTAAAGAAACCAATAATTATTAATATCTTCTATCTTTTCACAAAAAAAATAAACAAAAAAAATCGAAAAAATTGACTTGACTCCCGCCAAAATAGATGGCTTTATGCCAAAGCTACTAAAAAAGTAGCAGTAAACATTTAAATTTTATAAGAAACTAATTCAAGGTAAATTTTATGAATAATAAGAATAAAGACGAAAATGAATTTATAGAAGAAATAAAGAGAGTAAAACAAAGCGGAGGAGAGGCTCTACTAGATCATGAAATAGTTGTAATGCTTCTAAGTTCAGTTCATGACAAAGCACAAGCTCAAGCTATTGCTGGAAAGCTAATGGATACTTGTAAAGGAATAGGAGGAATTTTGGGTCGAGAAATGTATGAGCTGAAACTAATAGATGGGGTAACTGACTCTGCAGTTGCAGCGATTGAATGTGTTAAGCAAGCTCCAAAGAGGGCACTAAGAGAGGATTTAAAGAAAGGGCCTGTAATGGATAATTACGCAAAACTCGTAGAATATATAAGGGTAAATATAGGTCTATCAGCAAAGGAAGCTGCAATGATAATTTATTTGGATAAGCAGTACCATTTGATAGAAGATGAGGTGCACATGGGTACAATAGATGAAGTATATATTTATGAAAGGGAAGTAATAAAAAAGGCACTAACAATAGAGGCAAAATCAATAATACTGTCGCATAACCACCCAGAAGGAAGGTTAAAGCCATCTGATGAGGATGAAGCTGTAACTAAAGACTTGGCTAAAGCTTGTCAGACTATAGGGATTAGGTTGCTGGATCACATTATCATCACAAGTGTTGGGTATTTTAGCTTTAAAGAGCAAGGACTGTTATAAAGCAGATGTTTGAAGATTTTCATGAGTTGTTTAACTACTTGAATGAAGAAAGTATTTGCAATTACATTAATCATTGCTTATAATTAATGAGAAAGTATATATTGAATTAATAATAAAGTAATAAAGTCGGTTATAGACTTAGTAAAGTATATTTAATAGCGGAGGCTAATATGGTTAATAAAATAATTGTACCTTTTGATGATCAAGAAGGAGGTACTTACGAGTTAAACATTGATCTTGATAGATTATCAAAAGGTGAGGTGTTAAATGCTATTGTAGGAATTGGTCGTACTAAGGAGCAATCCACCTTTGTAAGCAAAATTAATAAGGCTAAAAAGCCTGAAGAAATAGCACCTTTCCCTGGTAGAGAAGTTCGCGAAAACAAAATCAACTATGGGAAAGGATTTGACTATGTTTATGGCACAAAACCTGTAAGTGATCAAGAAGATAAAAATCCATTTGCTTCAGCTTTGAAAAAAATAAAGCCGAGTGCAGAAACTTTGAGCTGGTTAAAAAGTGAAGTGGTAGAGGCAAAGAATGTAAATGAATTGCACAAAGTTATAGACAAAGTACTAGCCTCAGGAGCAAGAATAAATGCATGTGATGACGGGGAATGGAGTTTTGCAGCAGTTGTGTTAAAAGTCAATAGAAAAATTGATGTAGCTGTGAATAAGTACTTAAAATTTGTGTGGGCGTACTTATTCACAGCTATGCTATTGCTATATAGAAGCAGTTTTAGGGCTATACTCCTCAGTAAACAGTCTACCGTCTCTTACTAAAGAGTTAGCAAGGATAAGTAATTTTCTCATTGCAGCAGTAGAGGTAACTTTATATGGTTTTTTATATTGATTGTATAGCCTATCAAAGAAGATTTTTATATAAGAATTGTACCTTTGCGCACTAAGAATGCACATATGTAAAACCTTTCTAATTTGTGATCTACCACCCTGAATACACCTTTTTCCCTTACTAAAACCACTATCTCGATTAAAAGGTGCAACTCCGGAAAGGCTGGATATTTCTTTATGTTGGAGAGTTCCAAGCTCGGGTAGATAACAAATAAAAGTAATAGCTGTTATTGCACCTACACCAGGTATACTAGTTATTGACATATACTTTTTTTTAAGCTCTTGATTTTTATCGACTAATTCCATTATCTCATCTTCTAAGACTTGAATTTGATTTTGTAAAACTGCAAGTAGCTCTTCCATTTGTTTGATTATAGATAAATCGGTTACTTGATGAGCTTGGGTTTTTTGTATTTTTGCTATTTCTACTAGTTGATTCCTGCGAGATAATTTTTGCTTCAAACAGTCAATACTACTAACTTTTAAAGGAGTGACACGCATGTCTGTATTACTAACATAACGTGAGATGATGCTACAGTCTATTTTATCAGTTTTAGTAGCAATACCAAGGCTTTTTGCATAGTCTCTTACCCATCTTGGTTGAATGACATATACTTCAAAACCATGTCTTAATAAAGTATAAGCACATAATTTTTCGTATCCACCCGTTGCTTCAAGTCCAACTTTGGTTACGTTATGTAAACGCAAAAAGTCAAGTATTTGATCAATAGCTTGAACGTTATTTTCAAATACTTTATGATGTCCAAGTGGATGAATATGGATATCTAGTTTATTTTTGCTAATATCAATGCCAGTAATAATATTTGATAAATTCATAATCCCTCCATAAATAATGTGTATACTGCATTTTCCACCCTTATATACGAGCCTAAAAGCTCAACCAGTTGTTCGGAACTTTCAGTATAATAAACCAGAGAGGAGAACCTTGCTGCAAAACGGTCCTTATGACCAAGAATATGTACGGTTCCTCCTCTCTGCGTGTCTTTATACCGCTATTTCGTAACATTTATAAAGACTTGTTTTTAACATATAAGAGTATGTAGTATTAGGTACACATTTTCATAAATTTGATAAGGTTGATCGTAAAAAGCTAATACGTAAATTAATGCTAAGCGGTGCAGAGTTTCATGATACTTTATTGGAGAATAAATTGATAGGTGAAATCTATAATGAGCTACAGCCAGAAGTTCAGCCACAGATAGATGAGAGACTAGAAGAACTAGAGAAAGCTGGAGAAAGTGCTCTTCAAGAAGGAGAATTAATAGATATTGAGATAGACAATACAACATCGTATATAGAGTTCTCTGAAAATAGTAAGATAGAAGTAGCCAAAATACTGAGAGAGTTAGGAAGTAATATTTTAAAAATTGGCAATGATGCAGTTGAGGTTAAAAGTGAGAAGGGAGGTATAAGAAACTATATCGATATGTCAGATGAAAGCTCTATTATATTAGAATTTCCTACAAGCATTGGTCAGCTAAATATTATATTGTACCACGATGTAAAAAAATATGATCAAGTACAAGTGAGAGTAGAAAACAAAGAAATGTGGGCTGAGTTACAAAAAAGAGGCGAAGAAATAGGAAAAAACTGCCTTTTTGGAGGAGTGAAACTTCAAGAAGCAGTAGAGAAAGGTAATTTCACTAGATGTGGCATATGGAGTGAAAAGTATGCTATAAAAGAGGTTAGCAATAATGAAGTATTGTCTCCGTGGGTAAATAGAATACGTGAAGGTAGTAAAGAAACCTTTAGAGAACTTTAATGCGTCTACATCCAACTTTAAGGTTCCAGAGGTTTTTTCTTACCGTTATATCTGGAGCCTTTGAGCTATAGTAGAAAATATTATATGTATGGTTCTTTGTATGGAAAAAAGTCTAGACTGTGAAGTAGGGCAAAAAGTGAAAAGTTGGAGGTTAGAGAGAGGGTATACTCAAAAGGATTTAGCGGAGAAGGTTGGTGTAAAGTACTGGGCAATACTGCAATATGAAAAAGGGAGTCGTAAAATTCCAATTAAGAAGTTATATGCCATAGCAGAAGCATTATCAGTGAATGTTAAAGGTCTAGTTTGTGGAGAGACACTACCAAATGAAAAAAGATATTTTGAAGATGAAGAAATATTAAATTTAGTAAAGGGGTATAAGGATGAAGAATTAAGCGAGGTATTTTATTTATTAACCAAATTTATTCGTTTGAGCGAGGAAAGAAGCAGAAAAGCGGTAAAAATAGAAGTAGCAAGGGGTTTGATGAAAGTAGGAGTTTCTGCTCATGTTATCTCTCGAACAACTAACCTATCTATTGGTGAGTATGAGGAGAACAAAATTTCGGTTCCATACAAAGTAGGGCAAAGGATAAAAGAGTGGAGATTGATACGAGGATATACACAAAAAGATTTAGCGAATAAAGTTGGCATAACAAATCAAGGAATATACGAGTATGAACAAGGGAGAGCTGCTGTCTCACTTGAAATGTTAGATGAAATAGCAAAGGTATTATCAATCAGCATCATAGATCTGCTTCCCGAATCAGATGAAGAAGCGGAAGAAAAGCTATCAAATTTGATAGAAGAATACAAAAAGATTGAGAGCCGGGAATTACGCGATATGCTAATCAAGTCTTTATTTGAAGGTATACATGTTTATAGAGAAAAGGTCAGAGAGGAAAAGAAGATTGAAGTTGCAAGGAATTTAGTGAAAGAAGGAATTTCTGTTGATATTATCTTGCAAACGACAGGCTTATCAAATTATATGATTGAGAAATTTTTGTGATTTCATAAAAACTTAGCCAATAGTGGATTTTTTTGTGATAGAATATATGTTTGCTTCTGTAGGAAAAACAGCTTTTAGAGGATTTATCTATGATAATTCAGAGCATATTGGCTCAGTAAGCTACGAGCTGGGGAAAAAAATAGAAGGTTGTAGGATAGTACAAGGGTATACTCAGGCAAAATTAGCAAGAAAAATTGGTTTAACACATAAGGAAATACATAACTTTGAACTAGGGTGCAAGGCTATTACAATCAAAGAATCGTATATAATAGCAGGAGCATTGTCAGTCAATGTTATAGATCTACTTCCAGGACCAACAGTACTAAGAGAAAACAGTTGGTATGAAGATGAGGATAAAGAAATAGTCTATCTAACAAAAATACATAGAGAAATTAAGGATCAGGAATTACACAAGAAGCTGTATCCATTAGTAAGGTTTGTATATATTAGCGAGAAAATTAGCCAAGAAGAAGCGAAAATAGAAGTAGCAAAGAATCTAGTGAAAGAAGGAGTTTCAGTTGATATTATTTCCCAAGTGACTCGCTTATCTACTTACGAATATGATGATATAGAGAAAGAAATTTGTACTGATTCTATACTCTACAAAGTGGGGAAAAGGATAAAAGAGCAGAGATTAATACGGGAATACACTCAGGAGGACTTGGCAAATAAAATCGGTTCAACACCTAAAGAAATACACGACTATGAACGAGGATATACAGACATTCCAATTGAAATATTATATAAGATAGCAAAGACATTATCAGTTAACATTAAAGCTCTTGGACTAACAGAATATGAAAATGAGCCAGTTTTTAGGTTTATAGGTAAATGCGAAAAAATTGAGGATCAAGAATTACTGGATACGGTAGCTAGATCTTTATCTGAAGGAATGCAAACTGGTAAAGAAAAGGTTAAAAAAGCAGAGAAAATCAAGATTGCAAAAGATCTAGTTAAGGAAGGTGTTGCTATTGATATTATTGTGCGAGCAAGTGGCCTAACTGCTGATGAGTGTGAAAATTGAATTGTGTTAAAAACAGTTAGGAGTAAAAAATAATATATTAAGATATAAGTAAAAATAGTTATATATTTAATACATCTATTCCAAACCCTTGTTTAGCTCTGCAGAATTTGACGTATCAAGATACAATATCACAGAATTTATCGACTACTTTTTGATTATCCTCTATCATTGCATTTGCCTCCTTCTGTAGAAATTTAATATTTTTAGGTGTTACATTATCCATCTCAGCAGACGCCATTGTCAGGTGTGATTGTATTCTTATATACTTGTCGTCCATTACATTACTCATCTGATAATTTACTACATCAAGGCTCGAAGCAAACATCACATCTAGTAACGGCTTTATCCAAGCTATTTTCCCTAATTTCCTGTACTTGATTCGATTAGATAGCCGACCTGTGCCAATTGACACCAGAATGATCTCTTCATTAGGGAAAAGTTTTTTACTGTTTGCGTATGCACATGCCGCTGGATTATTTGCAAACACCCCTCCATCCACTAATACCATTTCCTTTTGGTTGATTTTAAGATATTTAGGTGCAAAGTAAGTAGGTGCTGCAGTTGTAGCTCGTAATGCATCTTTCAATTTGATAAAATTTCTATCCTCTTTCCAGCTTTTGAAGAAAAAAGGAGCATTGTTCTTAATATCGTAGCTTGTAAGCATTAAATTATTTGTTGCATCTGCAAGAGTAGAATCACCAAAATATCTATTCAGAACATATTCAATATTTTTGCATGAATACTGTGCACAATTTAGCCAGGAAAATATTGATCTTCTCAAAAATGAAGATTTAAAAATATATGACCCGTATTCTTGGTAAAGCTCGACTAAATCACTAGCTGAATATTGGGGATTTCCTTGTTGATCTTTCTTGCATAACCCTGCTACAACAATTCCACCAGTTGAAGTACCTGCCATAAGATCAAAGATTTCAGCTATCGGTTTCCTTGTCCTTTGCTCTATTTCTGCGAGAATAATGGCTGGTATTATGCCCCTTATGCCTCCGCCATCTACTGAAAGGATATATTTAGTCATGTTTAGATATTTATTGGTTTTATTAACTTGTTCTCTTTTATCAGGTTGTGTTTCTTGTCCAAGTACTACTGTATGTTTCACTCCTAGAGAAAATTGCACCAATCTAATAATTGATTCCGTAGAGCATGCTAAAGGGTCTCTGTTGGTTCAAGCATATTCATTTACTTCTAAATCTATTGCAAAGTCGCTAATCGAAGCTAAGGAACGTGGTGTTGATATTAAGGTTATCCTCGATGAATCACAAACTAGTTCAAAACATAGTGTAATTAACGAATTATTTGAGCACAAAATCCCGATATGGATTGATTTTAAACCCGCTATTGCTCATAGCAAGGTAATTATTATTGATGATCAAAAAGTCATAACTGGATCATTTAACTTTTCAGATGCAGCTCAGCAAAAAAATGCTGAAAACCTACTCATCATAACAGGAGATTCTCCACTAGTTGAACAATACGTTGAAAATTGGAGAGATCGTCAATCGCAATCTAAGCCTTATACGCTATTAATAGAAAATTGATTACCCGCATTTTAAGTTGCTAGTTTTAAAATCATCCAGTTCTTCAGAAAGATTTTTTACCCTTTCCTCAAGTACTAACACTTTTTCCATTAAACCATATTCAATAAGTTTATCGTGAAATTGTACCCTTGAGTCTAGCTTGGATAACCACCATATGAATGCTACTGTTTGTATTAATAACGTGATAATTACTGTAATTGGGATTTTTTGATTTTGCATGTGAAGGTATTAATCTATTATGGATAGTTTTAGAAGTTTATATACAGATTATAGAAAACTTACAGCTTTAGTGATTACTTTTTGTTGATTCGTATCGGTCCTCTGCTTCTGCAAGTAGCTTAATGATTTCCCTGTAAGGTTTATCTTTATTGTGTCTTGATTCCACTACAGCCATATTTCTAGGTCTTCTTCCATCTTTAGCTGTAGCAGTGGGATCTGCACCTTTGTCTAATAAAAGCTTAACAACCTCTAAATGGCCTTTATCTGCAGCATGATGCAAGGCTGTCCATCCCATATATCCACCTGTGGCACTTATATCAGCTCCTTCCTCTACAAGAAACTTTACAACTTGCAGACACCCTGAACTAGATGAATAATGCAAAGCTCTCATCATAGGAATTTGTGTGTTAATATCTAATAGGTTTTTTACTGAAAATTCTGTAACTGCCAAACTGCAGTTCTTAGAGGCAATTTGTAGTATTGCTTTATAATTACCCACAGCTTTACTCTTTGTATAGCAGCATGTAATAACAACACATATAATTGTTATCATCAGCCATAGAAAATTTATCTTATTCTTTATGTTCTTACTTATTTTGTTCATGTCTAACATTTTTTTAGAATTAAATGACCATTTGCTTAAGTTTCACTTAAACAGCTTTGCTCACTGTTGCCTCTACTATAGTTTGATATCCTCTATTATTTAGAATATGTTCTGCCTTGCTAATTACCCATTCACCTTCAATTTCCTGACAAAATCCTGAAAGGCTGATCTTAGCTTCTGCAAATAATTCTGGATTACCAGGAACAGTTACATTTAAACTTGATGTACTACGTTTAGTTGTTTTAACTTGGCTGCTGCTGCACTAATTGCTGATTCTGCGGTAGAGTAAAGCGTTTGCAAGGTATAACTTGGGCCCTCATTTCCCACTTTCTCTTCTATAGTTTCTCCCTTTTCATAACTATGCCATTTTGCAATAACAGATCCATATTTGTTACGCACATTAAAATTTACCTCCCAATTTATAATATCTTTAGGTGTAAGTACTGTTGTACCTAACATCTTTCCAGTCGCTGATCTTGCTTCTCCCTTCGGAATAAAAATTATATATCCTCCTGCTGGTTTTACTAGTGCATCATATTTTTTGCCTAATCCTTCCAAAAAACTCATGTCGCTTTCTTCTGCTTGGATGATATGTGGTATAAATATATTTTCAAATCTTTCAGCGACTTTACCTTCATACCCATGTTCTTGTGCTATTTCTTTAATCAAATCTCCCAAGGTAATGTCTTTCCATTCCTTTGATTTTCTTTCCTTTAATGATCCTCTTAAACTTGCAGCGTCACATTTTATTCTTAAAGTTTGTGGTGGACTTTGTATTGTAATTTGATTTGCCTTATATACCCCCATAGGTAATAAACCTGTTTCTTTATATCCTAGAAAAACCTGTAAATTACCCTTAAGTTCTAAAGCGCTAGAGCTATAATTAATACATATCTCAGCTTCGTCACTTGTAGTACCTGATCCATCAGTGACACGTAGTAATATTAAACTCTTTTTTAAAACCTCTGTTACTGGGTTATTTTTTGCTACTATATCAAAATCTGGTGTCATTCATCTAAAATGTTTATAACAGATTCTTTCGGTATTTTTTGAATTTTAGGAAGCTTAATTCTTAATCCAGCGGGCAAAAAACTTCCATGTTCTGCAAGGCCTGGATTTTCAAGCAATACTTCCTCCACTGCTCCACTACTGTATCCATAATGTTTCCAGCAAATTTGATCTAACATTTCGTTTTCTTTAGTGTAATAATAAATCACTTGCTGTAACTTTTTAACTTCAAAATAAACTCAACTTTTCTTGGTTTTCCATCAGGAAAAAATAATATCTGTTTTTCTTCTATATTAGTAATGACAAAATTCCCAAGTATATTTCCTGAATTATCAACCAGAACTTGAGTATCACGTATATTTTTTAGCTGTTCTAAGCCATTACTCTGATAATGTGGATAAATCACTCCTGTCAGATCAATACATTCAATTCCTGAGCCAATGTTTTGTAGCAACGTTTTTTCAATACATTCAATTGTATACCACCTTTTTTCTTTACTGTATCTTAGGCTTATTGGTTCAAGCTTACATTTTCCAAGCAACATCAATGTAACTCTTCAACTATATCAAAAAGTGCCCCACGTGCTTGTTCTCTAAATCGTTCTATTACTGCATCAGCAACGCTGCGCACATCTTCAGATTTAATGTTGATATTAAACGTTTGATAGAATGCTTGGTTATATACTTTCGATTCACTATTTTCACATCTACTTTTCTTGAATGCTTTCTCAACTTCTTCTTGTTCTATAGCTCTTTTTTCTTCTATAACACCTTTAACTTTAAAACTCTCAAAATTGCCTTTACTATTTTCTGAAAATTGTTTAATAGCACTATTACTTGTCAATGGGTTTCCGTTACTGAAAATGCTATTTTTAGAAAGCTTATTAACAAAATTTCCATTATTTTCAAATTTTCTAATCGGGCTATTCTCAGCAAATATGCTACTAACTGTATTTCCCATCCATGAAAAAGCTTTTCCTATAGGTTCAATGAGTGATTTCCAAAAGCTAGAGAAAAAGTCTTTCACTTTTTGCCAGTTAGTTAGAACATAAGCTGCACCAGCAACAAGACTCGCTATTAAAAGTCCAATTGGGTTAGTCATTACAGCGAGTGTTATTGCTCTTAGTCCTGTTACTACTGCAGGAAAAACTATAGCTGATAAAAATGAAAATGTTGCCAATATCGTTGCTTTAAGACCAAAAATTGTACTTCCTAATAAAGTAATTCCGTAGCCTACTCCCACTACTAAGACTTTCAAACTTATCAAAGCTGCTAAAGTACTCATGATTGCCGTAGTTAAAGTTGGATATTTTTCTGCAAAAGAAGCTATACGCTCTGTTATTGCTTTCAAACTTCCAGCTACATAATTTAAAGTAGGCAACATTACTGACCCTAGATTCATGCCAGCTTCAAATACTGCATTTTTAAGTAATTGTAATTTATTAGCTGTAGTATTTGCCCGATTGTTAAATTCGTCCTGCATTGAAGCGTTATATTTTTCTTTATCAGCTAAATGTTCAATAGCTTTCTTGTAAATGTCTAAGCTTCCTACTAAAAGAGCAATGTCATCTTGAAACCCAGCACCAAATAGATTCATAAGAATACCGGCACGCTCTTGATCGTCTATTCTTTTTAAAGTTTCAAGGAATTGCAATATTGCCTCTTGAGGATTTTTTTTAATAGTTTGTTCGAGCTCTTCTATACTTGTTCCCATCTCATCTAATGCATCGTGAAATTCAGGACTTTGCTCTCTTGCGGTCTGTAATTTACTAAGAAAGTTATTTATAGCAGTTGCTGCTTTTTCAGGTTGTTTACCTAAACTTATGAATGCACTTGCTAAGCTACTTGCTTGATCAATTTCTAAACCAAACTGTTTAGCATTACCACCAATTCTATTCAGTGTAAAAACCATTTCCTTAGCTTTGGCAGCAGTATTATCTGAAAGATGGTTTATTATGTTACCTACATTTTCCATGCCATCAACTTTAATTCCATAGACATTGGATATTTTTGCAATAGCATTACCAGCTTCTTCTGCCGACATATCAAACGCTGTGGTCATTTTGGCAACTACTGTTGTAAACTTCATAAGATCATTTTTGTCAATACCAAGTTGACCACCACTTGCAGCTATTTGTGCTAACTCTGCTGCCGATAATGGTATAGTACGTGACATCTCCTTTAGTTTCTGCGCAAATTTGTCAACTTCTCTTGTTTCATCGTCAAACTTTACTACTTTTTTAATATCAGCCATAGCACTTTCAAAGTCAATCGCAACTTTAACTGGAGCTGCAAGCGTTAGCCCTAGCCCAATAGTCTCTATAATTTGTGACTTAAAATGTGCTTTGCTTGCTAAAAAACTTTGGTGACTACGTATTGCAGACCCAAGCTTACCATACTTACCTTTTAGCACTTCAATAGAAGAACCAAGTTTATATTGATCACTTACTAATGACTTAATATTTCTTCCACTTTTCCTTACTTCTTCATTAAATGAATGCAAAGCATCTCTCTTTTTCAAATATGCTTCTTTTGCTTTTGTTGCAGAAGACTTAGCTTTATCAAACTCAGCTTTTAAAGTTTTGCTTGGTTTCTCTATTGCTTTCATTTGTTTAGCTAAAGATTTTACCTGATCCTCAAAACCTTTCCATGACCTTCTGCTAGTTAAAACATCACTACCCAACTGCTTAAACTTTGATACTGATTTTAAAGATGAATCAAGCTTTCTTATATTCTCATCAAGATGAGTAAGTTGACTACTACTGCCCCTTATTACAGTATTAAAACTGCCATCTAAAACAGCTCCTATTTTTATAGATAACGTTGACATTGTACCTTCCTCGCTGCTTCATTCCATAGAATAAATTCATTAATTTCCATATCAAGCAAAGGCTCAATTCCACTACCAATAATAGAACTGAGCTCGATTACTTCTGACCTCAAATTTTTTGGATAATCGGTGAAAAAAATCCTTTAATACCTCTTGAATTTTCACATAATCAGCAATATCTAACTCTTCAATTGCTTCTTTTGCAACTGATGTCAAATTGGCAGTCAAAGTTACTTCCTTACTTAGATCACTACCATTAAGTCTCTCAATAGCTAGATAATCTCTAACTTTTGGACGTCTAACGGTAAGTTCTGAGACAGAAATTCCATCAACTGTTATTGGGTTATTAAGTGTTATAGCTTGCATACTTCTCCTGAAAAAGTTAATTAAATAAAAGTCTATATCGGCTTTTATATAACTAATTTTTTTTACTATAGTTTTTGTGTTTGATTAACGATCCTTCATACTAAATTTCTCAATATAAAGATGATAGTAGGGTTTATTTTTCCTCAACTTGAATTAATTCTTGAACTTCATCGACAGAAAGACCTGTACACTTGACAATAGTGCTAATATCAACATTATTAGTCAACATCGCTTTTGCAACTTCAATCTTTCCTTCAATCTTTCCTTCTTTTTTGGCATCATCAAGTTTTTGAGCAAGAACAGCTTGTTCATCACGAATACGCTTTATCTCTTGTTCATAGGCTATAAATTCTTCTTCAGACCAGTTGAACCTATTTAGTTCTTCATACGCTCTTTTAATTATTAGATCACTTCCTATTATTCTCTCTAGCTCTTCTTCACTAGTTTCATCTGCATATCTAAAGAAGTAGACCCATTTTTCAACAATACTTGAAAGCTGATCTTCTTTGGTTTTTGGAAATTTAGGCAACTCAATAAATATAAAGTAAAAATCTTTTAGATCATGTTCATTAGTATCTTCATCGCGAATAGTATGCTTTGATTTGTACTCAGACTTATCAGGGAATAAAATACAATCTGCTATAGCAATAAAGATAATTTCCTTAAGGTCATGGTATTGATCACCTTTATCAGCCTGTCTTGAATAAGCTTTGGCAGCATAGTATTGTGCACGTTTTTCAAAGCCCTTAGTTTTAGCGAGCTGGTCAGGTAAGGAAGCAGTATTACTACTACTCCCTCCCTTAGAAACCTTACTATTACCCATAAATCTATAAATGATGAAAAGCTGCTATTTTACTAATTTAACTTTCTACTATAAATAGATCTATGGTCTAAAAATGGAATATATTATGAAAGGAAATATAAGCACCTCAACTGGTGAATGGGCAGAAAGTGAATTTGGAATTGTTGATTTTGGTGATATAAGATTAAGTAGGAGGCTTTTAAAAATAGTTAATAGTCTTGCTGAATCGCCTGAACGTTCAATAAATCAAGCTTGTGAAGATTGGCATCAAAGTAAAGCAGCTTATAGATTTTTCCAAAATGATGCCGTTTCTGAAAGAAAGATATTATACAGTCATATAATTAAAACTGTTGAAAGAGCTAAAGAATATTCAACTATTTTAGCTATCCAAGATACGAGTTATATTTCATATAAAAATCATAAAAAGACCAAAGGATTAGGGATTATAGCAGCAAGGTTAAAATCTGAAACAACTAATTTTAAAACCCATGGATTAGTGACGCATACAACATTTGCAGTTACAACAGAAGGATTACCTATAGAGTTATTGGGTCAAAAAATTAGTACTAGACCTCCCTTAGCTGAAGATCTAAAAGAGTTGAAAAAAAGATGCCATAATACCGCTCTTCCCATAGAAGAGAAAGAAAGCATACGGTGGATAGAATCACTTAAAGACTCTACTAAACATCCTGGATTAAAAGATGTTAAGGTAGTTACCGTTTGTGATAGAGAAGCAGATATTTATGATTTATTTGAAGTTGCTTCCACTAATCAATCTCTTTTTGTAGTAAGAGGAAATCAAAACAGAACAGTAAACAAGAAATCAACTTATTCTGAAAAAGGTGGTGAAAGATTGTGGGATTTGATGAATCGCCTGTCTTGTCAAGGAGAAATTCAAGTGAATATTCCTGCTCGCAATGATAAACCTCAAAGAACAGCAGTTTTAGAAGTAAAGTTTAGTAACTTTGTGATGAATGCATCAAAAAATAACGCTAGACGTAAAATCCAAAAACTTCCTAATTTAAATTTACATGCTGTTTATGTTATAGAAAAATACCCACCATTTGGTGAAGAGCCTATGAACTGGGTTTTGTTGACAAATATAAATATTAATAATTTTGAAGAAGCAGTAGAAAAAATACAATGGTATTGCTTAAGATGGAGAATAGAGGTTTTTCATAAAATTTTGAAATCTGGTCTTAAAGTTGAAGAATGCAGGCTACAAACAGCAGATAGATTGATCCGCTTTCTTACAATTATGAGTATAATTGCATGGAGGATATTTTTTATCACATTGGTAGCTAGAACAAATCCAAATCTTCCTTGCACTACCATACTAACTGATGATGAATGGAAGGTTTTGTATACCAAAATGCTTAAGACAAAAAACTATCCTGAGACCCCACCACCTATAAGAGAAATCGTGAGGTGGGTAGCAAAATTAGGAGGGTTTTTAGCTCGCAAAAATGACTTAGAACCAGGCCCTATAGCTTTATGGAAGGGATGGAAACGTCTCTTTGATTTAGCAGAAGGATGGAGACTTGCTCACGAACTTTATATTTGTGGGTAATAGTAAGCTTAGAAACGCAGCATGCAGGTTTCCCCACACTACGCTTGAGCCCCTTATCTAAGTTCTTCTTTTCTCGAACCGGCTTGTCTTTCATAAATCCTCAGAATACATCAACTTTAGTGGTGACACTAACAGTAGAGAACCTTCTCTTGAAAAGGAGCTTGCTAACATTCTTGTTCGTTTCACTCTCTCATCAAAATACTTTTTCCATTTTAAGTCAAGGGGATTTGCATCCGCTCTGATTTTAACATGTCGTCTGATAGGTATATCAATCAGCTTAAGCAGTCTTAAATACCGTATCTCTTTTGGTTTGTTCTTGCATATGGGTGCAGCAAAAACCCATTGTCGTTGACCCATTACTTTGAAGTAACGATTCTTTATCCAACGTAATCCTTTACGAGGATGTCTTTTCTTTGCCCATTTCCATAAACTATGCCAAATTTCATTGTCGATTTTTCTAAACGCTTTTTTAGCACACACATGGTGATAGTAATTTCCCCATCCTCTCAGTAGAGAGTTAAGTGACTTAATTACTATAGCCTGAGTGTTCGCTATATTTGCTTTTATCAATGTACGTGCTTTATTAAGAAGTTTTTTAATACTTTCTTTCGAAGGTTTAATAATTAACTTCTTATTATATCTACGTACATTACAACCAAGAAAGTCAAACCCTGTTGTAATAAATGTAATCTTTGTCTTCTCTTCTGACAGAGCTAGACCTCTCTCATGAAGGAAAGATGATACTAATGGCTTAACTTCATTTTCCAGTAGTTCATGTGTAAAACCTGAAATAATAAAGTCATCTGCATACCTGATTACATTCACTCCACTTCTGATTTTTCCTCTTCTTTTGCTACCTAATTTACCAAAGCGACTTTCTAATAACTGTTCAAGACCATCTAAGGTAAAGTTAGCTAGTATTGGAGAAATTATACCTCCTTGCGGAGTGCCAGCAGTTGTGGGATACAAGGTTTTTGACTCTAGGAAACCAGCCTTTAACCAACTATGCAGAATTTTCTTCTCCATAGGAATATGCTTCATAAGCCATTCATGGTTAATGTTGTCAAAGCACCCTTTGATATCACCTTCTAGTATCCATTGTGGTCGATTGCGTCTTGCCAGTAATAAGTGACAAGCAGCAATAGCATCCACGCAGGATCTTTTAGGTCTAAAGCCATAGGAGTGACGGTCGCTGATCGTTTCAGATACTGGCTCCAGGGCAAACAGATATAATGCTTGCATGGCTCTATCTTTTATCGTTGGTATTCCAAGAGGTCTTCTTTTGCCATTAGATTTACTGATATAAATCCGTTTTAGCGGAGAAGGTTTATATCCTCTTTGCTTTAACTGCTTTATTCCTTGAAATTTAGCATTGCAAGTTAACCACAGTTGACGATCTACACCTGCCGTGTTTTTTCCTTGGTTTTCAGTTACTCTTTTAACAGCTAAAGCTTTGCTGCTAAAGGAGCGTGTGAGAAGACGCTGTAAAGCTTTTACCTTACCCCATCTTCCCTGTTGGACAGCCTTAACAATACGTCTTTGTAGCCTTATAACAACTTTTTGGCACTTCCTCCATGGCAATTGTTTCCATGCTTCGGAGTTGTCGGTAGGTGCACTTACAGTTTTATCTGTAATCATCTGCTTTCCTCCCTTAAGTGGTTAACAAAGTTTCTTGTCACGAGGGACCAAATGGAAGTCTGCTCGTTTTCACGCGAATTAATGTTACAAATTCTATCCATTTCGTTACAAAATGGCATTCGCTTTCTCCATTCTCCTTTACCTGCACTTTCATCAGCATTCCTTGCGGTTTGCTTGCCATGTAGGCAAAAATACAGGTTTACCCTGTTCCTTCTGTCATACAATAGTAGGTTAGGTGACTTCTCTATACCGGTGGAGTTATTATTTGCGTACATCTAGAAATGAAAAATGTAACTTATCCACATTACCTTTTGGTCAGAGCTTATCAGCATCTTTAGCTCCTTAATCATTACGATACTTATGAAGCTTCACTTACGTTCACCATACCACTAGCCTAGCCCTCCAACCACATGATGCTTGTAGTTTATGCTCCTCTCACGATTGAGCATCTTCTTTTTCAAGAGGAGGTTCATTGTCCGCATCGCTTGTCACCAACCGGTTGCCCGATTCGCACTGATGCGTAGACTCAGATGGCAAAACATCTGGTTTAATAAGTTTTAGAATCCTTTCAGTTTCTTTCTGAATGAATTCCTCTCCTTTTAAACAATATGACCGAAGACTTTCAGGTCGCACCACTTCATTATCTATTTAACTGATTCAAAACAGTATACAAGAATTTCAAATAATACGTAACTCTTTCTAAAATTCCAAATTTAACCACGAGGCGGCGAAGAACAACATGAAAAAAACTTTTAACGCGCCCTTTCATAAAATATGTTGACTATCTCCGTATTTTATATTAGGTATACTCCGGCAGTTATGAAATGGAGGTTTATTATATCAAATGAAATCCAACCTAAAAATAAGTTACTAATTGTAGGAGCTGGCTTACTATTCTTTGCGATGGTGTTCCCATCATTTTTTCTCTTAGCAAAAATAGCCATAGGATTAGCTATGATCGCAATTGCAACAATCGCGGTAAAAATTTTCTCAAAAACAATATCAAACGCTCTTGAAAAAGAAAAAGTAGATCAGAATCAGGCAGCACAACAAACAACACAAAGTAAAATTATAAACCTAGCTATTGGATTAACATTTATATTTGCAGGAGGATTATCAATGCTCATTATAGCAAAAACTGGCTTAATTGCAGCATGTGCAGCTATAACTGCTTTAGCTCTACACGAATATGTTAAAAATGAAAAAATAGGAAAAGAGATAAATGATAAATTCGATAAGGTAGCTGACGATACAATCAATTTTATTGTTAGCAATGTTGAAAAACTTATTCCAACAAAGCCGCCAGGCATAACAGCCTAAACTGTCTCCGTTCAGCAGAGTGGTTTAAGAAACAATAGATAGAAGGTTTTGAAAAGGGTTCAGCCTTCTTTTTATGTCCGCCTTGAGGAACTTCTTGTACAATTAGTTTCTCTTGAGAAAATGAATCTAACATTTTAACACTCCCTTTAACTCTTACATCATATATTGAAAAATAATTAACCTAACTTATAACTTGCACCTTTATCAGCTTGTTAGGTAGAATTATTAAAGAATTAGTTGAATAGGTATTATGATTCAATTCAACTCCATCCACAAGTTCTCCGCTTGTTACTCCAGTTGCAATAAACACTGATTCACCTCTTGTCATATCTTTTATGGTGTAGATTTTTTCTGGGTCATCAATATTTAAATTTTTTGCTCTTTCTCTTAACTGATCTGTGTCAAATATTAATCTTCCCTCCATCTGTCCACCGATTGAACTCAGCGCTGCAGCCGCAAGCACCCCTTCTGGTGCCCCTCCTATTCCGATATACATATCGTGATTGCCATTTACTAGTGAAACTACGGCCGCAACATCACCATCATCTATTAGTTTAACTTTTGCTCCTAACTCCCTGATTTTCACTATTAATTCATCATGCCTTTCACGATTAAGTATAGTTACTGTAAGATCATTTACTTTACATCCTTTTGCCTTGGCTAAATTGTCTAGATTCTTTTCAATGCTATTTTTTAGTGAGACTACACCCTCTGGGAGATTTTTTCCTACTGCTATCTTTTCCATATAAACATCAGGTGCATGTAAAAAATTACCTTTTTCGTTGCAGCAAGAACGGACATTGCCCCTTGTTTATGGTGAGCGCAGATTGTGGTGCCCTCAAGTGGGTCAACAGCAATGTCGATTTCAGGACCATTTCCAGTGCCAACCTTCTCGCCAATATACAGCATTGGTGCTGAATCTCTCTCACCTTCACCAATTACGATAGTACCATTTATTTCCATTGAATTTAATACTGTACGCATTGCATCAACTGCAACCTGATCAGCCTTTTTTTCATCGCCGAAGCCTGCTAGTTTATATGCAGCAAGTGCTGCAGCTTCGGTCACTTTAACTAATTTATAGGCTAAATCTTCCATCATTTGCTTTAAGAACTATATTCAATATATATCATGCTACTTGAAACTGCAATATGTCTTGACTGGTTGTGGGAAAGTTGCTATAATAAACTAACATATAGTAGTAGGTTTAGTTATGGCATATAGTAATGATGATATTAGAGAGTTGTATCGAAAGATAGCTACAATTGTAAAATATGATGATAAGGGAATTGCTAGTCTTAAAGATTTGCAAAAGGAACCAAAGTGGAAAGAAGTTAATTTTCAAGATAAGTGTGAAGGAGACAATTTATTAGGAGACTTACTTCTAAAACATGCAACCGAACATAACAACCCACGCGTTAAGGATCTTTTTCTTAGAAATGGGTTCAAGATTCCTCAACAAGAACAGATAACTACAGAGGTAAATGAGGAAAGAGAACCTGATGTAGAAGAAAATGGAGCAGGCAGCAATGCAGCAGATTCTAATAACTCCAGAGGTAGTCAATTTGCTACGTCATACAACAAGATAAAGGAAATTGTAACTAATAACCCTAGTATAACTGCTCAGGAATTTGGTGAGAAGCTTAAAAAAGAGAAAATAGATATAAAAATAACAAACCAGGATGGTTGGACTTTGCTTTATTATGCTGTTCGTTCAGAAGGGCCTAGTATTACCGGCGATCGCAGTATATTCCTAAGGGTTGTTGGATTGCTCACAAATTCAGACATTAAAGTCAATGGTATTCAAGATACGGCTTATACTTTATTAGATCATGCCGCAATAAAAAAACAAGCTGACGTTGTAAAGATACTTTTGAATAGTGGCAAATTTAATGAAGAAGAAAAATTTAACGCTCTGCGTCTTGCTATTGTTCAAGGTAATGTCCAAGAAGTTGGGGTATTTTTAGGTTATGTAAATGATGAAAGCAGACGAGCAGCTGTAGAGTTGGCTATAAATAATAGACAAAAAGAAATTACTCAGGTGCTTTTAAACTTTATTGTACCAGAAACACCTAATGTAGAAAAAAACGGAGCAAAACCTTGCAGCAGTAATGGGAACATTGGTAGTAGACCTGTAAATACACCAAATGGCCAGCTAAATCATAATAACGAAAATAAAACGCCTGTATCAACAAGGACTGACCAAACTGCCACACCAAATAATGATAATAAAGCTAACGGCTTCGTAGATGCTCAATTTTCTGTGCCAAATGAAAAAGAAACTAAATATAAAGAAAGCAAGGAAAATTTTTATACCTCATTAACAAAAGATGTTGTTGGAGTTGTTGTTACAGGGTTATTCATTGCTGCTGCTGTGATGGTTCCATCTGTGGCTGGTGCGGTGGTTTGTGGTGTTATAGCTGCTTTGGTTGCAACATATATCGGATTACATGTAAAAAATTCTACATTACCAAGCTATAGAGAAATGGAAAAAAATAAAGTTGAACACGTGAGTTCAGGTATACAAAAGGGGTGATTTAAGAGAAATCTTTGCCAAGCAGGATGTCATCCCAGTGCCCTGACTACTTGGATCCAGAAAACTTAACTTTAAATAAGTGGCTGCATAATAAAGACTAGATTCCAGTGTCAGCTACTTGGATGACACCTCTCTTGGGCTCTTTTAACCATAAACATTTAAGAAATTTACCAAATGAAAAGAAAGGCAAAAGAAACCCCGGTTAATATCTATTTAAAAACATTGGCGTTTTTTTATGTTTTAAACGTCTAATAACCGCGACTCAGCTGCTTTTAAATGCAACTCACCTTAGTTTAAATGTTTAAGAAATTTACTAAGCAGAAAAAAAGGTAAAAGAAATCCCGTGTTAGCTAGTTGTCACTCTCTAATCCTGCAAATTGGCGTTCTATACTGTCTTAAACGCTTTATAAGCGCGTTTCAGCTTATATAGCTAGAAATGTTGTGAAGACATAAGGTGCGCATAGTACAAAAAATTAAAAATAAGACGCCAATTACGTAATACTGGACTCCTGATATAATGTTGAACATTTTTTTTCTGCATTTCCGCCAGGGCAAGTTCTTGAAATCGAAACACTATATGTATATTATCGTGATCAATTTCAACGCGTTTGACTAATGCTCTAATTATATTAAGCTTAGCCTCCCAATCTGCTTGACCAAGTTCTGATTCAACCACAGAGGCAAAACCTTTTATACTACTTATGATAAAATCTATTTCCCTCTGTAGTTCCTTTTCATCAACCACCTCTTCCTTCTGGTTTCTCATTGCTTTTAACTTCTTCTCTATTTCCTCAGCTTCTAGATCATATTCCTCCTGAGTTATGCGTTCTCGAACATAGACATAATTTAGTCTTTTGATACCTTGTTCTAATTTGCTTATTTCTTTTTCAATCTCATCATTTGGTTGCTTATTTTTATGTTCTAAAAGCATAAGTTGATGTTCTTTTGCAACTTTATCCGTGTCTTTCAATACCTTCTTCATTTCTTCCCATATAACTGGTTCTAGTATCTCCATGCGTATTGATTTGTTGCTACATACTCTAGTCCCGCCAAAACGGCTTGCATCTGTACCAGTACAACGATAGTAGCTCCTTCCTCCCTTAGCGTTTTTTGCTGCATAGTAGGCATATTTGCAACACTGACATACCATTAGTCCTTGTAATAGGTGCCTTCTTCCACTTCGTTGTATTCTTGATCTCTTTCTATTTTCATCAAGTTGTTTTTGTACTATATCGAATAATTCCTCTTCAATTATCCTTGGTATTGTTATTTTTATCCAATTCTCCTCATCAGTACGATAAACAGAATAGTTCCTTTTGCGCACTTTCCATCTTGCCCTCACTGCTTTTCTTATTGGCCCTACCTTCGACTTACCAAATGCCGCTTCTCCTTTGTATGCTTGATTTCTTAATATTCTATGGATTGTACATACGTTCCACACTCCCTTGCGGATGATGATCCCTCGTGTTTCAAGTTGCTTTATTGCTGCAGCTTTTTGCTCTTCAGTTATATTTGTTAACTGTAGCCTTTTATCCTCTCTTAGTTCTTTTGATAATATTTGCTGTTCTGTTTTTTGCTCTGCAGCTTGCATAAAACACCTTATCTTGACAATTAATGCCATTTATATTGAACAATTACATAATGTGCAAACATTTTTTTACATAATTTAATTTGTAGAAAGTTTTGCCTCAAATGCCTTTTAATTGACTCTCTTCTACAGGGTAGTCATAATGTATTATTTAATTAAAGAGAGAGGGTGATTATGGAGCCGCTACATGAAATACTGGAAGTATTAAATAATGATCAAGATTTAAACTCGAATAATATAGTTAAAAAGATAAAGAAAAAACTAGAAGAGAAAAGCAAACTAGATAGTGGATTTGAAGGAGCATTAGCAAAGGAAGAATATAATGTATGGAAAGAAAGTAAGTTTTCATTAGACTGCCAATTTACTACTAATATTGCTAGTTGGCAAGGTACATTACTGCATGTAGCTGCTAAACATGGCCATACGAACATAATAAAAATTCTGATAGAAAGTGGTGCAGATGTTGATGGCAAGCATAGCCATACTCCTTTACATGCAGCTGCTGAAAGTAATCAGCTAGAAGCAGCAAGGATTCTAATAAAAAACGGCGCAAATGTTCATACAAAAGATATCTGGGAATGTACTCCTTTACATTATGCTGCAGTTAGTGGTAGTGAATCTATAATACGGCTTCTCATACAAAATGGTGCAGATCCTTGGGTGAAGGATAAAAATAGTGAAACTCCAGTATATAGCTATGTATACGGGCGTGCATGGCTCCTTTCACCTCTTACTATTACCCACAAATATAAATGTTTGTTGCATAGCTCTTAATGGCATAACTTTTGCTTGAAATAACTGTTTATATGGTGCAATTTACAGCTTTTAGTTGCTAAAATTATAACTCTTAGTTTAATAATTTTAATCCAATAAGCTTTCAGGTTAATAAAATTAAATTATTTGAGTAAATACAATACTATGTTTTTATTTGTGGGTAATAGTAAGCTTTCACCTGGGTCTGGTGATGGGTGTTTAGCACAATTTGAAAAAGCACGCAATGGAGGCCTCTTTGTTCGTTATTCAACACTGTTACTAGGCGCTGTAGCAGCAATAACACTTTTCACAACTGGCAATATTACACCAGATGCACCACGTATAATAGGCGCAGCAGCTTTAGTTACAGTAGCAGCACTTGCAGCTGGTCGTATTACATATGAAGCGTTTAAACCCAGTACTAAAATGGCAAAAGTAGAATATGAGCGTTTTGTAGCAGCACAGCAATCACCACAGTAGTCTATTTCTAAATAAAAAAACTGTTACATTATATCTCATATTATGGTAAGCCTAGCATTAGGTGGTTCATATGAGGTAAAAATGAAAAACATTATCATCGCAGGCTCTGGTCCTGTTGGTTCATCTGTCCATCTCAGCCATAATTCTTGCACTTTTTTCCGAAACTCTGCATCTTTAGCTTTTGATTGCGGTTTTATTCCTGTTCCAACGCAATTACTCACTATCGTATCGATTATGTTTGCTGCATAGGAGTTCTTTCTTACCATATCACGAGACCGACTGCGTAAGTGTTCAAGGCTTTGGGAAAGTAAGCTATTTATACTTCCTGACTCTGGTTGAAAGTGCAATAATCTCCTTCCTGAACCTCCATGCTGAACCTTTAGACTTTGGTGGTTTGCGGAATAATTGCTTGAATGATTTTAGTAGCATTACTTTTCCTTATCTGAAACTTTCGATAATTCAGCTTCTAACTCTTCTATTGTTGGCAAAGCTGTTTTGATGTTTTCTGGTAGATTTTCAGTTATTCGATATTCCGCTAATCCTATTGGTTTATTTATGTCTTTGAGTGTATATTTAGCAAGTACATCGTCTTTAGATTTACATAAGATTAACCCTATAGAAGGTTGATCTGTCGAGTGCTTCAGTAAATCGTCAACTGCGGAAAGATAAAAATTCATTTTACCTGCATACTCTGGTTTAAAATCTTTATCTTTTAGTTCAATTACTATGAAGCAACGTAACTTTAAATGATAGAATAATAAATCAATATAAAAGTCTTTATTACCAACATCTAAATGAAATTGTCTACCAACAAATGCAAATCCCTCACCGAGTTCTAACAGAAATTTTTCCATATGCCCTACAAGTCCCTTTTCTACTTCTCTTTCGTGAGCATCCTTACCTATACTTAAAAAATCAAAAATATATGGATCTTTTAATGTGTAATGTGCTAGATCGGATTGTGGAGATGGTAATTTTTCTTCAAAGTTAGTAATAGCTTTCCCTTGACGTTTATGTAGACCAAGCTCTATCTGCATCACCATAATGTTACGTGACCAGCCATGTTCAATAGCTTCTTTTATGTAGAATAGCCTCGCTTCTTTGTCCTGAACTAAGTCCATTAGAAATACATTATGTCCCCACGGCAATTGGGCAACAAGTTGTTGCACAAATTCAATATCTTGATACTCCACTGCAAATTGACGCATATATTTCAAGTTTCTCGTGCTAAAACCTTTCATTTCCGGGAATTCAGCCTTTAAGTCTCTACTTAACTGCTCAATTACTTTAGATCCCCAACTCTGACTCTTTTGTTTTTCTAGAATCCGCGTTCCAATATAATGATAAAGCAGTAGCAGTTCTTTATTTACTGTTCTTGCTGCCTTATAACGACTAATAGCAATATGTTCTTTCAACTGCTCTAAAAATTCTGTATATTCTTTTCCTATAATTTTTGTCATAGTGTTCCTTTCAACGATTTTTATCATTATATGATCCCTTTATTCGTTGCAATAACAATCTTTCTCTTCGGCTTCACACCTGCAACTTTTAACTCTGCTTTGATTCGTTGCCTGAGCTCCAATAAATCCTTTATTTGAACTTCCCCGTACCGAACTACATGGTCACCATATGCAATTGAGACAACCCTTTCCCCGCTTTGCAGCTTCTTTATCGCTTCTTCAACTTGGGCTAAATATTCACTGCTGTACATTCTTCTCACCCAGCCATCTACTCTTTCTTACCTTTTTAGGCTTTTTAGTTTTTTCACCTACTAAACTCTCCCATTTACTCTCTGGCCATCTATCAATCCCCAGGGCAATAGACGCAGCTCTTGCGTAAACTCTGCAATCTAGTACTTCATTTCGGTCTCTTATCTTTTGCCACTCTTGTTTGGTATATCCTTTTACTACCTTGGTAATTAGTTGCTCTGCGGTTAGCTGTTTAAAATACTCAGGTGTATACTCTGGAAAATGACAATACCCCGGCGCCCCTTCTGTTAAAACATTAAGTAGCTGAAAAAGCTCTGACTTTAATATCGATACCCCAACTGGCCACAGCTTCATTCCTCTCTTTAGCTTTTGTCCGCTAACTGTTACATCAACTCTACTTGGGCTGCTAAGTGGCACTAGCGCTTTGTTTGCCCCTTTCACTGCCATTACTCTCCCAGAGCCCTGGTGACCTCTTACCCAGTTGTATACCTCTTGTGTTGCATACCCAGCATTTACCGCCATCATGCTTATCATGTATTCAAGACCATTTTCACCGATAAAATGATGATTTAATAATTCCGAAAGTTTTCCCCATACTTCTTCTCCTCCCGGATCTCCTTCAAATACTTGGTAGTCTATTGACCAACTTTCTCGATTTCTTCCCCATGCTACAATTTCTGCCTCTAAACGATCTTTTTGTACATCAACCCCTGCCGTTAACACTACTTTGCCACACTTGCATTGCCTTTACCGGTGATAAAACGTTTTATCGTCTTGACAGGTACACCTTGATAAGGTATATGATGCTTTTCACACCAAGCAGCTAAAACAGCAAAGAAACCACCATAACAATGCGCAGCATCAGTTCCAAGGTGTCTCCTTACCTCCTCAAAGTACACTGTAGAAATGTCTTTCAAGGAATTAAGCCAATTACTAAAACTTAAAAAGCACATGCCACCTCCGCTGAAACGGCTAGAGTGAAAACTCTCACTGCCACTTTGGATTACTCCATCTGTAAGAATTGCCCAGCCGGTTTGCTTGCCGAGGTCGAGTGTTAGGATTGACATAACTGGAAATTTTCATCTAGAGACAGCAAATATATGCATGTAATATATATACGTAAATTCTCAGAAATTCGTCCAAAAAATGTGAAAAAAAGTTAAAATAATTTTAAGGCAGCTAATTACGTTTTTTACAACAGAAGTCTTCGCTATTTGAGTTGTTTCCATTTTGGAAATAACTGTTTGTCGGGATTTTAAAGAGGTTACATGGGTTTTTGATAAAGGTGCTATCTCTCTATCCAAATCACTAATAACGCTATAACAATCCTCTAAAACGTTTTAAAGAATTGGGTTGCAGTAGAGACAATTGAAATGGGCTATGTAAAACTGTATCTTTTTGGTTTTAATTTCAAGAGCCTCCCTTCAGAAAGCCCTATATCTCTGCTTTTTTTGACTACTACAAAAGAAGCTTTTCTGTTGGAGACATAAATTTTGATCTTTGTCTCTATTTTGAACTATTGAGCGGTAGTTATCTGGTTCTTTACATTAAATAACTCAGATATATTATAGTGCATTTTTTATATTAACTAAATCTCTTAACCGGTCATTGTTAAATTCTGTAATCCAACTCTCGCCACTACTTATAGTTAGGTTTGCCAATTCCTTCTTGCTTTGAATCATCTCATCAATACGCTCTTCAAATGTACCTGTTGAAAGTAGCCTGTACACTATAACATTACGTTCTTGCCCGATACGATAGGCCCGATCTGTTGCTTGTGCTTCCACTGCTGGGTTCCACCATAAGTCATAATGTATTACATGATTTGCTGCTGTTAAATTAAGTCCTGTTCCTCCAGCTTTTAAAGACACTATAAGAATGTTGGACTGGAATAAGTTTTGAAAGTCATTAACCATTTCGTCTCGTGCTTTACGGGACAGTCCTCCATGTAAAAATGGCACTTTTGATTCAAACCTTTCTTCAAGCAATTTAGATATAATTTCACCCATTTCAGTGTATTGAGTAAATATCAATGATTTTTCTGCAACTTCACCAATACTAATCAATATTTCCTCAAGCATCTGCATTTTACCGGATTGTTCAATACTCGCACGCTTTTTCTTGCCAAACTGTGATGGATGGTTACAAATTTGCTTTAAAGCATTGATAAGTTTAAAGATTAGTCCCTTACGTTCAATTCCTTCACTTTTTTCTATTTTTCCCATATTCGCATCAACAACTTCTTGGTAAAGAGCCGCTTGCTCTGGAGTGAGAAAACAATAACAATTACTCTCAATTTTATCTGGTAAATCCTGAATAATGCTTTTATCGCTCTTAAGTTTACGTAACATAAAAGGGCTAGTTATTTTCATGAACCTTTCTAGGCAAGATTTATCTCTCTCTTTCTCAATTGGTATTGCAAAGTTGGTCTTAAACTGGGTAGCACTACCTAGGTAAGATTTATTGGTAAAATCAAAAATACTCCAATACTCTAGCAGTCTATTCTCAACAGGTGTACCACTCATAGCTATTCTACATTTTGCTTTTATAGCTTTAATTGCTCTGGTTTGGTCAGCGTCACGGTTCTTAATATTTTGTGCTTCATCAATTACGAGCAAAAACCATCCAACTTTGTCAAGTTCTCTCTTATCGCTACGTGCAATACCATAAGATGTTAGAGCCACATCATAATCACTTGCTAATTCTCGATTTTGTCCGTGATAGATGAAAAGCTTTAATTCTGGTGCAAAACGTTCCATCTCTCGTTGCCAATTACTTAATATGCTTGTTGGAGCTACTATCAAAACTCTATCCCGATTTAAAAATCCTGCATTTTTACAATATAGAATAGCTGCAATAACTTGTATAGTCTTACCAAGACCCATATCATCAGCAATTATGCTACCAAACCCACTTTCTATGTTCTGTACAAGCCAGCTAAATCCGCGTTCTTGATATGGGCGCAATTGTGCTGTCAGATTGTTTGGCGTAGTTACAGGTGTATAAGTGTTAAGTTTTTTAAACAAGCTTGTAAGCTGCTGGTCAAATGCTACTTTAGTTTCATCCAACTCACCTGTTAAAACAGCTTGCACGAGTTCTGCTCGATTGAAAGAATTAGGTAGCTTATCAAGTTTCTTTAGTAAACCTCCTACTTGTTTGTCATCTAGAAGTACATACTGATCCATAATACGCACAAGTTTACGAGAGTTTTTTAGTAGCCTCTTAAACTCTGAAATACTAAACTTCTTATCACCTATTGCTACTCTCCAATCAAACTTTAATATGTCCTCAAACATCATGAAGATTTCGTGATTATCATCATCTTCTTCTTTTATTTCATCTTTAGTAGACAAGTTAAGACTTAATTGCGGTTTGAAGACTTTTTGCAAGGATTCTGGTAAAACAGCTACAATGCCAATCGTTCTTAATATCGGCAAAGTGTCTGTAAACACTGATGAGAAACGATCTAAGTATAGAAATAATGTACGATTACTGTTGATTGATTTTTCTAATTCTGGTATATGCTCAAGCAAAAATGCAAGGTCAGATAAAATACTCAGTCTTAATTCTTTATTTTGATTAGGAAGTGCCTTATCTAATTTCATCGGTGGCTCTGTACCGTCCAGAGATATCTGTACGTCAAGTTCAAATCTGTCGTAATGATCCCGTATAATTAAATGAAATTTGTATGGTTTACCTGCTAAGTAAAGGTGTGACAACCAGACATTAATTATTTGCGATTTTTCTTTGTCGATTAGTCCATGAAACTTTTGATACTTGCCAGTGAAAAACAGTCTAAAGATGTTCACATATTTATATTCATCAAGTGATACAGGAAAATTGTTTGTTATATATCCTAAAAGGATGAGAGAAGTAGCAACATTTACCTGTTCCTCTGGTTCTATAGCACGTCCCTTGTACTGCACCAATAGAGGCGGACAAATAGATGATATCTTGCTATGAATTTCCTTAACTGATTCATTAAACAACGCAGGAATCCATCTCATTATAATTTCTTCTCTTTGTTTTGTAATACTTGTGGTATTAGCGCTGACTTTTCCATCAGCATATGTGCAAACTGTGAAATCATATGCATGAAGCGAAGTTCAGGATTAAGCCTGTGAAGTAACGAATTAGGAATGTCGTTTAAAAATTGTGCTACATTTTTTGGTAAATTTTTATCGGTTGCAAATAACTTACTTATACCATTGTTTACCTGAATCAGTTGATAACGATCATCAATAAATAGTTGAAATGTTTGCCAATGTTCGATATGCACCCATTTCTCAATAAACAGTTCTTCTTCTGTAAAAGACTGATTTCCTGTGGGATATCTTTGCCAATGCTTATAAGCTGTTTGCAAGGTATGGCAAAAGTTTTTCTCAAAAAAAAGCGGATTATTCGTCAAAATACTGCAAACACAATTAGCAAGGTCAGGAATAGTTGATAAGTCAATGTTATCTAAAATTACTTGATTGGAAGTTGCTTGATCGCATGGTTTAAATACATCATCAAGCGTTAAGATTTTTTGAACATCTCCTAATTTTCCATCCCAAAAATCATCAATGAATGCTAGTAAGTTACAATTACGAATATTAAAAGCCAATAAAGGATTTCTATCAATCTCTTTAGCAATAAGATAAATTACAGCAGCAATATGCTTACAAGGTACAGCCCAATCAGGACAATTGCATCTTGCATTTATTTCTTTCCGCTCTGAAGTAAACAATTTCGTACCAAGATCATTGAGCTTATCAAGCAAATTGATCGTTCTTACTTCTCTCCATTTTAAAGAAAACAATTTAGTGTAAAAATTATTGAGTTTATCAAACAAGCTGATTGTTTTTATTTCTTTCCATTTTGAGGGAAACAACTTAATGCCAGAATCATTGAGTTTATCAAGTAAGCTGCTCGGTAACCGTCTGTTTATTAACCGAGATAATATAGCTGGTGAAGTTTTTATAATTTGATGAATGGCATGCTTCTCTGAAGCATTGAATTCTCTTAGTATAACTTCAACTCTATATGATTGACCCGAACCATAAACTTTAGCTACGATTACATTACTATTAATTTTAATACCAGAGACTCTCCCATCATTGGCATAGGTTCTACCACGTTGTAATCGATTATCGCAGTCAACTCCACCAAGGCATTGAAGCCACTTCTTACTCCACCATGTTCTTCCATAAATAGTCATTTTATAAAATCGTATATTTCAATATAAATAAATTGAATATTAATCTTATAGATAATTTTTCTAAATATATCAAACCCACCTTAAACAACTATAGTGTTTCTTCAGAGCAAGCTACCAATTTTAGAACGGTTTAACATCAATTACTACTATAAAACGCCAACAGAAATAAGTTAAAATAAGCATTTGTTTGTTGCTATAGATCAAATTTACTTATGTTGAGCTGCATAAAAGTGCAACCAAGACTATACAAAAAGACTTAAAACTCTCAAAACCTTATGAATTTATATGTAACCAGTGCTCCTAATTTATTTACAATTCATCACTCTCTGTGACCATACAGAATTGGGGTTAAAAGGTTTGCTTAGCAAAATTAATGTTTAGTGGTATACTTAAGAAGTTATATTAATAGGGGTAATATATTGGTTATTCAAACTAATTCTTTAACATCAAGTACTGCAAGTTTGCCAACTGAAGATTCAAGTTGGGTTAATGTAAATCAAGAGGAAGCTGAAGTTAAGGAGCATCACCATTCTGAAGGTTCAGATATTGAAGTAGAAGATTTATTTGTTGTAGTTCCTGAAAGTTTAACTTTTGCTAAAATAATAAATATTCTAAATAATGCCATAGAGTATAATAATTATAAAGAATTAGATACGATTGTACGAAGCATTGAAGATTATGATGGTCAACCTGTTAAATTAGATAATGAAAATCTCAAAAATTTCTGTTTAAATCAACTTAACTTGGACTTAGAAAAGAGAAGCGATCACCGACATATATATTCAAATATACTGTCACAATATAGTTTTGATCAAGTAAAATGCAATTATAGTTATCCAGTAAAAGAGCTGGTACTTTTAGCAATTGCAGCTAATGACAAACTTGCAGAAAAATACCAGGACATACTTTTTGCTGAAGGAAATTTGAGTCTTTTACCTCTACTTATTGGCAGTCAAAAATATATTGCAGCTTTTATAGAGAGATTTCCTGACCTTTATATTGAATTAAAAGATCAAGTTGTACAACTTAACGAGCTCAACAAGATTGGCTTTTTCTCAATTATAGCGCTAAGAAAAGAGCAGAATTTATTGAACTCAGTTCTTGTAGAAGATGTCTTAGGAGATCTTAAAGCAGTATTGCAAGAAGGTAGCCCTGACTCTTTATATGGTGTACTTGAAACAGCATCTCTCGCTAAAAATAAAGACTTTATGAAGATAGTACTGGATTCACTTGAAAGATATATTGATGATCAGGCTAAAAAAGATCTATTAAAAAAGTGTATTGTTACTTTTTTAGAAACTGTAATAAGCCAGGAGCATGTTTCAATTGTTGAGTACTTGTGCAGAGAACGTATTGAAAAGAAAGGTTCAATAATTCAAGAAATCTATAAAGAAGCATTTGCAGATGAGAAAATTATTGAACAAATTAAAAACCAGGTTCTAAAAAATATTGATAGTGCAGGTAATGGACGTAAGGAAAAAAAACAAAAAATTTATGACCTAGTTTTGCAAGCCGCCTCATGTACTGGCAGTACAGATTTTATAATAAAAGTACTAGATTTAATTAAAAATGATTCCAAATTTTCAGGCGATACAGATAGGCAGACCTTCTTGCAAAATAGTCTAGTTACTATTTTAGATAATGTTATACGTGAAAAACATTCCTCAATTATTCAAAATGTGTACACAAATTTTATATTGAAACTCGCTGAAAATTCAGGAGTGGAGTTTTTAACCATCCAACAAAGATATCAAAACGCTTGTCATACTTTTATAAGTGTAGATAATAATGTTGCCGGTCAGTTTAATGAGGAACTTAATGAAGATGATTCAAATCTAGAACAAGATAAATTTGAAATAACTGATATTCAAGAAGAGCAAAGGCCAGGTATTTTAGGACCAAATAAAACTGAAATTGCAGGATTTAGCCAAGAGAAGTTATTAGAAATCATCAATTTTGTTAAGATAGGCTATTATGTTAGTGATTATAACCTTAATAGTCAAAAGTTTTCTGAGTTAGAGGAAAGATCTTATAAAGTTCCAGCTAAACTTAAGGAAGAAGGATATAAAATTGTTCAGTTTTATAACGTGAATGATGGTAAACAATATCGACATGCTGGTTACGTTTTTATAAAAGATAAGGAAATAACTATAGTTTACCGCGGTAGTCGTAATCTCTTTGACTATATTACAGATATTAGAATACCTTTAATTTGTGCACCTGGGCTTTTACCTGAAGGTGGAAAGATCCACTCAGGTTTTTATTCTTTATTTAAGGATTCTTGGGGCAGTGTTTATGAGATACTAAGAGGGTATGCTAATGATCAAAAGTTAGAAATTAAAGATTTTAAAATTAACCTTACAGGTCATAGTATGGGAGGTGCCATTGCCACCATAGCTGCTCTATGTTTAAGTGTAAGAGAGGGTGCAGAAGATTTGCATGTTGCAACTTTTGCTTCTCCAAGGGTTTTTGACCCTTCTGCTGCTAAGGTTTATGAAGAGCGCCTTGGAAAGAAAACTATTAGAGTAGTTAATCAATCAGATTTCATACCTTCATTACCATCTGGTTCTATGGGTTATAAGCACGTGGGTGAACAATTAAGGGCAACTAGTGATTCTTATGCCCATTCATTAGACATATATCGCAATCTTATTATAAATATTGAACCTGACCAATTTAAGTCTGATAATAGTGTATCTATATACTATTATCCTTCTTACCTTGTTACAGCATTCTATAATGTATTCACTGCACCAAGTTACCTCATTCCAAATACCCATTCAAATGGTGATGAGCAGTATTTTAAACAAGTAAAGAACAAACATAAAGATGCTTCACTTTCTGAAATGATGAAATATTCTGGATCTAGTAATGAACAGAAAGTAGTAATTTATGAGGATTCTGAACCTGGTGAAGACGGGTTTATAACCTTTGTGATGCCATCTTTACCTAGACATGAAAGAGGTGAAGGGTTAAAAGTTAACGTTCCTGATATTGCTTTTTTTGTTAACAGTAATTATTATCTCAGTGGAGACACTATTAGTCTGAGGCTATTGAAAACCTTAATTGATAACTATCCAGGAAGCTTGGCACTTATGAAGAAAGAGAAAAAGAGTAATAAACTTAATGGAGGTTCTTCTTCTACCGCAGCTATCTCAACGTTAACAATAGCTGAAGTTTCTTCAACGAATTCATCTTTAGGTGATCATAGCAATAATAATGTACAAATCGCAGTGCAGAGTGATGAGAATCAGCAAATGAATGCTGAAAAAGCTGGTAGCAGTAACACTCCAGGAATTCCTGAACAAATACTTGTACCAAGTAATGAAAAAGAGCTTGTAGCAAGTACAGGTTACGGTATGGGAGATGTCATTACCAAAACAGGAAATGCAGGAGATTTGCGTGTTGCAACTTTGGGTACTCAACAGGTTGTTCCTCATGGTGGTGCTAAAATTCTTAACAAGTTTTATAAAAAGAATGCTACTGGGCTTTCAGTCGAGTTTATTGCTGGTAATATTAGTGAGATAGTACAGAAGTTTCTTAACGCTGGGATATCACAAGTCGTAGTTTCTACCTCCACTGGTAGTTCCGTATCCTTGGGTTTTAATGATATTAGTAAAGCAAGTCAAGGAGGACTTCAAAAAATAGCAAAAGCACTTATGGACTTGTTTACAAGAGGTGAATCTAATAGTAGAACTGTCAATGCTATTACTAATTTTTCTACTGTTAAAACACCAGCCTTAGAACAAGAAAATAATACTCATGGCAACGATCAACAACCAAGTGATTCTGTTTCTAATATTCAAAGTGATGATGTAGAAGTCGGTAGCACTACTATAAATGATCAATCAACCTCTATTATCAGTAGCGATGGTGAGGATAAACAAATTCCTGTTCAACAAGCAATTCCTATAGTTCTCAAGAAATCAGAAGAACTTGCTGCACAAACTGCTCAAGATATATCAGTTGGAGATGATGTAGCAGCTTCCGTTATTAGTAATGATAATCATAGTGATTCAAGTGAAATTCAGTTACAAGCTACTGTTCAACAATTTATTAATAAAGATGGTACTGCACCATCTGTTCAACTAGCTGCACCTAAAAGTTTAGATAAGAATAGTGGTAAAAAAGATACACAACCAAAACTAATACCAACAGGGGTACCTTTAGTAGCTAGTAAAGACTCTAACCAAGTAAATAATGTTCAAGGTAACAGCAAACAACCTAGTTATCCAGACAAAAACAACCCTGCTCCACAAAATGCAAAAAGTAAGTTGCCTGTGATAGCTGCTGCTATGTTAGCAATAACCGGAGTTGCTACAGGGATAGCTATTGCAGTTTGCTTGGAAATGCTAATGGTAGGAATAGCAGTTGGAGCTTGTTGTCTAGTTGCAGCTACAATCATATATTACTGTAACAGACCTTCAAATTTAGTTGAACCTCCAGCTAGTTGTAATAGGCCTTCAAGTTTACTTGAGGGTAGTAATGTTAAACCTCCAGCTAGTGCATCCATTGTATAATAAGTTGAAGAATAAATATAGTAGTTTACCATTTAATAATTAATTATCATCATGTTAATTATTGTAAAATAAGAACCAAAGCCTGATTTAAAATGCGTACTCGATAAATACTTCGGCGAAAGTACTCAGGTACTTTGCCTATTCTTTAATTGGTGGAGCAGAAAAGACTCAATTTGAAGTATTAAACAAGTTAAAAGAGCTAGGATTCTGTGTTAATGAGTATAAATTTTTAGCAAACAATGTGGACGAAATGCTGGGGTTTTATAACAGAATCTGTGATAATCGCCATGAATTAGGTTACGATGTCGACGGGGTAGTCTATAAAATTAATAACTTACAGTTGCAAGAACATCTTGAAAATACTAACAAGGCACCACGTGAATCTACAGCACACAAACTTCCTGCAACTCAAGGAAAAACCAAGATAAAGAAGATATCAGTACAAGTAGGCAAAACAGGTCAATTAACTCCAATCGCTGAATTAGTTCCGATAAATATAGGAGGGGTTCTCATTACTAGGGCAAATCTGTATAATAAAGATGAAATTAAGCGCAAAGACATAAGGGAAGGTGATATCGTAGTAGTAGAACGAGCTGGAGATGTTATTTCCCGCATTGTAGAAGTGGATAAAAAGTCTCGTTCTCGGAATACACCAAAGTTTATATTTCCTGATACTTGCCCGGAATGCGGAAGTGCAGTAGATATATTTAAAGATGAAGCTACAGCTAGATGTTCCGGAGAAAACGGTTGCCAAGCACAGCGAATAGGAAAGTTAAAATATTTTGTGGAAGTTCTTGACATTAAAGGTTTTGGCAGTAACCAAGTGGAGTTCCTTTATGACCTTGGTTTGATAAGGAAAATATCTGACATTTTTGCTCTCGAAGAAAAACTCAAAAATTTCAACTTAAGTGAACAAGAGGGATGGGGTGAAAAATCAATATCTAATTTATTGAACTCAATCAACAGCAGAAGAACTGTAACGCTTGAAAAGTTTATAACTTCTTTGGGAATTAGACTTGTAGGACCACACGTAGCAAAAATACTAGCTAATCATTACAAATCTTATGATGGTTGGTATGAAGTTATGGCTCAATTACCTTATGATAGAGAAGCTCCTGATAAATTAATGAGCATAATAGGCATAGGCGAAGAAACTATAACTTCCTTGGAGGAATTTTTCTCTGATGAGGATAATATTGAAATGGTAAATGACCTTGCTGCTCAGTTAAATATTCTGCCTGTGGTTGCTAATACTAGCAATTCCATTTTTAATGGCAAAACAGTAGTTTTTACTGGAAAACTTTCAAAAATGGAAAGAAATGAAGCGCAAGCACTAATGGAATCTTTAGGCGCAATTGTGAGTTCAAATGTATCGCCTAAAACGGACTTCTTGGTTGTCGGTGAAAAACCTGGTCAAAGTATAAAAAAGCTTTAGAACTAGGTGTTAAAATTTTAACTGAGAAAGAATGGCTTTTTCATCATAAAAGAAACACTTAGACCAGTTCAGAATGGCCTTTATATGTATAACTTCAATTTTGGGGGCATAACTACTTAATTTCATCGCCAGGTTAGTCTCTTACACCAAAAATAAGTGTTTTTAGAGCTCTTTATAGCTCATGAATTCATTTGCAGGGGTTTTTAGGCGCTTTATGAGGGGGTTATAAAAAGATCTACAAAAGACCTCTAAGGTGCGTAGTAGTATTCTAAAGCCATCTATGGGAGACATTTTTTTCATCAACGCATTCAAAACTTAAAAAAATAAACTAAAAATAAAGAAGTTGAATATTTTTTCAGAATTATGTATAATTATTAATGCTTTTTAGGTACCCTTGCTATGGCTCTTTCGAAGTTTCTCGATCCAAAGAATGATGTCGCATTTCGCCGTATCTTTGGTACTGAAAAAAATAAAGGTATCCTTATTCACTTCCTCAATGATATTCTGGGTTTTGCTGGCAAAAATGCAATACAGGATATAGAGTTTTTAAGTACTATTCAAGACCCTGATATCGCCGCTAAAAAGCAAAGTATTGTTGATGTTCTCTGTAGAGATTCTACAGGTGCTCAATACATTTGCGAGATGGTGCGACCTGAAAGTCTTCGGTCATATTGTTTAAAGGGAGAGGAATTCCTTCAGAAAGAAACTGAAAGAGTTCTAAAACTTATTAAACCAGATGTTTTGCCATCTGAGTCTACGCATCAGTGCGAATCGGGTAACCGGTTGGTGCCGAGCGATGCGGACAATGAACCTCCTCTTGAAAAAGAAGATGCGTAATCGTAAGAGGAGCATAAACTACAAGCATAATGTGGTTGGAGGGCTAGGCTAGTGGTATGGTGAACGTAAGTGAAGCTTCGTAAGTATCGTAAAAATTGAAGAGCTAAAGATGCTGATAAGCTCTGACCAAAAGGTAATGTGGATAAGTTACATTTTTCATCTCTAGATGTACGCAAATAATAACTCCACCGGTATAGAGAAGTCACCTAACCCACTGTTGTATGACAGAAGGAACAGGGTAAGCCTGTATTTCCGCCTATATGGCAAGCAAACCGCAAGGAACGCTGATGAAAATGCAGGTAAAGGAAAATGGAGAAAGCGAATGCCATTTTGTAACGAAATGGATAGAATTTGTAACATTAATTCGCGTGAAAACGAGCAGACTTCCATTTGGTCCCTCGTGACAAGAAACTTTGTCAACCACTTAAGGTAGGAAAGCAGATGATTACAAGTAAAACTGTAAGTGCACCTACCAACAGCTCCGAAGCATGGAACCAGTTGCCATGGAAGAAATGCCAAAAGGTTGTTATGAGGCTACAAAGGCGTATTGTTAAGGCTGTTCAAGAAGGAAGATGGAGTAAGGTAAAATCTTTACAACATCTCTTAACACGCTCTTTTAGTGGAAAAGCTTTAGCCATTAAAAGAGTAACTGAAAACCAAGGAAAAACACAGCAGGTGTAGATCGTCAACTATGGTCAACTTACAATGCTAAATTTCAAGGAATAAAGCAGTTAAAACAAAGAGGGTATAAACCTTCTCCGCTAAAACGAATTTATATCAGTAAATCTAATGGCAAAAGAAGACCTCTTGGAATACCCACGATAAAAGATAGAGCCTATTACAAAAGGGTTCGATTTTCTCGGTTGTAATGTACGTAGATACAGCAAGAAATTAATTATTACGCCTTCGAAGGAAAGTGTTAAGAGGTTTCTTAAAAAAGCGCGTGCATTAATAAAAGCAAATATAGGTAGTTCACAAGCTGTAGTAATTAAATCACTCAATCCTCTACTAAGAGGATGGGGAAACTATTACCGTCATGTGTGTGCTAAAAAAGCGTTTAGTAAGATCGACAATGAAATTTGGCATAGTTTATGGAAATGGGCAAAGAAAAGACATCCCCGTAAAGGGTTACGTTGGATAAAGAATCGCTACTTCAAAGTAACGAATCATCGTCAATGGGTCTTTGCTACTTCTGTATGCAAGAACAAACCAAAGGAAATAAGGTTTATGAGCTTACTCAAACTAAGCGATATTCCTATTAGACGTCATATTAAAATCAGGGCGGATGCAAATCCACTTGACTTAAAATGGAAAAAGTATTTTGATAAAAGAGTGAAACGAACAAGAATGTTAGCAAGCTCTTTCTCAAGAGAAGGTTCTCTACTGTTAGTGTCACCACTAAAGATGCTGTTTTCCGAGGAATCATGAAAGACAAGCCGGTTCGAGAAAAGAAGAACTTAGATAAGGGGCTCAAGCGCAGTGCTGGGAAACCTGCATGCTGCGTTTCTAAGGGAGGGAGTAGTAGTAATACTACTTCCTTACCTAACCAGGTCGCTAAAACTAAAGGCTTTGAAAAACGCGCCCAATACTATGCTGCCAAAGCCTATTCAAGACAGGCTGACAAGGGCGATCAATACCATGACCTTAAGGAAATTATCTTCATTGCTATAGCAGATTGTGTACTGTTTCCTAATAAATCTGAGTACAAATCAAAGCATACTATTCGAGATGAAGACACTAATGAACACGATCTAAAAGATTTTTATTTTATATTTATTGAATTGCCAAAATTTCCGAAAACAAAAGAAGATCAGTTAGAAAATATAGTTGAAAAATGGATATACTTCTTTAAATATGCAGATGAGACTAGTGAAGAAGAGCTGGAAAAAATAATAGGTAGTGATGTAATAATTAAAAAGGCCTATGAAGAGCTAAATAGATTCAATTGGTCAGAGAAAGAATTTATTGCCTACGAACAGGAAATAAAACGTATTCTTGATGAACAGGCTGTCCTCGCTCAAAAACTCGATGATGCTAAACAAGAAGGTAGACAAGAAGGTAGACAAGAGGGCATCCAAATCGGCGAAGAAAAAGGTGAAATGAAAGCTAAAATAGCAGTTGCAAAGAATCTACTTAAAGCAGGGGTTTCTATTGATATTATAGCTCAAACTACTGGTCTTACAGTTAACGAAGTCAAAGACTTAAGCTAATTCTATCTTTGGGTGTATAGATGAACATCTTTATACTAGATGAAAACCCAGCAATTGCGGCTCAAATGTTATGTGATAAGCATATAGTAAAAATGCCATTAGAAACTGCTCAATTATTGAGTAATGTTTTTTCAACAGCATTGAAAGTGCCAAATCCTTTTGTCAGTATCATAAATCAGAATATAGAAGTCCCATATAAACTGACTCACAACAATCATCCTTGTTCTTTGTGGGCTAGGCAATCGAAAGGGAATTTTTGTTGGTTGATAGAGTACGGAAGAGAATTATGTAAAGAGTACACTTGGCGATACAAAAGAAAGCATAAATCAGAGGAAGTAATAAATTGGTGTGATAGTAATAAGGATTTACTCATTTTTCGATCAACTGATATGCAAGCTTTTATACAAGCACTGCCGGATCAGTATAAATGCAGCAGTTCTGTGGAAGCTTATAGGAGATATTATCTCAAGGAAAAGATGAGATTTGCTAAGTGGGAAAATGGCAGAGGAGTACCAGATTGGATAATAGGAAATCCTGCTACGTAATACCACAGCTAATACAGCTCATAAATAGAGAAGCCATCCAAATCGGACATGAAAAAGGCATCCTAATCGGCGAAGAAAAAGGTGAAATGAAAGCTAAAATAGCAGTGGCAAAAAATTCACTTAAGGCCGTTGTCTCTATAGATGTTATAGCTGAAATCACCGGACTTTCCCTTGACGAAATCAAACAGACTTTCTGATCAATCAACATTAGTTAGAGAAACAGTAGGAGCAAGTAGCCACAAAAAATGCAAACACCTGCTCCTTCCTTCACTCAGGCTCTATCTGATCAATTCAGTAGAATTAGTTGTAATTGATACGTTATTTAAATTGGTTCTAGGACCAGATAGAGCTACAGCTTTATTAGTACTTACTGATGAAGGATCAACATTTGCTTTGTCCAGTAAAGGCATCATTTCTTTCTGCAACATTTGCTCGATTTTACCTTTAAAAGACATTGAGAATTTCTCCTTTTGCTCTAATGCTGGACAAGCTTTTTCTGCATATGAGTACAGCATACCTGAGATTTCATGATAGTTTCCCGCTATGACTTTCTTAAGTACACTTAATTGTACTTCTTGAAAATTAATTTTTAATTGTTGTACCGATATACCACAACGAAAAGCTGCTTGTTTTAGTTCTGCTTCAAACTTATCTACGATATTTAATGAATAGCCTTGTGCCTCTTGCAAAGAAATCTGTTTATCTGCTGAAGAAGTATACATTTGTCTTTTACCTCTCTTGGCCAGCAACATATCAGCTAATAGTATTCTTCCATTTATATCAGATTGTGCTGAAATGCTTCTAATGTCTGGCACCACTTTAGTTTTATCGTCAATTCCTTTTACAAATTCTTTATTTACTAAAGGCGCTGATAATAGAGTCTGCTTGTTGGAAACGCTTTGAAAAGATAATCGACTCATTATGTTTACAAACCAACCTCGGATCTGGAACAAAAGTGGTTTTAAATAAGGTTGATTGATAGAACGACGGCTACGGTTCCCATTCTCTACTTCCATCGAAGAGTTTGCTACTTGAATTGTTTTGTAGTTTCTTTCCTTTACCAAACAATACGTTCGAACTTTTCTATATAATAATTCTACTATACTATAAAGTCAGCTATATTAACCTACTTTTGCCACATTTAGATATGAACTAATTTGTTTGGCTTTGTTGCAACAATTTTGCGTTTTTATTTTCACAACGCTGCTTTTATTTAAATTGTTCTCACAAAGGTAGGTACTTTTTTGTGATTTTTGGAAAAGTAAATGAACAAATTTTTTGTGACGCTAAAGGGACTTGTGTTTTTATAAAAGTAATACTTTTTATGATAAAAAGAGCATACAAAATAATAGCCACAAATCCAAGTTTTTCACAAACTTTAAAACTCTTATCTCCTACAAGAAGGTCCTGCAATTGGTTCATTAGTTACATTGTTAAATACAGAGCTTGGCGCCTGCATATCTTGCAAAACAGTACTGTTATCAACTTCTATTACTACCTTCTCTACCATTTCTTCAACTATTTCATTAATAGTCAAAAAGTTTCTTATAACTACTTCTATCAATTCATCACTAACAGCGCCTTCTCTTACAACTCGTTCTTCATTAAACTTTATTCCTTCCATTATTGCACCTAGCACCTGCTCTAGAGAAAAGTTGTACTCCATAATACACTTCACAATCTTCCGTTTAATCTTTCTTTGATCTTTCAATATTGCTTTCCCTAATTTACTATCCATGTTGAAGTCAGATAACCTTTTCGTAAAAAGATCACTTACCTCCTCAGTAAGTTCTGCTTTGTGTTTTGCTTGTCTTAATTCTTCTTCTGATTTCTCTCGTTCTTCTTTCAATTGCTTAGATTCTTCTCTTTGCCTTTGGAAAGCTGTTTTCTTGCTTTGAAATCTATTACTCAATAATTCCTCTAAGCGTTTTAACATGAATACTATTACATTTCCTATTTCTTCTTTAGTCGGTACTTTACCTACCTTCGATTCCTTATAGGATCTCTTTACCTCTTCATTTAATTCATTATCATCATTCTTAACATAGGAATTTACCATAGCTCTTGTATGAAATAGTAATTCTCTGTAGGATAACTTATCCTCCTTTATGTTATCTTTATAAGATAATTGATTTTTCTTCTCTATTCTCTCTTCATGCGATGATTCACCCTCTACCTCTTCTTTGCTTTTTTCTTTCAAAACTTCCTTGCTATCTTTACTTTCTTTCAGTATGGAACTTATCTTATCAAGAGCATCTGAGTCGAAACGATAACCCTGAAGACTATAGCAATTCTTTTTGTCCTTAAGTAGTTTAGTAGCAAACTTATAGTATGCTTCCATCAAAGTAAAATAGTCTAACATAGGTAGTACAAAATTCTCATCTGGATTCACGCCATAAGATTGCCCTACTAGCATTTCATATTGTTCCTTGCTCTCTTTAAGAACTTTTCTACTGCTTCCTTTATTACCTCAAGCAACTCAGATTTTTCACAACGAGCATTCAAAGACTCTAAGTAATCTACCCAACGTTTATAATATTCCTCCACATACCCATTATAAGCACTATCAAACTCCTTCCATCTTACTTCTATAACGTTGCTTAAAGACTCAATTTCTTTATATGTTATGTTCTTTATTGCCAACAACTTTTCACAAAGGAATTCAACAGATGCCTTTGCATCTTTTAAGTACCTATTTCTTGCCCTCATCAAAAATTCTTCTTCCTGATCAGCCAAGCGACTCAACTCAAACAAAGCAGACATTCCATCTATGGGCGACACCTTTACTACTCTAGATATATCTTTTTCATCACTACTTAATGTGCTTAATGGTATGCGGTTATACATTCCATACAATAAGTAACAGTCTTTATTGAGAATAAACGTCTCATCCTGCATGATGTATGAATGTATATTCCTCAGAGCTTTTGTAGTCTGGTTAATTATTTTTTGCATTTCTTCATCTTTAACTTTTCCCTTGTCTGGATGGTGCTTTAATGATAAGTTCCTAAATTGTTTAATAAGACTTTCAAAATATTTGTTATGTTCCTCTTCACTCTTTGTTTTTTTTCTCACTCCACCCAAGCTTTTATCAAGATAAAATGGCATCCACTTTTTTTGCAATAAATCAAGTGCCTGACTTAAACTCAATTCTTTGTTATCAACTCTACATATGGTCCTGACTAATTTATCAATCCTACTTGCCTCTTCTAACCTATTTTCTTCCCTATATGCTTCCTGTGCAGTTTCAGGTACTTTTTCATCACTAGAAATAAGATTGTTGCTTTGTAGTAATTTTTTACATGAACCTATTATATCAAACCCTAATACCATTTTCCCTCCAAGTTTATGATAACTATAAAGATAACTTAGCCTTGCAACGTAAAGTTGATGCAACGCAACGTTAGTAAATAAGGAATAGATTAAGCGTGAAGCAATCGAGTAATCATTGTAGTTCACTGCTCTATTTATTTGTTCTTCAGTGATCGTAATATCCTCTATCTGTTTACTCCATGGCCACCACCAATACTGCGGCATTCTCTCTAGTGCTTTCAGCAATTTAACACAATCCTCTTGGCTTACCACCCCAGCCTTTCTTTTTGTCATTTGATAGTCAACGGCAAGTGTAGTTATAATCCCTAGTACTATTAGGCTAGAAGTTACTACTGCAGCAAGATATACCCTGCGTGTTGATACAAATGAAACAAGCCCAGCAGAAAAAGCAACTATAGGAGTGAAAAAAGCTCCAACTCTTATATAGTCTGTGCGATAATCCCTTATCCTATATAACTCATCAAATAAAATTGGACCAAACTCCCATCCAAATAACCGATACTTTCTACGACTAGATAAGAACTCAACAACATTTTTTTGCCACTCAGGCAAACTGGATGCATGTTTCATCAATTTCTCCCCATTCCTATATTTGCACCATCCGAAACAATGAAGCTCTATCAAACCCACGTCCATATTTAATCTGAAGTTCTTTTGCAAGTTGGGAGATGATTCGTTTGCCATAGTCTGCACGTTTGTGCTTTAAGATATCTTGACCAATTCTGAAGCCAATTTCCCAATTTAACAATACTAGAGTAGAATTGAAATGTGTAGCAAGATGATTCTTTGCTCTATCTATTAAATTACTAATATCCCCTAATAAGCTAGTAGTGATATCCATCAACGCTATTTTCAATAAAGAACCATTATGGCACAAAAACTTATGTATGCAAGAGGTTACTTTCACCCCGAAAAAACATTACTACTTCCTCTTATTACCTTAAATCCACAGGAAAATCTCGCTTGAGTGAGGCTATATCTACACACTACGTTTTCTTTATTTTGCTTATAACTTCCACAAGCAGTGCAAACATAAATGAAGAATACAAATATCCTTTTGGTAATTCTATATGAAATCCATGAAGTATGAGGTACACACCGACAAGTAAAATAAATAAGATAGCAATTACTTTTAAACCTGGGTTAGATTTGATTAACTGGGCGGTATAACTTGATAAAAACAGCATTGCTAGCATGGAAAATGTAAATGCTGTAGCAATTATTATCATGTTATAAGTTAATGCTATAGCAGTTAATATCGAATCAACTGAAAAAACTAAATCTATTAATATAATTTGTAGCACAACTAAAAAAAATTTTGATTTAACGTTTGCTTTCTTTTTATTTTTCTTACATACAAAGATGTCATCCCATAACTCCATAGAGCTTTTAACAATAAGGAATAATCCCCCTGCGATCATAAGTAAATCCCTTGCTGAAATATTTAGCGATGCAGTGTGAAATATAGGTTTTTGCATTGACAATATAGATGATGTAAAAAATAGTATTACAAAACGCATTAATAGCGCTAATCCAAGGCCCATAAGGCGCACTCTTTCTCTCAGCGCATTTGGTACCTTATCTATTGCTAGAGAAATAAAGATTAAATTGTCTACACTAAGTATAGTTTCAAGTAGTGTAAGTGTCAGTAAAGTCCAAGCATCAGCTAGCATTTTTGTCCCAAATTCGGCTCTTCTTACTCTACAATAGATGTGTAAAAATTAAGTGACTTCACTCAGAAGTTTTATAGCAGCTCTCCAGAAAAACAGGATAACTGCTAATATAAAGTTCAGCAGCTTCTTCTATTTTTGTTTTTGAGCAAAATCGACAATAAGAGAGTTTCTTATTTTCATGCACGCAAATAAGATAAAGCCTTATTTTCATTTTTGACTTTATTTGAAAATAATATATACTATAAAAATAGTGTACTAGGTTGAATGAATATATATTAAAGGATCACCATCAGGCAAAGTATTCGCTGGTTATCAGGCATTTATACCTAACCCCTTGCCACCAAAATTTGAATGGGACAATGATTTAGTTAATAGTCTTTCCAGAGCAGATCATATTTTGGGTATGTTATCCAGGGAAGGAGCTAAATTGCCTAACCCTCATCTTCTCATACGACCCTTTATAGCACGTGAAGCAGTTCTTTCAAGTAGAATCGAGGGAACTCAAGCAACTCTTGGTGAAATTTTGGCTCAAGAAGCAGGTGCTAATGTAGATCGCAATCCCGATGATTTACAAGAAGTACGCAATTATATATCAGCGCTCGATTATGGACTAAAACGTTTACAATCTTTTCCACTGTCGCTTCAGTTGGTTAAAGAAATTCACGGAAAACTTATGCAAGGTGTAAGAGGTTCTCACGCAACTCCAGGAGAATTTCGCCGAGTGCAAAATTGGATTGGAAGCCCAGGATGTACAATAGACACAGCAAAATATGTGCCACCAATGCCAGGTGAATTGATGGGTTGCTTGGACTCTTTTGAAAAATTTTTACATGATAGAACATTACCCCCACTTATACATATAGCTCTATGTCATTATCAATTTAAAGCGATTCACCCATTCTTGGACGGCAATGGACGTATTGGACGTTTATTAATAACATTACTTCTGATCGAAAGAAAATTATTACCATTACCTCTGTTATACTTAAGTGCATTTTTTGAAGCTACAAAAAGTGAGTATTATGACCAACTTTACAATATAAGCAACAGAGGCACGTGGCATGATTGGTTCTCTTATTTCTTAAATGGTGTAGTACTGCAATCATTGGATGCATTGTCAAGAGCAGAACGAATTAACATTTTGATTGCAAATTGGCAAACTGAAGTTAGTTCTAAAACTGAGGGAGTTGCGAGTGGTATTGTAAGGTATCTCGCTGTAAACCCTTACTTTACTATAAGGAAAGTGGTTGAAAACTTAGGTGTCGTATTTACAACAGCCCAAAGAGCAATCGTAAAGCTTGAAGATTTAGGCATCGTTTCACAAACTTCTCAAGGAAAGAGAGATCGGGTTTATTGTGCAACTGATATTTTGAATATTCTAGAAGAACCAACTAAGATTACAGAGAACTTCGATAGCACATTGTAGCTATTGTGATGAATAAATTCAGCAAACAGCAAGCTTAAAGAGTCTGATCCAATGGACATGCTGAACAAAAAGTAAGGAGCTCCTTTTGGAGAATTATATTAACTTATTAATTAATTGCTTGACTTTTAGCAGGATTTATTATATTATTTATTAATGAGTAATGCAATCAAATCAAGGAGGATAGCATGACTGGTGACGATAACAGAAAAACTTTACAATCGATAATTGCTAGCGAAAATCACAGTATAAATAGAGTTGGAAAGTTAAAAGATTTCCTTAAACAAAACAAAGAAATAACTATTAATAAAGACACATTTGCATGTGCTTTACGATACCAAAAAACTACAAAGGAAGCAATAGTACACGAAATTCTGCTTCATTTTATACAAAATCCTGGCGAGCAATCACTAGAACAAGTGATACAATGCTTAGATAGAGCAATAAAACCTAGGATATATGCAAAAAACAACCCAATAAGAAATCTAGATGAGGAACTTCGTACTCATATAAACTTTAAAGATGAAAAGGGAAATACATTACTACATCATGCAGTTATAGGTAAGAAAACTGAAGAAATAATCACCCTTCTTGTTACATATAGTGCAAATCCTTTGATACAAAACGCGGATAATAAAATTCCTTTAGATTTAGCTCAAGGAGAAACAAAAAAAGTGCTTATTAAAAGTATGAAAGAACAAGCTAATACGAAAAAAGAAAGCGCTATGATAGGCAGTTTGGTGCCTGGCGTAATAATTGGTGGTTTTCTTGGTGTTGTACTTGGAGCTGGTGTGTGTGTTGCAGTAAGTCTTTCTGGTGGTATGATACTAGGTGTAATGATAGCACCTGTTCTTGTTGCTAGTATAGCTGTTGGGCTGGCCATGTATTTTTTGAGTCAAGACTATGAACAGGCTAAAGCGATAGAAAAAACTATTAGCACTGTTAGCTCTGAAATATCTGTTGATGGTGCAAAAAGAAGGGCCACAACCTACGTATAGCTGACCCAAGCAACACGTCATACCGCGATTCATTCGCGGTATAGATTCCGCTAACTAGTAGCGGAATGACGAATGTGTCGTTTTTCAAATTGTCGTAAGTCACTTTAGCTATAATACACACAAGGAGGGTGTCATCCCAGCGCCCCTATGATGTCATCCCAGTGCTTGACACTGGGATCCAGAAAAGTTTGCTTGTTCACAAGCAAACTAGCATGGAAAGTAGCTGATCTTACACTAAATGAATGTTTTTGATGATGTTGCATAGAAGCTGGATTCCAGTGTCAAGCACTGGAATGACACCATTTGCTGTGCAATTTACCTTCAAAAATGAATGTTCGTACAGCTATGCGCGGTATAGATTCCGCTAACTAGTAGCGGAATGACGAATGTGTCGTTTTTCAAATTGTCGTAAGTCACTTTAGCTATAATACATACAAGGAGGGTGTCATCCAAGTGTCCTGACTACTTGGATCCAAGAAATTTAATTGTTTTAAATTTTCCCCTCTATACACCTATCTAAAATTTATGTTATTCACATGTGCAATATAATCTATAATAACATTGAATTTATTACCAATACAATATATTAAAAAATATTATGAGCTTCGTAAGAGAAAAAAACACCCCTGTGATGGAGCAATATTTGAACCTGAAAGCTCAATACAAGGATCATCTGCTATTTTATAGGCTAGGAGATTTTTATGAGTTGTTTTTCGATGATGCTATTAAAGCTGCGAAATTGCTGAATATAGTGCTAACCAAGAGGGGCAATTCAAATGGGCAAGAAATACCAATGTGTGGAGTGCCAGCACACAGTAGCGAATCTTACCTACACAAGCTAATAGATTTAGGATTCAAAGTAGCAATCTGTGACCAATTAGAAACTGCTGATGAAGCAAAAAAGAGGGGCTATAAATCCATAGTAAAACGTGATGTAGTACGAGTTGTAACTCCAGGTACAATTATAGAAGATTCGCTACTGGAGGATAAAAGCAATAATTATCTCGCATCCATAGTTGAACAAAATGACGAATATGCTATTAGTTGGCTTGAATTATCAACGGGAAAATTTTTTCACACTTTAACGAATTTGAAAGCTCTAGATAGTGATTTATTGCGTATATCACCAAGAGAATTATTAATTTCTGAAAAATTCACTGAGGACGAAAAAATTAGATCGATTTTAAAAAATTATAAAATATCAATTACACAACACGCACAGAGTTTTTTTGAGTATAGTAAATCTCACAGAACGTTATGCGAGTTTTATAAAATCAGGGAACTTGGGAGTATAGGAAATTTCAGCAAAGTAGAAATCATGGCGTGCGGTGCACTGCTTGAATATGTCAGAGTAACACAAAGGGGCTCCATTCCAAGGCTTGAATTCCCAAAAACCTATAAGCAACAAAATTTCATGCTTATTGATGCTTCAGCAAGGAGAAATCTTGAGTTGTTTTCAACTCAATTTGGTGAAAAGAAAGGTTCACTAATTTCAGTTATTGATCACACAGTTACAGCCTCTGGTGGACGCCTGCTCAAACAAATGCTCGCTTCACCACTTGCTTGCTCCAAGGCAATCAATTTGAGGCTCAGCACCGCTCAATTTTTTGTAAATAATCATGAGCCACGCAGAAAAATACGAGAAATATTATCTAACATTCCAGATATTGAGAGGTCTTTATCGCGCTTAATACTAGGGCGTGGTTCACCAAAGGATATGAACCTATTAAAAATAGGCCTAGAAAAAACTTTAGAGTTGTCTGAGTTCTTATGTAAAATTGAATCAGGTGAAAATGGATCTCTCCCACAACAATATGTCATCCAAGTAGCTGACACTGGAATCCAGATGCAGATTCCAGCGTCACGCGCTGGAATGACAGTAAAATCAGACGAGAGTGAACTAAGCACAATACATAAAAGTCTTGGTAATCATAAAGATCTATTCGAGCTTCTAAACAGCGCTATACTTGATAATAACCTCAGTTCCGTGAAAGAAGGAGGATTTATCAATCCAAAATACAACTCAGAATTATCTGAGTTATCTTATATATTGAACAACAGTAACAAGTTGGTAACTAAGCTCCGTGAGTCTTATCGCGACCTAACTGGCATTGCCGCACTCAAAATATTACACAACAATATACTTGGTTATTACGTTGAAGTGTCAGCAAATCACAAAATAACTTCGGACATATTTATTCATAGGCAAAGCTTAGCAAATAGCATGCGCTACACTACTAATGAATTGAAAGAACTAGAAAATAAAATTCTTACGGCACGTGATGCTGCAATCAGCTTAGAAGTGAAAATTTTTAGTGAACTGTGTAGTGAAGTCGCTAAAGAATCTGAAAAAATTGCTCTTGCTGCAAATGCTTTGGCAAAACTTGATATTAGAGCCACTTTTGCGGAGCTTGCAGTGCAAAATAATTACGTAAAACCCATTATCGATGACAGTAAAGAGTTCAATATTCGCAATGGAAGACATCCAGTGGTTGAAGTTAACGATAAATTCATTGCAAATAGCATCAATTTAGCTGGTATACATCTAATTACTGGTCCTAATATGGCTGGAAAAAGCACTTTCTTGAGGCAAAACGCTCTCATTGCAGTTTTAGCTCACATGGGGTCATTTGTGCCAGCAGAGAGTGCGCATATTGGAGTGATTGACAAGATATTTAGCAGGGTTGGTGCAACAGATAATATAACAGCTGGTTATTCTACCTTCATGGTAGAGATGATCGAAACAGCAACGATAGTAAATCAGGCAACAGATCGTTCCTTGGTGATACTTGATGAAATTGGTAGGGGCACAGGAGTGTATGATGGCTTATCTATTGCTCAGGCGGTGATTGAACATATTCACAATGTAAATAAGTGCCGCGCCATTTTTGCAACTCATTATCATGAATTAACTAAAGTAAGCAAATACTTGAAGAACGTGAAATGTTTTTGTGTAAAAATAAGAGAGTGGAACGGAGAGGTTATCTTTCTACATGAAGTAATTGAAGGCATTGCAGATGAGTCATATGGAATACATGTAGCAAAACTTGCTGGTTTTCCTGATTCTGTTTTAAATAGAGCAAGTGAAGTATTTGAGGAGCTAAAGGCTTAAGAGGAAATTCTGATCTTACCCAGAAAAAGTAGAGAGAACCCTATGATATTATTTTTTGTAACATTGTTATACACGTCATGATAAGGGGGCTGGCAAAACGTGTCAAGTAAGTTTTTCGTTTCTATGTTATCCGCTACTTGGATGACAGAAAAGAGTGCTGGGATGACAGGAGGCAATGTAACCTCATTAAAAACTTAATTTCAGTCCAGTCAAGAGCACATAACCAGAGTTGCTATTTTCTACTTCAGGCTCTTTGGTACTAAATTTTACAATATCGAAATAGTATGAAGTGCCCATAAAAAATGGATATTCAAGGCTTAAAGCATATGATGTTAACTCGTTTGCTGCAATATCCCTACCACTATTGAAATATGTTAAGCTCAATTTGCGAGAATCAGAATGGTAAGCAATACCTGCATTCATATAATACGTATTATTTATTTCAGGATTACGCTTCTCACCAGATTTAACGCCATTACCATACGAAAAAATGCAATCAAGATCGAACAATTTTAGCTTCAAACCAAAATTCCAGTGCAGTAATTGATTACGACATTCATAATTTTTAGAAGTTCCATCTGAGCAATCAGTTAAATTTTCTCTTGCAAATTCACCAGTTAAGGCAGTAGTAAAATTTATATCATCTGATAGGCCATTTTTATAGGAAAGGCCAGCAGCAATTAAATTGCTGTACTGTAAGTTATTTTTTCCTGGGACATAACTGAACCCGAGTTGAAAGTTATAGATTTCAGGGGAGATGTAGTTAATTGATGATTGTTTTAACCCTAGTTCGAGTCCATTATAATTACTGTAAATGTTGGGTTTTACCCAAAATACCTTGTCTTTATCATATCCAGGGCCATTATCTCTGTTTTCGTTACCACGCAAATTTGCATAGTTTGTCCAATGACCATTTACTCCTCCAGCAGCTGTATAAATTTTTGAAGTGTTAATTAACATGCCCTGACTAACTAAACTTCTTTTACCATATTCAATTGATCCAAGCACCTGATTTTTAATGATGAAATACCATTCCTCCATGTCTAACTTTTCTATGTCTAACGCTTTTAGGTTTGCAATACCAGAAACTCCTGCCTTAACATTAAACCCCATTTGAGTATTTGGATAAACTTGCTGTAAATAAAGAAAGCGCAAGTATGAATAACTTGAAGTTTTATCCTTAGCCTTAGCATTGAAAGAACCTCTGTTGAAGGCGTAGCCGAATCTCAAATCTATTTTTCCGTCTAGTTCTACATAAAATATTTCCTTATCCAAAATTGTTCTAGAGCTAGCACTACTCTGCAAAAATAATGATGAAAGCAGTGCTACCAGGTAGTACCTTAACTTCATAAATAAACTTAAATTTTTATAAAAATTTAAGTTTAAACTCAATATAAATAAAAAACAACTTTTCAGAAGGCGCCGCTGGTAGATTTTGCTGCCCGTTTTTGAGCTATATTCCCATAAATTATTGATACACTTGGTAATTTTCGCTTTAATAACTGCTTATTAATGGCAGAATGTATACGATTAATTATTTTAGACGTACTTTTTACATCGCAGTTAATCAAAACAAAAAGCACTTTATTCTCATCAATATACCCTAGAAAATCATCACTACGGCAATTTTTACAAAAATGTTCTATGATAACTTTCAGTGCATCATTTGTCTCACTACAGCTACTATTTAAGCCAATCACTCCTATAGCTGCATTAATTTGATGTTGAAAGGCAAAATTTAATATAACGTATAACTCTAGAATAGTAGACTCATTGTTTGGTATATCGAATAAGTCATGGTTTTTATATTTTTTACCCATTAGATATTCATCTCTAAAGATTCCTAATTTATGAGACAAGCTGATATCACGTATCAATAGCTCATAATTTATTTTATTACTAGCAAATTGTGCAGTGCGGAAAACTTTTACTTTTGTCTTTATATCTTCTCCTTTAGCATCAGTTAAGGAAAAACCTATCACTTTAGGTAATACATCAAGTAAATCGTGTCCATTTTCGGTATACTCTAAATAATTCTTCATGTCGTCAGCTGCTCTTGCACTTAAAATATTGATTAACGGCTTATTAAGTAAATTCCCTTCCTCGTATTTTAACAAATTCCTTGCGGCTTGATTGAGCCCTAAAATTAATACGTTTTTTTTCTTATTATCCTGACAAACAGATACTACAGCATCATCTTTCCTTCTTGCAGTTATGAAATCATCCATACTTTCATTCTATACAGCATATTTATAAGTATAATAAGATTATATTAAAATTTACTTACTTATTAATATGCTTGATTAGATATAGATAAAATGTCATACGGGATGGCTTTGTTAGCTATTTTAGTGGTAATAAATGGATAGTCAAGCAAAGTTACAAATGTAATTTTGCTTGACTTATCCGTTTTTTTATATCTTTATTACAATCATAACCTCTAGCTCTGAGTTATACCCCTTTGTTACATTGTATTAGATGGAAGTAGAACAAGTCACGTTTAGTTGTTCTGAAAGATCTACTATAGCTAACTGAAAAAAGATTACCCCAGAAGGGATAAAAAGGTATAAAATGGCTTTAGATAAGGTAGAATGATGCCAAAGTGAGAATCTGAGGGGACGTGTTTTGAAAGTAGGTAGCTTGTGCTGTTTACCCAGTCTTACCAGTGTGGGGTTTAGCTATCCTTGGCGTTAATTCTCTCGTATGTTTTGCTGGTGGTTTAGCTTTTCATATGAAGCATGAGAAAGAATCAGACAATATTGAGGAGGCTGAAGAAGCAGTTAGGAATTATGGACCACCTCCTCCTTACTCTCCTCCTTATAGTGAATTTAATAATTCTAATTCGGAACAGCAGTTTGGGAATTGTGAGGGGTTCTAAACCCACAACTATACGAACATTGCAATTTCAGATCCCAGTGCCTTGACTACAAATGTTCGTATAGTTGTGAGCTTGACCATAAAATGATTCTTAAGAAAACAAATGCAATTTTTTGCAGGTTTCACGTATGATAAAAATTAACAGTTTTATTTTTAGCCAAATTAATTGAATCAAGCTACAAAACCTGCTAAAGTTAACTTTATGAAAGCACCCTTAGCTCAGTTGGATTAGAGCATTTGACTACGGATCAAAAGGTCGGGCGTTCAAGTCGCTCAGGGTGCACCACATTTTATAGGAAACAGAAGTCACACTTGAAATTAATATATGCAATACCTATCTTTAAAGGTTAAACACTAAACTATTATATATGAGCAAAAAAGACTACTATGATCTGCTGGAAGTAGGAAGAAATGCCAGTATTGATGAGATAAAAAAAGCGTATAAAAAATTAGCGTTAAAATATCATCCTGATAGAAATCCTGGCAATCAAGAAGCAGAGGAAAAATTTAAAGAAGTAACAGCTGCATATGAAGTTCTATCTGACTCTGAGAAAAGGGCAAGCTATGACCGTTATGGCCACGAAGGTGCTTCTGGTGGGTTTCAAGGCTTTAGCTCTGCAGGAGATTTTAGCGACATATTCAATGACTTCTTTGGTGGAGGATTCGGTGGTGGTGCAAGTAGATCAAGAGCAAAGAGGAGCACAACAGGAGTGTCTGGAGCAGACCTACGTTATGATCTTGAAATTACCTTAGAAGATGCATTTAAAGGAATACAAGCGCCTATACATTATGTGACAAATGTAAAATGTGACACATGCCAAGGCACAGGTAGCGAAGGAGCAATTAAACCAGTTCAGTGCCCCACATGCCAGGGAAGCGGTAGGATTAGAACTCAACAAGGCTTTTTTACCATCGAAAGAACATGTACTACATGCTATGGGGAAGGAGAAATAATACAAAATAAATGTAAGAAATGTGGTGGAAGTGGACGTAGAAGAGATGAAGTAAATATATCCGTTTCAATTCCAAAGGGCATAGAAGAAGGAGCTAAGGTAAGGATAAGTGGTAAAGGAGAAGCTGGAGCAAGAGGTGGAAAAAGTGGAGATTTATACGTATACGTGAAAATAGCTCCCCATAAAATCTTTACTCGAAATAAGGCAGATTTACACTGTAAAGTACCTATAAGAATGACACTAGCTGTGCTTGGTGGTGAAATTGATGTTCAGTCAATTGATGGAGCTAAAACAAAAGTAAAAGTTCCAGAGAGCACTCAAACTGGTACCAAGTTACGTTGTAAGGAGAAGGGTATGCCGCATATGAGTTCACATGTTCGCGGTGATTTGTATGTACAGGTAATAGTTGAAACCTTAAATCTAAAAAGTTTAACCAAAAAGCAAATTGAGCTATTAAAAGCGTTTGAAGAAGAGGAAAATGCAAATGTACAACAACGATCTGAAGGGTTTTTTAGTAAAGTAAAAAAAAAATAAGAAATCTGCTAAATGACATGAAGGAGTAACTGTTTACGGGTTTTCATTTAATCCTGCAATTCTTTGACCTTATTAATGGAAAACTTAACAATAGTGTTGATATCAACATTATTAGCCAACAGAAACTTCTTAGTTCCTTAAAATTATGTAAAAGCAATAAATTTCTTTATTTAAGGTCGAAGTTTTGCTATTCTCAGGTTTTAATAATTTAAATTTAATGAATATAAACAAAAATGAGTTTTTATTTCTTCCGCTTGGGGGAGTAGGAAGAATCGGGATGAATGTTAGCCTATATCATTATCAAGGTAAGTGGATTATGATCGACCTTGGTGTTGGTTTTGCAGATGAAACTATGCCAGGTGTTGAGCTGCTCATTGCTGATGTAGATTTTATTGCTCAAAGAAAAAAAGATTTGCTTGGAATAATAATTACACATGCACATGAGGACCACTGCGGTGCAGTGCCCCACTTGTGGGAAGAGTTGCAGTGCCCCATATATACAACAAAGTTTACGGTTAATTTTCTTAGGGAGAAACTAAAGGAGTTTCGATTAGAAGATACAGTACCTGTGAAAGAGGTGGACATAAATGGCAGCACAAATTTGGGTCCTTTTACCGTCGAGTTTATAAATATAACTCATTCAATTCCTGAGGCAAATTCAATATTAATTAGCACTGAAATGGGTAGTGCACTCCATACCGGAGACTGGAAATTTGATCCAAAACCTGTTGTTGGATTAACTTCTAATATAGAGCGTCTAAAAGAAATTGGCGATAAAGGTGACCTGCTTGCAGCAATTTGCGATTCAACCAATATATTAAGCAAGCATCACCCTGAGTCAGAAGGTGAAATTTATAATAACATTTATAACATAATAAAGCGGTCTAAAAAATTAGTTGCTGTTTCGCTATTTGCTTCAAATGTGGCACGAATTGAAACGATAAGCCAAGCTGCAAAAGCACTAAATAGAAAAGTAGTTTTACTTGGTAGATCTTTATGGAGAATAGTGAAGGTTGCGCAAGATAGTGGTTATTTAACTGATTCTCCTCAGTTTCTTGAAGCAAAGGAAGCAATAAATTTTCCAAGGGAAAAACTGGTGCTACTTTGCACAGGTTGTCAAGGTGAGCCACTGGCAGCAACTTCAAGGCTTGCTAATAAGAGTCATCAAGCATTTAAAATGCAGCAAGGTGATACCATGATCTTTTCGTCAAAAATCATTCCTGGAAATGAAACTCGTGCGCACAACATGCTCAATGCCTTTATTGAGATGGGGGTAGAAGTTGTTACTGAAAAAACAGAGCATGTTCATGCTTCTGGGCATCCAACAAGAGAAGAGCTAAAGGAAATGTATTCTTTAATAAAACCGAAGATGTCTATTCCAGTTCACGGCGAATATATTCACACGCATGCACATGTAAAATTTGCTAAAGAGTGCGGTGTGGCAAAAGCAATAATGATTGCACCAGGTGATATTGTTAATTTGGAGAACGGAGAAAAAGTTGATTCAATCGATGTTGACTACTTTGGTATTGATGGTATGCTGCTACGTCATCCGGAGAGCAGTGTTATAAAAATGCGTAAAAGAATGAGAGATGCCGGAGTTATTGTGGTAATAGCAGTTGTAAACAAGAAAAATAAATTGCTTACTAAACCGAAAGTATTTGTACCTGGTGTTTTTGAAGTGCTAGAAGATGCAGCTATTATACAGAAAATTGTCAAGAAAGTTGAGTCGTTGTTTAGTTTGCAGCCAACAAAAAAAATTAAAAATAAGATTGAAAGTTCAATATTGAGTATCTTAAAGGAATATTTACTAAAAAGACCTATAATTGAAGTCCAGATAGAACAGGTATGAAATGAAAGAATGAAGTTATTCGTTCAATTAATATTGCTTGTTTCGTTATTTATTCCTTATTTTACAAAAGCTGCTTTATATGTTGATATAAAAAAAAGCAGTGTTGGTAACATTGGTCTTGTTGTATCTAAATGTACATGTAAAACAGCGCTGGAAAGCGAATTAAGCGAAAATATTGCAAAGGTAATAGGAACAAATTTATCTAATTGTGGCTTATTTAATGTAAAACGTGGCGCGGAAGCTGAATTTAAATCTTGGAAAAGCGATACTGTAGTCACAGTAAGTTTAAGCGAAGTATCTGGTAGTGCATTAGAGCTATCATTTCGTTTATTTGACACTTTTACAAAAAGAGAATTACTTACTCAGTCAGTTGTTTTTCCAGCAAAAGACTGGAGAAAAATTGGTCACCTCGTTTCGGATGTGATACATGATAGATTGATTGGTGAGAAAGGGCACTTCAACACAAAAATCACGTATATCGCTGAAGAAAAAGATAGCAACTACAAATCTGTGCGTAAAATTGCTGTGATGAATCAAGATGGAAGTAATATAAAATACTTAACAAATGGCGATAGATTTGTGTCAACACCGAGATTCTCACCAAATGGAAAGGGTATTGTTTATATCTCATACGCAAATGGTAAAAGTTATATAGTATTAAAAAATTTAAAAGACCACACTGAATCAATAATCAGCGCATTTGAAGGAGTTATTTCTGCACCAAGATTTTCTCCTGATGGTAAATCTCTTTTAATTTCCCACTCATTGGGTGGTGAAACGAATATATTATCTTTGGATTTAAGTAGTAAACGGACAAAAAAAATTACTAAAGGTTCAGCTATAAGCACTTCTCCCTCTTTTTCTCCAGATCAAAAGTATATGGTTTTTAGTTCCGATATGAGTGGGAGTCAGCAGCTGTATGTTATCGATTTTACTAACAAAAGTAAAAAACCTAAAAGAATTAGTTTTGGAAGTGGAAGATATGCTACGCCTGTTTGGTCGCCAAAAGGAGATCTGATAGCTTTCACAAAGATTCAGTCAGGAAAATTTTACATAGGAGTTATGAAGCCAGATGGCAAAGAAGAACGTCTACTTTCAGAAGGGCATAAAATTGAATCTCCGGCATGGCTACCAAATGGTAGAGAAATCATTTTCACAAGAACAGAATCACCAAGCAACTCTAAACTATATTTAGTAGACTTAGTAAAGAAAAATCAAAAAATGGTTTCCACTCCCACAAATGCTTCTTTACCGGATTGGTCTTATTCTTGAACTACTGAGCTGCATGCTCCACAGCATTGATTTATTGCCACATTAACAAGATATCCCGCTACACCACCTACTATAGTACCAGCGATTCCTGACAACACAACAGTTGCAATTACTCCAATAGCAGCAATTTCAGGTATAATTCCCATTGTAGCCATTGTGGCTCCTATAGCGCCAAACAATAATGCTGAGCTTATAATTATCCAGCTCCTCCCTGAAGATTGTTTTTGTGGAGAATTATGTATTAAGATGTATATGAACAAGTAGAGAGAGCAAGCAAAGTTTTGCATATTGATGAAACTAGCCATTATTCTAAAGGTAAACTTGGCTGGTGCTGGGTGTTTGCTAATAATGAAGCAAGCCTTATTAAATTAGCAGACACAAGAGGAGTTAAGTTTCTAGAGAGTAGTACATTTTCTAGTTATAAGAATTTGGTTGTTACCGATAGGTATGCGGTTTACAACTACTTCGGGAGTGTTAAATAAACTGTGTCAAACCGCATTTTTAGTTCAACTCAATTTTCAATCTGCCAGGAAAGAAAACATCAAGTTGAGAGATAGTTAATGCCCAATCATGTACAGGCATCGTCCACTTTTCCTCTGCCTTCTTTATAGCACAATATACCTGCTTATACAAGGCATTTATGCTGGTAAATGAGCCTTTGGTCTTAGTGAATTTCCTAATTTGCCTATGTAGCCCCTCTATGGGATTGGTGGTGTAGATTATCCTCCTAACTGGACCAGAATACTTAAAATAACCAGACAAGTTTTCCCAATTATTCTGCCAAGATTTTATAACCATAGGGTACTTTGTGCCCCATTTTTCATCCAATTCCAACAGATAATTCTCGGCAATTTCCTTGCTTGAAGCTTGATATACCTTCTTTAAATCGCTCAAAAAACTCTTCGCATCTTTACTGGCCACATACTTCAGTGAGTTGCGTATCTGATGCACTATACACATCTGCACTTCCGCATTAGGAAAGACACTGTTTATAGCTGCAGGAAAGCTTTTCAGCCCATCAACGCAGGCAATAAGGATATCTTCTACTCCTCTTTCTTTGAGGTCATTTAGCACTCCCAACCAGAAGTTAGCTCCTTCACTTTCAGCCAAATAAAAACCTAATACTTCTTTTTTGCCATTTTGATCTATGCCTAATATGTTATACATGCATTTACTTACGCAATGCCCGTCCTCTTTGACTTTAAAAAACCATGAAAACTATCGGATATACAGACTGCAGCGGGCGACTACGCCATTCGTTGATTACTGGTAGCAATTTGTCAGTAATACTTGATATCTCTGCCACCGATATTTTGTGATCATAAATTTCCTCAACATGTGACACTATATCTCTATAGCCCATACCACTGGCAAATGTGCTCAAAATCTTCGTTTCAAGCTCTGGATGTAAGTTTGTTTGCCTTTTTTTGACTATTTGTGGTTCGAAACTTCCTTCCCTATCTCTTGGCGTCAAAAGCTCAAATGACCCTGCGCTTGTACGTAAAGTCTTTGCATTCCTCCCATTTCTTCGATTATTCTCTTCGCTTTCAGCCGACAAGTGGTTTTCTATTTCACCTTCCAGGCTTACCTCCAGCAACTTTTTTATAAACGGTGTTAATGCTCCATCTCTTCCTGTCAACGGTCTTCCTTCTCGTATAGACGACAGGATATTTGTTTCTAATTCTTTATAATCTACCAAACCGGTAGTTCTGTTTACTACTTTCTGACTCATTGTCAAACCTCCATTTTTTTATATCAATTTATTACTTTTTTTTCGGTTTGACACAGTTTATTTAACACTCCCACTACTTCAGTGACGAAAAAAGACAGATTTGTTGGGCACACTTGTTAAGGGATTTCGAAAGGCTATCTACCCACTTTAAATGGTGCTATATTGGGCCTTAACTTGACGCGTATGGTTTATTTAACACTCCCGGTTAAAATAATTACTTAGCAAACAATAGGTTTCATGTAATGGTAACCCTATAACGGAAGAGTAGGAGCCGCGTAAGAACAATACGAACATCCCAGCTAGGCCTTGTATATTGCATCCCCCTGCCCTATTTTTCCACTCTTCTGATGCTAAATAATACTTAATTTCTTGTTCACTGAGACGTTTAAATTTCACTATTGTAACCACAGTTCTAATATGTTGTTTAGATTGATCGGGAGTTAATAGACACACACTGGTATATACTCTATGCCTTCTTCCTGATAACAAGCGGATGCATTTTTCTGCTTGCTCAACGTTTTCAGCTTTAAGCAATATCCTTCTACCACAAGCAACAACTGTATCAACACCAAGCACAAAGTAATTTGGATTTGAACTTTGTATTTTCTCAGCTTTACTTTTTGCCATACGGATTGAGTAATCCTTCGGAAGTTCCTTTTTTAAAGGGGCTTCATCTATGTCTGCTGGCAAAATTAAACCTGGCTCAATATTTATTTGTTTTAGTAAAGCTATACGCCTTTTCGATGATGAAGCAAGAATAAGATTATTTAGAGATCGTTCTGTCACTTGTACCTTTAAGCCTTCTAATGATCCGACCTTTTTCGCATTCCTATCGTAAATGCTCATCTCAACTAACACCCTATCCCCGATAATGATGCGTATTTTACTTCTTCTCACTTTCCCTGATACATGACAGATAATCTCATGTTCATTGTCCAGTTTCACTCTAAATTCTGCTGCAGGTAGTAAAGCAGTTACTGCCCCTTCCACTTCAAAAATTGTTTTCGATTTCTCGTCTTTTATCATATGTTATATTATAATTTAATAATCTTTTTCAGTCTACTATAGATTTTAAATTATTATCAACACAAAAGACTTTTTGCACCCCACTTAAGTATTTCTCTTGCAACTTAACCCCAACCATCTTCACAATAATGCGAGAGGAAGGTGAGCTACCTACCTACGTTTCTACTCCTTGCCTGTGCTCTGATAGGACTTACGGACCCTAGGACTAGAACTGAACTACAAGGATGATTATCACAATTCTCCTCATTGCTATCATATGCGCTATCATTGTCCCCTTCCTGTGGAACATAAGACTTATTATCAGATTCACTATCAAAGCTTAAAGATCTGGATAACTCTATCTTCTTTCGTGGAACATTATCAGGCTCACTAGAAATGTCTCCTGTTAGAGTATAAAATTGATTGTTGAAGCCTTTTTGTTTATCAGCAAACGTTTCTTCACTTAACTCTTCTACTTGACCACGGAAAAACTCTTTTTCTTTTTCACTGTTTTGTAATTTTTTCATCAGACCTTCAATATCCAAAACTTTACCTGCAATGATGTCGCTCAATGCATCAAGGTTCTCTTCCAATTCCTTAATCTCATCTTCATGCTCTTTTTCCAACCCTTGCATTTGACATTTTAAATTGCTTATAAACTGCTCCTTTTCCTCCATTATTTGTGCTTCTTGGTCTATCTCTTTTTCACGTTCTTTTAATTTTTCTTCTAATTCCTTCTTTTCTGTATTAACAACTTTCAGCTTGTCCTCTAGCTTTCTTTTTTCTTCATGCACACTTTTAAATTCTTCCTCATTCCTCTTCAGGTTTTCTTTAAGCTGCGTTAACTCCTTGCGCATTGCATCTATTTCTGCCTTTGATCCTCGCTCCTTTTTTTCAAGTTTATCTTGTAAATCGCTATTCTGCCTCTCTTTTACAATTGTTTGATTATCTTCTGCTTGGGTTGTTTCTAGTTTCTCCTGTAGTTGCTGATTTTCTTGTGTTAATTCATGGTGCTTTTTATTTATCACTTGCAACTCTGCTTCTTCTTGCTTCAATTCAACGTTTTCTTCGGACAGCATCTGATTATTTAAAATCAATTCATCCATTTGTTGTGAAGCAACTTCTGGTTGAGTTTCAGTGTGCTGTAAATTGACTTCTGTTTGAATTAATGCATTGCTATTAATAGAAGGAGAAGAAGGAAGGCTATTGTCATCATCAACTTTAGGGTCTGGACCTTTCGATTCCCCCCTGGTTCCTTATCTTGATAGGCCACTATAGATTCATTTTGAAAATTATTATTAGCAGTAGGTACAACATCAGCAGCCTTACCCTTTTCTAGTGATTTCATTACAGCATCATGTAAGACGAGGCCTTGAATATATAATTCATCATTTTGCTTTATTAATTCTAGGATCTCCTCCGATGACACAAAATCTTCACCATCAAATTTTAGTACTTCAGTTATGCCGCTACTACTCACATTCATAATCATGGTACACATTCTGGATCCATTCTCTACAGGCCAAGTGCTTGTCATTTCATAATATGCGCCTTCTTTAAATTCATAATATCTTTTCTTATCTTCTTGATGAGCGTATATTTCATGTTTTTTATTGCAATAGATATTCAGTTCTTTAATATCTTTCTCTTGCTGTAAAATGTCACTAATCCTTGTTGGCTCACTTCTATTGTAATTAATAAGGTTAACATTCAAAACTCTATGAGCGTTATCAGTTTCTGTGTAATAAGCTTGAAGCTCTACGTCTTTCCTCTCAAAATATTTACTTGCAGCTTTTTTCCCTGCTCTGCCAACTTTATGCATTTATTTATATCTTCCTTAAAGCTCTTATTAGCAGACTCTGTTACTGCTTTATCTATGTACGTTTGTTTAAAATCTCTATCGTTTATTAGGTCATAAAAACTCCACTCATCCCTATAAGCCTTTTGTATAGCAGTGAAGTCACTTTCTTCTTTTAAAAGTACTAAGAAGCCTACCTTGTCTTCTAGATCTTTTAGTTTAAAACCTGTTATTATCTTCTCTAATTGAGAATCAAATTCTTTATTGGCAAAATTTTCAGCAAGATTATTTAAATTTCTTAATTCTTTGCATAATTTATCATTTTCTGCAATTGAGCGGCAGAACTTTATTGTAGCAGAGTCCTTAGTGGAAGGATTTTCTTTTTCCACTTCATTGATACGGTTCTTGAGAGATATAAAAGGTAGTGTAAACCGTGATGAATAACATAATTTTTCTTTTTCTTCTCCATACAACACCAGTAGGCGATGTATTGCATACCAGGTACATGATGCTGCCCTTATAACTGATTCAACATCATAATTCTCTGACTGATCACTTGTTTTTCCTGCCTCTGCTGTTTTGTCTCCCTTAGTCAAACCTCCAATCATCACACACCTCCTTTAACTATATTTACATTATACCAATTAACATATATTCAAAAAAATCAAACTGTATAACCACGTTCTACACTAACTTTTATTATTAACTTAATTGTGTTGAAAATAACTGCAAGTGTTAAACTTAAGCTTTTGTCTTTCATTATGCACTACTCACTATAAGTTTACAATAATATCTTATATAATAGACTTAGTATTTTGAGTTATGCAAGTATTTTTTTTATTGGATAAAAGTTAAAAGACGTTTTCAGAAATCTTTAAGCTTAATAACATCCTCTCTTTTTGGACTAGTTGAAATTAGATGAATTGGTACACCTATTAATTTTTCTAACTTGTCTATATATTTTATTAAATTGATAGGCAATGCTTCAATCGACCTTTTACCTTGAGTATTTTCTTTCCAGCCAGGAAACTCTTCATATATTGGCTCTAATTCCTCCTGTATTGAATGCGATGCGGGTAAATAATCATACATTTTCCCGCTATACTTGTAACCAGTGCATATTTTAATTGTATCAAAAGAATCAAGCACATCTAATTTGGTTAATACAATGCTTGAAACTCCAGAAAGTTGCACAGCCTGGCGCACTAAAACTGCGTCAAACCATCCGCAGCGCCTTCTTCTATTGCTCACTGTTCCAAGCTCCTTGCCTATAGTAAATAAGCTATCTCCAATCTCGTTCTTTTGCTCAGTAGGGAATGGACCATTGCCCACTCTTGTTGTATAAGCTTTTACCACACCAATAATGTAAGCATTGGAGGCTAATCCTGAGCCTGTTATTGCTTGCGACGCTACAGTATTACTTGAAGTAACAAAAGGGTAAGTTCCGTGGTCGATATCTAAAAATGTGCCTTGGGCGCCTTCAAATATTATTTTCTTACCTTCTTTCACAAAGTCATTTAATATCCTCCACACAGGTTTTTTATATGAAAGAATTTTTTTTGAAATCCCTTGAATTTCTTTTAATATTTCTTCTTTTTTAACCACCTGGTAGTTAAGGCCTTTTCTGATAGCATTGTGGTAATTCAGAAGAGTATCCACTCTTTTATTGAGCTCATCTGCGTTTTCTAAATCACAAAGGCGTATAGCTCTCCTTCCAACTTTATCTTCATAACATGGCCCTATCCCTTTGTTTGTTGTACCAATTTTGTGATTTCCGTTTAAATCTTCAAATAGCTTTTCCTTGTCCTTATGTACGCTAAGTATTAATGGACAGCTCTCGGATACCATCAAGTTGTTATAGTTTACGTCCACTCCTTTAACTTTCAATGACTCTATTTCTGAGATTAGAGCATGTGAATCAAGAGCAACACCGTTTCCTATGATGGATATTTTGCCCGTTCTCAAAACAGCAGAGGGCAGTAAATTTAATTTATAAACTTCATCATCTATTACTATAGTGTGCCCTGCATTATTTCCTCCCTGAAATCTCACAACTACATCTGCATTCCCAGAAAGATAATCTACTATTTTACCCTTGCCTTCGTCACCCCATTGCAGACCAACAATTACAATGTTATTCATCATTATTTTCTAAATTAATACATAAATATTAATGCAGTACGCTACAAATGGAAAGAGAAATCTGCGCCTTTCCTGCACCTCTTAAATAAAGAAATATACTGTCGATTTTCTTAATATATTACCAAACTATTCATCATTATATGATATAACTTACAGCATATTTACAGTAAGGTGTTATTTATGAAAGAGGCAAAAGGAAAAAATAATAAGAGTCCAGTAGTTAGATTAAAGGCCACAGCTAAAGAGTTCAATTTTAGTAAATTAAGAGCAGGTCAAGATAATGAATTAGCAAATTCTGGTGAAACAATGTTCTTAGATTTTCAAAGGATGAATTTTATTATTAACGGAAAAGAAATAGATAAAAATCTTATTATTGCATTTAAGGAAGGAGCTAAGCACCACAAAAGCGAACTTTTTAATAGTGATGATATATATAATGACGAAATATTTAACAAAAAAGGAACAAGAGAAATAGATACGGATCATGGCAAAGCTTTTGTTGCTTCAGTACTCGAAGATATTGAGAAAGAGCTTGTAAGTAATGCATTGGGTGAGCTATGGAAAAATCACTGTGAAAATCCCAAAACTGCCAATCATCAAAAAACCGATTCATATAAGAAAGAATTTGAAGAATTTTACAATGCTGGCCAACATCTATTACCAACAGAGAAAGATGAAAACAAAGACTACCGTTCCTTTGCAAAAGAAGTTTTCAAAAAAATGTTTAGATACGCTGGAGCAGAAGTTCCAAGTAATGCTATTTTAGAAGAGCTAGTCACCAATTGTAATCAAGCAGGGTATGAGGCTGCTCCATTTATACAAACCCAACTTGCACTTGGACAGTCGTTCATAGTAGAAAATCCTAAAAAAGTAATAAATATTGATTGTGCTAACCAAAATAATGTAAGAATTAGATCTGACATGAGGCTACCAATACTCTCTGTTAAAAATCAAGTTATGCATGGTGATAAGATATGTGATCTGTCTAACTCATTAGAATTTACACTTGAGTCTCAAGATGGTAAAGACTTTGTAACATACAGAGATGGTAAATTGTCACTTACTATTCCTAAAGAGTTAAAAAATTATAAAGATAATGGCAAGAGCTTGTTTGACATTATTAAAGAATATTTTCAGAAATTCTGTGCAAAATTAGGATTTAAACCTGAGACAAAAATACAAATAGAGCATAGCTTAGGTACTCAAAGTAACTATTTAGATGGTACAATATCTGCTACAGGATCGGATGCAAATAAAGAGTTTATCAATCTTTTAAGCAAAAATCTCAGAGGGAGGTTATTGGAATCAGGAGTTGCTTTAGGAAATGAAGATGTTGATGGTATTGTTGAAGTCAGAGTATCTACAGTTATGGATCTGTTGAGTAATTATGCTAAATTGGAAGATAATAAAGAAAACAGAGAGTTATTAACAAGTGAAGTAGCAGATAATTTAGGGCTTTCCACTCAAGATAAAATAGCATCAGAAGTATTGAAAGAGTTTGATGATGAAATAATAAAGTTAATGCATACAGAAGGTATAAAGAATAACATAGGTCAACATATAATGGAATTAGGATCTTTACCTTCTTTGATAAAAGGTCAGGTTAATCATAATCAAGTGCAGTCTGTTGTAAATACTTTTATTAAGTTAATTATTGAAGGGAAAAGCGAAGTATACAAAGAAAAAAATGCAATTAATGCAATTGATGCAATTTATCAGAAGGTAGATAAGGCAATTGTTGAGCAAGAAAAAGAGCAACCAACAAACAAGATATAGAAAATGATAAATGGACAGATAGAATCAAAAAACAGAAATTATCTGTGGAATCACATGAACATTTACTTTAAAGATACTGGTAGGCTCCTTGAATATTTTAGAGTTCATGGTTGCAACGGTTGCTATTTTACAATGCACCTAATCGTAAAAACTACGTGCCGTTGCATCATATGTTTCAAGAACGTTGGTAAAATGTTCAAGTTGATCTCGATTCAATACCTGATCTATTCTAGTTAGTTGGTCATTGCTGCTTTTAAAATTAGTTAGATCACATAACATAGCACGTTCTTCAGTTTCAGCAGGCAAGTATTTAAAGTGACCAAAGATATTTTACCTAATTTTCTCTAGCATATTTACCTGTATACTTACAAAGCTACCTAATACCGCATACTGATTTCTCTCTTTATTTTGTACAAATTAATTAAGTGAAGTGAGTATAGTATCCACACTACTAAAAAAAATGTGGCACAAAACATAAACATTACAATGAGTGGCAACAGCAAAGAACTTTCTATTGCTACTCCACCTCTTCTCAAAATGCTTGCTGGCTGATGGAGAGTAGACCATAAATTCACAGAAAATTTTACTACGGGAATATTTATAGCACTAAAAATGGCAAATACTGCTGCTGATTTTTCTGCCCTCGCTTCATTATCAAAAGCGCTCCACAATGAAAGGTAGCCAACATATAGGAAAAATAAAATTAGCATTGAAGTAAGCCTTGCATCCCATACCCACCAAGTGCCCCAGGTTCCTTTTCCCCAGATGCTACCTGTGATTAAGCATATTGCAGAAAAGACTGTCCCTGCAGGAGCAGCAGCATGTGCCAAGACACTAGCAATGCTATTGTTCCACACCAATGAAATGAAACTAAGTGATGCAATGAGTCCATATATTCCAAGAGCAAGCCATGCAGAAGGCACATGAATGTACATAATTCGTACAATTTCTCCTTGTTTATAATCTTCTGGGGAGAAGAATAACGCTAAAAACATTCCAATTAAAAAACATGCGAAACAAATAACCCCAAGCCAAGGTAGTGCTTTTTTAGAAAAAGAAGTGAAATTTGTAGGCTTTAATAAAAACATTCGTTTTGAGAATAATTGCGTTAAGAATTTACCAATTAGTTTGAGTTTTATCAACAGAATAGTTTTTCTGCATTGACATAGATTAACAAATTAGCACAATTTCAGTAGCCGATTGCTTGCTATTATTTTTAGTATAACACTATATAAAACATGACCCTTAAAAAGCTTAATTTACACTTAGTATCAGATTCAAGTGGTGAAACTGTTATATCAGTTGCAAAATCAGCTCTGAAACACTTTCGTTCTGTAGAAACAATCGAATATGTTTGGTCTTTTGTGAAAGGAGAAGAGCAGATTGACAAAATTCTGGAGGAAATTAATAGGAAAAGTGATGAGCATAATTTTGTTATATGCACTATTACTGATGATGAGCTAAGAAAATATCTAAAAGATAACTGTATAAAGTTGAAAATTCCCTATAGAGCAATATTATCACATATTATTAGAGAAATTTCGTCCTATCTTGAAATTGAAAAAGACGAAAAGCTTGACTTGCATACTGAGATAAATAACGAATATTTTCAGCGCATTGAGGCAATAAACTATACTATTAATCATGATGATGGGCAAAATATTCAAGATATTGATAAAGCAGATATAATTTTGGTTGGAGTTTCACGTACATCAAAATCTCCCACCAGTACGTATTTAGCTTATCGAGGCTATAAGGTTGCAAATATTCCTTTTGTTAGTGGAGTACCCTTTTATGTCGACTTGGCAAAATTAAAAAATAAACTAACGATAGGGGTAACAATAGACGTAAGTAGGCTAATAGAAATACGCAAAAATAGACTTACTTCAATTAACAACGAAGATAATAATATATATGCTAATCCTAGAAAAGTAGAAAAGGAAATTAAAGAAGCAGAGGAACTATTTAAGCAGAATAACTGGCCAATTATTGATGTCACGCAAAAGTCAATCGAAGAAGTATCAGCAACAATTATACAGTATTTTAATAAAATGTGAAAAATTTATCAATTGACTAACTCTCTGTAAGTGATCATAATGTAAGGTAATTTAATTCTTACTATAGATATGAAAGTCAAAGGGTCGCTAAAATCTCATCGTAACAGAGATAAAAATTGTAAAGTTGTGAAAAGGGGTGGTAAGATTTACATTATAAACAAGGTAAAGCCAAGGTGTAAAGCGCGTCAAGGTTCTTAGCTTTTTGTTCACCTTTTCATGTTATACATTTCTTGTATGTGAAAGTACGGTGTTTATACCTAAAAAGAAGCAAAAGTTATTGTGTTTAAGCGCAGCCTTATTCATTTCTTCTCTTACATTATATTTTAGCATTAGCACAATTACAGGTAAACGTGGCTTATTGACGTTAATCGACTTAAAAAAGAGATTGAGTACAATAAGCTTTTGCTAAAGGATGTCTCTTCTGAAAAGGAAAAGTTGGACAATAAAGTATTTGGCTTATATGAAAAAAGCTTAGATTTAGATCTGCTTGATGAGCAAGCAAAAAATGCTTTAGGTTATGTGAACCCTAATGAACTTATGGTTGTTCTTGACGTGGAATAGCAGTAGACTTCTTGCGTTACCTCCTGTCATTCAAGCCCCTTTCTTGTCATCCCAGTGCCCCTATGATGTCATTCCAGTGCTTGACACTGGAATGACATCATTATAGAGTGAACCAGTGTCAGCTACTTTCATGACACCATTCTTTTTCTGGATTCCAGTGCCAGTTACTTTCATGACACCATCATAAAGTGAAACTAGATTCCAGCGTCACGCGCTGGAATGACAAAAAAGAGTAGGTTTTTTATGTGATTATGCAAGAAGCTAGTGTAAATTTAAGTTTTACCTACCGCTTGATCAAAAAAGAATAAGTTTAGTAAAAAATAATGATATTATTAGTGGAACATAAAATAGTCCCACTGCAGTACTAATTAGAAGCAACAGAGTAGCTTTATCTGGTTGATAATTCAAAATATTAGCAAGTATTATACTGGACCCAGAAACTGGAATAATAGCCAGCAACATCAGTGCTTTATATATACTCTCGTCGTATACACCTATAACATGTTTGTCTAGAAGGACAATTCCTAAAACAAACAGTGGCCAGAATACGTACTTTGCTGTAATAGTGATCAAAGCAAGCTTCCAATCTACTTTAAAGCTTGTAATATTTGCAATGCTCACTCCAAGTAGCATCATCCCTAATGTGACAAATGTACTTCTAATATTCATCATAACATCTGTTAAAAAAGTAGGTATTTGTATATCATATATACTTAAAAAGAAGCCCAGAACCATCGCATAAAGCGAAGGAAGTTTGAACAACTTTAATATGCATTCTTTTGCGGTATAAATACCATTTGCAGCTATGTAAAATCCTAAGCTATTTTCAAACAACGCCATTCCTATATAACAAACAACATATACAGATACTGAATCTTCATCAAACAAAGCCATGGCAATCGGCAGGCCAAAATACCCCATACTTGTGCTGCCCGAGCTAAACGCTAATATGTTTCTCGTGTTATCCTTAAATAAAAAAGAAGAAAGATAATACACTGATAAGGACATAGTGCTACCTATAAACCATATCAAAATCGGCAGAGAAATTACTTTTAAATTAACTTCTGTATGAGAGACTCCATATAAAATCACTATTGGATTAGCTATATAAAAGAGTATTTGAGATATAGTGTTTCTGTCAATTTTAAGACATTTTCCTGATAAATAACCAATAAATATTGTAATATAAATAGGTAATATTTTTAGGAAAAGAGTAAGGAACATACTAGCCTATTGTGATACTTTTGACTGATAAAGTGATATTAGATCTTAAGGTATTATAAAAGTAAACAAAATTTATTTTCCAATTTATCCAGTTCATAGTTAATTAAAAAAGATTCACTTAGTGTCAAAATTTGTTTTTACATAAGACTTAAGAATGACATTTTTATGATAAAATTATGTTAAGTTTCTATAAAGCTCCTTGCATATTTTTGAATAATGATGAAAAATTAAACTGCTTGTGGTAATTTAGACGGACTGTTGAAAAAGTAAGAGGAAATAAGTAAAGTTAGGACAGAGAGTAAGGGCTTTAACATAGTTGTCATATTTTTCTTTAATTAACCCTAGTGTCCAATTTACCCACCATAGCTTCACATGAGGTGTTTCTAACCATTTTAATAACAGTAAAAAATGTTCTTCTTTCAACGCTTTAAATGTGATATTTTTATTCATTAATTAAAAATTTCAAATGTTACTACCCTTTCTATTAATCCTGTCTCTAATTGCTAAGTTCATTGAAATTGACATTTCCGTACCTAGTTTTCCTGATATGGTGCACTATTTTAACGTATCAGAAGGCACAATTCAATTAACTATTGCTTATAATTTCCTAGGCTTTTGCATAGGAGGGTTGTTTTTTGGTCCATTGTCTGAATGCTATGGCAGAAGAAGGATTATGATCATAGGTAACACTTTGTTATTAATCGGCGCTGTTGGTTGTGTTTTTGCACCGTCGATTTTTTGGCTTTTAATTTCTCGCTTTGTTCAGGGCATTGGTGTTAGCACATCTGTAGTTGTGTTTGCAATCGTTGCAGACAGCTACAAAGGCGACGAAGCGGTGAAATTTATTGGAATCATGAATTCTGTTCTTACAGTTGTCATGGCAATTGCGCCAGTGTTAGGCAGTTTCATTAATGAAATTGTAGGATGGCGTGGTAATTATGCAACTGTTGCAATACTTTGTTTGATCTCTTGGGTTTTGCTGCTTTTTCTGTTACCAGAAACAAAAAAGGATCGCGATGCTTTCAGTTTGAAAAAAATAATGAAAGATTACAGAAAACTACTATCTAGTCCGAGGTTTGTTACGTTGTCTTTAATGTCAAGCCTCTTTTCTGCTGCGTATATGTCATTCATTACTTGTGGACCTTTTTTGTATATGGAGACTTTTGGTTTATCTAGCACTATTTATGCACTACATCAAGGTGCAATAGTTGGGTGCTTCTCACTCATTAGTCTATTTGCTGGCAAAATCTTACAGAAACTTGGAGCAATATGGTGTGTAATTTCTGGTACGAGCGTGGGTGCTATTGGGTCTCTATTGCTTGTAATATTCAGTATAATTGTACCCCACTCTTTCTACTTAGTAACACTGTCTATGATTATTTTTTCTATCGGTTGTGCAATTTGCCAGCCAGTGATTTTTAATGCATCAATAAATGTTTTCCCTGAAATTAAAGGCACAGCTTCTTCTGCAGTCTCGTTCATTAGAGCTTTTATCATGGCTATTTTTATCGGCTTAACAAGCTACGTTTACAACGGTCAAGCAATTAGTGTAGCTGTTCTTGTTCTATCCGCGATAGTACTAGAACTTGTTTTTACTGCCTGTTTATTGTTTTTAAAAGATCCGGTATAATTAATGATCTTTTTACAGATGTGAGCGATTAACTTTCCCCGGCCAATCTTTCTGCTTCATTACGTGAAATTAATGCCTCAATAAATTCATCTAGTTCACCTTCTTTTATAATCTGCTCTAGCCGATGTGAAGTTAGATTAATTCTGTGGTCTGTTATTCTTGATTGTGGAAAATTATATGTTCTTATGCGCTCGGAACGATCACCAGAGCCAATCTGACTTTTTCTCATTGTTGACCTTTCCATTTCTTTTTTTTGTCTTTCAATTTCGTATAGCCTTGCCCTCAATACTTTAAGCGCTTTAGCTTTATTTTTGTGCTGCGATTTTTCATCTTGCTGTATTACAATTATCCCTGTTGGCAAGTGGGTGACCCTTACTGCGCTGTCAGTTGTATTCACTGATTGCCCTCCAGGACCACTGGATCTATAAACATCTATTCGTAAGTCTTTTTCTTCTATTTTAAAGTCAACTTCTTCTACTTCAGGTAATATCGCAACAGTAGCGGCAGAGGTATGTAACCTTCCTGAGGATTCAGTTTCTGGCACTCTCTGTACTCTGTGTGCTCCTGATTCAAATTTCAACCTTGCAAAAACTTCTGTTCCATTAATGAGTGCAGAAGCTTCCTTATAGCCACCTATACCTGTATTAGAAATGCTTATTGGCTCGAACTTCCAATTTCTTCTTTCTGCATATTTTTGATACATACGAAATAACATTGCTGCAAATAATGCTGCTTCTTCTCCTCCTGTACCTGCTCTGATTTCCAATATTGCATTTCTTAAGTCATCTTCATCTTTAGGCAATAATGCTAACTTTAGTTTTGCTTTTACTTTTGGTAATAATACCTTGTGCTTTTCGAAAAATTCTTCTTTTGCTAACTCTTTTATATCACCTTCGCTGTTTTCATCTTTCATTATTTCCTCTAAGTCTGAAATTTCCTCTTTCAGCGTGTTATATTCATCAATTATCTTGATTATTGGCCTGAGCTCAGAGTATTCCTTTGAAAGAGTAATGAATTCTTTTTGACTTAAATTGGCAGGGTTTTCCAAGTTCCTTTCTATATCACTAAATTTTTTCTTTAAGTCTTGTAAATTATTCTCTATATTCATATAGCACAGATCTAGTATTTTAACTAAGTAATATATACTGAAATAAAAAATTTCTTATATCAAGCAATAACACTATAATATATCTACTACCTTCTACTTGAATATAATGGCAAGACAGATAACATCAAGCTGCAATTTCATATTTGGAGCTTCGGACATGAAATCATTACCAGATGAGTCGGCTCCAGAGATTGCGTTTGCTGGTAGATCAAATGTAGGAAAATCCAGTCTGATCAACTTACTGATAAACAGCAAAAAAGCTGCCAGAGTTTCCTCTAAACCTGGATGTACTAGACAAATAAATTTTTACTCTATGTACAATGATAAATTCAGACTTGTTGACCTACCAGGGTATGGTTATTCTCATGCAGGTAAGGAGGAAATTATACAATATTTAAACTTAATTGAGTATTATCTAATTCAAAGAAAAAATCTAAGAAGAGTGTTTGTGTTGATAGATAGCAAGGTAGGATTAAAAGAAATAGACAAAGACTTCATTTATTGGTTAATATATAATAATATTAACTTTAACGTTGTGCTAACAAAAATAGATAAAGTGAGTCAAAAAAGCCTAGATGCCATTCTAGAAGATACTCAAAAATGGATTAATAATGAGAATGTGTCAATTCATCAAATAAGCATCCGTATTAAGCATAAAATAACCAAGGTAAGAGATGAGTTTTTCAAGTTTACAAGATAAAAAAATGAAGAGTAGTGAATTTTTAAAGGGTGAAGTATCATTTGAACAAAAAGCAGAAATATTACTTGAAGTGTTATCTAACATACCTAGCTTTGTGGGTGAAACTTTTGTCATTAAATGTGGCAGCGTAACGATCTCAGATGAAACACTATTCTATACTTTTGTGCATAATGTTGTCTTATTAAAGCAGCTTGGTATAAATCCGGTGATAGTTCATGACGGAGAATATGAAATTAACTCAGTGTTAAAAATGCTGGGTATGGACAGTAAGTTTGTGAATGGTATCAGACTTACAGACAAAGACACTATAAAAATCATTGAAATGGCACTGTGTGGTTCAGTTAATAAAAAAATTGTTCAGCATATAAATTCTGCTGGTGGTTCAGCTATTGGATTATGTGGAAAAGACGGCAACTTAATAAAAGCTGAAAAGATAAGCGCTACGCTTAAGGAAGACAGATCAAATAACATCGAAAAAATACTAGACATGGGATTCATCGGTAGGCCCACTGAAATCAATCCTGATATATTATTTTTTATTGAAGAATCAGATTTTATACCAGTTATTGCACCAATTGGTCATGGAAAAAATGGGGAAACATATCATATTGATGCCGATAGCACTGCAAGCACAATTGCAATTGCAGTTTCTGCATCTAAAATGATAACCTTTAGCGATACAGGTGAAGAAATAGATAAAATTGGTGGCAGGAAGATATCTGTTAAAAATTTAAATGCATCGATTGATTGTGGCAAAATTCAAGGAGAAAAATTTATTAGAAGGCTTATGGCATATACTAAAATGGTAGAGGAATGTGCTGGAGTTGTTCACATAGTTGATGGTAGAATACCTAACATTATGCTTGATTTATTTACTGAGAATAATTCAAGCATATCAATTGTGAGTGATTTATAACTAGACAACTACACGAATAGACTTCTTGCATAACCATATGACGAACTTTTCTTGGGAATAGAAACGAAAAAACTTACTTGACAAACTCCGCCGGCCCCCTTATTATGACAATAAGGGTATTTATGACTCAAAACTTGTTTTTGACCTGCAGGCTCAATGACAAAATTCAGTAAAAAACTTAGGGTATTTTTTGACGGATTACATAAAATTATAGCGGCTGCATGTCTTTTAAATTTTTTCTACATTCAGCCAAAACGCGCTTAAACTAAGCGTCAGCACATTATTACAGCGCCACTTACAGTAATATAGAGTCAAAACTCGCACCACGGGAGTTCTTTGCCTTTTTTTTCATTTGGTAAATTTCTTAATGTTTGTAGCTAAAAGAGCCCAAGAGAGGTGTCATCCCGCTGCTTGTTAGCGGGATCTATGTTAAGAGATACCGCGAATGAATCGCGGTATGACGTAGGAATGAATCGCGGTATGACGTAGGACTGCTGTCATCCCAGTGCCCAGACACTGGGATCCAGTTTTCCATATAATCTCATCGAAAATGTTGTAACCACTTTCTATGCTAGTTTGCTTGCTTACAAGCAAACTTTTCTGGATCCCAGTGTCTGGGCACTGGGATGACAAAAAAGGGGCTACTCGGATGACAAAGAAATAGGCACTGGGATGACGAGAAAGGAGTACTGGGATGACACCTACGCACGCTCACTTTGTCATTCCAGCGTGTGACCAGAAAAAACATAGACCCCAAGTGTCAGCTACTTGAACAACATCACTTTGCTTAAAAATTGCAACGTTTGTACACGGTATGACGTTAGCTATTGTGCTACACCTTTCCCCTTTCCCCTGAAACTAAAATCTATATACTTAACTTTAGAAACTTCAAAATACGATGCGATCTAATATTAGAGAGTTATTTTGCTATATAAAGCCTAATCTATCTTATTTCATCATAGCTTTTATTGCAGTTTTATTTTCAGCCTTAACGATCCTCCTCTTTGGCAGAGGCTTAAGCAACATAATTGATTCTGGCACAGAGCACGATTTTACTACCAAACTATTAGTTGCAATACTTATAGTTTTAGCCATTTCTCTCACTGCATTTACTCGGTTATATTTCATTGGCATTGGCAGCGAGAAAGTTATCGCAAGAATCAGATATGACTTATATAGCAGTATCACTGACTTGCAACCAAGTTTCTTTGAGAACACAGGCGTACAAGATGTTATCTCAGCACTCATTACTGATACCTCTGCGCTGCAATCAATAATAAATAGCAGCCTACTCACCATATTGCGAAATTTTGTAATATTAATTGGCAGTGTTGCCATGTTATTATATACAAATCTGCACCTAACTGCGTATGCAGCCGCAATAGTACCTATACTACTCATTATCATGACCTCACTTGGAAAAAAAGTGCGTAGCTATGCACGCTTTGCCCAGGATAAATTAAGTGAGCTTGCGTCATTTAGTGAGGAAAACTTTCGATCTATAGTGACTATCAAGTCGTTTGTACTCGAAGAAAATGAAAAAATCCGTTTTCAAGAGTATTTAAACTCAGTATCAAAATCATACGTAAAATTAGTACTCTTGCGTGCTATTTTAGTAACTCTAGTTATCACGTGTGTGATAGGTTCACTAGTTGTTTTGCTCTTTTTTGGTATTAAAGAAGTCTTAAGCAATAATATAACTATTGGAGAACTCTCCTCATTTGTGTTTTATTCAGCGCTTGCGGCAGGAGCTATAAATAATTTGAGCGATAATATCAGTGATTTACAACGAGGTCTTGGAATAGTAGAGCGTTTATTTGAATTTAAAAATATGAAAAGCTCTATAGCAGATGCCAATGATCCTATAAAAATTTGTAGTGTTCAAAAAGGAATTTCGTTTAATGGCGTGACATTTTTTTATGAATCTCAGTCTGATAAGCCAGCGTTAAATAACATATCATTTTCTATAAAGGCAGGTCAAGTAGTATCAATTGTTGGACCATCTGGCAGTGGTAAAAGCACCATTTTAAAACTTCTGCTCCGTTTTCATGATCCAAGCAGAGGCAGCATTACTATCGATGGGCACAATATTAAGTCAATTGCGTTAAATGACCTCAGATTGTTGTTTGGCTTAGTGCCACAAGATAACATAATATTCTCTTGCTCAATAATGGAAAATATACTATATGGCAAACCTGGTGCTGAATATGAAGAAGTGAAGCAAGCAGCTATCAGCGCTTATGCGATGGAATTTATTGATAAGCTGCCTGATAAATTTGATACATTTGTAGGAAAAAGAGGATTAAAACTTTCTGAAGGACAAAAACAACGTATTATAATAGCAAGAGCCATACTCAAAAACCCTCAGGTTTTAATACTGGATGAAGCAACCTCTGCCCTTGATTATAAAAGTGAGAACCTCGTGCAAAAAGCATTAAGCAAGTTAATGCAAAACAGAACAACGATCGTAATTACACACAGACTATCAACTGCACTTAAAACTGACAAGATTATAGTAATTAATCACGGAAAAGTAGAAGAAGTAGGGACTCATGACTCCCTAATAAGTAAAGACGGGTTGTATGCAAAACTGGCGAAGATACAGTGGAATTGAAAGAAAATTTACATCATATCGTTAGTTGATATGCTAGATTTATAATTAAAGTTATTAAATTTTTAATCATTTTAATTTATAATAATCTTATAGTATTTTTTTAAGGATCATTATGACTTATCATTACAGTAATTTACCAAAACTACCATGTACGGGTTATAATTTGCCAGCTTTACCAGCACCAGTATCGAACTGTGCACAAGCTTGTGCACCTGCATACGCACCTTGTGCTACTAATTCGTGCCACAATCATTTTAACTCATATCATAACTATTATGACACATGTTATAATCCTTGTGATGAATTTGGGTTTCTTTATTAGAAGATTGTTTTTAAACAACTCATAAACGCACGTCTAGCTATACGTGCTTCCAAGAGCACATGGTTTCCCATGTGCTTCACATTTTGCTTGAAAATATAATAAACAGGTGCTTACTTGTTATTCACAGTAACCATATATTACAATTTATTTCAGCAACACGACTAATTTGACTACTGACAGCTTCTTCTTGGAATCTTATCATTATTCTACCATAGTAAAACTTTTAACTCTAATATCTGCTACATTAAAGTCGTATTTTGAAATGTACTGTAAGTTTGTATATGCTAATTTTAGCCTCAAAATTATTAAATCATTAACTTTTTTATCCTATAATAATCTAATAGTTATTTTTTAAAGGATTCTTATGAATTATAATTTTTCCTCATCTCCACGTGTTGGTTCATGTATTCCTACGCGCACAGCTTGCACAACTGACCCACGGTACCATCATAATTTTGATCCACATTGTCATAACCACTTTAACCCACATTGCCATGACCACTTTGATCCGTGTTATGATAGACTCGAATTAAATATACAGCTTCCTGATATAAAAATACCTCCTCGTCCTGAGGTAAAATGTCCTGAGGTAAAATGTCCTGATGTAAAATGTCCTGAGGTAAAAATACCTCCTTGTCCTGAGGTAAAATGTCCTGAGGTAAAATGTCCTGAGGTAAAAATACCTCCTTGTCCTGAGGTAAAATGTCCTGATGTAAAATGTCCTGAGGTAAAAATACCTCCTTGTCCTGAGGTAAAATGTCCTGATGTAGAAATACCTCCTTGTCCTGAGTGTCCTGCTTGTCCAGAACCTAAAAAACCAATTGACTTTTCAAAACTTACAATAGCAGTTGACGCAACTTCTGGAGAGATTAAAGATGCCATTACTAAGAAAACTAGTGGCTTAAAATTTGCAGACTGTAAAGAAATTATAGATAAAACTGACAACAACCTTGAAATTGATCCAGACAATCGTCTCAAAGGAGGATGTGATAGCAATTCTGAATGCAAAGCTTGTGTGGATGCGATAAATGCTTCTATAATAGACTCACGCAAAGAACCAGCATTTTTTTCTGAAAAAATGTCAGTACCAGAAGATACTGTTCATATTATATAAAGGCAACCAAGGTGTGTACATTGTTAGTACACACCCCCATTTTATGTTAATTCTTATTTATTAATGGAGCTATTTTATGTTAAAAAACACTTTTCCTTATTCAAATTATAAGCATGCAAGTCATGTACGTCAACTGCCACGTATGTTAAAAATTAATTTACATACAAAGCTAGATGATTGTAAAGACCCTAAGTCCGAGATTGATGATAAGACTAAGAATGAACTGAAAGAAAAGATTAAAAATGAACTAGAGAAAGATCTTAAGTTTGAGATTGATGATAAGACTAAGAATGAACTGAAAGAAAAGATTAAAAATGAACTAGAGAAAGATCTTAAATTTGAGATTGATGATAAGACTAAGAATGAACTGAAAGAAAAGATTAAAAATGAACTAGAGAAAGATCTTAAATTTGAGATTGATGATAAGACTAAGAATGAACTGAAAGAAAAGATTAAAAATGAACTAGAGGAAGATCTTAATTGTGAGATTGATGATAAGACTAAGGATGAAATAAAAGAAAAGATTAAAAATGAACTAGAGAAAGATCTTAAATTTGAGATTGATGATAAGACTAAGGATGAAATAAAAGAAAAGATTAAAAATGAACTAGAGGAAGATCTTAATTGTGAGATTGATGATAAGACTAAGGATGAAATAAAAGAAAAGATTAAAAATGAACTAGAGAAAGATCTTAATTGTGAGATTGATGATAAGACTAAGGGTGAATTGATAAAGGAAGTAGAAAAAAAAATAGACAAAGAATTAAAGGTAAAGTTAAATTGTGACATATTAAAAACGTGTAACCTTGAAGAGAAAACTAAAGAAATAATTGATGATGGTGGGTGTAACCGAAAAGGATGTGAAAACAGCAAAAAAGATGGTAACTATATTGACGTAAGTAACGATGGTAAGCTTTATATAAGAGAGGCAATAAATAAATTATACCCTGACTTAAGTGCAGACATTATTGACAAGATTAAAACTAATGATTATTATGTAAAACAATTTGGTATAACGGCAACTGACTGCAATAAGAATGGCATGGAATACCCTTTTATCACTTGGAGAGGAACTATGAATTCATGGTGCGTTACTATTCCTTCGAATAGTACTTGCAAAGAATCTTATAATATACGCCAAGTTGGTAACAAAGATCATTGGCCTGATTGGTATGCATCTTGTAAGAATGACATGTTTTCTGACAATAGTTATTTAGTTAACACAAGAGCATATTACTACCCTGACAGTATTGACAGAGGCAAGCCAGTGGTGGTGCTCTCTCAAAGTCAATCACTGATGATTGCTGACAAGAAAACAGATAGACTTGTAAGAAAAGATGGAACAATAAGTAATAAAACTTTTGATGAATGCAGAGCATTTTTTGATCAGAAGGAAAGAATAACTGATTGTACAGAAGGTGGCAGAGATTGTGAATTGTGCAAAGAAGTAATTTGGGATTCTTCGGAGGTAGTGCCAGTGTTTTTTATATAAATGATATTTTGAACAGGGAATGGTATAAGCTTATACGATTTTGATACATGTGCCATTAAAGAAAAGACTGCAAGATTAGGCTTTTGCATAACCATATGAAAAACCAATAGCCCATTCTTCTTTGTCATTCCAGCGTTACGCGTTGGAATGACAGGGCTATAGGTGTCATCCAAGTAGCTGACACGGAGCAACACGTCATACCACCGCGGCCGCTAACGGGTAGCGGAATGACAGTTCTTCAAATTGTCGGTAAACCTAAGTCACTTTAGCTATAGATTACATCAGATAACCCTTCAACTCCTTCCATTTATCCACTATACTGCTACAAGTCTTATAGCTTTTTAGTTAATGAACATTTTCAAACAGGTTTCCTCTCTAATTTCCAGCAAATTAAATGAGTTGAAGCAAAGGGGTGTCATAAATACAAGTGCGGCAAATTTTATTGTAGAGCCTCCAAGCAATAGAGCGCATGGAGATATTTACACAAACGTTGCCATGGTGCTTGCAAAGCATGAAAAGAGGAATTCAGTTGAGATTGCAGGGATCTTAGCAAGAGAATTTAAACCTTTTGATGAAGTTGCAAAAGTGGAAATAGCAGGCCCTGGTTTCATCAACATGCACTTAAAAATAGAAGTATGGCATGGAATTTTAAAACAAATAAATGAGCTAAAAACAGAGTTTGGCACCCTAGATATAGGGAACAATCAGGCCATCAATGTTGAATTTGTATCGGCAAATCCAACTGGTCCACTGCATATTGGTCATGCAAGAGGAGCAGTATTTGGTGACGTTTTGGCAAATTTATTGAAAAAAGTTGGTTATAAAGTTACTAAGGAATACTATATTAATGATGCTGGAGCGCAGATAGATACACTAATAAAGTCAGTATATTTGCGGTATAAGGAAGCTCTGGGAGAAAAAATCAGCATTGAAAAAGGTTTATACCCAGGTGAATATTTAAAACCGATAGGGAATGGGCTGGCCAAAAAATATGGCAAGGAGCTTCTAGAAAAGCAAGATAATCAGGTGATTAGGGAATATACTTTAAGTTCTATCTTAGAAATCATAAAGGAAGACATGAACTTACTTGGGGTAAGTCATGATGTTTTTACTTCAGAGTATGAGCTACAAAAAAGTGGCAAAATTGAAGAGAGTATAAAGATATTGTCTGACAAGGGTTTGGTGCATGAAGGGTACCTGGAGAAACCAAAAGGCAAAGAAAGTGAAAACTGGACTTCCAGAAAAGAAATGTTATTTCGCTCTACAAAATTTGGTGATGACGTTGACCGCGCATTGAAGAAAGAGGACGGCAGTTGGACTTATTTTGCCTCAGATATCGCTTACCATTTTGATAAGATATCACGTGGTTTTAATAATATGATAGTAGCAGTCGGTAGTGATCATAGTGGTTATATCAAAAGGCTAAAAGCAGTTGTCTCTGCACTAAGTGATGATCAAGCAAAAATAGAGGTAAAACTGCATAATATTGTGAATTTTTTCGAGAATGGCAAACCTGTTAAGATGTCCAAAAGATCAGGAAACTTCCTCACAGCAAGAGATGTAGTGGAAGAAGTTGGCAGGGACATAACTCGTTTTATAATGTTAACACGCAAGAATGATATGGTCTTGGACTTTGATTTTGCTAAAGTTAAAGAACAGTCAAAAGACAACCCTATTTTTTACGTGCAATATGCGCATGCTCGTGCTCATTCGTTAATGCGTAATGCTCCAAAAGAGCTCCCAACAGCAGACCCTTCACTTTTAAAGACAGATGGGGAGCTCTTCCTCATAAAAACCTTAGCAAAGTGGCCAAATGTGATAGAAACAGCGGCAAGGCTTTATGAGCCACACAGAATTACTTTCTACTTACTTGAAGTTGCAGAAGCGTTTCACGTTTTATGGGGGTATGGCAAGAGTGATTTAAACATGCGGTTCATACTGGAAGACAACTTAAACCTCACCGCTGCAAGAATGTTCCTTGTACAAGCCTTAGCACACGTCATCGCTTCTGGACTTTCTATCTTCAATATAGAGCCTTTGGAAGAAATGAGTTGATTTTTTTGCCATAATACATGATAATTAAAATATTATTGAAGTAGGGGTAAAATTATGACAATGAACTATGAGCAGTGGAAAAGAATGTTAAGCGCAGTTGATAAGGAGGAAGGCTTAAGTAAAGACAACGTAATTGACAAAATAAAAGAGGAATTAAAGAAATATCCAGAAGAATATAAGAAATGGGAAGAAGCTGGTTTTGATGTAGATTACCTATTTGAAATTGAAGATGATACATTAGATGATACATTAATAGCATATGATCGATTTATGTTATTGCATTCAGCTGCTAAAAATGGTCATGCAGATGTAGTAAATGCTCTAATACAAAACGGAGCAAATGTTAATGCAGAAGATAATTTTAAAAGTACTCCTCTACATAATGCTGCTAGAAATGGTCATATAGATACAGTAAAAGTTCTAATAGCAAAAAGAGCAGATGTTAATGCAGAAGATAATTTTAAAAGTACTCCTCTACATAATGCTGCTAGAAATGGTCATATAGATACAGTAAAAGTTCTAATAGCAAAAAGAGCAGATGTTAATGCAAAAGATATAGATGGATACACTCCTTTACATTTGGCTGCTAGAAATGGTCATGTAGACACAGTGAAAGTTCTAATAGCAAAAGGAACAGATGTTAATGCAAAAGATCAAGATGGATGGACTCCTTTACATTTGGCTGCTTACAAGTGTCATATAGATATAGTAAAAGTTCTATTAAAAAAAGGAGCAGATCTTTTATTAAAGAATAATTCTGGAAAAACTCCAAGAGATTTAGCTAGAACTGGTGATATAAAGAAGCTTCTGGAAGAAGAAGAAAAACAGCTAAAAAAACTAAACGAAGAAAAAAACGATTTACCGCAAGATAAGGATGATAATAAGGATACAACACCTCTTCTGGAAGAAACAGAAAAAAACAACCTACATCAGCGATTAAAAAAGGTGTTTTTGCAGGTGGTGCAGTCGCAGTATTAGGCACTGCTGTAGCAGTGGCACTTTTTGTAACCGGAACGGTTGCAGTTGAGTTAATACCTATAGTAACAGCAGTGGTTGCAATTGCAGCAGCAGCACTAGCAGTTGGTGGTATCACATATATGATGTTAAAACCTAGTACTAAAGTAGAAGAAGTGAAAGAAGAACAAGGCCCACCAAATGAGCAGAAAATATATGCAGGGTATTTTATGTAATCCTATTGCTTGACAATATGGTCTAATTGTTATCTAGATTCCAGTGTCACGCGTTAGAATAACAAGTGGAGTGTCTGTAGGTGTCATTCTAGTCTGGAATCCAGTTTTCTTTACAAATTCACCAAAAGTGCTTCATTCTATAACGCAAAACCCATACTCACCAAACCCAATGCATTACTTGCAATTAAGTTTCCTGGATCCCAGTGTCTGGGCACTGGGATGACAAGAAAGAGGCTACTTGGATGACACCCTGACAACCTTCATCCCGCTACGTGTTAGCGGGATCTAGAGATACCGTGACGGTATGACGTAGGACTGCTGTCATCCCGCTACGTGTTAGCGCCACGCACAACTGTACGAACGTTGTAGTTTGGGCCACCAGTGGGCAGTGCCCAGACACTGGTTCTATGCAACTTAATTAAAAACGTTTGTTTTAGCGTAAGACAACTACCTTTAGCTCATCAGCTCAGTTATAAGCAAAATTTCTGGATTCCAGACTGGAATGACACCATTTGCTTCTAAGAAACTTCCCATTAGTTATTCCTGTTGAACTAAGATATAACCGAATTCCTGTGCCTTTTTGATTAAATTTTTTACAACTTTCTCTTTGTAACGTGTTTCATAATAATCTATTCCTCTTTCTACATATTCTTGTCCATACTTCAACATACTATAAAAGATACATGCTAATTTCCTTGCCGTAGCAGTAATCGCTTTTGGTGCACCTAGTCGTTTTTTTAACCTTCTACAATATGCACCTATTCCGCTATTGCTTCTTGATACACAGTGAGCAGCCATTCGAAATGCATTCGCGGCACGATTAATGACTTTACGTGTTCTTGTGCTAAACACTTTTTCCCCTGTAATTTTATTAGCAGGGCTTAGCCCCAACCACGAAGTAAAATGCTTTTCTGATCGCCATTTATTATAGTTAATACCAACTTCCGAAATGATAGTTTGTACAGTTAGTATATCCAATCCAGGAATTTTGGTAAAATCTATACCAGTTACTCGATATAATTCTTCATGCAAAGCAAAGTTTGGTTTACTTTTTCTGTGCTTATTTTTCTCTTCACCTAACTTTTTACTCTCATCAGACTTTGTCTCAAATGTTTTATAATATTCTTCAATGCTCCTGTCACATTCTGCTACTTTTTCCTGATAAATATTATATAGCTCAAATTCTTGCTTTAATGTAAATAGGTGTTCTTTTCTATAGTTTCCTGCTAATGCTTTTGCAATAACAGATTTATCACTTTTTATTCGTCCATCTCTTAGTTCAGCCAATTTTTCAGGATTATTCTCACCATCTATTATTGCTTTAATAATTTGCATTCCAGTTACACCAGTTGTATCGCTTATAACTTTATGTAGTTGAATATTCATTTGTGTTAGCGCTTTTTGCATACGCAAAGTATGTGTAGAAGCATTTTCAATTAAATTTTTACGTTGCCGAACATAACTACGCAATACACACATTTGATCATCTGGCCTAAATGACCCTTGGAGTAACCCGTAACTGTGTAGTTGTTGAATCCATTGACAATCTTGCACATCTGATTTTCTCCCAGGTACATTTTTAACATGTTTTGCGTTTACCAGTTTTACTTCAAATCCGTGTGATTCAAGTACTTGAAACAAAGGAATCCAGTACACTCCTGTTGACTCCATGGCTACTGTATTAACTTTACATTTTTTCAACCATTTTGCTATGTTGTAGAGATCTTCCGTAAAGCAGCTAAATTTTTGTATACGTTGTTCATCGCTTCCTTCGGGTACACATACATAATGTACAGCCGAGCCAACATCGATTCCTGCTGCATTAGGATTCGTTATCTCTAATTTACTTTTGAACTTTGCCATTTTTAATCTCCATTATATAATAATCCATAATTGAGAAGTGCTTAAGCTTGGGACGATTGAGTTATACATTCTTCTAATCGAGGTAGCCCAAAAGGCTCCATCAGTGGTTCGACCGTTCCTCCAAAGCCACGCTGTCCTACGGGCACTTAAGGCACCATTGCACAGTTCGGCTATAACTGCAAAAAGCTCTTCTCTACAAAATTATACATAAAATTTGCCATACACTCAGCTAGGAAGTTTCTTTTTGGTTTGACAGGTTTTATCTGTCCGGCGCTGTCTTCAAAAATGAATGTTTGTACAGCTATGCATAACTCTTTCAGATTTCATAATATCTCTTGCCACTCATCTGAACAGATACCCATTTTGGAGGGATACCAATAATAGTTGTGAGCGGGTGACCACTAGTCCACAAGCATAACACGCTCACGAAACTTTAATGCGATAGCTTGATTTCTACTGAAAGACAGCATTATGCCAAGTGCGATGCTCGAAGATAAAAGAGAAGAACCACCATAGCTAAGTAGTGGCAGGGTTATGCCGGTGGTGGGAAAAACACTCAATGTTACCCCTGTGTTTATTATGAATTGTGTGATGAATTGAATTGAGATACCAAGAATCACCAATAGATTGAATAATTCATTTTCTCTATATGCAACGTAAAGCAAGCGGGCGGAAATGATGCCAAATAACATCAATGTGGCTAAGCACGTAATCAAACCAAATTCTTCTGCTAAAACAGAAAACACAAAATCTGTATGACAATCAGGAAGAGAGGTTTTTACGCTACCTTCACCAGGTCCAACTCCAGTTAATTGACCTCTTTTGAATGCTTCTAATGATTTTGTGACTTGAAAGTTATCGCGTTGCGTAAAAAAGACAAAATTGTAAATCCTTTGCTTTATATGTGGGAGGCATAAGTAAGCTATTGTAGTTCCAGTTGTGGCCATTCCTATTATGCATAGAAAGTATAAAAGTGGTATACATGCAATAAACATTTGACCAATAAAAGAATATGTTAAAAGCATGGACATACTGAAATCAGGTTGCAAAAGTAACAACACAAAAACTAACAGAAATATTATGATTGATATGTGCATTTTAAACTTCATTCCGCTGGCTAAGATACTAGCTATAACAACAGAAAAAAATGGCCTTACGAACTCAGATGGTTGAACTGAAATTTTGACAATATGTAACCATCGTTTCGCACCTTTTACCTCTATACCAAGTATTATCGCAACTGCCACTAAAATAGTAAATAAAATGAAACCTGCGAATGAGAGGTTAAGTATAGTTCTTGTGTTGAGAAAAGAAAATGTCACCAGGGTAATTAGTGACAGGACTATATAAATTGTATGGCGCCGTATAAAATAATCTTGTGGTAAAGAAAGACGCTGCGCAATTACAGGGCTTGCTGAATAAACAAGAATGAAGCTTATAGTGAGCAAAAAAAACACTGGAAGGATGAGATAATAATCCAGCGTTCTATACCAGAATTTAATATTCATTTTGTTCCAATGTGTAATGCCACTATTCCATAGCTCATATTATGAAACTCAACATTCTTAAAGCCTACCTCTTCAATTTCCATTTTAAAATCAGCCTGAGTTGGAAACTCTCTAATGCTCTTCACTAAATATTCATAAGAACTCCTGTCTTTAGCAACTATGCTGCCAATTTTAGGAATTACTTTAAATGAATATAAGTCATAAAGTTTGGTAAATATCTCATTTTGATAGTGCATAGGGGCAAATTCTAAGCAGATAAATTTCCCATGTGGTTTTAATACCCTGTGCGCCTCATTTAAAGCCTTCTTGCGGTCAGAAACATTTCGAATGCCAAAAGCTATTGTGCAATAATCAAATTCGGAGTCTTCAAATGGTAAACTTTCTGCATTCGCACATACCCAATCAAAATTAATTTGGTTTGAATTTATAGCTTTATCACGTCCTCTGCTTAGCATATTTTGATTTATGTCACATACTGTAACCTTAGCACTTGGCTCTTTTCTTACTATTCTTATTGCTATATCTCCAGTTCCTCCAGCAATATCTAAAATCTTAGAGTTTTTTGTAAAATGCACACTATTTACCATCTTATCTTTCCATAATCTGTGCATTCCGAGGCTCATTATATCATTCATGGTGTCGTAGCGACTTGCCACGGAATCGAATACCTCTTTAACTAATTGTGATTTCTTCTCGATTTTTATAGTAGACATTACGTAAAGTCGCTCAACTCCTTTATAATTAGTAAAAATTAATTTGAATTAACACAAATGTCAACGACAGGCCTTGAGCCTGTTGAAATCTTCTTCAGCGTGGTATGATGACCGAGTTAGTGGGCTTGATGCAACCACTAAGAAACCTTTGGAGTAAGCAACGTATTTATAATGCTCAAATTCCTCTGGGGTAACATACCTATCAAGTTTTGCATGTTTTGGAGTTGGTTGTAGATATTGACCAATTGTAATAAAATCAACCTCAGCACTGCGCAAATCGTCCATAACCTGAAGTATTTCCTCTTTTGTTTCTCCAAGACCAACCATAAGCCCTGACTTTGTGAAAACTTTAGGATTAATCTGCTTTACCATCTTCAACAAATATAGTGAATGAAAATAGCGAGCTCGTGGTCTTATTTTTGCATACAATCTCGGCACTGTTTCAATATTGTGGTTATAGACATCAGGTGATGCAACAGCAATTGCTTCAAATGCTCCTTTCTTATTTAAAAAATCAGGAGTTAAAATCTCTATTGTTGTTTCTGAAGTTATCTTTCTAATTTCTTCTATGCACTGTATAAACTGATTTGCGCCACCATCTGGTAAATCATCACGATCAACAGAGGTAATGACAACATGTTTTAAGTTTAACTTTTTTATCGCTTTTGCTAAATTTTCTGGCTCATGAGGGCCTAGTTTATCAGGAATGCCAGTTGCAACGTTGCAAAATGCACAAGCACGAGTACAAACAGAACCAAGAATCATCACAGTAGCATGACGTTTATTCCAACATTCACCAATATTTGGACATGCAGCTTCTTCACATACCGTATGTAAGTTATGCAGTTTAACGATGTTTAAAGTTTCATTGAATACTTCACCGGTCGGAGCTTTTGCTCTGAGCCATTGAGGTTTGCTATGCATCTGAAACGGCTAACTCTACCTCTTGCTTTACTAAAACTTTTTTCAACCTTCTTTTTATCTTCTGCGCTTTTTCACTTAGTTTAATCGTTCTTGTGTTGAGCAAAAAAGCATCTAAATCACCTTTGTAATCTATAGTTCTCAAAGTTCTTGTTGCCACACGAAATCTAAACTTTTTATTCAATATATCACTTGTCAACGTAACCTTATGTAAATTTAAAAGAAAGGTACGCTTTGTTTTACGATTCGAATGTGATACCTTATTACCAAAAGATTTTTTTCTATTTGTTAATTCACAAACTCTACTCACTTCAATATACCAAATTATTCTATGTACTTAGATTACCTTATATAGTCAAATAGTCAATACTCTCTTGCTTAATTTTTATACCATATACTGCTTTGTAGCCAAAAAATATCGTAATTTTTTCTATTATAAGAGAAATCATATGCTGAATTTCTAATGCTTTACTGCCATTTGTTACTACTAGATGCAATACACCAGAATTTACATTCTGTGCATATGAGATCTTTTTCGGTTTTGTACACTCTGCTATTTCTTTCCCTACTATATTTCGCCAGTTTAAAATCAGACGTATTTCATTTTTGCTAATCTTATTTTTCATGCATTTTAATGCGTAATTTTCAATTATAGACTTTAATTTTTTTGGACCGCTACGTTTGAGCATTTTTCTGTTTTGTTTCTAGTATAACTAAATAAGTAAGGTTTACTACTACATTGGATTTCCTCAGTGCCAAATCCAAGTAGCTAACACTGGGATGACAACCTTCTAACTACTTTACAAACCTCTAGCCTCACACCGTAAAAAGCAGTATTTTTATGTAAAATTTATCTCAACGTAGCACTTGTCAGGCAAGTCGTAATCACGTTCCATCCAAAAATTTTTGTGCTGCCATCTTTGCCTCATAATTAACCTTCTAGCTGTTTTAATTGTAATTAGTTAAATTATTATTAACCTGAGTGAATTTTAAATTAGATTTAAAAAGTACAGTATTGTCTAAAATGAATGATATACGGTGTCCGAATTTTAGACTCCTTCTTTTTTGTTGTCATCCCAGTACTTGATACTGGGATCCATTTTTCTTTTTTTCTGGATTCCAGCGTCACGCGCTAACTTTTAATAGCGATAGTTATTTCTTATTTGTTAAGATCTTTCCTCAATCCAAGCTGCTTGAATGGCTTCGAGTATTTTCTCGTTACAGCGTTTTTCATCATCATCAAATTCCTCTAAACTCAAGACCTTTTTTTTAAGCTCAGTGAATCTGATATTAATTATATTCTCATCTGGAAATTTTTCCTCTAGAGCTTCTACAATATCTTCTATATCAAGCCATTTCATACTTTTTTGTATTTATCTGCTAAGTTAAATTGGTGCCCATGGGGAGACTTGAACTCCCAAGGTCGCAAAACCCACGGATTTTAAGTCCGCTGCGTCTACCGATTCCGCCACACGGGCTTTTTTTTATCTATCTAGAGTAAAACTCTACTACTAAATTGACTTCCATGTCTGCTGAATAAGGAACCTCAGAATATTGAGGTGACCTCAAATACTTCACTGAATGCTCTTTACTATCTGTCTCTAAATAATCCGGAGCCTTGCGCTCTTGTTTTTGTTCAGCCTCTACTACTACAGGGATTTTTGCTGCCCTTTCTCTTATTTTTATTATATCACCTGGTTTCACTCGATAACTCGATATGTTGACCACCTTATCATTAACTGTAACGTGCTTATGAGATATGAGCTGCTTCGCTGCATAAATTGTTGGCACAAGACCAGAGTGGTATAAAACAGAACTGAGCCTTGATTCTAAAATACCGATAAAATTATCAGCCGTATAACCCCTTCTGTTATAAGCATCTAAAAATGTACGTCTGAGCTGCTTACTTGAAATCGCATAGTAAAACTTAAATTTCTTATGCGCAGCAAACTGCTTACCAAAGTCGGATAACTTCTTGAATCCAAGAATACCATGTTGACCTGGAGGGTATTTCCTTTTGTTTACTGGGTCTTTAGCTCTACCCCATAAATTTACACCAAGTCTACGGCTAATCCTATACTTTCTAGTGATAACAGTTGTCATATAAAAACTCTCACGATTTAACTTTAGATTATTAAGGATTTTAGCATTCAGTGTCAACTTGTTTTTGCTGATATAATCTTTTATACTTCATTTTTAAGTTTTTCTATTAACACATGAATCATTCACATTTGGAATCTATGGCAAACGCCATCCGTTTTTTATCAATTGATGCAGTACAAAAAGCAAACTCTGGACACCCAGGTATGCCACTTGGCATGGCAGATGTTGCAACTGTTTTGTTTGCTAAATATCTGAATCATAATCCTGATGATTCTAAATGGTTCAATAGAGATCGCTTTGTTTTATCAAACGGTCATGGGTCAATGTTACTATACTCAATATTATATTTGACAGGTTATACTAGCATAGATGAGCTAAAAAACTTTAGGCAAATGGGATCCAAGACCCCAGGTCATCCAGAGTTTGGCTTGACTTCCGGGGTAGAGGCAACAACAGGCCCGCTCGGTCAGGGGTTTGCCGCTGCTGTTGGCATGGCACTTGCTGAATCAATCCTTAAAAAGCAATTCAGAATCAATCACTACACTTACGTAATGCTAGGGGATGGCTGTCTTATGGAAGGAATAAGCCATGAAGCAGCATCACTTGCTGGGCATCTTAAATTGAATAAATTAATAGCCCTTTTTGATGATAATGATATCTCTATAGATGGCGCTACTTGCCTTTCCTGCTCTGATGATGTAGAGAAACGCTTCTTAGCGTATGGATGGAATGTTGACAAAATTGATGGCCATGATTTTGATGCCATATCCCTTGCAATAGAGCAAGCAAAAAAGTCTGATAAACCTACAATGATCTGCTGCAAAACTATTATCGGAAAATTTTCAAGCCGTGCTGGCACATCCTCTTCTCACAGTGGTGCTTTTTCGGAGGAAGACATCAAACAGATGAGAGAGAAATTAAACTGGAATTACGAGCCATTCCATGTGCCAGAAGATGTGAAAAACGCCTGGAAGAAAACTGTTGAGAGAGCAAGGCAAAATTACAATTCATTGTCATTCCAGCATGTGACCAGTGAAGAAGAAAAAGAATGGATCCCAGTGTCAAGCACTGGGATGACAGAAGAGAATGCTGGGATGACAGGATATCATGCAGAACTTCAAAGGCGACTAGATGAGCGTCTGCCAGATAACAGCAATTCGGTGTCATTCCAGTGCTTGACACTGGAATCCAGTGAAAATAAAGAACTTCAAAGACGGCTAGATAAACGTCTACCAGACAATATCGATAATGTTTTGGCTAACTTGAAGAAACAAATACACGAGACAATGCCAAACGAAGCTACACGTTCTTCTTTCGGCATGGTAATGGAACTTTTAACACAACATATGCCGGAATTAATCGGCGGTTCTGCTGATCTTACTGGGTCAAATTGCACTAAATATAAGCACATGCAGGTAATAGATAGTAATAATTATAGTGGTTCTTATGTCCACTATGGAGTGAGAGAACACGCTATGGCAGCATGTATGAATGGTATGGCACTTCACGGCGCGATTCTTCCTTATGGTGGCACTTTTTTGGTATTTTCCGACTACTGTCGTCCTGCTATACGTCTTTCAGCTTTGATGAAACAGCAGGTTATCTATGTGATGACTCATGACTCAATTGGAGTGGGAGAAGATGGCCCAACTCACCAACCAATAGAGCATTTAGCCTCTCTTCGTGCTATACCAAATCTATATGTTTTTAGGCCAGCCGATGCAGTTGAAACTCTAGAGTGTGTTAGCATTGCACTCGAAAAAAAAGAATCACCTGCACTGTTTGCGCTCTCAAGGCAAAACGTAAGTTACATGCGCAAATTCTATTTTGATATCGATCAATCTGCTAATCTATCGAAGTTTGGTGCATATGTTTTGTGTGAATGTTCAAAAGAATTAAAAGTGACAATATTTGCTACGGGGTCCGAGGTTGAAATTGCAGTTGAAGCAAGGGAGAAATTGCAGGAAAAGGGTATAGGTACAAGGGTTGTTTCTATGCCATGCTGGAGACTTTTTGATGAGCAAAGTGATGAATATAAAGCGGCAATATTAAATAATGACAGCATCAAAGTTGCAATTGAAGCTGGAAGTGAAATGGGTTGGCATAAATATATAGGTTCAAACGGTATATTTATTGGCATGAAAAGCTTTGGAGAATCAGCACCTTATAAAACACTTTATGAGCATTTTAATATCAGCGCTGATCACGTAGTAAAATGTGTGTGTGAATTTTATCATTCCACTGTATATATTCAATAGAAACCACTTGACAAACTCTGCCAGCCCCTTTATCATGAAACTGAAGGTATTCAGTTATCTTCATCTGTGCAGATTAAACAGCAAGAAAACAACGTAGTTGGCGTCTTATTTTTAATTTTTTGCACTATGTGCACCTTATGTCTTCACAACATTTCTAGGTTTTTACCTACACAAGCTGAAACGCGCTTATAAGTCGTTTAAGACAGTATAGTACGCCAATTTGCAGGATTAGAGAGTGACAACTAGCTAACACGGGATTTCTTTGCCTTTTTTTCTGCTTAGTAAATTTCTTAAACATTTAAACAAAGGTGAGTTGCATTTAAAAGCAGCTAAATTGCAGTGTTTAAGACTTAAAAAACGCCAATACTGAAAGTAGACAATGACTAGGGCTTCTTTTGCCTTTTTTTTCGTTTGGTAAATTTCTTAACGTTTGTAGCTAAAGTAACTTAGGTTCACCGACAACCGTCATCCCGCTACTTGTTAGCGGGATCTATGCTAAGAGATACCGCGGCGGTATGACGTAGGACTGCTGTCATTCCAGTGCCAGCTACTTTCATGACATCATCATAAAGTAAAATGAGATCCCAGTGTCACGCACTGGGATGACAGGAGAAGGTACTGGGATCTAGCCTTTATTATTTGGTTGAAATTAAGTCTTCTGGATCCCAATGTCAGCTACTTTCATGACATCATCATAAAGTAAAATGAGATCCCAGTGTCACGCACTGGGATGACAGGAGAAGGTACTGGGATGACACCGTCATAAAGGAACCAGTGCCTGGGCACTGCCCTCTTGGATGGAAACCAGTGTCAGCTACTTGGATGCATCCCACCATGTCATTCCAGCGCGTGACGCTGGAATCTAGTAAACCTTTAGCTATATTATGTCATGGTCTCCTGAACTATTCGGTGGTTCTAACACAACTGGTTGGTCAGATTCAGATGATGATTGTATTGGCTCATCAGACCCAAACAACCATGAAAAAACCCCACCAAAAAATGATGCAATTAATGAAAAAGGCTTCATAAGTATACTAAACAAACTACCAAAAAAAGAGCTCGGCTGTTCTTCTGTTTGTGCAGGTTCTATGGGAGCAATAGGCTGTGCACTTCCGGTTGCTACATCAGTTCCTTTTTCTGCACTGGTGGCGGGTTGTCCTCCATTATTTTGTGTAGGTCCTGTAGGTTGACTACCGTTGCTTACACCAGTTCCTTGTCCTGCACTGGTGGTGGGTTATCCTCCATTATTTTGTGTAGGTCCTGTAGGTTGACTACCGTTGCTTACACCAGTTCCTTTTTCTGCAATGTCTGATTCTGATTTAGCATCACCTTCTTGCTTTTCTTTCTTTTCTGTACCAGCATCTTCTTCTTGAACCCCTTTACTATCCGTCGATGGCTCATCAATTAAACCAGCATCAGGGCTTTCTGCGGCTTTTTGAAATAGAGTTTTTATTTCTTCGTTAGTAGTTAAATCGAAAGGAGTTTTTTCATCTTTATCTTTTACATTAATATTTGCTCCTGCTTTTATTAGAGCGTCTACTACCTCTTTGTTGTTATTTCGAGCAGCAAAATGTAAAGGAGTCTCTTCTTTATCATTTTGTGCATTAACATTTGCCCCTTTATCCAATAGGGCTTTTACTACATCTTTTTCGCCATTTCCAGCAGCAAAATGTAAAGGAGTCCATCCACCCTTATTTTGTGCATTAACATTGATCCCATTTACTTTCAGTAGGGCTTCTACTACCTCTTTGTCATTCTTTTCAACAGCCAAATGTAAAGGAGTATTTTCAGAATCATCTGTTGCATTAACCTGTGCTTTTCCTTCTTTACCCAACAGATTTTTTACATCATCAATATTACCGTTTTCAGCAGCCTTAAGCAGTTTATCATTGGCCTTTTTTACGCTTTGCAATAGATCTTGTATTCCTTCATCAGTGGCTAAATTGGAAGGAGTCTTTCCTTCATCATTTTGTGCATTAACATTTGCCCCTTTATCCAATAGGGCTTTTACTACATCTTTTTTGCCAGTTAGAGCAGCCTCATGTAAAGGAGTTTTTCCAGAATTATCTTTTGCATTAACATTTGCCCCTTCATCCAATAGGGCTTTTACTACATCTTTTTTGCCATATTCAGCAGCCCAATGTAAAGGAGTACATCCACTATTATTTTTTGCATTAACATTTGCCCCTTTATCCAATAGGGCTTTTACTACATCTTTTTCGCCATTTAGAGCAGACCAATGTAAAGGAGTATTTCCAAAATTATCTGTTACTATATCTTCATTTACATCACTCATCCCACACCTCCTGTAAAATTATATTATCACGGCAAAGCCGTTAATAATCTATGACCTTTATGTTCCTGGATCACGCAAATAATGCCCATGTTTTTCAGTATATTTGAGCAGGCTGTACATAAGAATTGCAATTGTAGAGCATATTATTGTTAATAGTAAATTTGGTAAAATGCCATAGCGAAAAAATTTTCCTACTATATATATTCCAATAGCCCCAAACATCATATTGCAGAATGAGAGGACTGCACTACCAAGCCCTATACCTTTGATCGTTTCTAAAGCAGAAGTTACGTTATTGCTGATTACTAATGCAAGCCCAATATTGGCTGGAATCCAGGCAACTTGAAGAATTAATATATTTAACTTGTCCGCGAAATAAAAATATACCAATAAACTATCGGATATTATCGGTAACACCAAACCTATTATTAGCATTTTGCTAACCCCTACTTTTGGTACATACCTTCTATTAATTAAAGTTCCAATTATGTAAAATATGACTATGATCGATATGAGGTAGCCAAAATACTGTACTTCAATGCCCATTGATTCAAATATGAACGGGTAGTTAGCAACATATGCCCAAAGCCACATGAAAGTTAATCCATGAATGGCTGAAAACCCAAGGAAACGATAATTTCTAAATATTGATATGTATTGCTTGAAGATATTAGTAGTTATGTTAGTTATACTGGTTTCATTTTTATTCACAATGAGTGTTTCTTGTAACTTAAAGTAAATAAAAATAAGCATAGCAATTGCCGCAAGTGATATAATAAAAAACAAAAATTTCCAACTATACCCATGTGAAATTATATAACCGCCCACCACTGGAGCTATTCCAGGTGAGAGTGCCACTACCATATTTAACTTTGAAATTACTCTCGAGTATTCACTACCCGAGTACATATCCCTTATTGCTGCATACCCAACAACACCTGCAACACCTGCCCCTGCTCCTTGTATGAAGCGAATTAGTATCAAGAGCGCAATACTGTCGGCTATATAACACATGATACTTGCTAAAGTAAAAATTGTCATACCAATCAGCATCATTGGACGCCTACCATAATGGTCCGATAATGGACCATAAATTAATCCAGATACTGCAAATCCAACTAGATTCAAGCTAATTATAAGCTGCACTACACTGCCTTCTACTTTAAAATAATTGGCAATGCTTGGTAGTGCAACTGAGTATAGGTCAGTTGCCATATCGACAATTGCTACAGACAATATCATAATAAGAGAGATGATATTTTGCGAAAGAGCTGTTTTCACTTAATGATTTACTGGATTAAATATACTTGATTATAATATATTTTTTTCATTAGTATAAGTACAATGTTACATAGTAAACGATGTCATTCGAGTAGCGGACACTGTCCTCCTTTGTCATCCCAGTGCCTTGACTACTTGGATCCAGGAATTTTATTAAGTTGGTAAGCATAAAAGTAGCCGTTTTATACAACGTTTTGATGATTATGAAAAAGCTGGATTCCAGACTGGAATGACACCCTCCTAGTGGATTCAAATCACAATGTTCGTACAGTTATGTGCTTTGACACTGGAATCTTAAGCTAAAATCATAAAAAGCCTGAATTTCAATATCTTATCTTCAATTATTCAGGTTTAAGTTTAAATACTGAGCATCAATTGTTCAGGACCTTTGCTTCCGTGTTATCCAACGAATCACCATAAGTCACTGCTTTGAGGTAAAATTTTCTCCCTGATTGCACTTCAAAAGAAATTATTGAATCATCAAGTAAGGTAAATTTCTCACCTCCTGTATGCTCATACTCTTTAGTACCTTCTTGCCCTCTAATTAGGTTGCTAAGCTTATATTTATTTTTATCTATGAGTTTAGTACTCTGGAATTTCACTATCTCTTTTCCGATTAATGCTGAATTTGAATCGATAATTCCTAGCAGCTTACCAAAACGTAATACTATTACAAGCCCCTCATCGGTAGATTCCATTACATATCCGTAAGTAGACTGTTTATTTGTGCTTGCGATAGGCTTATAATCCTTATCGTTGTACGAAATAAAGAGCGTTGCTCCCTTCCAATTCCTTTCCTCACCAATTAAAGTAAAGCTTGCAATATTACCTTTAACATGCGGTAAATATATCATTTCTACTATGGTTTTGCTGATATGAGAAGGAGGGTATTCCTTCAGCATAAGAGACCTTGTTGAAGGAAAAGAAAGCTTATATATGGAGCTGTCATAACCAACACCACTTACTTGAATGGACATGCTTTCAAATTTTGTTTTTATAATTCTCACCGTATGCTTTTTCTCACCGTCTAAAATCGTTATGACATCACTTGGCGCAAGCCACGCATATTTTATCGGCAGCTTGAAATTGTATATATTTCTCTCTTGCCACGAAGAATAAAGTAAAACCTCAGCTATATTTTGCGCCTCTCCCTCCTCCATAATGAGCGGTATTTCAACTGTTGCAGCAGTGCCTTGCTTTGGCAACTCAGCATATTTAACATCAATTGGATAGCCAAAATTGCGATTAAAATAAACGACGTTAACTTTATTATTTAAATCCAGTTGACTAATATTAACAAGTTTTGAATTGTTACTGAAAACCGTTTCACCAATTGGCATTACAGTTGTAACTCCCCTGCCCTTTTGGACAAATTTCAGTTTAGAGCCCTGCTCAACCACATCAAAAAAATAGCAACTTTGCAGCATTTTAATAATTGAACGTACGGGTTGCTGGTCATTTATTACATATCCAGACAATAACCCTTTGACGCCACCTGTATCGAACTGATTGCTTTTTAAACCTGTTTTTTGTAACAGATCCAATAAAACATCGGAAATATTAAGCTGTGAAAGCTTTCCCTGAATCCAATGTCCTGTCTGCCAATTATGGCAGTCAGTCCACACATCACACAAATTGGGAAAGTAAGGAAATGGCCTTGCATCCCATGCCCAGAGAAACATTTTTTCTACCATTTCTGAGCTTTGCCACTTCTTTAGCGTTCCTTCAATTGCAATTTTTTGTGAAAGAAAGCTCACCTCTCCGTTTGAATATCGTGGATATTTGCTCTCTATGCTGCCTTTGTCAACAAACACATTTGGCTCATTAGTGCAGCCGTTCATACTGGGAAATCCATATTCAGTAAACCATATTTTTTTCATTTTTGGTTGCCATTTTGTTTTACTACCACCGGGGTTTATGTGAGTTTCACTCCACCATTTCTCTATATTTTTCCACGCATACCTGCTGTCGTTATACTTTACTTTTTCAGGCTCACTTTTTGAGTAATCATAGAAATAATCATACCCCACTCCACTGCTCCAACCACCCATTACATCTTCCGCAGAATAGCCAAAAGGAGGCTCTGGACCATCAGTCAGTGGAAAATAAGCATCTATGCCAACAACGTCGATGTACTGTGAAGACCACAGTTCATCCATATTATACCAACCATCATATGAGTGGTATTCGCTCCAATCCGCAGCGTAAGTTACTGTTACTTCTTTTCCAAGATCAAGTTTTATCTGCTTTGCAAGCTTAACTAGCTCTGCCACTGCAGGGTAATTACCTTTTTCATCTCTGATTTTGGTAAGTTCAACAAATTCAGAACCAATGATAAACCCTTCCACTTTAGTTTGTTTGGCAATGCTTGCATAATGCTCTATAAATTTGTTGTACTGATTCTTAAAAAAATCACTTATATCCCCAGGAGTCCCGCTCAATCTTCCTCGCCACTCTTTGTTCTTTGTATCAAGTAAGGGCATCGGATAGAGCATCACCTTGTAGCCTCTGCTGTGTAGCTCTTCTATATATCTTATTAGCGCTGAATCACTAACTGTGCCACCATATCTTGGGTTTCCATTATCGTCTTTTGAAATTAGCTGAGCATCATCTCTGGTACTACTTCCTACTTGCCAATCATCAGGTAATATTGCGGAATCATCTTGAAATTCAACTGCAGGGTATATTTTACAATCTTTAATGTTCACAGATCATTCACAAACCAATTGACTACTACCGATACCCACTCAACATTTGGTAAATCTCCCTTTAATTGATCCAAAGAAAGCACTGCATCGCTCTTTTTAGTGTGGTTGTTATGATTTACCCTTTGTGCCAGCCCATATGGGATATATTGGTTGCTGCTTATTTTCTCTTGCGCGATTTTCTTCTGTATTTTTGTATCATATACAAACTCTCCTGAGCCTGGTATTATATTGATATTCTGAATATTTTCTACTACTGAAAATCCGCTAGGCTTTAATATAGTCTGCACTTCAAATGTGAATACCGGAACGCGGTTATTATAGTCTGCTAAAGGAAAATTCTTGATGACTATGTAAGATATTCCCCTATAAGCCGGCACACCTTCGATTGACGACATAAATGGATCAGGATTTTGGTCTTCTGTACCGCGGTAAAAAGTATAATCTATTTCATCAAAGCTAAGTGATGTTGTATCTGCCCAGATTCTGTTTAATTTTTCTACTTTCCCCTTGCAGATCGCAATTGCAAGCGTTGCATAGTAATTATACTCAACATTCATACCTCTTCCAATTTTGCTTTTGGTGGTTATCGCCTCTTCTTTTATTGGCTGTGACCAAATAATGTTCCCTGCAATGCGAGCAGTGCCATAGATAATTGGTATCGTCCTTCCATAGGTTGAGGTTTGAACTTGCAGATTTTTTAGTCTCGCACCATGCGTTACTTTCTGCTCAGCATCAAGGCTAAACATCGCACCATCAAGCTGCGCACCAAGAAGAGCACCGAGTTCTGAGCCGATAATCTGGCCAATTGGACCAAAAATGCTGCCTGCTTGACCAAAAATTGATGATAAAACTATTGTAGACATGATAATCCTCCTTTTTGTTTCTATAGTTAATGTAGGCTCTACGTCATGCCGCCACGAACCGTCATACCGCGATTCATTCGCGGTATCTCTTAGCATAGATTCCGCTAACTAGTAGCGGGATGACGAGCTTATCGTTATGCCGCCGCGAACCGTCATACCGCGATTCATTCGCGGTATAGATTCCACTAACTAGTAGCGGAATGACGAATTTGTCGTTTTACAGCCACTTGGATGACAATTTGCCACTAAATAGTAGGAAATTCAATAGCTTACAATGAATAGTTGAAGTTTTTAATTAAGAAAAGCACATGAGTAAATCGTGTAGCTATAATTATTGTAAGCAACAATGAAAAAGTGCGGAAGTAGAAATTTGAGTTGACAAAATAAGAAAAAATATAGTATATTAAAAATATTGATACTAACTTAAACTAATTATGCCAGCAGTAGTAAATACACCAGACAACATACAAAGACCGTCAAAATTAAAAAAAGCAAAAGAAATTCTGCTAGCTCCTGTAAGGTGGCTAATCACAGGTTTATTTGTAGTACTTTTTATAATATTTTTTATTCCTCCCCTGGTGTTTTTCTTAATCGCCAAGGTATTGAGTAAGCTATATCTTTTTGCAGGAGGCAAAAGAACTGAAGCATTTATGGAGGCAGCACGTATCCCACAAACAACGCATGATACTAATGTAAATGATGCAATTAATATTAACGTTCAAAAGCTAAAAGAAAACTATGGCGAGCCTGATGTTGATGATAAGTTTATAGAGGAAATAGAAGGATTTATTGATCAGTTAGAGTGCATAGCAAATGGCACACAAAAAGCTGCAGATAAAGATCAACTTAGAGAAGATGAGAAAAAACATGCACTTGAGTGCTTGGAGCGTATAAAAAATAACCCTGATACACATAGTGGAAGCGGGTTAACATTGAAGCAAGTTTTAAATTTAGCTTGGAAGGCTTGCAACGATCAAACTAGAGCAAATGCTGATCATAATATAGATATTAATACCCGCATATCACAGAGAAAATATCAACTGGTTAAACATTTAGTAGAATCGCAAACAGAATACGGAGTGCGTGGTGGTCGTGGTTCAAGTGCATGTTTTACTGGTACCTTCAACAGTATTGTCTCTTCCTTGTACATTTTTGAAGAGTTTTCCTTCTTGCAAAAAGCAGATAAGAATACTATAAAGCAGGAATTTGAAAATGAGCTGCAAAAAAAGGGAGAAGAACTATTTAATCAGCTTTCCAATGATAAAGAAAAAAAGAAGTTGCAGAAGCTTTAAGTAATCCTTCTACAAATTTCTTTTCAAGCTATGTAGAGTCATTTAAAAACCACTCTGCACGTGCAGTTTTAGGTGATAAAGAATGCGACAAATTAGTTAAAACTTATCTTAGTAATCTTCAGTACAATAGCACAATATCTTGCTTTACCTAAAGTAATCACTTTACCAGCGGCAAAGTGATACCATGCTGATTCATATATTTTCCTTTCATATCATCATATGATTTTTCACACTCACTTTCGCCGCTTAAAAATACGAATTGGCATGCGCCTTCATTAGCGTAAATTTTTGCAGGAAGTGGGGTGGTGTTTGAGAATTCGAGTGTGACATGACCTTCCCATCCAGGTTCTAAGGGAGTAACGTTTACTATAATTCCACACCTTGCGTAAGTTGATTTACCAACACAAATGACCAGTACATTTCTTGGTATACGAAAATATTCCACTGTGCTTGCAAGCACAAAGCTATTTGGTGGAATTATGCATACGTCTGTTTCTTTATCTATAAAACTATTCTCAGAGAAATTTTTAGGGTCCACGATGGCTGAATTAACGTTAGTAAAAATTTTAAATTTATTATCCACTCTTGCATCATACCCATAAGACGATAGTCCGAAAGATATAACACCTTTGCTGCTTTTGTGATCCACAAAAGGCTCTATCATTCCAAAATTTTCAGCTTTTTCTCTGATCCATTTATCTGGCATAACTGCCATAATTGCCCCTTAAAGTTGTGTAATACTTACAATAATATAAAATAAAATTTAAATGTAAACTGTAGCTTTTGTCATGCAAGTAGCTTGTATCAAATCACAATGTTCATACAATTATGCGCATGACGCTGGGATGACAATGGATTATTAACTAATAAATTGTACATGGTAAATGATGTCATTCCAGTCTGGAATCCAGAAAACTTAACTTTACACCAGGTAATAAGAACTGGATCCCAGTGTCTGGGCACTGGGATGACATCCTCCTAGTGGAAATTGCTCTCAAATCACAATGTTCGTACAGTAAGCTGCTTGCAGACACCATTGTTACAATGTTCATGCAATTGAAATAGCGGTCAATTGGATTAGCTATAGGTCAATCACAAGAGAAAATTAAAGCTTTTCAGTTTGATTTTTTATTACAATAATTAGATTTATGTTCTTAACTAAAAATAATGCTTAGAAACTTTCTCCTGATTTTTGTATTCGTATTATTCACGCCGCTGTCAAATGCTGATGCCAGGAAATACATCAGAATTGTTGGATCTTCAACCGTTTTTCCTTTTATCTCATTTGTAGCCGAGGAGTTCAATCGTGTATTCTCTTTTAAGACTCCAGTTGTGGAATCGATAGGAAGTGGATCAGGGTTCAAAATGTTTTGCTCAGGAATAGGGGAAGACACGCCAGACATCACCACTTCATCTCGCCCTATGAAGGAAGTAGAAAGAGAACTATGTAAAAGAAATAAAATTAATGAAGTGATAGAGATCATCATTGGCTATGATGGAATTGTCATTGCAAATTCAAATCAAAGCCATAGATTTGATTTCACAAAAAAGGACTTATTTGAAACTTTATCTGCATATTCTCAAGAAGATGATAAATTAGTAAAAAATAATAAGAAGTTTTGGTCTGATGTAAATCAAGCCTTACCAAAAACAGAAATTGAAATTTATGGTCCACATCAAAATACAGGCACATACGAAACTTTGGTTAATTCTATTATGTTCAATCAATATTCATGCATGAACTCGAGAATTTTCAAAGAGAATTATAAAGATCAGGAAGAAAGAAAGAAAGCATGTGGTAATATAAGGGATGACGGAAGGTATATAGAAGTTGGAATTAATGAAAACATAATAATACAAAAATTGAAAAGTAACAAGAACGCTTTAGGGATATTTAGTTTTAGCTTTTTAATGAGGAATCAAGATAAAATACAAGGGAGCACAATTGCAGGAATTGAGCCAACTTACGAAAATATATCATCGGGAAAATATATATTAGCAAGACCTCTATACCTTTATATAAAGAAAGAACACCTGGATACTGTTGATGGATTAAGAGAATTCATAAAAGAAATTATAGATTCGATCGGCATTGAAGATGGGTACCTATCTAGGCTTGGTCTAATCCCACTTTCAAGTGAATATATAAAGAAAGCTTCAGCAAAGGTTTATGATATAACGTGACGGCAACACTTCCTTCTCCTGTCATCCAAGCAGCCTCCTTTTTTGTCATCCCAGTGCGTGACACTGGGATCCAGACTTTAATTATTATACTCGTAAATAAGTGTAATAGATAATGGTCCTGGTGAGAAAAAAGTTCACCTCAAATGCAGTATTTTTGTTGAAATAGCTCAACTGGATGCCAGTGTCACGCACTGGCATGACACCATTTGTTGTAAACTCACTTTTATGGTTATCTTTTTATACTACCTTGTCTACCTTATTTTGTCGCTTTCCTGAACGGATACATATTCTTTGTCTAGCGTAGTCAGACCCCAGCGCAGCGCGCTGGGATGACAATGGATTACTAATTAGGCAGTTCTTGTTTTGTTGCAACACTGAGAAAGATCTGGGTCCGAGCTTTTCGTATTTGGGCTTTCTGATTTCTCACAAAACTTAGCAATACCAGCACCCATTAATATAACTGCTGCCAAAACTGTTAAAGCCAGTGCAACTACAGGATACGCTAGCACATAGGCTGCAACAGCACCAGCTACGCATAGTCCAGTAACACCTAGAGCAATCTTCCCTTTGTGTTCACTCCAGAAGTTTGTATCGTTCTTTTCTGGGGTTTTGTTATCTGCTTCATTTGTTAATTCAGGGTTTGCGGTGTTAATTACTGGGTTTTGACCTAGATCAGTGTCATCTATACAAGCATTAAGTTCATCATTCTCAAACAGATCATGATTGATTTCTTGTGAAAATCGAGTCGCATACTCTTTATCCCATGCTATCTGATCATCAGCCTTGGCATTATCTAGTGTATCTTTACTAAGTTTTTCCTCAAATTTTTGAATCAAATCTTGAAAGCATTGCTCACCTACTCCAGGTATTTTAGCAAAACGTTTTTGTGCCTTTACAAGTTTACTCATTACATAGTTATTTCCACGGTGCTCATACCCAAGGAGCTGTGGAGAAGCAGCATTAAACATTAATTCAAAGATTTCTTTTATCTTTTCCACATCTTCTTGGTTCAATTCTTTACTATATTTAACTTCCCAGAGGATAAACTAAAAAGGCATCTACGTCTCCATCAACCCAATATACTATTCGATCTAAAACACTTTGTACATTTTCACCACAATTCTCTAATGCTGCTTCAACTTGATTAACATTAAGACTTTTTATTGCATCTCTTAGTATTGAACTAAGATCCATTACCCTCTTGTGCTCTTCCATTTCTTGAATAACTGTTTCAAGAGCAGGTATGTCACTAAGGACAGTTTCTCTTAGAGAGTTTTCAAAACTCTCTATTGCATGATCACACACAGAACCACGAATTTTTTGATTAGTTTTCTGCCAAATTAGTTCAATGATCTTTACGCTTTTTTCAAATTTTTCTTTATCTTCAACTATATCGTTAAGGCGAGTAATAGCAAAATATAAAATGATATCTTTTTCACTAGTCGGAGCTCCCTCGTGTCTCAAAGCTGCTTGTATATCATCATTTTCATTACTGTTGAATATTTCCTGGACCATTTTAAGGTTGTTCTCGCTGATTGCTGTAATTAATGAAGTTTGAATTTTTTGTTGTATGTCAGTTAATTCAGTCATATTTTACCTCTATTTTCTATAAAGTTTAATTATCATATATATTTACAAGTAAGTCAAGTATATTGTTAATAACTGTTAATAAAGGCCAACAAAATGCTTGACGTTAGAGTAGCTTTTATGGCTTTGTATAGCGAGGAAATAACTCTATGAAAAATCATCAACGTTTACAAACTTTACGTTCAATTGTATTTATTGTGGGAATATTCCTATTGTTATTTAGCTTAGCAATGCTTATTCCTGCTATTACTAATAAATGTCTCAGCTACGAATGGAAAAATTTTCTCGCTGGATTCATAATTACCTGCACATCTGGCGTAATTTTTATTTTACTCGGTAAATTAAATGGCATGCCGGCAATTTTTGCAATTACTAGTTGCACCTGGATTGCCTTGTCTTTGTTTGCAGCTATTCCTTTCTATTTTGACAATCTGAGCTATGTTGATGCATTATTTGAAACGATATCTGGCATCACAACCACAGGGGCAACTATATTTAATGATATTGAAAAACAATCTCGAGGAATACTGCTATGGAGAGCAATGCTACATGGCATGGGGGGTTTTGGTGTAATCACTTTAGGAATTGCAGTTTTTCCTATGTTTAAGATTCTCAGCCTAAATAATTTACTTTATTCTGAATATTCAGATGCTACAAAAAGGAAGTTGCCGAACACGCGAAGCGTAGTAATTCATATTACAGCAATATATTATGGCCTAATTTTGTTATGTATATTTTCCTATTATCTGGCTGGCATGCCACTATTTGACGCAATATGTCACGGAATGTCCGCTGTATCAACTGGTGGATTTGCTAACTATAATGATTCTATAGGGCACTACAATAACCCTATGTTAGAAGTCATAACGATCATTTTTATGATTTTGGGTTCTCTGCCTTTTTTTAGCTATTTAAAAATCATAAGACGGTTAGACATTTGCTATGATGAACAGGTCTCTTACTTTGTTAAGATAGCTATTGTTTCATCTTTATTTGCTTGTTTTTGGTTGTATCAAAATGTTGATTTAGGAGTGTCATTATCATTTAGATACAGCACGTTTACCATCACCTCTTTAATTACGTCAACTGGTTATGCAATCTGTAATCATATAGATTGGAGCTTCATTTCAGTCTTAGCTTTTTTCTAACCTTTGTTGGTGGATGTAGTGGTTCTTCAAGTGGTGGCATCAAAATCTTTCGTTTGATCATTTTTCTAAAGTCTATAGGAAATCACTTTCGCCTTTTATTAAACCCAGGTGCAGGTAATAGGGTAAAATTCAACGGAAAAACCCTGGAGAATGATGAAGTTCACTCTGTCTTTATATTTTTTGCAATTTTCATGTTAACGTTTACCATTTCATCAATAGTGATGTCTTACTTAAGCAATGCAGACTTTATAACTAGCATCAGTTCAGTCTCTGCAACGCTTACAAATTCTGGCCCGGGATTTAGTAATTTAATAGGCCCTTCAGGTAACTATTCTTCTTTCAGTAATGAAGTAAAATTATTTTTGTCGTTTTTGATGCTGCTTGGTAGACTTGAAATATTGCCAATCTATTTTTGTATAGGTAATTTATTCTTATTTAATAGAAAGAAATAGTTGGTAAAGTTGTGAAACTTGATATTATAGCTAAACTGACTTACGACAATTTGAAAAACCGTCATTCCGCTACTTGTTAGCAGAATCTATACCGCGAATAAATCTACAGATGTACGAACATTGTCTATCAGGAGGGTGTTATCCCAGTGCCCAGACACTGGGATCCAGGAATTTTATTAAGTTGGTAAGCATAAAAGTAGCCATTTTATGTAAAAATACAACATTTTGATGATTATGAAAAGGCTAGATTCCAGTGTCAAGCACTGGAATGACACCATTCGCTGTACAGTTTACCTTTAAAAATGAATGTTCGTACAGCTATGGAATAAATCGCGGTATAGCTATAGATAGTATCAGCTGTTTAATAAAAAGATCGTAGCTAAACCAAGAAACATAAGAGCTGAGAGAATATCAGTTGTTGCCGATGTTAGGATTGAAGAAGAAACTGCAGGGTCAGACTTTAAACGGTGAAGCATTATAGGAATGAAAGTTCCGATGAACGTTGCAATAATTGACATCATAATCATGGAGACCACAAAAATCATCTCCACTTTGAAATTGTGAAATCTTATTGCTAATACTACGAGTGAAATGGTAGATAAAATTACCCCGTTTATAAGACCTATTAAAAATTCTTTCATCAGTACTCTTTTTGCATTTTGCTCAGTTAGATATTTTGTTGCGATTGCCCGGATGGTTAGCGTTACTGTTTGGGATCCTGCATTTCCGCTCATTGATGCAATTATCGGCATGATTATTGGCAGTACTATAAAACTTTTTATTACATCATCGAAAAAGCCAACTACTATGGAACACATTGTTGCAGCTAAGAGGTTAAACAGTAACCAAGGTAGCCTTTTAATTATAGTTTTATGTATAGGGGCATTTATATCGGCTTTAGAAGATACACCGCTTATTTTGAGTACATCCTCTTCTGTTTCTTGTTGAACAACTTTTATCACATCTTCAATTAAGATCACACCAATAATTTTACCATTCTTATTTACTACCGGAGCCGATAATAGAGAGTAATCTTTAAATATTCTTGCTACTTCCTCTTGGTCTACTCCAGTTTTAATGATTTTTATGTCATGATCCATTATCTCTTTTATTATTGTGTCTCCTGAGTGAGATATTACCTTATTTAAATTAACACTGCCTATAGGCTCTAATTTTGAGTTGATAATGAATATCTGGTGAAATCTTTCTGGTATTTTTTTATAGTTGCGCAAGAATTCCATTAGCTGATTTATCGTCCAATAATATGGAGCTATAACCATATTTTTATGTATCAACCTTCCTGCACTTTCTTCTGGGTATGATAACAACTCCTCTACTAATTTTTGAGTTGCATTGGGTAAGTAGTTAAGTATGTTTTCTATAGACTTTCTATCCAAATCTTTCACTATGGTTACTATATCTTCTACATCAAGGAGCATTAGTAACTTTGCTGTATTTTCTATTCCCAATGTTTCTATGATCTCTCTTTGTAAATCTGGCACTACATGCACTAGGGCATCACTTAACAAATGTTGATCGAGGATATTAACTAATTTCTCCCTGTGATCACTGATTGAAGTAGATAAAAAATAAGCTAACTGAACGCTATCTATCGTTTTTACAATATTACAAACATTTTCTAGCTCCTCGTTATCAAGTGACTCTATTAAGTCATCAATAGCCTTTTTGTCTAAACCATAATGAGAACTTATTTTAATATTCATTACTTTACCTTATTTTTTAATAAATATACACACTTGATTTCCTTAAACATTAAAGTATAATGAAATTATTTTGAATTAACTATCATATGGTTAAATTTCTATTTTGTTTGCTGTTATTGTTAGTAATAGTAAATATATTAAAATCTAAAGTATAATGAAAACTTATTCAGAAATTTTCGAATACTTTCAAGGCTTAAATAAAAGTATTTCTCTTATCAGGAGGTGTCTTTGACATAGAAAAATTAAAGTTGCGTCTTGAAGAGCTGGATTCCCAAGCGTCGAATGATAATCTGTGGCAAGACAATCAAAAGGCACAAGAAATTTTAAAAGAACGTTCTAAAATTAAGCATGACGTAGAGTTGTTTTTAAAGTTGGAAAGCGATTACAACGATGCCATTAGCTTAATGAAGTCTGCTATTGATGAGAATGATGAAGAATTTTTCTCTGAAGTTGAAAGTGAATTAGCTAAGCTAGAGAAATTAATCAAACTTAAAGAGACAGAATCCTTATTTACTGGTGAAGCAGATAACAATAACTGCTTTTTAGAAATCCACTCAGGAGCTGGTGGAACAGAGAGCAATGATTGGGCTGAAATGCTGATGCGCATGTATGTAAGATGGGCAGAAATTTATCACAACTTTAAAGTTGAAGTTGTAGAAAAATTAGAAGGAGAGTCGGTTGGTATAAAGTCTGCAATGATAAAAATCGTTGGAGAAAAAGCTTATGGGTGGGCAAAAAGTGAAAGTGGAATTCACAGGCTGGTTAGAATATCGCCGTTTGATGCAAATGGTAAACGTCATACCAGTTTTGCAAGTGTAGGAGTAACTCCAGTGATAGAAGATTCAATTGATATTGCTGTGGATGAAAAGGATCTAAAGATCGACACCTACCGTGCTTCCGGAGCAGGCGGTCAGCACGTGAACAAGACTGAAAGTGCGGTACGCATTACGCATATTCCAACTGGTGTTGTAGTTCAATGCCAAAATGGTCGTTCTCAACACAGAAATAAGGATGAGGCGTTAAAATTACTTAAAGGACGTTTGTACCAAATTGAACTGGAAAAAAAAGAACAAAAGATGGCTGAAGAATATGGTAAAAAATGCGATATAGGCTGGGGCAATCAGATCAGATCGTACGTTATGCATCCATATCAAATGGTGAAGGATTTAAGAACTGGACATGAAGTGGGTAATATAAATTCTGTTTTTGATGGTAATATAGATTGTTTCATAGTTAGTGTGCTTACTAAGCAAAATTAGGTAGGGTTAACTTTCTTGTCATAATATATGATAATTAAAATATTGTTAAAGTAGGAGTAAAGTTATGACAATTGAACACGAGCAGTGGGAAAGAATGCTAAGTGCAATTGATGCTGACAAAAATTTAAGTAAAGATAACGTAATTGGGAAGATAAAAGAGAAATTATCACAATATTCAGATGAATATAAAGAGTGGGAAGGAGCTGGTTTTGGTGTAAACCACTTATTTGCAGTAGAATATGGATTATTGCATTTAGCTATCCACAATAATTTAGAAAATGTGGTGAATGCTCTATTGGGAGTAGAAGGAATCAATGCTAATGCAAAAAATGGATATGGAGACACTCCTTTATGTAAGGCTGCTCGCCGTGGCTGCACTAAAACAATAAGAGCTCTAATAGACAACGGAGCAGATGTTAATGAAAAAGATAATCATGAATGTACTCCTTTGCATTTGGCTTGTGAAAATGGTCAAACAGAAGTAGTAAATCTCCTATTGAAAAGAGAAGATATAGATGTTAATGCAATAAGTAAAGATGGGTATACTCCTTTACATTTGGCTACTGAAAAAGGTTACATAGAGATAGTAAAAACTCTAATAGAAGGAGAAGGAGATGTCAAAGCGGTAGATAAATATAGGAATACTCCTTTACATTTGGCTGCTAAAAAAGGTCGCATAGAGATAGTAAAAACTCTAATAGAAGCAGGAGCAAATGTTGATGCAATAGATAGAGATGGACGCACTTCCTTACATTTGGCTATTCAATATGGTTGTAAAGAAACAGTAAAAACTCTAATAGGAGCAGGAGCAAATGTTAATGCAGCAGATGAAGATAAACGCACTCCCTTGCATATAGCTACTCAATTTTGCCGTAAAGAGATAGTAAAAATTCTAGTAGAAGCAAGAGCAAATGTTAATGCAGCAGATAAATATGGATGTACTCCTTTACATTTTGCTGAAGATGCAGAGACAGTAAAAACTCTAATAGGAGCGGGAGCAAATGTTAACGCATTAGATAAAGATAAACGCACTCCCTTGCATAATGCCAAGAATGAAGAGACAGCAAAAGCTCTAATAGGAGCAGGAGCAAAGGTTAATGCAGTAGATAAAGATAAATGCACTCCCTTACATATGGCTGCTCGACGTGGTTGCAAAGAGGTAATTGAGACTTTAATAGGCAAAAGAGCAGATCTTTTGTCAAAGAATAATGATAATAAAATTCCGAGCGATTTTGACAAAAATCATTATATAGTTCGGCATGTGAATTTTCTTTTATCTGAAGAAAGAATGAAACGACATGACCAACAGGGTAAAATATCTCTTGTTGCTTTCAGTTTAACAATATTGTTTGGTACTGCTATAACGATAACACTTTTTGCAATTGGAACAATTACAGCTGGGCTATATCCTGTAATAGGAGCAGTAGTTACAGTTGTAGCAGCAGCATTAGCGGTAGCTTATACTACAGTTAGAATGTTAGAACCTAGTACTAAAATGGATGAAACGAAAGAAGCGCAAAACGTAAATGGGAATGTGCAGGAAGTATTTCCTTAATATAATTCCAATTGTGGGATCTCTTATTCCATTTTATCAACAGTTTGTTTTGCAGTATCAAACAATTTTAATCCTATAATCCCGAATGTAACTAAAATAAAGCATATTACTTCGAATAAATTAACTGGTTCATTAAATAGGTAAACTCCAAGTATCGAAGCTCCTATAGCACCTACTCCAGTCCAAATTGCATAGCATACTCCGATAGGTATAGAACGTATAGCGAGCGAAAGTAAATACGTACTAAGAGCCATGGAGAGTATGCTAATTATTGATGGTACGAGATGAGTAAATCCACAACTATGCTTAAGTGTTATGACCCAGAACACTTCAATTAGTGACGATAAGAGTAAATATATCCAATTCATGCATAAATTTTTAGGTTTAAATAGAGAGCTTTAGCCCTATGGTTCCTATTACAATTAAAATGATACATAAAACTTGAGATAAATTAATATTCTCTGTGAAAGCGGTTGCACCAATTATAGTTATTCCAATTGTGCATATTCCAGAGGAAACTGCATAGCATACTCTAATAGGTAGAAAGCATGCTGCAAGAGATAAAAAGTAAATGCTAATGATCATAATTACCAATGTTGCAATCGAAGGCACAACTTTAGTAAAACTGTTACTAAACTTTAACGTTACAGCCCACAGTATCTCTAGGATACTAGACAGCAACAAATATAACCAGCACATTTTCGTAACATTTCAATCTTGTATTGTAACAGAAATTGTTAGTTAAAACTACACTAAAGTGCAATAGATCTCTCTTTCGAAATTGCTTTGAAAGCCAATATATTAAACTTAAAATAACATTCTAAAAAACTTTTCTACGAAATTCAATTCCTGTACGTCATTTGCTGCATAAAGAGGCGTAGTTTGTTGCTCAACACCTGGTATTTCTACAAAAACTTTGCCCACTTCTTGACCTTTTTTAATGGGTGCAGGTATCATATCTTTATATTCAATACGCACCTTAATTTGGTCATGCAATTTGCGGTTGTAAGTTATGGTAACATCGTTTGCAACTGTAATAGGCACTTTTTTATCTTTTCCATAGAGAACATTTACTTCCTCAACTACACTGTCTTTAGCAAATATTTTCTTAGTATTAAAATGTTTTAAGGAGTATTGTATCAGTCTTTTTGCTTCTTCTATTCGCTCTTTCTCAGTGTTTAAACCATTTACGACAGCAAAAATTCTCCTATCATTTCGTTTTGCAGATGCTACAATGCCATAACCACCAGCATTTGTATAACCGGTTTTTAAACCGTCAACCCCAATGTCGTGAAAAAGTAGAAGATTTTTATTCTTTTGTGCAATTTCGTTATATGTCAAATATTGTTCAGAAAATAAATCGTAATATTCAGGAAAATCAGTGAAAATCCTTTTTGCCAGCATTACCAAGTCTTTTGCGCTCATAAAATGATCTCCATCTGGCCACCCGCTTGAGTTGACAAAATGACTGTCATTCAGGTTCAAATTTTGTGCAACCTCATTCATTTCAGCCACAAAATTCTCTTCTGATCCTGCAATACCCTCGGCTAGTGTTATGCAGGCATCATTACCTGAGACTATTGTAATTCCTTCGAGTAATTCCCTCACCGTAACGGATTGACCTTCTTTCAAAAACATAGAAGAGCCTTTTCTTTCCCACGCTTTTCTGCTTACTCGAAATTTATCCTCCATGTGTATTATTCCAGCTTTTAGATAATCGAAGGCTATATATAAAGTCATTAGCTTGCTCATTGAAGATGGGGCCATTTTTTCATCAGAATTATGGTCAAAAATGAATGAATCTGAAGCTAAATCTAAGACTACTGCTTGCTTTGCTTTGGTTCTAAACTGGTATGAGTATGAAGAAAAAGGAAGTATAAAAACTAATAGCAAAATTACCAATCTGCTTAACATATCTATAATTTTAAATTTACAGTGCACTAATTAATAGTATAATTTTACAGGGGCATTTCAATAGATCTCTTGCATAAAACTTGCTTGACAAACTCCGCCAGCCCCCTTATTATGATAGTGAAGGTATTCAGTTATCTTCATCTGTGCAGATTAAACAGCAAGAAAACAACGTAGTTGGCGTCTTATTTTTAATTTTTTGCACTATGTGCACCTTATGTCTTCACAACATTTCTGGGTTTTTACCTATATAAGCTGAAACGCGCTTATAAGTCGTTTAAGACAGTATAGTACGCCAATTTGCAGGATTAGAGAGTGACAACTAGCTAACACGGGGTTTCTTTTGCCTTTTTTTCTGCTTAGTAAATTTCTTAAACATTTAAACAAAGGTGAGTTGCATTTAAAAGCAGCTAAATTGCAGTGTTTAAGACTTAAAAAACGCCAATACTGAAAGTAGACAATGACTAGGGCTTCTTTTGCCTTTTTTTTCGTTTGGTAAATTTCTTAAATATTTATGGCTAAACGACAACCGTCATCCCGCTACGTGTTAGCGGGATCTCTTGTTAGCGGCTGAGATACCGCGAATGAATCGCGGTATGACGGTTAAGTATCCCGCTACGTGTTAGCGGCTAAGAGATACCGCGGCGGTATGACGGTGTAGATAGTAATTCGTCATCCCGCTGCTTGTTAGCGGGATCTAGAGATACCGCGGCGGTATGACGGTCTGCGGCGATATGACGGTTCGCGGTGGCATGACGATAACTTCGTCATCCCGCTGCTTGTTAGCGGGATCTAGAGATACCGCGGCGGTATGACGGTCTGCGGCGATATGACGGTTCGCGGTGGCATGACGATAACTTCGTCATCCCGCTACTTGTTAGCAGGATCTATGCTAAGAGATACCGCGGCGGTATGACGGTCTGCGGCGATATGACGGTTCGCGGTGGCATGACGATAACTTCGTCATCCCGCTGCTTGTTAGCGGGATCTAGAGATACCGCGGCGGTATGACGGTCTGCGGCGATATGACGGTTCGCGGTGGCATGACGATAACTTCGTCATCCCGCTACTTGTTAGCGGGATCTGCTGAGATACCGCGAATGAATTGCGGTATGACGTAGAGCTCGCGTCAGCTACTTTGATGACACAATTTACTGTCTTTAAAAATGAATGTTCTTACAATTGTGCGTCATGCGCTTTATTAAATATTTTACTTAAAAATCTAACTTCTTATTATACAAGAGATAAGCAATTCACTAATGATGAAAAATTACGAAAAGGGGCATAGAAAGCGCCTAAGAGAGAAAATTATTTTAGATAATGGACAATCATTACTTGATTATGAAGTTTTAGAGCACATTTTATATTCAGCATACAGTAGAATTGATGTAAAGCCGATAGCAAAGAGTTTGATAGAAAATTTTGGCAGTTTGAATAAAGTTTTTAATGCTGACCTGGAAGCACTGCAAAATGTTGATGGTGTCAGCAATGCAGCAATATCTGCCATCTTTTGTGTGAAACAAGCCTTTGTTCGTTCTGCAAGAGAAGAAATAAAAGACCTGCCTATAATCGATAACTGGGAAAAATTGCTTGATTATTTAAGAATAAGCATAGGAAGCCTCAATAAGGAAAATTTTCGCGTCATCTATATGAATAAAAAGTATCGTCTAATAGCGGAAGACCTGCAAAACGTTGGTACAGTAGATCAAACTCCTCTTTATGTCAGAGAGATCATCAAGCGCGCACTTTTGATTGGTTCAACATCCATTGTAATATCTCACGATCAACCACCTTAATACCCCATTCAACAACCAAAAAGAGATTACAGTTACAGATCCAACTCATCCGCTATTTGGCAGAACTTTTCCTATATCCTTTATCAGTTCAAGAGCCCATTGTAGTAGTAATGTATTTGTTATTCATCGTAATAACATAATTCTGCGTATCCCGTTTCTTGCTACCAACTTAGCCAGTAAGCAAGATTTTCTCACAAGTAAATTAACATGGGATTCATTATACGAATTTGTTTCTTTAGCAAAGGAGTATAAATTATGCCATGTAAACCAAATAGAGTGTGGAAAAAAATGCCGCAATGTCTCAAATCAGAAATTTTAGAAAACATATTATTAGTGTCCAAAGAGGTCATCCATGAATACATCAGAGCTAATTACAGCACAACATTTAACACGCGAAGCGATAATTTACATAAGACAATCAACACCTCATCAAGCACTGAGCAATCAAGAAAGTTTGGAGTTACAGTATGCGCTGAAACAAAGAGCTATTGATCTTGGGTGGAAAGCTGATAATATTGTTGTTATTGATAATGATCTCGGCTTAACAGGTGCTAGTGCTGAAAAGCGTGAAGGGTATAAAGAGATTCTCGCTAAAGTCACTTTATCAAAGGTAGGGATTATCCTATCCTACGATGTGACTCGTTTGTCACGTAATTGTTCTGATTGGTATCCGTTATTGGATATATGTGGCTATAAACAGTGTTTGATAGCTGATCGGGATGGTGTGTATGACCCTGGTACTATTAATGGTCGGTTGTTACTTGGTCTGAAAGGACAGCTTGCTGAAATGGAGTTATCTACTATAAGAGCCAGACTAAATGCTGGACTAGTAAATAAGGCAACCAGAGGAGATTTAGCCTTATCTCTTCCAGTGGGTTTCGTTCGTAACATTGATGATTCCGTGAGTAAGGATCCTAACCTTGAAGTTCAGCAGCATATTAAGCTTGTTTTTGACACTTTTCTAGAAAAACGAACAGCAGCACAAGTTGTAAGGTATTTTAACAATAACCAACTTACCATTCCTAGGTATGACAATTTTAAAGAAGTGCATTGGAAAAAACCAACTTTTGACGCAATTATCTCAATGCTCAAAAACCCTGCTTATGCTGGAGCATTTGCTTATGGTCGTTCTTGTACTACGCGTCACAAACTATCTTCTGCTAATAAAACAACAAAAAGACTACCAATGGAAGAATGGAAAGTTCTAATTAAAGATAAATACCCAGCTTACATAGATTGGGAAACCTTTACAAAGATTCAGATCATACTTAAAGATAATCATGCGGATTACCGTCGCTGTAGAACACGTGGAATAGCTAGACCAGGTGCAGCATTATTACATGGAATAATCTATTGTGGAGAATGTGGACACAAAATGATAGTACAGTATAAAGGAGGAAATCATTATAAATGCAGTTACCAACATCAACGTGATCTTTCCCCTTCATGTCAGTTTTTACCTGCTGATATTATTGATAATGAAGTAATTCCTAAATTTTTTGCAGCACTTAGTCAAATTGAGCTAGATGCTTATACTAAGGCTATTAACTCGCAGCTACAATCTGAACAAGAAATTAATAAAGCTCATTTACAACAATTAGAACGCTTAAGATACCAAGTAAGATTGGCAGAACGACAATTTAATCAAGTTGATCCTGACAATCGTCTTGTAGCTGCAGAACTTGAAAGACGTTGGGAACAGGCATTGAATGAACTCAAGCAAGCGGAAATTACATTTGAACGTCAGTATCCAAGTAAACCTACTCCTCAATTATCCGAGGAACTGAAAACAATATTTTTAGATGTAGGTAAGAAACTACCAGAAATTTGGCATAAGTCAGTTCTGTCACGTCAGCAAAGAAAATCTTTTGTTCGTTGTCTGATTGATAAGGTAGTAGCACACCGAATCATGCGTGATTGCTTGCAGATACGTATTGTATGGCATGGTAGAGAAACTACCACTTTCCATGCTCCTATTCCAGTAAGCTCCTTTCGTGCATTGACTACTGCAACAGAAATGGAGCAATCGATAATAAAGTCAAGTAAAGAGGGTAAAACGGATATAGAAATTGCCAAGTACTTAGAAACACAAGGGTATCGTTCTCCCTCACAATCAAAGAATATTGTTTTAGAAAATACAGTAAAAAATATTCGGTTAAAAAATAATATTATGCGAAAAAAGGAGCAATCACACCCCATTAAAGTGCCTGGCTACCTTACTATTTCACAAGTTGCAAAAATCCTTGAAGTTTCCAGGCAGTGGCTTTACGATAGAATAAGGAGAGATAAAATAAAAATACAAAAAGACTATAGCAAAACCAGAGGCAAGTATTTATTTGAAGATAGACCAGAAACTGTTAGAACCCTTATGGATTTTAAAAATGGTAAACTCAACAACCCAAATTTTTTATAGGAGTATCAATATGTATAATCGCACAATCATCCAAGCGGAGATACACAACCTTCAAATAGCGATATATCTCTCACTAGGCAACTAGCAGAAGCTTGCCAAAGTATAGGAATAGAATTAATAGACCACATTATTATTACATTCAGTAGCTATTTTAGTTTCAAGGAAAATAGGTTGTTGTGAAAGCTTTTATAGCTACAGTAACTTAGATTTACCGACAATCGTCATTCCGCTACGTGTTAGCGGCTAAGAGATACCGTGACGGGATGACGGTTCGCGGCGGCATGACGATAAGCTCGTCATCCCGCTACGTGTTAGCGGCGCGGCGGGATGACGGTAAGTTTTATTGTGGCACGATGGTGTAGTATAATGTTGGTAAACCTCAGTTACTTTAGCTATAAACGATTAAGATGAAGTTATCATATATCTATATACTTACAAATAAAGCTAATAGCACATTATATATTGGTGTAACTGCAAATTTGATCAAGAGGATTTGGGAACACAAAAACAAAATTGTTTCAGGTTTTACATCAAGATATAATGTAAATAAACTTGTATATTTTGAAGAGTTTGAAGATATAAGTTTAGCTATTGCAAGAGAAAGGCGCCTGAAAGAATGGCCAAGGCAGTGGAAAATTAATTTGATCAATCAAAAGAATCCTAGCTGGGTTGACTTATATTACTTAGCTTTAAGATAGCTATGCTGAGATCCCGCTAACACGTAGCGGGATGACGAGAAAGGAGTAGCGGTATGACGGGAAAGGAGTAGCGGGATGACGAGAAAGGAGCAGCAGGATAACGGTTAAGTAATTCGTCATTCCGCTACGTGTTAGCGGATGAGATACCGCGAATGAATCGCGGTATGACGGTTTGCGGTGGTATGACAGTTAAGTAATTCGTCATCCCGCTACTTGTTAGCGGGATCTGCTGAGATACCGCGAATGAATCGCGGTATGACGGTTCGTGGTGGCATGACGAGAAAGGAGTGGCGGTATGACGGTTCGCGGCGGCATGACAGTTAATTAATTCGTCATCCCGCTACTTGTTAGCGGGATCTATCCGCAGCGGTATGACGTAGGACTGCTGTCATCCCGCTGCTTGTTAGCGGATGAGATACCGCGAATGAATCGCGGTATGACGGTTCGCGGCGGCATGACAGTTAATTAATTCGTCATCCCGCTACTTGTTAGCGGGATCTAGAGATACCGCGAATGAATCGCGGTATGACGGTTAAGTAAGGGATCTATGCTAAGAGATACCGCGGGGTATGACGTAGTAGCTATTTCTTGTAATCAAGTTTCGTTAAAGGTCAGATTGAATGGTTAAATCTTCCACCCAAATAACCACACACTCTACTTGCTTGTTTGGATATATTTCTTGTACTAAGGTTTTATAGGTCAGCATTTGCTTTTTTATTTCATTTAATAAGGAAACAGAAACGTTACGGTGTGATTTGTAGTCAATTATGATCGCTTTATCTTGCGTTATGCATAGCCTATCTAGTCGTACTAATACTGGTTCGCCATCGATTATTCCACTCAGTGTAATCTCTGATTTGCCTTCTAAGTCAAACAAATAGCCATATTTTTCATTAAAGGCCAATATTTTACTGTAAATTTCATCCTTATCTTCACTGGTGTTTATATTGTCAAGATATTTTCTGACCCAGTTTTTTCTCCTTTCTTTTTCTATCTTGGGCATATATTGTAATATGCTGTGGATTATTAAGCCTCTTGTATAACCATCTGTCATCCAAGTAGCTGATGCTGATTTTCCTTCTTTTTTACTGGATCCCAGTGTCAAGCACTGGGATGACAGGGGAGGACGCTGGGATGACAAGGAAGGATGTTGGAATGACGAAAGAGGGCGCTGGAATGACATTGATAGGTTTGGCGGAAGGGAAATGACTGGAACGTCAAAATAATCACGTTTTTTATAAATGTAAGGGTAGTTTGCGTTCACACATAGCACTTCAACTTTTTCTTTAAATATTGGCTGTAAGTATGCTTGTTTCTTTTCATATGGTTCTCCATACTGAGTGATTAGATCATACCAAGAGCCCTTTTGCACTGGCTCTTTACTTAAGATGTATAACTCATCTTCAGCACGTGTGAGTGCTACGTATAATAAACGCAAATATTCGTTATAATCCTCTAGTTTTTTCTCTCTTTTTACTTGATCACAATAAGCGTTATTGTTTTTTCCACACCAAAATGGCACTTCCGTTCCATCAAAGATAATGCTTTCACTGTTTCTTGGCACTGTGTTTGTATCAACCAAAAATACTATGGGAGCTTGCAGACCTTTTGATTTGTGAATTGTCATTATTCGCACAGCATTGCGTTCTGATTGCATATCATTCTTAATCTCCGGGTTATTCTCCTTGATCCACTGAACAAACGCTTGAAGAGATGGGTTTTCAAATTGCAACACAAGGTTCATAAATTCGTCTAGAACCTCGAAGCACTCAAGACCTAGCCTTGCAGCAAATTTCTTCTTACCTGTACGCAATATATGTGTAAATAGTGCAAGAGGAGACTCTATGCGAGATAAGTTAATGAGATAGTTTAATTCACTATAGATAACCACAGAATAATCGCGAATTCTTTCCCATAGTGAATGCTCTTTACGGTCATATGCAATGTTAAATAAATCATCCTCGGTAAAATTGAATAACGGTGATTTTAAAGCATTTGCAAGAGCTAAATCATTTGCCTGGAGGAGTAAAAATTCGGCCAAAGCTATTAAGTCCTGCACGGCTATATAGTCCATAATTCTAAAATAATCTCGGCCTACAACTGGCACGTTTGCTTTTTTAAGTTCGCTTATTATGTAATCAACTAACACGTTTCGTTGCCGTACCAGAATCACAATGTCCCTTGGCTCTATATGGCGATCTTTAGCGACTAAAATCCGCCCTTCGTTTAACCAATTGTGAATTCTGTTGGCTATTGTTTGAGCAAGTAATCGATCTGTTATTATATAATTTTCCCTGCATGTCAGAGGAATTTGTAAAGCTCGCTGTTCTTTCTCTTTACACTTTGGTAACGCTGGCCAAATTTCAATATATCCTTGGTCATTCTCTCTATGTGGAACATGTTTTATTTCATTATCAACAAAAGATATTTCTGCGCGGAAGTTATTAAATATTCTATCTACAAGCATTAAAACTTCTGGAGTTGAACGAAATGACTTTTCAAGTTGGCATGATATCCAATCTCTGCCACCAGTTTTCGTATGAAAGTATTGTTGCATGTAGTTGAATAGATGGGGATTTGCTCCTTGAAATCTGTATATGGATTGTTTTACGTCACCAACTACAAATAAGGTTCGCTTTTCATCATTACCGGCAAAAAATTCATCGCAGAGATTTGTTATAATTTTCCATTGGCTGATGCTATTGTCTTGTGCCTCGTCAACAAGGATGTGATCTATTTTTTGATCCAAGTTAAACAATATCCAATCTTTGTAGTTTGGATTGCTGAGAAGATTTGTTGCTAAGCCAATTATATCATTGTAGTCAAGCAGTGCGTTTTTTGATTTTTCGCTACTGTATAGATCAACATATACTTTAAATATACCAAGTAAGCTACTGGTTCTCTTGAATATTTGATAAGAGTTCATGTCTTTTATATGAGTAAACACTACATTCTGAACGCTCTCTATTATTTGCTCTGCATCTCTAAATTTTTCCAAAGTACTTTTTGTTGCAATGGATGATATGCTCTTTTTTTCGTGCGATTCTGATTTGAGAAATACCTTGGCTAGGTTTTCTATTTTGGTGTCATTCCAGCGCGTGACGCTGGAATCTACACTTCTTTTCTTCTGGATCCCAGTGTCAAGCACTGGGATGACAGTAGAATAAAGTATTTCACTATAACTCTGATCTCTTTTACTGCCTTCACTTAATATCTCGGCTAATCTTTTTATGTGCTCAGTCGTTTCACTCTGTAAGTCATGAATTTCATCTGGAGCACTGAGTTTATCTTTGATATATTCTGAATCATTTTCTGATATCGATCTTTTTATACATAAAGTATAAAGCAAATCGCGTAGCTTATTTTCATCAAATTCAGCCGCAATAAGATTGATATCATCCTGCACAGTTTCGTTATGAAGCACTTTATTGAATATGATGGAATGTAATTCTTTACATTCACTCAGCGTACAATTTGGGGCGATGCCAGCTTCTATGGGAAAGTTGGAAATTAGTTTGTAACAGAAAGCGTGTATGGTTTGTATAGTTAGACCAAGATTTTCCAATTCAGAGAAAAGCCTTCTTGCTCTTGTTAAATAATCTTTATTTTTTCTGGATCCCAGTGTCACGCACTGGGATGACAAGTAGGGGTGCTGGGATGACAAATAGGGGTGCTGGGATGACAAATAGGGGTGCTGGGATGACGTCGAAGGGTGAGCTACTGGATTTTCACTTAAATCGTGATTATGTGGTGCTATCACCTCAGCATCATTCTCCGTTATTTCTGCGTCATCCCCTGTCATCCAAGTAGCTGACACTGGGATCCAGGTTTCTTTTTTTCTGATTTGCAATAGGTCTAGTTGTTCCAGATCCATTATTAATTCACTTTCTGAGCATATTGCCCACTTACTGAGTATGCTGTGAATGCGATTCTCCATCTCGTTTGCTGCAGCGTTGGTGAACGTTAAGCAGAGAATATTTCTTTTGTTTTCTAATAAAAGTCTCAATACTCTGTCTATTAAGATTTTTGTTTTGCCTGTACCAGCGGACGCATTTACCCATACAGAGAAATTGGGATTTATGGCATTTGATCTCATCAGAAGTGCGAAAACCTTATAGAAGTTGACTAAAATAGCATTATACATATAATGTAAAAATAATCTTAGTGAAGATATATAATGAAAAGTTTTTGTGTAAAGGCGCCTGCAAAAATCAATTTTTTTTGCATGTTGTAGACAAAAAGAAACAGGGTATCACTTGATTGAAGGTTTATTTGTCTTTGCTAATCTCTCTAATTTTTTGGAAATAAAAGTAGGTGAGGTTGACTAAAATAGCATTATACATATAATGTAAAAATAATCTTAGTGAAGATATATAATGAAAAGTTTTTGTGTAAAGGCGCCTGCAAAAATCAATCTTTTTTTGCATGTTGTAGACAAAAAAGAAACAGGGTATCACTTGATTGAAGGTTTATTTGTCTTTGCTAATCTCTCTAATTTTTTGGAAATAAAAGTAGGTGAGAAGGATTCTAGATACGATAACTCTACAGTTGAATTTGTAAATTCCGAACTTAGAATTAATAACAGGTACAACACCGTAATGAGAGCAGTTAATCTATTGCTTAGATATGCTCCTGCGCGAACTAAAGTCATTGTAAAGGTTGTGAAAAATATACCAATTGCTGCGGGTTTGGGCAGTGGCTCCTCAGATGCTGGAGCTGTGGTACGCATACTAGGGAAGCTGTGGAAGATTGATAGGACGATTTTAAATGAAATAGCTTTAAGCGTTGGTGCTGATGTTCCTGCGAGTATAGATAGCAAGCCAGTTTTTGTTAGAGGTATTGGTGAAGAGTTGTGTCCCATAAAAAAATTCTCTCTACCCACAAATATAGTACTGGTGAAGCCGAAAAAAAAGTTTTTGAGCACACTAGAGGTATTTTCCAAACATGAAGGAGAATTTTCTGAGCCAATTAAATGGAGCGATGACGCTGAAAAGGATTTGTTGAAGTTTCTTAAAGAGACGAGAAACGATCTTCAAGAAATAGCAATAAGCCTTGTACCTGAAATTCAGGATGTGATATCAACACTTGAGTCACAAGAAGGCTCTATACTTTCTCGCATGTCAGGCAGTGGTGTATCATGCTTTGGAATATTCGATAGTGAGGAAAATGCAAAAGCTGCTGCAGTTAATATCAGAGAAAAGCAACCAGAATGGTGGGTATGTGACACTCAATTAATAGTTTGACTTTATGCCCTTAATTTCCGAGAATAAAAATCTTATAAATGGTTACAGGGAAGGAAAATTTTTGGTGAATAATAGAGAATATTGCGGCTCAATTATAGTTTTTCCTGAAAAGGTGATTAAATTGAAAGAAAGTGATATAAATAGCAAGGAACATTTTAAATCTTTTTTAACAGAGGAAATAGAAATTTTGATAATAGGTACTGGTAAAACACGCAATATACCAAGTTCTTCAGTGAAGTCCTATCTTATGGAACAAAAAGGTTTAAATTTTGAATTTATGACAACCGGTGCAGCATGCAGAACCCATAACGTTTTAATATCCGAAGATAGATTTGTTGTCAGTTATCTAATAGCCATATAGCATGCTTGAAATGTTTACCCAGGACTTTTTCATCAATAGTCTAGTTGCAGTAGTCGTAATTAGCCTAGTAACAGGCGCTTTAGGATCGTTTATGATATGGCAAAGGTTATCTTATCTTGGTGATAGTTTGTCCCATTCTTCGTTGCTTGGTGTTGCACTTGCTTTAATCTTTAAGATTAGCCCATCGCTTAGCATAATGCTCATTGCAATTACATTTGCTATACTACTTTCTCTTAATTTTAACAGATTATATTCTGCTGATACGATATTGAACATTGTTACCAATGTAGTTTTATCATCGAGTTTAATACTTATGTCTTTTCTTCCATCGGGCAATAATAGTATTATTAGCTCACTGTTTGGTGATATATTAACGCTCGATCAAAGTGATATAATATTGATTTTTTTAATCTCTGTAATAGTTACTTTGATATTAATATTTAGATGGCGTTATTGGTTAATGATTTCAATTAATCAAGATTTAGCAGTAGTTGAGAAGATTAATGTTAATTTTGTTAGACTAGAATTTTTAATCACTCTTGCTATATTTATAGCAATTGCTGCCCAATTAATAGGAATATTACTCATTGCTGCATTTTTGCTAATACCAGCAGCATCTGCAAGGCTCATTTCGAAAACTCCAATGCAGATGATTATTGTTGCAACAGTTTTTTCTGTGATTTCTGGGATATCAGGTCTGATGTTATCTGCAAGTTTTGATTTGTTAACTGGACCTGCAATTATACTTGTTGCAGCCGTATATTTAATTATCGCTTATTTTATAAGGTTAGTATTAAGCAGGTTGGCTTGATTTTAGTCTCGAATGTTAATAATTTTGTAATATACTCATTATAAAACATCACTATCTTAGCACAAAATAGTCTTTGCTATATTATTGTTTATGTGCTAATGATAAGCTGTTAATTTTATGGAGTAAGCAATATGAGCGAAGAAGGATTTTTTTCCAAATATATATCTCAACCTGTGAAAAAATTTTATAATTATATTACAGGAAAAACAGAAGAGTCGGATAATGTGCAGAGTACGGCAGATGATGTGCACAATATTGCGCAAGAAAACTCAGAGTCTTTGGATACTCATGTACAATCAAATGAGAATGATATCATATAGATGGCATGAGGGTCATACCATCCAAAGTTAAAAAATTCCTAGAGAAACCTGATGCTTTAAGTGGTGTGTTAATTCATGGAAGTGATAACAGTAGGGTTGGTTTTTATGTACAAGAAATAATTGCCAATTTGGATGAGTATTCAGTTCAGGTGATGGATTTTGCAATAGTGAATAAGTCACCCGGTTTACTGTTTTCTGAATTGGCAAACATTTCGATGTTTACCAGCAAAAAATTAATTAAGCTGATAAATGTGAGTGGAGGTATATCCAAAGAGTTAAAAAACGTATTGGATTATAACGCAAGTGGTCACTATGTAATGATGGTAGCAAGTGATCTTCCATATAATTCTGCGACTAAAAGTTATATGGAGAGTTCAAAAATTTTTGGTGTGATTGCTTGCTATAAGGACAGCAACAGCAATCTTTATGACATTATATCAAGTTACTTAAAACAAAATGATATAAAATGCACAAATGAGATAATCTACCATTTGCAATCTTACTTTAATCATAGCAAGCTGCCTATATGTTCAGAACTTGAGAAGTTAGTTTTGTACTTAGGGGAGAGAAAAGACCTAAAACTTACTGATATAGAATTATGCTTTTCAACTTCCGGCAACGACTATGCTACACTTGATGATCTATGCTCTGCCATAGCAAGTAAAGATATGTCGCGCTTCATTAGAATTTCTGATGCATTGATATCGCAAGAAAATTTTTCACCGATAGCGCTAATTCGCATTATATCAAATTATTTCCTACGCCTTGAAAACGTTTTGCTGTCAGTGCAAGGTGGAATGAGTGAGCAGGCTGCGATTGATCAGCTAAGCCCTCCATTGTTTTTTAAACAATTGCAGAGCTTTAAATCTCATTTGAAAAGTTTGCAACTTTCAGAACTTAAAAAGATTTTGGAAGAATTGATAAGCTTAGAAGTTACCTGTAAAAAAACTGATTTAGATCATAAAATGATTTTTCAGCAGGTGATTTGTCATATTACAAATACAATTACTTGCTATAGCTAACAAAAATAAGGTGTAACCAGACTGCATTCTGTGATTTTTAGCAAAACATGATCTTTCATTTGAGCTTTCTTCAATTTAAAATAAATACAGAAAATTGCTGCCTATAGCTAAACTGACTTAGATTTACCGACAATTTGAAAAACCGTCATTCCGCTACTAGTTAGCGCCGCGGCGCTATGACGGTTCGCGGCGGCATCCTCGTCATCCCGCTACTTGTTAGCGGGATCTATGCTAAGAGATACCGCGGCAGCATAGCTATAGCTATCTTCAAAAATATGGTTGAATAATTGTTAATAATAGTGTATAATTATTAATATTTTCAAGCATTTTTGCCATGGCTCTTTCAAAATTTCTCGATCCTCGCAATGATTTGTGTTTCAAAAAAATCTTTGGAACGGAAAAAAATAAGAATATCCTGATCCACTTTTTGAACGATATTTTAGGGTTTACTGAGATAAATGCAATACAAGAAGTTGAGTTTCTTAGCACTATTATGGATCCCGAAGTTGCCTCTGATAAACAAAGTATTGTTGATGTTCTCTGCAAGGATTCTCACGGAAATAGATATATAGCAGAAATGCAGCTCGCTAGAGACAAGGGCTTCGAAAAACGCGCTCAATTATATGCCGCTAAAGCCTACTCAAGACAATTAGATAAATCTGGCAACTACATTGATTTAAAGAAAGTCTTCTTTATTGCTATATCAAATTGTAACTTACTTCCTGAAGAAGTTGGTTATATCTCTACTCACAATATACGTGATATAAAAACTAACGGCCATTACTTAAAAGATTTTCAATTTATCTTTATAGAATTGCCCAAATTTTCAAAAAGTAAAGTAGAGCAGTTAGAAAGTATAGTAGAAAGGTGGTGTTTCTTTTTTAAATACGCAGAAGAAACAACAGAAGAGGACTTAAAAGAGATAGCAGAAAAAGCGCCAATAATAAAGCTAGCATATGATGAATTAGACAAGTTTCGTTGGAACGAAAAAGATTTAGTAGCTTACGAAGAAAGAATAATGGATCTACGGAAAGAAGAAGCCATTCTTGAATACAGACTTGATCTTGCTGAAGAGAAAGGTATACAAAAAGGTATAGAGAAAGGAAAAATTGAAGGGAAAATTGAAGGGAAAATTGAAGGGAAAATTGAAGTCGCAAAAGCAATGCTGGCTAATAATGTTGATGTCAACACTATTGTCAAGTTTACTGGCCTTTCTATTAGTGAGATTGAAGAATTAAGTGGAAATCTGTGAACGGTTACACTTGGAAAACCTTTGTGGCATAATTTAAGTGGGCAGCGTAGTCTACGATTACCGCATAATTTACTATATAGATATTCCAGAACATATAGACTTCAATTGAACACAGAAAAGATTCTTATCAAAGTTAATTACCCTTATTGTCAATAACTATTAGCTACAGACCAGTTCTTGTTAAGTTACAGTAAAGAAATGAGTCATATATAGCTAAACTGACTTAGATTTACCGACAATTTGAAAAACCGTCATTCCGCTACTAGTTAGCGCCGCGGCGGTATGACGTGTTGCTTGGGTCAGCTATAGCTAAAGTAACTTAGGTTCACCGACAATCGTCATTCCGCTACTAGTTAGCGGAATCTATCCGCAACGGCATGACGTGTTGCTTGGGTCAGCTATAGAATATAGATCAGAAGTGACAGAGCTTAAAAAAAGGCATAACATTCTTAATAAACGTAAAAAGCTTTATGAAAATCAGAGTTGGAGTAATAGGCTGCTTAGGCAGAATGGGCAAGAAAATACTCAATGAATTAATTACAAATGCCGAAGTGGAAATAGCAGGTGCTGTTGCCCGTTCAGGCAGTAAGTACATAGATTCAGATATTGGACCAATTATAGCCAATCTAGGAATCAAGGTTACAAGTTCTATTAGTGGCATATTTGAGTTATCCGACGTTGTAATAGATTTTACAACTAAAGAATGTATGTTAGACTGCCTTAAAGCAGCTGTAAAATTTAAAACACCGCTGGTTAGTGGCACAACTGGAATAGAAGGTGTCGATTTGAAAGAATATGCTGCTGAAGTTCCAATATTATGGTCAGCAAATATGAGTGTTGGGGTTAATGTGTTGCTGAAATTGGTAAAAAAGCTGCTGAGCTTTTAGGTAATGAATATGACGTTGAGATTTGGGAAATGCATCATAACTTAAAAAAGGATTCACCATCTGGAACAGCTATAGAACTTGGCAAAACAATTGCTAACGCTTCAAAAGTGGATTTTCAGTCCAATCAATATTTACATAGTGGTTCAAACATAAGAAAAAAGGGGGAATAGGTTTTGCAGTATCTCGTGGAGGTGGAGTAATAGGAGATCACAGCGTGATGTTTGTTAATTCTGATGAACGGATAGAACTAAACCACAAAGCAATTGATCGCACAACATTTGCTAGAGGAGCTGTTCAAGCAGCAGTATGGCTATATGAAAATAAAAGAGAAATTCCGGGGCTCTATTCAATGCAGGATGTGATATGAGCAATACACGTGCCTCTGTTAAAGATTTAAATCTCTGGTATGGCTCTAAGCAAGTTTTATTCGATATAAATTTGAATATTTATAAAAGAAAAGTTACTACTTTTATCGGACCATCCGGGTGCGGTAAATCAACATTTTTGCGTTGTTTTAATCGTATGAATGACTATGTACCTGGATGCAAAACTGTTGGTGAATTAGATATCGATGGGCTGGGTGATATATATTCACGCGATATGGATGTTGTGCTACTCAGAGCAAAAGTTGGCATGGTATTTCAAAAGCCAAATCCTTTTCCAAAATCAATATATGACAATGTTGCTTATGGGCCAAAACTGCATGGTATGGTGAAGGATAAGCAAAAATTGAATGAGATGGTGGAAAATAGTTTAACTAAAGTTGGCTTATGGGAAGAATTAAAAGACAGATTGCAAGATAGTGCACTCGATTTATCCGGTGGCCAACAACAGAGGCTATGCATCGCTCGCGCAATTGCAGTGAAGCCAACTATTTTATTAATGGATGAACCGTGCTCCGCTCTTGATCCAATGGCAACCAATGCAATCGAAAATCTTATACAAGAGCTGAAATTAAGGTTTACTATAATTATGGTAACTCATTCAATGAAGCAAGCTAAAAAGTTATCTGATAGTGTAATTTTCTTTCATAATGGCAGAATTGTTGAGTCTGGAAGCACTCAAGAAATATTCGAAAATGCTCAATCTCCCTTAACAAAGGAGTATATCCTGGATCATTAGGTTTCTGTCATCAAAGTAGCTTGGCTACTTTAAAAAATGTATCCGTATGCCGTATTTGTCATTCAGCATGGTAGCGGTTGGATCATTCAAAAAATACCACTTCATTCTTTTTGCTTCTAACTTTTCTATTTTTTACTGTAAATTTTTGCAGAGTTCTCTCACATTTACTCTCTGATTACCTTTTTGTCTTGCTTTGTTTATCTGTTTTAACGCTCCACTAAACGGATACCCAATTGTTCAACACTGTCTATTTCAATTTGTAAAGTGTCCTTTATAAACTTATCAGCCTGGTCTGTACTCATAAAAACTGTATGTTTATTGGGCATTAATTTTTCTATAGTGGCTCTATCTTTTTCGTCATATGTATATTTAAGAAGCTCATCAATTTCTTTGTCCTTCAGATGAGATGTGCAATTATAGCTATGCTTTTTGAGATCCAGAAATTTAGCAAAGCTATTACAATCGTTCTCATGGTGAAAGGTTACATTTATACCTACTATTTCGTCCGTTTCTTGCAACTTTCCATCTTTAGCTATCTGTGCCTTAGCAAGCGCAACTGTAGGTTTATGGCCATAATTTGCTCCAATAATCCTTCTTATTGAGTGTTCTATTGCCATTTTTTGCACTTTGGGATTTTCATCGAACTCTTTCAAAAAATTAAGGTGTAAGTTAATATATTCAGAGTATTTCAACCTGTGTTTTTTATGTATAGTTGGTTTGCAGGGCAGTTCATTTGTAGGTGACTTATAGCTTGCAAGAAGCAACTTTTGTTCATACTGTTCATTATATTCTTTTACCCCTTTAAAATGTCTTTCATATTGAGTCAATCCATCTTTTCCTTTTTTCTCCATCCTTTTCAAGAATTCCTCTGCTGGCTCTTGTTTAGCTGGAATAATTTTGCGTATAAACGGAATTTGTTTTTGCAAGCCAACCCAATATGGTAAGCAGACAACTTTTGCATCTTTCGAAAATAGACCTTCTAATTTTTTCACTGCATTGTATAAGTTTGCTGATTCTGGTTTATAATGCCCACTATTATTGTCTATATAAGTTATTTTACCATTTACCACTTTTATTAAACCAGAACATAAAACTGGCCTACCACCTGCAAGAGTTGAATGACGATAAGCCCACTCGTTTTTATTAACATTAATATGTTCATGAGTTACCAATCTGCCATCAAGCGTGATCACATAAGCTACACAACCTTTTTTACCCTTACTAATTTTATCAGTTGTATCATATAGCTTGCCTTCTAAGTCGTATAACCTTAGTTCCCCATCTTCCTCACCAATAAATTTGCTTTGATCAAACTGTTCATCAGAGTTAAAATACTTAACCTTGTATTAGTTCTAGGAATTTTTCTTCCTTTAACTCCAACTTCTGAAAATAAATTATAGCGTGGAAAAAAATATGTAAATTTACTTTCTATCCAGTGTAAAATTCTGTTTATAATACCAAAAACTTTTTTGTTACCTAAATCAATAGAGAGTTGCTGTTCTTTTGGTACTGTTTTATGATTGGACTTTGTACCAGATTTGCCAAATTCTTTGGCAGCATATTTAAACTTTTCTAGTAAATATTCCTTACGCTCTTTTGATACTGACATTTTTACCTCACCAACTATTATTTTATTTTATATTATCTTAGACAAAAAGTCAACTTTTTCCTTAATATATTAATAAATAGCTATTTCATTTGCAGCATTGAGCACAATACTATTTGTTTGTGGAGCAGAAGAACTTCCATGTTAGCGCAGGAAAACGCCTATGGTCTGGCTCTTGAATAGTTATGTAAGAAGTCTAATCCACTTTCAGTTCCTCAGTATGTAAATTGCGTGGTAAAGATTCTAATTCCTTTGCAGCACTTAAACTTTTATTTTTTGCATGTATACCAAGCTTATTGAATTCTCGGGCAGCAGGAAACACCCTTGCTTCAAGCGAACCAGCAGTTTTATTATAATGATCGACAGCACTTTTTAAGCTCCTGCGCAAATTATCAAAGTTTTCGCCCATTGTGCAAATGCGCTCATATAAAATATGACCTAGTTCACTGATTTTCTTTGCATTTTCAGCTATCATCTCTTGCTTCCATCCATATGCTATTGCTCTCAGCAATGCAATTAGAGTGATCGGTGTTGCAATGATCACTTTTTTTTCCACTCCAATCTCTATCAAAGCAGGCTCATATTCCAGTGCTGCGCTAAAAACCCCCTCCCCTGTTAAGAAAAGCACCACAAGTTCTGGCGTATTTTCAAATTGATTCCAATACTCTTTTTTACCCAAGTCATTTATGTGTTTTTTTATTGCCAGGGAATGATTCTTTAATTTCTCCTTTTGTATTTGCAAATCATTTTGTGATATAGCATCCATGTAAGAATCAAGCGGCACTTTAGCATCTATTATTATTTGCTTTCCAGATGGCATTTTGATTATTAAATCAGGACGCAATAAATTATCCTCGTTTTTATCAACCACTGACGGCTGAGTAAAAAAATCGCAATATTCAATCATTCCCGCCATTTCTACCACTCTCTTTAACTGCATTTCACCCCATTTTCCTCTAATGTGGGGCTTTCTCAAGGCATTAGCAAGGCTAGAAGTTTGGTTCATCAGCGCTCCAATTTGCTCCTTTAAACCTTCATAGGCCCCTACCCTCTCCTTTTCTAGCTCACGTATTTCGTTATCGAATTTTTCTAATTTTTCTTTTATTGGCGTTACAACTTCGTTGATCGTTGCTTGTCTTTTTTTGAAATCGCTTTCTGTTTCTTTTAATTTACTATCGATTACTTCCTTTGCTAAGTTCAGAAAATTATTGTTATTTGTCTGCAAAGCATCAAGAGAGAGCGCTTTAAAAGTGTTTGTTAATCTCTCCTCTGCTTTTGTTAGTAACTCTATTTCCTTTTTCTTTTCCTCACGTTCTTTTTGCAGAGTTACTTCAAGCTCTGCTCTTTTGACCCTTAAATCAACTATTTCTTCATTCTTTGTAAGTAAAGTTTGCTTTGTTTCTTGAAGCTCACGCTCTAATTTACATAAATTACCCTCAAGGTTTGCTTTCTTTTCGCTCAGTTTTTTTACAATAATGTAGAAAAATAGTAATAGAGAGACAACCAGAGCTATAGAATTGAAAAGCATTAGAATAAAAAAACTGCGTTTACAATTCTATATGATTTTTGTGTGTATAGCTATAAGTAACAACGTCATACCGCACACAACTGTACGAATGTCTAGTTTAGTTATAAAATGTATATAAAATATTAACCGCTGATGTCATCCCAGTGCGTGACACTGGGATCCAAATTTTTTAGACTGGATCTTATGGTCAAGCCCACAGATGTATGAACATTGTCTACCAGGAGGGTGTCATCCCAGTGCTTGACACTGGGATCCAGGAATTTTATTAAGTTGGTAAGCATAAAAGTAGCCGTTTTATGTTAAAATACAACGTTTTGATGATTATGAAAAGGCTAGATTCCAGACTGGAATGACAAGAAGAGGGCATGGGATGACAGGAGCGGAGCTATACAAAAAGAAGTAAAACGGCTCTAAAGATGATGCTATAGAAGTTTTTAGTACTTGCTCGCAACTTTCAACAATTTAATAGCACTGGTGTTTACAACCTCTCCGCCGACACGCTTAGTGACAAAAAACCTCACATAAGGTTTATTCGTATAAGGGTCTCGTAATATTCTCATTCCTCTGTTATCTACAATCTTATAAGCTTGTTTGAAATCTGCCATCGCAATTACCGGTAGCTGATTGTTTGGCACCGGTGGCATATCGGCAGATTGATATACTGGTATTCCCATTAAGGTATCTGGAGCTTCAAGCGACAAACTTGGTTGCCAAAGATATTGACCTGTTTGAGCTTTTAGTAGCCTAACATTCTTCAACGTACTCCTGTTCATCAAAAATGATGCATTTTTGGAATAATATTCATCCAGAGAGTAATACAATATCATTATTGAATCGCTATCCAATTTTTCAGTTTTAACTTGCTCTATTTTATTGTAGCCCTTTCCATCATCATAAGCTAAAATTCCTTTGGGTTGAAAAGTGCCATCACCCTTAATGAAGGCTTCGTTTTCTTTCTTACTAAAAGTCTCGGCAATCTTTTCCACCAGCCAACTCTCAACATCGACAAACGCATCATCGAGTAACTTTTGTGATATCTGTGGTTGAGCATATAACTCGTAAGTCGTGATAGAAATCTTTTGGATTTTAGGCGTGTCCGTATCTTTTGCAAAATCATACTTAGATTTATTGCCACCGTCCTCATCATCTACTGTTTCACTGCTCCAACCTGCACCGGCACGGTCAAAATCTTCTATAATGTAATCCAATGTTTCAGTAGAGATTCTTTGACTGGAGCATATTTGTCGCATTGGGGACGAATCAGTTACGCGCTTGTTTATGCGTTTTACAATATGCGGAGTAACTAGATACCCTCCGATATCATTATCATCTCCTCTGAGGGTTTTGTGTGATAAACCGCTTTCCATTCCCTTGCGGATATAATCAGAAAAATATTTATCACTTGTGCTAAAATCTGTATTTACTTCTGGACGTTGAGCTGCAGTTTCGATCAAGTCTAAACGCTCTTTGCAACTATCAATGGCATTATTTACCTTGCATAGCTGCTCAATCGTTGCAGAATCAGCACGCCCTTTGCTCTCAATTTCTTTTAATTTGCGATCATTTATTAATTTAAATTGCTCCCATGATGAAGCGAGTTCATTGATACGGTGAGCGATATCGGTAAGTGACATAATAGCCTCCTTTGAAAATAAAATTAGAATGGAAATAAGGTAATAGGAATGGCACCCATAGATGTTTCCCACAGTTGTACGAATATTGCAATATGGTACATAGTAAACGATGTCATTCCAGTGTCTGGGCACATAACTGTACGAACATTGTAGTTTGGGAGCAATTCCCTACCAGTGGGGTGTCATCCCAGTGCCCAGACACTGGGATCCAGCTTCTATGCAACTTAATTAAAAACGTTTGTTTTAGCGTAAGACAACTACCTTTAGCTCATCAGCTCAGTTATAAGCAAAATTTCTGGATTCCAGACTGGAATGACATCATCTGTTGTGCAATTTATCTTCAAAAATGAATATTCGTACAGTTATGTGCCCAGACACTGGCATGACATCATTTGTTTATCTGTTGAAAATGTAAATCGGAAAATAGCGTGGCACTTTGTACCACGCTTAGTGATGTAAGCTTAATCCAGTAATTAAATTAAGCGAGGTAAAACAAAAGACAACAACAATATATAATGTTCGTTTTTTTATGTCAAGCACTTTTTTTATCTGCTTCGATTAGATAAGGGATTTCAATATTAATTCTGCACTACTTGCAGTTTTTGTAATGGGTCTGCCAATGATGATATAATCAGCTCCTAAATTTATTGCTTCTCTTGGTGTTGCTGTTCTTTTTTGGTCGTCATGACCTGGATCTATACGAATTCCTGGAGTAATAATTTTAAAGTCTTCACCGCATTCTCGGCGCACTTCTTGAGCTTCTAGTGCAGAACAGACTATTCCATGGAGTCCAATCTTTTTTGCAAGCTTTGCAAGCAAAATTACCTGTGATTTTACCTCTCTTGCTACTCCAAGCTCGTTTAAATCCTCATTGCTCATACTAGTTAGCACTGTCACTCCAATCAGCTTTATTTTTGTGCCTTGCACCACACTTAGCGCTTCTTCAAGCATTTTTGTTCCGCCACTGATGTGCAGAGTTAACATTTCAACACTTAGAACTTTTATTACTTCAACTGTTTTAGCCACAGTGCTCGGAATATCATACAATTTCAGATCTAAAAAAATTGGTACATTGCATTTTGCAACTTCTTGCACTCCAGAGAGACCATGAGCAGCAAAAAATTCTAATCCCAGCTTTACCATGCCAACTTTACCACGCAGAGCATTAGCTAGAGAAATAGCCTTATTTAAGTCTTGTGTATCCAGTGCGCATATTATTGGGTTCATTATCTTGCATAATTTTTTTTATAATAAAGCTAATTATTATGTTTTGCAAATACCTTCACTCTGATTACGTTCATAAGATTCTGTCAATAGTGAATTTGGCAATTTGATCGGGGTGGATGAGCGACTGTTATATCCAGAATCTTCCTCGGATCCATATCCAGGATCTCCTGCATGTAAAGGAACAGATGTTTCCTCTGGCGATGATGCATATACAAGATCTTCCAGCGAAGAAGAAGGCGTTTTGTCTGGCAAAAGCCGTGCAAATTCTTCTTGTAACGCAAACTTTAATATTTGAATCGTATTTAATATTGCTTTTCCATCATTATTTCTTATAGGTTCTTCTATATTGTCTGTTACGCATCTTATCAACAGTTGCACAAAATTCACTTGTTTTTCTTTCTCTTTCAAAAAATCTTCTATTTGACTGTCTCGTTCTAAAAGTGAATTTCTTAAACTTTTCACTTCGTTATTACAATCTTTTCTTATCCCATCTAACTCAAAAGATTGATTTTTAATTAAATCATCTGCTTTATATAGCTCTTCAAATTTCCTTTTTAATTCTTGAGATAAGTTTTTATTTTTCTGATTAATTTCTTTAAATTTACATTGTAATTCATCTAATTCTACACAAAGTTCTTCTTGTCTTTTATATAATTCTTCTTTTTTTTCACATAATATATGTTTTTCCTTACACAATTTTTCTATTTCCTTACACAATTCCTCTTTTTCTTTAGATAATTTTTCTATTTCCTTATATAATTCTTCATTTTTTAATTCTGCATGTTTATTATTGTCTATTTTCCTTTTCAATTCCGTCATGCGTTTTTCTTTTTCAGCTAGATTACCTTCTTTTTCTTGTAACTGTTCACGTAAACGCGAGATTTTAAGATGCAATTCTTCTTCTCGTGCAACAAGCTTATCTATTTCCTCTTTTGTTTTGTCCAATTCATTGTCTATTTCAAACGTACGATTCTTTGCTGTTTCTAATCTTTTCTCTAAAGATTTTTTTTCTTCAAGAAGAGATTCTCTTTAACTTCTGACTCATTTACTTTCTGATCCAATTTTTTTGCTCTCTTGTCTAAATTTTGCTTTTCTCGAGTTAATTCATGTTTTAATTTTTCCACTTCTTTGTCTGCAGCTTTTTCAGCTTCCTTTCCTAGAGTTATTTTATTTTCTAACTCTTGCTCTTTCTGAGCGAATTTACTTCTCTCAACCTCTATTTTTTTATTATTACTAATCATTTTATACGAAAGTGCAAGCACCAAAACAGATAATGCAGCTAAAGCAAGAATTAGAGGAAGAGGCACATTAGAAGTTACAGTAAGCGCTAAAGATGTAAGTAACGTAAGAGTAGCTAAGGAACTAGCTACAAAATAAAATGTGTTAGCTTTGTTAAACAAATTGCTCATTACTCCCCTCCCCTCATGAACAAAACTTCAGCAGTCTTGTATATATTTATTAAAATTCTCTTATCTGTGGAGGTCCCTGCACTTACATCGTTAAGGTGTGATAGGAATTATTTGTTGCATCTCTAAAAGCGATAAATTAGGGCTGCCGGTACTTGTATTAGGATTTTCGTGATTTAGTTGCTCTGAATTTTCTTTATTCTCATCCTCATCTTCCTTTTTAGGAGATAGAGATTTTCTAGAATATCTTCTTGGTGTGGATGTGCGAGGAGAAAGTGGTTTCGGGAAAGTTAGTCCATTAGCAAGCTTATTTTCACCTGTTCCTTCAAATTCTGATGAATGTTCACTGCTTATATCTAGTTGATTATTTATACCTAACTTTTCATATATAGGTTGCATAAATTCATCAACTGCTTCTTGTATACGGTCTGTATCTTGCATGTCTTGTTCTTCTAAATTAAAAAGTCCTTGCTCTACTCTTTCTTTCACTACACTGAGTACAGTAAATACTGTTTTCGTTACATATTCTCTCTTTTTTTCTTCAAATTTATTTACATTTTTCTTGTAATCATCCTTAACGTTTATTGATTGATTAACAAGTTCTTCCTCGTCTGCTTTTAAAGATAATAATTCCTTTTCCAGCTCCTCAATTTTAGATAAGTGCTTTTTCTCCTTTGTACTTAATTTGTCAACTTCATTTTTAAAACGAGTGTGCTCTTGACGCTCATAACTAACTTCACCTTCTAATCTTTTCTTTTCCCTTTCCAACTGGTATAACTTCTTCTCTAATTCTTTTATGTCGTTACTTAATTCTTTTTCTCTTTTCTTTAATTCCTCCTTCAGAGAGGAAGCTTCATCACTTTTTATTCTTAACTGCACTACTAATTCTTCTACTTCTTTTCTTAATTCTGTTTCTAATTGTATCTTTTCTTTTTCTAACATAGTTAATTGATGATTTAGAGAAGAAACCTTCTCTTTTAATTTACAAGGTAAGTCATTGTATTCATGTTCTAAGTTGCTCAGTTTGTTCTTCATCTCACATAATTCACCTTGTAAATTACCTTTTTTTCATTTAGTTTCGTATTTTCATCACGTAACTCTTTAGTAAAATCAAGAGAATTTTTCTTTTCACATTCTAACTGACTTACTTTCTTATTCAATTTTTTTATTCTCTCATCTAAACCTTGCTTTTCTCGAGTTAATCTATTTAGTTGATTATTCAATTCCTCCACTTCTTTGCTTGCAGCTTCTTTAGCTTCTTTTTCTAGAGTTATTTTATTTTCTAACTCTTGTACCTTACTCTCAAATTGTTGTTTTACGCTTTCTAACTCTTGCTCTTTTTCAGCAAATTTATTTTTCTCAACCTCTATTTTCTTATTATTACTAATCATCTTGCATGAAAGTGCGAGTATCAAAGTAGATAGTATAGATAAACTCAAGGCAACAGGAAGAGCTACATTAAAGACTGCAACTGAAGACAAGAACTCAACATAAGGGGCAACAGCAAGTGTCCCAGATGCAAGCAATACCAAAGTAGCAAAAGCACCAGCTATAAGATATGGTGCATTGGCTTTATTATATAAATCCCCCATTATTATTCCCTCACAACTAAAGTATTATAATAGCATAAATGTCAAGGGAAGTAAAGCTATACAAATCAGTATAAGTCTATATTCACTATGTATTTCCCGTCTTCAGTTTCAAGCTCAGACTGCATCCACTCTATCATTTCCGCATTGCAAACTGCTTGTAGGTCATTCTGCGCGGATTGATTCAATTTGTCCTCTCGTAGATCTGCTTTTATCACTAATTTCTTTATCAAATGCTTAACTGATACATTATTATCTGCTTTTATCTTTCTGATAATGTTTAATATCTGCACGCAATTGTCTCCCATTTCCTCTGAATATTTATCGTAGATAAGCTCTTCTAATTTTGGCCAATTACTTTGATTGTGTACAGAATTATAACTATACAACTGGTGGTATATCTCTTCTGTAATGTAAGGCAAAAAAGGTGCAAATAACCGCAAAATAACATTTAACACATACGCCAAGCTTTGTTTTGCACTTAAGGTTGCTTCACTGCTTCCGTACGCGCGTTTTTTTACTAATTCCAAGTAGTTATCACAAAAATCCTTCCAAAAAAATTCCTCTATTACGCCCAAAGCTTCGCAGTATTCAAACTGTAATAGGTTATTCGTTGCTCTTTCTATAACTTTGTATAACTTAGACAATATCCACTTATCTATTGTCTCGTGAGCAGAATTTATGCTCATTACTTGATGCTTTTCCATGAACATGGAAACAAACTTGCTAGCGTTCCAAAGTTTTGTAACTAGGCGCTTGCCAATTTTAAATATATTTTCAGAGTAGACTGTATCAACTCCAAGCCTTGAGTTCGCTGCCCAATAGCGTACTACATCAGCCCCATAAGTTTCAAGTATTACATGAGGAGTGATGATGTTACCTTTTGATTTACTCATCTTTTTCTTATCATCGGCTAAACACCAACCGCTGATCATAATGTTTTTCCAAGGTAAAGAATCTGCATGATAATGTGCCTTTAAAATAGTATAAAAAGCCCAAGTTCTTATTATCTCATGGCTCTGGCTGCGCAGATCTGCAGGAAATATTGTATTATAGCGATGATTTGGTAAGCTAAACTCACTGTTTACTGCCAGTGCACTTAGTTGAGGAGTAATTGAACTTGTGGCCCAGGTATCCATTACATCTTGATCTGGGATAACCTCTTCTTTGCTATACCCTTTTGGCAAATCTTTGAGTGGATCTATAGGTAGGTCCTTTATCTCAGCTAGAATAATTTTACCTTCTTCTCCCTTACGTTTGGAATACCACGCTGGAAATGGCACACCAAAATAGCGCTGCCTTGAGATGCACCAGTCCCAATTTAGCCCTTCTATCCACACTTCCATGCGTTTACGCATATTGCTTGGATGCCAATTGCATTCTTTTACTTTATCTAATACTTGAGCTTTTTGCTCTAAGGTCTTGATAAACCATTGATAAGTAGGCAATATCTCAAGTGGTGCACCAGACCTTTCTGCGCACTTAACAGAATGAGAAATGCTAGTGCTTTCTATTAGTAACTCCTTCTCAGTTAGGATTTCGATCATCCTCTTTCTTGCTGCTGTAACTTTCAATCCATTGATTTCATTGTAGATTCCAGCGTCACGCGCTGGAATGACGCCGGGGTGTGGTGGAATGACGTCTTCTTTTGTCATCTGAGTAGCCCTTTCTCCTGTCATCCGAGTAGCCCCTATGGTGTCATCCCAGTGCCCAGACACTGGGATCCATTCTTCTATTTCCTGGATTCCAGTGCCACCTATGGTGTCATCCCAGTGCCCAGACACTGGGATCCATGCTCTTTCCTTCTGACCATGTGGTGGATGCAGGTTCATCCTCCCATCCTGATCGATGATAATTTTCATCGGCAGATTATGCTTTTGCTGCCAATATATGTCGAGCTCATCACCGAATGTACAACACATAACAAGCCCAGTGCCTTTATCTACTTTAACCTTATCATCAGCTATTATTGGAACTTTTTCCTTTGTTATTGGCGCTACGGCTGTTTTGCCAATCAGATGGGTATAGCGTGCATCCTCTGGGTGGCAAAAAACTGCAACGCATGCGGGAAGTAACTCAGGTCGCGTAGTTGCAATATTGATCTGCTCATTTTCGTGAGTAGAGAAAACTATCGTGTTTAAGGATGACTCAAAAACTTTATCTTCTATTTCTGCTTGCGCAATTGCGGTTTTATCAACCGGATCCCAAAGAATAGGTTGCATTTTTCTATATGCATACCCTTTATTATATAGATCGATAAACGACATTTGAGAAAGTGTCACAGTTTCCTTGCTGATCGTGTGATATTCCAAACTCCAGTCATAACTAATGCCGACCGATTTAAATAGTTCCTTAAATTCTTGCTTTGATTTTTCAATAACTTCATGGCACATCTCTATAAATTTTTCTCTGCCAACTTCTTTTGCACGGGTTTTATAGGTTTGTTCAACCAATCTTTCAGTGGGGAGCCCATTATCATCAAACCCAATTGGATAAAACACATCTTTTCCCAGCATGCGCTGAAACCTTGCAATAAAGTCTGTGTGGCAATAGCTAAATATATGGCCGATATGCAATTTACCCGATATTGTTGGTGGAGGTGTGTCTATAGTGAAAGTGTTATCCTTTTCACCATTCCATTTATAAACTTTACTACCTTCCCATAATATGTTGCATTTGTCTTCAACTTCTTTAAAGCCGTATTTTTCTTTTAACATAAATATTTCTCAATTTTAAACCTTAAGCTAGCAACGTCATACCGCGATTCATTCGCGGTATCTCAGCCGCTAACACGTAGCAAGATACTTAACCGTCATACCGCCGCGGTATCTCTTAGCATAGATCCCGCTAACAAGTAGCGGGATGACGAGGTTATCGTCATACCACCACGAACCGTCATACCGCGATTCATTCGCGGTATCTCAGCCGCTAACACGTAGCAGGATACTTAACCGTCATACCGCCGCGGTATCTCTTAGCATAGATCCCACTAACAAGTAGCGGGATGACGAGGTTATCGTCATACCACCACGAACCGTCATACCGCGATTCATTCGCGGTATCTCAGCCGCTAACACGTAGCAGGATACTTAACCGTCATACCGCCGCGGTATCTCTTAGCATAGATCCCGCTAACAAGTAGCGGTATGACGAGGTTATCGTCATACCGCCACGAACCGTCATACCGCGATTCATTCGCGGTATCTCTAGATCCCGCTAACAAGCAGCGGGATGACGATTGTCGATAAACCTAAATTACTTTAGCTATAGCACAATTAAGTAAATACGGCAATTTTACGCCAAAATTTTTTGTTTACGAACATAAATTTTCTATGCTATAATAAAAATATTACTTGACCTTAGGTTCTAAAGGTATTATGTAATGTTAATTATATATATTGAGGTTCGTTATGATAGGATTTGAAAGATTAGCAGAGATTTTGGGTGCTTTAGATAAGAGTGGTCATAATCTGGATGCTACAAAAAAAGAAGAGCTGAGAGTTTTCCTTAAAGAAGTGTTGGAAGGTAAAGAGGAAGAAACTTCAGAAAACACAGTAAGTGCACTCAGAGAGAAACTAAAAACAGAAGCTAAAGATGAACTTAAAGCTGATGAGGCAATAAAAACTGAAGCTAAAGATGAACTTAAAGCTGATGAGGCAATAAAAACTGAAGCTAAAGATGAACTTAAAGCTGATGAGGCAATAAAAACTGAAGCTAAAGATGAACTTAAAGCTGATGAGGCAATAAAAACTGAAGCTAAAGATGAACTTAAAGCTGATGAGGCAATAAAAACTGAAGCTAAAGATGAACTTAAAGCTGATCAAGCAACAATAACGGCTGCAAAAGCTGAACTGAAAACTGACCAAGCAATAATAACGGCTGCAAAAGCTGAACTCAAAGCTGATCAAGCAACAATAACGGCTGCAAAAGCTGAACTGAAAACTGACCAAGCAATAATAACGGCTGCAAAAGCTGAACTCAAAGCTGATCAAGCAACAATAACGGCTGCAAAAGATGAACTGAAAACTGACCAAGCAATAATAACGGCTGCAAAAGCTGAACTCAAAGCTGATCAAGCAACAATAACGGCTGCAAAAGATGAACTGAAAACTGACCAAGCAATAATAACGGCTGCAAAAGCTGAACTCAAAGCTGATCAAGCAACAATAACGGCTGCAAAAGCTGAACTGAAAACTGACCAAGCAGTAATAACGGCTGCAAAAGCTGAACTCAAAGCTGATCAAGCAACAATAACGGCTGCAAAAGCTGAACTAAAAACCAAAAAGCTAAAAACTGAAGCTAAAAATGAACTATCAAATGAAATGCAAGAAAAAGTAAATAAACTTGAGCAGATAGAGAAGGAAAAAACAGACTTACAAACTCAATTGGGTGCAGCTAATACGCAAAAAACAGAATTACAAGCTAAATTCGATCAAGAAAAACAAGCACTAGAAGCTAAAAACAAAACAACTGAGCAACCAAAACAAGGCAATGGAGCACGGTACACCGCTACTGTTGGTATGGGTCTTGCTGCTGGACTGATAGCATTTACTGCACTTGAACGTACAGTTAGGTTAGAGATGTTAGTAATGATTGGTATAGCAGTAGCATCTGCACTCGTAGCTGGTAGTATTACATATGTAGCATTACCTAGTACTCAAGTAGATGGAGCGAAAGCACAAGAAGTAAATGAGAATGGGAAAAAGAAGTAACAAAGGCACTGGGCTGAAACCGTCATAAAGGAACCAGCGTCAGCTACTTGGATGACAAGAAGAGGGCGCTGGGATGAAATCATTATAGAGTGAACCAGTGTCACACTACTAGGATGACATCCTGACAATCGTCATACCGCTACTTGTTAGCGGTATGACGATTAATTATTCTGCGCGGGATGACAAGAAAGGAGCAGCAGGATGACGCCTCACCATGTCATTTGAGTAGCGGACACTGGAATGGCTTTGTTGCATCGCTAGCTATGATGGATTAAAGATAAAAAAGATGGAGAATATCAGTAGCTTATTATTCTGGTGTTTATAACAAGAACGGTCAGTGAATACCTAAATTTTAACAATCTCAATTATCACACACCATAATAAAACAGTCAACTTCACATGCTTAGGTTGCAAAATCCCAAAAAGCAGCCAGAATAGAATAAGCAAACATTTACGAATTAAATTTAGTGGATAATCACCAAATAAGGGTATTGATATCAACCATACTCTGCAGAATCGCAATATGGTATGACTACATGCTCTTCACTGATTTGATTAACATAATTAGCAGAGAGTTTTGTTTTGCAAAAGATGTCTACAGTAACATACTGCAATTATTTGGAATTGTAGGGCTAGGTGCAATTGTAAGGCCACTTGGTGCATTCATATTTGGTCACGTTGGTGACAGGTATGGAAGAAGGATAGCATTAATAATTACTATCTTGCTAATATCGATACCATCAAGTCTCATTGCATTTATTCCAAGTCACAATCAAGTAGGTATAATTTCTACTATATTGCTTCTTGCAATCCATGTGACACAAGGAATTGCACTTGGTGGTGAACAGGGAAGTTCTGTTTATCTTATAGAACATTTATCCAGTAGGAAAGAGAACTTAGGAATGTATTTTGGAATAATGGGCTGTGGTCGCTCCATTGGTGTCTTGCTTTCTGCGGTGATAGTAATTATCTGCAAAAAAACTACTGATTTTTGTACCTGGGGTTGGAGATTGCCATTTGTTTTCTCAGCTATTTTAGGATTAATTAGCGCGTATAGCATATACACATTGGGAGAAACTCCAGCATATGAAAAAAATCGAAAACAAAGAAATTTACCTGATTTGCCAATAATAGAGCTTATAAAGCGCCACAAGAGAGCTCTTATACTTGCTATTTTAATATCTGTACCTGTTAATGTTGCTGTCGGATTTACCATATTTCTTCGAACACTCGCAAAGGAAATAGCATCAGTGGATGTGTATGTAACGACATATATCAACGAAATTGTGCTCATTATAACCAGTGTATTAATGCCGATATCTTCAATAGCGTTTGGAATGTTGGCTGATAAAGTTGGAAAAGAGCGCACTGCAATCTTATTTATAGCAATTACAATGGCACTATGTTGTCCTGCGTTATCTATTGCATATTACTACAAAAATTACCTTATAATTATGCTTAGTGTAATGGCTCTTTCTATAATAGAAAGAGGTATAGTTCCCATAGGAATAGTTGCATCTGAACTCTTTCCCACCAATGTTAGATTTAGTGGTGTGAGCTTATCACGCAACATCTCTTATGCGTTACATGGAGGATTTACTCCTATGGTTTGTATTTGGTTGACTGTAACATTTCCTCAAACAAACCTTGCTGCTGGGCTTTATATAGTCTTCTGCTTGTTGATCAGTGTGGTAGCAATATTGCAAATAAAACCGCAAGATAAAAAATGTGATTGGTCTTAGTTTTCTCTTATGTGATTTGATAGTGATCTCCACCGGAAAAGGGTTTCATCTAAGTAGCTGACACCCTGACAACCGTCATCCTGCTGCTTGTTAGCGGGATCTAGAGATACCGTAACGGTATGACGTAGGACTGCTGTCATTCCAGTCTGGAATCCAGAAAAAGGGGCTACTTGGATGACACCCTGACAACCGTCATCCCGCTGCTTGTTAGCGGGATCTATGTTAAGAGATACCGCGAATGAATCGCGGTATGACGTAGGAATGAATCGCGGTATGACGTAGGACTGCTGTCATCCCAGTGCCCAGACACTGGGATCCAGGAATTTTATTAAGTTGGTAAGCATAAAAATAGCTGTTTTACGTTAAAATACAATGTTTTTGATGATTATGGAAAGGCTGGATCCCAGTGTCAAGCACTGGGATGACACCATTTGTTGTAAACTCACTTTTACTCTATGGTTATACTACCTTGCCGCTATCCTGAACGGATACAAAGTAAGTTTTATTGTGATGTGCTCATCTGTAAAAAATAAGACTTAATCTCACTGTTGATCATGGATTTTAAGTTGTGCTAACACACTGCGGCCATTTAAAGAGTCAAGATTTTTAACCTGGCTAGCCAGTATTAAAGAGTTATTTTTTAGGTATTTCTTTACAAGGCTTGCAAGTCTTTTTGGATTATTCAAATAGCTCCACTCTGCTTGTAAAACTTTTATATCACTTTGTACTAAACTAATTTCACTTTTTATTTTTATTAGCTCTCTATTTAATGACTGAACATGTAGTTTTATCTTAAATAGTCCTACAATGCTAAGAAAAAACATAACTATTGAGATGATGCAGAAAGTTCTCATGACAACTTCTGTATAGCTCTTAGTTTTGCTGAGCGTGAACGCGGATTTGCACTTACTTCTTCTATACTTGCTTTGATCACTTTTTTATTTAGAAGAGAGAATGTCTTACAATCAGTAGATCTTGGCTCACATAGATCTTTAAAAAAAGTTTTGACTATACGATCTTCCAAAGAATGAAAGGTGACAACAATTAATTTGCCATTCTCATTTAAAATTTCAGATGCAGCTTTAATGCCCCTCTCAAGTTCTCCCAGCTCATCGTTTACCCATATTCTGATTGCCTGAAATGTTCTGGTTGCAGGATCAATTTTGCTTTTTCCACGGAACACCACAGAACGTACAATGTTCGCAAGCTCAAATGTAGTTTTGATAGTTTTCTTCTTCCGTGCACTTACTATTGCTCTTGCGATTTTGCGAGAATGATGCTCTCCTCCGTAGTTATATATAGTATTTGCAATTTCTTCTTCGCGTAAAGCGTTAACAAACGTTGAAGCGTTTATATAAGAAGAGTTATCCATGCTCATATCGAGTGGACCATCATGTAAAAATGAGAACCCTCTATCTCCGTTATCAAGCTGCATAGATGAAACTCCGATGTCAAAAACCACCCCATCCACTCCGTTTGATTTCATTCCAGCGCGTGACCAGTTATTTTTTCCAGTATCAAGTACTGGGATGACAGGAGATGGCTCAACGCTGCTTAGTATACTTTTAATATTACTAAACTTCTCAATGAATAGTTTTATTCTATCGGGATATCTAACGCTTAAATCATCATAAAACTTAGTTACCGTTTCATCTCTATCAATTGCATATACCTTGCAATCAGCTGACTCCAATATTGCTTTGCTATACCCTCCAGCTCCAAATGTGGCGTCCACGTATATACCACCATCCTGCGGTGATAGTAGTGATAGCATCTCTTTTAACAAAACTGGAGTGTGTGTCATAGTGCTCCATCAAAAGACTCTGTGCATACAAATAAAAATAGCTTCCCACTAAAACATATGGAAATATATAGGCAATAATATAAAAATACTTGAATATAGTCAATGATATAAAAATATTAAGATTTAATAAGATACTATTATTAATATAATGTTCAAATTTTTCTATTATATAAAAAAAAGTAATGTATATTACTAAATACTAAACAAACTATAGAAAATTATGCAGCAAATAACAAAAGTAATATTTTCAAGTTTGATTTGTAACACTTTATTGTGGTATGACCACATGCTTTTTGGCCACTTAATAAACATAATAGGTGGTGTGTTTTTTCCATCGGATGATCAACTAACCAGCGTATTGAAGGCTTTTGGAGTGTTTGCAGTGGGTTTCTTAATGAGACCAGTCGGCGCTGCTATATTTGGTCACATTGGTGATAAGCATGGCAGAAGAGTTGCCTTATTGCTCTCGATTATATTAATGACTTTATCAACCGTATTAATTGCTTTTGTTCCAGGTTATCAAAGCATTGGAATACTAGCGTCAATGCTGGTAGTTTGTTTAAGATTATTGCAGGGTATATCCCTTGGAGGAGAAGCAGGAAATGCACCATTTTTAATAGAACACGCTCCTAAAAACAAAAAAGGATTTTTTGGCAGCATTGAAGTATTAAGCGCAATTTTTGGTTCAGTATTAAGCCTGATAGCAGTACTCATATGCAAAAAAGTATCTGATTTTGAATCTTGGGGGTGGAGATTACCTTTCATTTTCAGTTTAGCAATGGGATTAATCAGCATATATATGAGATATATACTTGATGAAAGCCCAGAGTATAAAAGACAGAAAAATCCATCTAAACTGCCATTAAAAGAGTTATTGAATAGCTATAAAAAACCTTTTCTGATATCAGTTGGGGTTGATATAGTTGAAAACTCATCTCTTTACATATATCTGGTATTTTTCAATGTGCTTACATCAACAATAAATACTCATTTTAACCATATGGTAGAAATACTGAGTCAAATTGCGCTCGGAGGATTGACAATATTGTTTGCAATACTTTCTGATAAGGTAGGAAGAGAAAAAGTTATGAAATTTTCATTTATAGCTTTTGTAATAGTGAGTTATCCAGTTTTCTCAATGTTATGTAGTGGCAATTACTTACTCACTTTTACGGCACATATTCTTTTTATAATTCCAATAGCTGCATCGCTTGGTCCTGTCAGTGCATTTATGTGTGAATTATTTCCAACAAAGGTTCGGTACAGCGGATTTGGCTTGTCAAGAAATATAGCTGCTGGATTTTTTGGTGGCCTTGCACCATTTATATGCACAACAATTATCAAAGTTACAGGACAAGAGACTTCAGCTAGTTTTTACATGATTTTCTGTGCATTAATTGGGCTAGTTGCTATATCGCAAATTAAGGATTAGCTTTCTTCAAGATCCAAGTATAGTTGCAGTATAGCAGAGTTTAAAAAAATCTAATTATATGGTGGGAAGTGCCAATTTTTAGGTGATAATGTGAATATTTCAGCACCATCTTTAGTTACTCCGAGCGTATGTTCAAATTGAGCAGAAAGTGAAAGATCGCGTGTTGTCACTGTCCAGTCATCGATTTTACTGAGCAGAGTCTCATGTTTTCCAGCATTAATCATTGGCTCTATTGTAAAAAACATACCTTCCTTCAAGATGAGATTTTCATCTTGATCATAGAAATGCACTACATTTGGTGGAGCATGAAAGACTTTTCCTATACCATGTCCGCAGTAGCTGCGTACGATAGAATATCCAAAATCTCTAATATATTTCTCTATAGCAAGCCCTATTTCATTTAACTTATTGCCGGGTTTAACTTGTTTAATTGCTTCCATCAATGCATGATAAGTAGCGTCACACAAACGTTTTGCTTTTATTGATGGCTTGCCAACCCAAAACATGCGACTTGTATCACCATGCCAACCATTTAAAATCACCGTGACATCAATATTTAAAATATCTCCATCTTTAAGCGTTTTATCATCGGGAACACCATGGCACACAACTGCATTTTTTGAAGTGCAAATCGATTTTGGATACCCCCTATAGTTTAGTGGTGCTGGAATTGCACCTGCATTAATTATAAAATCATGACATAGATCATTTAACTCATTAGTTGTCACCCCTACCTTTACGTACGGTGCAATGAAATCAAGAGTTTCAGCAGCAAGCCTGCCAGCCTTGCGCATAAATTCAAAATCTTCTTGTGAGTGTATAGTTATGTTCATATTTTCCATGTCTTATTGTAATTGGTACGCTTACTTGCAAGTACATAAATGTAATAACTTTACGTATTATGAAAATAAGCCCTATGGATCCTAGTGTCAAGTCATTTGTATGAAAGGTGGTCAAGCAAGAAGTCTATTTAATAATCTGAACTATACAACTACTATCTCAGGATAATCTGAAGGTTTTTTGTGATAGTAATCGATGCTATTAGAATTCACCTCAATGTAAGTATTGTAGATACGATTCTCAAAACCACCTCTCTCGTTTTTTAGAGATACGCTTTTCTTCAATTTGTTCTATAGATAGTCCACTTTCTTTGCCTAATGCATGTATGACCTCAAGTAAATCAGCTAACTCTTCAAGGTTTTCATCTGAGGTTTTAGAGGCAATAACTTCCTTTACTTCTTCTAAAAGTTTATCTTTGAGACGTTCAATGTATTCATCTTTTTCCATCACCCTCTCATAAACAATAATTCCATGGGAACGTATAATTTCAGTTGTATGATCACGAACAAGTTTATTAATTTTGAAACAATGTTTTTTATTCATAATGTTTCCTTTGACAGATATAAGAATTTCATTCAGTAAAATTAAACTGTAACTTTTGATTTAACCCAATGGTACAACTTACTTATTTTACCATCTTGACCGAGCATTCCAGAGTTATTCTTATAAAAAGTTTCAACTATTAGCTTTATAGAACCTATAGCAGCAGAAAATACAGGATTTTTATCATATTCGCCATCAAGACCGCTACAAGACTCAGGGCACCCAATTCGAACTTGCTTATTGAATATATAGCCTGCAATTTCCTTCATGCTTGTGAGTTGACTAGTTCCACCTGTGATCACTACTTTATTAATTGGATCTTTCTGCTCTTGAAATTGCTCTCTTACCATTTCAAGTATTTCTTCAACTCTTGGTCTTATGATGTTAATAAGCTCAGATTTGAATACTTGAGTAGGTTCATCATTTTCACTATTTTGGACTGTAATATATTCGTTCTCATCTATTGAAGTTACGATAGTGCTACCATACAGTATTTTTATATACTCTGCACGTTCTATGCTTGTGCATAGCCCGTAAGCAATATCTCGAGTGATATGAACGCCACCAATTGGAACGCTGCTTGCATACACAAGTTTCCCTCTTTTGAAAATTCCAATTGCAGTGCACCCACCGCCTATATCAACAATAGCAGTCCCGAGCTCTTTTTCATCTTCACTCAGACAGGCAAGACCTGCAGAATATGCAGAAGCAATACAACCTGCCATATTTAATCCACCATTATTGGTAATACAGTTTTCAATATTGGTAAGCGCTGGACGCGAAGCAGTGACAACATTAACATCAGCAGATAGTCTTTTCCGTACAATCCACCAACTTCTTTTATGTCAGTCATGTCATCTAAGTGATATTTCAGTGGTATATTGTGAATGATAACATTTTCTTCAATATATTTCTCAAACGTCTGAAAAACTACACGTTTTATATCCCGGTCAGAAATTTCATGATTAGCTGCAATAATTTCATTATGTACATTAAAAGATGAGATGCCACATCCAGCAATGTTCACATATATCTGGTCTATAGTTTCCTCTGACACTTGCTCAGCTAAACCTATAGTTGATGAGATGGAGTAATTTGCGTGTTTTACATTAGTTATCGACCCACCGTTTACACCTTCTGCAATCTTATAGCCCGTTCCTGTCACTTTATAGCTGAAGTTGCCATTTATTTTAACGATTAGACAAATAATCTTTGTTGTACCTATGTCTAAAACAGCAAAAACGTTTCTCTTTGGTTTTGCTATTACTGCAGAGTACATTAGTTAACCTTATTACGCAATTTCATTTAAATTGTAGCTTTCTTTAATAATTTATATTTCTATTATAGATATAGCAACATTTTAATATACACTAAATTCTGGACAAAAGGAAAAGCAAAACATAGAATTATAATTTTTATGTCCATATTACCAATTGTAATTGCCCCTGATGAAAGACTAATCACACGTGCCAGTGAAGTAACAGATATAAACGATAAAATTAAAGAATTAGTAAACGACATGTTCGAAACTGTGTACGATGCAGAAGGTCTTGGCCTTGCTGCAGTGCAAGTTGGAGTGCTGAGGAGAGTTTTTGTTATGGACATTCAGCTCTCTCGAGCTGAAGACGAGCCAGTAGGGTATGAATCGACTGGCAAATTTTACATGATTAACCCTGAAATTACGGAATTATCCGATGAACAAGTAATTCTCAAAGAAGGGTGCCTTTCAATTCCAGAGCAAAGCTATGAAATTAAGCGTCCAAAATATTTGACTGTGAAATATAAGGATTTAAATAATGAGGAACAGACGCTAAAAGCTTGCGGCTGGCTCGCAAGGTGTATTCAGCATGAGCTAGATCACTTAAATGGCATATTATATATTAGACATTTATCTAAATTAAAGTATGATATGGCCATGAAAAAAGCACAAAAGGTTAAAAAGCATTATGAGCAATGAAGACCTAGAATTATTAAAATTTTACCATGAAGTGGGCGTTGATTGCACACTAACAGAGGGTGAAGAGGAAAAAAAGTTGGAGAGCAAAGAGGGTGTGCAACCCTCTGTTATCCAAACTGGGACCCAGAAGAAAGATGCAGATACGCGCTGGGGTGACACTAAAGATGGAAAAGACATGTTTCCAAGTGATTGGATAATTGAAGCAAGGAAACTTGCAAGTAAATGTAGTAGTGTGGATGAACTAAGAAGTGCAGTTGAATCATTTGAAGGTTGTGAGATAAAAAAAACTGCAACTAATACTGTTTTTTCCGATGGTAATCCAAACGCAAAAATTATGCTCGTTGGTGAAGCTCCAGGAGCAAATGAAGACCTTCAAGGCATACCATTTTGTGGTGCAAGTGGAATGTTGCTCGATAAAATGTTAAATGCAATCAATCTTGATCGCACTAAGGTATACATAAGCAATACCGTATTTTGGCGCCCACCTGGCAATAGAAAGCCAACCGACCTAGAGCTTGATATGTGCAGACCATTTGTTGAGAAGCATGTTGCACTGGTTTCACCGCAAATTCTAATTTTGGTCGGGGGAATTGCGTGTTATAGCCTTCTTGACAGCACAAAAACTATATCGAATTTGCGTGGTAGATTTCATACGTACACTAACCAATATTTATCTCACTCAATCACTACAGCTGCTATATTTCACCCAGCTTACCTACTGCGTCAGCCAATGCAAAAACGTTTAGCCTGGGAGGATTTAAAGAAGATTAGGGAGTATCTTAATAATACCAATAACTGTACGAATACTTAACACCACTGGTGTCAAGAAGTAGCCCGCAGAAACGAAAAAACTTACTTGACAAGTTTCGTCAGCCCCCTTATCATGAAACTGAAGCTATTTCATTTAACTTCGCAATCTGTGCAGATTAAAACGACAAGAAAACTTGTATTTGTCGTACTATGCTTAATTTTTTGCACGATGACACTCTCGCATATAAACTCACTACTTTCATTTATTTCTTTCTCTCTATTTTCTTTTTTCTCTTTATCAATCTCTCTATCAGTTGCCCGTATACATCCGATAAGCGTTTATCTGCTAACTCATCAGGCTCATATCGACAGGTAACAGTTAATGTTCTTTTTCTCATAGTTTCTCCTGTAAATGTTTTCATAGTTCAGGCACTCCTTTTTTCCATAAATCCATTTATCAGCTATTCTTGCGAAAAAGACGCAACTGTTAACCTTCGTTTTGTTTTACTTTTATGCACAATTTTGGAAACACATAGCGCTATCTTTCATCAATTAAGCTCTCTTCCAAATCATCAAGCTCCTCTTTTCCCTCTAATGATCTTCTTTTCCAAATGACACGTTCGAACTTTTCTTATAATAATTTTACTATACCACAAAACTAGCTATATTGGCCTACTTTTACCATATTTATATACGAACCAATTTGCTTAACTTCGTTGCAACAATTTCAACCTTCTATTTTCACAACCTTATTTTTACCAAACAAGCTCTCACAAAGATACGTACTTTTTTGCGGTTTTAGAAAAAGTAAATGAACAAATTTTTTGTGACGCTACAGAGTCTGGTATTTTCTACAAATTTTCACGTAATTTGTTAACAAAATTGACAATCACTGAAATACTGGCTAAAATATTTATATGATAATTTTAGTAAGGAGAAGAAATGGATTTTAATGAACATGTTAAGTACGGTGTCCTTTATTGTCATTGCGCCGTAAACGTAAGTGAACTAGTAAGCTTTTTACAAAATAGAACAGACGTTACAAAACTTAGTTTGCACAGAGCAGATATTGGTGATGAAGGTGCAAAAGGGTTAGCTGAAGGTAATTTTACAAATCTTGAATGGCTTGGGTTAGGTAGTAACAAAATTGGTGATGAAGGTGCAAAAGGGTTAGCTGAAGGTAATTTTACAAATCTTACTACACTTGAATTATCTGATAACAATATTGGTGATGAAGGTGCAAAAGGGTTAGCTGAAGGTAATTTTACAAATCTTACTAAACTTGAATTATCTGATAACAATATTGGTGATGAAGGTGCAAAAGGGTTAGCTGAAGGTAATTTTACAAATCTTACTAAACTTGATTTGACATATAACAATATTGGTGATGAAGGTGCAAAAGGGTTAGCTGAAGGTAATTTTACAAATCTTAAATGGCTTTGGTTAGGTAGTAACAATATTGGTGATGAAGGTGCAAAAGGGTTAGCTGAAGGTAATTTTACAAATCTTACTAAACTTGATTTGGCACATAACAAAATTGGTGATGAAGGTGCAAAAGGGTTAGCTGAAGGTAATTTTACAAATCTTACTAAACTTGATTTGGCACATAACAAAATTGGTGATGAAGGTGCAAAAGGGTTAGCTGAAGGTAATTTTACAAATCTTGAATGGCTTTGGTTAGGTAGTAACAATATTGGTGATGAAGGTGCAAAAGGGTTAGCTGAAGGTAATTTTACAAATCTTGAATGGCTTTGGTTAGGTAGTAACAATATTGGTGATGAAGGTGCAAAAGCTTTAGCTAGTCTTACGAATCTTACTAAACTTGAATTATCTGATAACAATATTGGTGATGAAGGTGCAAAAGCTTTAGCTAGTCTTACGAATCTTACTAAACTTGAATTATCTGATAACAACATTGGTGATGAAGGTGCAAATGAGTTAGCTAATCTTATACATTGCGGGATAGGTTTTAAAAGACACCCTAAATTACAAATAAAATCTAAAAACAATAACAAATACTATGTTTGTGGCGGTATAGCAATTGGTTTGTTTTTAGGTTTGAGCATAGCATATCTTGCAGGAGCTGCTACTTTAACTCCTGTTGGTGCTGTTGCGGTGTTTCTTGTAGCTGCAGTAATTGGTGCATTAGTAGGTTATGGTGTTGGAAAGTTTTGCGAGAGAGTTAGTGAGGAAAAGCAAGAAGATCCCGATATAGGTACGTGTGATGCTGTTAAGAGCGTCCTTTCTAGTGTATGGACTACTGGGCACAATAAATCGCCAGTGTATTCTTAAATCTTGATTCAAATTATCAGCATATGCACAAGCTTTAAGTAACCTAAAGTCCAATATGTTGGCCTATTTTCATCCTATTTAGACACATACTAGCAATGATAGTTTCGCGTTTTTAGAAAGAATTAAAGCAGTCAAACAAGCATGTAGTACCTAAAGATACATTTCTTTGAAGATTTATGTACTTTTTTTTTCAACACTTTCCCAAATTAATTCCCATTTCTAGTTGCTTTTTAAGATTAGGAATAACTTATGATTGGTTCTGATATTCTGAAGTAAAAAAAACTTGACATACGAAATAATGTTTGTATTTTTACCATATTGTTTTCATATATTGTACTTTTTAGACTAGGAGGTATATATGGGTTTTCTAGATAAGCCAGTTATTGAAGAAATAGCATCAACAGAAATACCTAGTATAAGTAGATTATTTGCTACTTTTATCCCTTCTGCTTTGTCGATCTTTTCTCTGTAGATTTGCCTTCTTTCGGACAAAAATTCTATTAGTATGTTCAGTTCATCTCTTGATTCCTGATTATCAATTCTTTTGAATTCTCTCGTCAAACTTAATAGCTCATTTTCCGCTTCCTCGTCTTCACCTTCATAGTAATCTTCTTCCGTTATTAGATCTTCAGCATCCACTGATAATATTTCTGCAACTTTACACGCCACCTCGCTTAAAAAGGTACTCTTCCCTTGTTCATAGTTATGTATTTGTGAACGTGTTACACCTAGCTCTTTTGCCAATTCCTCTTGAGTATATTCTCTTATTATCCTCCATTTCTTCATCTCTTGTCCTTCCTTGTAACGCTTACAGACAACTAGCTCTTTATTATTATATTCATTTGTTGATAAGCCTGTTGCTCGGTAGATAATATCAGCATCAAATTCTAACTTGAGCATATTTTTTGCCATTCTTATTCTTGCTGCTTTTACATCACTTTCCTCTTGAGCTCGAATAAATTTGGTTAATGGATTAATTGCCTTGCGCGGTTCTCTCCCCTTTGTTTTCATGTATTTTCCCATGAAATCGTACGTCTCTTGCGCCTTATCTTTATCAAAACAACTGTCTTCTCTTGGTGGAGGAAGTAGATTACTAATAGGAACTGACAATGCCTTTGCTATACGTTTTAACTTTTCAGTTGGAATGCCACATTTTCCTTTTACATACCTTAGCAGCGTATAGTATTCTATACCTGTTTTATTTGCTAAATCTTTTTGGGTATATTTTCGCTTTAATATCCAGCTTCTTATATTTTGTGCTATTTTGTACCTTATGGAGATAGTAGTACGTTTTGCCATGCCGCTAACAGAAATAAACTACACATTATTACACAGGTGAGCATAAATTTACTATGAAAATGTTGACGTTAAACTTCAAGCTCTTTATTATGAAAGATGTGAGAGCTCGATGGTAGGTTTGAGCTTTTGGCTCGTATTTTATTAGGCTCTCACACCAAAAATAAGTATTTTTAAAGCTCTTTATAGCTACTAAATCCATGAATTCATTTGCCGGGGTTTTTAGGCGCTTTATGAGGGGGGTATAAAAAGATCTACAAAAGGACCTCTAAGGTGCGTAGTAGTATTCTAAAGCCACCTATGGGAGACATTTTTTTCATCAACGCATTCAAAACTTAAAAAAATAAACTAAAAATAAAGAAGTTGAATATTTTTTCAGAATTGTGTATAATTATTAATGCTTTTTAGGTTAGTTCGTTATGGCTCTTTCGAAGTTTCTCGATCCAAAGAATGATGGTGTGCTGCAGCAACAAACAGGGTAATGTTTGTGAGAAGCTTTATTGAAGATGAAGGAAGGTCCTTCGAAATCGGTTTTCAGGAGCAGGTTTCAAACCACCTTAAGTGGCTCTATTTAAGAGATAGGGTCATAAGCGTTAAGGAAAAATCAGCGTAAGAGCTGGAAGGTGTGGATCAGAAAGGCGAACGTAAGTGAACCACTGATGAACGTGTCGAAAAGGGAAGTGAACATCGAAAGGAGGAGTGAGTTGTTCTCCTCTTAAAAGCGTACAGGGAACCTGATTACTGTGTAGGCGGTGTTCGGCATAAAGGTGGCGTGAGTCTGATCTGGGCTTTAATAAGGAACTGCAGGAACCAGTCGATTTGATGCAAAGCGAGACAAGCAAGAGGCAAATCCTCAAGCTTTAGAGTAGCGATACAAATCACTGGGGCGGATCAACTCGTAGTAGTGAAGAAGTGGTTGTAATGACCATGGAGCGAAGGGGTTGAACTAGTCGACTTTAGTAAATCATTCAACTTGAAGGAGGATGAAAATGATTGAACGAACAAAGCCTTTTGATATACCGAAATCTCTAGTGTTTATGGCTTATAAAAGAGTTAAAGAAAACAGAGGAGGAGCAGGTATTGATGATCTAACAATTGAAAAGTTTGATCAAGACTTAAGCAAGAACCTTTACAGGCTATGGAATAGGCTATCATCTGGTAGTTATTTTCCACCTGCAGTTAAGGCTTGTGATATAACCAAGGCAGATGGAGGGACAAGGACACTTGGAATACCAACTGTCTCGGATCGTATAGCACAGGAAGTTGTAAGAAGTGTTTTAGAACCAGAACTTGAGAAGGTATTTGATGAGGATTCATATGGTTATAGGCCAAATAAATCAGCATTAGATGCCATAGGACAAACCAGGAAGCGATGCTTCGACCAAAATTGGTTAATAGAGTTTGACATCAAGGGAATGTATGATAACATAGACCACAATCTACTGATGAAAGCAGTCAGAAAGCACACTACAAACAAATGGGTTCTCTTATACATACAAAGATGGCTAAGTGCAGATATACAACTTGAAGATGGAACAAAGATAAAGCGTCTCAGCGGAGTGCCGCAGGGAGGTGTAGTTAGTCCTATCTTAAGTAACCTATTCATGCACTACAGCTTTGATGTGTGGATGAGAAGAAAATATCCAAGTGTAAAGTGGGCAAGATATGCTGATGATGGTGTTATACATTGTGTAAGCAAGATCCAAGCACAACTAATTTTAAGTCAACTTGAGCAGAGACTGAAGACTTGCAAGCTGGAAATAAAACATACAAAGACCAAAATCATCTACTGTCAAGATGGAAAACGAAAGGATAGTCATGAGAATGTGTCATTTACATTCCTAGGATATGAATTTCGCAAAAGGCTTGTAAGAAATAGAAAAGATGGTAGTCTATTTGTAAGTTTTACTCCAACCGTAAGTAAAGAAAGTCTGAGAAAGATGAAGAAAGAAATTAGAGGCTGGAAATTTGCTAGAAGAACAAACTTGGAAATAGAAGATATATCACGAATATGTAATCCAATTCTAAGGGGTTGGTTTAACTATTACGGGAAGTATCACATAACTGCGCTAGAGGACATAATAAGAATGTTTAATAGGAAACTCAGAAAGTGGTTTCAGACAAAGTACAAGAAGCTGAGTAGGCATAAAACCAAAGCAGCTAAGTTACTAGAAAGAATCGCAAAGAGTAGACCAAATCTTTTTGTGCACTGGAAATTAAGTATAGGGTTAGGGCAATGACTAGTGGGAGCTTTATGAGACGCGAGTGTGCGCCGTGGTACGCATTAAGAAATACTTAGCAGAGCTAAGCGGGGTTCAGAATAAATGGCCTCGAGGTGAACAACTAACTTTAACCCGAAAGGGAAGGAGGACAAGAGCATGTATGTAAAGCGAGAGTTATCTGAAGATGTGTAAGATAACGGCTTGCAACACCTGATCAATATGGTTAAAGCTAAACTGCTTGAATTCTAATCTTCAGGGGTGGGACTTCACATCCATGGGTATCGCATTTAAAACCCCATGTCTACGGTAAGCACAGATTAAACTTTCGTTTGTGTGACATTCTGGCTGTAGAACGATAAGTAGTGAACTTATTTAAGAGGATGAATGGAAAACCTAAGTTGATCTAGAACAGTTCTTAGTGACGGAACATGGGATGACCTAAGGAACGCGAGTTCTATGGTTACGGAGTCATCGTAGTAGTCGTGAAAGTAACGAATCACCGGGGAGCGTGGGAAAGCCACATACAGGGCAAAGGGTGACAGATAATTGAATGTTGAAATTGGGAGGTACGCAAGATGCGGAAAGCTGAAACAATACTTAACATTATACGTGAACGTGGACAAAGAAATTTGCCGGTTAAAAACGTATATCGCCTACTTTATCAGCGTGATCTTTACCTTCGAGCGTATGGCAAACTTTGTCGTAATAAAGGTGCTATGACAGAAGGTGTGACAACTGAAACAGTTGATGGTATGTCTTTGGAGAAAATCGATAAAATCATAGAGGATTTACGCTATGAGCGATATCGGTGGACACCAGTAAAACGTATCTATATTTTAAAGAAGAGTGGTAAACGCAGGCCGTTAGGATTGCCAACATGGTCAAATAAGTTACTTCAAGAAGTAATCCGATTAATATTGGAAGCCTACTATGAGCCTAAATTTAGTGAATGTTCACATGGATTTCGACCAAAGCGTGGATGCCACACTGCATTAAGAGCAGTAATGCAAAAAGGCAGAGGTACAAAATGGTTTATAGAGGGAGATCTCAGTGCATGTTATGACTCAATTGATCATACTATGTTGTTGAAAATACTGAGTGAAAGCTTCCAAGATAACCGTTTTATTCAGCTAATCAATCGACTGCTAAAAGCAGGATATATGGAAAATTGGAAGTACAATAAGAGTCATAGTGGGGTACCACAAGGTTCTATTATTGGTCCAATTTTGAGTAACATATTACTCGATCGGTTAGATAAACATGTGGAACATATACTAATACCAGCAAATAACCGAGGTAAGCGAAGAAAGACAAATCCAAAATATTTAAGGTTAACCATGCAAGTATCGATGATGAGAAAACAAGGGAACTGGGATCAAGCAAAACAACTGCGTCAATTAGTGCAGGGTATGCCATCTAAGGATTCTTGTGATCTAAATTATCGACGTCTTTGGTATGTTAGGTATGCTGATGATATTCTGGTAGGGTTTGCAGGACCAAAAAATGAAGCTGAACAAATTAAAAATGAGATTGCTAAATTCCTCAATGAGGAGCTCAAACTTATGCTTAATGAAGATAAAACGCTTATTACACACGCGTGTGATAGCAAAGCCAATTTTTTAGGTTATAAAATACACGTCTTGCATGCAGATGATAAACATGATCATCGGACACAACGATGTATTAACGGTAGTATTGGGTTACGTGTACCACATCATATAAAGCAGAAAAAGTGTTCTGAATATATGCGTTGTGGAAAGCCTATACATTTACCTCAACGTACACTTGATACAGCTTACAGTATTGTTGCTCAGTATCAAACTGAATATCGAGGAATTGTACAATATTACAAAATGGCCTACAACCTTCACACACTAAGTTATTTGAAGTATGTGATGGAAGTATCATTAGTAAAGACTTTAGCATCTAAATACAAAACAACTTGCAGGAAAATTTATAGAAAATTTGGTGCAATGATTGAAAACGACGAAGGTGAAAAACGAAAAGTCATCCAAGTCAGAGTAGATCGTTTACCATCAAAGATACCATTAATTACACACTTTGGTGCTGTGTCACTAAAATGGAATAAATGGGTAAGTATAAGTGATAACCTTATACCAATATGGAATAAGCGTAGTGAAATAGAGCAAAGACTATTGGCACAAACTTGTGAATTATGTAAATCACAAGAGCAGATTGAAGTACATCACGTACGTAAACTTGCTGATTTGCTAGGTAAACGTAATACTGAGCTACCGAAATGGAAAAAGAGAATGATTGAACGACAGAGGAAGACTCTTGTTGTTTGTCATGAATGCCATAAGAAAATCCAATATGGAAAATATGATGGTGACTCCTTAAAACGTTAGATTATTGGAGAGCCACGTGATACGGAAACGATCATGCGTGGTTCGGAGACTTACTATTACCCACAAATAAAGACATGGTATTGTATTTACTCAAATAATTTAATTTTATTAACCTGAAAGCTTATTGGATTAAAATTATTAAATTAAGAGTTATAATTTTAGCAACTAAAAGCTGTAAATTGCACCATATAAACAGTTATTTCAAGCAAAAGTTATGCCATTAAGAGCTATGCAACAAACATTTATATTTGTGGGTAATAGTAAGGTTCGGAGAGGGGTTGTTGGAAAAGTACTTAACAAGTAACTCGCTGGCTGCCCACTCTACCTCACGTAGGGTTCTGCGAGCTTACTATTACCCACAAATAAAAACATAGTATTGTATTTACTCAAATAATTTAATTTTATTAACCTGAAAGCTTATTGGATTAAAATTATTAAACTAAGAGTTATAATTTTAGCAACTAAAAGCTGTAAATTGCACCATATAAACAGTTATTTCAAGCAAAAGTTATGCCATTAAGAGCTATGCAACAAACATTTATATTTGTGGGTAATAGTAAGGTTCTGTGAGAGGCTGGCGGGGAAGGTCCGCTGGTCTACTCTCCCTATAGAAACTCTCATCGCTGCCTTTTTGTTAACAGTGGTATTAGACTTCAAGTTACTGCAAAAAATGTTTTAAAACATAATTGACTTTATCTAGTTAATACTCCAAATTATAAAAACAGATAGTTCTATGATGACAAGTCTATTACAAGGCAAAAAGGGGTTAATAACTGGAATAACAAATAAGAGATCGATAGCATGCGGTATAGCAAAAGCTCTCTCAGAGCACGGGCAGAACTTGCAATCACCTACCAGAATGAAATAATAAAAGAAAAACTATCACCAATAGCAGATGAATTAAATGTGGAGCTAATATTACACTGTGACGTTTCAAATGAAAAAATCATAGATAACGCTTTTGAAATAATAGAGAAAAAATGGGGTACTCTTGACTTTTTGGTGCATGCAATAGCATTCTCCGATAAAAATGAGTTAGATGGTAAATATGTCAATACTTCACTGAATAACTTCCTCAATGCAATGCATATATCGTGCTATTCTTTCACTGCTTTAGCGCAAAGAGCTGAAAAAATGATGTCAGGTGGTGGTAGTTTACTTACTTTATCTTATTATGGCGCTGAAAAAGTTATGCCAAATTATAACGTTATGGGTTTATGTAAAGCAGCACTTGAAGCAAGTGTAAAATATATAGCATGTGATCTCGGGCCACAAAATATCAGAGTAAATGCAATTTCCGCTGGTCCAATCAGAACTTTAGCATCTTCTGGAATAAGCGATTTTCACTTCATATCAGAATGGAATAGAAATAATTCTCCGCTTAGACGCAATGTTACAATAGAGGATGTTGGCAAGGCAGCGTTATACTTATTAAGCGACTTAAGTAGTGGCACTACTGGAGAAATTTTGCACGTCGATTCAGGATATAACGTTGTGGGAATGAAGGTGGTTGACTAACAAAGCACTAGTTCCTTCGGGTTCATACACAACTCTATCAGGAGTTTTGTGACTGTGATTGCAGAAAACATCGAACATAAAATTCCTATTGATAAAGTGACAGAAAAGCCTCTAATTGCTCCGCTGCCAATAATGAACATTATTCCTGCAGCAATGAGTGTTGTGATATTTGAATCCAGTATTGTCTTTATAGCGTTTTTAAACCCTTCTTCAATAGCACGTTCCACTCTCTTGCCAGATTTGATTTCCTCGCGAATTCGCTCAAATATTAAAACATTTGCATCCACCGCCATACCGACAGTGAGTGCAATACCTGCAATTCCAGGTAAAGTTAGAGTTGCTTCAAGCAGAGTGAGAATTGATAATATAAGAATTACATTAGAAAAAAGCGCAACAGAAGCTAATATACCTAATTTGCCGTAAGTGATAATTATAAATAAAGCCACGGCTATAATAGAGATTGTTGCTGCCATTTCCCCTGCCTTTATTGATTCTTCTCCAAGGCTTGGGCCAATGTTTTTTTCTTCAATTATTTTAAGTGGTGCTGGCAGTGCTCCAGATTTTAAAAGTATTGCAAGTTCGCTTGCTTGTTTTTCAGTGAAATTACCGCTAATTTCTCCCTCTCCATTTAAAATTGGCTCACGTATTGTAGGTACTGTTAAGACTGTGTTATCCAGAACAATTGCAAAAGGTTTTCCCACATTTTCTTTAGTGATTTTCGCGAATCTTTTACTCGCTATGCTGTCAAATTTAAAATGCACTGTTGGTTTACCTAAGTGACCAAATCTAACTGATGCGTTAACCAGCGAATCGCCACCTATTTCAGTTTTGCGGAATATTGGATAAGAATTACCTAAAGAATCCTTGAGCATGACAGTAGTTTCGTGATCTATATCCTGCACCTTGGCTATGTTAGTGTTTGCCAAATGAAAAGCTAGCTTAGCAGTTTTGCCAAGCAGAGATTTTATCTGCTCGGTGTCTTCTACTCCAGGCACCTGCACTAATATTTTATTCTGCCCTTGTTTTTGAACGCTGACTTCCTTTGTGCCAAGTTTGTCCAAACGGCGCTGGACATTGTTTATTGATTCTGCAGCTACTTCACTGATCAAAGAATTTTTATAATGGGGTTTATACGAAATGAGAATTGAAGAATCTTTTCTATTTAGCTCTAAATTTGGATTTATCGCATTAATCAACACAGATGCTTTTTTATAATCATCAATATTATTTAAAGTTACAATTACTTGTTCGCTATTTTGTACGTTAGATTCAATATTTTTTGTTAGCAATGTCTCTTTTATCTCACCTGCTAGCATGCCTAGCTTTTCCTTAAAATAGAAGTCTAAGTCTATGTTTAGAAGCAAAGATGCCCCTCCTTTCAGGTCAAGGCCTAAGTTTATTCTTTTTTTCGAAATAAAAAGCTTATTATCAAAGAAATTTGGCAGTGTTATGTATAAAGCAAATAAACAGATGCATAATACTGAAAAAGATTTGACTATAAGCCTGTTGTACATAAGTTGTAGGTTTAAAATTGCAGTGTAAGTTAAAAATAGATTTTTGTAAAATTCTCTATTGCCCAAATAACCTATCCAAGTAGCTATAGAAACAAAAAAACTTCCTTGACAAACTCCGCCAGCCCCCTTATCATGGTACTGAAGGTATTCAGTTATCTTCATCTGTGCAGATTAAACAGCAAGAAAACAACGTAGTTGGCGTCTTATTTTTAATTTTTTGCACTATGTGCACCTTATGTCTTCACAACATTTCTAGGTTTTTACCCACACAAGCTGAAACGCGCTTATAAGTCGTTTAAGACAGTATAGTACGCCAATTTGCAGGATTAGAGAGTGAACATTAATTACCACGGGGTTTCTTTTGCCTTTTTTTCTGCTTAGTAAATTTCTTAAACATTTTAGTTAAGGTTAGTTGCACTTAAAAGCAGCTAAATTGCAGTGTTTAAGACTTAAAAAACGCCAATACTGAAAGTAGACAATGACTAGGGCTTCTTTTGCCTTTTTTTTCGTTTGGTAAATTTCTTAAATATTTATGGCTAAACGACAACCGTCATCCCGCTGCTTGTTAGCGGGATCTAGAGATACCGCGAATGAATCGCGGTATGACGGTTCGCGGCGGCATGATGATAAGCTCGTCATCCCGCTACGTGTTAGCGGCTAAGAGATACCGCGGCGGTATGACGGTGTAGATAGTAATTCGTCATCCCGCTACGTGTTAGCGGGATCTCTTGTTAGCGGCTGAGATACCGCGAATGAATCGCGGTATGACGGTTAAGTAGGGTGTCATTCCAGTCTGGGATCCAGTCTTTATTATGCAGCCACTTGGTTAAAATTAAGTTTTCTGGATCCCAGTGTCTGGGCACTGGGATGACAAGAAAGAGGCTACTTGGATGACACCCTGACAATCGTCATCCCGCTGCTTGTTAGCGGGATCTATGTGAGATACCGCGGCGGTATGACGTAGGACTGCTGTCATGCAAGTACTAGAATCCAGTAAGCTTATTTATGCATATAAAAGGTTATTATTTTGTAAAGGCAAAGTTGCTTTTGGTTTTAAGTTAAAGTACAATAAATGCAAAGGCTCATATGATGAATTAAACTCGATCCAAGTAGTCAGCTACTCGGATGACATCAGAGAGATGGTAACCGAAGTTCATGCGATACACGCTACCAAAGTGTTTAAATAATTAATTAGGTTAAGGTTTGGTATTCAAACAGTCATACATATGCTAGTCAAAATAGGTACCAGAGGAAGCAAGCTTGCAGTTGCCCAGGCTTTGGAAGCAAAACAAAAGTTGCTGGACTCTTTTCCTAACTTATCTATTGAAATTGTTAAGATAAAAACTTCTGGAGATAAGTATGCAAACGCAAATCTTGCTGAAATAGGAGGTAAAGGATTATTCATTAAAGAAATTGAGGCTGAATTGCTCGAAAATAATATAGATATGGCAGTTCATTCGCTAAAGGATGTGCCTGCGTTTTTCTCAGGGGGTTTAACAATTCCTTGTGTTTTAGAAAGGCTAAGTCCATGCGATGCGTTTATTTCTCATAAACACAATAGCCTTGAGTCTTTGCCACAGCAGGCTACTATTGCCACTTCTTCAATAAGAAGAAAAGTTCAGTTGTTAAATGTTAGACCAGATCTAAATATAATATCGCTACGTGGAAATGTAACAACTAGATTGCAAAATCAAAGTTTTGATGGAATAATTCTAGCTGAAGCAGGACTCATAAGATTAGAAAAGAATCACTTAATTACAGAGGTATTGCCACCAAAAGTTATGTTAAGTGCAGTGGGACAGGGAGCGATTTGTATTCAATGTAGAAGGAATGATGTAAAAATTATCGATCTTGTAGAGAAAATTAATAATAATATGTCTTTTATAAGAGTGAAATCAGAGCGCAGTTTTATGAAGACAGTGAATGGTTCATGTTTTACACCACTTGCAGCTTTGGCTGAATATGTGAACGAAAATATGCTACACCTTTGTTGTATGTTAGCAAGTGGAAAAAATATATACTTCACTGAGCGCACTTCATTTATAGAAGATGCGGAGAAAATGGGTATGGATGCAGGACTAGAGTTGAAATCAAAATGCTTATAAGCTTACCTAAAGTACGTGGAATCTATCGTTATGACATCTTAATGTCTAAAGCGACGTGGTTAAACGTCGGTGGACGAGCTGATGTGTTATTTAAACCATGTGATATTGAAGATTTAACATACTTGATTAAAAATACTGAACTGCCAGTTAGCGTTATTGGTGCAACATCCAACATAATAGTACGAGATAGTGGCATTCGAGGAATAACAATAAAATTAGGTAAGGAGTTTGCATATATTAAAAGTAAGGGTAACAACTCCATTGTTGCAGGTGGTGCTGCGCTGCTCAGGAACCTTGCTTACTTTGCAGGAGAGCAACAAATTAGTGGACTCGAGTTTCTAGTTGGAATTCCAGGAACAGTTGGTGGCGGAATAGAAATGAATGCAGGTGCGTATGGTAGTGACATCGCAAGCGTTGTACAATCCATAAAAGCAGTGAACCTAGAGGATGGAAACCTATATGAGTTCTCCAGCAAAGAAATGGGATATTTTTATCGTGGACATAGCTTAAAAGGAAATTGGATTTTTGTTGAAGCTGAGTTTAAAGGAGTAAACTCAGAGCATGAGCTTATATTGCAAAGGTTAAAAGAAATTGTTGAGAAAAAAAATAAAAGCCAGCCAATAAGAGGAAAAACTGCTGGGTGCATATTCAAAAATCCAAAAAACTACCGAGCATGGGAGTTAATTGATAAATCTGGCTGCCTAGGGTTAAATATTGGTGGAGCTAGAATCTCTAAGAAACATTGTAACTTCTTGCTCAATTACGATAATGCAACTGCATCTGACTTGGAAAACCTTGGCAACAGAGTAAAAGATGCAGTGAAGGATAAATTTAATGTTGAACTTGAGTGGGAAATAAGGGTTTTGGGTGGCTATTAAACAGTTTTTATAGCTGCTGTATATTCTAATCTTTCCTAATGACTCAGCATGATCGTAACCTTTCACACTTAATTAAACAGACTAAATTCTGTAATTTTGGGATGTTGAAAAATTTACCTTACGTTGTTATTCCAGCGCATAACGCTGAAATCCAGATTTATAGAAACGAAAAAACTTGCTTGACAAGTTTCGCCGGCCCCCTTATTATGACAATGAAGGTATTCAGTTATCTTCATCTGTGCAGATTAAACAGCAAGAAAACAACGTAGTTGGCGTCTTATTTTTAATTTTTTGCACTATGTGCACCTTATGTCTTCACAACATTTCTAGGTTTTTACCTATATAAGCTGAAACGCGCTTATAAGTCGTTTAAGACAGTATAGTACGCCAATTTGCAGGATTAGGAAGTGAACACTAATTACCACGGGGTTTCTTTTGCCTTTTTTTCCATTTGGTAAGTTTCTTAATGTTTGTAGCTAAACGACAACCGTCATCCCGCTACGTGTTAGCGGGATCTCTTGTTAGCGGCTGAGATACCGCGAATGAATCGCGGTATGACGGTTAAGTATCCCGCTACGTGTTAGCGGCTAAGAGATACCGCGGCGGTATGATGGTTCGCGGCGGTATAGTAACTCGTCATCCCGCTACGTGTTAGCGGCTAAGAGATACCGCGGCGGTATGACGGTTCGCGGCAGCATGACGATAAGCTCGTCATCCCGCTACTTGGATGACAGCAGATCACCTCTTCACAAAAATTTTATCAGTAATACGCATATCAATAATACTCCAATCGCTGAAAGTAAAATCAGTTGTATTGTGCAAGTGGTTTAAATAGTCCCATGCACTAGAAGGGTTATCTTCAGGCAGTTTCACTGTGGAATCGTTATCAAGTATGATATTCCATCTTCTATTCCCTATATAAGCAAAAGAAGAAATGTGGTTACTTAATTGAGTTTTACTCTCTAACACATCTCTAACAAATTCTAGGTTTGATAACGAGTTTTGTCCTGTAATTACAACAAGATCATCTACTGGATAGTCATCTACGATCACTTTGCCTTCGAAATCAATTACCGAGGTTTTGTTATTATCTTTCCAGAGAGCAAACGGTTTATGCTCATCTATATTAATATGTAGGGTATTGGGCAAAATTCTGTGAACTCCTACGTATTTTATCCATCTGCTTACGGATTGTATGTTACCGGCAAGTTTTGAAAGTGATATATACAGGATAGGTTGCGTTCTATCTGTCAAACTTAGAATGTCCTTTTTGTTTGTAAATTTGTTGCCGCTCACGACTACTTCATCGATTGAAAATCCATTGCTGAGTAATAAACTGGATAGGCACTCATTACACCAAGTAAAGTAGTAATTAAATCGATTTATTATTTTATCAAGTGAACTATAAAGTACTAATGTAAAAAAAAGCGCAGTTATAATAACGAAAGCGCACTTGCGCAAAAAACTCCTTTGGCTTCTAGTAATACTGCTCAACATGACTTAAATCCCTAATATTTTTGTGCTGCAAACTATCTTCAATAATAATTTTAACTAATTCATTAAAATTGATTCCTTTTGCCAATTTTGCAATTTCTGGCACTAACGATAACTCAGTAAAGCCAGGATGTGTATTAATCTCAAGCATTTTTAAAGTGTTATTTTTGGGATTATAACGGAAATCTGAGCGGGAAATAGTTTTACAGCCTAAAAATTGATGAATTTTCAGTGCGTGTTCCAAGGTCATTTTATATATATTGTCAGGAATTTCAGCAGGAAATATATGTTCTGCAAATCCATCTGTATACTTTGCTTCATAATCATAGAATTTATTTTTTGGTCGTATTTCCATAGTGCCAATTGCTTCATCTAGCAATACAGCAGTATGTAACTCTATTCCTGGGACATATTCTTCTATGATCATCAAGTCTCTTGTCATAGAGGTAGCTGACACTGGTTCTTTTTTCTGGATTCCAGTGTCAGCTACTTGAATGACATCAAGTATGATAGCGTCATTTTTAAATTTTAAATGGTCTTCATATGAGGAAACAATATGCACTCCGATGCTAGAACCTTCGTTAATTGGTTTTAAGACGTACGGATAATCGATTTTAATATTATTTTTTAGTAGATCTTCTTGGCTAATTACATAACCTTTTGGAGTGTCGATACTAAGGGATCGAAATATATGCTTTGACATCACTTTATTCATAGCAACAGCAGAAGCCATAACTCCTGAGTGTGTATATTTTATACCTAAGATTTCCAATAAACCTTGAATGCAACCATCTTCACCATAAGGTCCATGCAGAGCAATAAAAGTAAGGCCCGGATTAATCTTTTTAAGCTTTTCAACAATGTTGCTGTCAACATCTATTTCTATTGCATTATATGAAAGGCTATCAAGTGCCTTCTTTACGGCTTTTCCGCTCATAAGCGACACTTCTCTCGCAAGAAAATCCACCACTTAAAATTGCTATAGTTGGAATCATGGGCATTCTATGTTTTGCTATATAGCATATAGAAGATACTTTTATCTTCAATAAAAACCTGCTTCTATAGCTAAAAATTTATCAATGAATTAATATTAACTTAGTATTAAATAATGTTAAAAACTTAACATTATGATTATTTTCAGCAATAAAAACTAAAGGTTGTGAGAACCGTTCATTTTGGAATCTGTATACCTATCCTCAAAAGATTATGAACAGGTTCTCACGACTATAATTCATCTGGCGAGTGATCAGATAACATCTTGCTCCCTCTAACCCTTTTTCCTGATTAATTTTTGCTAGCGCTACTTGCTAGCCTATTAAGTGATAATCATGATTATAATCATCTAGCGGGTGATCAGTAGTTGTTATAACATCTTGTTGATCAGATTCCTTTAATTCTTTTTCCTGTTTCTCCTGATTAATTGTTGTTTTAGGTCTCTCTTCTGTATTTAACTCTCCTTGATTATCGTCTAATCCAATGTTTTTTAATTCTTCTGCTACATCTCTTATAAATTCGCCTCTTGGGAAAGAAGTGCCGTAATTTTTCTCATTATACAAATTTAGAGTAACATAAATCATTGTTGTCAAATCATTAGCTATAGACTCACTGTGATAATGGTATTCGTGATAATCCGCGGTAATAGAATCATAATCATCGTCAGACAAATTTGCTAAGTTGTTATATGTAAAGCCTTTAACAGTATGATCTGTGTTCATATCTAAATCATATCTCTCTTGGTAGGCATGAAAAATATAATTAGCGTATTTTTCAATCGTAAGGAGATCTTTCTCATCTAATTGATCGTAATGTATTTCATACTTAAATTTTGTTCCTTCAATATTGATTGTTTTTGAGTTTGGTAATACTACTTTATGCTTTGTTGGGTTTATACTCTCTTTAGCGTGATTTTCCATTTTGATGCCTCTAAATTTTATAATACTGTCATCCTACTAAAAGTTATATAATAATTCGTTAATTCTATATTTAACATAATCTTTCGTTGTTTCCAAGTAGATTATTATTAATCTAATATTAAATATTACTAAAAACCTAAATAATGCGACCATTTTCAATAACCAAAGACAAACAGGATAAGATATAAAAGAAGTTTCTTCCTCTTCAGCAGTATTACTCTAAATTTTCATCAAAATAAGCTGTTTTATCCTTTTTTTCCTTATACTCTTCTGCAGTATAGAGAGGTTGCTTTTTAGCTGTAATGTTTGGCCATTTTTGTGAGTATTCTACATTTATATCGTAAAATAACTTGAAAGTTTTTTGTTCGCTGCTCAGTAATTCTTCATCTAATTCTAAAATATCTTTTATGGAATCATCAGTTACAATTGCATCTACTGGACACTCAGGTATGCACACTCCGCAATCAATACATTCATCTGGGTTAATCACGAGCATGTTTTTACCTTCATAGAAGCAGTCAACGGGACATACTTCCACACAGTCCGTATATTTACATTTTATGCATTTATCTGTAACAAAATGCGTCATAAAACACTGTATATTTGTATTATCTTGGGTACACTAAATTGATAAGAAATTCAAGCCTTTTATGAAGATAAATAAATTGAACAACAAAGAATTAGAAGTATGGTTAAGCTTGGCTAGAACTATAGGACCAATAAAGTTTTTTAGTATACTAAGAACACATGGATCGCTAGATGAGGTGCTAAAATATCTCAATAGGGTGGCTAATAATAAGGTGTATGGCATTCAAGATGCACGAGAAGAAATCAATAATGCAGAAAGAATTGGAGCTAAAATTATACCCGCATGTGACCCAGATTACCCTGATCTTTTAAGAAATATCTCTAGTTGTCCTCCTATAATAACTGCGTTTGGTAATATATCATTATTAAGCCGTGAGATAATTGCAATAATCGGTGGGCGCAACTCTTCGATGAATGGAAGAAATTTTGCCAGTAAACTAGCACTTGATTTAAGCGAAGCTGGTTTTGTTATCGTTTCTGGACTTGCAAAAGGAATCGATACCGCAGCAAACAGTGTAATATACAAAAATCATCCCACTATTGCTGTTACAGCAAGCGGAATTGATGTGGTGTATCCAAAAGAGAATTTTGATCTATACAAAAAAATCACTGGGAACGGTGGTTTAGTAATTACTGAGCTTCCATTTGCTACTAAACCAAAGCCTCAGTATTTTCCTCAAAGGAATCGAATTATATCTGGTCTATCGCTGGGTGTTGTAGTGATTGAAGCATCGAAACGTTCTGGCTCTCTAATAACAGCAGATTTTGCTTTAAATCAAGGGAGAGAGGTATTTGCAGTTTCTGGTTTCCCTTTAGATTCACGCTGTAGTGGTAGTAATTATTTAATTAAAAACGGTGCTAAGCTTATCGAGTCCGCTGATGACATAATAGAAAGTGTTAGGTTTAGTTTACCTCCGCAGCAAAAAAACCTATTTAATGTTGAGCACTATGCTGTTAACCAAAAACAAGAAAAATTACAACAGGCAAAATCTGTTATAGTTGATCATATTAACTCTGTACCTGTTGATATAGATGAACTTATATTAGCAAGCGGACTTTCTGCCAACATAGCTCTAATGGCTCTTTTAGAACTAGAGTTGGAAAACAAAATAGAGCGTTCACCGGGGAATAAAATATCGTTAATTTTCTAGATTACTTTAGCTATAGCTAACCCAAGAAAGGTTTTCCTACGTCATACCGCCGCGGTATCTTGGCATAGATTCCGCTAACAAGTAGCGGAATGACGAATTTTTGTTTTTCAAATTATCGGTAAACCTAAGTCACTTTAGCTATAGGTCAGTATGTCGTTTTACTAGATGTTCGTACAGATATATGCTTGACACTGGAATGATGCCATTTGCTATAGGATTCTTAGTTGCTGATTTTAGAATTGATAAGAGAAAACTTTTTTTCAACTTGTTGTATGATTTTATAAAAGTGATCGAAATCTAAGCTTGCACTGCCAATTAAAACTCCTGATAAATTTGAAATATTTAACAAATTTTCTATATTTTCTGAACTGACTGAACCACCATATGTAATGTGTTTTTTACCAGTACACAATTTTATTACCTCTATCACCTCAGCAATTGCATCATTATTTGGCACATGACCTGTGCCTATTGCCCATATTGGCTCATATGCTACGGTATATTCACCGTGTGTTGGCAAACGGTTTTTGCATTGATATTCTATTACTTCTTTTGTTTTTTCATTCTTATAATCTTCTGAATTTTCACCTACACAGATAATTGGGTGTAAGCCTGATTCTATTGCTATTTCCGACTTAAGTTTTATTTCACTATCTGTTTCGTTAGCCCTTTCAGAATGCCCAAGTATTACGTAAGTACACCCTAATTCCTTTAACATTTCTGCGCTAATTTCACCTGTGTAAGAACCAGATTTTTTATAATGGCAATTCTGTGCTCCTATATTAATATTATCGCTCAACTCTATACTGTCTGAAAATGCGGTAAATGGTGGACAAATCACTAGTCTAGAAGTAATCTCATTGTTCTTGTTATTAAGTTTGCCTATAAAGTCAACAAATGAAGACCGTGTTCCATTCATCTTCCAATTTGCTACTATTAAAAAGGACATCAACTTTACTTATATGGGCGAGAGTGCCGGCTGTCGGACTTGAACTGACAACCTACTGATTACAAGTCAGTTGCTCTACCAATTGAGCTAAGCCGGCGTTAAACACATTAATAATATACAATTATCAATGGATTTTAGTCAACTGATTTTTAAAATACTGTATAATGAAAATAATATGAGAAAATTTTTACTGAAGCCAAAAAAGAGTCTAGGGCAAAATTTTATTTTATCGAGTGAGATAATAAAAAGAATAGTCGTTTTAGCTGGCAATCTAGAGAATTTTAACGTCATTGAGATTGGTCCTGGATATGGTGCATTAACAAGAGAAATATTGGTGCATAATCCAAAGTCTCTACTTTCTATAGAAAAAGATAGAGATTTAGTAAAACACCATGACCAACTGCTAAATGAGCATCAAGGAAAGTATAGAATTATAGAAGCGGATGCACTGCATGTTATAGAAGAAGAGCTGATAGAGCGCCCAGTCAAAGTTATTGCTAACTTGCCTTACAATATCTCGGTAGCGTTATTTTTAAATTGGTTAAATAATATAAAATTTTTTACGAACTTGACATTAATGTTTCAAAAAGAGGTAGCAGATCGCATTACGGCAAGACCCAATTCTAAAGATTATGGTTCCTTATCAGTGCTAAGCCAGTTACTATGTGATATAAAAAAGGAATTTGATATTGAACCTAAAGAGTTTTTTCCAAGGCCAAAAGTACATTCTTCAGTAATTACAGTAAATCCTTTGCCTACCCCAAAGTTTGCAGTAAATTTGGAAACCTTAACAAGATTAACACGTGCCGTTTTTGCTCAAAGAAGAAAGATGCTGAGAAATAGCTTGCAAAATATAACGAACCACGCTGAAACTGTCCTTGAAAACGCTAAATTGAGTGGAAACGAACGTCCAGAAAACTTAACTATTGAGCAGTTTTGTTTGCTGGCAAATAATGTAGAATGCTTATTTTGCAAAAGTCCTATTGCAATTTAATTAATTGGCGTATAAGCTTTAAATAAAGCCTATGAAAAAAATGGAAGCTTATTATTCGTTTGACGATATACTTCTTTTGCCAGCCTATTCTAATATATTGCCTTGCGATGCAGATACAAAAACTTATTTAACAAATAATATAGAACTAAATATCCCTCTCATATCCTCTGCAATGGATACTGTTACTGAATCGGGCTTTGCAATAGCTATTGCCCAACATGGAGGGATAGGTTGCATACATAAGAATTTATCAATAGATGAACAAGTTTTAGAAGTAAGAAGGGTGAAAAAATATGAAAGTTGGATCGTGTATAACCCAATTACGATTTCACCGGATAAAACAGTTGCGGAAGCAATTTCATTAATGAGAGAGCACAATTATTCTGGCATTCCTGTAGTCGATCAACTCAAGTTAGTTGGAATTTTAACTAACCGAGATGTGAGGTTTATTGAAGACCAGAACATGAATGTAAAAGTTTCCGAAGTGATGACAAAAGATAAGTTAGTGACAGTGCGGGAGCAGGGAGTGAATAGTGCCTCAGCAATGAAATTGTTGCATGAAAATAGAATAGAAAAGCTTTTGGTCGTAGATGAAAATTCTTGTTGTATAGGTTTAATTACGGTTAAAGACATTGAAAAATACAATAGATACCCAAATTCATGTAAAGACAGTAAAGGGCGGCTCAGAGTTGCCGCTGCAATTGGCACTGGTAAAAAAGATGGTATAGAAAGATGTGAAGCTTTGATCGGAGAAGAAGTTGATGTAGTTGTTGTGGATACTGCTCACGGTCATTCCGAAAACGTTATCAATACCATTAGGGAAATAAAAAAGATGTATCCTAATACGCAATTAATTGGCGGAAACATTGCAACAAAGGAGGCTGCTGAAGCGTTGATTGATGCGGGTGTTGATGCAGTGAAGGTCGGAATAGGACCAGGATCAATCTGTACAACCAGAATAGTTACAGGTGTTGGTGTGCCACAATTCTCTGCAATCAAGAATGTTGCAGAGACGTGTAGAGCAAGAAACGTCAGACTAATTGCTGATGGTGGGGTAAAATACTCAGGAGATGTTGCAAAAGCTATTGCAGCTGGTGCTGACTCTGTGATGATTGGTTCGATTTTTGCTGGCACTGACGAAAGCCCAGGTGAGATTATCATGTATAAGGGCAGAGCATATAAAGGCTATCGAGGAATGGGATCTATTAGTGCAATGAAACGAGGTTCAGCTAGCCGTTATTTTCAAGATAAAGATTCAAAACTAAAATTAGTTCCACAAGGAGTGGAAGGAAGAGTTCCATTCAAAGGTCCAGCTTCAGGAGTAATCCATCAGTTGATTGGCGGATTGCAAGCTGCAATGGGGTATACTGGTAATAGGAATATAGAAGAGATGAAAAAAAATTGTAAATTTGTTACTATTACTGCATCAGGATTAAGAGAGAGTCATGCTCATGATGTAGTCATTACACAAGAAGCTCCAAATTACGCTTATCAAGCGTCCAATTTGTCAACCGATTCAGAGTAGTGACCGTTTATTATTTTGCACCCCAGTCTTTTTCAAATATTGCTAGCCCTTGGTCAGTAAGTGGGTGATTAATTAATTGTCTAAGTACTTTTGCTGGCACAGTAATTGAATCAGCACCAAGCCTTGCAGCTTCTATTACATGTGCTGGGCTTCTCACTGATGCAACAAGAACTTTAGTATCAAAACCGTAATTAGAATATATAGTACATATATCTTCTATTAGCGATAAGCCATCATAGCTTATATCATCAAGGCGACCAACAAAGGGAGAAAGAAAACAAGCACCGGCCTTAGCGGCAAGCAGTGCTTGTCCAGGAGAAAAACATAATGTGATGTTAACAGGTATTTTATGCTCTGTCCACAACTTTTTACAAGAAATTAATCCTTCATATGTAAGGGGCAATTTTACCACAACATTATCAGCGATTTTCGCTAACTTAAGGCCTTCTTTAACCATATCTGCATGGTTACTTGCAACAACTTCAACACTAACAGGCCCCTTGATAATAGAGCATATTTCACGCACTAAATCCTCGTATTTATCTTTACGCCCGGACTTTGCTATTAAAGAAGGATTAGTTGTTATGCCGTCAATGAACTCCTTTAGTTCTTTAATTTCATTTAAATCAACGCTATCAAGAAAAATTTCCATATTAATCTCCCATAAAAAAAATACCCTTGCAAAATCTTGTCATCCAAACGCCCTCCTTTGTCATCCAAGTAGCTGACACTGGGATCCATCTTTTTTTATTATGAACATTATATGCTCCTAGAATCTATTACCCATTGCATAATTTACAAATATTTTTACACCTAGATCCCAGTGTCACGCACTGGGATGACAAAGATGAATACTGGGATGACAGGGAAGAGAATACTGAATGACAGAAAAAAAAGCACTTGGATGACAAAAGTTGGGCTACTTGGATGACAAGACCGACTTTTTGCCTAAAATAACTAAGAAAGAAATTTCTCATCAAGATAACTTAAATATATACTAATTCTCTTATTTTTAAACGATTTCTCATCATGAATTGCACGATCAAAAACCTGAATTTGACTTGTTATAATGCTACAATTATTATTTGCAACTTCTAATACGCCACTATCAATTACAACCTTCTTTTCTGTTTGGTTACTCATTTTAACAGTAATCATACCAGGCAATAAATAAATTAAGTAAGGAGCATGGTGAGCTAAAATCATAAGCTCCCCTTCGAGCCCAGTTACTGAAAGAGAAACCACTCCACTGAATGAAATTTGATCATCAGGAGAGAAAAATTGCACTTTAAAAGTATTCATAATCTTTAACTTTTATTTAGCTTCAGCTTGTATTAATTCAGCCTTTTTTATTGCTTCATCTATATTCCCCACCATATAAAAAGCAGCCTCTGGTAAGTGATCATATTTACCTTCAACAATCTCTTTAAAACTGGAAACAGTATCAGAAAGTGAAACAAATTTACCAGGCATACCAGTAAATATTTCTGCAACGTGAAAAGGTTGAGAAAGAAATTTCTGAATCTTACGAGCCCTATCAACAATAATTTTATCTTCATCAGATAGCTCATCCATACCAAGTATTGCGATAATATCCTGCAGTGATTTATAAGTTTGCAATATACGTTTCACCTCAGAAGCTACCTTATAATGTTCTTCACCAATGATTTCAGCAGATAAAGACTGAGAAGTTGAATCAAGTGGATCAACAGCAGGGTATATTCCCATTTCAGCTATTTGCCTTGACAACACTGTGGTGGCATCAAGATGAGAGAATGTAGTTGCTGGGGCTGGATCAGTTAAATCGTCCGCAGGAACATATATAGCTTGCACAGAAGTAATAGAGCCAGAAGTTGTTGAAGCTATTCTTTCTTGCATTGCACCCATATCAGTTGCAAGGGTTGGCTGATAACCAACAGCTGACGGTATTCTTCCAAGTAAAGCAGAAATTTCAGAACCAGCTTGTGTAAAACGGAAGATATTATCCACAAAAAATAGAACATCTTGGTTTTCACGGTCACGAAAATACTCTGCCATAGTAAGTGCTGTTAAAGCAACTCTAGCCCTTGCTCCAGGAGGCTCATTCATCTGACCATAAACCAAAACAGCTTGAGATTTTTCATGCTCATTTATATTTATTACATTTGAAGTGATCATCTCGTGGTAAAGATCGTTACCTTCACGCGTTCTCTCCCCTACCCCGGCAAACACAGAAAATCCTTTATGAGCTTTTGCTATATTATTAATTAATTCCATTATCAGGACTGTTTTACCAACACCGGCTCCACCAAATAAGCCAATTTTTCCTCCTTTAAGATAAGGTGCAAGAAGATCTATAACTTTTATTCCCGTAACTAAAACTTCTTCCTGTATTCTCTGTTCAGTAAAACTTGGAGGTGCTCTATGTATAGGCTCTAAGTTATATTTTCCCTTCAGTGGACCACACTCATCTATAAGCTCTCCAACAACATTAAAAATCCTTCCTAAAGTTGAACGCCCAACCGGAACTGATATTGGTGCGCCTGTATCAACAAATTCATCCCCCCTTGACATGCCATCTGTGCTATCCATAGCAATACAACGAACTATATTGTCACCTATATGCTGCGAAACTTCTAAAACCAGCTCCTTATCCTTATATTTTAGTTTGCTTTTTAAAGCATTAAATATTTTAGGCAATTCACCTTCAAATTTTATATCAACAACTGCTTGAGTTACCTTAATCGCTCTACCTATATTCATCTCTTTATTTTTATCACCCAACACTATAATTCCATAAAAGAACTTCTAAAGAAAATAAATCTTATATTATTAATAGAAATTTTGCAACATTAAAACGCTTACTAGTTACGCTTCATTACAAACAATGCAAATGCATTTAATAGCCAAGTAATAATAAACAATACTAAACTAAGCGCATAAGCAGCAAGAGTTTGTACACTATTGAAATCCTGATCTCCGGTAAGTAATGTAGCGATCTGCACGGTAATGGTAGTAACTGAATTAAGAGGGTTAAAAGTCAAATTTGCGTTGATTCCCACAGCCATTAGCACAATCATTGTTTCACCTATCACTCTTGAAATTGACAATAAAATTGCACTTAAAATTGTAGGCATTGCATAAGGTATTGTTATATGCCATATAGTTTCCGCTGGAGTTGCGCCAAGTGCCATGAAGCCATAACGCAAGCTTTTTGGAACAGATCTTATGGCATCTTCGAGTAAAGAAATAATAAAAGGAAGAATCATTATCCCAATCGATAAACCGGCAACTAAGGCACTTTCTGAGTGTATACTTAAACCAAAAAAATTTGCTACCTGCTTTATAAAGAAAGACAAGAACACAACCGCAAAATATCCATATACAACCGTAGGAATAGCAGATAAAACTTGCAAAGTTGTATTAACAATATAACGCACTTTCTCACTCGCATATTCACTAATATATATTGCAGAAAATAAACCAAGCGGAACGACAACTAACATTGCTATAATAGTTATAAGTAATGTACCTACTAAAAGCGGCGCTATACCAAAATATCCTATCTTCTCTTCATTGACAGTGACTACATTGTGGCCCCATTTCAAGCAAAACAAGAATTCTGAAATAGCTACTTTATTAAAAAAATTAATGGATTGAATAAAAATAGATAGCATTATAAATAAAGTGATAAAAAATGATATGGCCAAAGCCACAAATAACGAAAGTTTTATTATCTTATTTCTTTTATTTTTAAAGATAAAAGCAAGCATGAAAAAAAGTAACGCTATAGAAATAAAAGTTACAAAACAATTATTATAGAGTACTAACAACCAAGTTAGCATCCATACACAACTAAGATATAGATAAGATTTAACCTTATTTACTTCTTGAAACCTACTAAAACAAAATAAAAGGATTAGTAGGACAGGTATGACTATCACCGAATTCATTTTCCCATGCATCAAATTTTATTCTACGAAAATGTCATACAAGTTCACCATCATTTGACAATAAAGTAAAACAATTTAAAATAAATAATTATATTAATATAAAAACAATGAAGAGAACATTTCAACCAAAAAATTTGATAAGAAAGCGCAGACATGGATTTCGTTCACGTATGGCAACAAGAGCTGGAAGAAAAATCCTTAATAGGCGCCGTTCATTAGGGTGTAACAAATTATGCGCATAGTAAGTATAAAAAAAAAGATTTTTCCTTTGCTTTCAAAAATAAGTTAGCACTCAGCAGTCTTTTTTATCGTGGGCTTTATATATCACTGTACGCCATAAAAGAAAGAGAACCTGAAAAGTACACTCATACTATTAGAGTAGGTCTGGCTATCAGTAAAAAAGCCGGAAAAGCAGCAAAAAGAAATAAAATAAAAAGGCAATTACGAATGCTTGCTAAAATTAGCATTTTAAATATAAGCAATATAGGGCACTACTACATAATACTAACTCATAGAAACATTATGCAAGCAAATTATAAAAACTTACAAAAAGATCTAACTATTTGCTTAAAAAAGATAAAATAAAAAAAAATCTCAATTAAGGTATTTACAACTATATTTTTTATGATAACATAAGTAAAATTTTTAAAATAAATTAACGGGTGTGGGTGTTTAATGGTAGAGAGTAGAAAAGAACAAGATAAAAATCTCAATATAAATACAAATAATGTTAAAGAAGATTTTTATGAATATAAAGAATCTAATTATCGTACACAATGGGAATTAGCATTTGAGCAAAGTCGATACTTAGAGCAGAATAAGAATAAGCCTAGACCACAATTATTAGATTTGAATATAGAAGCGACTTCTCGTAATAAAAGAATTATTAAAAGGCGATAAAAAGAAATTTTTATAAACTTGGCGGCGACCTACTCTCCCTTTTCAAGTACCATCAGCGCTAAAAAGTTTCACTTCCGAGTTCGAGATGAGATCGGGTGGTTCATTTTTGCTATAGCCACCAAGTCAATAAAAATTTCTAACTTAACAATTTTAACTTAATATTTAACACTGCATACACACATATAGAAAGCAAATAAATCAATCAGGCTATTAGTACTAGTTAGCTTCACATGTTACCATGCTTCCACACCTAGCCTATCAACGTGGTAGTCTTCCACGGCCTTAATTGGGAAATCTTTTTGAAGAGGGTTTCTTGCTTATATGCTTTCAGCAATTATCCCATCTATACATAGCCACCCAGCGATGCTATTGGCATAACAGCTGGTACACCAGAGGTATATCCATCTCGGTCCTCTCGTACTAGAGTCAGACCTTCTCAAATTTCCTTCACCCACGGCAGATAGAAACCGAACTGTCTCACGACGTTCTAAACCCAACTCACGTATCACTTTAATCGGCGAACAGCCGAACCCTTGGGACCTTCTTCAGCCCCAGGATGTGATGAGTCGACATCGAGGTGCCAAACGGTGTCGTCGCTATGAACGCTCGAACACCATCAGCCTGTTATCCCCGGCGTACCTTTTATCCGTTGAGCGATGACCCTTCCATACAGAATCACCGGATCACTATGACCGACTTTCGTCTCTGCTTGGCTTGTCAGCCTCGCAGTCAGGCAAGCTTATGCCATTATACTATCAAGCTGATTTCCGACCAGCTCTAGCTTACCTTCGCACGCCTCCGTTACTTTTTAGGAGGCGACCGCCCCAGTCAAACTACCCACCATACAATGTCCTAGTTCCAGATAATGAAACATAGTTAGATATCAAAAGTGTAAAGGGTGGTATCTCAAGGTTGACTCCATTATAGCTAGCGCCATAACTTCAAAGTCTCCCACCTATCCTGCACATCACACTTTTAATAGCAATGTAAAGCTATAGTAAAGGTGCACGGGGTCTCTTCGTCTAACCGCGGGTACCCCGCATCTGCACGGGGAATTCAATTTCGCTGAAGTGATGTTGGAGACAGTGGAGAAATCGTTACGCCATTCGTGCGGGTCGGAACTTACCCGACAAGGAATTTCGCTACCTTAGGACCGTCAGTGTTACGGCCGCCGTTTACTGGGGCTTCAATTTAGAGCTTGCACCCCTCCTATTAACCTTCCAGCACCGGGCAGGCGTCAGACCCTATACTTCCACTTACGTGTTTGCAGAGTCCTGTGTTTTTAGTAAACAGTCGCTACTCCCTATTTTGTGCCACCTACTCATAGTTGCCTAAAAGCAGGTTACCCTTCTTCCGAAGTTACAGGTATAATTTGCCGAGTTCCTTCAACATCATTCTTTCAACACCTTAGTATACTCTACTCATCCACCAGTGTCGGTTTGCGGTACGGCCTCATAAATATAAGTGCTATTTCCTGGAGCTTCTTTTAAGCATAGATCAATCCAATAAGATCTATACAAATACGAAACCCGTCACACTTAAGAGGTTTAGGAATATTAACCTAATTGCCATCGACTACTCCTTTACGGACTCGCCTTAGGAACCGACTAACCCTACGCAGATTAACTTAACGTAGGAACCCTTAGATTTTTGGTGAGAGTGTTTTTCACACTCTTTTACGCTACTTATGTCAGCATTCTCACTTCCGATATCTCCAGCAGTTTTCACAAACCACCTTCACAGACTTACGGAACGCTCCGCTACCGCGCCTATTGATCGAAATCAATAAGCACTCACATCTTCGGTATACAGCTTTAGCCCCGGTACATTTTCGGCGCAGAAAAACTTATTTAGACAAGTGAGCTGTTACGCTTTCTTTAAAGGATGGCTGCTTCCAAGCCAACCTCCTAGCTGTAATGGTTTTTCTACTTCCTTCCCCACTTAGCTGTAATTTTGGGACCTTAGATAGTGATCTGGGTTGTTTCCCTTTCCACCACGGACTTAGCACCCGTAGTGTGCCTGCTGTATAATTAATTGTTGGTATTCGGAGTTTAGTTAGATTTGGTAAGACGGTGAATCCCCCTAGTCTATCCAGTGCTCTACCCCCAACAACATACATACAACGCTCTACCTAAATAGATTTCGCGGAGAACCAGCTATTTCCAAGTTTGATTGGCCTTTCACCCCTAATCACAACTCATCCAATAATGTTGCAACATTAACTGGTTCGATCCTCCAGTGTGTTTTACCACACCTTCAATCTGGTCATGACTAGATCACTTGGTTTCGGGTCTAATCCATAAAACTAAAACGCCCTATTCAGACTTGCTTTCGCTACGCCTACACCTAACGGCTTAAGCTTGCTTCATAGATTAACTCGCTGACCCATTATGCAAAAGGTACGCTGTCACTCTAAATATCAATAAATTGATATAGAGCTCCAACTGTTTGTAAGCACTTGATTTCAGATTCTATTTCACTCCCCTCCCGGGGTTCTTTTCACCTTTCCCTCACGGTACTTGTTCACTATCGGTCGTTAAGGAGTATTTAGGCTTGGAGGATGGTCCCCCCATATTCAAACAGGATTTCACGTGCCCCGCTCTACTCAAGGATTTAAAAACTTTCTACTTATACAGGACTATCACCTTCTATGGTTACTATTTCCAGAGTATTCTAATTCTTATTCTTAAATCACTAGCCTTTTCCGCTTTCGCTCGTCACTACTAACAGAATCTCGGTTGATTTCTTTTCCTTTGGCTACTTAGATATTTCAGTTCACCAAGTTTGCTTTACATACTTAGTATGTAATAACTAGCCAAGCTAGTTGGGTTTCCCCATTCGGAAATCTGCGGATCAAAATTTGTTGACAATTCCCCACAGCTTATCGCAGCCTGCCACGTCCTTCATCGCCTCTTAACGCCAAGGTATCCATCAAGTGCTCTTAATAATTTATTTATCCGACTATATGCAGAATATGCAGAGTTAAATATTATTAAAATTGAATTGAGATTAAATTAATCTCTACCATAAAACTTGTCAAACATCTAAAAACTAAATTAATCTTTATATTATAACCTAATAAATAATATGTCAACGCCTTTTTGCACAAAACATTTACTTATATTATCAACAACAATATACTAGCAATCCTAAACAGTACAATCTGAGAAATATGCGGTAAACTTATATATACAGTAAAAATTAATAAAAAAGATATTTTGTAAGATAAAATGTGTTAAAATCAATTGCCTAAAAATGATAATGAACATTCGGAGTATTTCTCATGTATGAAAAGTAATCTCTCTTTTATAAAAAACGTTGCTTTAAATTGTATGTCTAAGCTCATTGGTGTATTAAATATTAAGAAAGTAAAACACTTCATTGTGAATAAATATAATACTCTTCATAAAGAAATGACAGTGCTTCTTAAAAAATCTAAGAACCTGTTAAATACCAACATTGAAATCGGTTTATATCACTTTTATAAAGGTAGCATATCAGATGCAAAGTTACGATTTTGGTTAATTAGCATATTTTACCCCCATTTACCCATAGTCTGGTATAACATCGGAAGGTGTCATTTTGCGGTAGGGAATACTAATAAAGCTTATAATTATTTAACACAGACACTAAAATTAGATAGTGATCACGAGGAGGCATCTTACTATATAAAAAAAATGACAAACTCAGCGCCTATTACAGAATTGCCAAAAAACCTCATAAGACAATATTTTGATTACACAGGTGAATATTTTGTTGAGCATTGGTTGATTGCTAAACAGTATAGAGGGCATGAACTTGTACACATGATAATTACAAAAATCTTCAACAACTCCACTTCTGAGCTCAATATACTTGACCTTGGTTGTGGGACTGGAATATGTGGTCATTTCTTGAAAATAAATAGTACTGGAAGCCACATAACAGGAATTGACATTTCAAGTAGAATGCTAAATATCGCAAGAGGATGCTTTATAAAAGGTAAGCCTGTTTACAATGAATTAATACATATGGAAATGAAAGAGTTTCTTAAACAAAAGAAAAACCAGCAGTATGATGTAATTATCTTTGCTGAAGTGCTACATTATCTACATGACTTTCAAGAAGAATTGGAATTAGCAAAAAGATCTACGAGCAAAAAAGGGGTTATTATATGTTTAATAAGAAGAAAGGAAGGTGAAGGTATTGACTTTGTAAACAAAGGAGACTATTTTCGTCACTCAGAAAGTTATGTTCAACATGTTGCAAAAAAAATAAATATGCAGATAAGTTATATGAGTTACTGTAAAATATATGGCAGTCAGGTTGACGGTATCTTGTTTGCATTACAGCATCAACAAGAAAATCCGAAAAACCTAACTTAAAAATCGCTCAAAGTGGCTTTTAAGTATCTATATATAATAAAAGAATAAAAGGAATTTTATGAATAACATTACTATTAATTACGCAAAGGATAGCAAATTAACCGATTTTGGAAAAGCAGTTCTATCAGACAGGTATTTAATAGAAAATGAAAGTTACCAAGACCTCTTTGCACGTATTGCTAATTACTATTCTGATAACAAAGAACATGCGCAGCGTCTTTATGACTACATGAGCAACTTGTGGTTCATGCCTTCAACACCAATACTCAGCAATGGTGGCACCAAGAGAGGGTTGCCTATCTCTTGCTTTCTTAATGAAACCGAAGACAGCTTGCAGGGAATAGTTGACTTATGGAATGAAAATGTTTGGCTTGCTGCACGTGGAGGAGGCATAGGTAGTTATTGGGGAAATTTACGTTCAATTGGTGAAAGTGTAAAAGGTAGTGGTAAAACATCAGGAATTGTACCATTTATTGTGGTGCAAAATGCTCTAACGCTCGCAATTAGTCAGGGATCCTTAAGGCGAGGAAGTTCAGCAGTCTATCTTCCTGTATCTCATCCGGAGATAGAAGAGTTTCTGGATTTGCGCAAGCCAACAGGCGGTGACCCAAATCGCAAAGCGTTAAATATACATCATGCTGTAATAGTAACAGATAAATTTATGCAGGCTGTTGAGAATGATCAAGAATGGAATTTAATAAGCCCTCACAACAATAAGGTTATTTCAACTGTAAAAGCGCGGGATATATGGATCAAAATATTAACAGCAAGAGTTGAAACTGGAGAACCTTACATTATTTTCCTTGATGCAACAAATAACAATAAGCCAGAATCTTACAAAAAGCTCAACTTAGACATCAAGATGTCAAATCTATGCAGTGAAATAACTTTAACTACAGGTTATGATCACCTGAATAAGTCACGCACTGCTGTGTGTTGTCTATCATCCGTAAACCTTGAGTACTACGAAGAATGGAAAGACAATAAACTCTTCATAGAAGATATAATGCGCTTTCTTGATAATGTATTGGAAGATTTCATAAATAAAGCACCGAATGAAATGCAGCAAGCAAAATATTCTGCAGCCAGAGAACGCAGTATTGGTCTTGGTGTGATGGGTTTTCATTCATTTTTACAAAGCAAAATGGTTCCTTTTGAATCAGTAATAGCACAACAATGGAATAAAAAAATATTTAAGTATTTACGTGAGCAAGCAGATATAGTTTCTAAAAAATTAGCAGAGGAAAAGGGGGCATGTCCTGATGCCAAAGAAGTTGATCTAATGGAAAGGTTTACACACAAGCTCGCTATTGCTCCAACTGCCTCAATCTCCATTATTGCAGGCAATACCTCTCCTGGAATAGAGCCATATGCAGCAAACGTATTCATACAAAAGACACTGACAGGCTCATTTGTAGTGCGAAATAAATTCTTGCAAAAACTATTAGCAGAAAAAAATCAAGACAATGATAAAATATGGTCTTCAATTTCGACAAACGAGGGTTCCGTTCAGCATTTAGATTTTCTTAGTGAGCATGAAAAATTGACATTTAAAACAGCGTACGAGCTTGATCAAAGATGGATTATAGAACATGCAAGTGATAGAACTCCGTATGTTTGTCAGTCTCAATCAGTCAATCTGTTCTTGCCTGCCAACATACACAAACGTTACTTGCATAAAATACACATGCTTGCCTGGAAAAAAGGATTGAAGAGCTTATATTACTGCAGATCACAATCAATGCAGAGAGCTGACAAGGTTTCGCATGACATATTCAAAAAAAGTGAAATATTGCAACACAAAACAGATATTGACTACGATGAATGTTTGTCATGCCAATAGTGACCTTATTCAAAAAAAGTAGAGAGAAAGTTAAGCAAATGGGTAAGGAAATATAATAGACTTCTTGCATAACCATATAACGAACTTTTCTTGGGAATAGAAACGAAAAAACTTCCTTGACAAACTCCGCCAGCCCCCTTATCATGATAGTGAAGGTATTCAGTTATCTTCATCTGTGCAGATTAAACAGCAAGAAAACAACGTAGTTGGCGTCTTATTTTTAATTTTTTGCACTATGTGCACCTTATGTCTTCACAACATTTCTGGGTTTTTACCTATATAAGCTGAAACGCGCTTATAAGTCGTTTAAGACAGTATAGTACGCCAATTTGCAGGATTAGAGAGTGACAACTAGCTAACACGGGGTTTCTTTTGCCTTTTTTTCTGCTTAGTAAATTTCTTAAACATTTAAACTAAGGTGAGTTGCATTTAAAAGCAGCTAAATTGCGGTGTTTAAGACTTAAAAAACGCCAATACTGAAAATAGACAATGACTAGGGCTTCTTTTGCCTTTTTTTTCGTTTGGTAAATTTCTTAAATATTTATAGCTAAACGACAATCTTCATCTCGCTGCTTGTTAGCGGGATCTATGTTAAGAGATACCGCGAATGAATCGCGGTATGACGTAGGACTGCTGTCATTCCAGTGCTCCTTTTTGTCATCCCAGTGCTTGACACTGGGATCCAGTTTTCCATATAATCTCATCGAAAATGTTGTAACCACTTTCTATGCTAGTTTGCTTGCTTACAAGCAAACTTTTCTGGATCTCAGTGTCGGGGCACTGGGATGACAAAAAGGGACTACTCGGATGACAAAAAAAAAGCACTGGGATGACAGGAGATACCGTCTTGTTAGTCAACAAAAAAATTATAAAAATTTCCCAAGTTGCATCATAAAATCAAAAAATACTTCCAATTGTGTAACAGTACACAGATTATAGTTAGTGGATATGTTGATAAGTAAACTTCATCTGTTTTGTGCGTATAAAACTAATTTACTTATCAACATATCCACTAACCAACAACATTCAATAAATTTGTGTAAGATACCACTTTACATAAGATAGATAGGAAGCATTTTTGATTTTAAAGTACTAAACCTTCAGTCAACCTCCTAGCCCTGTAGTTTTTGATATGGTTAGGATCAAAAGCACTTTTGGATGTCAGAATACCGAAAATGATATGGAGTAGCTTACGCATTGCAGCACCAACGATGGCCATATTATGCTTACCCTTTTCCTTTAATCTTTGGCAAAAGCTCATAATGATAGGATTGTGATTCTTAGCTACTATGGCAGGAAAGAAAAGTGCCTTACGTAATGTTTGTGAACCGGATTTACTTAATCTGGGTTTGGCATATACAGAGGAACCTGACGTCATATTTCGTGGTATAACTCCTGTATATGCTGCCAATTGCCTGGCATCTCTAAAAACCTCTATATCAGAAACTTCAGCTAAAATAGCTATTGCTGATTCTTCTCCTATGCCTGGAATAGTCAATAGAAGTTGAAAATTTTCCAACAATTCTTTGTGTTGATTTAATAGTTCACGTACGGAGTTTTTTATTGTTTCTATTTTTTGAGCTATATTCATTGCAAGGTCTTCCCAAGCATTTGCAACTTCTTTAGGCAGTCTCTCTTTTTTTCTAAGTGGTTATTTACTAATGTTAACTCATCTTTTAACGCAACTGAGCAACGATAAAGATGTTTTAATTTTTTCATTTCAGGAGAAGGTGGTGTCCAACTAGAAGGTTCCTGTCTTTGGCAATAATCAGCAATAACTTCTGCATCGGTCTGATCATTCTTTTGTCGTATCAGCTTACTCCTTGCATAAGATTTTATGCAATAAGGATTTACAACACTTACAAAATGTCCAGCATTGTGTAGAAATTCAGCCAGTGCTTCGCTATAACAACCAGTAGATTCCATGCAGGTTTTTACTTTTTCTACATTATGTTTGTGTAGAAAATTCAGTAGACTTTGAAACCATCGTTCTTAAAGCTTCTTTTTCTAGTTTCACGCTTTCCTTTTTTGCTTATAAATGAGAGAAAAACATCAAAGCGATCTTTTGATATATCTATGCCCAAAAAGTTGTTGATCATATATAACCCCATACGTTACCATTAAAAATGAAAAGTAAGGCTAGTCTTGTGAATACAGAATTAGAACCATTCAGGTCTTTCTACGATACCGTCCAGCCTATACTTTTGAGAAGGGAATTCTTATCTCCTCTACAGATTTTATATCTAAGAAGAAGCACAGAGTTCCTCCCTTCTCCACCTAATGCTTAAGCTTAAAACATTAGATGCTTTTGACAAGATACAAGACGTTGTCACTACTACATTATGCTATAAGTCATAAGAATAATCAAGCTGTAAAAGATCTTTTGGAAGAAGCCAAAAAACAAAAGCTATTAAAGGAAGTTCTGAATGAAGAAATGACCACAAAACATTCAGATGGTCGGGAAGAAAATCATACAATACTTACAGATGCTATATCACGTAGAGACAATGACATTACGAGAGTAGTTGTACAGTTCCAGAGTGTGATGGTATGATAAAATGTGAGAAAAAAATATCATCAAAGGGAGGAATTATGGGACAAGTATTACATGGGTGCGCCAGAACAACAGAGACAATTCGTAGAGCAATACAAAATAGTAAAGAGAGCATAGCAAAACTCTCCAAGTGTTATAACCTTAAACCAAAAACTATTATTAAGTGGAGAAAACGCTCATTTACCAAAGATGCTGGTATGGGTCCAAAGCATCCAAGATCAACTGTTTTAACTTTAGAAGAGGAGGCTATAATTGTTGCATTTCGTAAGCATACTCTATTGCCATTAGATGACTGTCTCTACGCTTTGCAAACCTCAATCCCACATTTGAGTCGCTCCAGCTTACATCGTTGTTTACAAAGGCACAACATTAGCAGACTACCAGATGTCGATGGTGAAGTTAAATCAAGAAAGAAATTCAAACAATATCCTATAGGCTATTTCCATATTGATATCGCGGAAGTTAGAACAGAAGAAGGAAAGCTGTATTTGTTTGTTGCAATAGATCAAATTCACCTACGTTGAGTTGCACAAAAGTGCTACAAAACCCATAGCTGCTGAGTTTTTAGGTAATCTGATTAGAATTTTACCGTATAAAATCCACACTATTTTGACAGATAATGGCATACAATTTACAAATCAGAAGCGCCATAAATACGCCTTCCAACACATATTTGATAGAGTTTGTGAAGAAAATAACATTGAACATCGTCTGACAAAAGTTAGCCATTCTTGGACAAATGGACAAGTTGAACGTATGAATAAAACTTTAAAGAATGCTACAGTTAGGAAATATTACTATCGTTCGCATCAGCAACTTAAGGAGCATCTTTATGACTTTGTTATGGCCTACAATTATGCAAAGAGACTCAAAGCTCTTAGGGGTCTTACGCCTTTTGAATTTATATGTTCTCAGTTGACAAAGTCTCCTGAATTATTTATAATAGATCCACACCATCACACTCTGGAACCATACATCTTATACTCTACCTTAATTCTAGTTTCCGGACAACCTCTATCTCTACAAAAACTATATTTTTCTTCAGAAGAGAGTTATATTGTAACTATGGACAAAATAATCATAAAAAAATTTGGTGGGACTTCGCTAACTGATTTAAACCGAGTTGCAAATTTGATAAAAAACGATATTGAGAAAGGTTGTAATGTAATCGTTGTTGTATCTGCTGTTGCAGGATTTACTGACCAAATGGCTTTTCAGGCTAGGCAAATCTCAAATTTAAGTTGCAGACAAGAGTTATCAGAGTATGACGTTATGCTTTCAGCAGGAGAACAAATTTCTTGCGGTCTATTAGCTATCACTCTCCAATCGATCGGAGTTAATGCTAAATCGTGGCTTGCCTGGCAGTTACCGATTGTAACTGATGATTTTTATTCTGAGTCTAAAATAAAAACAATAAAGATTGACCGTGTGAAAAGATCTTTTGCTGAGGGTTATACTGCTGCGATCATCGCTGGTTTTCAGGGTATAAATGATGATAGAATCACTACTTTTGGAAGAGGAGGCTCTGATATATCAGCAGTTGCCTTCACGGTAGCCTTTGGTGTTAGAACTTGCGAAATTTTTACTGATATTGATGGAATATATACAGCAGACCCGAGAATTGTTCCAAAGGCACGCAAGCTCAAATTTATCTCTTACGATGAAATGTTGGAAATGTCGTCATCTGGTGCTAAAATACTGCATAATCGTTCAGTACAACTTGCAATGAAGCATAACATTAAAGTGCAAGTGCTATCCACTTTTAAAGAAGTAGAAGGCACCACAGTACTACACAAAAGGGATGTACTAGAGAGATACTTAATTACTGGAATAGCTTATAGCACTAATGAAGCTCTTGTAACTTTCACTAACCTTGCAAATAACTTGCGTACTTTAAGAGATATAGTAGGGGCAAACGTTAAAATTGATATGATACATGGGTCAAGTTTTGTTATCTCCAAATTTGATATTGATTTAATGGAAAAGTTACTGAATAAGAATGAAAATTATGCTATAAACGATAATGTAGCTAAAATTTCAATAATTGGTATTGGTGTTATGTCTAACACTGAAGTGATGCACCGCACACTCAAGGTTTTAAGCGAAAAAAAGATAGAAATACTTGCTATCACAACATCCGAAATCAAAATCAGTATAATTGTTCAAAAAGAATACGTTGTAGCTTTGGTCAAAGATTTACATACTGAGTATGAGCTTGATATGCAACACTAGGATAGGCTCGACGTCCACAACTGTACGAACATTGCAATTTGGGCCTACCAAGGAGGGTGTCATTCTCCTGTCATCCAAGTAGCTGACACTGGTTCCTTTATGACGGTGTCATCCCAGTGCCCAGACACTGGGATGGCTTTGTTGCATCACACTTTATGAGATGGTGATTTATGGTAAATTCATGTAACTATCTCAAATTTAGCCATACCAATATCAGTGAATTTATTAAGCAAATAGCATTTGATTAGCAGTTCTTTTTCTCGATTTATCTCAGATTTATTCCTAAAACTAAATCCGAATATTTGCTTTAATCTTGAGAAAAACCCTTCAATATAAGATCTTTTCCCATAATTTACTTCTTTTTTCCATTCTTTCATGCCATCTTCACCGTATAATTTTATTAACCTAATAGCAGCATTCCTGTCAGACATATAATCTATTTCTGGATGTTCTGCCGCATTGTTTATTGGTGGAATTTTTGTCTTTATATCATATTCGTTACACAACTTATAAAACTTGTGCCTATCACATGCTCTATCTGCATATAGTGCTTTTATGGCATGCTGAAAATCAACTTCTTTTAGCAAATCACAAGCTCCATAGTGATCAGAGTAGACACCGTTACTGTATTTTACAGCTATGGCTTTTTTGTTGTTTATATTCAACATTACGTGCAATTTTCTCGTTTGCTCATAGCCACGATATTTTCTGTCAGTGCTATTTTCCTTGCTGTGTGTTGTTGTATATACTAATTCCTGTACTGTCTATAGCAATTTCGATATCTTCCATATTATTTTTATCAATTCTGCAATCATTTATCTTAATATTAAGTTTCTTTTGATGCTTGTGAATAGCTGATAACTGCCAAATCTCTTCCTATTTGTTGCAAATACCCTTTTATAAACCCGACTGTTTGTCTTAAACCAATTCTAAAGAAACTGACGATTATATGCACCAAAATCACAACTTTATCACTATAAATATAGTTGCCGCCCTGCATTTTTGGACAATTCTCGTACCAATTTTCTATGGCGTCATTGATATAACAAAAAATGCTTCCTCTTTCTTGGAGAAATTTGTTATATTCATGGCAGTTACTGACTCTCATTTTTTGTGGCATATTTTTTCTTCAACAGTTAAATGGCTATTTATAATGAATTTTGTCAGTAACTGCCAGTTCTTTTCACTTGAGCGATGCAACAAAGCCATCCCAGTGTCAGCTACTCGGATGACATCATAGGGGCGCTGGGATGACACCCTGACAATCGTCATCCCGCTACTTGTTAGCGGCTAAGAGATACCGCGGCGGTATGATGTAGGGGTTGCCGAGAACTTGTCATTCCAGTGCTTGACACTGGAATCTAGTTCTTATTGTACATTTACTTGGTGTAGAGTTAAGTTTCCTGGATCCCAGTGTCTGGGCACTGGGATGACAAAGGAGAGCAGTGTCAGCTACTTGCATAACACCATTTGTTGTGGGAGTGTTAAATAAACTGTGTCAAACCGCATTTTTAGTTCAACTCAATTTTCAATCTGCCAGGAAAGAAAACATCAAGTTGAGAGATAGTTAATGCCCAATCATGTACAGGCATCGTCCACTTTTCCTCTGCCTTCTTTATAGCACAATATACCTGCTTATACAAGGCATTTATGCTGGTAAATGAGCCTTTGGTCTTAGTGAATTTCCTAATTTGCCTATGTAGCCCCTCTATGGGATTGGTGGTGTAGATTATCCTCCTAACTGGACCAGAATACTTAAAATAACCAGACAAGTTTTCCCAATTATTCTGCCAAGATTTTATAACCATAGGGTACTTTGTGCCCCATTTTTCATCCAATTCCAACAGATAATTCTCGGCAATTTCCTTGCTTGAAGCTTGATATACCTTCTTTAAATCGCTCAAAAAACTCTTCGCATCTTTACTGGCCACATACTTCAGTGAGTTGCGTATCTGATGCACTATACACATCTGCACTTCCGCATTAGGAAAGACACTGTTTATAGCTGCAGGAAAGCTTTTCAGCCCATCAACGCAGGCAATAAGGATATCTTCTACTCCTCTTTCTTTGAGGTCATTTAGCACTCCCAACCAGAAGTTAGCTCCTTCACTTTCAGCCAAATAAAAACCTAATACTTCTTTTTTGCCATTTTGATCTATGCCTAATATGTTATACATGCATTTACTTACGCAATGCCCGTCCTCTTTGACTTTAAAAAACCATGAAAACTATCGGATATACAGACTGCAGCGGGCGACTACGCCATTCGTTGATTACTGGTAGCAATTTGTCAGTAATACTTGATATCTCTGCCACCGATATTTTGTGATCATAAATTTCCTCAACATGTGACACTATATCTCTATAGCCCATACCACTGGCAAATGTGCTCAAAATCTTCGTTTCAAGCTCTGGATGTAAGTTTGTTTGCCTTTTTTTGACTATTTGTGGTTCGAAACTTCCTTCCCTATCTCTTGGCGTCAAAAGCTCAAATGACCCTGCGCTTGTACGTAAAGTCTTTGCATTCCTCCCATTTCTTCGATTATTCTCTTCGCTTTCAGCCGACAAGTGGTTTTCTATTTCACCTTCCAGGCTTACCTCCAGCAACTTTTTTATAAACGGTGTTAATGCTCCATCTCTTCCTGTCAACGGTCTTCCTTCTCGTATAGACGACAGGATATTTGTTTCTAATTCTTTATAATCTACCAAACCGGTAGTTCTGTTTACTACTTTCTGACTCATTGTCAAACCTCCATTTTTTTATATCAATTTATTACTTTTTTTTCGGTTTGACACAGTTTATTTAACACTCCCTTTGTTGTGCAACTTACTTTAGTATGAAATTGCTTGCGTAAGATTTTGGCAGCCTCTTAACATTTTTTGGCATTTCAATTACGTATTTAACGTTGCGTTTTTTTGCGTAGAATACTGCTTTTTCAAGAGAATCAAACTTTAATACAATCTGTTTTTTTGGATCTTTTGAGCCAACCCACCCCATTAAAGGTTCAATGTAGTAAGAACCAGATTCAATTTTTAGGTGCCAGAGATTTGTATTACCTAAACCAGATTGTGTTGCAGTTTTTGTTGGTTTATAAATCCTAAAAACTACTTTATCATCAATGCCCATAGTTCTTGTTAAATAAGCTTAAATATACATCTAAATAAATCCTTTCACAAACAATTAGTATGAAAGAATGAAGTTTGAAATAAATATTTTTATGTTATATTATTATTAAATTATATTAAAAGGATTAGCTGAATAGGAGTAATCGATGACGCAACAAGAAATAGTAACAATTAATGCAGAGTTACGTGATATAACAAAAACAAAAGCGATGCATTCTCTAAGGAAGAAAGGAAACATCCCTGGAATCATATATGGAAAGGGTCATGATAATGTAAATTTAACATTGTCTGCAAAGGAATTCACGAAGCAATATAAATCAGGCTCTCTTTCTGCACATTTGATAGAGCTGAATATTTCGGGCAAAAAGGAATATGCTCTTGTTCGCGATATCCAATTGCATGTAGTAAAGGATACTGTGCAACATGTTGATTTTCAATTTGTTGATAAAGGCAGCGAAATTAAAATAGACATACCTCTATCATTTGTGAATGAAAGTAAAGCTCCAGGGATCAAGTTAGGTGGAGTGCTTAATGTTTTGTGTCGTTCTATTGCTGTTAAATGCTCTCCTGATAAAATACCTCAGGTTATTGAAGTTGATTTATCCGGTAAAATGATTGGCCAGTCTATACATATTAATGATGTAAAATTACCAGAAGGTGTTAAGTTTGTAGCTCATGAAGAAGAAAATTTTACTATTGTTACAATTTCTGCTGCCGATAGTGACGTTGAAGAACCTCAAGCAGAAACAGAGTAATAGTGCATCTGATAGTTGGACTTGGTAACCCTGGTGGTCAATATGAGTTAACTCATCATAATATCGGCTTCATCGTAGTTGATAAAATTTACAAATATTGGAATTTCCAGTCGTTTTCTAAAAAAGCCGATTATCTAATAACCTCTGGCATAATTAATGATAATAAAATCATGTTAATAAAGCCTTATTCATTTATGAATAATTCAGGCATCCCTGTTGCAAAAATACGAAACTTTTACAAATTATCGCTAGATAATATCGTTGTCATACACGATGACGCTGATTTGGAAATTGGAAGAATAAAAATAAAGAAAGGTGGTAGCTCTGCTGGACATAATGGACTTAAATCCATAGATAGTTTTATTGGTAATGATTATTGGCGCTTGAGATTTGGAGTGGGTAGACCTGAAGATGAAAAAAGCTTAGCAGATTATGTATTATCAAAATTTTCAAATTTTGATAACGTTACTCCCTTAGTGGAAAAAATAGCAAAAAATATACACTTAATGCTGCAAGGAGATAATACAGCTTTTATCAATTTGATTGTATAATATTATGAAACACAAAACTAAATTTCACACAATTAAAATAACAGATTTCTTGTACTACCTCCCAAGCCACAACTGTCATTCAGTGGAAACAAAAAACTTCCTTGACAAACTCCGCCAGCCCCCTTATTATGACAATAAGGGTATTTATGACTCAAAACTTGTTTTTGACCTGCAGGCTCAATGACAAAATTCAGTAAAAAACTTAGGGTATTTTTTGGCGGATTACGTAAAATTATAGCGGCTGCATGTCTTTTAAATTTTTTCTACATTCAGCCAAATCGCGCTTATTTTAAGCGTTAGCACATTATTACAGCGCCAGTTTAAATTATTATAGGGTCAAAACTCGCACCACGGGAGTTCTTTGCCTTTTTTTTCGTTTGGTAAATTTCTTAATATTTATGGCTTGGGTTAGTTACAAATTAAGAGCAATATTCACTAGGGAGGATGTCATCCGAGTAGCTTGACTACTTGGATCCAGGAAAGTTTGCTTGTGAGCAAGCAAACTATAGCTAACCCAAGTAAGGTTTCCCCGAGTGCTAAAATCAATAGCCGAATTGATATCGGGCCAAAAGTTCTGCAGAGCTTTTCTTATGGCATGCTTGATGGCAAACCATAACTTTTCAATTGGATTTAAATCCGGCGAGTATCTTTGTCTTTGCACATATTGCCAAATTTTTCAATTATCTTTTCTCTTGATTATCTTCTCCATAGTCATTTTTTTCTCGTCTACTACTTTCAAAACACGTTCCCTCAGATCCTCACTTTGGCATCATTCTACCTTATCTAAAGCCATTTTATACCTTTTTATCCCTTCTGGGGTAACCTTTTTTCAGTTAGCTATATAACCCTAATTATGAATTAACAGACAGTAGAATCGAAAGATTATTACAAGGAAAAGTCTACACAGATCGACCTTTTTGTGAATCTGCGTTTCTGCTTTCTTCAACTTGTTTTGCAAAAGATGTTTCCTGTTTGCTGATATGCTGAAGTGGCTTAGCAATTTCGCGCACAACGGCAGTAACTGCTGTTAAAAATGTTTTTAACAATGCACCTAAAGCTCCACCAACTGCTTCCCTGCCATATATATGAGCTTGCTTTTCGTTATCGTCAGCAGTTTCTCCTGCTCTCCTTCTTGGATCCATCCTATGAGCAATCACCGAAAACAACACTCCCCTGATTGAAGACTTCACTCGTTTTTTTGCTTCATCATCATGTGCTGTTTCATGTCCATGACTTAAGTGTTTAGCGTTCATTAGCTCCTTTTGTTGCTGGGCAAACATGCTACTTAATACTTCTTCTATTGCTTGCTTCCTTCTTTTCTCTCTAACCCTTTTCATAGATTCTGATTTATCGCGAGTATGCTTTGTGGTTTCAAATTCTGCATCAATATCTTCAGACGCAGCCTGACTATATAAAGTCTCTATGAGCCTGTCTATGCTTCGCTTTATTTGCATAGTCCTTTCGTAACTATCCAAATTATCAATTCCTTCGTCGATCTGATTTAGAATATCCTCAAAAACTTTTAAATAGTCTTGAATATACTGTATTATGTATTGCTTATCTTCCTCTTTGTATTGTTCTTCTTGATTTTCATTTTCTAAACTTCTCTCTCTTCTGTCATTGTTATTTTCTTCAATATTACCACCGTCTTCCTCGAAAAGGTTTTCGTCGTTCATGATTTTTTTTAATTTAGTTAAAATTCTCACCAGTTACTATTGTATATGAAAAAATTAAATTAACATTAATGAAAAGCGTTTACAACTTCAGCACTCGCTAAAATTACAGTAAAACTGTCAAAAGCAGCGGGGTCATAATATCTCTCATACAGTTCAACTGAACACCGTAATCTGATCTTTTCCTTAGTGTTAAAATTAATTTCATAATCATTATTAGAGTTTAATATAGCAGAATTACGTAATAATTCATCAGCTAATACAGAGTCTAAAATTCCATTAATTTTTATCGTAATGTGTCTGCTTCCAGCACAATCGAGCACTTTTCTCCAGCCAAAAGAAGAAATATCTTTCACCTCTTCTCTGTTATTACGCAAAGTAAACCTTAGGTTTCGTATATTATTTAACACAATAAAATTATTGTCATGATCTTTAATTTTTAGCTGTAATTTGCTCATTATCGCCTCCTTTCATTAAAATATCAAAATTAATTGTTGAATGTAAAATTTCATCGTGCTGACTAATAGCACAATTACTTTCCAAAATAGTTTCATTATCAGAATATTTAATACTCTTAAGTATCAAGTTAATATGCCTTATAATGGCAAACATACTGCCTATATGATGGGTATATATGTCGCATGAAAATCTTGCCTTTGTAGCAAAATTGGACAGCATGTGCAGATTATTATAATTCACTACATGCAATCTCAGGTAAGGAATGGTGACCTGTTTAGGTAAGTAGTCATAAATGTTAGTAACATATTTCCTTAAATCAGAGTTTGCTTTTAGTGCTGCATAAATACTATTGTACAACTCGTTTATAGCTTGAATTTTTTCCATGATTAATCCTCGAAAGATATATAGCTAAAACATAAGCAGCGTTTCCCGATACAAACTCGTCATCCCGCTGCTTGTTAGCGGGATCTATGTGAGATACCGTGACGGTATGACGTAGGACTGCTGTCATTCCGCTACGTGTTAGCGGCTGAGATACCGCGGCGGTATGACGGTATTTATCTCGTCATCCCGCTGCTTGTTAGCGGGATCTATGTGAGATACCGTGACGGTATGACGTAGGACTGCTGTCATCCCGCTACTTGTTAGCGGGATCTATGTGAGATACCGTGACGGTATGACGTAGGTAGCCCAGTTTGGATGACAAGAAAGAGCTACAAAACAACCTTTGGTTCGCGAAATGGAGAATACACCTTCTTCACTTCAGACAAATGGCTACTTACCCCCGATTCACGATCTTTGTAAATAGCAGAAACATGCCGCATAATACCTAGTTTTATCTGCTCAGGAACATTGTCATAGCCAGCCTCGTATACAACATCAACTCTTATTGCATTCAAATAATTGAAAAACTCAACGTAGCCCCCTACATCACTAAAATAATACTTAAGTGTTCTCTTCTCTTGACCTTTAGACATCATTGCAGTAGCCAATACTATCTTACTCACAGGGCCATAGCTTAAATAGATCCTACGAGGTACATAATCTTCATATGAAACTTGCCATGTTTGTTTCACCAGTGACTTTTCCATATGCCACTCAGCATAATCAGTTGCCATAAAAATTAGATCTGAAATCAACTTATCATCTTGATCGTTCTCAATGCGTAAAAAAGATTTAACCTCTTCTAAAGTAACTGGAAAAGATTCAGGCTTAGATTTACGTTGCACATGTATTCTTGGTGAAGTAGATCTTGTTGACATGATAACCCTCCTTATAAATATATTTTTGTCATTCTAACGCTCCTTATTTTGTCATCCCAGCACCTTCTTCTGTCATCCCAGTGTCACGCACTGGGATGACAAAAAGGAGCACTGGTTCCTTTATGACGGTGTCATCCAAGTGGCTGACACTGGTTTCTTTATGATGGCAGTGCTTGACACTGGAATCCAGCCTTTCACTGTCAAAGATGTTATTTTTAATATAAGGTTAGTCACTTTCGTGCTCACCAACTTAATCTCTAATCAAAATTTCTGGATCCAAGTAGTCATGGCACTGGGATGACATCTTTGTGTTTGAGGCAAAACCGGCTATAATATTTCTTCGCAAACAAATGTTCGTACAGAGCTACTTTCATGACACCACGATTATGCTATAAATTCTTTATCGTATGAATATATTAAGAAGAGAACATACTGTAATTGCTGTTGAATAATGGAGAGACATACTCCATTATTTTGGCGCGAAGTAACAAATTCAGTAGAATAAGTTCTTCAAAAATAATTTAAACTTTTATAGTAGGAGTAGTCTCATGAAATATTATAGCGGATTAGATGTCTCACTCAAAGAAACTTTTATCAGTATCGTTGATGAGAAAGGAAAAATTATTAAAGAAGAAGTTGTTGCAAGTGAGAGTGATGCAATAGCTAAGTGCTTGCTTGGCCAAGACAAAGAATATGAAGTGATAGGGATAGAAAGTGGACAGCTATCAATATCAATGTGCAAAGAATTAAGGAATTTTGGATTACCAGTAATTTGTGTAGATGCAAGACATATGGCAGCAGCATTATCTGCAAGGATCAATAAGAATGATAAAAATGATGCAAGAGGTATAGCACAAATGATGAGAGCTGGGTTATACAAAGAAGTATTGGTAAAATCAGACGAATCTTGCAAAATTAAGGTAGCGCTTGGAAGCAGAAGGCAGTTAATATGCAACAAGCAGCAAATCATTGGAACAATAAGAGGATTATTGAAGATATATGGAATAAAGCTCGGTAAAGGAGCAAAATTTGAAATTTTTGCCTTAAGAATACAAGATGCAATGAATAATTTGGATGAAATCAGTAGGAGTTCAATAGAAGCATTAGTTTGTAGTTTGGAAACAATAGAAGAATCAATAAGAAAACTTGACAAAATACTTTCAGGACAAGGCGAAAAAGACGAAGATTGCAAATTGTTAACTACTACCCCAGGAGTTGGTATGATAGTAGCAATGACATTTAAAGCTGCAATAGATAATCCATATAGATTTGAAACATCTTATACAGTTGGAGCCTATATAGGATTGACACCAAGGCAGTACGCTTCTGGGGAGGTTAATCATCATGGCAGTATATCAAAAATGGGACCAGTGGAGTGCAGAAGTATGTTGTATGAGGCTGCACAAGTCTTACTTGTAGTCAATAAGAAGAAATTTAAGTTAAAAAGCTGGGGATTAAAGCTAGCAAAGAAAAAAGGGATGAAAAAAGCAATTGTAGCAGTAGCGAGAAAATTAGCTGTAATTATGCACAGGATGTTGGTTGATAAAACAGAATTTTGTTATCAATAAACAAGAGGAGTATAGAACAATAGTTTTATTGAAAGTGAAGATAGTAATGCCGATGGAAGGGACAAGCAAGAGCAGAAAGTGAAGCTTAGACTTCGTGCGAAACATGTTGCCGTCCACTTCCGCCTAACAAGTATAGTGCGGCTTGGCGAACTAAAGTTTTAGCCATATTGGACCGCGGAGAGAACTTTGGAAGCATGCTACTTTAACTTATGTAAAATCACTAGGATTATGAGGAAAGTATGACACCTTAATTTTTATGAGTTTAATGAATATGTGAATAAGTACTTTTAATGTGTGTGGACGTACTTATCCACATATTCATTAACTATATTGATTTAGAAAGGTCATTAAAAATTTAGTACAGGTGTTTTTTTGCCAATAAAGCGATTTGTAGTTGAGTAAGATAATATAATAGCAGATAAAATTTGTACTATAGCCAGGCTTGATGTCAGAAAATATTTTTAATGATATAAAAAATTATTATTGACTTTTATGCAATTAGAGAACGTATTAAAGCTGTTTCTCCTTTTTTATTGATAAAATTTGAACTTATAGCATATTCAACTAGGCTGGATTTTAGTAGATTAACATTTTGAGAATGAATATTATTGAAGATGGAGTTTAACTCTTTAGCAAGCAGACTGCGAAATTTTTGCACACTGTCATATGCGATATTTTCAAGTTCATGTGCAAATTTATCTTGAGCTATAGTTGTTATATCTTCAATTTCCTTATTAAACTCCTCTAGCTTTTTTTCGTTATTTTTAAAATTTTTCGTAAAAGTTTTCATATCAATTAAACTCAACTACTATTATGATTATAATGATAATGAAAAACTACCGAAGTAAAAAATTCACACTACTGTGTAACTTGCAAATACTTTTTACTAGATTCCAGCGTCATGCGCTGGAATGACATGGTATCCTGCTGCTCCTTTCTTGTCATCCCGCGCGGAACAATTAACCGTCATACCGTCACGGTATCTCTAGATCCCGCTAACAAGTAGCGGGATGACGATTGCCAGGGTGTCATGCAAGTAGCTGACACATAACTGTACGAACATTACCTCCTGGGACAATGTTCGTACAGATGTAGGTGCTAAGTTTTACAAACACTGTCGTGCTGAACCTTGAATATCCACTTCTTTCAATTCAGTGTCAGGAGCGATGGGTTTTGATATTGTGTATGTAATGCCACCGGCTATCAGTGCAGATACCACAGAAGCTGCAACTATTAATAGAGCAGACAATCCAGAAGCAATACTAAGAGCAGCACCTACTACTAACATAGCTGCAAGGCTCGCATAGACAACTTTTGGGAAAATTGTCTTTTTCCTACTTTTTCTAGCGACACTTCATTTGTTTTAGTTTTGCCTAATTCACCCTTAAGTGGTGTGTTTTCATTTTTCAGATTTTTTATTTCTTGTTTTAGTAATTCATTCTCTTTATTGAGTTGTTTCAACTTAGTCTCATGTCCAGCTATGCAACTTTTTGATTCTTCTAGTTCCTTTTGCGTTTTTTCTAACAACGCTTCTGCTTTAGAATACTGACTTTCTGTTTTGTCTAATTTATCCTTAAGCGTTGCGTTTTCATTTCCTAGCTCTTGTATTTTTTGTTTTAGTGATTGATTCTCTTCGTCGAGTTTATTAAGTGTTTTCAGCCTAGCCTCATGTCCAGCTACGTCATCCTTTAGTTCTGCTAGTACTTTGTGCGCTTTTTCTAGTGACACTTCATTTGTTTTAGTTTTTGTTTTTTCTAATTCACTATTAAGCGTTGCGTTTTCATTTCCTAGCTCTTGTATTTTTTGTTTTAGTGATTGATTCTCTTCGTCGAGTTTATTAAGTGCTTCCAGCCTAGTTCCATGTCCAGTGACACAATTTCTCAATACTTCTAGTTCCTTTTGCGCTTTTTCTAATGGTACTTCATTTGTTTTAGTTTTTGTTTTGCCTAGTCCACCCTTAAGCGTTGCGTTTTCATTTCCTAGCTCTTGTATTTTTTGTTTTAGTGATTGATTCTCTTCCTTTAGCTGAGCACATAATTTTTTTAATTTAACTTTACGTTTTTTAACCTTTTCTGTTTCTTCTGGAGTTTCCGTTGCATTGTGTGTTTTGGAATGGGAAGAAGTACCAGATACAACCTCAGATAGCTGACCACACATACTGTTTAGTCTATCTATTATTAGGCCTTCATCCTTTATCAATGAGCGATCTGCTCCATGTTTTATCAAAAGTTTTGCTAATTCTTTATTGTCATTTGCAAGAGCGTAATATAATGGAGTATACTCAGCTTTATCTTGTGCATCAACATCTGCTCCTTTATCTATTAGATATTCTGCAATCTCCACATAACCAAGTGCAGCAGCATAGTGTAAAGGGGTATGGCCATCTTTACTCTGTACATCAACTTTTGCTCCATATTCTAACAAAAGTTTCACTGATTCTTTATTATTGTTTCCAGCAGCACGATGTAAAAGAGTCAATCCATTTTCATCCTGTGTATTGTGTTTTTCTAACTCTTTACCGATGTCTTCTGTGGAAGTATTTATTCCACTGTCACTACTATTACTTTCATCAATAGTCGAATCTAAAGAGATCTGTTCCCCATTATGTATAGTATACTGCTGTTCTGTGTGTTGATTGTGCAAATAAGTTTGTTCTATGCGCTTCTGATTATTGGCAAGTCGTTGTTCTGCCTCTTGCAACTTTTGCGCCACAGCATCTCTTTTAGCCTGTTCTCTTTCTAATGTATCACCTACTTTGTCTGTATTGTTTTCATTAATGATTGAGTTTGAAGAAGTCTGTTCATTCTCATTTTGTACATAGATTTTTCTGTTGTTTGGTGTAGTTCCATTGTTCTCTCCCTGACCTTTTGCATTCCATGCTTGCACTGCAGCAGTTATTTTATTTCCGCCCACAGCTAAATTTCCTGGAGTTTTATTATTAGGCTGCGGTAAAGTGCCTTGTCCATAAGTTAGTCTTTTCTTTCTTGCCTCAGCATAACGTTGTTCTCCTTCCTTTAACATTTCTACTATGATATCCTTATTTGGTATATTGCTAACCATATCTCTTGGAGTTCGGCCTTGACTATCTTTTAGTAAAGGATTTGCGTTAGCATCTAATAAAAGCTGAACCATCTCTTGATGACCATGCAAAGCAGCAATGTGCAAAGCAGTGAATTTAGAATTAAAATCACCCGATATTTGTTCATCAACTTTTACTTTCTTTTCTAGTAGGAGTTTTACTATTGGTACACTGTTACATTCCACAGCAAGATGTAACAATGTGTAACTTGCAATTTTATCTAAATCTTGTATCATGAATAGCTTATCTATCTTCAAATTGTTATAAGTGCTATATGCTTCTGGGTTTACACCTTTTAGCTTACTCCCTATCCTTTCAAGCAAATTATCCTTATTCAAACCTTTACTCTCACTCACATTGCGTATTATTTCAAAAAACTTTTCCTTTTCTATTGCCACAACCTTTCCTCTCAATTTATTTATTATTGCTGAATAGTCTCACAAAAAAGTTAAGTTTGTCGAAATTCGATGTTTGATCTAAAAATTAGTCATAAACATTTTCTTCCAATTCGTTGTCATTCAACTCCCCTGTCATCCCAGCACCTTCTTCTGTCATCCCAGTGCGTGACACTGGGATCTCATTTTACTTTATGATGATGTCATGAAAGTAGCTGACACTGGAATCCAGAAGACAACCAAATAATAAAGGCTAGATCCCAGTGTCACGCACTGGGATGACAAAAAGGAGCACTGGAATGACACCCTACTTAACCCGTCATACCGCCGCGGTATCTCCTTAGAATAGATCCCGCTAACAAGCAGCGGGATGACGATTGTCGTTTAGCTACAAACATTAAGAAATTTACCAAGTAGAAAAAAAGGCAAAAGAAGCCCCATGGTTGGCTAATTACTTACATTATACTTTCAAGTATGGCGTTTTTTTATTCTAAACGTTTAATAACCGCGATTCAGTTGCTTTTAAGCCGCAACTAATCTAAATTATAAACATTAAGAAATTTACTAAACAGAAAAAAAGGCAAAAGAAACCCTAGGGTAGCTAATTATTCACTATCCATTTTTTAAGTTGGCGTTTTTTGATGTTTTAAATAGCGTATTTCAGCTTGTATAGGTAAAAACCTAGAAATTTGATAAAGACATAGAGTGCACATAGTGCAAAAAATTAAACATGAGACGCCAGATACGTGAGTTTTTTTGTCATTTAATCTGTACAGAGAAGATAAATAAATAGCTTCAGTTTCATGATAAGGGGGCTGGCGGAGTTTGTCAAGGAAGTTTTTTCACTTCTGCGGGCTACCTGGGTTAATATTATATAGGAGGTCTGCTGCCAATAAAGCCTAAACTTACCAAATACATTTCTGTAGATTCAGATCTACTTGACTTTGGTTTAAAATATTTTACTGTTTTAAACATTTTTTTTAGCTTGTTACAAAAATCTTTATCAGATTCTCCTTGGAAAATTTTTACTACAAACGTGCCACCATGGCTCAAGAAATGCTTTGCAAAATTGAGCGCTGCCTCACATAAAAGCATAATTCTGATATGATCCAACGATTTTAAACCACAAGATTCGGGCGCCATGTCAGATAAAATTACATCAAATTTTTGATCCTTGAATTTTTCTCTTAAAATTTCAAGCCCATTGATAATATCACATTGTATAAACTCTACTCCATTAATTGCGTTCATTGGTTTCATGTCAAGAGCAACTACATTTGCACCTTTCTGAGACGCGACTTGTGACCATCCACCAGGAGAAGCACCAAGATCAATAATTTTTTGCCCTTCTTGGAATAATTTAAATTTATTATCCATTTCTACCAGCTTATATGCTGAGCGTGACCTATAACCATCCTTGCTAGTTTTTCGCACATACTGATCATTCAAATGACGATGTAGCCACCTTGTTGAAGATAGTTTTCTGCCTCTAGCCGTCTTTACTCTAGTTTTTATTGCTAATACCCTACTTATTATTGATTATATCTTTGAGCTCTTTTTCAACTACTTCTTTTACCAGTGCATGTAGATATTTATTCAGCCATTCTGAGAGCTGAGGTTTTAAAAGAGATGTAACTAATTCTTCAACAGTAAGATTCGCTCTTTTTTGTTGTTTATGCTGCAATTCGTTTTGCATTTTTCCAAGCAGCGCTTTGATCTCTTCCATATTCTCTTTTAAAATTAGATGATCATTATTTTGCGCTTGTAAGCCGCTATTACTCGCTTTGTTATTACTCATTTGGATATTATCGTACAAATCAATGTCTTTTTTTTCTTCTGAATTGTAGCTATGGCCATTAAATTGGTTGTTGTTGCAAGCCATTTCCTCACTTTGGTCATCATTATCAATGTTCTCTTCTTTACCATTTTCTTTTTTGCCATCTTCTTCCATGTCTTCTGGATACTCTTCTTCAAGGCATAGCACATCATCATTTTCATCCTTTATTTCTGCTTTATCGTTACTTGCGTTTTTACCCGATATAGCTTTTTTTATATCTTCTAGAATATCTTTTACAGATTGATTGCCTTGTTCATCATGCATAGTGCTAATACCATTAAATTTAGAGATTTATACTATTTATTATAAAAAGCAAATTATAAACACTAGTTACATAATTGCTTTTTGCTTCAACTAAGTCTGAACGTGCTTTAAATAATGCATCTTCAGTGTCCAAAAGGTCAGATGTACTCTTTAAACTTAAGTTTACCTCTTGCTCAACTCCTTCCAATGCTAAAGCTGCTGCTTTTTCCGCTTCTTGACTTGCTTTAATAATGGCTTTTGCTGTTAGCACATTATTCCAAGCATTTACAACTTCTTGTTCTATATTTTTTACCGTTTCATAATAATCGTAGGTAGATTTTTTTGCATCCATTTTAGCTTTACTGACACCAAAAGCATTCGCTCCTTTTTTAAAGATTGGAACATCAAGAGTAAAAACTATATGAACATTTTCTAATAGCTTGTCTAATTTTACACCATCCTTCCCAAAATTTTTGCTTGCGCTTAGATTTAAAGAAGGAAGCCACTTGGAGCTTTCAGCGATCACTTCCATTCCGGCTGCTCTTTTTTGATAAACTGCTGCTTTTAGAGATAAATTATTGGTTTTTGCTAATTGTAAACATTCATTTAGCTCTGGGACAGAAGGTAGTTTATCATTAGCTTCAGAAAGGTCATCAGCATCTTCGCCAATCAAATGATAATAAGCAATATTTGCCAATTTTAATTTACCTTCAGCATCAACTCTTTCGGATATAGAAGACGAAAATTTTGCTTTTGCTAGCAAAACTTCAGCGTTAGTAACTTCTCCAAGGGAAAAGCGTTTTTTCATAGCTGACAAATGTTCCAAAGAAACGCGTTCTTTATGTTCTCTGAGCTTTAATATTTCTGTCTTTTGTAAAACACCAACATATGCTTTCACAGCATTAAGTGCAACCTCTTGTTTTAATTGCTGAAATCGCATTTTTTCTGCTTTGAGAAGATGACTTGATCGACTGAATGTGGCAAAGGTGCCACCTCCATCTATTATCCTTTGGCTTAATATCAGACGTTTTCCAGGTAAATTAGGTTGATTATAAAGATTAAAATTACTATCAAAATTGTACTGCAAACTAATGTCAGGTAAAAATCCAGCTAACCCAGAAGACTTAAGCTGTTTTTCTGCGCTTTTATATTGGTAAAATTGAGACTTTATTTTTGAGCTATTTTTGATCGCTTTGCTTATAACTTCTCCCACATCGGTTGCATAGCAACTTATAGTACCAAAAATTATCGCAAGTGTAATAATCAATCGAAACATTCTACTTCCTGTGCATATTGGTTGCGCAGCTCAATTACTAACATAAATTACTTTAATAATCAATAACTAATATTGTTGACACTATTGAGAAATTAAGTATATAGTAGCTTACTATTGTTTAGTTAAATTACAATGAAAACTTTTTTCTTAAAAGAGAAACAAATCGACAAAAAATGGTTTGTCATAGATGCAGAAGGATTAGTGGTAGGAAGGCTTGCAGCATTTGTAGCGACACTATTGCGTGGAAAGCATAAACCTGAGTATACACCTCATATGGATTGTGGCGATAATGTAATTATTATCAACGCAGAAAAGGTGCATTTTACCGGGAAGAAGCTTAAAGATAAAATTTACTATAAGCATACAGGTTATTCTGGTGGTTTGAAGAAAACTACTCCAGATAATATTTTAAATGGCAAATTTCCTGAGCGTGTAATAAAAATGGCAGTGAAAAGGATGCTTGATGATGGCCCTATGGCGCGTAGACGCTTTGAAAATTTGTATGTTTATTCTGGTTCAGAGCATAAGCATCAAGGGCAGCAACCTGAAAAGATAGATTTTGCCTCTTTGAATCGTAAAAATAAAAAGTAATGGAGTAAAAATGAAGAGTTTTACAATAAATAATAATGATTGGTCAGAAAAGACAATTAAATCAGCAGTTGATTCGCTTGGTCGTTTATATGCTACAGGCCGAAGAAAAGAATCTGCAGCAAGAGTATGGATAAAGCCGGGAAGTGGAAAATTTAGTGTTAACAAAAAAGGCGATCTAATTTCTTATTTTAAAAGAGAGTCAGTGTGCCAAATAGTGAAAATGCCATTTGTAGCAACTTCTACGTTAGACAAATATGATGTATTCGCAACTGTAAAAGGTGGAGGGCTATCTGGTCAAGCAGGTGCTCTAGCTCATGGAATAAGCAGAGCTTTAAGTAGTGTAAGCCAAGATTTGCATTCTATATTACGTAATGGTGAGTTCTTAACTAGAGATTCGCGTGTTGTTGAACGTAAGAAATATGGTCAACATAAAGCTCGGAAAAAGTGTCAATTTTCTAAGAGATAGTTATTTCATAGTGGTGTTTTTTTGTAAGTATTATACAAATATTTGCAAAAGTGTATAATATCCTCTATTTTTGTGATGAATTTAGTTGACTATCGGTGTCAACATAATATGCTATTTGTGTGATTTTTCAATATTAAGGTAATTTATGAGTAAAGAAGATATAATAAAACAATTAAAGGAAGATTGTTCTGGTCAGAATATAGATATAACAAAATCTGATTTGAGCAAGATTCATGATGCGTTTATTAAAATAATAAAGGATGAGCTGCATGGGAAAGGTGAAATACGTTTGCATGGAATAGGAACATTTTCTACTGCTATAAGTCAGGAGAAACAATGTCGTAACCCCCACAATGGTGAGATCATGACTGTTCCTGAAAAGACAAGGGTAAAATTTAAAGCAAGCCAAACTCTTTTAAGTATTTTAAATGAGAAGGAAAAAGCAGCAGTTAGTTAGACATTATCATTTTCATTGTTTTTACTACGCTGTGTAAGCCATAAAATACAGCTTCGCTAATTAAATAGTGGCCTATGTTAAGAGCTGAGATGTGAGGTATTCTTGTCATCTTCTTAGCGTGTTTATAAGTTATGCCATGTCCTGCGTGGCATTCTATTCCTAATTTATTGACGTACTCTGCAGCATTAGTAATTAACTGTAACTTTTTCTCTGATGGATTATCACAGTAATCCCCTGTATGAATTTCTATTATGTCAGGTTTTATCTCTAGCTTCTCAAGATATTTTAGTTGATTAATATTTGGATCGATAAACAGTGAGACTTTTATGCTAGAGCTATGCATTTCCTCTATTATACTAGAAAGTTTGCTGTGCATATTAATGATATCCAGGCCACCTTCGGTTGTTAATTCTTCTCTTTTTTCTGGTACTATACTAATCGAATAGGGTTTTACCTTTTTTGCTATTTTAAGCATTTCTTCCGTGGCTGCAATTTCAAGATTTAGCTCAGTGCTAATGCTTTTTTTTAGGTTAAATACGTCTTCATCTCTAATATGCCTTCTATCTTCTCGTAAGTGTACAGTAATAAAGTCTGCTCCAGCGTCAATGGCTATTTCTGCTGCTTTCAATAGATCTGGGTAGGAAGTTCCGCGTGCGTTGCGGAGGGTTGCAACGTGATCAATATTAACACCTAGTTTCACAATCTACCTCAAAAATTATTTATGGATTATACATGTTATTAGGTCTTTTGCATAGTCATTGTTTGATTAGCAATACCATAGCCGAGAGACGGGGTTGGCGAAATGTGTCAAGATGGCCTAGCATCACGCGCTGGAATGACATTTGGGAGTATATTATCCGTTTGTCACTTCTAAATGATAAAAGCCTCAATGAATTTATTAGTTTATTACATGTCTCTTTTCATGTATAAATCTATAGAAAGTTTTATACGGAAGTTGTTTTATGAGCAAAATTATAGAAATCAGAGCGCCAAAAACTCTTGGTGGTGAGTCAGTTACGGAAGGTATAGTAAAAATAAAGAAAAATATTGGAGAAGCAGTAAAAGTAGATGACTTGATCTTTGAAATTGAGACTGACAAAACAGCACTCGAATTAACTGCAGAAGCTTCAGGGCAAATAACTGAATTTCTCGTAAAGGAAGATGATGTAATAAGTCCTGATCAATTGTTAGCGAAGTTTTCCGTGGGGGAAGTAAAAGAGGAAGCGAGAAAAGAAGATAAAAGCGAAAGTTCTGCCAAAAAAGATGCTCCGTCAGCTCGTAAAATTATGGAGGAAAATGCAATCAGCGCAGAAAGTGTCAAAGGAACTGGCATGGGAGATAGGATAACAAAAGCAGATGTAATAGGCCATATAAACAAAACAGAACAGCCTGCAATAAAACAATATGAATTGCCAAAAAGTGTAGTAAGTGGAGAGCAAAGAGAGGAACGAGTAAAAATGAGTAAAATAAGGCAAGTAATTGCCGCTCGTTTGAAAGCATCGCAAAATACTGCTGCAATACTGACCACGTTCAATGAAATTGACATGAAAAATGTCATGGATCTAAGAGCAAAATATAAGGATGCCTTTGAAAAAAAATATGGAATAAAACTTGGTTTCATGTCGTTTTTTATAAAGGCAGCAGTGCAAGCACTGAAAGAGATCCCTGAAATTAACGCTGAAATCTCAGGCGATGAAATCATATATAAACATTACTATGACATAGGTGTTGCTGTTGGCACTGACAAAGGCCTTGTTGTACCTGTTATTCGGAGTGCTGATCAGATGTCATTTGCAGAAATTGAGTTGACTTTAGTTGCTCTTGGCAAAAAAGCACGGGAAGGCAAATTACAAGTATCAGAAATGGAAGGTGCAACATTTACTATTTCAAACGGTGGAGTATACGGTTCACTTCTTTCCACTCCGATAATAAACCCTCCGCAATCTGGAATACTTGGAATGCATTCGATACAAAACAGGCCAGTTGCTGTTGGTAATGCAGTAGAAATCAGACCGATGATGTACATTGCTCTCTCTTACGACCACAGAATAGTTGATGGCAAAGGAGCAGTTACTTTCCTTGTCAAAATAAAAAATTATATAGAAGATCCAAATAGATTAGTTTTGGAAGTGTAAATTGGTATTAACTTAAACAATGTCAGCAATTAAAAATGACAAGCAAGTTTTTCTAGAATCAGAAGGTTTCTAAGGCGGATGGTAAAATAGGAAAAATCGGCAAATGGCATCAAAAATTGATAGTCGCTCTTGGTTATTACTTGTTACCGAACTTGTTGCACAGCAATTTCCAAAGTGGGCTCACTTAGAGATCAAACCTGTTGAACTCAGTGGTATAGACAATAGAACTTTTCGCTTGGGTGAAGAGATGTTGATCAGGCTACCAAGCGCAGAAGATTATGCGCTACAAGTTCTAAAGGAGCAAAAATGGCTTGAGATACTTGCACCACATTTGTCATTTTCTATTCCTAAGCCACTTGCAATGGGACAACCATCAAAGCATTATCCCTGGAATTGGTCAATATATAAGTGGATCGAAGGGGAAAGCATAAATGCATTGTCTATAGATGATCTGGATTTACAGATTATTGCTTCTCAGCTTGCACAATTTTTGAATGAGTTACATAAAATTGATGTTAAAGGAGGCCCTAATCCTGGACTCCATAACTTCTGGCGCGGCGATCACGTATCAGTCTATGACACAGAGGTAAGATCGGCCATTAAGGAATTGCAAGGTTTTATTGATGCTAGAACTATAATGTCCTTTTGGGAAAAAGCTATAAGCTCAAGATGGAACAAGAATCCAGTATGGATTCATGGTGACTTTGCAAGCGGGAATATCCTAGCGAAAGATGGATGTGTAGCTGCTGTAATCGATTTTGGATGTGTGGGTGTCGGCGATCCAGCCTGTGACTTGGTAATTGCCTGGACACTTTTGAACAACGAAAATCGGAGAATCTTCAAGTCACATCTATGTTTAGATCCAGACACGTGGGCCAGAGCAAGCGGCTGGGCTTTATGGAAGGCACTAATTACAATGCGCGACTGGAAGACAACAGAAGTTATGAAACAACAGAAAATTATTAATGAAATTCTAAATGAAGAAGCTTAGTTTAACCAAAGATTTTCAGTCCTATTTTTGCATACCTATCTTTCTTTGCTTCTAAGAAACTTCCCATTAGTTATTCCTGTTGAACTAAGATATAACCGAATTCCTGTGCCTTTTTGATTAAATTTTTTACAACTTTCTCTTTGTAACGTGTTTCATAATAATCTATTCCTCTTTCTACATATTCTTGTCCATACTTCAACATACTATAAAAGATACATGCTAATTTCCTTGCCGTAGCAGTAATCGCTTTTGGTGCACCTAGTCGTTTTTTTAACCTTCTACAATATGCACCTATTCCGCTATTGCTTCTTGATACACAGTGAGCAGCCATTCGAAATGCATTCGCGGCACGATTAATGACTTTACGTGTTCTTGTGCTAAACACTTTTTCCCCTGTAATTTTATTAGCAGGGCTTAGCCCCAACCACGAAGTAAAATGCTTTTCTGATCGCCATTTATTATAGTTAATACCAACTTCCGAAATGATAGTTTGTACAGTTAGTATATCCAATCCAGGAATTTTGGTAAAATCTATACCAGTTACTCGATATAATTCTTCATGCAAAGCAAAGTTTGGTTTACTTTTTCTGTGCTTATTTTTCTCTTCACCTAACTTTTTACTCTCATCAGACTTTGTCTCAAATGTTTTATAATATTCTTCAATGCTCCTGTCACATTCTGCTACTTTTTCCTGATAAATATTATATAGCTCAAATTCTTGCTTTAATGTAAATAGGTGTTCTTTTCTATAGTTTCCTGCTAATGCTTTTGCAATAACAGATTTATCACTTTTTATTCGTCCATCTCTTAGTTCAGCCAATTTTTCAGGATTATTCTCACCATCTATTATTGCTTTAATAATTTGCATTCCAGTTACACCAGTTGTATCGCTTATAACTTTATGTAGTTGAATATTCATTTGTGTTAGCGCTTTTTGCATACGCAAAGTATGTGTAGAAGCATTTTCAATTAAATTTTTACGTTGCCGAACATAACTACGCAATACACACATTTGATCATCTGGCCTAAATGACCCTTGGAGTAACCCGTAACTGTGTAGTTGTTGAATCCATTGACAATCTTGCACATCTGATTTTCTCCCAGGTACATTTTTAACATGTTTTGCGTTTACCAGTTTTACTTCAAATCCGTGTGATTCAAGTACTTGAAACAAAGGAATCCAGTACACTCCTGTTGACTCCATGGCTACTGTATTAACTTTACATTTTTTCAACCATTTTGCTATGTTGTAGAGATCTTCCGTAAAGCAGCTAAATTTTTGTATACGTTGTTCATCGCTTCCTTCGGGTACACATACATAATGTACAGCCGAGCCAACATCGATTCCTGCTGCATTAGGATTCGTTATCTCTAATTTACTTTTGAACTTTGCCATTTTTAATCTCCATTATATAATAATCCATAATTGAGAAGTGCTTAAGCTTGGGACGATTGAGTTATACATTCTTCTAATCGAGGTAGCCCAAAAGGCTCCATCAGTGGTTCGACCGTTCCTCCAAAGCCACGCTGTCCTACGGGCACTTAAGGCACCATTGCACAGTTCGGCTATAACTGCAAAAAGCTCTTCTCTACAAAATTATACATAAAATTTGCCATACACTCAGCTAGGAAGTTTCTTTTTGGTTTGACAGGTTTTATCTGTCCGGCGCTGTCTTCAAAAATAAGCATTCGTAAAGTTGTGCTTTTAACATGGGTTATCAGTTTAAAAATGTTGCTAACTAGTATATCTGGATGTAATATTAATTAACATTCATAAACGAAGCAATCTAATGGAAAATAGTTATAATGCCGATGCAATAAAAATCTTAAGGGGTCTTGATGCTGTAAGGAAACGTCCAGGTATGTACATTGGTGACACTGACGATGGATCTGGCTTGCACCACATGGTATATGAGGTTGTTGACAACGCAATAGATGAATCTTTAGCTGGATATTGTGATAAAATTGAAGTTAGCATAAATAAAGATGGTTCAGTATCTGTAACTGATAATGGTCGTGGCATTCCAACTGACCTTCATGAAGAAGAAGGAATATCAGCAGCAGAGGTAATAATGACTCAACTCCATGCTGGTGGTAAATTTGACAGTAATACCTATAAAGTTTCTGGGGGATTACATGGTGTTGGAATCTCAGTTGTGAATGCATTATCAAGCTGGTTGGAATTAACTATTTGGCGCAATAAGAAAGAACACTTTATGCGCTTTGAAGATGGTGAGTCTATTGAACCTTTAAAGGTAGTCAACGAAAATACAAACAAAAGAGGAACTAAAGTCACGTTCATGCCATCAACAGAGACTTTTAATGGCATTAATTTCAGTTACTCAACGCTTGAAAGTCGTATAAGAGAATTAGCATTTTTAAATTCAAATATCGACATTACTTTACGTGATCTGCGCAATGAACCATATACAGAATCTCATTTCAATCAGAGCAATCAATCTAAAGACAATTTTGGTACAGCGAATTTTGTGCGGTACTTAGATAAGAATAAGACACATGTAACTAAAATTGCCAGTATGAAAGGAGATGCAGAAGATCTTGGCATCAGCTTGGAAATATCGATGGAATGGAATGATTCCTACTATGAACATATGTTATGCTTCACGAATAATATAAGGCAACGAGATGGTGGTACGCATTTGGCAGGATTTAGATCTGCACTAACTAGATGTATCAATAACTATGCAACTAATGAAGGGTTTTTAAAGAAAGCAAAAGTAAATTTAACTGGAGAGGACGTTAGAGAAGGTTTAACTTGTGTTTTATCTCTCAAGATGCCTGATCCTAAGTTTTCTTCACAAACAAAAGATAAACTAGTTAGTTCTGAAGCGCGTACAGTTGTGGAGAGCATAGTTTCTGATAAATTGAGCACAATCCTTGAAACTGATCCCAAATTGGCAGCAAGTATAGTAGAAAGAGCAATCAGATCAGCAAAAGGAAGAGAAGCCGCAAGAAAAGCACGAGAGTTAGTTAAAAGCAAAAACAATATTGATATTGCAACTCTGCCAGGAAAGCTTGCTGATTGCCAGGAAAAAGCCCCTGAGTTATCGGAATTATTTATAGTAGAGGGTAATTCAGCAGGTGGTACTGCAAAGCAGGGGCGTAATCGTAAAACACAAGCAGTGCTTGCCTTAAGAGGAAAAATTCTAAACGTAGAACGTGTAAGTTTAGATCGTATTTTTTCATCTGCAGAAATAGGCTCTTTAATTACTGCAATTGGTGCTGGAATAGGGAGTGAACACTTCAATATTGAAAAAGCTAGATATCATAAAATTATCATCATGACAGATGCAGATGTTGATGGTTCACATATAAGAACTTTGATTCTAACTTTCTTTTTTAGACATATGCGTGAAGTTATTGAAAAAGGCTACTTATACATAGCACAGCCACCCCTTTATAAAGTTACAAAGAATGCTAAAGACACTTATATTAAAGATGACGAAACTTTTGAAGAGTATATAATAAACTCAGCAGTTAAAAGATTAACACTAAGTGGTACAGCTACAGAATTTAACGACTTGCGCCTTATTTTGAATAAATGCGTTAGCATTTCTAATATTAGCAAAAATTATGATAGAGAAATACCACAAAATCTCTTAGAGTCATTGCTAATTTTAAGCAAAAAGAATGCTCTATCATCGGCTGATGAGATATTAAAGTATTTAAAATTAATGTACAGTGAATATACTTGGGAAGTAGAAATAAAGGATGAAGAAAAAGAAATTCACATCTCTAAATTATTTCAAGGATTGGCAGACAAATATATATTTGCACTTAGTATGCTTGAAGGCAAAGATATGCAAAACATATTAAGTTTGCTTGATGGTATAAGTAATTTATTTAATGGTGATTCATTTTTAAAGTCACAAGAAACTGAAATAAAAATCACTTCTCCAAGTACGCTTGCAAAAATAATAATGGACTATGGTAAAAAAGGTTTAACTCTGCAGAGATTTAAAGGTCTTGGTGAAATGAATGCTGATCAGCTATGGGATACTACGTTAAATCCTGAGGCTAGAACTTTATTGAAGGTTGAAATAAGAGATTGTGAAGAAGCTGATTCCATATTTTCAATATTAATGGGTGATATAGTTGAACCACGCCGTGATTTTATTAATAGTAATGCACTCAACGTGCATGATGTTGATATTTGAACTTTTAGCAAAATGTACGAACGTTACGGGTTTAAGCAAAAACTGTGTCATTCAAGTAGCTGACACTTGGATCCAGATTGGATACTGAGTTGGTGAGTATAAAAGTATAGCTTCTACGTCATACCGCGATTCATTCGCGGTATCTCATCCGCTAACACGTAGCGGGATGACGAGGTTATCGTCATGCCACCGCGAACCGTCATACCGCCGCGGTATCTCACATAGATCCCGCTAACAAGCAGCGGGATGACAGCAATCCTACGTCATACAGCGATTCATTCGCGGTATCTCATCCGCTAACACGTAGCAGGATGACGAGGTTATCGTCATGCCACCGCGAACCGTCATACCGCCGCGGTATCTCACATAGATCCCGCTAACAAGCAGCGGGATGACAGCAATCCTACGTCATACAGCGATTCATTCGCGGTATCTCATCCGCTAACACGTAGCAGGATGACGATTGTCAAGGTGTCATCCGAGTAGCTTGACTACTTGGATCCAGAAAACTTAACTTTAAATAAGTGGCTGCATAATAAAGACTAGATTCCAGCGTCACGCGCTGGAATGACACCATTTTCGGTCTCTTAAATTGCTTTAGCTAGAAACATTAAGAAATTTACCAAATGGAAAAAAAAGGCAAAAGAAGCCCCGTGGTGCAAGTTTTGACTCTATATTACTGTAAGTGGCGCTGTAATAATGTGCTAACGCTTAAAATAAGCGCGATTTGGCTGAATGTAGAAAAAATAAAAAAGACATGCAGCCGCTATAATTTTATGTAATCCGCCAATAAATACCTGAGTTTTTTACTGAATTTTGTCATTGAGCCTGCAGGTTAAAAACAAGTTTTGAGTCACAAATACCCTTATTGTCATGATAAGGGGGCTGGCGGAGTTTGTCAAGCAAGTTTTTTCGTTTCTATGTTGTCAGCTACCTGAATATTGATCATACGGGTTCCATCTGTTATATATAATCTTTTTGAATACGAAGAAAACTGATGAATGAGTATGATATTACGGTTATAGGTAGCGGTCCTGGTGGTTATATAGCAGCAATTAGGGCGGCACAGCTTGGGTTTAAAACTGCAATTGTAGAAAAAGAAAAAAATTTAGGCGGTATATGCTTAAATTGGGGATGTATACCAACAAAATCACTACTTAGAGCATCTGAGGTTTATAGGCTAATAAAAAGATCAAAAGAGTTTGGTATAGAAGTAAAGGGAGCGAGTTTTGATATACAATCAATAGTGAAATACTCAAGAAACGTTGTTGATAAATTGTCAAGCGGTGTTGCATATTTGATGAAAAAAAATAACATCAAAGTTCATCAAGGCTTTGGTAAACTTGCAGGCAATAGTACTATAAAAGTTGCTGGTGATAAGGAAGAACAAGAAATTGTTTCCAAACATATCATTTTAGCAACAGGCGTGAGAGCACGGAATCTGCCTGGAATAGAGGCAGATGGAGATTTAATATGGAATGCGCAGCACGCTATGACTCCAGAGAGATTACCAAAATCACTACTAATCATAGGGTCTGGTGCAATTGGAATAGAATTTGCAAGTTTTTATAGTACTTTGGGGGTTGATGTAACAATCATAGAGATAAAGAGCACTATTTTGCCGCTGGAAGATAAAGACATTTCAGGCCTAGCAGAAGAAATATTCACAAAACAGGGGATAAAAATATATACAAACAGTAGCGTAAAAGCTCTTACTAAAAGTAAAGACTCTGCTCAAGTGCTACTAAGTAGTGGCGAGAGCAAAGAATTTGATAGGGTGATTGTTGCGGTTGGAATTCAAGCAAATATTGAAAATATAGGTTTAGAAAATACAAAAATTAAATTAAGCCCTTCTGGTTTTATTGAAATGAATGAATGGTATGAAACTAGTGAATCAAATGTGTATGCAATAGGTGATGTAGCTGGCCCACCATGTTTAGCACATAAAGCGAGCCATGAAGCTGTGATCTGCGTTGAAAAGATTGCTGGTAAAAGTGCTCATGCGTTAAAAAAAGAATGCATACCAAATTGCACTTATTCTCATCCACAAATAGCGAGCATCGGCCTTACTGAGGAACAGGCAATAAGAGGTGGGTATGATGTAAAAATAGGAAAATTTCACTCTAACTTTAATGGTAAGTCTATTGCACTCAGTGAAACTGAAGGGTTAGTGAAAACAATTATAGACAAAAAGACAGGCGAACTTCTGGGTAGCCACATGATAGGTGCAGAAGTAACGGAGTTAATTAGCAATTTTGCTCTTGCAAAGCAACTAGAAGGAACAGACTTCGACATAAAATCTACGATTTTTCCTCATCCAACCATTTCAGAGATGATACACGAATCAGTGCTTGCTGCAGATGATGAGTCGTTAAATAGTTGAACTAACGTTCCATCGTTTTAGAGTTGTCAATGTCTTGGGTAGTAGTTTGATTAGGCACTTTAGTTTCAATAGATTGATTACCACCAGCATCAGAATTCTGTAACTCTTCTTTCAATCCCTTAGCTGCTTCTTTAACTTTAAGCTTTGCCTTTGGATGAAGATCTTCTGGGCCTTTTCCTTTAGTATCCAAACCTTGTTGTAGATTAGTGCTTTTCATTTTATTATGCTGCTCGTGCTCAGGTAGGTCAACAACCGAATTGAAAAGAATTTTTATTATATTTTTTAGCAGTTCTAAAAAACCTCCGCTTCTGCCTTCTCTTTGTTCTTGAGGTTTATTTTTCTCATTAGGTTCTTTTTTACTATTACTTTTAGGCATTTTTAACTCAACTATCATAAAGCTTAATAAAATTCTACGTGCAAATTATTAAATAACAGTTAACAATCTAGTGTTAATTTGTTATTTACAGATGGATATTATTTTAGCAACAGGTGGCACAGGTGGGCATATCTTTCCGGCCATAGCCTTAGCAAAAGCACTAAAGACACAAGGATACAATTGCATATTATTCACTGATAAAAAAACAAATAAAAATATCGACATAGAAAGCTATATTTTACCATTACGTAGACCAAGCGGCAACAAATTTAAATTTTTTCTTTTATTAATGTATAGTTGTGTGCTAGCAATATATAAAATCAGAAAATTGAAGCCAAGATTAGTAATTGGTTTTGGTAGCTATGCTTCTTTTCCAACTCTTCTTGCAGCAAGGGTTCTTTCTATACCTATAATTTTACATGAACAAAATACAGTTTTAGGAAGAGTAAATAGATTTTTTTTAAGAGTGCAAAATTAATTGCAACCAGCTTTCCGGAGACTAAATATACAGAAGGTAATAAATGTATTTTTACAGGAAATTTTATTGATATAAAAGCACAGAGCCATTCTAGCACTGAGAAAGTCCTAAACATATTAGTCATAGCAGGTAGCCAAGGTGCAAATTTTTTTGATGATGTAGTAAGCAGCGTAATTTGTAATTTGCCTATTAAAATGAAAAAGAAAATTAGAGTGACGCAGCAATGTACGAAGAAAAATGTAAACAAGGTCAAGAGTCTATACAAAAGTGAAAAGATCGATTGTGAATTGAGTGAATTTTTTGATGATATGGAAAATAGATTGGCCAATGCTCACTTGGTAATTAGCAGAGCAGGAGCAACTTCAATAGCAGAGATCACTCTTGCTAGGCGCGCTGCTATATACATTCCTTACCCTGACTCAAAAGATAATCACCAATTTTATAACGCAAAATATATTGAAGATTCGGGAGCAGCTGTAATAGTTGAGCAGAATAGTGAAGCAAAAAAAAATCTAACAGAGGTACTATTTGATCTATTAAATAATTCTCAAAAATTGCGTGATATGACCAATAATACAAAAAAAACAGGGATAAAGAATGGGACGGGAGTGTTAAATAAACTGTGTCAAACCGCATTTTTAGTTCAACTCAATTTTCAATCTGCCAGGAAAGAAAACATCAAGTTGAGAGATAGTTAATGCCCAATCATGTACAGGCATCGTCCACTTTTCCTCTGCCTTCTTTATAGCACAATATACCTGCTTATACAAGGCATTTATGCTGGTAAATGAGCCTTTGGTCTTAGTGAATTTCCTAATTTGCCTATGTAGCCCCTCTATGGGATTGGTGGTGTAGATTATCCTCCTAACTGGACCAGAATACTTAAAATAACCAGACAAGTTTTCCCAATTATTCTGCCAAGATTTTATAACCATAGGGTACTTTGTGCCCCATTTTTCATCCAATTCCAACAGATAATTCTCGGCAATTTCCTTGCTTGAAGCTTGATATACCTTCTTTAAATCGCTCAAAAAACTCTTCGCATCTTTACTGGCCACATACTTCAGTGAGTTGCGTATCTGATGCACTATACACATCTGCACTTCCGCATTAGGAAAGACACTGTTTATAGCTGCAGGAAAGCTTTTCAGCCCATCAACGCAGGCAATAAGGATATCTTCTACTCCTCTTTCTTTGAGGTCATTTAGCACTCCCAACCAGAAGTTAGCTCCTTCACTTTCAGCCAAATAAAAACCTAATACTTCTTTTTTGCCATTTTGATCTATGCCTAATATGTTATACATGCATTTACTTACGCAATGCCCGTCCTCTTTGACTTTAAAAAACCATGAAAACTATCGGATATACAGACTGCAGCGGGCGACTACGCCATTCGTTGATTACTGGTAGCAATTTGTCAGTAATACTTGATATCTCTGCCACCGATATTTTGTGATCATAAATTTCCTCAACATGTGACACTATATCTCTATAGCCCATACCACTGGCAAATGTGCTCAAAATCTTCGTTTCAAGCTCTGGATGTAAGTTTGTTTGCCTTTTTTTGACTATTTGTGGTTCGAAACTTCCTTCCCTATCTCTTGGCGTCAAAAGCTCAAATGACCCTGCGCTTGTACGTAAAGTCTTTGCATTCCTCCCATTTCTTCGATTATTCTCTTCGCTTTCAGCCGACAAGTGGTTTTCTATTTCACCTTCCAGGCTTACCTCCAGCAACTTTTTTATAAACGGTGTTAATGCTCCATCTCTTCCTGTCAACGGTCTTCCTTCTCGTATAGACGACAGGATATTTGTTTCTAATTCTTTATAATCTACCAAACCGGTAGTTCTGTTTACTACTTTCTGACTCATTGTCAAACCTCCATTTTTTTATATCAATTTATTACTTTTTTTTCGGTTTGACACAGTTTATTTAACACTCCCAAGAAAGAAGCTGTTTATGGCACAGTTGCTGTGATAGCTGCTATAGTATTCACAGCATCTGCTATAGCTGCTATCATTACTCAAGCAATTCCTTTTGCATGTCTTACTGGAATTGCTTTAGTCGTTGGATGTGTTTGTGTATATCAATTAACGCAGAGTCATAAGAACATTAACGAACTGAAAAGTGAGTTAGAAGAAAATAGTACCCTTACTTTTCTAGAAGAAATAGGATTAAAAATGCACGGTCTTATTAATAAAGCAACTTTAAAAATTTAAGATCTTTCCTGTTTTACTACACCACCTCAATTTTACTTTCATAGGAGGACATATGTCATTCACAGAAATTAGATTTCCAGAAAATATATCTTATGGTTCCACTGGAGGACCGGAATTTTCCACTGACGTTGTAACAACTCATAACGGTTGTGAACAGCGCAACATCAATTGGTCTCATGCACGCACTAGATACAACATAGCTTACGGGGTCAGATCAAACGAGCAGCTAACAGAACTCATAACATTTTTTCATGCACGAAAAGGTAAAGCAATAGGGTTTCGTTTTAAGGATTGGTCAGATTTTATAGCCATTAATCAAAAGATTGGTATAGGAGATAACAAAAAAACGACTTTTCAGCTAATCAAAACTTATGTAAGTGGGGAAGATAAGCATATACGCATGATCAAAAAGCCAGTACATGGGACAGTAAAGATTTATTTAAATGGTAAAGAAGAGAGTGAATATTCAGTAAATTATTCAACGGGAGAAATAACATTTATGAAGCCACCAGTAAAAGATGCGATAATCACTGCGAGCTTCGAATTTGATGTGCCCGTGCGCTTTGATACAGATTACTTAAACGCTTCTATTGATGACTATGGAAGCAATAGCTGGAATAACATTCCACTAGTAGAGGTGAAGTTTAATTAAGCTGCTTTAAAATTTCCTCCTGTTGCTGAGTGTGAACACTAGCATAACCACATGCAGGAGATGCAGCAGCAGGTCTTGCGATACACTTAGGTCTTTTTGCTTGAATATTGAGGTCAGATAACACCTCGTCTATCAATGGGTTGACAAAAAACCATCCCCCCATATTTTTTGGTTCTTCTTGACACCATATAATTTCAGCGTTCTTGTACTTTTCAAGTTCGCTGCTTAATTTATCGGCTGGAAACGGATAGAATTGTTCTAAACGTATCACTGCTATATCGTTTATTTTTTGTGTTTCAAGCATTTCAATTATATCGTAATAAACTTTACCACTGCATATTACAACTTTACGTATTTCATTATTTGAAACTAAACCTGTTCTACATTCTGGAATTACCGTGAGGAATTTTCCTTCAAAGTCAGATAGGTTAGAAACTGCTCTTTTATGACGCAATAGTGATTTAGGTGTAAACACTACTAAAGGCTTACGAAAGTCTCTATGCATTTGTCTGCGTAAGACATGGAAGTAATTCGCCGGAGTGGAACAATTAACTACCTGCATATTATCCTCTGCGCAGAGTTGCAAAAATCTCTCTATACGTGCGGAGCTATGCTCAGGTCCTTGCCCTTCATAACCGTGGGGCAACAATAGAACTAGACCGCTTGATCGCAACCACTTTGTTTCTGCAGATGCGATAAACTGGTCGATCATAATTTGTGCACCATTTGCAAAATCACCAAATTGTCCTTCCCAGAGCACCAGTGAATACGGAGAATCAAGACTATATCCATATTCAAAGCCCATTACAGCATACTCTGATAAAGCGCTATCTATGACCTCAAAGTGAGCTTGCTTTTCATTTATATTGTTTAGCGGAATAAACGCTTCTTCTGTTGCCTGATCAACAAGCCTTGAATGACGGTGCGAGAAAGTCCCACGACCAGAATCTTGTCCTGATAAACGCACTCCTATTCCTTCTGTAAGCAGTGACGCAAATGCAAGACTTTCGGCAGTTGCCCAGTCTATATTGCTACCAGAATTTATGCTGTCTATTCTTCCATCGAGTATTTTTCTAACCTTATTGTTAATGTTAAAGCTACTTGGAATATTGCTATTTATATGCACACCCAATTTTTTCAACTCATCTGGCGGAACACCAGAATCCGTGTAGTATTCGCTCAAATCGTTCAGCTTTGCTCTTCTTAATTTTGACCACACTCCACCGAACCAGTCAGCTTTTTTTGGAGTGTAAGTCACTGATTCAGCAAGACTTTTATCTAATTTTGCCCTGAACTCACTGCGCAATTTATTTACTTCATCGCCATCTAATACTTTCTCTGCAGTCAATTTTTCTTCATACAATGTTCCAGGAGTTTTATGTTTTGATATCAGCTTATACATAAGTGGCTGAGTGAAATTCGGTTCATCGCCTTCATTATGGCCGTATTTGCGGTAGCATATTATATCAATCACTACGTCCTTTTTAAATTTCTGCCTATATTCCATCGCCAGACTTGCAGCAAAACTCACAGCTTCCGGGTTATCTCCATTCACATGGAAAACCGGAGCTTCTATTGATTTTGCTATGTCAGTGCAATAAAAGAGGATCGTGCGCAGCATGGGTTAGCAGTAAAACCAACTTGATTGTTTATAACAATGTGCACAATACCACCCACTTTATAACCTTCAATGTTGCTTAGGCTCAAGGTCTCGGCAACGACACCTTGACCGATGAAAGCCGCATCACCATGAATTGATATGCCAAGCACAGACCTTATATTCTGTTTTGCTCTTATTCTTCCAGCCAAAACCGGATTCACCGCTTCAAGGTGAGATGGGTTAGGGCATAAACTTAAATGTATTTTTTTGCCACCTGTAAGTGCTCGATCAGAAGAATAGCCAAGGTGATATTTAACATCACCAGACACCTCAAGACCACTTGGGTATGCAAGGTTGCCTTGAAATTCAGATAGCATTGCCGCATATTCTTTGCCCATAACTTTGGTTAGAACATTGAGCCGTCCGCGGTGAGCCATGCCAAGGACTATTTCTTCAATACTAAAAGCTGCAGAATCACTAATAATTTTTTCAATAGCAACGATAGCTGATTCCCCACCTTCGATAGAAAAACGTTTATATCCAGGAAATTTCATATGGAGAAATTGCTCGAACATCTCAGATTCGATCAAGTGCCTCAGGATTTCCTTTTTATCTTGTGAACTCAGCGTATAGGTTTGATTTTCGATCTTTTCCTGCAGCCATATTCTCTCCTCATAAGAGGAGATATGCATAAATTCAAAACCGATATTCTTGCAGTAAATATCTCTATAGATTTCAGCGTCACTTGCCGGAGATAGATTTGAATATTTTTGGTAATCTATTAATTGATTCTCACTTGGTGACAATGGGTTTAAGTCTGCAAAAAAGTGACCATAGGACCTGAAGAAATTTGCTAAACTAGAAACTGAATCATCTACCTTAGTTGCATTGCAGGGCTCTGCTTTATTAACTTCTAAATTGCTTGAAAAAATTCTATACCAATCTTCCCCGATTGATTTATCGCCCTGCAGATAACGGCTATACATTTCTTCCACAAATTCTGCATTATCACCATAAAGGCAGCTTAAATTCGACATAATCACTATAAAAAGTATCAAATACTTATAAGTATAACTTAAGTTTTTTAAAAAAGAACTTTTTTAGTTTCTATACGTCATACCGTGATTTATTCACGGTATCTCATCCGCTAACAAGTAGCGGAATGACGATTTATCAGCAATCTAAGTCATACCGTGATTCATTCGCGGTATCTCTTAGCATAGATCCCGCTAACAAGTAGCGGGATGACGAATTACTATACCACCGCGAACCGTCATACCGCCGTGGTATCTCTTAGCATAGATCCCGCTAACAAGTAGCGGAATGACGAATTACTATACCACCGCGAACCGTCATACCGCCGTGGTATCTCTTAGCATAGATCCCGCTAACAAGTAGCGGGATGACGAATTACTATACCACCGCGAACCGTCATACCGTGATTTATTCACGGTATCTCATCCGCTAACAAGTAGCGGAATGACGGTAAACCTAGATTACTTTAGCTATAATTATTAAGCTGCACCTGCTGGATTTGGTGATTGACTATTAAGAAATTCTTCTCTAGCTTCGGTAAAATCTGGTGAGGGTTTTGAAAAAACGCAGTTTTTATTGCACAGTATGCGCAATATAATGCAACAGCAGCAGTACTTACTGTAAAAATGGCAAACCCGATTTTATCTGCTTTTCTGAAATCTCCAACTGCAGCCTCAAGTGCGCAGCAGATACTAAAAAGCGAAAAAATCACTATACCACCAGAGTATAGTAACACCGTATCACGATCAACGGCACCAAATAGCTGCCCAACTTTACTGTTGTGTTCAGCATAATCTACTGGTCTTTTATTGTAATGATCTTTTAAGTCTGGGTTAGCGCCTTTCCTCAACAGCAATTTTGCAATTTCAACACGATCGTGACTTTTATCTTCAAATAAGTAATGCAACAGTGTTTTACCTTGACTATCTTTTGCATTAGGGTCAGCACCTTTATTTAAAAGTGATTCAGTAACTTTGTGGCAAGAAACGCCATCACTATTATTAATAACATAGTGTAATGATGATTTACCTTCTCGATCTCTCGTATTAGGATTAGCACCATGCTCTAAAAGCAAAGCTATGATCTTAACTCTTGACTCATTCTTATAACCTGTATATCTTAATGCAAAGTTCAATGGTATACTGCCACCAGTACCTTCTGTATTCAAATAGTTAAATTTATCATCATTTTTTACTGTCTTCAGCAACAACTTCAGAAAATCTAGCTCATTACTGTTAATAGCTGATATTACAAGATCCGAAAAAGCTTCTGCTTGACTATCGGTAAGCGATTTATATGCCTCGATCTGCGTTTTTAATACATCTGAGTTTTTTTCACTATCAAATAATTTCTTTCTGGCTTTAGAGATAACGTCATGGCTATCTGTTAGTTCCAAAATTTTTAAAGCTTCTTCTTTATTCATGATCATTACCCCTGCTAATAGTGTTGAAGTTGAGTATAACCCAAAATTTCAAAAAGCAAAGCTTTTTATGTTAAACTGCATCCACTGCGCAATCCCATAACTGTACAAACATTGTAATTTATCTCCATCTAGGAAAGGGTGTCATCCCAGTGCCCCTATGATGTCATCCCAGTGCCCAGACACTGGGATCTAGTTTTCCATAAATGGTGCATTTTAACATAACTTTTATACTTGATAAAATTCCTGGATTCCAGCATCAAGTGCTGGAATGACACCTCTCTTTGAGCTATAAACATTAAGAAATTTACCAAATGAAAAAAAAGGCAAAAGAAGCCCCGAGTAGCGAGTTTTGACTCTATATTACTGTAAGTGGCGCTGTAATAATGTGCTAACGCTTAAAATAAGCGCGATTTGGCTGAATGTAGAAAAAATAAAAAAGACATGCAGCCGCTATAATTTTATGTAATCCGCCAATAAATACCCTAAGTTTTTTACTGAATTTTGTCATTGAGCCTGCAGGTCAAAAACAAGTTTTGAGTCATAAATACCCTTATTGTCATGATAAGGGAGCTGGCGGAGTTTGTCAAGTCGTTTTTCGTTTAATCCGTTTCTATGAGCTACTTGGATGACGAGGAAAGAGCACTTACATATTTATGGCAACCTCATTACCTGCGCTCAAACAGTTTTTCAATATCACTGAGTTTCATTTCTATATAAGTTGGTCTTCCGTGGTTGCATTGCCCGGAATATGGAGTTTTTTCCATTTGTCTCAGCAGCTCATTCATCTCCTCTAACCTCATTTTCCTGCCTGCTCTAATTGATCCATGACAAGCGATAGTAGCCAATATCTTGTTCACTTTGTCTTCTACTGGCAATGTATCTTCTATTTCCGTTAATCTACCCACTATATTAATTAGCATCTCTTTCACATCTATTGCTCCCAAAATTGCAGGGATTTCTTTTACTATCACTTTATTCTCTGATTTGATTTCAATATCAAAACCCATTTCAAATAACTTATCTTTATAGATTTCAATCATCTCCATTCCAGCTTGATTTTTGATTTCAACCGTTTCAGGAAGAAGTAGTTTTTGTCTTTTTATACTTGATTTTTGTTTTAGGCATTCATATACTAATCTCTCGTGGGCTGCATGCTGATCAACTATAATCAATTTGTCTCTTACCTCGGCAATAATGTAAGTATTATAGACCTGACAGCGTGCAAACCCGAGCGGGTGGCTCTCTATCAAATCAACTTGCTCTAACACCTTTTTTCTAGAACCATAATTTCCGCTTGTGATGGGGATTTCTGTATGCCGGTATAATCAAACGATTTTGACTGTTCTGATAAGCCTTTTGCTTTTTCATTTGGAGAAGCAAATTCTTTTATTAGTTGATTTTCAAAAGGACTTGGCCTTCTTTCATAAAATTCATTTTGAACATCAGATTTATCAAAAGGATCTGATAATGAACCTTTCAAAAAACCCTCTATTGTATTAGTAGTTTTCTGGTCACTAGCTGGAATGACATCAAAGGTGCCTATCCTTCTTGACAATGCTTTGATTAATCCTCTTGTCACTATCTCATATATGAGCTTCTTATTCTGAAACCTTACTTCTGACTTATTTGGATGCACATTTACATCTACTTGATCATAAGGTATCTCTAAATGTAACGCTGCAAAAGGATACCTATCGCTTGGAATAAAATCATGATATGCATACCTAACCGCACCAATAAGTAAATTATCTTTAATTGGCCTTCCATTAACAAATGTATAGATCTGAGTTGACTTACCACGATTGACGGTTGGCTTACAGATGTGTCCCGTAAGTTTGATGCCGTCTTCTTCTTCATTGACCTCCAAAGAATTGCCCTGAAATTCTTCTTCTACTTCACACAATCTATGAAATAACGAAGTCTGCTTAGCGTATTTTAAGAGCTTTTTATTACCTGAAGTGAGAGTAAACCCTATATGATAGTTAACCATTGCTAGGTTGTTTACAATATCAACAATGCTTTGAGTTTCTGCTCTTTCGGTTTTTAGAAATTTTAGTCTATTTGGGGTAGCGAAAAACAAATCTCGTACTTCAATATGTGTCCCTTGTGATAAAGAGTAAGGAGTTAGCTCCCCCATCTTTTCTCCACCCTCATAACTTATAGACCATGCTTCACTTGCTCCGCTTGCTTTAGACGATAATTTTATCCTACTTACTGCTGCTATTGAAGGCAGAGCTTCTCCTCTAAAGCCAAGATGCTTGATTTCTATCAACTCACTATCGCTCAATTTTGAAGTAGCATGGCGCATAAACGCAAGTTCTAAATCGTTTTTTTCTACTCCGTTACCATCATCTGTCACAATAATAAGGTTACGCCCACCACTTTCTATTTTGATCTCTATTTCTAAACTTCCAGCATCTATTGCATTTTCCACTAATTCCTTTACTACACTTGCTGGCCTTTCTATCACCTCCCCCGCTGCTATACGGTTTATGGTTTTTGTGTCTAGAAGGATTATTGCCATAGATTTATTATGAAACTGGTTTTTCTTTTACTTCTTTGGTCTGTCTCTCTCTCCACTTTTTTAACCTACCTGCAATTTCACTGTTGGAAATTGACAATATAGATACGGCGGTAATGGCAGCATTATATGCTCCATTTTCTCCTATAGACATGGTTGCAACTGGAACACCCTTTGGCATTTGAACTATAGAGAGTAGACTGTCCAGCCCATTTAATTGTTTACTATGCACAGGAACGCCGATAACTGGTAAACAAGTTAATGACGCAACCATACCAGGTAAATGAGCTGCACCTCCTGCACCAGCTATAATAACCTTGAAACCTTCTTCTTGTGCAGATTTAGCAAAATTGAAGAGCCTTTCTGGTGTTCTATGTGCAGATATTATGAATATGTCATGTGAAACTTCTAATGCTTTTAGCATATCGACGGTATGGACCATAGTGGTGTAATCTGACTCACTTCCCATAATAACAGCAACATCTTTTTTTATTTTTGTCATATTCAACACAATTTTACTTACTAACTAAATAGTGTTCCAGCTAAAAAGCAACAAATATTTAAGTTATATTATAAATATAGTATATAGAATTCTCGTTAAAATAGAAATTTTAAAAATTTAAATAAATATCTATGTTAAGATATAGAGATATAAACTTCTTATGTAAGATAAATTTATAAAATAATTATTTTTGTATTTCAAGCTTTGTAATTTTAGCTTGTTCTTTCTGTAAATGATTTTTTCAGAGAGGCTGATGGTAAAATGGTAATTTAAAATTACTAGAAATTTGATTGAAATATTAATATACAATCAACTTAAAGTTTTAAATTTGATATCATATAATTATTGACAAGTTATATGATATTAATATCTTGGTATATTAAATATTATGCTATAATATTTAATAAAGTTAATTGATATGTGAGTGTAAGAATTATGGAAATAATATCGTTAAATAACTTAGACAGTGCAGCAATAAAAACAAAGTTGCTTTATATAATAAATAAAATTATAGAAAAAAATGCTTGGACTCAGGCTTTTGCAGCTGAGAAACTTGGTATTGATCAGCCAAAGGTATCACAAATTAAAAATGGTAAAATAGATGGTTTTTCTTTAGAGCGATTGTTAGGATTTCTAAAAAAACTTGATCATGAAATAACAATCACGATGACAGAAAGCCAAGAAATAAAATCTGAGGCAGAAAAAGTAAAACATGAAGTTGAATCGCAATAGATACAAAGTTGACAACTTGTTTTTTGTGATATAGTATAAAACTTATTAAGGTAGTATCTTATGGCTGAGTCTATTGTAGAAAAGTGTACAGAACAGGTAAGTAACCGTTTCAAATTGGTTCTATTGGCAAGTCAAAGAACACATGATTTAAATACAGGAGCAAGTAATCCAGTTCAAACAGTTCAGTTTAAAGACCATAAAAACACCATAGTTTCCTTATATGAAATAGCAGAAAAACAGGTGGATACTCATGAGCTATTTAACCTTTTGGTAGGTAGATGCAAGGAGTACATGAAAGGAAATATGAATAATGTTTACAGCAGTAATACAAGTAAGCTAGCGAATTTATTAAATTTTTCTGATGGTCAATTTAACACAGATCTTGATGCAAGTCAAGAAAGCCAAGATTATGAAGTGGATGGTGAAATAGATGATGAAATAAATGATCAAGATGGCGATGAAGAAGTATCCGTTTAGAAATCTACTGAAGTTACATAGTCTTTAAATGCTTCACATTGCTATCTATACACTGTTGTTCTGTATGAGTATAATGTTGTGCCGCATAGTGTCTAAGTCAAGTGATGTGTACAATAAGGTTTTAGCGTTCAATAATTTCTCAACGCAAGTAGTTGTACTCATAACAGCAATATCAATCATTCTGAATAATTTTTTTTTAATTGATATAGCATTGTTGTATGCTAGCGTTAGCTTTATATCAACTATAGCACTAATGAGATTAATGTTGTTTTAATAATTTATGATAGGATCCGTTCTTATATTTTTAGGCATTTGTTCAGTAATCATTTCAAGTGTGGGAGTAATTAGATTTCCTGATTTCTATACTAGGTTACATGCAGCAGGTATTACAGATTCTAGCGGTGCAACGCTATTGTTAATTGGTTTTGCTTTGCAGAATGGATTTTCAATCAATACTGTTAAAATAATATTATTAATTCTTATAATATGGGTAGCTAGCTCAACTAATGGCTATATTTTAGCGCGCACTTATTATAAAGTTAAGAAAAAAACTGTTAAAGAAGGTTAAGGTGTTAGAAATATTAAATGTAGTGCTACTTTTGTTGTTACTAACAGTTACGGTTTTTATAGTCTTCTCGCGACATTTAGTCGTAAGTGCTGTTCTAATGTGTGTATTTAGTTCACTTATTGCGCTTATATACTTAATTATGAATGCACCTGATGTTGCAATTACTGAAGCTTCTGTTGGTGCGGGGCTCAGTACGATTTTTACGTTTGCAGCACTCTCCTTGATAAAGAATCATAAAGTAAATCTATCTCATAACCCTATAACGCTTTTTTTTATGTTATTTCTGGCTGTATGTTTGTCATATTTTATGATTCAATTGCCAGATTTTGGCAGCCACAATGCTCCGATCCACTTGCATGTTGCTCCTTATTATGTGGAAAATACCGAAAAAGCTACCGGTATTCCTAATATAGTGACAGCTGTTTTGGCAAGCTTTCGTGGTTATGACACGTTTGGAGAAACTATAGTAGTTTTTACTGCTGCGCTTTGTATAACGTTGATATTAAAAGAAGAAAAAGACAATGATTAAAGATCCGATATTAAATGCAGTAACATTTTTGATGATACCTTTTATCATTTTATTTGGTTTATACATACAATTTCACGGTGATTACACTCCGGGTGGAGGTTTTCAAGCAGGAATAATTATTGCCTCCGGGATAATATTATATTCAATGCTATTTGGTGTATCTACAACTCTAAAAGCAATACCTTATTCTGTGATTAGATTGACTAACGTGTTAGGTATTTTAATTTATGGAGGAACGGGCGTTGCAACAACTTTACTTGGCCAAAATTTTTTATCTTATGATATCTTGTCAGCCAATAATAGAACCGGTCAAAAATTGGGTATTTTTTTGGTGGAATTAGGTGTAGCATTTACTGTCTGCTCCTCTATGTTAATTATATATATGAATTTTGCTCGTAGGAAAAAACAATGACTTTATATAATTATACGATTATTATTGTATTAATGGTGCTAGGTTTATATATTATTATAAACGATAAAAATTTAATCAAGAAAATGATAGGGGTAAGCGTCTTCCAAGCATCTGTTTTGTTGTTTTACATATCTCTAGGATATATAAAAAGTTCTTTGCCTCCTATATTGGTTTCAAATTTTTATTCATATAGCAATCCTATACCTCATGTTTTAATGCTTACTGCTATAGTGGTTGGAATTGCAACATTTTCAGTTGGATTGTCCATAGCAGTAAAAATGGAAGAAAAGTATGGAACAATTGATCAAGACAAGTGTACATAAATTAACAGTATCTTAAACTATATGAAGTAACGAATAGCCACAAGTTAAAAGTAAAATTATAGACTTGCTCGTTGTAAGTTTATTTGTTAATAAGAAATAAAATTATAAACTATAAAGGTAATGATGTCAACTATTAATGATGCAGAAGATAAGAAAAAAGTTATCAGAGATCTTGTAACTAAAAGTATAAAAAAAGGTGGTTTTGTCACCTTTGATGATATAAATGATAAATTATCAGATGAAAATTTTTCGTCTGATTTTATAGATGATGCTATATCTTTATTGCAGGATTCCGGAATTAATGTGCTTGAAAGTAGCGAAGATGAAGAAGATATTCCTTCCAACAGTGATGATAGTAAACTTGATGATGATGACACATCGCCAAATATTACTGCAACTTTAGTACAAAATGATGATCCAGTGAGGATTTATTTACAAGACATGAGCTCTGTAAAGCTTTTGTCAAGGGCAGATGAAATCGAGATAGCAAAAAAAATTGAATCTGAAAAGCATAACATGTTACGTGCAATAATTGAAACATCAGTAACATTAAAGGTGATAAAAGTATGGCGTGATGATTTAAGTAGTGGAGCTCTCTTACTGAGAGAAATTATAGATCTGGATGCAATTTATAACTCTGACTTTAATGTGGTACCCAAAGAAGAGAGTGAAGAAAGTGCTGAAGATGTTGAGGATTCTGAGGATGTTTCTGAAGATGCTGAGTACTGTAGTGATGATGAGAAAGATAGTAAAAAAAGTGATGATGAGAAAGACGGTGATAATGAAGATATAAATTCAGCGAATTTAAATGTTTCTATTCTTGAAATGGAAAGTGACTTATTGCCAAAGGTCATAGTTGCATTGGATGAGATAATTACTTTAACAAATGAAGCATTGGTATTAAGAAAAAATTCTAAAGATTCCTCTGATGAACTAGAGAATTTATATAGTCAAATATGGTCTATAGCATTACAAATTAAGTTAAGTGATGCTGCTGTTGCCAGAATTACACAAGAACTTTATAAGATAAATAGATCCATCACGCTTGAAGAGGCTAATCTTATTGCTGAGGCTAGAAAATACGATATCGATAGAGAAAGTTTCTATAAAGTTTATGATGACGTGCTTTTAAAGCACGAATTGAAAAAGATAATTCTTTTAAAGATCAACGAAAATCAGTCCTCTTTTACAGGTGAATTAAAAAACAAATTTTTAAGGTTTATAGACGATAACTCTGAACATATAGCTAGTACTTTGAACGGTATTAAGCAGCATATACAGGAAGATAACGTGCAAGAATTTAAGGAGCTAATCAGGAGAATACAAAAACACGAACGAGAAGTCTCTGAAGCAAAGCAAGAGATGATTAAGGCTAACTTAAGGCTAGTAGTTTCCATTGCTAAGAAGTATTCAAAAAGAGGCCTTGATCTGCTTGATTTGATACAAGAAGGCAATATTGGTCTTATGAAGGCCGTGGATAAGTTTGATTACAAACGTGGATATAAATTTTCAACTTATGGCACTTGGTGGGTAAGACAATCAATCACTAGGGCAATACCTGAGCAGTCTAAAGTAGTTAGAATACCAGTTCATATGGTAGAAGTTATCAGTAAAATCAACAGAGCATTAAGAAAAATGACTCATGAGATGGGAAGAGAGCCGACGTTAGAGGAATTAAGTGTAGAACTGACAATGCCACTGGAAAGAATACGCAAAGTTATGAAAATAGCAAGGGACCCAGTAAGTCTTGAAGCTCCAACAGGAAAGGATGATAGTAGTACCTTCGGTGATTGTATAGAAGATAAGCGAGTCTCCAGACCAGAGGATGCTGCAATACTTGCTGACTTGCGTGGCATTACAACCAATGTTCTTGCAACTTTAACACCAAAGGAAGAAAGAATTCTAAGAATGCGTTTTGGCCTTGGTAAAGATGGGAAGGAGCATACCTTAGAAGAAGTAGGAAAAATTTTTAATGTAACACGTGAGAGAATTAGGCAAATAGAGGCAAAAGCACTGCGCAAGTTGAAACATCCAAGCCGCGCTAGAAAACTTAGAGGGTTCTTTTAAGTATACGTGTCAAGTTAAGAAGAAGCTGATTTTGCCCGGAAAAAGTGGAGAAAAAGTCAGAGCGTTTTTAAAATAAAACGTTTTTTCAAAAAGGTATGATATGAAGGAAATGCACAATAAAGTTTAAAGTGGGGGTTGTAAAAAAGTTGCACCGCTATTTTTTTTTATGAATCTAATGAAACAACATGCTAATCTACGGTAAATATTATGACAAACAAAAATGACAATTCTAATTCAAAGTATAGAAATTTTTATGTTCTGGGTGATAGTTTATCCGATAATGGCGCAATCATTGGAATTTTAAATAACTTATCCTTTGCAAAAAGCGTAAAGTTTGATGACCCTTTTTATCAAGGAGGATCTTTTAGCAATGGCCCCACTGCTGTTGAATATGTAGCAAAATATTTAGATTTAGACGAATTTAAACCTGGGTGGAGTTATTCATTTTTTGGGAAATGCCACGAACAGCAAGGTCAAAACTATGCAGTTTCATGTGCAACAGCATCTGAAATTTTTGACCCTATTTTTTATTATTTCTTCAATAAATTTCGTTTAGCTAACCAGCTAGATGCGGTAATTAAACATCATCCAGATATAGGTAAAGAAGATTTATTTTGCATCATAATCGGCGGAAATGATGTTATGGTTGCCACTGCTTATGACGATACTAAAGCGGAAGAAGTGTTGGAACAAGCAGTGAGTGAAATATGTAATGCACTTAAGGTTCTAAATGAACATGGTGTTAAGCATGTAGTTGTTGCAAACGCACCTGAAGTTGGCTCAATACCAGCTTTTAATAGAGATGAAGAAGCAAGGGAACTAGCTACGAAGCTCACAGAGAGTTTCAATGCAAAATTGGCTAATGGCTTAGATTATATGAAGAAAAGTACAAATCTTGAAATAAAAGCATTTGATCTTAACTCTAAAATGAAAAGTATGCTTAGCGAATACAAGAGCAAAGGTTTAAATTGTCAAGATGCATGCACATCGAACATTGCAGACCAAATTGGGAGATTTAAAGAAAATATAAAAATACTCTTAAAGTTGATATTTAAAGGGGAACTTGACGTTCACTATAACCCTGGGTGTAGCGAAGAAACACTAAAGGATTATTTCTTTTTTGATTATTTCCATCCAACTGCAGAACTTCATCATGAAGTTGGTAATGAAGTGTATGAGTTGATTTGACACAGTTTTTTGAACATTCCCTAGATCCCAGTGTCCCTATGATGTCATCCCAGTGCTTGACACTGGGAACCAGAAAAGTTTGCTTGTGAACAAGCAAACTAGCACAGAAAGTGATTACAACATTTTCGATGAGATTATATGGAAAACTGGATCCCAGTGTCTGGGCACTGGGATGACATCGTTTACTATGTGCCATATTGCAATGTTCGTACAGCTGTGAGTCACGCACTTTGCTTCAATATTTGCACATTAGCCACTCCTCTGAACAGATACAGTCAGTTTAGCTATAACTTCCTAAGTTTGCTCACAATCTCTTGACTTGACCATATGTTTTTTTCCCAAATGTTACTATCTTCCTCCTTTTCCTTTCTCAATTTGTGCAACCATTTCCTTAACACTTACTTGTGTGGAAGGAGGATTTTTGCTGACATGAGATTTTGGATCAGATTTTGCTGTTATGTGTTTCGTTGCAGATCTTTTATTCTCTGTTAGAAATGAATGAGATTGTTTTTTCTTCACACCGATATCCGCTTGTGCTGCTGGGGTAGTTTTGCTTTCAGCAAGCCGTACATTAGCATTTCCTTTTGCTTGATTTTGCTCAAATTTTTCTTTTAATGCCTTTACTTTACTGCCCATCTCGCGATTAGCTCCTCCTTTCATAGTAGCTGCTGCTACTTTTGGTATCGCCTTACCAGCAGCTTTTTGTGCTGATTTCCTATTGTCTTGATTTTCAGATTTTAGTGGTACTGTAGGTTTACTTTCAGCTGATTTTTTAAGAATTACTTCTACTACTTTTGGCTCTGTGCTTACTTTTTGATCAGCACGGCTTAGATTTTTAGGCTTTGGCGGTACTGCAGGTTTATCTTTGACTACCACTTTCGATTCTTGTCTAACTTCTTGACCAGTAGTAAACATTTTTTTTGGCACTTGCGATGCTCTTGGTGGTTTTGGTAGTACGAGGGATTGAGGTTGTTGTTTCTGCTTACGTTTTCTTTTTGCCTCTATATGTTCTTTAGAAACTGTTGCATAAATTGGCTCTTCTTTGGGCGATTTTGAACTCTGCGAATTTTCTATTAAAATTTTACTCTTCTTCTCTTGATAATTTGATATGTCTTCATATTCATGCTCTTCATTTAATAAACTTCCATAGCCTAAATCTTCTCTCTGCTCATATAAAGGATTTTCCTTTTGCTTTTTCTCTTGATAATGTGATATGTCTTCATATTCATGCTCTTCATTTAATGAACTTCCATAGCCTGAATCTCCTGCTTGTAGATCATATAAAGGATTTTCTTCTTGCTTTGACGCTGTTCTATCCTCTAAGTTCACTCCATACAATCTATGTTCCTCCTGATTTTTTTTACTTTGCTCTAAATCTGAAATTTTCTTTAAAACATTTAGGTATTCGAATGTTATTTTTTCAGCAAGACTGGGCAATTTATCATTAGCAAAATTTCTTATATCGTTATCCTGAATTGAAGCATCTTTTCCCAAGATTTTATTAAATGTTTCCTTGAATATTCCAAAAAAACCTGATGGCTTTTTGTTCACCGGTTCTATATAATTATTCAAGTCACTACATATAACAAACTTAGCTACATCTTCTGCCTTATCTGTAAAACTCTCTAATGTCTGGGATAAATCTCTCACTGTTTTATTATATTGTTCACCAATATTTTTCAGCTTTATAGCTTCTATCAAGGAGTCGAGATTTTTTTTATAGTTCTCACTTTTAAATGGATCATTCATACTAATTACAGCTCATTATTTATTAAAATATAGATCTAAAATATTAAGATCTAGTAAATATTACTTTTGTAATTCATGTAGAACTATAGCTATAATAAGTAATACGTCATACCGCCGCGGTATCTCTTAGCCGCTAACACGTAGCGGGATGACGATTGTCAGGGTGTCATCCCAGCGCCCCTATGATGTCATCCCAGTGCGTGACACTGGGATCTAGTCTTTATCATGCAGCCACTTATTTAAAGTTAAGTTTTCTGGATTCCAGTGTCTGGGCACTGGGATGACACCTGTAGCCCTACGTCATACCGCCGCGGTATCTCCAGATCCGCTAACACGTAGCGGGATGACGGTTGTCGTTTAGCCATAAATATTTAAGAAATTTACCAAACGAAAAAAAAGGCAAAAGAGGCCCTGGTCATTGTCTATTTTCTGTATTGGCGTTTTTTTAAGTCTTAAACACTGCAATTTAGCTGCTTTTAAGTGCAGCTCACCTTAGTTCAAATGTTTAAGAAATTTACTAAGCAGAAAAAAAGGCAAAAGAAACCCCGTGTTAGCTAGTTATCACTCTCTAATCCTGCAAATTGGCGTACTATACTGTCTTAAACGCTTTATAAGCGCGTTTCAGCTTGTGTAGGTAAAAACCTAGAAATGTTGTGAAGACATAAGGTGCACATAGTGCAAAAAATTAAAAATAAGACGCCAACTACGTTGTTTTTTTGCTGTTTAATCTGCACAGATGAAGATAACTGAATACCTTCAGTTTCATGATAAGGGGGCTGACGGAGTTTGTCAAGTAGGTTTTATGGCCTAGCGTCACGCGCTGGAATGACAATTTCGATTATTTCATACATTGACTTCGGTAAATCCAAATTATATTAGCTACATCTAACGAATTTTACACTTGCTAAGATTGCGCTATTTGAGTATCTTTAACTGAAAGAAGTTATTTTTTATCCAATATGAAAAAAGCCTTTATATTCACATCCTTAATAGCAGTTGTATTAATAGTCATTACTTTTTTGTATAAAAACAGCGGAACTGACAATTCACAAGTAGTGAATGTCTATTCATCGCGCAAAGAAGAATTAGTACGTACTTTATTTGATGAATTTACAAAAAATACAGGCATTAAAGTACGTTACATCATTGATGATTATTCTCAGCTACTTTCACGCATGGAAAATGGCGGTGAAGCTGACTTGCTTTTAACTGCAGATGCAGTGAACCTGATTTTGGCAAAAAAAAGAGGGCTTTTATCTCAAGTGGATTCAGAGATTTTAAAAAGTGTTATACCTGCAAAATTTAGAGATAGTGAAGATTATTGGTTTGGCCTTACAAAAAGAACCAGAATATTAGTTTATAATAAAGAGTCAGTAAATCCTAAAAACTTAAGTACTTATGAAGATTTAGCAAATGAAAAATGGAAAGGAAAAATATTAGTGCGTTCTTCTACAAGTCCATATAACCGGTCATTGATTGCTTTTATGATTGCAAATAATGGTTTTGAAAAGACGAAAGAATGGGTAAGTGGAATTGTGAGTAATATGGCAAGAAAACCAAGTGGTGGTGATACTGACCAAATTTATGCTGTAGCTGCTGGTGAAGGAGATGTTGCAATAGTAAATAGTTATTACTTTGCAAGAATTCTTTCATCAGAAAATAAAAAGAATGTTATAGACAAACTAGGGGCTTTTTTTCCTAATCGCAATGATCACGGCGTAATGGTAAACATCAGTGGTGCAGCAGTAACAAAAAACGCAAAAAACAGGGAAAATGCTATAGTCTTATTGGAATTTTTAGTAAGCAAGCAGGCTCAAGAGCTATACGCTAAAAAAAACCAAGAATACCCTGTTATTGAAGGCGTTGAAACTTCCGATATACTAAAGTCTTGGGGAAATTATCCACAAAGTGATTTACCTCTAAGTGAACTTGAGAAGCATCTTCTTGAGGCTGTTATGATAGCGGATGAGTGTAAGTGGAAGTAATCCCCAGTGCCACTGAACACTGGGATGAAAGATTTATGCTAATGTACCTTACTCTTGACTCGCTGAACTTTTTCTTCCTTCTAACTTAATTTTGACTTTACTATCTTTTTCTGTTCTTTCACCAAAACAATTGCTGCACAAGAGGTCTATTGAAAAACAATAATAAGAAAGTAGAATAGGTTCAAGTAGTTGAAAAGGAAACTATGCACAAGAGAAGGAATTTGTTAAACATCTCAGACCTTACAGTCGATGATGTAGAAAATATAACTAAGTTGGCTAACCAGTACCTTAAAAAAGAAGCTGCAAATAGTCATATCTTGGAAAATAAGACAGTAATAAATTTATTCTTTGAAGATTCAACGCGTACACTTGCGTCTTTTGAAATAGCAGCAAAAAGCCTTGGAGCAAATGTTGTAACTTTGCCAATAAGATCTTCTTCTATTAACAAGGGAGAAGATCTAAAAGACATGATCAAAACATTAAATGCAATGAATCCTGACTATATAATAATCAGGCAAAAAAATAGCGGTATTGTTAATATGCTGGCTAAGAATGTTAGCTGCTCGCTAATCAACGCAGGCGATGGAAGCAGTGAACACCCAACTCAAGCTCTTGCAGATTATCTTGTAATCAGCAGTCATAAAAAGCAAATAAAGGATCTCAAAGTTGTGATATGTGGAGATATTCTGCACAGCAGAGTTGCAAGGTCAAATATAAGGTTGCTAAAAATGTTTGGAGCAGAGATAAGCTTGGTCGCACCACCAACTTTGATTTGTAAGCATTTTCCTGAAGTAGATTCAGTCCATTATTCATTAATTGAAGGTATAAAGGATGCTGATGTAATCATGCTTTTAAGACTGCAGAAAGAGCGCATGAATAATAGTTGTTTTGTTCCTTCAGAGAAAGAATATTTTCATTTGTATGGACTTGATTCACAAAAGCTATCATACGCAAAACCAGATGCGATTGTTATGCACCCAGGGCCAATAAATAGAGGGATTGAGATTAGCAGCGATGTAGCAGATTGTGTTATTTTACAGCAAGTAGAATTTGGATTGGCAATACGTAAGGCAGTGCTGCACTATTATAGGCCTTGTTAATATTAAAAGATGCTACACAACTAATGCGAAAGAAGGGTTTTTTCATGAAATGACGAGAATGGTTTGAGAATGGCCATTAAGATGTTAAGGCCGAGGATATAGTGTGGAAGTTTTTACGAAAGCCTGAAGTCAATCAACAACCTTGCAGAACGGCAAATTAGACGGCTATCGTAAAAACAGCTTTTTCACCTGGTTGGAACGTGGGGAAAGGTTCGTGGAAGAATGTTGTCGATATTTTTGACATCACGTCTCAATGGCCAAAATCCCTTCCAAAAGTTACGACTGCTTAGTTCTTTATTCATTCTCACAATCCGTGAACGGTTACTTGTTTTTAGCGTTAAGCAGCAAAATTAATAATTTGAGAATTTTCCTGAAAAAACTTACCACAAACTGGTCACAATTTTCTGTGAAAGACAGATATAGAAAGACTAGAGTATCCACCTTAAGTTCATTGAATTTTCTTACCTTTGCTTCTTAACTTGACGCGTATAGTTTATTTAACGCTCCCTAAGTTCGCCATTGCCTGAACGGATACAATTATTTTAACTATAAAAGCGTTTTACTTTTTGCTCAGCATATCCATCATAACTGGCTTACTTTTAGTGATTCATGGAGTTAAAAAAGTCAGCATTGCTCTTTGTTAAAAGTAGTTTGTCACGTAAAAATTCCATTGCTTCAACAGATCCCATAGGATTGAGTATTCTACGCAACACCCATATTTTATTTAGTATAGCCTTATCAACTAATAGCTCTTCCTTCCTTGTTCCGGATTTTGTAATGTCAATAGCTGGAAATATACGTTTATCAGAAAGTTTTCTATCAAGTATAATCTCAGCGTTTCCTGTACCTTTAAACTCTTCAAAAATAACCTCATCCATTTTTGAACCAGTGTCTATAAGAGCTGTAGCAATGATTGTCAAAGAACCACCATTTTCAATATTACGAGCCGCTCCAAAAAAACGCTTGGGTCTCTGCAGTGCATTTGAATCCACACCACCAGTTAGAACTTTCCCAGACGAAGGAATAACAGCGTTATAAGCACGTGCAAGTCTAGTAATATTGTCAAGTAGGATTACCACATCTTTTTTATGCTCAACCATTCTTTTAGCTTTTTCTATTACTATTTCAGCAAGCTGTACGTGACGGTAAGCAGGCTCATCAAACGTAGAACTCACTACCTCACCTTTTACAGAACGTATCATATCTGTTACTTCTTCAGGTCTTTCATCTATAAGTAACACTATTAATTCTATTTCAGGGTGATTTATAGCTATAGAGTTAGCCATTTGCTGAAGCAATACAGTTTTTCCTGTGCGAGGTGGAGCAACTACTAACGCTCTTTGCCCTTTTCCAAGAGGAGCTACTATATCTATAGCACGCATGCTTAAGCCTTTTTTATCATCACCACTATTACACTCAAGTACTATGCTTTCCTCAGGATAAAGAGGAAGCAAATTATCAAAATGGACGTACTTTCTTAATTCACTGACTTCAGTAGAGTTTATACTTTGAACCTTAGTTAAAGTAAAATATCTTTCTTTATCACCAGGTGGCCTTATTTCTCCACATGCCATATCTCCTGTACGTAAATTAAACTTCTTTATTTGCCCGTTAGAAATATAAACATCATCGGTACTTGGAGCATAATTTGCACTTGCTGAACGTAAGAAACCGAAACCATCAGGCAATATTTCCACTATTCCACTCCCTGTGGTTATGCCTCCTTCTTCGCTCATTTTCTTCATTAAGCTGAATATCATTTCCTGCTTTAGCATTCTACCATTGCTTTTACCGTTAGTTGAAATTTTTCTTTCTTCAGCTAACTCTAACAATTCTTCTGCTGTTTTCTCTTTTAATTCGCTCAGATCTAATGTTTTTCTGTTTTTCTCAGTACCTTCATTGACCATCTGTTTTACTGTATCGTTATTGTGAATTTGCTCACTTTTTTCAGGTTGAGCTGTAACCTTTCCTTTTGCCAAAACATCTTCATTGATTGTTGTCATAATCCTCCAAAAATTTTAATTGATGCTTACTAACCTAAAATGTGACTATAAGATAATAAATTAGGCTGAGCTAGTTTTAGTGCGTATTAAGCTTAATTATTATTAAACCCCGTACTTTACTTACATTATACTAATAAACACTAGCAAGTCAAGTTAATTTAATGTTAACAAAGCACAAAAATTTGAGGATTTTCAATAGCTATTCTTTATATTTTTTAACCTTTCTTGCTTCTCTTCTTCTACTTTTGCTTTTTCCACTTCTGCTTCTAAATTTTCTTGACTACATAAGCCAAGTAGTACAGGATCTTGGGGTTTTATATTTTGCATGTTATGATGAGATCCATCTCTTACTTGCTCAACTGTGTAATTTGTTGTACTAATTAATTTAGCTATAACGTTATTATCCAAGATAGGAAATTTTTTTACTAAATAATAAATCGCATCAGGTTTATCTCTACGCCTTGCCGTAGAGGCAAAGCCAAGAATGCTACCAATCGCTTTACTCCTTTTTTTTATATTTTTTATAATCAAATTTGGTACACGGTTTGAATTTTTTTTGCAATCATCGATTTCTTTTTCAGTAATTACCCCAGAAATAATAGGGTTATATTTTTCAACTTCTATTTCCTCATCAGCTATGTCTTGTACTTCTTCAAGGGCCAACCTACAGCATTGTGCTATTTGATTAAAAGTTAAACCAGTGTTGTCTACTAACCAAGCAGCTATTTGCATTAGAAACTGTTTATTTCCATCGTTATTGCCCTTAGAAGATTCCATTGACATCAAAAAAGCATCTCCCATTTAAAGTATCCCTTACTGTTATACAGAGCTAAAATATAAGCTATTAAAACTAAAAAAGCATTAATTTTGTCATTCAATGACTTTTTGTTTGTCACTTCCCACCTCTTAAGTTAATTAAATGCGCTTACGTTTAAGCATATTTCAAACGATTCAAAAAAATATTTTCCCTTCTTAAGGTATAGTATAACTTAGTCAAACATATGTTTCTATTTAAGAAAAGAGTTAAATTTTAAGTTAATATATTGTAATATTATATATATTGGCTAATAAAGCAACAGGTTTACAAGAATTAAATTATCACTATTCTATAATTAACCATTAATTAACTGAGTTTAAAATGAATGTTAAAAATTTTTTCACTAAAGTAACCGTTGTCCTTTTAGCTTGCTTATTAGTCTTCATGGGAATTGGCAACCTTTTATCAGGTGATGATGAAAAAGAAGAGGTAGCTAGGGTTGGAAAAGAAGTTATAACGTCAGATGAGTATAAATCACTATATCAAAATTATGAAAAGCAAATTTCTGGATCTGATGCGAGTAGAGAACAAGTAAAAAAGCTGAAATATGATTTGCTTAACGCACTTATAGAGCAAAAACTATTGTTTAACCTAATTAGTGAGCTGGGGTTGACAGTTGGAGAAGAGTCTATAAAAAACCATATTAAAAATACCAAATACTTTCAAAATGATAAAGGCGAATTTGACAAAAATAAATTCCATGAAACGCTAAATGACCTGCATATGACAGAGAAAGAGTATATAGCAAAGCTAGAGAAAGTTCTGCCTGCAATGATGTTCATGACTTCGTTATTTAAAGATAATTATCCGGTAACTTTTGGCGAGAGAGTTGATGAGCAGATATACAAAAGTCGCTACCAAACTAGAGTGGTTGATATTGTTAAAATAACTGAAGATGCAGTTACAAACATTCCTGAACCAGATGATCAAGCATTACTTGATTTGTACGAAAGAAATAAATCCCATTTTTATTATCCTGAGTATCGAACTGCGCAATATATTTCCCTAGGCCAAAAGTATTTTGAAGATCAAATCAAGATCTCAGATGAAGAAGTTGATGGTATAATAGAACAACAGGAACTAAAAGATCAAAGAGATGTATTCAATGTAATATTTTCTACCAAAGAAGAAGCTGAGACAGCAAGAAGAGCATTTGAGGAGGGTAAAACAAGCTTTGAACAGATAGTAGGAGAGTTTGGCAAAGCAAAACTTGAGGAAACTAGAGTAAATAATATAACTAAGGATTTTTTACCAGAAGACGTGAGGGAAAAGGTATTTGCTCTCAAAGTAGGTGAAGTAAGTGAAGTTTTAGCAAGCAGTTTTGGTTGGCATATAATAAAAGTGGAAAGTGCGCATCAAATCTCTGATGAAGACTTAGTTGATTTAAAAAAAGACATAAAGTCAGTTCTAACTAACCAAAAGTCTTTTGAAAGAGTCAATGATTTCATAAACCAAGTGAACTATAAGATATACAATGGTTCAGAAATTGAAGAAATATTGAGTGAATATAATTTACCTATACAAACTATTGGTCCAGTAGATGCGAGTGGAAAAGATCAAAGCGGTAATAACGTAGGAGATTCTGGTGATTTGATTTCTTTCATTTTTTCGCGAGAAAAGGATCAGAAAGGTTATTTCAAGGGCGTTGGGGACGCTGTTGTTAGTGTAAAAATCATTGATATCGTTCCACCCAAATTGCAAAGTTTTGAAGAAGGCAGGGCATTAGCGGTAGAGCTTTGGTGTAGTGAGTTTATAAAAGAAAGAATGTTTAAAATTGGGCAAGAGGTTGCAGTTCAACTAAGAGAAAAAACAGATTTGGAAGAAATTCAAGGTGTGGAATTAGTTAAAGGTCAGCAGATGCAACGCAATGAAGTGGATCAACAAAACTACCCCTTTTCTTTTGTAGAAGAGATTTTCAATATGAAAACAACTGGTTCAGTGACAGACCCTATTCAATACAATAATGAAATTATAATAGGTGTTCTAAAAGAAATGCATTCATCAAATGGTAAATTAAACACGCTTGACACCGGAAAACGTGTGATGATATCGCTAAAAGAGCAATTAATTAGCTATCTGGAATCAAAGTATAAAGTCGAAGTTAATCACGCTATACTTGATGATATATAGTCAAAAATCTTATAAGTTGCTTCAAACGCATCCAGTGCCGAGACACACAACTGTACGAACATTGCGATTTGAGAGCAATCTTCACTAGGAAGGATGTCATCCCAGTCTGGGATCCAGGAATTTTATTAAGTATAAAAGTAGCCGTTTTATGTTAAAATACAACGTTTTAATGATTATGAAAAGGCTGGATTCCAGACTGGAATGACACCATTTGCTGTGCAATTTACCTTCAAAAATGAATGTTCGTATAGCTGTGCGCCCGGCGCTGCCCTACATTATTGGTAATTATATTATAAGGTGCAAAAGTTGTATAATTCATTTGACTTAAAACGGCTCATTGTATAAAATTGTGACTAATATATGAATAAAGGTTAACATGGTAGTTAAAATAAGGTTGGCAAGGTTTGGCGCAAAGAAACGCCCTTTTTATAGGATAGTTGTAGCTGATTCACGAGCACCAAGAGATGGGCGTTTTATTGAGAAAATAGGACAATATGATCCAATGTTACCAAAAGACAATAAAAATCGTGTTGTGGTGAAGGCTGATAGATTAAAACATTGGCTAAGCGTAGGCGCGCAAGCAACTGAAAGAGTACTATGGTTCATTAAAAAAGGCATAGTAACTTTAGAAACAGAACCAAAGAAAACAGAAAAGAAGAAAGTAGAGAACGAGAAAGCACAGGGACAAGAAGCATAAGTCTCTTTAAAATGCTAAATACTGATTTAACAAATAATGGTAAATTAGACGATGTCGTATCTTCTGATCTATCAGCTATGAAGGACTTTATCTTCAAAAATGTCAATGATGAAGGTGCTAAGCTTGCTACTGATATTATATCTCATCTTGTTAGTTCAGGTGGAAAAAAAATAAGGCCTAAACTAGTTTTTATTATATGTAAAATGCTAAACTATTCTGGGAGGATAGGATCAACGTTGCTGCATCGGTAGAGTTTATACACAATGCTACTTTACTTCATGATGATGTGCTCGATGAAAGTGAGGCACGCCATGGAGTTAAAACAGCGAATAAGATTTGGGGAAATAAATCAAGCATTTTAGTTGGTGATCTATTGTTGACTCTAGCATTTAGATGGCTTATAGAGTGTGGAAATTTAAATATTCTCTCTATTTTATCTAAAGCATCGCATTTACTTGTGAAGGGTGAAATAAAGCAGATGACAACACGTTTTGACCCCCACACAGTCAGGGAAAATTATTTTGATATCATTGGAGAAAAGACAGCATCTTTATTTTCTGCATGCTGTGAAGCTGCATCTACAGTATCTGGTGCAACAAATGACGAAACAGAGAGGCTAAAGAATTTTGGTTTTAATTTTGGTATGGCATTTCAAATAGTTGATGATATGCTCGATTATACTGCTAATCAAGGCACTTCTGGAAAACAAGTCGGAAAAGACTTTTTCGAAGGTAAAGTCACCTTACCTGCTATTATAGCATACGAAAAGGGCAGTCCAGCAGAGCAAAAATTCTGGGAAAAATGCTTTTCTTCAGCTAGACACAATTTTGACCAAGCATTACACTATATTAATCACCATAATGCCATTCAGCTTTCTATGGAAAAAGCTAGATACTACATTAATATGGCACAAAATGATATTAGTACTTTTTCTGATTCTTTTTATAAAATTACTTTAATTGACTTTTTAAATGCGAGCATAGAAAGACAAATGTAGCTGGTGCTTGATATTTTCGAATTAATTGCTATATATTTATTAGATTCTTAAGGATAGTGATATGTCAGACAGTAGTAAAGAAAAAAAGAGGAAATTTGCCGATATGGTAAATAGGCAGAAAGGTGACGACCAACAAAGTGATAACCATAAGCAAACTGATGATTTAAATGAAGATCTCAATACATTAAAAGAACGTGCAGCTCAGCTTGAAGATCATTTACGCCGTGCTGTTGCAGATAATGAAAACGTCAAACGTATAATGCAAAAGCAAATTAGCGATGCAAGTGACTATGCAGTCACAAAATTTGCACGTGATATGATCGACTCGTGCGACAATTTAAAAAAAGTAATGGAAATTTTGAAAGACGGTGATCCTGTTCATGAGGGGATTAAAGTAGCTTATCAAAAAATTATAAATGATCTAAAAAAACATGGAATAGAGGAAGTAGATCCACTTGGTGAGCTTTTTGATAGTAATTTACACCAAGCTGTTGTGGAAAGAGAAGACAATGAAAAAGAGCCTGGCACTATTATAGAAGTACTACAGACTGGTTATACTATCAAAAATAGGTTGCTCCGTCCTGCAATGGTTATTCTTTCTAAGAAATCTGCTGATTGTGGAAGCGATTAGCATGAGGTAAATGTATAATGACAAGTATTGTCTTTTCAGGTATCCAGCCAAGTGGCGTACTACATTTAGGTAATTATCTTGGTGCAATCAAACAGTGGATAGACTTACAGCATAAATACAAATCTCTTTTTTGTATTGTCGACCTACATGCAATCACAGCAAATAAGCTTCCCGCAAGTGAATTAAAAAGTAATATTTTCAAAACAGCAGCAGCTTATATTGCATGTGGAATAGATCCAGAAAAGTCCATTATTTTTAATCAGTCCACGGTTAGTGGTCATGCAGAACTGGGCTGGCTGCTTGGGTGCTATACACCAATTGGTTGGCTTAATCGCATGACTCAATTTAAAGATAAAGCTGGCGGCGATAAACAAAAAGCCTCTCTTGGATTATATAGTTATCCAGTACTTATGGCTGCAGATATATTGTTGTATCAAACTAAATACGTTCCTGTTGGTGATGATCAAAAACAGCATTTGGAGCTTGCACGTGATATTGCATCAGCTTTTAACAATCATTATAAACTGGATTATTTCATCGTACCTGAAATCTTAACTTTGGATTGCACATCAAGAATAATGAGCTTAAGAGATGGCACAAGCAAGATGAGTAAATCTGACCCTTCAGAATATTCGTGCATTAACCTTGATGATACGGATGATTTAATTGTCAAAAAAATAGAAAAAGCAAAAACAGATTCAATTCTAGGCTTTGATTTTGCTACTTTAGAGTGCCGACCAGAAATAAGCAATTTGATAAACATTTATTCAGTGCTTAGTAATGTAAATGCGGAAAAAGTATGTGAAGAAGTGAACAAACATGACATGAAGCACTTCAAAAAAGAGTTAGCTGATTTAATTATCAGTGTTATATCACCCATACGTGAGAGAATGAATGATCTTTTAAAAGACCAATTCCATTTACGTGAAATATTAAAAAAAGGTACAAAGAAAGCAGCAGAAATTGCAACCCATAATATAAAAGAAATCAAGGATATTATTGGATTTGCTCAATAGACCTCTTGCATAACCTAAGGAATCAATTCAAAATTGTAAAAACAGGCAATAAGGAAATGTTCAAAAAAGTGTGTCAAACCGCATTTTTAACTCAACTCAATTTTCAATCTACCAGGAAAGAAAATATCAAGTTGAGATATAGTTAAAGCCCAATTAGGATAGTCCAATTTTGCTCTGCCTTTTTTATAGCACAATATACCTGTTTGTACAAGCTAGTAAATGAGCCCTTAGTTTTAGTGAATTTTCTAATCTGTCTATGCAGTCCCTCAATAGGGTTGGTAGTATAAATTAGCCTCACGCGAACTTTAATTTTTATATTCCTTCATTAGCATAATATAATTTTGTGCTGATTGTGTAATATGTTTAATTTCTTCATTCGACATTTTTTTGAAGAACTTTGCTGGCCTGCCAGCCCATATTTCCCACTTTTTATTACTTTTCCATGTGTCACTAGCGAGCCAGCAGCTACCATAGCTTCAGGCTCCACAACTGCATGGTCCATCACGGTAGAGCCCATACCAATAAACGCTTTATCATGCACCATACATGCATGCAACATACAAAAATGTCCCACTGTTACCATATTGCCAATAGTTGTATCACCACCTGGGTTTCTATCCACATGAATTACCGTTCCATCTTGAATATTTGTTCCATCACCTATTTTTATTGATCCAACGTCCCCTCTGACCACACAATTAAACCAGATGCTCGCATCTTTTCCTATTTCAACCTTGCCTATGATATGCGAACCACCTGCGATGAAAGCACTTTCGTCTATTTTTGGTTCATAATCTTTGTATTTTAAAATGTGATACATATTAAGCCCACAGTTTTATGCATATGCTAACCAAAATAAGGTAGGCAGTAAATACATACTTAGATTCCAAGCTACTTGGGTGACAGATGTTCTTGACTTATGCACTTTATGCTCCTAAAATTTTTATTTTCAGCTCTATCTATAATGTCAGTAGCGGTATTAAGTATATTTCAAGTAATATTGGTTGTTGTGTTAGTAATTTTAGTGCTCTTGCAGCCGCCTGGGAGTAGTTCGTTAAGTGGTTTTAGTAATACACAACAGGGAGTCAATTCGATGATTCCGGTAAAATCTTCTGAAAACCCGCTCAGCAGAATAACGGCTATTGTTGCTGGATTGTTTATTATAAACACATTGCTATTGTCAGGATTATATTCAAAAGACGTACATAAAAAATCGATTGCAGAGAAAATTATATTAGAAAAAAAGCAAGAAAGTGAACCTACTTCTGTTCCATTTGAAAATTAATGAAGGAAGCTAAATTTATCTTTGTCACAGGTGGAGTTGTGTCATCGCTTGGTAAAGGCTTAGTTGCTTCAAGCGTTGGTGCGCTTCTTCAAGCTTACGGTTTTAAGATCCGTATCAGAAAACTTGACCCGTATCTCAACATTGATCCTGGACAATGAACCCAACTCAGCACGGAGAGGTGTTTGTTACCGAGGATGGTGCTGAAACTGATTTGGATCTTGGGCATTATGAGCGTTTTACTGGAATTAAAGCAACAAAAGATGACAATATAACAACTGGTAAGATATATCATGAGTTGTTGAAGAAAGAGAGGCGTGGTGATTATCTGGGCAAAACTGTGCAAGTCATTCCTCATGTGACAGATTTAATCAAATCGTTCATTTTTAATGGTACGGAAGGTTTAGATCTTGTAATATGTGAAATAGGCGGAACTGTAGGTGACATTGAAAGCCAACCATTTTTGGAGGCTATACGCCAAGTTAACTACACATTAGGAAAACAAAGAGTTATCCTTATTCACTTAACTTTAATACCATATCTTGCCGCAGCGCAAGAATTAAAGACAAAACCAACGCAGCATTCAGTTCGAGAGTTAAATTCCGCGGGGTTACAACCAGATATTATATTATGCCGCAGTGAGAAAGAAATTTTCGATAATCAGAGAGAGAAATAGCTAAGCTTTGCAATGTTTCTTTGTCCAATGTGATACCTGCTCCTGATGTGAGTCATATATATGAGTTACCGGTGTTGTATAGCCAATGTGGGCTTGATACGCAAATTTTGGAGCACTTTCATTTAAGTGAGCCAAAACCAAGCTTGATTGAATGGGATCAAATAGTGCATTCCATAAGGCACCCAACACAGGAAGTTACTGTGTCTATAGTGGGAAAATACACCGAATTCCCTGATGCGTATAAATCACTAGTTGAAGCATTAAATCATGGTGCGATTAGTAATAAAGTCAAAGTAAAGATAAATTGGGTTAACTCAAGAGAGAAGGAAGAAAAACCTATAAATGAAAAGCTTATAGGGAGAAGTTACAGAATTCTCATGCAATTCTTGTCCCAGGGGGGTTTGGTGATGACGGAGTAGAGAGTAAAATATTAGCAATAAATTATGCCACCAGCAGGGTGTCATGCAAGTAGCTGACACATAGCTGTACGAACATTCATTTTTGAAGGTAAATTGCACAGCAAATGGTGTCATCCCAGTGCCCAGACACTGGGATCCAGAAATTTTGCTTATAACTGAGCTGATGAGCTAAAGGTAGTTGTCTTACGCTAAAACAAACGTTTTTAATTAAGTTGCATAGAAGCTGGATCCCAGTGTCTGGGCACTTTAGACAATGTTACAAAAAATAATATCATAGAATTCAATAGGATAATCCCTAGAGAATTACTCATCTACAAAAAGGCAAATCGTGTTAATGCTGTTTAGATGTAAAAGATAAGCTAAATCTTTACATGGAATTTAAAACAGTAGAATACCTTTGATTGAAAGAAAGCACCAACTTTATGGGGTGAGCAACTGCAACTACTACCACTAAATCAATAAATCTTAATAGGGAAAACATTATGAAAACGTCAAAACTGACATTAGTATGTGATATATATGAGTTAACAGATAAAGATAGAAAGAATATACAAAAACTAGCAAGAAAAATAGAAGAAGGGGAAGGTGTTGCCGAAAAGTTCAAAAATGGAATATTCAAAAAGTCCAGCTATAACGCAAGCACAATTCTTTTAGCAAAAATAACTTACGAGTATCATGGTAGAGAGGAGACGTTGTCACTACTACATTATGCTATAAGTCATAAAAATAATCAAGCTGTAAAAGATCTTTTAGAAGAAGCCAAAAAACAAAAACTATTAAAGGAAGTTCTGAATGAAGAGATGACCACAAAACATTCAGATGGTCGGGAAGAAATTCATACAATACTTACAGATGCTATATCACGTAGAGACAATGACATGATTAGAGCAGTGTTAAAGATCTCTGAGGAAAATGGTATTTTGAAAGATATTCTAAAAAAGAGAATAATTATAAAACATTCAAATAGCAAGGAAATGACTTACACCCCATTCACCTATGCTGAAGCGTGTGAAAATAGTGAAGCTGTAAGAGAACTGGGAAATATTCTTAATAAGAGAGCAACCCAGCAGCCCACTGTTGTAACAGCCAAAACTACTACAGCTAGAAGTGAAAAAGTGCTTCAAGATACTATCGGTAATATCGAGGCACCGGCTAACGCATATGAAAATAATAATGAAAGTAGTCTTGAAGAATCTATAGAACATAAATATCTTGAGCCATGCGAAAATAGTAATGAAAGTAATACAATAGCTATAGAGCACATCGCTGCTTCAATAGAAAAGCTCGATAATACTGGAATATGCGAAAAAAATGAAACTGCTGTAACAGAAACTGACATACAAGAGCCAAATGCTTCCAACAGCCTTTCTTCTGCTGCATGTTTTGATAATGGATCTAGCAAAGAAAATACTGCAGACAAAAAAGAAAAACCATCAATGCAACAAAGACGAGCAATCTTGGCTGGTAGTGTTGGTGCGGCATTACTAGTCTGTGGTATTGTAGCTTGTATATTGAAAATGTATGCCATAGCGGTGATTGGGGGAATAGTTGGATTAGCGTGTATAGGTTTTGCACTGTACAATTCGTTCAAGCCAAATACCAAGCTCGAGAAAGTGAGAGATGTAGAACAGCCAATTATTGAATCTTCTTTAAACCCAATATAAATCAAAAAAAATGGTCATAATCATCAAGTAAATTTTTTAAAAAAGTAAAATGAGATAATTTCTTTGGAAGAATCTATAAATCATTAACTTATAGCCCTTCTCATAATAATCCAAATTAGGTAAGATACGGATTCATGGCTATGGTGGAAGTCAGTAGGCAAGCAGCGTATAGTGATCGGATTATTGTGAAAAGAGCTATACTATAAAACGTCTCAACTTTCTCTCCACTTTTTCTGGGTAAGGTCACTTAAGTGATAACCTTTGATTATTCATTATTAATGATAGCCCTAGCAATACTAACAACAAACCAACTAGTAAAAACATTATATCAATCGTAATAAAATTGGTTAACAATGCACCAATTAAAGGAGATATAATCATGAAAAAGTTTTGAATAGATTCACTGAATGCAGAAACTGAGCCTATTATATTTTGTTCAACTTCCGTCTGTAATAGAATAGCGTATGGTATATTAATAAGTGCTCCTGTTATCCCAAATAAAAGCCATATTAATACATAAAAATATACAGACAAATTTATCTGATAAAAAGCCAATAACCCTAAAAGCAATAATAATAACCCACCAAAGATTTGCCCTGCAGAAATTAATGCAATATATCTAAAACGGGCAATATAAGTAGTAACTATTACTGAACCGACAACACTACCTACTCCAATAGCACTTATTGCTATTGCATATATTGATGCATTAAAATTCATGAATTTGTTTAAAACTATTATATAAAAATCGAATACAAATATTATGGCAAATCTTAATGCACTGTTAATAATAACAACATTTAAAAGTTTATTATTTTTAATTGTATTGCCCACATTTATCAGCTTCTTATATATAAAAGACAATTTACTAACCTTATTATTAGTTAATTTTGTTTCTGTAAATTCCACAGGTAAGCTAATAGCTTTAATAAAGCATGCAGATACTAAAAAAGTGAAGGCATTAACAATAAACAGAAAATCTATATCACAATATAAGATCAACAAACCGCCGAATGCAGGACCAATAATTTTTGCAAATTGGTTCGAGGTATGCAAAAAACCTGATGCTCTTGGCAATAAATCATTAAGAACCATTACTTTTAATGCTATTTGTCTAGAAGGTAAGAAAAAACAACGGCATATTCCCTCTAAGAATAGTAGTAACAAAATTATCTTATAATGATAAGCTGAAAAATACAAAATAATAGATAAAGCTGCTCGAAAAACATCAGAATAAATCAAAATAGGTATTGGATTTTTATTATCTACTGATACTCCTATAATTGAACCAAAAAAGACGCTTGGAGCTGCCATAGCAATCTCAACAATAGCGAGCATTTGTGATGGTAAGCCAATATCATAGATGAATAATGAGGCAATAATGGGTATTATCATCCAATCACCTAAACTGGAAATAAAATCGGCAATAAGTAAGTTGACGTAGTTAGCATTACCGATCAAACGATGGGAGTGTTAAATAAACTGTGTCAAACCGAAAAAAAAGTAATAAATTGATATAAAAAAATGGAGGTTTGACAATGAGTCAGAAAGTAGTAAACAGAACTACCGGTTTGGTAGATTATAAAGAATTAGAAACAAATATCCTGTCGTCTATACGAGAAGGAAGACCGTTGACAGGAAGAGATGGAGCATTAACACCGTTTATAAAAAAGTTGCTGGAGGTAAGCCTGGAAGGTGAAATAGAAAACCACTTGTCGGCTGAAAGCGAAGAGAATAATCGAAGAAATGGGAGGAATGCAAAGACTTTACGTACAAGCGCAGGGTCATTTGAGCTTTTGACGCCAAGAGATAGGGAAGGAAGTTTCGAACCACAAATAGTCAAAAAAAGGCAAACAAACTTACATCCAGAGCTTGAAACGAAGATTTTGAGCACATTTGCCAGTGGTATGGGCTATAGAGATATAGTGTCACATGTTGAGGAAATTTATGATCACAAAATATCGGTGGCAGAGATATCAAGTATTACTGACAAATTGCTACCAGTAATCAACGAATGGCGTAGTCGCCCGCTGCAGTCTGTATATCCGATAGTTTTCATGGTTTTTTAAAGTCAAAGAGGACGGGCATTGCGTAAGTAAATGCATGTATAACATATTAGCGCATAGATACGTAGCAACTTATGGCTCAAAGAAGAGCTGCTTAAAAGTTATCTATTAGCTGCGCTAATATGTTGATAGATGCATTTACTTACCAATGCCCGTCCTCTTTGAGCTGTTTAAATGAACCATCAAATGAACTATCGGATATACAGACTGCAGCGGGCGACTACGCCATTCGTTGATTACTGGTAGCAATTTGTCAAATACTTGATATCTCTGCCACCGATATTTTGTGATCATAAATTTCCTCAACATGTGACACTTATCTCTATAGCCCATACCACTGGCAAATGTGCTCAAAATCTTCGTTTCAAGCTCTGGATGTAAGTTTGTTTGCCTTTTTTGACTATTTGTGGTTCGAAACTTCCTTCCCTATCTCTTGGCGTCAAAAGCTCAAATGACCCTGCGCTTGTACGTAAAGTCTTTGCATTCCTCCCATTTCTTCGATTATTCTCTTCGCTTTCAGCCGACAAGTGGTTTTCTATTTCACCTTCCAGGCTTACCTCCAGCAACTTTTTTATAAACGGTGTTAATGCTCCATCTCTTCCTGTCAACGGTCTTCCTTCTCGTATAGACGACAGGATATTTGTTTCTAATTCTTTATAATCTACCAAACCGGTAGTTCTGTTTACTACTTTCTGACTCATTGTCAAACCTCCATTTTTTTATATCAATTTATTACTTTTTTCGGTTTGACACAGTTTATTTAACACTCCCATCGTTTGATCGGTAATGCTAACTACGTCAACTTACTTATTGCCGATTTTATTTCCAGTTTAGGTGATTGGATGATAATACCCATTATTGCCTCATTATTCATCTATGATATTGGCTTACCATCACAAATGCTCGCTATTGTTGAGATTGCTATGGCAGCTCCAAGCGTCTTTTTTGGTTCAATTATAGGAGTATCAGTAGATAATAAAAATCCAATACCTATTTTGATTTATTCTGATGTTTTTCGAGCAGCTTTATCTATTATTTTGTATTTTTCAGCTTATCATTATAAGATAATTTTGTTACTACTATTCTTAAGGGAATATGCCGTTGTTTTTCTTACCTTCTAGACAAATAGCATTAAAAGTAATGGTTCTTAATGATTTATTGCCAAGAGCATCAGGTTTTTTGCATACCTCGAACCAATTTGCAAAAATTATTGGTCCTGCATTCGGCGGTTTGTTGATCTTATATTGTGATATAGATTTTCTGTTTATTGTTAATGCCTTCACTTTTTTAGTATCTGCATGCTTTATTAAAGCTATTAGCTTACCTGTGGAATTTACAGAAACAAAATTAACTAATAATAAGGTTAGTAAATTGTCTTTTATATATAAGAAGCTGATAAATGTGGGCAATACAATTAAAAATAATAAACTTTTAAATGTTGTTATTATTAACAGTGCATTAAGATTTGCCATAATATTTGTATTCGATTTTTATATAATAGTTTTAAACAAATTCATGAATTTTAATGCATCAATATATGCAATAGCAATAAGTGCTATTGGAGTAGGTAGTGTTGTCGGTTCAGTAATAGTTACTACTTATATTGCCCGTTTTAGATATATTGCATTAATTTCTGCAGGGCAAATCTTTGGTGGGTTATTATTATTGCTTTTAGGGTTATTGGCTTTTTATCAGATAAATTTGTCTGTATATTTTTATGTATTAATATGGCTTTTATTTGGGATAACAGGAGCACTTATTAATATACCATACGCTATTCTATTACAGACGGAAGTTGAACAAAATATAATAGGCTCAGTTTCTGCATTCAGTGAATCTATTCAAAACTTTTTCATGATTATATCTCCTTTAATTGGTGCATTGTTAACCAATTTTATTACGATTGATATAATGTTTTTACTAGTTGGTTTGTTGTTAGTATTGCTAGGGCTATCATTAATAATGAATAATCAAAGGTTATCACTTAAGTGACCTTACCCAGAAAAAGTGGAGAGAAAGTTGAGACGTTTTATAGTATAGCTCTTTTCACAATAATCCGATCACTATACGCTGCTTGCCTACTGACTTCCACCATAGCCATGAATCCGTATCTTACCTAATTTGGATTATTATGAGAAGGGCTATAAGTTAATGATTTATAGATTCTTCCAAAGAAATTATCTCATTTTACTTTTTTAAAAAATTTACTTGATGATTATGACCATTTTTTTTGATTTATATTGGGTTTAAAGAAGATTCAATAATTGGCTGTTCTACATCTCTCACTTTCTCGAGCTTGGTATTTGGCTTGAACGAATTGTACAGTGCAAAACCTATACACGCTAATCCAACTATTCCCCCAATCACCGCTATGGCATACATTTTCAATATACAAGCTACAATACCACAGACTAGTAATGCCGCACCAACACTACCAGCCAAGATTGCTCGTCTTTGTTGCATTGATGGTTTTTCTTTTTTGTCTGCAGTATTTTCTTTGCTAGATCCATTATCAAAACATGCAGCAGAAGAAAGGCTGTTGGAAGCATTTGGCTCTTGTATGTCAGTTTCTGTTACAGCAGTTTCATTTTTTTCGCATATTCCAGTATTATCGAGCTTTTCTATTGAAGCAGCGATGTGCTCTATAGCTATTGTATTACTTTCATTACTATTTTCGCATGGCTCAAGATATTTATGTTCTATAGATTCTTCAAGACTACTTTCATTATTATTTTCATATGCGTTAGCCGGTGCCTCGATATTACCGATAGTATCTTGAAGCACTTTTTCACTTCTAGCTGTAGTAGTTTTGGCTGTTACAACAGTGGGCTGCTGGGTTGCTCTCTTATTAAGAATATTTCCCAGTTCTCTTACAGCTTCACTATTTTCACACGCTTCAGCATAGGTGAATGGGGTGTAAGTCATTTCCTTGCTATTTGAATGTTTTATAATTATTCTCTTTTTTAGAATATCTTTCAAAATACCATTTTCCTCAGAGATCTTTAACACTGCTCTAATCATGTCATTGTCTCTACGTGATATAGCATCTGTAAGTATTGTATGAATTTCTTCCCGACCATCTGAATGTTTTGTGGTCATCTCTTCATTCAGAACTTCCTTTAATAGTTTTTGTTTTTTGGCTTCTTCTAAAAGATCTTTTACAGCTTGATTATTTTTATGACTTATAGCATAATGTAGTAGTGACAACGTCTCCTCTCTACCATGATACTCGTAAGTTATTTTTGCTAAAAGAATTGTGCTTGCGTTATAGCTGGACTTTTTGAATATTCCATTTTTGAACTTTTCGGCAACACCTTCCCCTTCTTCTATTTTTCTTGCTAGTTTTTGTATATTCTTTCTATCTTTATCTGTTAACTCATATATATCACATACTAATGTCAGTTTTGACGTTTTCATAATGTTTTCCCCTATTAAGATTTATTGATTTAGTGGTAGTAGTTGCAGTTGCTCACCCCATAAAGTTGGTGCTTTCTTTCAATCAAAGGTATTCTACTGTTTTAAATTCCATGTAAAGATTTAGCTTATCTTTTACATCTAAACAGCATTAACACGATTTGCCTTTTTGTAGATGAGTAATTCTCTAGGGATTATCCTATTGAATTCTATGATATTATTTTTTGTAACATTGTCTAAAGTGCCCAGACACTGGGATCCAGCTTCTATGCAACTTAATTAAAAACGTTTGTTTTAGCGTAAGACAACTACCTTTAGCTCATCAGCTCAGTTATAAGCAAAATTTCTGGATCCCAGTGTCTGGGCACTGGGATGACACCATTTGCTGTGCAATTTACCTTCAAAAATGAATGTTCGTACAGCTATGTGTCAGCTACTTGCATGACACCCTGCTGGTGGGACAATGTTTGTATAGTTGTGCGTCACGCGCTGGAATGACGAATTACTTAACCGTCATACCGTCACGGTATCTCCTAGCATAGATCCCGCTAACACGTAGCGGGATGACGAATTTGTATCGGAAAACAAGTAGCATGACGGTTTGTCAAATGTCTCTCAGTTTCTCAAAAAAATCCTTTAACAAAAAAGAGCATTCTGTTTCTAATATCCCACCATAAACTTCAGGTATATGGCTGCAAAATTGAAATATCTTAGCACCATTTTCAATTCCTCCACCTTTTGGATTATAAGCTCCAAAGTACAATCGTTTAATCCTGGCAAAGGAAATAGCTTGAGCACACATCGGACATGGTTCTAATGTTACGTATATGTCAGAATCATAAAGCGTTGAAGTTGAGAGCAACTCACATGCCTGCTTGATCGCTAACATCTCTGCATGTGCAGTTGGATCGTTGGATATGTTGTGTGCAGAAGAAACGACATTGCTTCCACTAACTATTACGGCACCTATGGGAACCTCATCATTTTTTTGAGCAAGTTTGGCTTGCTCTATGGCAAGCTCCATATATTGATACTTGAACACTTTCCTTTGCTAATCTTCTTTTTTTAAATTTTATTAACTGCTGCCTTAATAAACGATATAAAAAGAGGATGAGGAGAAAACGGCTTTGATTGAAACTCTGGATGAAACTGCACACCAATAAACCACGGATGACTCTCTAACTCCACTGCCTCTATACATGTTCCATCTTCTGATATGCCACTGCATAGCAGCCCATTTTTTTCCAAATCATCTTTATAATCTGAATTGATTATGTATCTATGTCTGTGTCTTTCTGAAATAGTAGTGTTACTATATGCATCCATCATTTTAGAGCTTGCATTTATATTACATTTGTATGCCCCAAGTCTCATGGTTCCACCAAGATCGTCATCTTGATCGCCAGCTAACTTAACGATTGGATGTTTACAGTTATGAAATTCTTCAGAGTGTGCATCTTCAAGCTTAACAACATTACGAGCAAACTCAATAATTGCAAGCTGCATACCAAGGCAAATTCCGAAAAATGGGATATTATTTGTACGGGCATAATTTATTGCTAATATTTTACTCTCTACTCCGTCATCACCAAACCCCCCTGGGACAAGAATTGCATGAGAATTCTGTAACTTCTCCCCTATAAGCTTTTCATTTATAGGTTTTTCTTCCTTCTCTCTTGAGTTAACCCAATTTATCTTTACTTTGACTTTATTACTAATCGCACCATGATTTAATGCTTCAACTAGTGATTTATACGCATCAGGGAATTCGGTGTATTTTCCCACTATAGACACAGTAACTTCCTGTGTTGGGTGCCTTATGGAATGCACTATTTGATCCCATTCAATCAAGCTTGGTTTTGGCTCACTTAAATGAAAGTGCTCCAAAATTTGCGTATCAAGCCCACATTGGCTATACAACACCGGTAACTCATATATATGACTCACATCAGGAGCAGGTATCACATTGGACAAAGAAACATTGCAAAGCTTAGCTATTTTCTCTCTCTGATTATCGAAAATTTCTTTCTCACTGCGGCATAATATAATATCTGGTTGTAACCCCGCGGAATTTAACTCTCGAACTGAATGCTGCGTTGGTTTTGTCTTTAATTCTTGCGCTGCGGCAAGATATGGTATTAAAGTTAAGTGAATAAGGATAACTCTTTGTTTTCCTAATGTGTAGTTAACTTGGCGTATAGCCTCCAAAAATGGTTGGCTTTCAATGTCACCTACAGTTCCGCCTATTTCACATATTACAAGATCTAAACCTTCCGTACCATTAAAAATGAACGATTTGATTAAATCTGTCACATGAGGAATGACTTGCACAGTTTTGCCCAGATAATCACCACGCCTCTCTTTCTTCAACAACTCATGATATATCTTACCAGTTGTTATATTGTCATCTTTTGTTGCTTTAATTCCAGTAAAACGCTCATAATGCCCAAGATCCAAATCAGTTTCAGCACCATCCTCGGTAACAAACACCTCTCCGTGCTGAGTTGGGTTCATTGTCCCAGGATCAATGTTGAGATACGGGTCAAGTTTTCTGATACGGATCTTAAAACCGTAAGCTTGAAGAAGCGCACCAACGCTTGAAGCAACTAAGCCTTTACCAAGCGATGACACAACTCCACCTGTGACAAAGATAAATTTAGCTTCCTTCATTAATTTTCAAATGGAACAGAAGTAGGTTCACTTTCTTGCTTTTTTTCTAATATAATTTTCTCTGCAATCGATTTTTTATGTACGTCTTTTGAATATAATCCTGACAATAGCAATGTGTTTATAATAAACAATCCAGCAACAATAGCCGTTATTCTGCTGAGCGGGTTTTCAGAAGATTTTACCGGAATCATCGAATTGACTCCCTGTTGTGTATTACTAAAACCACTTAACGAACTACTCCCAGGCGGCTGCAAGAGCACTAAAATTACTAACACAACAACCAATATTACTTGAAATATACTTAATACCGCTACTGACATTATAGATAGAGCTGAAAATAAAAATTTTAGGAGCATAAAGTGCATAAGTCAAGAACATCTGTCACCCAAGTAGCTTGGAATCTAAGTATGTATTTACTGCCTACCTTATTTTGGTTAGCATATGCATAAAACTGTGGGCTTAATATGTATCACATTTTAAAATACAAAGATTATGAACCAAAAATAGACGAAAGTGCTTTCATCGCAGGTGGTTCGCATATCATAGGCAAGGTTGAAATAGGAAAAGATGCGAGCATCTGGTTTAATTGTGTGGTCAGAGGGGACGTTGGATCAATAAAAATAGGTGATGGAACAAATATTCAAGATGGAACGGTAATTCATGTGGATAGAAACCCAGGTGGTGATACAACTATTGGCAATATGGTAACAGTGGGACATTTTTGTATGTTGCATGCATGTATGGTGCATGATAAAGCGTTTATTGGTATGGGCTCTACCGTGATGGACCATGCAGTTGTGGAGCCTGAAGCTATGGTAGCTGCTGGCTCGCTAGTGACACATGGAAAAGTAATAAAAAGTGGGGAAATATGGGCTGGCAGGCCAGCAAAGTTCTTCAAAAAAATGTCGAATGAAGAAATTAAACATATTACACAATCAGCACAAAATTATATTATGCTAATGAAGGAATATAAAAATTAAAGTTCGCGTGAGGCTAATTTATACTACCAACCCTATTGAGGGACTGCATAGACAGATTAGAAAATTCACTAAAACTAAGGGCTCATTTACTAGCTTGTACAAACAGGTATATTGTGCTATAAAAAAGGCAGAGCAAAATTGGACTATCCTAATTGGGCTTTAACTATATCTCAACTTGATATTTTCTTTCCTGGTAGATTGAAAATTGAGTTGAGTTAAAAATGCGGTTTGACACACTTTTTTGAACATTTCCTTATTGCCTGTTTTTACAATTTTGAATTGATTCCTTAGGTTATGCAAGAGGTCTATTGAGCAAATCCAATAATATCCTTGATTTCTTTTATATTATGGGTTGCAATTTCTGCTGCTTTCTTTGTACCTTTTTTTAATATTTCACGTAAATGGAATTGGTCTTTTAAAAGATCATTCATTCTCTCACGTATGGGTGATATAACACTGATAATTAAATCAGCTAACTCTTTTTTGAAGTGCTTCATGTCATGTTTGTTCACTTCTTCACATACTTTTTCCGCATTTACATTACTAAGCACTGAATAAATGTTTATCAAATTGCTTATTTCTGGTCGGCACTCTAAAGTAGCAAAATCAAAGCCTAGAATTGAATCTGTTTTTGCTTTTTCTATTTTTTTGACAATTAAATCATCCGTATCATCAAGGTTAATGCACGAATATTCTGAAGGGTCAGATTTACTCATCTTGCTTGTGCCATCTCTTAAGCTCATTATTCTTGATGTGCAATCCAAAGTTAAGATTTCAGGTACGATGAAATAATCCAGTTTATAATGATTGTTAAAAGCTGATGCAATATCACGTGCAAGCTCCAAATGCTGTTTTTGATCATCACCAACAGGAACGTATTTAGTTTGATACAACAATATATCTGCAGCCATAAGTACTGGATAACTATATAATCCAAGAGAGGCTTTTTGTTTATCGCCGCCAGCTTTATCTTTAAATTGAGTCATGCGATTAAGCCAACCAATTGGTGTATAGCACCCAAGCAGCCAGCCCAGTTCTGCATGACCACTAACCGTGGACTGATTAAAAATAATGGACTTTTCTGGATCTATTCCACATGCAATATAAGCTGCTGCTGTTTTGAAAATATTACTTTTTAATTCACTTGCGGGAAGCTTATTTGCTGTGATTGCATGTAGGTCGACAATACAAAAAAGAGATTTGTATTTATGCTGTAAGTCTATCCACTGTTTGATTGCACCAAGATAATTACCTAAATGTAGTACGCCACTTGGCTGGATACCTGAAAAGACAATACTTGTCATTATACATTTACCTCATGCTAATCGCTTCCACAATCAGCAGATTTCTTAGAAAGAATAACCATTGCAGGACGGAGCAACCTATTTTTGATAGTATAACCAGTCTGTAGTACTTCTATAATAGTGCCAGGCTCTTTTTCATTGTCTTCTCTTTCCACAACAGCTTGGTGTAAATTACTATCAAAAAGCTCACCAAGTGGATCTACTTCCTCTATTCCATGTTTTTTTAGATCATTTATAATTTTTTGATAAGCTACTTTAATCCCCTCATGAACAGGATCACCGTCTTTCAAAATTTCCATTACTTTTTTTAAATTGTCGCACGAGTCGATCATATCACGTGCAAATTTTGTGACTGCATAGTCACTTGCATCGCTAATTTGCTTTTGCATTATACGTTTGACGTTTTCATTATCTGCAACAGCACGGCGTAAATGATCTTCAAGCTGAGCTGCACGTTCTTTTAATGTATTGAGATCTTCATTTAAATCATCAGTTTGCTTATGGTTATCACTTTGTTGGTCGTCACCTTTCTGCCTATTTACCATATCGGCAAATTTCCTCTTTTTTTCTTTACTACTGTCTGACATATCACTATCCTTAAGAATCTAATAAATATATAGCAATTAATTCGAAAATATCAAGCACCAGCTACATTTGTCTTTCTATGCTCGCATTTAAAAAGTCAATTAAAGTAATTTTATAAAAAGAATCAGAAAAAGTACTAATATCATTTTGTGCCATATTAATGTAGTATCTAGCTTTTTCCATAGAAAGCTGAATGGCATTATGGTGATTAATATAGTGTAATGCTTGGTCAAAATTGTGTCTAGCTGAAGAAAAGCATTTTTCCCAGAATTTTTGCTCTGCTGGACTGCCCTTTTCGTATGCTATAATAGCAGGTAAGGTGACTTTACCTTCGAAAAAGTCTTTTCCGACTTGTTTTCCAGAAGTGCCTTGATTAGCAGTATAATCGAGCATATCATCAACTATTTGAAATGCCATACCAAAATTAAAACCAAAATTCTTTAGCCTCTCTGTTTCGTCATTTGTTGCACCAGATACTGTAGATGCAGCTTCACAGCATGCAGAAAATAAAGATGCTGTCTTTTCTCCAATGATATCAAAATAATTTTCCCTGACTGTGTGGGGGTCAAAACGTGTTGTCATCTGCTTTATTTCACCCTTCACAAGTAAATGCGATGCTTTAGATAAAATAGAGAGAATATTTAAATTTCCACACTCTATAAGCCATCTAAATGCTAGAGTCAACAATAGATCACCAACTAAAATGCTTGATTTATTTCCCCAAATCTTATTCGCTGTTTTAACTCCATGGCGTGCCTCACTTTCATCGAGCACATCATCATGAAGTAAAGTAGCATTGTGTATAAACTCTACCGATGCAGCAACGTTGATCCTATCCTCCCCAGAATAGTTTAGCATTTTACATATAATAAAAACTAGTTTAGGCCTTATTTTTTTTCCACCTGAACTAACAAGATGAGATATAATATCAGTAGCAAGCTTAGCACCTTCATCATTGACATTTTTGAAGATAAAGTCCTTCATAGCTGATAGATCAGAAGATACGACATCGTCTAATTTACCATTATTTGTTAAATCAGTATTTAGCATTTTAAAGAGACTTATGCTTCTTGTCCCTGTGCTTTCTCGTTCTCTACTTTCTTCTTTTCTGTTTTCTTTGGTTCTGTTTCTAAAGTTACTATGCCTTTTTTAATGAACCATAGTACTCTTTCAGTTGCTTGCGCGCCTACGCTTAGCCAATGTTTTAATCTATCAGCCTTCACCACAACACGATTTTTATTGTCTTTTGGTAACATTGGATCATATTGTCCTATTTTCTCAATAAAACGCCCATCTCTTGGTGCTCGTGAATCAGCTACAACTATCCTATAAAAAGGGCGTTTCTTTGCGCCAAACCTTGCCAACCTTATTTTAACTACCATGTTAACCTTTATTCATATATTAGTCACAATTTTATACAATGAGCCGTTTTAAGTCAAATGAATTATACAACTTTTGCACCTTATAATATAATTACCAATAATGTAGGGCAGCGCCGGGCGCACAGCTATACGAACATTCATTTTTGAAGGTAAATTGCACAGCAAATGGTGTCATTCCAGTCTGGAATCCAGCCTTTTCATAATCATTAAAACGTTGTATTTTAACATAAAACGGCTACTTTTATACTTAATAAAATTCCTGGATCCCAGACTGGGATGACATCCTTCCTAGTGAAGATTGCTCTCAAATCGCAATGTTCGTACAGTTGTGTGTCTCGGCACTGGATGCGTTTGAAGCAACTTATAAGATTTTTGACTATATATCATCAAGTATAGCGTGATTAACTTCGACTTTATACTTTGATTCCAGATAGCTAATTAATTGCTCTTTTAGCGATATCATCACACGTTTTCCGGTGTCAAGCGTGTTTAATTTACCATTTGATGAATGCATTTCTTTTAGAACACCTATTATAATTTCATTATTGTATTGAATAGGGTCTGTCACTGAACCAGTTGTTTTCATATTGAAAATCTCTTCTACAAAAGAAAAGGGGTAGTTTTGTTGATCCACTTCATTGCGTTGCATCTGCTGACCTTTAACTAATTCCACACCTTGAATTTCTTCCAAATCTGTTTTTTCTCTTAGTTGAACTGCAACCTCTTGCCCAATTTTAAACATTCTTTCTTTTATAAACTCACTACACCAAAGCTCTACCGCTAATGCCCTGCCTTCTTCAAAACTTTGCAATTTGGGTGGAACGATATCAATGATTTTTACACTAACAACAGCGTCCCCAACGCCCTTGAAATAACCTTTCTGATCCTTTTCTCGCGAAAAAATGAAAGAAATCAAATCACCAGAATCTCCTACGTTATTACCGCTTTGATCTTTTCCACTCGCATCTACTGGACCAATAGTTTGTATAGGTAAATTATATTCACTCAATATTTCTTCAATTTCTGAACCATTGTATATCTTATAGTTCACTTGGTTTATGAAATCATTGACTCTTTCAAAAGACTTTTGGTTAGTTAGAACTGACTTTATGTCTTTTTTTAAATCAACTAAGTCTTCATCAGAGATTTGATGCGCACTTTCCACTTTTATTATATGCCAACCAAAACTGCTTGCTAAAACTTCACTTACTTCACCTACTTTGAGAGCAAATACCTTTTCCCTCACGTCTTCTGGTAAAAAATCCTTAGTTATATTATTTACTCTAGTTTCCTCAAGTTTTGCTTTGCCAAACTCTCCTACTATCTGTTCAAAGCTTGTTTTACCCTCCTCAAATGCTCTTCTTGCTGTCTCAGCTTCTTCTTTGGTAGAAAATATTACATTGAATACATCTCTTTGATCTTTTAGTTCCTGTTGTTCTATTATACCATCAACTTCTTCATCTGAGATCTTGATTTGATCTTCAAAATACTTTTGGCCTAGGGAAATATATTGCGCAGTTCGATACTCAGGATAATAAAAATGGGATTTATTTCTTTCGTACAAATCAAGTAATGCTTGATCATCTGGTTCAGGAATGTTTGTAACTGCATCTTCAGTTATTTTAACAATATCAACCACTCTAGTTTGGTAGCGACTTTTGTATATCTGCTCATCAACTCTCTCGCCAAAAGTTACCGGATAATTATCTTTAAATAACGAAGTCATGAACATCATTGCAGGCAGAACTTTCTCTAGCTTTGCTATATACTCTTTCTCTGTCATATGCAGGTCATTTAGCGTTTCATGGAATTTATTTTTGTCAAATTCGCCTTTATCATTTTGAAAGTATTTGGTATTTTTAATATGGTTTTTTATAGACTCTTCTCCAACTGTCAACCCCAGCTCACTAATTAGGTTAAACAATAGTTTTTGCTCTATAAGTGCGTTAAGCAAATCATATTTCAGCTTTTTTACTTGTTCTCTACTCGCATCAGATCCAGAAATTTGCTTTTCATAATTTTGATATAGTGATTTATACTCATCTGACGTTATAACTTCTTTTCCAACCCTAGCTACCTCTTCTTTTTCATCATCACCTGATAAAAGGTTGCCAATTCCCATGAAGACTAATAAGCAAGCTAAAAGGACAACGGTTACTTTAGTGAAAAAATTTTTAACATTCATTTTAAACTCAGTTAATTAATGGTTAATTATAGAATAGTGATAATTTAATTCTTGTAAACCTGTTGCTTTATTAGCCAATATATATAATATTACAATATATTAACTTAAAATTTAACTCTTTTCTTAAATAGAAACATATGTTTGACTAAGTTATACTATACCTTAAGAAGGGAAAATATTTTTTTGAATCGTTTGAAATATGCTTAAACGTAAGCGCATTTAATTAACTTAAGAGGTGGGAAGTGACAAACAAAAAGTCATTGAATGACAAAATTAATGCTTTTTTAGTTTTAATAGCTTATATTTTAGCTCTGTATAACAGTAAGGGATACTTTAAATGGGAGATGCTTTTTTGATGTCAATGGAATCTTCTAAGGGCAATAACGATGGAAATAAACAGTTTCTAATGCAAATAGCTGCTTGGTTAGTAGACAACACTGGTTTAACTTTTAATCAAATAGCACAATGCTGTAGGTTGGCCCTTGAAGAAGTACAAGACATAGCTGATGAGGAAATAGAAGTTGAAAAATATAACCCTATTATTTCTGGGGTAATTACTGAAAAAGAAATCGATGATTGCAAAAAAAATTCAAACCGTGTACCAAATTTGATTATAAAAAATATAAAAAAAAGGAGTAAAGCGATTGGTAGCATTCTTGGCTTTGCCTCTACGGCAAGGCGTAGAGATAAACCTGATGCGATTTATTATTTAGTAAAAAAATTTCCTATCTTGGATAATAACGTTATAGCTAAATTAATTAGTACAACAAATTACACAGTTGAGCAAGTAAGAGATGGATCTCATCATAACATGCAAAATATAAAACCCCAAGATCCTGTACTACTTGGCTTATGTAGTCAAGAAAATTTAGAAGCAGAAGTGGAAAAAGCAAAAGTAGAAGAAGAGAAGCAAGAAAGGTTAAAAAATATAAAGAATAGCTATTGAAAATCCTCAAATTTTTGTGCTTTGTTAACATTAAATTAACTTGACTTGCTAGTGTTTATTAGTATAATGTAAGTAAAGTACGGGGTTTAATAATAATTAAGCTTAATACGCACTAAAACTAGCTCAGCCTAATTTATTATCTTATAGTCACATTTTAGGTTAGTAAGCATCAATTAAAATTTTTGGAGGATTATGACAACAATCAATGAAGATGTTTTGGCAAAAGGAAAGGTTACAGCTCAACCTGAAAAAAGTGAGCAAATTCACAATAACGATACAGTAAAACAGATGGTCAATGAAGGTACTGAGAAAAACAGAAAAACATTAGATCTGAGCGAATTAAAAGAGAAAACAGCAGAAGAATTGTTAGAGTTAGCTGAAGAAAGAAAAATTTCAACTAACGGTAAAAGCAATGGTAGAATGCTAAAGCAGGAAATGATATTCAGCTTAATGAAGAAAATGAGCGAAGAAGGAGGCATAACCACAGGGAGTGGAATAGTGGAAATATTGCCTGATGGTTTCGGTTTCTTACGTTCAGCAAGTGCAAATTATGCTCCAAGTACCGATGATGTTTATATTTCTAACGGGCAAATAAAGAAGTTTAATTTACGTACAGGAGATATGGCATGTGGAGAAATAAGGCCACCTGGTGATAAAGAAAGATATTTTACTTTAACTAAGGTTCAAAGTATAAACTCTACTGAAGTCAGTGAATTAAGAAAGTACGTCCATTTTGATAATTTGCTTCCTCTTTATCCTGAGGAAAGCATAGTACTTGAGTGTAATAGTGGTGATGATAAAAAAGGCTTAAGCATGCGTGCTATAGATATAGTAGCTCCTCTTGGAAAAGGGCAAAGAGCGTTAGTAGTTGCTCCACCTCGCACAGGAAAAACTGTATTGCTTCAGCAAATGGCTAACTCTATAGCTATAAATCACCCTGAAATAGAATTAATAGTGTTACTTATAGATGAAAGACCTGAAGAAGTAACAGATATGATACGTTCTGTAAAAGGTGAGGTAGTGAGTTCTACGTTTGATGAGCCTGCTTACCGTCACGTACAGCTTGCTGAAATAGTAATAGAAAAAGCTAAAAGAATGGTTGAGCATAAAAAAGATGTGGTAATCCTACTTGACAATATTACTAGACTTGCACGTGCTTATAACGCTGTTATTCCTTCGTCTGGGAAAGTTCTAACTGGTGGTGTGGATTCAAATGCACTGCAGAGACCCAAGCGTTTTTTTGGAGCGGCTCGTAATATTGAAAATGGTGGTTCTTTGACAATCATTGCTACAGCTCTTATAGACACTGGTTCAAAAATGGATGAGGTTATTTTTGAAGAGTTTAAAGGTACAGGAAACGCTGAGATTATACTTGATAGAAAACTTTCTGATAAACGTATATTTCCAGCTATTGACATTACAAAATCCGGAACAAGGAAGGAAGAGCTATTAGTTGATAAGGCTATACTAAATAAAATATGGGTGTTGCGTAGAATACTCAATCCTATGGGATCTGTTGAAGCAATGGAATTTTTACGTGACAAACTACTTTTAACAAAGAGCAATGCTGACTTTTTTAACTCCATGAATCACTAAAAGTAAGCCAGTTATGATGGATATGCTGAGCAAAAAGTAAAACGCTTTTATAGTTAAAATAATTGTATCCGTTCAGGCAATGGCGAACTTAGGGAGCGTTAAATAAACTATACGCGTCAAGTTAAGAAGCAAAGGTAAGAAAATTCAATGAACTTAAGGTGGATACTCTAGTCTTTCTATATCTGTCTTTCACAGAAAATTGTGACCAGTTTGTGGTAAGTTTTTTCAGGAAAATTCTCAAATTATTAATTTTGCTGCTTAACGCTAAAAACAAGTAACCGTTCACGGATTGTGAGAATGAATAAAGAACTAAGCAGTCGTAACTTTTGGAAGGGATTTTGGCCATTGAGACGTGATGTCAAAAATATCGACAACATTCTTCCACGAACCTTTCCCCACGTTCCAACCAGGTGAAAAAGCTGTTTTTACGATAGCCGTCTAATTTGCCGTTCTGCAAGGTTGTTGATTGACTTCAGGCTTTCGTAAAAACTTCCACACTATATCCTCGGCCTTAACATCTTAATGGCCATTCTCAAACCATTCTCGTCATTTCATGAAAAAACCCTTCTTTCGCATTAGTTGTGTAGCATCTTTTAATATTAACAAGGCCTATAATAGTGCAGCACTGCCTTACGTATTGCCAATCCAAATTCTACTTGCTGTAAAATAACACAATCTGCTACATCGCTGCTAATCTCAATCCCTCTATTTATTGGCCCTGGGTGCATAACAATCGCATCTGGTTTTGCGTATGATAGCTTTTGTGAATCAAGTCCATACAAATGAAAATATTCTTTCTCTGAAGGAACAAAACAACTATTATTCATGCGCTCTTTCTGCAGTCTTAAAAGCATGATTACATCAGCATCCTTTATACCTTCAATTAATGAATAATGGACTGAATCTACTTCAGGAAAATGCTTACAAATCAAAGTTGGTGGTGCGACCAAGCTTATCTCTGCTCCAAACATTTTTAGCAACCTTATATTTGACCTTGCAACTCTGCTGTGCAGAATATCTCCACATATCACAACTTTGAGATCCTTTATTTGCTTTTTATGACTGCTGATTACAAGATAATCTGCAAGAGCTTGAGTTGGGTGTTCACTGCTTCCATCGCCTGCGTTGATTAGCGAGCAGCTAACATTCTTAGCCAGCATATTAACAATACCGCTATTTTTTTGCCTGATTATTATATAGTCAGGATTCATTGCATTTAATGTTTTGATCATGTCTTTTAGATCTTCTCCCTTGTTAATAGAAGAAGATCTTATTGGCAAAGTTACAACATTTGCTCCAAGGCTTTTTGCTGCTATTTCAAAAGACGCAAGTGTACGCGTTGAATCTTCAAAGAATAAATTTATTACTGTCTTATTTTCCAAGATATGACTATTTGCAGCTTCTTTTTTAAGGTACTGGTTAGCCAACTTAGTTATATTTTCTACATCATCGACTGTAAGGTCTGAGATGTTTAACAAATTCCTTCTCTTGTGCATAGTTTCCTTTTCAACTACTTGAACCTATTCTACTTTCTTATTATTGTTTTTCAATAGACCTCTTGTGCAGCAATTGTTTTGGTGAAAGAACAGAAAAAGATAGTAAAGTCAAAATTAAGTTAGAAGGAAGAAAAAGTTCAGCGAGTCAAGAGTAAGGTACATTAGCATAAATCTTTCATCCCAGTGTTCAGTGGCACTGGGGATTACTTCCACTTACACTCATCCGCTATCATAACAGCCTCAAGAAGATGCTTCTCAAGTTCACTTAGAGGTAAATCACTTTGTGGATAATTTCCCCAAGACTTTAGTATATCGGAAGTTTCAACGCCTTCAATAACAGGGTATTCTTGGTTTTTTTTAGCGTATAGCTCTTGAGCCTGCTTGCTTACTAAAAATTCCAATAAGACTATAGCATTTTCCCTGTTTTTTGCGTTTTTTGTTACTGCTGCACCACTGATGTTTACCATTACGCCGTGATCATTGCGATTAGGAAAAAAAGCCCCTAGTTTGTCTATAACATTCTTTTTATTTTCTGATGAAAGAATTCTTGCAAAGTAATAACTATTTACTATTGCAACATCTCCTTCACCAGCAGCTACAGCATAAATTTGGTCAGTATCACCACCACTTGGTTTTCTTGCCATATTACTCACAATTCCACTTACCCATTCTTTCGTCTTTTCAAAACCATTATTTGCAATCATAAAAGCAATCAATGACCGGTTATATGGACTTGTAGAAGAACGCACTAATATTTTTCCTTTCCATTTTTCATTTGCTAAATCTTCATAAGTACTTAAGTTTTTAGGATTTACTGACTCTTTATTATAAACTAATATTCTGGTTCTTTTTGTAAGGCCAAACCAATAATCTTCACTATCTCTAAATTTTGCAGGTATAACACTTTTTAAAATCTCTGAATCCACTTGAGATAAAAGCCCTCTTTTTTTTGCCAAAATCAGGTTCACTGCATCTGCAGTTAAAAGCAAGTCAGCTTCACCGCCATTTTCCATGCGTGAAAGTAGCTGAGAATAATCATCAATGATGTAACGTACTTTAATGCCTGTATTTTTTGTAAATTCATCAAATAAAGTACGTACTAATTCTTCTTTGCGCGATGAATAGACATTCACTACTTGTGAATTGTCAGTTCCGCTGTTTTTATACAAAAAAGTAATGACTATTAATACAACTGCTATTAAGGATGTGAATATAAAGGCTTTTTTCATATTGGATAAAAAATAACTTCTTTCAGTTAAAGATACTCAAATAGCGCAATCTTAGCAAGTGTAAAATTCGTTAGATGTAGCTAATATAATTTGGATTTACCGAAGTCAATGTATGAAATAATCGAAATTGTCATTCCAGCGCGTGACGCTAGGCCATAAAACCTACTTGACAAACTCCGTCAGCCCCCTTATCATGAAACTGAAGGTATTCAGTTATCTTCATCTGTGCAGATTAAACAGCAAAAAAACAACGTAGTTGGCGTCTTATTTTTAATTTTTTGCACTATGTGCACCTTATGTCTTCACAACATTTCTAGGTTTTTACCTACACAAGCTGAAACGCGCTTATAAAGCGTTTAAGACAGTATAGTACGCCAATTTGCAGGATTAGAGAGTGATAACTAGCTAACACGGGGTTTCTTTTGCCTTTTTTTCTGCTTAGTAAATTTCTTAAACATTTGAACTAAGGTGAGCTGCACTTAAAAGCAGCTAAATTGCAGTGTTTAAGACTTAAAAAAACGCCAATACAGAAAATAGACAATGACCAGGGCCTCTTTTGCCTTTTTTTTCGTTTGGTAAATTTCTTAAATATTTATGGCTAAACGACAACCGTCATCCCGCTACGTGTTAGCGGATCTGGAGATACCGCGGCGGTATGACGTAGGGCTACAGGTGTCATCCCAGTGCCCAGACACTGGAATCCAGAAAACTTAACTTTAAATAAGTGGCTGCATGATAAAGACTAGATCCCAGTGTCACGCACTGGGATGACATCATAGGGGCGCTGGGATGACACCCTGACAATCGTCATCCCGCTACGTGTTAGCGGCTAAGAGATACCGCGGCGGTATGACGTATTACTTATTATAGCTATAGTTCTACATGAATTACAAAAGTAATATTTACTAGATCTTAATATTTTAGATCTATATTTTAATAAATAATGAGCTGTAATTAGTATGAATGATCCATTTAAAAGTGAGAACTATAAAAAAAATCTCGACTCCTTGATAGAAGCTATAAAGCTGAAAAATATTGGTGAACAATATAATAAAACAGTGAGAGATTTATCCCAGACATTAGAGAGTTTTACAGATAAGGCAGAAGATGTAGCTAAGTTTGTTATATGTAGTGACTTGAATAATTATATAGAACCGGTGAACAAAAAGCCATCAGGTTTTTTTGGAATATTCAAGGAAACATTTAATAAAATCTTGGGAAAAGATGCTTCAATTCAGGATAACGATATAAGAAATTTTGCTAATGATAAATTGCCCAGTCTTGCTGAAAAAATAACATTCGAATACCTAAATGTTTTAAAGAAAATTTCAGATTTAGAGCAAAGTAAAAAAAATCAGGAGGAACATAGATTGTATGGAGTGAACTTAGAGGATAGAACAGCGTCAAAGCAAGAAGAAAATCCTTTATATGATCTACAAGCAGGAGATTCAGGCTATGGAAGTTCATTAAATGAAGAGCATGAATATGAAGACATATCACATTATCAAGAGAAAAAGCAAAAGGAAAATCCTTTATATGAGCAGAGAGAAGATTTAGGCTATGGAAGTTTATTAAATGAAGAGCATGAATATGAAGACATATCAAATTATCAAGAGAAGAAGAGTAAAATTTTAATAGAAAATTCGCAGAGTTCAAAATCGCCCAAAGAAGAGCCAATTTATGCAACAGTTTCTAAAGAACATATAGAGGCAAAAAGAAAACGTAAGCAGAAACAACAACCTCAATCCCTCGTACTACCAAAACCACCAAGAGCATCGCAAGTGCCAAAAAAAATGTTTACTACTGGTCAAGAAGTTAGACAAGAATCGAAAGTGGTAGTCAAAGATAAACCTGCAGTACCGCCAAAGCCTAAAAATCTAAGCCGTGCTGATCAAAAAGTAAGCACAGAGCCAAAAGTAGTAGAAGTAATTCTTAAAAAATCAGCTGAAAGTAAACCTACAGTACCACTAAAATCTGAAAATCAAGACAATAGGAAATCAGCACAAAAAGCTGCTGGTAAGGCGATACCAAAAGTAGCAGCAGCTACTATGAAAGGAGGAGCTAATCGCGAGATGGGCAGTAAAGTAAAGGCATTAAAAGAAAAATTTGAGCAAAATCAAGCAAAAGGAAATGCTAATGTACGGCTTGCTGAAAGCAAAACTACCCCAGCAGCACAAGCGGATATCGGTGTGAAGAAAAAACAATCTCATTCATTTCTAACAGAGAATAAAAGATCTGCAACGAAACACATAACAGCAAAATCTGATCCAAAATCTCATGTCAGCAAAAATCCTCCTTCCACACAAGTAAGTGTTAAGGAAATGGTTGCACAAATTGAGAAAGGAAAAGGAGGAAGATAGTAACATTTGGGAAAAAAACATATGGTCAAGTCAAGAGATTGTGAGCAAACTTAGGAAGTTATAGCTAAACTGACTGTATCTGTTCAGAGGAGTGGCTAATGTGCAAATATTGAAGCAAAGTGCGTGACTCACAGCTGTACGAACATTGCAATATGGCACATAGTAAACGATGTCATCCCAGTGCCCAGACACTGGGATCCAGTTTTCCATATAATCTCATCGAAAATGTTGTAATCACTTTCTGTGCTAGTTTGCTTGTTCACAAGCAAACTTTTCTGGTTCCCAGTGTCAAGCACTGGGATGACATCATAGGGACACTGGGATCTAGGGAATGTTCAAAAAACTGTGTCAAATCAACTCATACACTTCATTACCAACTTCATGATGAAGTTCTGCAGTTGGATGGAAATAATCAAAAAAGAAATAATCCTTTAGTGTTTCTTCGCTACACCCAGGGTTATAGTGAACGTCAAGTTCCCCTTTAAATATCAACTTTAAGAGTATTTTTATATTTTCTTTAAATCTCCCAATTTGGTCTGCAATGTTCGATGTGCATGCATCTTGACAATTTAAACCTTTGCTCTTGTATTCGCTAAGCATACTTTTCATTTTAGAGTTAAGATCAAATGCTTTTATTTCAAGATTTGTACTTTTCTTCATATAATCTAAGCCATTAGCCAATTTTGCATTGAAACTCTCTGTGAGCTTCGTAGCTAGTTCCCTTGCTTCTTCATCTCTATTAAAAGCTGGTATTGAGCCAACTTCAGGTGCGTTTGCAACAACTACATGCTTAACACCATGTTCATTTAGAACCTTAAGTGCATTACATATTTCACTCACTGCTTGTTCCAACACTTCTTCCGCTTTAGTATCGTCATAAGCAGTGGCAACCATAACATCATTTCCGCCGATTATGATGCAAAATAAATCTTCTTTACCTATATCTGGATGATGTTTAATTACCGCATCTAGCTGGTTAGCTAAACGAAATTTATTGAAGAAATAATAAAAAATAGGGTCAAAAATTTCAGATGCTGTTGCACATGAAACTGCATAGTTTTGACCTTGCTGTTCGTGGCATTTCCCAAAAAATGAATAACTCCACCCAGGTTTAAATTCGTCTAAATCTAAATATTTTGCTACATATTCAACAGCAGTGGGGCCATTGCTAAAAGATCCTCCTTGATAAAAAGGGTCATCAAACTTTACGCTTTTTGCAAAGGATAAGTTATTTAAAATTCCAATGATTGCGCCATTATCGGATAAACTATCACCCAGAACATAAAAATTTCTATACTTTGAATTAGAATTGTCATTTTTGTTTGTCATAATATTTACCGTAGATTAGCATGTTGTTTCATTAGATTCATAAAAAAAAATAGCGGTGCAACTTTTTTACAACCCCCACTTTAAACTTTATTGTGCATTTCCTTCATATCATACCTTTTTGAAAAAACGTTTTATTTTAAAAACGCTCTGACTTTTTCTCCACTTTTTCCGGGCAAAATCAGCTTCTTCTTAACTTGACACGTATACTTAAAAGAACCCTCTAAGTTTTCTAGCGCGGCTTGGATGTTTCAACTTGCGCAGTGCTTTTGCCTCTATTTGCCTAATTCTCTCACGTGTTACATTAAAAATTTTTCCTACTTCTTCTAAGGTATGCTCCTTCCCATCTTTACCAAGGCCAAAACGCATTCTTAGAATTCTTTCTTCCTTTGGTGTTAAAGTTGCAAGAACATTGGTTGTAATGCCACGCAAGTCAGCAAGTATTGCAGCATCCTCTGGTCTGGAGACTCGCTTATCTTCTATACAATCACCGAAGGTACTACTATCATCCTTTCCTGTTGGAGCTTCAAGACTTACTGGGTCCCTTGCTATTTTCATAACTTTGCGTATTCTTTCCAGTGGCATTGTCAGTTCTACACTTAATTCCTCTAACGTCGGCTCTCTTCCCATCTCATGAGTCATTTTTCTTAATGCTCTGTTGATTTTACTGATAACTTCTACCATATGAACTGGTATTCTAACTACTTTAGACTGCTCAGGTATTGCCCTAGTGATTGATTGTCTTACCCACCAAGTGCCATAAGTTGAAAATTTATATCCACGTTTGTAATCAAACTTATCCACGGCCTTCATAAGACCAATATTGCCTTCTTGTATCAAATCAAGCAGATCAAGGCCTCTTTTTGAATACTTCTTAGCAATGGAAACTACTAGCCTTAAGTTAGCCTTAATCATCTCTTGCTTTGCTTCAGAGACTTCTCGTTCGTGTTTTTGTATTCTCCTGATTAGCTCCTTAAATTCTTGCACGTTATCTTCCTGTATATGCTGCTTAATACCGTTCAAAGTACTAGCTATATGTTCAGAGTTATCGTCTATAAACCTTAAAAATTTGTTTTTTAATTCACCTGTAAAAGAGGACTGATTTTCGTTGATCTTTAAAAGAATTATCTTTTTCAATTCGTGCTTTAAAAGCACGTCATCATAAACTTTATAGAAACTTTCTCTATCGATATCGTATTTTCTAGCCTCAGCAATAAGATTAGCCTCTTCAAGCGTGATGGATCTATTTATCTTATAAAGTTCTTGTGTAATTCTGGCAACAGCAGCATCACTTAACTTAATTTGTAATGCTATAGACCATATTTGACTATATAAATTCTCTAGTTCATCAGAGGAATCTTTAGAATTTTTTCTTAATACCAATGCTTCATTTGTTAAAGTAATTATCTCATCCAATGCAACTATGACCTTTGGCAATAAGTCACTTTCCATTTCAAGAATAGAAACATTTAAATTCGCTGAATTTATATCTTCATTATCACCGTCTTTCTCATCATCACTTTTTTTACTATCTTTCTCATCATCACTACAGTACTCAGCATCTTCAGAAACATCCTCAGAATCCTCAACATCTTCAGCACTTTCTTCACTCTCTTCTTTGGGTACCACATTAAAGTCAGAGTTATAAATTGCATCCAGATCTATAATTTCTCTCAGTAAGAGAGCTCCACTACTTAAATCATCACGCCATACTTTTATCACCTTTAATGTTACTGATGTTTCAATTATTGCACGTAACATGTTATGCTTTTCAGATTCAATTTTTTTTGCTATCTCGATTTCATCTGCCCTTGACAAAAGCTTTACAGAGCTCATGTCTTGTAAATAAATCCTCACTGGATCATCATTTTGTACTAAAGTTGCAGTAATATTTGGCGATGTGTCATCATCATCAAGTTTACTATCATCACTGTTGGAAGGAATATCTTCTTCATCTTCGCTACTTTCAAGCACATTAATTCCGGAATCCTGCAATAAAGATATAGCATCATCTATAAAATCAGACGAAAAATTTTCATCTGATAATTTATCATTTATATCATCAAAGGTGACAAAACCACCTTTTTTTATACTTTTAGTTACAAGATCTCTGATAACTTTTTTCTTATCTTCTGCATCATTAATAGTTGACATCATTACCTTTATAGTTTATAATTTTATTTCTTATTAACAAATAAACTTACAACGAGCAAGTCTATAATTTTACTTTTAACTTGTGGCTATTCGTTACTTCATATAGTTTAAGATACTGTTAATTTATGTACACTTGTCTTGATCAATTGTTCCATACTTTTCTTCCATTTTTACTGCTATGGACAATCCAACTGAAAATGTTGCAATTCCAACCACTATAGCAGTAAGCATTAAAACATGAGGTATAGGATTGCTATATGAATAAAAATTTGAAACCAATATAGGAGGCAAAGAACTTTTTATATATCCTAGAGATATGTAAAACAACAAAACAGATGCTTGGAAGACGCTTACCCCTATCATTTTCTTGATTAAATTTTTATCGTTTATAATAATATATAAACCTAGCACCATTAATACAATAATAATCGTATAATTATATAAAGTCATTGTTTTTTCCTACGAGCAAAATTCATATATATAATTAACATAGAGGAGCAGACAGTAAATGCTACACCTAATTCCACCAAAAAAATACCCAATTTTTGACCGGTTCTATTATTGGCTGACAAGATATCATAAGATAAAAAATTTTGGCCAAGTAAAGTTGTTGCAACGCCCGTTCCTCCATAAATTAAAATACCTAACACGTTAGTCAATCTAATCACAGAATAAGGTATTGCTTTTAGAGTTGTAGATACACCAAATAGCATTGAATATAATATTATCCCGGAGGCAATAATTATTCCTGCTTGAAAACCTCCACCCGGAGTGTAATCACCGTGAAATTGTATGTATAAACCAAATAAAATGATAAAAGGTATCATCAAAAATGTTACTGCATTTAATATCGGATCTTTAATCATTGTCTTTTTCTTCTTTTAATATCAACGTTATACAAAGCGCAGCAGTAAAAACTACTATAGTTTCTCCAAACGTGTCATAACCACGAAAGCTTGCCAAAACAGCTGTCACTATATTAGGAATACCGGTAGCTTTTTCGGTATTTTCCACATAATAAGGAGCAACATGCAAGTGGATCGGAGCATTGTGGCTGCCAAAATCTGGCAATTGAATCATAAAATATGACAAACATACAGCCAGAAATAACATAAAAAAAAGCGTTATAGGGTTATGAGATAGATTTACTTTATGATTCTTTATCAAGGAGAGTGCTGCAAACGTAAAAATCGTACTGAGCCCCGCACCAACAGAAGCTTCAGTAATTGCAACATCAGGTGCATTCATAATTAAGTATATAAGCGCAATAAGTGAACTAAATACACACATTAGAACAGCACTTACGACTAAATGTCGCGAGAAGACTATAAAAACCGTAACTGTTAGTAACAACAAAAGTAGCACTACATTTAATATTTCTAACACCTTAACCTTCTTTAACAGTTTTTTCTTAACTTTATAATAAGTGCGCGCTAAAATATAGCCATTAGTTGAGCTAGCTACCCATATTATAAGAATTAATAATATTATTTTAACAGTATTGATTGAAAATCCATTCTGCAAAGCAAAACCAATTAACAATAGCGTTGCACCGCTAGAATCTGTAATACCTGCTGCATGTAACCTAGTATAGAAATCAGGAAATCTAATTACTCCCACACTTGAAATGATTACTGAACAAATGCCTAAAAATATAAGAACGGATCCTATCATAAATTATTAAAACAACATTAATCTCATTAGTGCTATAGTTGATATAAAGCTAACGCTAGCATACAACAATGCTATATCAATTAAAAAAAAATTATTCAGAATGATTGATATTGCTGTTATGAGTACAACTACTTGCGTTGAGAAATTATTGAACGCTAAAACCTTATTGTACACATCACTTGACTTAGACACTATGCGGCACAACATTATACTCATACAGAACAACAGTGTATAGATAGCAATGTGAAGCATTTAAAGACTATGTAACTTCAGTAGATTTCTAAACGGATACTTCTTCATCGCCATCTTGATCATTTATTTCATCATCTATTTCACCATCCACTTCATAATCTTGGCTTTCTTGACTTGCATCAAGATCTGTGTTAAATTGACCATCAGAAAAATTTAATAAATTCGCTAGCTTACTTGTATTACTGCTGTAAACATTATTCATATTTCCTTTCATGTACTCCTTGCATCTACCTACCAAAAGGTTAAATAGCTCATGAGTATCCACCTGTTTTTCTGCTATTTCATATAAGGAAACTATGGTGTTTTTATGGTCTTTAAACTGAACTGTTTGAACTGGATTACTTGCTCCTGTATTTAAATCATGTGTTCTTTGACTTGCCAATAGAACCAATTTGAAACGGTTACTTACCTGTTCTGTACACTTTTCTACAATAGACTCAGCCATAAGATACACCTTAAAAGTTTTATACTATATCACAAAAAACAAGTTGTCAACTTTGTATCTATTGCGATTAACTTCAGTTTTACTTTTTCTGCCTCAGATTTTATTTCTTGGCTTTCTGTCATGTGATTGTTATTTCATGATCAAGTTTTTTTAGAAATCCTAACAATCGCTCTAAAGAAAAACCATCTTTTTTAATTTTTAAATTTGTGATACCTTTGGCTATCAATACCAAGTTTCTCAGCTGCAAAAGCCTGAGTCCAAGCTTTTTTTTCTATAATTTTATTTATTATATAAAGCAACTTTGTTTTTATTGCTGCACGTCAATTTATTTAACGATATTATTTCCATAATTCTTACACTCACATATCAATTAACTTTATTAAATATTATAGCATAATATTTAATATACCAAGATATTAATATCATATAACTTGTCAATAATTATATATATCAAATTTAAAACTTTAAGTTGATTGATATTAATATTTCAATCAAATTTCTAGTAATTTTAAATTACCATTTTACCATCAGCCTTTTGAAAAAATCATTTACAAAAGAAAAGCTAAAATTACAAAGCTTGAAATACAAAAATAATTATTTTATAAATTTATCTTACATAAGAAGTTTATATCTCTATATCTTAACATAGATATTTATTTAAATTTTTAAAATTTCTATTTTAACGAGAATTCTATATACTATATTTATAATATAACTTAAATATTTGTTGCTTTTTAGCGGGAAATTTTTAGTTAGTAATAAAATTGTGTTGAATATGACAAAAATAAAAAAAGATGTTGCTGTTATTATGGGAAGTGATAGATTACACCACTATGGTCCATACCGTCGATATGCTAAAAGCATTAGAAGTTTCACATGACATATTCATAATATCTGCACAAAACACCAGAAAGGCTCTTCAATTTTGCTAAATCTGCACAAGAAGAAGGTTTCAAGGTTATTATAGCTGGTGCAGGAGGTGCAGCTCATTTACCTGGTATGGTTGCGTCATTAACTTGTTTACCAGTTATCGGCGTTCCTGTGCATAGAAACAATTAAATGGGCGGGAAAGCTACTCTCTATAGTTCAAATCCCAAAAGGGTGTTCCATTTGAAATGTCTATAGGAGAAAATGGAGCATAAAGCTGCCATTACCGCCGTATCATATTTCAATTTCCAACAGTGAAATTGCAGGTAGGTTAAAAAAGTGGAGAAGAGAAACCAAAAAAGTAAAAGAAAAACCAGTTTCATAATAAATCTATGGCAATAATCCTTCTAGACACAAAAACCATAAACCGTATAGCAGCGGGGGGGGTGATAGAAAGGCCAGCAAGTGTAGTAAAGGAATTAGTGGAAAATGCAATAGATGCTGGAAGTTTGAAATAAAATCAAAATAGAAAGTGGTGGGCGTAACCTTATTATTGTGACAGATGATGGTAACGGAGTAGAAAAAAAAGATTTAGAACTTGCGTTTATGCGCCATGCTACTTCAAAATTGAGCGATAGTGA